>JAETNS010000038.1 GCA_021772015.1 Prevotellaceae bacterium | reverse complement strand
ATAAGTTTGAATTTTAAGTTTGGTCACCTAAAATTACAAACTTGTCAGGACCGGTCAAAATTTGACTGGTCCTTTTTAGTGGCTGGCGTCAGACACACTCAAAGAAACAGTATCTCCTCCTAAGCGAAATATAGGGTCACATATAATATTTGTTTGTCATATGTTTGTCAGACAAACAAACCATGAAATAGAGTAGTTTTGGCAATTGCAAAAGCGATGAAAGGTGAGGCGGTCTTCAGAGTTGCAGGCATTATGTAGTCATGAGAAGCAGGGCAAGCCTTGCTCCTCACGACCGCATAATGCCAATTGGTAATCGGCGGACACCGAATGAGGCCAACGCCTTGGAGGTGGCGACATGGCAGTCGCTGAACCTCCAAGACCAATTGGCTTCACTCCGTGTCCTGATTGCCGATTACATTAAAGGACTTTTCCGACCGCCTCACCATTCATCGCTTGTTGTTGCATCCCACGGGACGAGACACTGACGATGCCGTTTCCCTATATCGTCAGAGACTCGTCTTAGCCGGGGATGAGCAGTTCTCTTTTAGTTTTAAATTTCATTGTCTGCTGGATTTTCGGTAGGAAGGCGACTTGCTTGTCGCCTGTCACTGCGATGTTGATTTTCGCTGTCAGATTTTATCGGGGGTGCCTTTTCAATCAAGGCATCACACTAACGTGTGGGCAGGTATAAGTTGCTCGCCAGATTGAACGTGAGGCGAAAGTGACATTCATGTCATTGCGTAAAAATCTCCACACTCCCTTGGAGGTAGTATTTTTACGCAATGCCATGAACATCCCTTTTTGTCGCCACACGTCATTTAGGCGTCGAGCAACTCATACAGCCACACCGTCATTGGACGCATGGTTAAAAAAAGCACCCACCGATATGACAGCTACAAATCAACATATTAGTAATTCAGGTCGAGGCAAAGCTCACCAAACCTCCCATCAATACCGCATAATCAAAGGGTTGGCTAAGATGGTTGGTTGCATAATCGGCTTAATCGTGGCTCTGATAATGTGGGTTGTGGTCCGACCGATACTCCGAGGTGTGGGGTGGCTAATCTCCATACTGACGATGATAGCGATAATCTATTGGTTAATAACTCTCTAAAATATTACGACTATGGCTACAATGTTGAAATCAAACGACACTGCAATCGCAGTAATGCAACAGATGCTCCAAGAACGTTGCATTGCAGAACCTATGTTCGCAATCAAAATGGCGAACCCCTCAAAGTCAATGGAGGGAGCAGTCAACTATCTGTGTTCCCAAATCCAAAAGAGCGGTCTGTGCGTGGTGGATGACACTACCGTGATGAACCTTTTGGTACACTACTTTGACGAGAACGAGATTGAGGAGGGTGGAAAGGTCAACTGCAACATCGTGGTAGGAAAGCCGGAACTCTCCGAGGAAGACAAAGCCAATCTCAAGGAACAGGCTATGGAGCAGTACAGGGAGGAACAACTCCGAGAAATCCGCAGACAGAACCAGCCGAAGGCGACCGCACCCAAGCACATCACCGCACCGAAAGCAGGTGAAGAAATCAATGTTCAACCCAATCTCTTCGGAGATGACTTCTAAAGCATACGACTATGAAACCGCGAAATAAGAAGCAAGAGCAGATATTGGCAAT
>JAETNS010000037.1 GCA_021772015.1 Prevotellaceae bacterium | reverse complement strand
CCCACCTGAGCGTAGAACTTGTACCTGCCGTAGTCGGCGCGTGTTTCGTCGGTTTCCTTATACACGTTGAACTTGTCTATCGTGATGGGGCCGGACGGCCCGGCAAGTCCGTTGGGGTATTTGAAGGCCTCCTCCGGTACCCTCGGCATGAGCTTTGTTGGGTAGTAACGCTGCATTAGCTCCGGCACGGTGATTTCTTTTTTGTCGTAGGCGGCGACATCGGCGGGATCCATCTTCTGCGGCTTCAACTGCTCGCCGTTGAGCCTGGCGGTGAAATACCAGTCCTGCGGGTTTACATTGCTTTGGTAGGCGTGGCCGTGCGTGACCTTATCGCCGTTGACTGTCACCATCTGGGGTTCACGGGGCTTTCGCTCTGCCGCAGCCTCGCCCTGTGCGGCTGACTGCGATTCGCCTTTCTTTTCCTTCGGGGTTTCGCCGTCGGACGATGCCCTGACGGTCTTTGCCGGCTCCTCCTGGGGAGCCTTTTCTTTCTTTTTCTTTGGCATATCTTTTTCTTTATAGGTTGGTTTCTTTGTTTCCTTAATTTTGCGGATATTATAGCTTGGGCTGTTGGAGCGGATCATATCGACAGTATCCTTTGCATACATGAGGTATGGCTCCACTCCGTCGTAGCCGGGGAAATCGCTTATCCGTTTTTCCTCCCTGTCAATCCATTGCTTGATTCTGTCGGCCCTGCGGTCACAATCCCCTTTCAGCAGGGATTCCTTTGTCTGGATTCTTTTTGTCAATGGATTGTAGAAGGATTCTCCGTTAACTATTTTCTCGGCGATTTTGCGAGGCACATTGAGGATTTCTTCAACAAAGCTGCAATCTTCCTCGAACATGGCCCTGCCAAATGTACCATTCATCATCGCAGTTTCATTCCCGACTGCCTGTGCTCCTTTTGTGTGGGATCAAGCCTTATGGCGCGTTCCTTGGAATCATGCTCGACCACCTTCTGATACTCCCAACGGTTCTTGTCTGTCATTACTAGTCCGATATATTCGGGGTGGAGGTCGTCGTAGCGGAGCTTCTGCTGACGCTCCCATTCCTTCATGTCGCCCTGTACCACCCTGAATCCCTGCGGCTCCCTGAGGTCGATACCTACGGTGACTTTCTCGCCGCCCACGTTCAGTTCCATAGGCTTGCCCTCGCGCACCTGCTGTTTCTGCTGAGTGCCGAGTTCGATGTCATTCACCTTCTCCATGTCCTTGAGCCTCTGTTCAATCTGCACCTCGGTGACGCGGCGGTGGATTATGGATTTCGTTTCCGGGTCGAGCTGTAGATAGCGGCGTGTTTTCTCGCCGTCAATATCGACGGTCTTTTGCAGCACGTCGCCACTACGGAGCGCGTCTATCTCCTGCTGTGACAGCCGGAGTTCATTGTTTCTTTCAGGTGAAAGCTCACGCTGCACCGGGTAGGCTATCAGTGTCGGGTTGCCGTCCCTGTCGGCGGCGAGCTGGAGTTTGAGGGGTAATGTTATCACCATGCCATTCCTGGCAGGTAACGACACTCCCATAAGCGGCGTCACTTCTCCTTTAATCAGCTTTTCCTTAACCTCTTGCGGTAATTTTTCAACTTTTTCCCGGTCAAGGCCCAGTTTTGCCAACTGTTCATATGGGAGCTGATTCGATAAAATTGTGTCCGAATCTTTCATACGGGTTCTTTAATAGGGTTAAATTCGTGGCGTCAACCACTTGTC
>JAETNS010000036.1 GCA_021772015.1 Prevotellaceae bacterium | reverse complement strand
AAATATTGTCTTGACTATTAGAACCGATATTGAATAGAGGCGAGTATGCTACGCGGGCGTATCCGGAAGTGGTGCTCAGAGCGTGAGAGTGTGCCGTAGTTGACGTACTCGTAGCTACGCCGGTTGAGCACATTGTTGGCGGTGAGCGACAGACGGACTTTGTTGTTGAGCCTCCATACAGCCGAGGCATCAAGCAGTACGAGGTTGGCGGTGTTACCTTCCGGGAAACGGGTCAGGAAATGCTCTGCTCCGACAGTGAATTGTACAATATCGTTTGGGATTATGGTGGTAAAAATATTTTGCCGGAATGTATGGTAATCGTTGGCTTCACCGTCGATTTTCAGCTTTGAGAATCCGTAGCTTGCCTCGTAGTTTGCGGAAAGCCATTTTGTCAGGCTTCCCTTGAAGTATGGCTTTACGCCGGCAGCAATTTGGTGGTAAGGAATCATGGCATTGTCGCGCATTGATGATGCTGATGCGGTCGAGGCATCGACATCGCAGCCGACCACCATTTTACTGTGTCCAAGGCCTTTACTGAATCCCCCTTTAACATACCACGAGTTGCTGTCGCTCAATCGGTCGGCGTATGTGGAGATTATAAAGTCGTCGATGAACAACTGGTTTGACATTATTGAGCTGCGGCTATGATTATAAGTGGCAGAGAGATTGAAAAACATCGACTTCAGCGGATTGCGGTAACGATAAGAGAGCGTTGCCGCAACGTTCTGTGAATACTTGTCGGGATTATCGGCAATGAACAGATTTCGGTAGTCGGAAAGTACCGGAGCTGTAATGTTCAGATAAGGTTGCGGAGAACCGAGGCTATAGGTCACTGAACCGGAAATATCTGATTTTGCGGTCAATTGCCGCTTGACATACAGACGCGGAGATGCGTTGATGTAATCATGCTGACCGGAGACAGAGTAATGTAACCATTTCAAGGGCATAGTCAACGAGGTTCGCCATCCATTACGCTCGTAATCGACCTGCGGAGTGGCATAAAGATTAGACAGGAATGCCAATTTGGTTTCCGTGGTGCTCCTGAAATCTGTCGTCCCGACACTCTGCACCGCATCTTCGTCACCGGTCACTGCCAATCGGTCAGGACGATACACAAATGTGTTGCGTGAGATAAGGGTGAAGAGCTTCTTCTCATTTCGCTTCACAAGTTTCAGGTCATTATTCGCAGAAAAACTCTTGCGGTCAACGCGCTGGGCGAGGTCAGATGAGCCTGTTATTGCTATCGCCACGTTGTGCTTCTTCTCAAACTTGTGGGGCACGAGGTATTCCGATTTGAAACTATCAAGTTCCTCCCGACGCTGTTTTGCGCTGATGCGTGTCGGTCTGGGTTCATCCGATTCATTGACTGCATCCGATTTATTGACTGTATCGGAATTGAGCGATTCAGCTGTTTCACTGACTGCATCTTGTTCACCTGGTACATCGGAATTGAAGGGTTCATCCGATTGTCCAGTTATATCTACTGAGTTGAGTGTCCCGATTTCATCTGATGATGTGGCAACACTCATTGCAGACTGCTCAATGACGGAATCAGCACCACCGGATACGTTGGCGATGTCTGATTCAACGCCACCAACGGATTTATCAGATGCACTCACTTCATCGGTTGTTTTGATTATGCTCTTTTCGATGATGGCGTTGAAGTCAACGGTTTCATCGGGTGAAGTTGTTGATGTGGGTGAATCGGTTACATCGAGTTCACCTTTGAACAGACCCGGCTGGTTGTCGGCGACAGTCTGACTGACATTGCTGACAGGATTACCAGATTTCATCTTGGGTTTGCTTTTGGGCTTGGAAGCCGGTTTATCGGTTGCAACGGTCAACTGAGTTGACTCGGTTGCAGGGTTGATTGAAGCGTCTTGCTTTTTCATTTCACACGAAGTTTGAGGGTTGATACTGCGCCGGATTCATCCGACAAACGGGTGTACTCTGTTGATAAGAGTACTGAGCCACGCGAGTGGGTTCTGAGAACTCGGTGAACACCACGGCTCGAATGTATCGGCATACCGTACTGATGTCGGCACACCGGATTAACTGAGGATTGAAAATTCACGATAATTCAGGGATTGTGGCCACCGAGAAAGAATCCCGGCGATCGGGTGAGGTGTTGAAATTTGATAAGCTGATGAATCGAAGGGGTATCTACAATTAAATCAGCGCATTATCCATTCATCATTGTTTCATCACTATTTTACGGGCGGTGAGAAGAAAATTTTGGCGAGGGAAAAGAGAGATTGCATTTTCTCTCGGTGCCAAACATTTTCTTTTCTCATTGCCTTTCACCTTTGATGAAGTGTTGATGAATAACCGATGAGAAGAAAAAGCGCTGAAAAACAATAGAATGTCTCTCTTTTCATCAGTTCATCAAATTTCAACGAGAAAAAATTATAAATTCTCTAACATCTGCCGGGTGACGGTGTAGTACCGTCCGCATCGGCGTGTCTCGATGTATGTTTCTTCGTTGAGGAACATTCCGATGGTATAGGTCGTGTAGCAGAACGAGTTTGAGGCTGGTCTGAGCTTCCAGCAGTCCTGCACCACCTTTCGGAGCTGGCTACGGTCAGCCTTGACCTGACGGTAGCCGAATAGGCTCAGGATGTCGTTGAAGCAGAAATCTACCTCGTCGATTTTGCGCGAGTCCATTATCTCGGTCAGCAGCTCGGCAAGCTCCAGCTCCACACGGTTGCGGTTGGCGCGGATGATTCTCTGCAATGCCTCGGTGTCGAGCAG
>JAETNS010000035.1 GCA_021772015.1 Prevotellaceae bacterium | reverse complement strand
TAAGACAAAATAAAATTGACCCCGTCGGCCAGAACGTTTTCAGGGGTCAATTCAAAATATTTTCAGGGGTCAATTCAACCTTGGTCTAAGGGGTCATCCGAGCCTGGGTTTTCCAAATGTGAAGGAACGTTTTGTGTTCGGCAACTCAACGGGACATTTCCATACCCAGTATGGTGTCGGTGTCAAATTTATAATCGAATGAGCCTATGGGACTGACAGTAATCGATCTTGACATAAAAAATCTTCCTCTTGAAGATTTTATGAAGGCGATGGGCTTTGAGCCTGTAAACCGTAACGGCAACCTTCTGACCTACGAGTCGCCTTATTCCTCAAATGGCAATATTGTTGTGGATACTTCCGCTAACGGCTGGTACGACACAAGGCAACCCAACAAATTATATGGTGGTATTTATGACCTCGCCTATGAGATAATCGGCAGTGCCAACAAGTCGGAACTAAACCTGTTCATAGCCTCAGAGATGAAAAAGGTGCGTGAGGTTAATATGTACGGAGTAACGGCCAATGGTAAGGATGCTGCCGGTAATATAGTGGTGGCCGCTCCCTTAAGGACGGCGAATGAGCCAAAGCCGGAACCACTTAAAAGAAAGAGAGGTATGCGCCTATGAATATTGACGAAATCCGACAAATCCCGTTGGTGGATTTTCTCAATCACCTCGGCTATCAGTCCACGGGACGCGACAGCAAAGGACTCTGGTTCTATTCTCCACTGCGCAGTGAGAGAAAACCATCGTTCCATGTGAATCCCAAGAAAAATCTCTGGTATGATTTTGGCTCCGGAAATGGCGGCGATATATTCTCCCTCGCAGGGGAAATAGCCGGAACAACCGACTTTATCCGACAGGCTGAGTTCATCGCCGAGAAGATGCAATTGCCTGTGGAAAAGCCTTACAAGCCGATGCCATTTGTCGAAGAGCCGACATTCTCCAATGTGGAGATCTCCAAGCTGGAGCACCCGGCGTTGCTGAAATACCTCGCAGACCGTGGCATACCGAAAGAAATCGCCCGACGATACTGTGTGCAGGTGGATTATGAGCTTCACGGCAAACACTACTATGCCATCGGCTTTGAGAACGCCGCACATGGGTTTGAGCTACGCAATCCCTTTTTCAAAGGGTCGTTTCCACCGAAGGCAATAACACACCTCGCCAAAGGCAATGCCAGATGCTGCCTTTACGAAGGTTTCATAGACTTTCTTTCAGGGGAGAAATTCGGTTTCAACGACTATAACGATGTGATTGTGCTTAACTCGGTAGCCAATCTCAGCAAGGCGATACCTCTGCTCAATGACTACTCGGTGATGCTATGCTTCTTCGACAATGATGCCGCAGGGCAAGCCGCCTTCTCCAGACTTGAAAAGGAGTACGGTACAAAGGTCTGCGACAAATCTTCACTCTACCCGAACCACAAGGATCTAAATGAGTTCCTTGTGGATAAAATTCACAAACAAAACAGAAAATCAAGATTAAAACTCTGAATAATAATGAAAACAATCCTCAATAAAATCGGCGCAATCCGCGTCACCCCCGTCCGTTTCTTCGGATTCTGGGCAATCCTTTTCGCCCTCGTGTTCACTCTCTCATCCTGCTCCGACGACCTCGACGTGCAACAGTCCTATCCCTTCACCGTCGAGGTGATGCCCTACGGTGACAAAATCACAAAGGGTCAGACCGTGGAGCTGCGCTTTGAAATCAAGCCGGAGGGCAACTATACCAATACCCTTTA
>JAETNS010000012.1 GCA_021772015.1 Prevotellaceae bacterium | reverse complement strand
AATATAGCGTAACCAAACACACTACCAATTTCTTATCCATTGCCCATCCTCACGCGAATTCTCAAAAATAACCTTGTAGTCAAAATATTAGCCCAAGACTACATCAAATATAATAAGAAAAGAGGTGGTTGACATTCCCGTTAACCACCTCTTTTTTGCTATTGCAATAAGAAATTCTCTCAAAGTTCGCCTCGCATGGAGTCTTCGAAAGCAGACAGGGCAGCTTTCGCCCCCTCCCCCATTGCCACGACGATTTGCTTGTATGGGACAGTGGTTACGTCGCCGGCCGCGTAGATACCTTTGACAGAGGTACGACAACGTTCATCGACCAGGATCTCTCCTGGTTTTGTCATCTCGACGATCCCTTTGAACGGCGTGCTGTTGGGAGTCAGACCGATCTGGACGAAAACGCCTTCCACGGGATATATGACTTCCTCACCGGACGTTCTATCCGTGACCTTTATATCCGTTACTTTCGATGTGTCGCCAATGACCTCTGTCACTTGTGAGGAAAGATGTATCGAGATGTTATTCATGCCTTTCGCCTTATTTTGGAGAACACCGTCAGCTTTCAAGGAATCCATGAACTCAAAGACATCAACATGCGGGCAGATATTGGCGAGGTCAATCGCCGCCTCTATCCCGGAATTGCCACCGCCGATAACAGCCACACGCTTTCCCGCGTAAAATGGGCCGTCGCAATGTGTACAGAATGCGACTCCTTTTCCGATATGGTTTTCCTCGCCGGGAACGTTGAGCTTGCGCCATCCTGCTCCTGTTGCCACAATCAATGCCGGAGCGACAAAGATTTCGGCTCCGCAAACGACATGCTTGCCATTCTCATCTGACGTGACGGAATCAACCGTGCGGTTCTCAAAAATATCGATTGGATAGGCTGACATATGTTCGCGGATGGCCGCCGCAAGTTCCGGACCAGTGGTCTCTGCCACAGACGTGAGATTTTCTATTCCCATGGTTTCCTTGACCTGGCCACCAATTGCCTTGGCTACCACTGCCGTGCGGAAACCTTTCCGCGCTGAATATATCGCGGCAGTAGCCCCGGCCGGGCCACCACCTACGACTACAACGTCATATTCACGGACGACTGGAGTCTTGTTGTCGAGATCTTTGCTGCCATATATAGATTCAAGCTTGTCGAGCAAATCGCCTAACGAGGAACGTCCGACACTCAATATTTTGCCATCGGCGTATACAGTCGGCACAGATTGTATGTTGAGTGATTCAACAAGATCAGGCACCGTTGCCCCGTCAATGATCTCATTCGTTATTTCAGGGTTCAGCAGTGCCATAATATTTAGTGCTTGCGCGACATCCGGGCAGTTAGTGCAAGTCAACGACACAAATGTCTGTAGTCTTATCGGGCCATTCAGGCGTTCGATACGTCTTCTTAGTGTTTCATCCGGCAGGTTTTTCCCTTGTCCGTCGGCATTCAATATGGCCAACAAGAAAGTGGTGAATTCATGTCCGTTGGGGATGCCGCAAAAGCTTACGCCAGACGGAGTACCGTTACGGATTATTTCAAAAGTCGGAGCTGTGACATTTGCGATCACTCTCTCGACAGATAACTTTTGAGAAGTGGATGCTACCTCCTTCAAAAAAGAGTTCATATTGTCTGCCTCCCGGGTGTCCTCCTTGCATGAAAGCCTGAGTATGAATTCTGATTTAAGATTGGCGAACAAGCTTCGCAATTGTGCCAATATATCATTGTCTAACATGTCGTCTCGTTTTAAAAACAGCCCGGATAATTAGGTCAAAAAAACTCCATTTATCCGGGCTGAGTGTATGATAATAAGTTTATATCTTTTTCGGAAAGATCAGATCTTGCCTACCAGGTCGATGCTGGGCTTTAAAGTAGCCTGTCCCTGTTTCCATTTGGCAGGGCAGACCTCTCCGTCATGGGTGGCCACAAACTGTGCGGCTTCAACCTTGCGTAGCAGCTCGTCTGCATTGCGGCCGATGCTGTTGTCTTGTATCTCGACAAGCTTGATAAGACCTTCGGGATTGCAGACGAATGTGCCCCTGTAGGCCATGCCGTCCTCTTCGATCATCACGCCGAACGCGCGGCTGAGAAGACCTGTCGGGTCAGCCAGCATCGGATACTGTATCTTCTTGATACTGTCAGATGCGTCATGCCATGCCTTATGGACAAAATGAGAGTCAGTGCTGACGGAATAGACCTCTACCCCAAGCTTCTTGAACTGGTCATATTTCTCGGCCATGTCTTCCAGCTCTGTCGGGCAAACGAATGTGAAATCTGCAGGATAGAAAAAGAAGATAGCCCATTTGCCGAGCACATCTTTGTCTGTCACTGTCTTGAACTCCCCGTTATGGTACGCCTGTACCTTGAATTCAGGGATGTGGGTGTTGATGATTGAATCCATGATTATATTAGTTTTTATTTCTTTTCAATATCATTTATAAAACAGTTGGCAGAGCCTTTCAGTTCACGTTCCGGCTAGCGGATGGATCATTGCAGAATCATTTTTTTGATGTTTAACTAATTTTTTAGTTGCATAACTAAAAAATTAGTTTTATCTTTGCCTCGTAAACATCAGACACTGCTATATGACACAGTCAATAAACAGACCGGGGCGCAAACCGACGGCTATCACAGAAAAAGAAATGATAGTCATGAAAATGCTCTGGGGCCACGGCCCGCTTTTTGTAAGGGAAATGCTGGGATTCTATCCCGAACCTAAGCCCCATTTCAACACGATCTCGACAACCGTAAGGATTCTTGAGGAAAAAGGATATATATCGCATGAGGTCATAGGATCATCCCATCGTTATTATGCGGTAGCTCCTCAACGACAGTTCCGGGATCGGTCTCTTCGCGATCTTGTCGCCAACTTTTTCAACAATTCATATAAATCGGCGGTATCCGCGCTTGTCGAGGAGGAAAAAATTTCTGTCGATGAGCTTCGTCAGATCATTGACATTGTTGAAAACCGATCTGTCAAAAGTCTGCCTGAAGTTGATAATGACCAATAATTATTACGATGGGTAATCTATTAGCCTACGCCCTGACATCATCCTTGGTGTTGAGCCTCTTGTATTTGACATACAAATGGGTGCTTTCCTCCGAAAATTATCACCGTGTGAACCGTCTGATCATCTGGAGCATCTATATCGTGTCGCTCTGTTTTATCCCGCTCTGGCAATACGTGTCCGGGATGTCAGGGACGGCATCACATTCAATGCCTGTGATCGATATGGAAGGACTCACGGTTGTCGGAACCATTGCCGCAGACCCGGCCAACTCTTTTGATTGGCTGCAATGGCTTGTCCGCATCTATGCTGCAGGTCTGATCTGTGTCATCCTGCTGACTATAACCAATTTTTTCAGACTTGTCGGCATAATCCGCAAAGGCAATATGATATCGGTGGGTTCACGAAAAATAATATTGACAGAAGATCCCTCATTGGCTCCTTTTAGCTTTGGCAATACCATTGTCATCCCCCATAAGGATTTTCAACAATATGGGAAAATGATCCTGCTTCATGAGAAAAGCCATGTTGAATTACGTCATTGGGTAGACCTGCTTTTCGCTCAGGTGGTTTGTGTCTTGCAGTGGTTCAATCCTGCCGCATGGTTGATGAGGGAAGAACTTAAGACTGTCCATGAGTATCAGGCTGATGCCAATGTCATCGCTTCAGGTACTGATATCAAGGATTACCAGATGTTATTGATAAAAAAGGCTGTCGGCGCGAGATTCCCGTCACTTGCCAACAGCCTCAATCACAGTAAACTTAAAAAACGTATCACTATGATGTACAATCAAAAGTCATCGCGCAGACGGATATTGCGTCCGTTGCTGCTTCTGCCCGCAATCGGGGCAGCGTTGTGGATTTCCCAACTACCTGCGGTCGCATCCGCTTTGTCATCTGTCGCATCCGTCGGGATGGGCGACACGAGTTTCGAAGACAAAGTTAGCGATAATCCCGCTGACGTGCAAGTCTCGGTAGTAGACGTGCCCGAGTCCTCGGTACGCGTCCTGTCGATCACCAAGAATGAGGGAAGCTCATCCAATAGCACCACAATGACGGTGCCTGCCACTGACGACACGTCTGAGCCGTTGAAAGTCGTTGAGGAGATGCCTCACTTCCCGGGTGGAGAAAAAGCAATGATGAAATATGTCATTGAGAATTTCAAGTATCCCGAAGGAACCGAGGGTGTAAAAGGCCGTGTGATCGTGAATTTCGTTGTCGAGAAAGATGGTTCCATCGGAGATGTCAAGGTCATAAGAAGCGTAGATCCCCGTATTGACGAGGAAGCCGTCAGAGTTGTAAAATCGTTTCCAAAATGGACTCCCGGTAAAGTTGATGGGAAACCTGTCAGCGTTCATTACATGTTGCCCGTGAATTTGCGCCCTGAAAGTTCCGAAGATAAGACTGCTTCAAAGCCGGTTTCGATATCAACTTCATCTTCCACGGTCACGACATCGTCCGGTGATTCTCCCACTCGCACGATCACGTTCACTACTGTTGGATCGGATACAGGTGATTCTTCCTATTCATATAATGTCCTTGTGACATCCGACGGAGACACTGACTTTTCGAAAATCCCCGTATATGTTGATGGCAAGCGTCTGGAAGGAGATCTCAATAGCATTTCCCCGTCAGACATCGAGTCGATGACGGTTGACAAATCACAGGAGACCGGCCCGGCGATAAGGATTACCTTGAAGAAAAAATAATCATCGTGTTTTATCGCCGATTTCTGAATCTATTCCAATAAAATCATACACTAAGCGATTATCCGCGTTGTCACTGAGAGGGTGACAGCGCGGATTTCATATCATATAAAATCAACGCCCGTCAATAACTTTGACAAATGTAGGAAACGCTTTTTTGACCATGAAATAAATGAATGTGAGTACCGGAGCAGTAATGACTGACGATGTGAAAACGATAGCCAGACAGAAATTTCCATTCGCCTCATTTCCCCCGAACACATTTGACCAGAAAATGAAAACAGGATGAAGCAAGGGATAATGGGTTACATAAATAAAAAAAGATGCTGAAGCCAATAATGAATGAACTCTGATCCTGCCGATTGCTATCAAATATGACACAATATGTAGGCAGATTATCAATCCGGCAGCCACGGCGCAATTTTTCGCCATGCAATTTATCAATGGCATCCCGACAGAGTTGTCAATTGTTATGTCATAGTTCACGAAATAGAAAGTTCCACCTGCCAGATAAATAAGAACTGACAGACAGAATAGCTTGCGTGACAAAGAGACGACATCCACAGAAGTATAACGCAACCAATATCCAAGGCTGAAGAAGAACAAACCTGTTTGAAATCTGATAGCGTTATTGTCATTGGTCAGGAACAGATATAAAAGCCCGAAGAACAAGATGATCCAACCTTTACTTGCTATCAGTATTTTATGGATTAAAGGGCTTAATAGTATCAGTAGCAGAAGATCCCTAACATACCAAAGCGGTATATTTACCGGCCAAGGAGTACCTATGAATATCTGGACAAACCATTTGCACCATCCCATTATAGAACACCCCGAGTCAGGAATTTTCAGGAGTTCTGTTTCATACAGAAAATGAAATAAAATGTATATACCGATAGCATACACACTCCAGAATATGTATGGAAATAAAATCTCGCGAGGCAGTTTTTGGAGTTTGGTCAGATAACGGCCTTTCAATGATCCTTTTCCCAAATACAGCAAGTATCCTGATATGAAGAAAAAGATCGGTACAGGATAGTTCTTGAAAAAGCTTATGATTACAGCCTCTATCGTGCTTAATATGTTGGCTTGTGTCGTATTGCATGAGAGGCATACCTCCTCCACAAGATGCAATCTGAAATAATGGTCTATTACAACCAATACAGCCAAAGGCCACCGTAATACAGATATGGTTTTGGAAATAAGGGTATCGCGGCTCAGCGAATTTGCTCCATCTTGTATGGTGGCGGATATCTTCATTTGTGAGAATCAAGAAGTTTGTGCAGTAAGTCCATGTCGGTCTCTGTCAGTCCGCAAGTGTTGATAGGAATGGCTTGATTCAGGTCATTAAGATAGACCGGAGAAGCCGGACGGTAATTAGGCGACACCAGGGAAAGTGTGTCGATAACAAACGGAGAATCAATTCCTGCAATTTCCATTATTGTAGGAAACAGGGATTTTTGCGGGGAGATCCTGCGCCTGCTGTTATTCTGAAGCGCTGTCGCCATCTCTGGCTTCTCTTGGGTCAATGTCGGAGACAGCCATACCAAGGAGGCTTGATGTATCTGCCAGTAGGTCGGAACCGGCGATGCGTGCAGGAATCTGCCACGATTGTCGTCGAAGATGTCTTCTCCATGATCAGACGCGTAAATCAGGGCCGTACGGCCTTGATGCCGCCGGAGCATGGATATCAGTGAGTCAAGGACGAAATCGGTATACCGTATCGAGTTGTCATATGCGTTTAGCAGATTATCTCGGTTTGATTCGCTCGCGTCAATCGCATTATCCGGTTTAAAAAAAGAGAAATGTTCGGGATAACGGTCAAGATATTTGAAATGCGAGCCATAGGAATGTATGACGATAAGTTGTTTCCTGCGGAGAG
The DNA here is from genome assembly GCA_021772015.1 of Prevotellaceae bacterium. GTDB lineage: Bacteria > Bacteroidota > Bacteroidia > Bacteroidales > Muribaculaceae > UBA7173. Next base: position 100,181 of record JAETNS010000012.1, on the reverse strand, counting down.
TATCGCTTAGTAGTTTGTCTACCGAAGGGAAAACAGCCCCGTCATATGGATGGGATGTGGTTCCATTACCACTTACATATATGGTCGTGTCAGCCTCATTGCCGAAATGTTCGGTGAAAGAACGGTTCGGGAGCTGATTTGAGATGAAAGATGTTGAGAAGCCTGCCTCCTTGAATGCCGTGATCATGCTCTTGTAATATGCGATGGAGTCGAAATTCTCTGCGCTCGTGAAACTGATCAACATAGGCACACTTTTGTGGGTGGTGTTGGACTCCGATATGGACTTAGGGAAGAATACTACCCCCTCCTCTTTTGATAGCAATGGATTTGTCGGTCGCTCATAGCCTCCCAGCTGCCAGTTGTCACCCCGGGCCGTCTCCCCTATCACGAATATGTACGCCTCACGAGCATTCGGATTTCCCGTGTATCGTGTTTGATATGTAAAACCGGCTGACAGTTCAGTATGTCTTCCTGTCTCATCGTATCGGCGGCAAGCCTCTATTAGATTTGAAATCGCATTGATTGGAAATGTCTCATGGATGAAACTGTATTTCGGCACCGTCACCAATGCGGTTACCGCAAGGATCGCTCCGGCAATCGACATCACGCTTCCGGCTATGGCTGTTTTCTTCCTGAAAACAGTATTGACTGTCTTCCCTTTAATAATGGCGCAAATGCTCCAGATTATAGGCGGCACATAAAGGATGACAACTGCCGTCATTGCTGCCAACAGATTGGCCAGCAACTCCGAAGCTTCCGACACATTGGTGGTCACGACATTAAGAAACATGTCCACGGCTATGACAGATCCCCCGTAGAGATATAACAGCACGATCTGGAAGCCGGCAAATATCATGAAAGGCAGCATAAGCAGAGTCATGCTGCCGGTCCGTTTCCATGCAGAAATAAGCAAAAAGTATATTCCCAGAGGAAACAAGATGTTTACCACGGAACTTATTGCTGACACAGGCTCTGTTATGCTCAATATGATATTGGGCACAATCAATGCCAACGGTACCCATATGGCAAGACATCTTGTATCACCGAAAAATGATCTGACCGCAGTTGTTATGTGTTTGATAAGTTTAAAGAGATAGTTCACTGTTGGATGTAGAATTTTTGGAATTGGTTCAGGTCAGAATGACTCATTTATGCCGATGTTGATAGCTTTGGAATGTTTGCCAAAGCCGATGTCAACTCTGACGTTCACTTTCTTCTTGAACTCCCAGCGATATCCTATGCCATAGCTTGGGAGCAAGGTGTTCCATCGTATCTGGCGTAACTTGTTGAAAACAGTCCCGACTCCAGTCCATAACACGATGCCGTTTCGCCTCCACACATGCTGGCGCAGCTCGACCATAATGTCTGCCTCATTCTTGTCTCGGTAACGGCCTTCGTAATAGCCTCGCATGGCATTCCCTTTGTCAAGTGTGGGTAACATTCCCCAAGGGGGATTACCATAAGCAGAGGCTCCATGAATCCTGAATGCCATTATGCCTGATTTCCAGAACTGACGATAATACATTGCCGAAATCTCAGTCATGGAAAACGAGTAGTCATTCCCCATGAACCCGGGAAAAAACTGTTGATGCAGTCCGATATAATAACCTTTCGAGGCATTTGTGGCAAGATCCCGGGTATCAATCGAGAAAACTATTCCAAGCCCGTAGCAGAACACTCTGGTATCTTGTCCTTCCCAAAGTTCCGGTCGTTCTATTTTTGTAGCTTTCTGGTAATTGAAGTTCACCGACGGACCCAAGAAGATACTTCGCGGTAATTTCCAAAGAAATTGCGTTGAGACCGCAGATTCGAGGAGAGTGTATTTGCTCTCATTGGCCTCGTTGCTTCCATTCTCATAACCTATCCCCCAGAATTTTAATGGGAAATGGCAGAAGTTGGCGTCATAGGCTATTCGCATCTTGTCGGCAGGAAATATATGGTTGCCGCGTATTCCGAAGTTATAGAATCCGGTCACGGAGCCTTCCGCATATATGGAGATGTCGCTGCGCGGAGTGAGCGAATCTTTTCGTGATTTGTATAGCCCGGAGATAAGTCCGGCAATTTCAAAGGAGGTTGAAGCGGAATAGCTTGGCCCTCCTATTATTGAAATGTCGAACTTCTTGTCTGGCTTTTCAGCATTTGTCTGGCCGAAATAGTCAATCACTTTCTGTATGATGTTCCGCTTTCCCTTTGCGGGTGAGACGATTGTATCGTTTGGAGTCACGATGCATGAATCGTTGGGATTGGAGGCCTTCGCTGTCACAGCACAAGACACTGCGACAAACAGCGCCGATGAAATGACAGTTTTCCTTAAGCATCCCGATAACTTCATGTTGCGATACATGTGTTGACAAATTCGCCGCAAAGTTACGAATTTCGGGAAAATAATACAAATGCCTACCATTCAGCCATCGTGGCCGAATGGTAGGCATTTGTGGCATATATGGCCTGATTCAACCTCTTGGAACTGATTGTTCGATTAGAGGTAGTGCATTTTCGAATTATGCAAGATGTCGATTACAGAAGTTTTACCGACCTGTTGATGAATGCGGATAGATCCGCTCCCTTGAGCAGCCCGTTGCCAAGGAGGGCCAGATCTATAAGCTGACGTATGACCGGTTGGGCGGCAGCGTATGACGAGATTATCTCAGTCTGCCGCTTGCGGTCTTTGTCGACAGTTGCCATAAGCTCCTGTTTTTGTTTCTCCTGTTCTGCGGTGGGCTTATTGTCTTTGATCTCCTTGTTCACATCTTCGATCTTGGCGTTGGCATCGGCGATTGAGGATACAAGTGGCGATATCTCGCCGGTGAGGGTCTCTTTCGCAGAAGCTGCGATCTTTTTAACCGCCGGCTGGTCTACGTTGACTGTCAGGTTAAAGCTGTCGGGCATCTCTCCGTAGAAATTCATGCCTGGTTGCATGGCAGCCATTTCTTTCATTCGCCGCATGTATTCATTCTGAGTTATCACAATCGGAGCGCTACCCTCGCCCATTGCCTCGAACGTTACGAAGAACTGGGCCTTGTCGACTGTGGGGATCTGGGAACTGAACAGAGTGGTCAGCATGTCGCGTTCATCCGATGAGAGATCCGCGCTCTTCTTGTCGCTTTTAGGGATGAGATTGTCGATCACGTCTGAATCGACTCTGACAAAGCGGCTCTTTTCAATCTTCTGTTCAAGCAGTCCGACGAAATGGCTGTCAAGTTGACCGTCCATGATAAGGACCGAATATCCTTTTTCGTTGGCAGCCTGGATGTATGTGTACTGGTCGGTGGGATTGGTCGCATACAAAAAGACGATATTACCGTCTTTGTCGGTCTGGGCGGCTTCGATCAAAGTCTTGTATTCCTCGATGGTGTAATACTTTCCCTCGGTATCTTTGAGAAGGCAGAATCGCATAGCCGCGTCACGGAACTTCTCGTCGGTCAGCATGCCGTATTCGATGAATATCCTGATGTCGTCCCATTTCGATTCGAAGTCTTTGCGGTCAGCCTTGAATAGCTCCTCCAGACGTGATGCTACTTTTTTGGTGATATAACCTGATATCTTCTTGACCGCAGTGTCGCTCTGAAGGTAGCTTCGTGACACATTGAGCGGGATGTCTGGCGAGTCGATCACTCCTTGGAGCAACATCATGAACTCGGGTACAACTCCCTCTACGGAATCTGTCACAAACACCTGATTGCAATAAAGTTGGATGCGGTTTTTCGTGATCTCAAAATTGTTGTGGATTTTCGGGAAGAACAAGACCCCTGTAAGGTTGAACGGATAGTCGACGTTCAAGTGGATCCAGAAAAGAGGATCATCCTGGCCCGGATACAGGTCATGATAGAAATACATGTAATCTTGGTCTGTCAGGTCGACAGGCTTTTTCATCCACAATGGTTCCGTGGAGTTGATGACTTTGTCTCGGTCTGTGTCGACCATCTTGCCATCTTTCCATTCTTGCTCCTTGCCTGAAACGACTGGTACGGGTAAAAACCGGCAATATTTCTTCAGTAACGTGTCGATCCTGGCCTGTTCGAGAAACTCGGAGTTTTCCGGAGCGATATGAAGTATGATATCTGTGCCCCGTTCTTTTTTGTCGGCGGCCTCCATTGAGAACTCCGGCGATCCGTCGCAAGTCCATCGTACAGGTTCGGCCCCCTCTTTGTATGACAAGGAGACGATTTCAACTTTGTCGGCCACCATGAATGCCGAGTAGAACCCTAATCCGAAGTGTCCGATGATCGCGTTGGTGTTGTCCTTGTATTTGGCCAGGAAATCCTCTGCCCCGGAGAAGGCTATCTGGTTGATGTATTTGTCGATGTCTTCGGCGGTCATTCCTATGCCATGATCAGACACAGTCAGAGTGCCTGCCTCTTTGTCGACTGTGACAGCGACTTTAAGATCGCCAAGTTCACCCTTGAATTCCCCGAAAGAGGAAAGGGTGCGGAGTTTCTGAGACGCGTCGACTGCGTTGGAGACCAGTTCCCGGAGGAATATCTCATGATCGCTGTATAGGAATTTCTTGATGACAGGGAAAATGTTGTCGGTTGTTACACCGATAGTACCTTTGGTTGTTGCCATTTTATTTATTATTGTGTTTTGTTTCGTACGAATGTGGGATCTACCCACTCTATTATAACAGACTGCAAAAAAAATGCCAATCTCTTGGATCGGCATTTTTTCATAAAGTTTGTTAATCAGTGTCAGTGTTGTGTCAGTCGTTTTCATTCATGTATGTCATCGGAAGATTCTTCCTTAGCTGTAGGCGAAGATGAATCGTTGCTGTTCTTGATGACAGACGTGATGACTTTGTCGGATTCCTTGTCATAATCGACCTTAATGGTGTCGCCGGGCTTAAGCTCCGAGTTGATGATAAGTTCAGCCAGAGGATCTTCAAGATGCTTCTGTATGGAGCGTTTCAGCGGACGGGCTCCATACTGTTGGTCATAGCCCTTGGTCGCGATGAAATCTTTGGCTTCAGGAGATATGTCAAGGGTGTAGCCCATCATGTCGAGCCGGCTTCTGAAACCTCGCAGTTCGATGTCGATGATCTTGAATATCGCGTCTCGGTCGAGAGAGTCAAACATGACGATGTCATCAACTCGGTTGAGGAATTCCGGTGCAAAAGCCTTGTTTAACGCTTTCTGGATAACCGACTCGTTGTACTCTTTTTCCTTGGCGGCATCGCGGGTGGCGAATCCGACTCCCGAACCGAAATCTTTAAGTTGTCGTGTGCCGATGTTGGATGTCATGATTATCAAGGTGTTCTTGAAATCGATATGACGGCCAAGGCTGTCTGTCAGGCGACCCTCGTCGAGTACTTGCAGGAGCAGGTTGAAGACATCGGGATGAGCTTTCTCGATTTCATCAAGAAGCACCACCGAGTATGGCTTGCGTCTCACTTTCTCTGTGAGTTGGCCACCCTCCTCATATCCTACATATCCCGGAGGTGCCCCCACAAGACGGCTGACAGTGAATTTCTCCATGTACTCGCTCATGTCGACACGGATCAGGGTGTCCGCGCTGTCAAACAGATATTCGGCAAGCTTCTTTGCCAGATGAGTCTTGCCGACCCCGGTGGGGCCGAGGAACATGAATGTTCCGATTGGCTTGTTCGGATCCTTCAGCCCGACGCGATTGCGTTGTATGGCTTTTACTATCTTGTCGATTGCAGGATCCTGACCGATTATGTCCTGTTTGAGTCTGGGAGCCATCTCGCGCAGACGGGAGCCTTCAGCCTGGGCAATACGCTGCACAGGCACTCCGGTCATCATGGCGACGACTTCGGCCACCCTGTCTTCATCGACTGTCACTTTGTCAGCCTCGAGTTGTTTCTCCCAGCGTTCATTGGCTTGTGAGAGTTGCTGTTTGAGATCCTGCTCCTTGTCTCGGAATGAAGCGGCCTTCTCGAAATTCTGGGATTGGGCTGCTGCAAGTTTCGAAGCTCCAGCCTCGACGATCTCTTTTTCAAGCTGCTCGATTTCTTCAGGGACAACAATATTGGTTATATGGGCGCGGGAGCCGGCCTCGTCAAGTGCGTCGATTGCCTTGTCGGGGAAGTTACGGTCAGATACATAGCGTTCGGTAAGGGTGACACATGCTTTCAGGGCGTCATCGGTGTACCTCACATTATGATGGGCCTCATATTTGTCTTTGATGTTGTTCAGGATCTGCAAGGTCTCTTCCGTTGTCGTCGGTTCGACCATGACTTTCTGGAAGCGGCGTTCCAGAGCCCCGTCTTTCTCGATGTTCTTGCGGTATTCGTCAAGTGTCGTGGCTCCGATGCATTGTATCTCACCCCGGGCGAGAGCCGGTTTGAGCAGGTTGGCCGCGTCCATCTGGCCGGCTGAATTCCCTGCGCCGACTATGGTGTGAAGCTCGTCTATAAAGAGTATGACATCCTTGTTCTTGGAAAGCTCGTTTAGGATAGCTTTCACACGCTCCTCAAATTGACCACGGTATTTTGTGCCGGCGACAAGGGAGGCCATGTCGAGTGAGATCACCCTCTTGTCGAAAAGGATTCGTGAGACTTTACGTTGTACTATGCGCAATGCAAGCCCTTCCACAATGGCGGATTTGCCCACTCCCGGCTCCCCGATCAATACGGGATTGTTCTTTTTGCGGCGGCTTAGGATCTGGGCGAGGCGTTCAATCTCAACTTCCCTGCCGACTACCGGGTCGAGCCGTCCGTCTTCTGCGGCACGGGTCATGTCGTTGCCGAATTTGTCAAGGGTCGGGGTGTCATTGTTGCCTCTGGCTTTTGTTGCCTGACGGGATGTCCGGTCTTCCGCCGGTCTCTGACGAGAAGCAGGTGGCTGGTCTTTCTCGTCATCCTCATCTTCTTCGTCATCGGTAAATCCGGCTCCGGCATGGGGCGCGTCGGCCTTGTTTTGAAGCAGGGCGAGCAAAGACGGATAGTCGATCCCTGCCTGGCGGAAGGGTGTGATGAAATTCATCCGCTGCACTTCCGGATTGTGGAGTATGGCAAGAAGCAGATGGATTGAGTCTACGGAGTCACTTTTCAGCATCCGTGCTTCGAGTACCGATAGTTTGATAAGGCGGTTGCATAGGTCGCTGGCGGCGACATCGCCTCCCACACGTCCGTTTGATGTGTCGAACAGGGCATCGTCGAGTTGCTGGCGCAACTGATATACCGATACATTGCGGGAGATTTTCTCCAAAAGGGAGAACACCTTCGATCCGGGGTCTCCGAGAATCGCCAGAAACAGGTGCTCCGGATTGATTATGTCGTTGTTATGGCGGACAGCTTCTTGACGGCTGACCTCCAGAACGGTTTTCAATTGTTCAGTGAAATTTATGTCCATTTATCTCCTTTGTCTTAATGAAATGGATTCTTTGTTTGGGGAAAGCATTACTCTATAACGGCAAAGAATGTGCCAAATTGTATCCCTGTAGTTAGTCCGGAGACTTAAAAATCCTTAAATGAAACGTGATGTGCTTATCGGAATTTATTTCTGATGCAAATATAACAATTCTTTCGGGAAAAATGATTATCTTTGTAAGTTATTTCGGAGGAGCAGCGCCTCCCCGAATGCCTCTCCATTATCCCCCTCCGGGGGACAAAGCGCTAATTCTCACAGCTTTAACATTATTATGCTCGACGAAGACCGCATTATCAAGATTAACATTGAAAACGAAATGAAATCGGCCTACATCGACTATTCGATGTCGGTCATCGTTTCGCGTGCCCTTCCCGATGTCCGCGACGGTCTGAAGCCTGTCCACCGTCGCGTTCTCTATGGTATGAACGTGATGGGCAACACTTCAGACAAGGCCCATAAGAAGGCCGCCAATGCCGTGGGAGAGGTGATGGGTAAATATCATCCACACGGAGACTCTTCCATTTACGGCACAATAGTCCGCATGGCTCAATGGTGGGCTATGCGTGAATGTCTTGTCGATGGGCATGGCAATTTCGGATCCATCGATGGTGACGGACCCGCAGCCATGCGTTACACGGAGGTGCGCCTTCAGAAGATCGGAGAGGAGATGCTCCGTGACATCGACAGCGAGACCGTCGATTTCCAGCCCACTTATGACAATGCCCGCAAGGAGCCTGTGGTATTGCCTACGCGTATACCCAATCTACTGGTCAATGGAGCTTCGGGCATTGCTGTCGGTATGGCCACAAACATGCCGACCCATAATCTCGCGGAGTCGATCAACGCTTGTGTCGCTTATATCGACAATCCTGAAATCACGATACCCGAACTTATGAAGTTCATCCCTGCTCCTGACTTCCCTACCGGCGGTACCATATTCGGCACCAATGGTGTCAAGGAGGCGTATGAGACCGGCCGTGGCCGTATCGTGATCCGCGCCAATGCCGACATTGAGCAGGAAAAAGACCATGAGGTAATTGTCGTGCATGAGATCCCCTATGGAGTAAACAAGGCCGAACTCATTAAATATATAGCCGAACTTGTCAATGAGAAGAAGCTTGAAGGCATAGCCGACCTCAACGATGAGAGTGACTACAAGGGGATGCGCATCGTAATCAAACTCCGTCAGGATGCCAACGCCAATGTCGTTCTCAACAAGCTCTACAAGATGACACCGATGCAGTCAACATTCTCGGTGAACAATGTGGCGCTTGTAAATGGCCGTCCGCGTCTGCTCAACCTCAAAGATATAGTCGGAGCTTTTGTTGAACACAGGCATGACGTTGTCATCCGCCGTACCCAATTCGAGCTACGTAAGGCACAGGAGCGCGCCCATATCCTCGAAGGTCTGATCATCGCCTGCGACAATATCGACGAGGTTATAAAGATCATCCGCAATGCAGAATCTCCCGATTCCGCCCGCCAGACACTTACCGAACGTTTCGGACTGACAGACCCGCAGACCCAGGCGATCGTTGACATGCGTTTGCGCCAGTTGACCGGCCTGGAACAGGACAAGCTCCATGCGCAATATGAGGATCTTAAGAAACTTATCGCTCACCTGGAGCTTATTCTGAATGATGATTCAGTATGCCGTGGTGTTATCAAAGACGAGCTGATCGAGATTCGTGAGCGTTATGGCAACGAAAGGCGTACAAAAATCGAATATGCCGCCGGAGACTTCAACGCTGAGGACTTCTTCGCAGATGACGAGATGATCATAACCATTTCTCATCTCGGTTATATCAAGCGAACTCCCCTCTCGGAATTCCGTGCACAGAACCGGGGTGGCGTGGGGTCGCGTGGCTCCAACACCCGCGAGGAGGATTTCATCGAGTACATCTATCCGGCTTCGATGCACAACAACCTGCTCTTCTTCACCCAGAAGGGTATGGTCTACAAGATGAAGGTGTATGAGTTGCCTGAAGGTGCCAAAAACACCAAGGGACGGGCCATACAGAATCTTCTCAACATTGAGCAAGGGGATTCGGTCAATGCGTTTATCAAGATAAAGAATCTTGATGACACAGAGTTCACCGCATCACACAACCTCGTGTTCGCCACACGTCTCGGCCAGATAAAGAAAACATCCCTGTCGGAATATGCCCGTATCAATATCAAGGGGAAGAAAGCGATCATTCTGCGTGAGGATGACAAACTGATCGGAGTGGAGCTCACCGACGGCAACTGCGAGATTCTGATGGCAAACCGCAATGGGCGCGCGATTCGTTTCAATGAATCGACTGTCCGACAGATGGGACGAGTTACCGGCGGCGTGCGTGGTATGAGGCTTGATCCCGGAGACGATGAAGTCATAGGAATGGTATGCATGGCTCCGAACGACAACCATACAGTAATGGTGGTATCTGAGAACGGTTATGGCAAACGTTCCGACATCGAAGGCTACCGAATCACCAACCGTGGCGGTAAGGGAGTAAAGACTATCAGTGTCACCGAAAAGACCGGCAAACTTGTGGCCATCAAGAGTGTAACCGATGATAATGATCTCATGATCATAAACCGTTCAGGTATCACTCTGAGAATCCGCGTAGCCGACATCAGGGTAATGGGGCGTGCCACGCAGGGTGTCCGTATCATAAATCTTGACAAACGAGGCGACGAGATAGCTTCTGTATGTTGTGTTGACACTGATCCCGAAGAGGAAGCTCTTGAGGCGATAGAAAATCCGGAAGTGCTCGAAGCCCCTGCTGACAATTCCCTTGAGGATTTGGACGAAGACGAGAACATTGATGACTCCGGTGACGTTGATATCGTCGGAGAAGATGACACCGAAGAATAATACCTTAATACATATCATAAACTTTTTCGTCATGAAGAAAATCAGCATCTTAGGTCTTGCCTGTCTTGCAGTAGGGTCCGTGTCGGCCCAGATGCAGGTCGTCAAGGATGTTGAGCATCAGCTCAAAGGGGAGGTTTCCTCTTATCCCAAGGCAATCGAGACTCTGAAACCGGCTTTTACCAACCCTGAATCAGCCTCACAGGCTCAGACTTGGTATGTGGCCGGAAAAGGAGCCATCGATTTCGTGAACAATGCCGTGGCATTGCAGCGTGTGACAGGCGAGCTTAACGCCCCTCAGGCTGCCCAGTTCGTACTGGATGGATTCGGATATCTTGAGAAGGCTCTTCCCCTCGATTCTGTCGTTGATGCCAAAGGGAAAGTCAAGACAAAGTACTCGAAAGACATCATCAAGCTTATCGTGAACAACTATCCTCTGGCTGCTGATGCCGGACAGTGGTTTTATAATGATGCGCGCGACTATGCCAAGGCTGCGGAAGCTTGGACAATGTTTCTCAACTTCCCCAAGGATGAGCGTTTAGTGAAAGCAGGCTTAAAAGCACAGCCTGACACGATCGTCGGCATGTATGAGTTCTACACCGGCTGTGCATATTCTTTGGCCAATAATCCGGCTCCTGCTCTTGACAGTTTCCTTGATGCCATCAACCATGGTTACAACAAGAAGGAGGCTTATGATTATGCGATCACTTCCGCTACTCAGATGAAAGATCTTGCGAAGGCTGCGGAAATCGCCCAGAAGGCGTATGAAGTGTATCCAGAGAACAGCTATCTTGGTACCATTATCAATAATTTCCTTGACAAAAAGGAATTTGACAAGGCTTCGGAACTTCTTGATCCGTACATAGCAAAGGATCCCAACAATGGTCAGGTTTATTTCCTGAAAGGTATCATTTTTGACCAACAAGGGAAGGAAGCCGAGGCAAAAGCTCTCTACAAAAAGGCCATTGATCTCGATGCAAACAATGCCAACGCTTTGTTCCAGTATGCTTACAAGCTTTGCCAGGAAGCTGACGCTATTGACCAGAACGAGGGCGCGAACATTCCACAGGCCGAGTATGACAAGTTCTGCCAGGAGAAGACCTTCCCTCTTTATCGCGAGGCCGCAGGTTATCTTGAGAAGGCATACCAGATCAATGAGAACCTTACAGATTGCCTGACTCTTCTTCGCTCGATTTATTACAAAGTCGGCGACGAAGCAAATCTCGAGCGTGTGAAGACGATGTAATTGACCGGCGATTTCCTGCCGACAGATCTTATAATGGGCCGGATTCCTCCCGATGGAGTCCGGCCTATTGATTATATGGATCGTCTCATTTCACATTATGCATTTTTGATCCGGAATTAATGAGTGGATTATTATGGAATTGATGATAAAGAACATGGTATGTCGCCATTGCATGAGAGCGGTGGAGTCCATACTTAAAAGATACGGGATAGAAAACGCCGAGGTCATGCTCGGGACAGTAAGGATACCCGATGAAGAGATGGAGAAAGTCTCTCTTGAACGCCTCGACGAAGATCTTGAGGCTGACGGCTTCGAGCGTATTTCCGACAGGAACGCAATGATTGTGGAAAATATAAAGAAAACCATCATACGCCATGTCCGTATCGAGCGCGATTGTCCTCTTAACCTTTCTGCCTGTCTTGAGAAGCATATGGATATTACTTATGATACTGCAAGCCGTATATTCTCCGCTAATGAAGGACGGACGATTGAGAAATATTTCATAGCCCAGAAGATTGAGCTTGTAAAGGAGCTGATGGGATATAACAGGATGAGCATTAGTGAGATAGCAGATATGACAGGTTATTCATCGGTCTCTCATCTTTCTCGTCAGTTCAAGGAAGTCACCGGAATGACACCTTCTCAATATCTGCGTCAAGGGCGCAATGACAGGCAGCCGATAACGCAAGTGTAAAAAAATAACCATTTGCTGTTACATACCGTCCATAGGTCCGTTATATTATTGTACGGCCTGAATGTCGATTGATGACCTCGGCGTTCAGGCCGTAAGTTTGATAATAACCCCGGCGATCAAGCCCGGAAAGACTCAACCTGACTTGAAAGTGAAAACTGACATCTTGACATCCACATTCATGCGTTTCAGATCCAGACTGCATTATTTGGCGGCCCGGATTGCAGGCGACGATGACGCGGAGGATGTGATTCATGACGCTTTCTGCCGTTTGTGGTCGAGGCATCCGGAGGTACTGTCCGAGACCGATGCTGTCAGGCTGGCGTACACGACGGTGCGCAATCAGGCAATTGATGTGTTCCGTCATACGAGTGTCCATCCGAAAGCAGATGTCGAGACATCATGTGATTACATGTGCGATGACGAAGATTACAGCTCACAAAAAGAATGTCAGGAAACTTATGACGCTGTGATCAGGTTGAGCAAAAGAATCCTTTCGGCGAGACAATATGAGATTTTCCGTCGCCATGATATAGACGGAGAAGCTTATCAGGAGATCGCAATGGATCTCGGGATGTCTCAGGAGAATGTCAGGATGACTCTCAGCAGGGCCAGGAAAATTATCAGGGATGTTTTTCGTCAAATCCAAGATAAATAAGATGGATAATATGATTGCATATAAGAAAATGACGGAAATGATCGAGCGTTATTTCGATTGCACGTTGTCAGACGCGGAAGAAAAAGAACTGCGTTCAATTATAGCGGCGACCGATTGTGACAGTCCTTTAATCAATGAAGCCCGGGCTCTTATGGGATTCCGGAAGACCGGCGGAGTCGGCAGGAGGACACGAGTTATCGAATCATGGCTTCCATCTGTCGGAATCGCCGCCGCAATCGCTGTCGTTATCTCAATCGGGGCAATGGTTCATGGTCTACGGCCTGCGTCGGATTCCACATGCATCGCTTATGTCAACGGTCAAATCGTCACGGATGAAGAGGAGGTGATGCGTCAGTTGTGTTTTGACCTGAAGGAATTCGCTCAGGGAGCAGAGGAAGCCACACGCGGATTCCATGAGGAACTTGACCAGATCGTCCCGATGATCGATGACATGGAATCAGGTATTTCAATGATCAATTCATCTCCAAATAATACATCTTTATGAAACGTTTTATTTTCATTGCCATATTTATGCTTTTGGCTGTCTCCCGAATGATAGCTCAGGAAGATCTGCGCGTCAATGGGATCTTCGGGGGGAAATATGCCGGTGACCCATCTGTGACGGAAACCATGATAAGTGGAGAACAACGATTCCTGAAGAACAACCGTCTTACCAATTTCGCGACTTTCAAAGGAGACGCAAAAACTTATGCCCCCCTTATCCAGCCGCTGGTATTGGCTGATGGAGCCTCGGCCATTGGACGTAATGTGAGATATATGGAAGGTATGCTCCAATACGCTTTTTTCATGCTCAAGCCCAAGATGGTCGATGGCCGGAAGGTCAACAGATACCTGTATTATCTTCGTAATACCAACAGTAAGAACCCTACGGTTATGGTAATATACTTTGACGGTCCGTTGTCTCGGGTCGATGCTGACACTCTCATCAAGAAATTATCAAAATAAACTCATTATAACTTTTAAGTTATGTCACGTACTATCTTTCTTCTTTTAGTCATAGCCTTGTCCTGGCCGATACTTGCCATTGACAAGGGATCTCTATCCCAATCTGTTGAACCTGATTCTGTCACTCCGTCGGCCAATACTCTTCTTGATGTGGCAAGAGCCGGCAAAATAGACATCTACGCTACAGACTCATACACCTCTATCACGGTCAGCCGTCTTGATGACACGGATGACAATTTTTTCTACGAGACAGAGACCAAAAGGAAGTCCGGGATTAACTCTACAGTCAAGATCACATGCAACGATATCACAAACGTGCTGGTCAATGAGACCGACAAGGAAGTGAATGTGTCATATCTCGACTCGGATTCCTGTTCCAGACGATATGATTTCGTTTTCGCAGATCCTGAAAACCGTTCACAGAAATCATATATAGGTACTAAATGGAGTGATTTCGCGATTAATCTTTCAGGCAACAAGTCTACCCGGTGGGAAATAGTCTCTATGGGGCCGTCGGTAGGATGGGTTACTCCGACAAAGCCGTTGCCTGACTTCAACGCTTCGATGGGACGCAGTGTGGAACTGTCATGGATGATGATTGCGGGAGTTTCTGTAAGTCATCGCTCCTTCTCCGTGGCTGCCGGACTTGGTATTGACTGGAGGAACTTCGTGACAAAAGGTGACAGGTATTTTTTTAAGAATCCTGACGGTCGAATCTCACTTGAACCATATAGTGACGAGATGACCGAGCGTCGTTCAAGAATAAAGATATTCAGCTTGCAGGTGCCGGTGGTATGCACATTGAGATTCGGCCATAATAACAAATGGGGTGTCACTGCAGGGCCTCTTGTGAACTTCAACACCTCCGCGAGCATAAAGACTCAATATAAAATGGAGGGGCAATCGTTTCAGATAAAGACCGGCTCAATTGGCCAGAGGCCGGTGACAGTGGATGCTTATTTTGCTGTTCATTACGATGACATCGGACTTTATGCCCGTTATTCCCCCATGAACATGATGAAATCTAAAACCGGGATGGATTTCGGGGCATTTTCCACAGGCATCGCATTACTGTTCTGAAATTGCCGCTATTAAGAGGGTTTAATAAGTGACTGCCAAAAATAATTCTGACCGGTCACTTATGAAGATGATATTGCAGGATTTGGGTGACGTTTTAGTGACTGCGCCTAAATCCTGCAAGTTTTGTCCGAAATTGTTTAACGGATCTATGGGATGGGAAATGTAACTTTGCGCCATGATAATGACAATAGTTGTTTAACATCAGATAATCATGGATTTCAATATATTCTTCATGTCCTTGCTGGAGATTCTGAATGAGATGTCTCCGTATGTCTTGCTTGGATTTCTGATAGCCGGACTTTTGCATGAGTTTGTCAGACCGGAGACAATGAGCCGTCATCTGGCGGGTCATGGCTGGAAACCGGTGATAAAGGCGGCCATGTTGGGCGTACCCCTCCCGCTATGTTCCTGCGGAGTATTGCCGACCGCTGTAGGGCTGCATCGCCAAGGTGCTTCCAAAGGAGCCACGACCTCTTTCCTTATTTCCACGCCACAGACCGGGGTGGATAGTATCGCTGCCACATATTCTTTGCTCGGACTCCCGTTGGCGATATTGCGTCCCTTAGCAGCCCTTGTAGGTGGTTTTATAGGAGGAGTGGGAGTGAATCTCTTTGACAAGGATAAACGCTCGCGTGAGACGGTTGTGACTGCCGGTGCCGGATCTGATGACTCCATAGATTGCTCAGACAATTGTTGCCGGAATGATAAAGATTCTTCCGGGATCTCTTTCCTGTCACGGATAGCTGCCGCCGTGAAATACGGATTGGTCGACATGGTAGCGAGCGTTGGTAAGTGGCTTGTGATAGGCTTGGTTGTGGCAGCTTTGATCACTGTGTATGTGCCCGAAAGTTTCCTCGTATCATTGAGCGATCGTCCCTTGATAGCCATGCTGGCAATGATTGCAGTTGCTGTGCCGATGTATGTGTGTGCCACCGGCTCAATACCGGTGGCAATGTCATTGGTGGTCAAAGGGCTGAATCCGGGGGCTGCATTTGTATTGCTTATGGCCGGTCCGGCCGCCAACTTCGCTTCCATGATGGTATTGGGACGCTCTATTGGCAAAAAGGCAACTGCCATATATATAATATCAGTGATAGTGACTGCGTTGCTTTTCGGAATGATAGTCGATTATGTGTTTCCTTCTGAATGGTTCTCCGCTTTGAAAGGTACAGCTGTCACCTCTTGTCATGCCGAATTCGGCTGGTTTGAGATAACCTGTACTGTTCTTTTGCTTGTTGCCCTCGCCTATTCATTCATGTCTTCCCGCTCTCACCATAATCATTCACATATAACATCCTCAGATATGACAGAAATATTCAAAATCGAAGGAATGGCTTGCAACCATTGCCGTATGACCGTGGAGAAAGCCATAGGGGCTATTCCCGGTGTGGAAAATGTATCGGTCGACCTTGCGGAAGGCTCGGCTACTGTAAAAGGAAATTTCGACCGCGCGGCTGTTGTCAAAGTTGTCACAGAGTCAGGATTCGATGTGAAACGTTAGGTTGGATTCCCCAAATCGTGGTTTAAACCAAAATCGCCTGGATGATGTTTTACAATTAAAATGTATCACATCATGCAGGCGACTCTATATGATCATTCCCTTTCCCCCTTCAGGAGACGTTTTGTCACCACTATTCATTTGCTGGTGCTTGTAGCATCGGTGGTCATGATAGTGTGGATTACCCGCGAGACCATCGATAATGTCTCATTCATAACCGCTCCCGGATATATGAAGTTTCAGTTCTGGGTGTGCTTGTTGTTTCTGTTTGATATAGCTGTAGAATGGCTGTTCGCTCCCCGTAAATGGAAGTACTTCGTTGCCAATATCTTTTTCATATTTATAAGTATTCCATGGCTTAATATCGTGGAGGCGCTTAATATCGGACTTTCGCCCCAGATGTCATACCTGATGAGATTTGTGCCGATGATACGCGCCGGGTATGTCCTTGCTCTTATTTCCGGTGCTTTGTCTGCCAATAGGGCTTTGAGCATGATGTCTGTGTATATAATCTGGGTGATCGCTTCAGTCTATTTCGGATCATTGGTATTCTTTGTCGAGGAACATTACATTAATTCCCAGGTAGGTTCCTGGTGGGACGCTCTTTGGTGGGCCTCCCTTAACATAACTACAGTAGGTTGCGAGATCTCTCCCATGACAGCCACAGGCAAAGTCCTGGCGATTATCCTTTCGGGTGAAGGACTGATTCTTTTCCCGGTCTTCACAGTGTATGTCACTAATGCTGTGATCAGCTCACAAAAAGGAGAAGCATCTTCTTCCACCACCACCTCATCTACCGATTCCACTTCCCAAGCTCCTTCGCAGCCCCAAAATTGATCTGTTTCACCGGTAAGCCATTCGTGACAAGGTGTGTAGTTTCCGCCATCCATATGGCTATATATTGCATTTTTTTGCTACATTTGCAGGAAAATATCTGTCACTACGAATTATTAAACCAATATCACATATTTAGCTTATGGCAATTTCCACTGAATTGAACAGAACAAAAAACGTTCTCAGTGATAAGAGCTGGGCTCGCTGGACAGCTTTGGGGCTGCTCGCATTCGCGATGTTCTGCTCTTACATCTTTATGGACATCTTGTCGCCGATCAAAGACCTTTTGCAGTCGACCCGCGGATGGGATTCGACAGCTTTCGGTACTATGCAAGGATCTGAGACATTCCTCAATGTTTTCATTTTCTTCCTGATTTTCGCAGGAATCATCCTCGACAAGATGGGTGTCAGATTTACGGCCATCCTGTCCGGTGCCGTGATGCTTGTCGGCGCGACAATCAACTGGTATGCTCTGACAGATGCTTTCCTTGGAAGTTCCCTTGATGTATGGTTCACGAACCATCTCAACTACATCCCCGTCTTTGACGAGCTTGGAATTTCACCGTTTTATGAAGGTATGCCTGCTTCTGCCAAGTTCTCCGCAGTCGGTTTCATGATATTTGGTTGCGGTTTGGAAATGGCCGGTATCACTGTGAGCCGAGGAATCGTAAAATGGTTCAAAGGCCGCGAAATGGCCTTGGCGATGGGATCGGAAATGGCTCTTGCCCGTCTTGGAGTGGCTACTTGTATGATATTCTCTCCGATGTTTGCCGAACTTGGTGGCCATGTAAGTGTTGCCCGTTCAGTGACTTTCGGCGTTGTTCTGCTGATGATCGCCCTGATTATGTTCATTGTCTATTTCTTTATGGACAAGAAACTTGATGAACAGACCAATGCTGAGGAGGAGAAAGATGATCCTTTCAAAATCAGCGACCTTGGCAAGATCCTTACCAGTGCCGGTTTCTGGTTGGTGGCGCTTCTTTGTGTGCTTTACTATTCGGCCATATTCCCTTTCCAGAAATACGCTGTGAACATGCTCCAGTGTAACCTCACACTGACTCCCCCTGACAGCGACTCCTTCTGGGCGACCGACACAGTGACAGTGCTACAATATGTCATTATGCTGGTGGTTGCGGCAGCGGCCTTTGCAAGCAATTTTTCCAAGAACAAGGTTATCCGTTATTCTACCCTTACCATAGCCATTGCCGCTCTTGTCGGTTATTGTGTCATGGGTTATATGCGTCAATCGGCAGCTGCGATTTTCGCTGTGTTCCCTCTTCTGGCCGTCGGGATTACCCCTATTCTCGGCAAATTTGTCGATTACAAGGGTAAAGCGGCCTCTATGCTTGTTCTTGGGTCGATTTTGCTGATTGCCTGTCATCTGACGTTCGCGTTCATTCTCCCGATGTTCAAAGGGAATGATCTTGCCGGGGTCTGCGTGGCGTATATAACTATTCTGGTGTTGGGTGCCTCATTCTCTCTCGTGCCGGCCTCCCTATGGCCCAGTGTCCCCAAGCTCGTGGATGCAAAAATTATCGGGTCGGCATACGCGCTTATTTTCTGGATTCAGAATATCGGTCTATGGCTATTCCCACTTCTTATCGGAAAGGTGCTTGACAACACCAATCCCCAGATTACAGAGGCTGTGACCAACGGCACGATGACTCCGGAGACAGCAGCCATAAGTTACAACTACACTTGGCCGTTGGTTATGCTGGCATTCCTCGGTGTGGCCGCCCTGCTGCTTGGTCTTGTACTTAAAGTGATCGACCGCAAGAAGGGTCTTGGCCTTGAAGAGCCTAACATAAAAGCTGACAAAACAGAGGTGCTCGAATCAGAGGTGGCCGCCGTGGAGGAATAAAATTATAAGCAAGATATAATTTTTATAGATTATTCAATGAAACCGACCAAAAACATGGTCGGTTTCATTGCTATTATATAATTATTTTCATAACTTTGCGGGTGAATCTAACCTTAATGACCGCTCTCCCCTCTTTGCCATTAGAAATATCAATCTTACCATATCTAATAAAACAATGAGCAAACCTTATGTAGTCGGAATCGACATAGGCGGCACCAACACCGTCTTCGGAATAGTTGATGCCCGTGGCGTTGTGATCGCCAGCTCCTCAATCAAGACCCGCAAGCACAATACTATCGAGGCTTATCTCGATGAGCTTCATACAGAACTCACCAAGCTTCTTGAGGTAAACGATGCGGTAGATAAAATCCATGGAATTGGAATTGGCGCTCCTAATGCCAACTATTATACCGGCACAATAGAAAGCGGTGTCAATCTGCCTTGGCCCACTCCTATCCCTTTGGCCCAGCTCGTAAGTGAGAAATTCGGTGTTCCGGTATCAATCACCAATGACGCGAATGCTGCGGCTATCGGTGAAATGACCTATGGTTCAGCCCGTGGCCTGAAGGATTTCATCATGATCACACTCGGCACCGGTGTGGGATCGGGAGTGGTAATCAACGGACAACTCGTATATGGCCATGACGGTTTCGCAGGAGAACTTGGTCATCTGATTGTCAAACGCAACAATGGCCGTCTCTGTGGATGCGGACGTAATGGTTGTCTGGAGACTTATTGTTCAGCCACAGGAGTCGCCCGTACAGCCCGTGAGTTCCTGGAAGCCCGCAGCAATGAGCCTTCCTTGTTGCGTAACATGCCGACTGACGAGATCACCTCGAAGGATGTCTACGACGCGGCTATTGCAGGAGACAAGCTTGCCAAGGATGTGTTTGAATTCACCGGCGATATCCTCGGAGCCGCTCTCGCTGATTTCACCATTTTCTCTGCCCCGGAAGCATTCATCCTCTTCGGCGGTCTTGCAAAAAGCGGGGAGCTTCTGATGAAACCTCTGCGCGAGTCTATGGAGAAAAACATGATGCCTATCTGGAAAGGAAAAGTGAAGGTGCTTCTTTCAGAGCTTAAGGAGGCCGATGCGGCAGTCCTTGGTGCAAGTGCCCTCGGATGGGAAGCAAAATTCCAACCCATCACTCCCTCTGCTGTCCCTGTCGCGCCTACCCCTTCCACTGTCCCGACAACGACTCCACTTACAGCCAAATAACATTTTAGGATATTCTTCTGATAAAATCAGATAATAAGCTGATCATGTTATGATCAGAAACGATATAAGAAAAGGCCGTGAATTCACGGCCTTTTCTTATATCGTCTAATAATCAGTGGGGCTTAACCTTTCACTGCGGCGATTCCAGGAAGAATCTTGCCTTCGATGGCTTCCAGGAGCGCGCCACCGCCTGTCGAAACGTAGCTTACCTCATCAGCGAGGCCGAACTTGTTTACGCAAGCGACAGAGTCTCCACCACCGACGAGAGAGAACGCGCCGTTGTTGGTAGCCTCAACGATAGCTTCAGCGATCGCGCGGGAACCTGCAGTGAAGTTGTCAAATTCAAACACACCTGCAGGGCCGTTCCAAAGAATGGTCTTGGCATCCTTGATGACATCGGCAAAAGCCTTGCGGGTCTCGGGACCTGCATCCATTCCTTCCCATCCGTCGGGAATATCCATAACAGAGCAGATCTGGGTGTCAGCGTCATTTTTGAAAGCATTTGCTGCAACGCAGTCAGTTCCGAGGACAAGGTTCACACCTTTTTCCTGGGCTTTCTTCATGATGTCGCGGGCAAGATCGAGCTTGTCATTCTCGCAGAGAGAATCTCCGACTTTGCCACCCTGAGCCTTGGCGAAGGTGTAAGTCATACCGCCGCAGAGGATCAGATTGTCGACCTTGTCCATGAGGTTCTCGATGATGCCGATCTTGGTGGAGACTTTGGAGCCGCCCATGATAGCGGTGAAAGGACGCTTGATGTCACTGAGGATCTTGTCTACAGCGTCAACCTCTTTCTCCATGAGATAGCCGAGCATCTTGTCTTCAGGTTTGAAATAGTCGGCGATGACAGCTGTCGAGGCGTGCTTGCGGTGGGCTGTGCCAAATGCGTCGTTGACATAAACGTCAGCATATGAGGCGAGTTTCTTGGCAAATTCTTTCTGGCTTTCCTTCATCGCCTTCTTGGCTGCATCATAGCCGGGATCTGCTTTGTCAATACCGACAGGCTTGCCTTCCTCTTCGGGATAGAAACGGAGGTTTTCGAGCAGCAGCACTTCACCCGGTTTGAGGTCGGCGGCAGCTTCGGCGGCATTGGCGCAGTCAGGAGCGAATTTCACATCGCGGCCGAGGGCTTTGGCCACAGCGTCCTTGATCTGGAGAAGAGAGAGTTTCGGATTGACTTTCCCTTTGGGTTTTCCCATGTGGGACATGATGATCAGGCTGCCACCGGCTTCGAGAATTTTCTTGAGGGTGGGAAGCGCGCCACGGATACGGGTGTCATCCGTGATGTTGCCGTTCTCATCGAGAGGCACATTGAAGTCAACGCGTACGATGGCTTTTTTGCCTGCGAAATTGTAATCGTCGAGTTTCATGATTAAATGATTCTATATGTTTGGGTTTTGTGTCCTTATTAAAGTGGGTTGTTTCCGCCCCGTATTTTCAGCCAACAAATATAGCGGATTTTGACGAGGCAGTGAAACCAGACGCGTTAAATTTTGCTATAAGTGTCGAGAAATTCTTTCATCTCGTCGGCGACAGCTTTTGCGGCGCATGCGGCGGCCTGAGCGAAATCTTTTTCCCCGGATGCGTAGATGATCGCGCGGGAGGAATTGACCAACAGGCCGCAATCGGCAGTCATACCGTAGCGGCATACCTCCTCGAGGCTGCCACCTTGCGCTCCCACTCCGGGAACCAGCAGGAAATTGTCAGGAGCGATTGCCCGGATATCCTCAAACATCTGTCCGCGTGTAGCCCCCACAACATACATGATCTCATCATTTGTGGCCCATGTCTGAGACTTCCGGATTACATTTTCAAAGAGCCGGTTTCCATGCTCATCTTTCATCAACTGGAAATCAAGGCTGCCTTTGTTGGAGGTAAGAGCCAGAAGAATCACCCACTTCCCTTCATATCCCAGAAATGGTTTCACACTGTCCTCTCCCATGTAGGGAGCGACAGTTATGGCATCAGCCTTGAGATCATCGAAAACAGCTCTCGCGTACATGGCGGAGGTATTACCGATGTCTCCACGTTTCGCGTCAATGATCACGAAATGTTTCGGATGATTGTCGCGGATGTATGCGACTGTGTCGTTCAATGCTTTCCAGCCCTCAGTTCCGAACGCCTCGTAGAAAGCGGTATTTGGTTTATATGCCACACAATAAGGGGCTGTAGCGTCGATGATGGCTTTGTTAAAGGCCATGATGGCCTCATATTCGTTTTCCCCAGCTTCTTCTATTATATGGCGGGGAATTTTTTTGATGTCTGTGTCGAGTCCCACACAAAGGAAAGAACGTTTTTCTTTGATATGGTCGATGATTTCCTGTCGTGTCATGGTGGTCAGATGACAATTTAGATGTGAATATTATTTTTTGTCGTTTAAAAATCTTTGGCGATCATGTCAGGGAGGAAGATCGTGCCGGTTAGGTGTGAATATGTCTTCCCTTTAAAAACGCCCTCCACGATATTACCGCTGACATAAATATAGGATATGCTGGCTCCGGTGATATGGCCGGTTGATCCGATGACCTGTATTTCGTTAAGTCCATTACGGCGGCTATCGATTTCTTTTAGATTTCTCATGCTGAAAATCAATGCGCCATAGTCTCCAATGCTGAAAACTACAGAGTCACCTACAAGTGAGATTTCATCAACCGAATAGTCTTCCACATTAATGGCGGTGCAACCTGCCGGGATAGAATCGAATGAAGCATAACATTTTGAAGAGATATAGAAGTGGTCATCAGATGATGTGCCAGAGTCATCGTTCCTCGATGATTTGGATGAATCATTGATTGATTTCCCGAAAGATACTATCCCGTCAAGGCTCTCCTCCCCCATTTCATCCTCGAGATATGTTTTCAACGAACGTTGTCTCGCGTTCAGGACTTTCCATGAATTTTCCTTGAAGAAATTGTCAGAGACAGGTAATTGCCATCCGGCGGCAGTCATACCTGATTTGAGGTCTGAACGCATTGAAGTTTCTGTCACAGATGTAACATTTAATACCGGTATTGAGGTAATGGATAGGATAACGCAAAGGCTTACAGGCATGATCCATATTTTGCTGGCCTTTGTGGCTATCCACCACACGAGGATTCCATACATCCACAGATTGACAAGCAGTATGTAAAGACGATTTACGGTGATCCCCATACTCAAGAGCCTATGGATGATGACCCAGCTCATCATTGTCACCGGGAGAAACAACAGCCATGGGCTAAGCTTGTTGAACCACCGGGCTACAGGGTTGTCTCCATTAATGAGTGCCTGATGGAAAACATACCGTTGCATGCAAAATGCGATGAATACTCCAATAACCTGATATGAGATGTCCCTTACCGGGAAGCTCCCTGCTATCGCCATCTTGATAAGATAAAGATAGAATATAAGGAGATAGATCGCCAGTAACGGTACGGACACAAAAGTGAAGACTCCTCGTGAGAATGGGAGCAGGCGGAACATCTTCCGGTTGGTTTGGCCGGATTTTGTGAAACTTGCTATCGTAAGTGCCCCGAATAAAGTCACAGGGACGAATGTGAGCCAGAACTGTCCGAAAATCTCGAAATTCAAAAGCAAGTCAGAGGCAATGGTGATCACAGACATGGCTATGAGGACACATATTGCCACAAGAGCGGCTCTCATTAAGCCCACCAAGCCGGTCATTGTCGTAGACCAGGATGCTTCTATGGCATGTTCTCCTTTATACCAGAATGGGAAGAAAATAATCACCAGCAGAATCAGTGCATATCCGCTGAAAGAATGCCATATCTCGAGATGGTTGTCAAGATGACGGGGATTGAATTGAAAGCAGTCGCTATGCAGGAATACCAACAGGTATAGAACAGCCAGTAGCAATACCCCTATCTGGGATGTTACGCGGTAAATTTTTTTGCCACCTCTTGTCATAAGGCTCGCAGCCAATGAACCAAGACATGCCAGAACACACGGCAATCCAAATGTCGTTGAATCAGAGTATTTTATCTGTGGCAATCCGATTATGAAGGCCAACACTACCAGATACGACAATGCTATGGGAAATTCCCTTGCAGCATCAGTGAAATTATTCAGTAGACTGCGTAGTAAACCATTTTTCTTCTGTTCCATATAGAATGATGTATAGGGGGCGGATTATAGGCAGTTTTGTCTACAGGAGAGAATAATGGCGCGTCGGAGATATCATAATTCAGACTCTTTGAGTTTCTCCGCGTTTTCGGCGATGATCAGATGATCAATACAATCCTGGATGTCTCCGTCTATGAATGCCTGCAGATTATAAATGGTGTAATTGATACGGTGATCCGTGATACGTCCCTGGGGATAATTGTAGGTCCGTATTTTGGCCGAACGGTCGCCAGTGGAGACAAGCGTCTTGCGTCTGGAGGCGATGTCGTCGATATATTTCTGGTGCTCGCGGTCATAGATATATGTCCTCAGTCGGCTCAAGGCTCTCTCTTTGTTCTTTGGCTGGTCGCGAGTCTCGGTACATTCTATAAGTATCTCGTCAGTCTGGCCGGTGACGGGATTTCTCCACATATAGCGGAGCCTGACACCAGACTCAACCTTGTTCACATTCTGGCCTCCTGCTCCTCCGCTTCGGAAAGTCTCCCATTTTATTTCTCCCTCATTGATTTCCACATCGAAAGCCTCTGCTTCAGGGAGGACAGCCACAGTGGCAGCGGATGTGTGGACCCTCCCTTGGGTTTCCGTGGCCGGTACACGCTGTACACGATGTACCCCGCTCTCATATTTCAGTGTGCCGTATACATTCTCGCCTGTCACCGCGAATACAATTTCCTTGAACCCTCCTGCGGCTCCTTCTGAGAAGCTTGTCACAGCCACCTGCCAGCCTTTTGACTCGCAGTATTTGGAGTACATTTTAAAAAGATCTCCCGCGAAAAGGGCGGCCTCGTCTCCCCCTGTCCCTCCTCGGATCTCGACAATTGCATTCTTGCCATCTTCAGGATCAGCCGGAATAAGCATTATCTTGATTTCCTCTTCAAGTATAGGCAGCGCAGCGGTCGCCTCATCAAGCTGTTCGCGGGCCATGGAGCGCATTTCCTCGTCATTCTCCGTTTCAAGTATTTCTTTTGACTCGGATATATTGTCTAATAATGAACGGTATTTTCTTGTCGCCCCGGTCAATCGTTCAAGCTCTTTGTATTCCTTGTTTAGACGGACATAGCGTTTCAAGTCGGCGATCACTGCCGGGTCGGTTATCAAAGTGGATACTTCCTCAAACCTGGATTCAATACCGTCAAGACGGTCAAGAAGGGTGTTTTCTGCCATACGGAATGATGGTGTCGCTGATTTTTTCGCGAAGTTACGAAAAATCCACGACTTGTAGTGGACAGAATCGGGTAAAATCCTTAAATTTGCAGGAGATAAAGTTTGTCGTCGGAGTGATTTGCCGTCATCGTCTGACGATTCCGCTGAAAACTGTCTCAATGTTCCCTTGCAATAAAATATCCCGACAAAAACCGCTATCGCTAATGATTATAGTGGTGTTGCTTGGAAGATTTATCCCGGAACTAAGGGGAGAGACAATAGTATCAGGGGCAGCCTCTGTATTGACTCCTGAACAGATCGCCGGGGTCCCTCCTGAAATCCACGGCGAGATTGGTGACAGCTCGGTTGGCTGGGATGATCGCCTGCGAATTGTAAATATCGGTAAACGACAGCAATATGACTGGCGTGATCAGGAGACGCTTGACACAGATATCTTCTCCCCGAAATCGGTGAGTTTCCATCCGGATGGGACACGTTGTTATGTCAATTCTCTGGAAGGATGCCAGACAGTGGTATACTCATTGCCGGATTTGTCAAAAATCAAAGTCATAGAGCATTGTTTTCCCTCGTCAATAGGATCTTTGTGGGCAGTTCCTTCCGGCTATTATACTTTTACTCATTATCCCGAAGGTGAGACACGGGCTTTTCAAGGTAAGCCGGTAGAAGGCGCATTTTCCCATTCGGGTCGTTATTTCTGGGTGCCCTATTACAGGCGAACATTCGATTTGAATGCCCAGGATCCGTCTGCTGTCGCTGTGATTGACACAAGTACAGATTCTATAATCAGAATGTTCGAAACCGGGCCTTTGCCAAAAATGATAGCCTATAGTCGAGCCGCCGGATTGATAGCTATAGCCCATTGGGGTGACAATACCATAGGATTGATAAATGTAAGATCAAGCGATCCTCTTGATTGGTGTCATCATCCTCCTCTTGTGGCAGGGAAAAAGCTCTCTCTTGATTTCCCCCTTGACAAGCCGGTCGATCGTGACAAGGAATCAGGCTACAAGTTGCGTGGCCTGGCATTTACACCTGACGGACGATATCTGATTGTCAGTTCCATGGGAGGGCCGACTCATATTTTTGATTTGGGTGGCGAGCAATATAAATATATTGGATACGCGAATTCAGGATATGGGATCCGACATTTCGTCATTGAGAATGGAACCTTGTATGGCTCGCGCAATATCGCAGGGACCGTGGTCGCGATCCCTTTGGACTCTGTGATTCCGGGAGTTGAAGATGCTGTCACCTCCGGGCGTAAGTCTATAGAATTACATGGTTGGCAGAGTTGCAAAGTCGGCGATGGAGCGAGGACTCTGGAGGCATCTTCAGACGGGAAGCTGCTGTTTGTCGCGTGTAATTCGTCCAGTGAGGTTTGTGTCATAGAAGCAAAGACAATGACCGTTGTCGGCCGTATCAGGGTTGATTCATATCCGGTCGGACTTGATGTTTCTGAGGATGGTCGTTTTATGGCAGTTACGTCTCAAGGCCGAAAAGGCTTTGGTGGAAACGCCTTGAACCTTTTTCGGATAATACGCCAAGACTGTGTCGCTGCGGATTCTACCTCCGTAGTTGTCGCTGAAAATGTTGATGATTGTAACGGAGAAATGGAAGATTCCCCTGATAATAAAGACTGCGATGGCACTCATGTTTTGCCGGTGGTGTTGATCATTGTAATCTTTCTGACGGTGTTCTGTATCTTGGGAATATGTCTGAAGGAATGGCGTAAATGGTTGAAAAAAGATAAAAATGGCTGATATATCAAATATGACTGATCGATGTGAGCACATAATGGGAGAGACACAAGATGTCGTGAGGTTTTATGAAGAAACGTTCGGGAAGCGTCCAATTAAAGTATGCCAATTGGCCGGAGCCGGCTCCAACAGGAGGTATTACCGTCTGGATGATGATGAGGGGACACCTGTTGTGGCGACTTGTGGGGATGATCCTGCCGAGAACCTCGCGTTTGTCAATCTCTCCCGGCATCTTAGGTGTGAATGTCATCTGCCTGTCCCCGATGTCCTTGCCGTATCCAATGATTCAAGAATCTATTTGCAGACTTGGGCCGGAGAACATGCTTTGTTTGACGAACTTTCATGCTCCAGGGAATCCGGGCAGTATGGATCGGAAGATGTCGCGCTTCTGGAGAATACGATGAAGATACTGTGTCACATCCAGTATGATGGTGGCAGAAATATGGATTATAATACCTGTTATCCTTCCAAAGCTATGGATGAAAGGCTTGTCAGATGGGATCTCAATTATTTCAAATATTGCTTCCTGAAACCATCAAAGATTGAATTTGACGAGTCCATGCTACAGGATGAGTTTGACAAACTTGAAAAGGCTCTACTTAAGAACCGGAACAGATGGTCTACATTCATGCTTCGGGATTTTCAAAGCCGTAACGTCATGGTCGACAAAGATAAGAAATTGACGGTGATTGATTTCCAGGCCGGCAGGCGTGGCCCGGCTGCTTATGACGTGGCTTCTTTTTTATGGCAGGCGAAAGCGAGTTTCCCGGATGAGTTGAGGTGTCATCTTATTGAAGTGTATGTGAAAGAAGTAAAGAAACTTGACACAGGTTTCGACGAATATGAGTTTCGTGAAGAACTGCCGATGTTTGTATTGTTCCGCAATTTGCAGACATTGGGCGCATATGGATTCAGGGGATGGATGGAGCGAAAGCCCCATTTCCTGCAATCGGTTGCGTATGGTGTTGATAATTTTGCCCGGTTGATGCAGAATGAACAACTCGCGGAGAGATTTCCCTTGCTCAGAATCTTGGCAGAGAAATTACAAGTAAGGTATGGGGATAAGGCGGTCAAGGCTGAGTCCGAAAAACATTCTCATAAGATCCACGCCGTTGATAATCCTCTTACAGTCAGGGTCGCGAGCTTCTCATTTAAAAAAGGAATCCCGGATGATCCGTCAGGCAACGGTGGCGGTTTTGTCTTTGATTGCCGGGCATCTCATAATCCCGGACGATATGAACCGTATAAGAAACTGACCGGTCGGGATACCCCTGTAATAAAATTTCTTGAGGAGGATGGGGAGATCAAGCCATTCCTGGAAGAATGCGTGAGGCTCGTAGACAGTTCGGTTGAGCGGTACCTGCAACGTGGGTTCACTGACCTGGCTGTGAATTTCGGCTGTACCGGCGGCCAACATAGATCCGTGTATTCGGCAGAGCTGATGGCCCGTCATCTTAATGGAAAATATGGGGTCAAAGTCATATTGACCCATAGGGAACAGGATATTGTCGAAACATTTGCGGCGAAAGATGTTGAGGTTGTGTTCGACTCATTTCTACGCGATCCGCAGAAACCATATACCCACGCCGTACAAACACAACTCTCTTAGATTCGTTAGAACAAATGAAAGCAATGATTTTTGCGGCCGGTCTTGGCACGCGCCTCAAACCGTATACTGTCAGCCATCCGAAAGCTCTTGTGCCTGTAGGAGGCAAACCGATGTTGCAACGAGTGATAGAGAATCTGTCGATGGCAGGTGTGAAGGATATTGTCATCAATGTCCATCATTTTGCTGATCAGGTTGTGGATTTCATAAAAAGCAATGGTAATTTCGGACTTGACATAAAGATAAGTGATGAATCGGATTGTCTGCTTGACACCGGAGGGGGGCTCTTGAAAGCGGCATCCCTTTTGTCGGGAGATAATCCGGATGATCCGATTTTACTCCATAATGCAGATATCTTGACCGATCTGCCTTTGGGTCTGATGCAGTCCTTTCATCAACAAAGCGGAGCGGATGTGACATTGTTGTGCAGTCATAGGGACTCTTCGAGGACTCTTTATTTCATTGACAACCGGCTCGCCGGATGGGAGAATCTCTCAAACGGCGACCGGAAACCGAAAGGTTTTGTTCCGGAGGAAGCTCATGACGCGTCCCCTTTCGGAGGAGTCCATATAATAAAAAAACGGATTTTGTTTGAACGTCTCTTGGATTATGCCGGAAGAAAAATCCATCCGTTCTCTATCATGCCGTTTTATCTTGATAACCTTTCCATACTTGATATCCGGCGGTTCATGCTGCCGGATGGATGTCACTGGTTCGATGTCGGATCTACTGACAAGCTGGCTGCCGCCGAGACATATCTTAAAAACAAATGAATATTCACAAAAACAAAAATGATATGATATCAAAAAGTGACAATCCGGGGTCGTTTCACGAATTGAAAGAGACCTCCTATTCGAGCTGGGCTATTCCAGGCTTCGCAATGCTGTTTTTCACCTTCATACTTATCCCTGCGATCATAATTGCTATGATGGCGATATTCGTCGATACCAAGCCCGGCCTGGCATTCGGAGTGTCAGTCCCGCTGTTTGTGCTGTTTGTATTGGGATGCATGGGATATGTCGTCCAGGAACCGAACGAGGCTCGTGTCATGATTTTTTTCGGAAAATATGTCGGGACATTCAACAAGATCGGCTATTATTGGCTCAATCCCTTCATAACGAGACGGAAACTATCATTACGAGTTCGGAATATGGATATTGAGCCTATAAAGGTCAATGACAAACAAGGAAATCCTGTCATGATCGGGATGGTGCTTGTATGGAAAATTCGAGATACTTACAGGGCCGTATTTGACATTGATTCAGCTTCTTCAGTCAACGGGGCATTCAATATGCGTGCTCTTGAGAGTTTTGTCAGCATCCAGAGCGATGCAGCCTTGCGTGAGGTCACCGGACGGTTCGCTTATGACACCACTGACAGCAGTTCTGATGAGCTGACTTTGCGCGGGGGCGGCGAGGAAATAAATGAACTTCTTGAGCACAAGATCAACGAGCGTCTCGGAATCGCCGGAATGGAAGTGGTGGAAGCACGTATCAACTATCTCGCCTATGCTCCGGAGATTGCTGCCGTTATGTTGCGCCGCCAGCAGGCAACCGCTATAATTTCTGCCCGTGAGAAAATCGTAGAGGGAGCAGTGAGCATGGTCGAGATGGCTCTTGACAAGATCGAGAATGAGAAGATCGCAGATTTCACACCATCACAGAAGGCGGCTATGGTCAGCAATCTGCTTGTGGTCCTATGTTCTGACGAACCGGCTACTCCTGTATTGAATGCCGCCGCCAACTGATTGCCGGTCATCGACTATAGAAATCACTGCTTATGCCAATGTGGAATCCGTGGCATGGTTGTCACAAGATAAGTCCGGGATGCCGGCATTGTTACGTATATCGTGAGGATGCCGCATTCGGGACAACTGTCCCGGCAAGTGAGGTAAGGAAAACCGCTTCATTCGGCTTGCCATTACGTCGTGACCGTAAAAAGAATTGGAAATACCCGGCCGGGACGGAATTTGCCTTATGCTTCACATCCGATTTTCTGATAGAGGAGGCTGACCAATGGCGCGATGAAATCTGGAAGATTATACGTGAAAGGCGTGATTGCCGATTCTTTTTCTTCACAAAACGGATAGGACGATTGCCGGAATTGCTGCCCGGAGACTGGGGGGAAGGCTATGACAATGTCGCTGTCGGTTGCTCTGTGGAAAATCAGGAGATGGCTGACTTACGGTTGCCTGTCTTCCTCTCGCTACCTGTAAAACACCGTATCATAGTGGTTGCCCCTATGATTGGCCCGGTAAGTCTCCGCCCTTTTCTTGACGATAGAGTCGTATCAGAAGTTTCCGTGGGTGGAGAATCGGGGAAGTATGGACGCCCGCTCGACTTTGAGTGGGTAATTGATATACATAGGCAATGTTTGGCGGCCGGAGTCCCTTTTTGTTTCCATCAGACAGGATCACATTTGATAAAAGATGGCAGGATGTATGACATCCCAAGGGAATACCAACATTCACAAGCACGGAAGGCCGGCTTGAACACTATCGACCACACTAAAATCAAGTGAGAGGGCGCGGCGATATGATAACAGCCGAGTTGGTTTTCCTTGTTTCACATTTTATTGCTACCTTTGTGGTCTGAATAACATATACAATCACCAATTCACCACCTATTCCTCTTCTCCAATAAGAACATATGACAAAGATAGGATCAGTAATGACCCCCTCGGGCAAGAAAGCGTTGCTTCTCGGAAGCGGCGAGCTTGGAAAGGAAGTCGCAATCGAACTCCAACGTTATGGTGTGGAGGTCGTTGCCTGTGACAAGTATGCGGATGCTCCGGCCATGCAAATCGCTCATCGCAGCCGTGTGTTCAACATGCTCGATCCGGATGAGCTGATGAAGGTGATCAAGGAGGAGAATCCTGATCATATCATTCCCGAAGTCGAGGCGATCGCTACGCCTGTCTTGCTTGAGATTGAGAAACAAGGTTACAATGTGACTCCCACCGCTAAGGCCGCATGGCTGACGATGAACCGCGAAGGGATCCGTCGTCTGGCGGCGGAAGAGCTTGGAATCCCGACCTCTCCTTATCGTTTCGCCAACACACGCGATGAGTTCCTCAAGGCAATCGAAGAAATAGGATTACCATGCGTTGTCAAACCGGTCATGAGTTCGTCAGGACATGGTCAATCGACAGTCAAAACTCCTCAGGAAATAGACTCGGCATGGAAAGAAGCACAGGAAGGAGGCCGCGCAGGAGCCGGACGTGTGATTGTGGAAGGGTTTGTGAAATTCGACTACGAGATCACGCTTTTGACTGTCCGTTCAGTCTCCGGGACGACTTTCTGCGAGCCAATCGGTCACATTCAAGTGAATGGAGACTATCGTGAGTCATGGCAACCTCAGCCGATGAGCCCCGGGGCTATCGAGGAGGCTCGCCAAGTCGCTAAAAAGATAACCGATGCGCTTGGAGGCTATGGGATCTTTGGTGTTGAGTTATTCATTAAGGATGATCATGTGATTTTCAGCGAGGTTTCCCCTCGCCCGCATGACACCGGCATGGTCACAATGATATCCCAGGATTTAAGTGAATTTGGTCTTCATGCCCGCGCGTTGCTCGGCTTGCCAGTTCCATCCATAAGATTTTATGGCCCCTCTTGCTCTCGCGCGGTTGTCGTTGAAGGCAATACAAAAGAGATCGAGTTTGACAATCTCGAAAAGGTTCTCGAAGAACCGGGAGTACAAATCCGTATTTTCGGCAAGCCTGAGATAAAAGGCCACCGTCGTATGGGTGTGATTCTCGCTACCGCCGATACAATCGAGGAGGCGCGCCAGAAAGCTTTGAGGGCGCATAATTCTCTTAAAATCAATGTGAAATAAGAAATCTATTCTTTTTTGCAAAAAAAATATCAACGGGGCACAATAAACAATACCGGAATCCCGTTTATAAGGTACTGATTGCACCTATGTTATATCGGAGCGTTTCGCTCCACCCTTTATCTACAACAAAGGAGATTTTAATTAGTCAGGCGTTTTCCGTGAGGAAGGCGCCTGACGCGTTTTTTGTCGAATTTTGTTTACAGTTGATTTTGTTTGCGGCATAAGACAAGCCGGAGGTCTCCAGGTGAGACGCTCCGGCTTGTCAGGGTCATTGCTTATTATATGCCTTTATTACTTTGGCGTGTTATGACGTTTTTATAGATTACGTTCAATAGTCTGGGTGCGATCAGGTCCTACAGACACTATTGCTATGGGTGTCTCAAGCTCTTTTTCAAGGAATTTGATATAATCCTTGAATGCCTGTGGGAACTGCTCTTCTGATGTCAGGGAGGTCATATCTGTATTCCAACCGGGAATGTCGACATATACAGGCTCGACGCTTCCATCCTCGATTGAGAACGGGAAATCGCGGGTCTCTTTCCCGTTGACTTTGTAGGCAACACAAGCGCGGATAGTGTCGAATCCATCGAGGACATCACTTTTCATCATGATAAGCTGGGTTACACCGTTTATCATGATTGCGTAACGTAGGGCTACAAGATCAATCCATCCGCATCGGCGCTCCCGGCCGGTGACAGCTCCATACTCATGACCAAGATCGCGGATGGTTTTCCCTGTATCGTCAAAAAGTTCGGTGGGGAATGGCCCGGCACCCACTCTGGTGCAGTATGCCTTGAATATACCGTAAACTTCTCCGATTTTGTTAGGCGCGATTCCAAGTCCGGTGCATGCTCCGGCACAAACGGTGTTGGATGATGTGACAAATGGATATGAACCGAAATCGACATCCAACATTGTCCCCTGCGCCCCTTCGCATAACACTCTTTTGCCTTGTGACAGCAGGTTGTTCACTACGAATTCCGAATCCACGATGTCAAAGCAGCGCAGGTATTCGACAGCTTCAAACCATGCTTTTTCCATTTCCGCGAGAGCAGACATGTCTGCGGGAAATCCCATGTCAGAGAGACGACGCAGATGTGCATTCCGATGAGACTCATATTTGTCTCTGGCGGTAGCCGGATTCTCCACATCGCCAAGTCGCAACCCGTTACGGGAGATCTTGTCGGTATATGTCGGGCCGATGCCTTTGCCTGTGGTGCCTATTTTTGCATCACCTTTGGCTTTTTCTCCCGCAGCATCGAGCAGACGGTGGGTAGGCAGTATTAGATGAGCCTTACGCGATAGCTTCAATACATTTTTGAGATTCACGCCGGAAGCCTCCAATGCTTCCGCTTCCTCTCGGAAAAGGATCGGATCAAGAACGACTCCATTTCCTATAAGATTGGTCTGACCACTTTGAAATATTCCCGATGGAATTGAGCGGAGCACATACTTCTTGCCATCGAATTCAAGCGTGTGGCCCGCATTGGGGCCTCCCTGAAACCGCGCTACGGCATCATAGCGAGGAGTCAGCACGTCAACCACCTTTCCTTTTCCTTCGTCGCCCCACTGGAGGCCGAGCAAAACGTCAACTTTCATTGAGTAATCTGTCTTTTGTCTCATCAGGCTATAAGTCGATAAACTTCGTGCCACGACGAGTCTATGATTGGGTTCTGTTTGTTTTATTCTTTTGTCGTTGGCATCGACCGCATATCCCGTAGATATACATGGCGCAACTTTCCGCTTTGAATCCGGCATACCTGCGGTTGCACAACTCTGCGGCCTGAACCGAGTCTCTCACCTCCCTGACACGTCCACAGATAGTGCATACCAGATGAAGATGGCTTTTGGAATTACCCGGAAGGGTGCGTTCATACTGCGCCGGCTGGTTGCCAAACTGATGGCGTCTTACCAGCCCGGCTTCAAGAAACAATTGCATCGTCGCATATGCTGTTGATCGGCTGACGTGGTAGCCTTCCAGCTCCATAGCCTCACACAACACATCGACATAAAAATGCTCACCGGTAGAGAATACCTTCTCAAGCAGGGCAAACCGTTCGGGTGTGCGCCTCAGCCCATGTGCTTTAAGATGCCTTTCGAGGGTCTCCCTGGCTGCGGGAAGCAATTTCTCGTCTTTCATTGATAGGCCGGGATTTCTATTCGCGTCCACAAAGTTACATTTTATCCTGCGAATATGAAAATAAAAAGACAAGATGTTGGAGGCATACGAAATGTTTTCATGTTTTTCACATAAAGTTTCCCGAATAGGGGTTTTCTGATTGGTGTTCTTGTGAAAAATTCGTAAATTTGCATCAATTTACCCCTTAGAGAATCAGATTTGATGGATACATATAACTACTCTCCCAATGGGATCGACTACGACCCTGACCTTCTATATGGCGGCTCGGCCGGAACTGCGCCCCGCCGCAACCAGAAACCGCGCCCAGACTCCTCAAGACGTGGCGAGGAGGAACGGCCGCGAAGCAAATCCGGATCGGGAAGGAAATCCGGCTACGACTCGGTTGCCGCTCGTGAGGAGATGGCCCAGAGAGATCGACAGCGCAGAAGCCGGGAATATGACCGACGTGAGGAAAGCGCCCGTCAGCGGGAACGTGCTGAAAAAATGCGTCGTGATGATATAGCGGCTGAAAAAGCGGCTCAACGGCGCATCCGTGATGCAGAGCGCGCTGCAGAAAAGGCCAGAAAGGCCGCCGAACGTGAAGCTGCGAGAGCCTCCAGAATGCCTTTCTCAGAGACAGGTTTTGTTAAATTCTTCCTTGACAAGCGCACTCATGCCTTTTTTGGAGTGGTGATGATATGTGTGGCTGTATACTTGCTTGTTGCCGCCTTGTCTTTCATGCGGGCAGGAGCTGCTGACCAGAGCGCGGTAAGCAATCTGTCGATGTCGCAGCTGACTTCCGGGGCTGACAAGGTCGAGAATGCCGGAGGTCCGGTAGGCGCGGTTGTGGCTCAGATGATTTTTGCGCAAGGATTGGGCCTTGGCTCATTGACGGCCATTATTTATCTCGTATTGCTTGGACTTGGCTTGATGGGTATAAAAAAATGTAATTTCTGGTCTGTCACGTTCAAGTCATTGCTTGTGGCGGTCGCGGTTTCGGTGGTTGCCGGTTTCTTTGCCTTGTGGGTCGACTCAGATTTCCTCCTTGGCGGAGTCCACGGGCAATGGCTGAATCAGTTGCTTGTGACGAATGTGGATTGGATCGGAGCCGTATTGGTGTCGGTCATACTTGTGGCCGCAGTCATATATCTGTATCTTAATGACTTCATATCTTTGTACAATCGGTATAAAGCGTTGCAGAAAGCTCGCAGGGAGAAGGCCGAACAGATCCGCCTCGAAAGAGAGGAAGCCCAGGCAAAAGTCATCGCGGCAATGCGTGAGGATGAGGATTTCCGCGAAGGAGAAACAGGTATTCGAGACAATGCCGGCAGTACTCTTTCAGATGATAGCGAAGAACGTCGGGAGACTGTGTCTGTCGGATTCGACGATGAAGAGTATGATCTGAATGATGAATATGCTATCGGGGATCAAGAGGCAGTTTCTCCGGAGCCTGAAGGAAGATCAAAAGATGTTGACTCAATTGTGCTGCCGACAGCGGTTAAAACAGTGGAGGAATCCCGCGACGTTGCGAGTACAATGGCTGTCGAGGTTTACGAGGCTGAACCTGATGAAGAGGATCCATCTTCAGATGTGACCGGAAAAAGTCTTGTGGTTGCAGATAGCGTGAGGGCTGATGATGCTGTTGACAATAAGATGCAACCGGTGCCGACGAGACCTGCACAGGTCCACGAAGTGAGGGAAAATGTAGACCAAGCGTCGGTAGCCGAGGGGGGGCCGTCATTCGATGTTGTGGCCAACACCATTGAATCGGCAGATCCTTCACATGTCGGCTCGGACACTCTATATGACCCTACCGCAGAGCTTTCTCATTACAAAAGACCGGGGATCGATCTTTTGAATGTTGTGGAACAGACAGGGGAGAGTTATGATCT
Source organism: Prevotellaceae bacterium (assembly GCA_021772015.1). GTDB lineage: Bacteria > Bacteroidota > Bacteroidia > Bacteroidales > Muribaculaceae > UBA7173. Next base: position 63,450 of record JAETNS010000012.1, on the reverse strand, counting down.
ATTGGAACAGGAGGCTAACAAAGAACGCATAATCCGCGCTCTCGGACAGTTTGACATTCAGATTTCCAAGATTGAAGCAACTGTTGGTCCTACTGTGACGCTATATGAGATCGTTCCGGCCGAGGGTACGCGCATAGCCAAGATAAAGCGTCTTGAAGATGATATCGCCATGACTCTTTCCGCCAAGGGGATAAGGATAATCGCGCCAATCCCGGGAAAGGGAACCATAGGTATCGAAGTGCCGAATCATGACGCGCAGACAGTCTCCATTCACTCCATACTCTCATCCAAAGCGTTCCAGGAGACTGATTACGAGTTGCCGATGGCTATGGGGGCGACTATTTCCAATGATGTCTATATCGCGGACCTGGCCGCTATGCCCCATATCCTTGTTGCAGGAGCCACCGGTCAAGGTAAATCTGTAGGTCTCAACACCATAATCGCCTCACTGTTATACAAAAAGCATCCGGCGGAATTGAAGTTTGTGTTGATTGACCCCAAACGAGTCGAATTCAGCTTATACAATGCGTTGGAGCGTCATTTCCTTGCCAAGCTCCCTGATGAGGAGGAAGCTATTGTCACGAACATGGACAATGTGGTGAAGACCCTCAATTCGCTATGTGTGGAGATGGAACGTCGTTACGATTTGCTGAAGGATGCCCATGTCGTGAAGATCACAAAATATAACGAGCTTTTCATCCAGAAAAAGCTCAATCCGGAAAAAGGTCATCGTTATCTTCCATATATAGTAATCATTGTCGATGAGTTCGCCGACCTTATCATGGTGGCAGGGAAACAGGTGGAGACTCCCATAGCGCGAATCGCCCAGATGGCCCGTGCCGTCGGAATGCACATGATAATAGCGACCCAACGCCCCTCGACGAATGTGATAACAGGTTTGATAAAGGCAAACTTCCCGGGACGAGTGGCGTTCAGGGTGTCACAGATGGTCGATTCCAAGACAATACTTGATCGTCCGGGAGCCAATCAGCTCATCGGACGTGGTGACATGCTTTTCTCCCACAATGGATCGATAGACCGTGTGCAATGTGCGTATATAGACACGAAAGAGGTGCACAGGATCTGTGATTTCATTGACCGTCAAGCCGGATATGAGCATGCTTATTTCCTGCCGGAACCGATGATGGAGGACAATGAAGGCGCTATAGGCGGTGTCGGCAACCTTACTGATCGCGATCCGCTCTTTGAAGAGGCCGCACAGATAATAGTGCAGACAGGTGTGGCATCAACTTCTTCGCTACAGAGACGTTATTCTATAGGATACAACCGAGCCGGCAAGATCATGGATCAGCTTGAGGCTGCCGGAATCGTCGGGCCCGCAACCGGAGGGAAAGCCCGTAGTGTCCTCATAGATGCCATGCAACTTGGAAGCATAATAAAGGTCAAGGATGATTTTTAAAGGTATATAAAAGAACCTGAAATGGAGAAATCTACGTCATGTATTAGATTGCCACTTTTGTTTGTAATACTGATGGCATGTGCATTTCCCAAGACGTTTGGTGCCCAACCTTCCGCCCAGTCATCAGTCAACAAAATGGTGGCAGTTCTGAAGAAGCACCCATCTCTGGATATCGTTTTCACGGTATGGAACGACGGGAATTCCTCTACCGGATCAATGTGTGTTGCCGGAAGGAATTTTCATCTTTCGACACCTGAAATGAAGATCTGGTATGACGGCAAGACGCAGTGGAGCTATGCGCCTTCTGCGGGGGAAGTCAACATAACCATGCCAACTATTGACGAACTCGCGCAGTCCAATCCTTTGTCAGTGTTGTCAGGGCTGAACAACAATTTTTCATTCCGCCGGCTCAAAGCACCTTCCGGACAGGAAAAAATAGAGTTGATTCCCAAAAAGCCCACACATGATTTTGCATCAGCGATACTGACTCTTGATTCAGCGACATCCTTGCCAAAAGAAATTACGGTCAAAGATTCCAGAGGAAGAGCGACGAGTGTAGTGATCTCAAGTGTAAAAGGAGGGAAGGCCAAGCCTACAGGCGTATTCCGTTTTGATCCCAAGCGATACCCCGGAGTAGAAGTGATCGATCTGCGGTGATATTGCCACGGCCACACTCTTAAAAAATGTAACAACCCACGATATATCAATTATGAATGAGATGAAATCACGCTGTGTTATAATAGGCGGTGGCCCTGCGGGGTATACCGCGGCTGTATATGCTTCCAGGGCCAACCTCTCTCCTACCCTGTTTGAAGGAATGCAGCCGGGAGGTCAGCTGACCACAACCACAGAGGTGGAGAATTTTCCCGGTTTCCCTGCCGGTATCCAAGGCCCGGATCTTGTCGGAGAGATGAGGAAACAGGCAGAGAGATTCGGCGCGGATATCATTGCGGAGACAATCACATCTGTCGATCTTTCTTCCCGTCCTTTCAGTCTTACCCTTGCTGATGGCCGTGAGATGAAAGCAGAAACGATCATAATCGCGACAGGGGCCTCTGCCAGATACCTTGGCCTCCCTGATGAGCAAAAATATCTTGGCCTGGGAGTGTCGGCATGCGCTACATGTGACGGATTTTTCTATCGCAAGAAACGTGTGGCGGTCGTAGGCGGTGGCGACACGGCTTGTGAGGAAGCCCTTTATCTTTCGGGGCTTGCCTCAAAGGTGTATCTCATTGTGAGAAAAGGCTTCTTGCGGGCGTCACAGGTAATGCAGAACCGGCTGAAGGAGCGGGATAACATAGAGATCTTGTTCAATTGCAACACAGAGGGGCTTTTCGGAGAGGAGGTCCTTGAAGGAGCACATCTTGTAGAAAACCGAGGAATGGAAAACGAACGCCATTTTGACATAGATATAGATGGCTTTTTCCTGGCCATAGGACATACGCCTAACACATCCCTGTTCCAAGGTCAGCTTGATCTCGATCAACAAGGATACATCAAGGTTGCCTCACCCACCACCCACACTTCGGTCGACGGAGTGTTTGCCGCAGGCGATGTCTGCGATCCACTCTATCAGCAGGCTATAAATGCAGCCGGTTCAGGATGTCGTGCGGCGCTTGATGCCGAGCGGTTCCTTACGCTTTGAGACATAAGGAGTCTCAATTGATCATATACAGTGAATTATAATGAATTGTGGCGGCATACGCCACAATTTTTGTTTGATTTTATGCGAAATATTTGTTTCTAATATAAAATAATGGTAACTTCGCCATCGGGATGACTTCGACCCGATTTATGTCAAGCCGAAGCCATTTCAGACGTGTAAATGTAATATTACTAAAGTCATGGAGATGGATATGCCTAATCTGGATTCCTCCATTTTTAAGATCAACCTGCCCACGGCTACACCGGGTGTCGGTTCACTACTTGTGGCCGAACCGTTTCTGCGGGAGGAATACTTTAATCATGGGGTTATATCGCTTGTGGAATATGAGCGCGGCAAATCTTCTATGGGGCTTGTGCTTAATAAAGCCACCGGGTATACCCTCGGAGAGGCTATTGAAGGGATCCATGATGAAATCGACATCCCGATATACTGTGGCGGACCGTTATCTTGCGATAGATTGTTTTACCTCCATTCCCTTGGAAACGAATTTGACGGGGCCAGAAAAATTGCTGATGATCTGTATATCGGCGGTGATTTCCGGCAAGTGAAGGATTATGTGAATATGGGGCTTGAGACGGAAGGCAAGATGAGGTTCTTTGTGGGGTATAGCGGATGGGATCCGATGCAACTTGAGGAAGAGATAAAGAAACATGTGTGGGCCGTTGCTCTAAAACCGGCGAATAGTGAGATTTTCAGGGAAGACGGCGACTCGTGCTGGTACAGGATTGTCAGATTGCTCGGCAAACCTTATCGTAACTGGCTCTATCACCCCGTAAATCCACAATATAATTGAACCGGGGGAAGATCCGTTTAATTCAGATAGGGTTAATCATTGTTGGATTAGCCAAATATCTGACTTCATTGTTATGTGAATTTCGTGAAAAAGTCCTAACTTTGCGATAAGAAGTCATTACATGGCTCATATAACAAATCTAACGCATACCACACAAACATGTTATCTAATAAAGATAAGGCCCAATTGGCCGCGAGAGGTGTCACGCCGGAGGCGTTGCTTGACCAAGTTGAACGGTTCAAAACCGGGTTCCCTTATTTGAGGATATATGATTCCGCGCGTCCGGGCGAAGGAATCACGGTGCTAACTTCTGAAGAAGAGGATCAAGCTATCGCAAGGTGGGATAGATATCTTGCTGAAGGGGGCGATGTGTGCAAGTTTGTTCCCGCATCAGGTGCCGCTTCTCGAATGTTCAAATCTCTGTTCAGTTTTGTCGACGGGGATGAAGATCTTGCTTCCGAAGGGTCTGATGTCGCATTGCTGTTGAAAGATATCCATAAAGTCGCTTTTTTTGACCAATTGAATGAATCACTTCTCTCGGATACAGGCAAAGGAGTGGATAAGCTTTTGGAGGAAGGAAACCACAAAGAGATCATCAGGCATATCATTAGTGAGAAAGGTCTGAACTATGGCAATCTTCCCAAGGGGCTGTTGACGTTCCATCATTCCGATAACGGAACGCGGACTCCGGTCGAGGAACAGCTGGTGGAGGGAGCGCAGTCGGCGCGTCAGTCGGATAATACTGTGAACCTTCATTTAACCGTTTCCCCAGCCCATCGTGAAGCGTTTGACAGGAAGCTTGCTGTGGCCGTGCCTGTCATCGAGGGAAATCTGGGTGTGAAAATCAATGTGACCATGTCAGAACAGAAAGCATCGACTGACACTGTCGCTGTCAATGAAGATAACACCCTTTTCCGTGAAAACGGCCGGATGGTATTCCGGCCCGGTGGTCATGGCGCATTGATCCAGAACCTCAATGATCTCGACGCTACGGTTGTCTTCATAAAGAACATTGACAATGTCGTCCCTGATTCAAGGCGTGAACCAACCCTTCGGTATAAGAAGGTGATAGCCGGGTATCTTATGGAACTTCATGACAAGGTGACGGAGTACCTCGATATGATTGACGGCCGGGATTATGATGAGGTCAAGCTGGAAGAAATCGTCCGTTTTATGCGGGAACGTTTCAGTTTCAATGCTCCCGAGCTTGCGACACTTAAAGGTGAAGATCTCGCGACATACCTACGTGTAAAACTTGACCGCCCGATGAGAGTCTGCGGGATGGTGCGAAATGAAGGAGAACCCGGAGGAGGGCCATACATAGCCTACAATTCAGATGGATCATGCTCGCTCCAGATTCTCGAAAGCTCGCAGATAGACCTCACAAGTCAGGAAAACCGCGACATGATGGCAAAGGCCACCCACTTCAACCCTGTCGATCTCGTATGTTATATTCGAGACAAAGAAGGACGGAAATACGACCTGCCGGCTCATGTCGATCCGGAGACCGGCTTCATCTCCTCCAAGTCTCTTCATGGGCGCAACCTTAAAGCATTGGAGTTGCCCGGACTTTGGAACGGGGCGATGAGCGACTGGAACACAGCATTCGTTGAGGTGCCGATCTCGACATTCAATCCTGTCAAGACCGTAAACGATTTGTTGCGTCCGCAGCATCAAGCTTGACATTTCTCAATTTGATGATTTCCCGTGACTAAGGTGTTTGAATCACCTTTATAACTGTAAGACAGAAAACTATCCTGTGCGACGATTGTTTCGTCAAGCGGATAGTTTTCTGTCTAACATAGGATGTTTGCCCGTTCTCGATCTGTTCGCTGAATTATAGTCGACAATCATATGCTGAATCCGACTTTTCCCCGCGTTGGTCTTATAAGAGTGACATCCTGGGGAATATCGCATGCTTGTATCTCTGACAAACAGGATATATCCGGTGTCTCTTCAGACATCACTCTGACAGCCATCGCAGGAATAATATCAGTCTGAATCATATTAATCACATGACGGGCATTGCCGAAAGTCTTGTCCTTACGGGCATAATCGAGAGACAGTCTCTCTGACAAAGCGGTTCTCGCGTCTGCCGACAAATGGTAATCCTGCCGGGTTAGATAGTTGTCCGCAATCTCCATAAGTTCAGACTCTGTAAAATCTTCAAACACATAGATGTTTGATTCGGGTATTCGCGATCTCAGGCCGGGATTCATTTCAAACATCCGTCGCATCTCCTCAGGATATCCTGCGAGAATAAGCATCCAGTCACGGCTTGATTCGTCTGCAAGAGCCGTCATAAGAGTCTCGATAACAAATCTGCCTGGATCTCGCGGATCGTTGGGCTGATAAAGTTGATACGCTTCGTCGATAAAAAGAATACCTCCCTGAGCTTCTTCAATAGCCTTTAGAGTGTTTGTTTCCTCGTTACTGTAGTTGGGACCGAGAAGATTCGCCCGCTCCTTGACAACGACATGTCCATTTGACAAGATCCCAGCTCGTCGTAACATTTGCCCCATACGCTTTGCCACAGTAGTTTTCCCGGTCCCTGATGCTCCTAAGAACATCGCATGAAGAGGAAGTGGAAGTGCTTCAAGGCCGGAATCAATACGGAGCTTGTTGAACATAACGACTTTCTCGTAAATCTCAAGCTTGCGTTTTACGGATTTCAGTCCGGTAAGAGATTCAATAGCCCTAAACATGTTTTCTTCAGTATCTGGCATACTGGATTTAATCTTCTCTGTTTCATTTTCAAGTATCAGGCACTCCTTCTCATCACCGAGAATGTCGGCAAGATGGGCTGCTTCCATGGCGTTCGTCTCTCTTTCTATGAAGTCATTAAGACACCTCTCGAATTCATCATCGTCATAAAGTGTCTCAACTCCCTCCGTATTGTTATCATAAGGCAGCATGTCTTTGAGCTGCGTATGGTAGTGTTTCATGCAGGCTTGCAGAGAATACTCTTCCAGACATTGCATTCCGGCTCCATCCCATCCCTCAGTAACGCTATGCCCATTTGTGTTGAACACGAATCCGGCCACTGGATATTCAAGACAAGTTAGTTCGGCATATGCAATCCCCCAATTGCCTATGTCAACAACATATTGCATGTCGACGACATATTCCTTCATGTCATAATCTTCACATTTGGGGCGGACGAATTGGCGCTCCACCTTGCCATTAGGGAGGTATACTCTTATCTCCATTTCGGGGAAGATATGCAGTTCATCTTCATTCAGCCTGTAAAGAAAGTTGAATTGTACCCTCACAACCTCGGGTACACAGGTCTGGGTTGACCGGTAAATTTTATTCTTTGAAGAAGGAATGATACCTCCTGATTTCGGAACAAACCATTGAGACACATCGAGATCCACCACGGAGGTGTCGTGAAAGTAAAAATGTCTTTCCTTGAGAATCTCGTCAGTCGAGATGTCTCTAACCGTGATTTTGTAGGTGCATCCCGTGTCAACAACATCATAAGAAAGAGGTAGTTCAGTCCGAATTGTCCGGGAGAATTCTCCACGAGGTATATTCACCAGAATTTCGGAAGAAGTGAGAAGTTCAGAGTACGTGTTGTTGAAGAGCTCTACCGAGATCCGGCGTCGCACACCTGCCCTATTGTCTGACAGAATCAGTCGATCGTTTAAAAAAGAGAGATTCACAGCCACACCCGACAGGGTGCGGCTTAAAAGAAAATCCGAACGGTCATCAAACCATTCGGATGCGGGATATTCCTTTGCCACTTCACTTGTCGGGTCGTATGCCCATAGTTGAAGCGACGATATTTTCAAGGGTGATTTTTTTCTCATATTCTTTACTGTTTAACGTTTAACATTTTATCTCCCATTAGAGGGTGTTTTTATATACGGGAGCCTGCCCCCGTATCTGCTGCCACCAACATGTCAATGTGCTCTCTATTGACATCCAAAGAGTTACGTCGGGACATAACATTGGCTGTCAATAGTCTTCAAGCGATCAAGAATGTTGGTGAAATAGTTATGCGCACCACATCTTAGCAACCCCGGGAGGGGCTGCGCCGCTGAAACAAGTCTCAGTCAGATGTAAATGCTTCATAGCTGAAAATGAAGTGGTTAAACTGTAAAGAATGAATGCCATATAGGCATTCCCCTACATTACGGCACAAAGTTAATAATAAAAATCCGAAATATCATAATATTTTTAAGGCTTTATTCGATATTCCTCACCGTTACTATGTTATTTGTAATAAGTAACTGGTCAAAATTATTTTTGACAGTTACTTATAAAGTCTATTTGAAAAACAATCTCATCTTTGGCCTCGTCTTATCTGTTTGATAAGAGTTGTTGCATTATTTGTAGCTTTCGGGCGTGAATGTACCATTTCTGTGGAGTTTGCCATCCACGCCATCCAATGACACCTGTATGGTACTATCGGGAGCGAAATGCGGATTGTAGTGTTTGGCTACATATTTAAATGGGATAACAATGTTGCCTGATTTATCAACGAATCCTAATTTCCAGTCAGACCAGGTTGTCCCTTTATATATTGGAGCAATTCCCATTGAAAAAGGATACGCTTGCAAAGCATTGATTTTAAACAATTCTCGTCCTGTTTTGTCTACAGCGGTGTATTGATATGAACTTGAACCGGGGGAAATCCATCCAATCCCTTCGCTAAATGCTTCACATAATATGGCGTTGGGCTTACTAAATAATGTTGTACCCGATTTATCAATCAGAGAAATAATATGTCTTTTCAAATCAGCTTTTGTTTTGTATGTCCACGCGACACCGTCTGAGAATGGATATACCCTATAAAAATCGTTGCCGGATATTCGTTTGCCTGTGTAATCATGTATTGTCACTTTACCCGGATATTTATATTTTTTCGATGTGTCATACATTGTTGCCCGAATCATGCTGTCAGGATCGACTATGATATTATAATATGCCATGTTGTCAACAGGCATCCCCTGATTATCCAGAAATTGCTTCCCTCCATCACGCTTAGTTGCAATAAGACAGGTATTCACATCCCAACAATCTGTATGATGCGATGGATTTTCAATATGTTTATATCCTTGATTATTATAAATCTTTCCTTTTGATGAGACATGATAAGTCTTGTCATTGTAAAGACTATCCTTTTTTTCGAGGATTGACAAGCCTGCCTTGTTACGACCGACAATTTTAACAAATTGAGGGACTAATATGATGGCGGTGGAGTCAGTCACATAGGCCAATCCCTCAAGATTATTTGTTTTGTCGAATAGAATCCATTGGTTGCCAATTGACGAGTGGCTGATGGAGTCATAAATCGCCGGGACAAGTAGATTGTCTTCGTCAATTCCAATCCCATATTTTCCCTCTTTCAGGATTCGAGCAATCATTGGTTTTGATTCCGAGCAGCTTTTGATGAAGAAAAATATCCCACATAATAAAAGCATTCCGGCTAAAAAGAGACCAGTGGGAATGGCGATGCTTATTCCATCTGTCTTCCACCAGTCTGACAGTTCCTTCGTGAACTTTTTTGACCAATTGATGAACCTTGCTGAAAATGAAGTTTTAACCGCATTCTCGTAACGGCGATATTCTGATAATTTATAATTGCTTATGACAGTGTTGCCAAATGCATTATATAATTTCCAGTTATCAAACAAATTCCCGATCTTATTTCCACATTTGCCGCAAAAATGCGCATCATCTGGATTATATCTGAAACCACAATTTGAACAAGTCTTTGACATGATGACAGGTGTAGTTTAGTCAGATTTTAAGTTTAATATACCTAATAATCCCACGAATATTGCTCCTAACGACAATAAGATTGTCAAGGCATAGATTATGATTAAGCCCGTGAGGCTGTTCTCGTTCTCTTTGTCAACAAGACACCATCCCATTATGATAAAGGCGACAAGTCCAATTGATAAAAGACTATATCCTATCCCCTTCTTCCGGTCTGGAAAATCTATCCCTAATGCAGCTTGAAGTGTGGACCAGGAGGAATGATATTTTATTTCTTTAAGATAAAACAATTCATCAGACAATTTCCTTTGCTTTTCTGATAAATCCGCGACCATGATTCGCAGTTTCTTAAGTTCTTCTTTTGAGATGACCTCATATTCCTTGTAGTCAGGTACCTCTTTGTCCTTTGAATCCGAATACGCCAGTTTGAGCGGATGACCGCAATAGGCACAGTAATTGGTGTCCTGATCAACGTTAGTTTTCAGACACGAGGGACAAAGTTGCGGATCTTTTAACTTTAACCGCTCTATTAATCCTGCCGACATAATGATTCAATCTTAGATTTATAGATACATTCCATGACAATTCTTATATTTTTTGCCACTGCCGCAAGGGCAAAGATCGTTGTGTGAGGCCAATACACTTCTAGGATTTCTTCTTTTAGTGTTGAGCAGACCGATGATTATGGACGCAATGGCTTCTATCTTTTCTGTTGACAAGATTATTGAACCACAGATCCCGCAGAATTTAGCATCGTCAGGATTTTGTCCAAATCCACATTTATAACATATTTTTGTCATAGCCACATGTTTATAAGAGATTCGGTATCACAAGCCTTTTATGTCCACATGATGGACAAAATAGAAAATCGTCATTGTTAAATTTCTTTCCACAGGCAGTGCAAAACTCAACCAGCTGATGTTGTTTCATGCGATTGGTCAATTGCAATCCGGGAATCATGGCCAATGACGTACCTAACGCCTTTTCGATTATGTCAAGTTCTGAATTGATTTCAGCAAGACCCAATTGACGCCCTTTTACGGCAGGAATGGATTTTCTGAAAGCGGATGGTGACCTGAAATCTGATTCTGTGAAAAGTAAATTTTTAAGATTTTCTTTAGGCCGCAAACCTGGTATATGAGCTAAGATCAGCAATGCCACATAAATCACATGTTGAGAAAAATAGTCTGAATAAGTTTCATAATATTTCTCATGTCTTCTTTGTGGATGTTGATAGTCATTGATTCCTGCGATATGTTGATAACGTCTCCCCATCGATGGTGAATAAAGAGAATCGTAATCGATGACTTTAAGTGCTCCGTTTGCTTGCACTATGATATTCACCGCAGACAAATCTCCATGAACGATCCGCCGATTGTTAAACACCTCACACATTTTAGCGAAATCTGTGGCCAACTGCCTGATCTGTGACGGCGACTTCCCGCTATTCGCCATCACAAATTTATTCAGGGTTTCACCTTCGACCCAGTCCATGAGAAGCCCAGGCAGCTCCACTCCATCCACCCGCAACAGCTTTTCAACGATTCTGAAATCTATGAAATATGGACATCTTGAATCTTGATTTTTGCGGATAATTTCGGTGACATCGCAAAGATAGTCAATTTGTGATGCGTTCACAGAATTTTCCGTCCAGCAACGAAGACACAAGGGCTTGCCTCCGCCTTTCACGATCTTGACGCTTAAGGCAAATCCTCCTTTTACAGCAAAAGCTTCGCCGTCGGGCCTAAGTTTTGCGGAGTAACCTGCAAGGAACGGTGGCAGTATGTTTCCAGGATCGAGAATGGCATCCCTGATGTCCATCCCCTTTGCTGTTTTCAAGACAATCTTAGCCATTTCAAAAAGCGTGACTTCAAAGTGTTCTGGGAATATTTGGAATCTGTTTCTTCGTTTTGGTCTAATGTTGAAGGCAGGAGACCTTTGATATTCTTGCCCCACGGATGCTCAAAATCTAAGCATGAAACAGATATTTCAGCTACAATAAGAGTTACATCATCATTATGCAAGTCTTGATCTCTAAGAAGGGAAATATAGTTATTGAAAGATTTCTGGGAATCTATGCTCTTTAGGAGACCTATGAGTTTCCCGCCATTTGTGAGGGTATAGTTGCGGCAAAACCAGTCTGCAAGAGCGTCAGTCATCAATATAATTGTGCAAGGGAAAGGTGTGATTTTACCAGACAATGGCTCACCGACCATACGACCATTTGTATCGAGGAAATGTGGATGTGTCCCAAAATTGCACACAAAAGGCTTCTCTTGTTTGCTATCTGTCGAGGCAGGCATACTGGTCAAAATCATAGGTGTAATTTCCGGAGAGTCGGGAATTATAAATATGCATGAGTCACCTAAAACATCGAAGGCTAATGCTTCATCAGTTATTTTAATGCCGGCAAAGGTTGACGCTCCCATTCCAAATCTCTCTCGTTGATATGCAAGATCGGAAGCTGTGTCCTCATCGACAGATGCTTCATATTCCCGTGTTTCGAGGTCCCAATAGTCACGCGTCATGGAGAGAAGCCTGATGATATTTTTGTCGTCAAAGAGTTCTCCGGCGACAAAAGCGGATGTGACATACTGTTCCGTGAGTGGTTTGGAGACGAAGCGAGAGAAGTACGATTTTGTTACACCGTCAGCTATGGCCATGGCCATACCGTCGGCAGAGACCGCGAAACTGTCGGAACACTTCTTCTCCGATAGCCCGAATTTGGATGTTTTGAAACACGTTAGTATTTTAGAACTGACGACCATCATTCTGGTTTGGGAAGTTCATACTGCCGTTGGGCATTTTCCATGCCGGCATTAACGCCACCGGTGGAAGTTCCCCATTGAATAAACCTTAGCAGGGAGTCGGTGTTTTTTTCGTTTGATACCATCGCCTTACTGGTGGATGTGATCACTGATCCTTGCCAATCAGACACCATTTTGGCGCTCTCGACCAAGGATGGCGGTATTATAGAGGATGCTTCGTAAAGGAAACGGGCACTGCGTGCCTGCGGAGGTGTAGAGGGAAGGACAACCCTCGTCGCGTTAGAGTCTGGCGAAAAATGTATGTTGAATAGCAACGTATTACCATCCGGAGTCCGGATATTCTTAAGCCGGTTTGCAGCCGCAAGTGCTTTCTCATATGCAAAGCTATTTCCTTCATAAGGATCTCCGTCGGTTATGTTGATAACCACAGGAGCGGGAGTGGCCAGCCCTTTTTTGCCTTGAGTGTCAATCCAATTTTTTATGTCTGTCGAAGCTGCTTCAAAAGCATCTCCCATATAGGTCTGCCACTTAGGCTCGGCATCTCCTCCTATTCCTGTGTTAAACAGGTGTCCCCTCTTTAATGAATCTTTCATAAACCTGTTGAATTGCACCGCAGAATAGGTGTCCATCAACTTAATCACATCGGAGTGATAACCGATAACTGTTATTGAAAACATGTCGAGGATGTCATCCTCGTTCAGTATCTCGTTTCTCAAAGCCCTGAATAGTGCTTTTATAACGTCGTTGATCACAATATCAACCATTCTCCGGCCATTGATTTCGCGTGCCATTGATCCGGATAAGTCTATCAAATAGACTATATGACCTGGATGTTTAGGATTCCAATGAAGATTGTAACTCATTTCTTTTTTAATTATTTTTGTTGAAGTGAAAAGTGAAGTTCGAATTGTTCGCCGGACACATTAATCTTCAGCTCATTGGTGAGGCGCATCTCATTTTTGCCCCCAGTAATCATGACATTATGAGCCAAGTCGGTAAGTTTATAGGATCCGGATGAGCTTTTAGTGACACTGAAAGCAATTTTTGTCCTGGTCATTATCGGGAGGAGGATAATCTGTGATTCAGGGACTGGACATAATTCCATACCAGGACCCGAAGCAAAAAAACTCACTCCGTCGCCATTGATAGGTAAAATAGAAAATTTACCGTTGTCATTCAGGATGAAATTTGCTGTTGACAGCATAGGGTGTGCAAGCGCGATTTGTAATTTCTGTTTTGCAACCATTTCGGCTTTCTGCGCTTTTTCTATTTCGTTGGTAATTTTTGCAATATCGGAATCCTGTCCTTTTATAGTGCGTCGCAGATCGGATATGTCCGACTTTAAGCGACTTTCCGTAGCTTTCGCTTCTTTACACTCATTTTCGAGAATTTTCAATTGTTTAGCGAGCGCAAGGTTCTCGGATTTTGATTGGCTATGTTCAGCTTTTACGATACAAAGCTCTTGCTTCATCCCTTCCTGGTTACGGATGGATTTTTCTTTTTGAGACAAGATATCGTGTGCTACTTGCAGCCGTTTTTCCTCAAACTCGTGGATAGCTTCCGGCACTTCAGAGGGGAAGAGTATGAGCGCATAGCCGCATTGAGGGCATACACCTTTTTGTATTGTCTCATTGCAAACCGGGCATCTGGTGTCTATTGCCATATTTTTATGAATTTAGAATCTAATTCTCAGGGCGGCTTCTTCAAGTAGCTGTGAAATGTCTGACGCAACATTCATAAAGAAGCCATCTTTGTTTATCCCACCGTGTAACACTCCCATGACAGCCATAGAATCGGCAAAAACGACCGGGCCTCCCGAAGAGCCATGTGTGGCTTGGGCTTCAGTACGTATTGCGTTAAACTTTCTTCTTGAACCATTCTCGTTGACAATGGAAAGATTGTTCTCATAGTTGGCTATGGCTCCACTGGTTAGGATTGCCTTATTTGATACTTCAAGACCATGAGGAAAAGCCACAATGCGAAGGGCACTTCCTGGATCGCGCGGGGTCCTGGAATCAAGGGCGAAGAATTTGGCATCGGATGGAAGTGAATCTGCCTGTAGAATCGCTAAGTCATGGGTCGGGTTATTCCACAGCAAATTGAGACTGCTGCGATGAATGCCATTTCCCATGTTTAATGTGAACGTGAATTTTCGATTATATTCCACCACATGGCTTGCTGTCATGATGTATCGGTTTTTAATAGAAATGATAAAGCCGGTTCCCATTGAATTCCCGTTTTCAATGAGACCAACCGAGGCGTAGATATCACTTCCATTTCGAACGCGGTCAGAATCATTTTCAAGAGCGCAATCGATTTCTCTATCCAATTTGACTTCTGCAGTCTTCCCGGGGTTTTCAGATGGATTTGACAGAGAGTCTGAAGCGGCATGTGACACAACTTGTTCATATCCGGGGAAGTCACAGGGTAATATGCGCTCAGCAAAATCTTTGTTAGCCCGTTGTTCCGCAGAGGCTCGGACGTAACGCCTCTTGAGATTTTTTATCAGTCGATCAAGCAGGTTTTCGGCTTCTCCGGCATTCCCGAAATTGCGTCCCCGCTCCAGCGTTGAAAAATATCGCATTCCAGCCTTTCGGCACGACTCCGTATCCATTGTGATATTGGGAGTCTGCGCAACCTTGCGGCAGAGAATTTCATAAAGTTGCTCGTTGGTGTAATCTGTGAATTGTATCTCCTGGAAACGTCTGGCAAAGCCCGGGTTGGATTCAATGAGCTGTTGAATTTCTTGGGGATAACCAGCCAATACTACCGATATTTTATTCTTGAACTCTGCCAATTCGATATTTTGAATGATATCGCCAACCACTCGAGGGCTTTGTAAAAGCAGGTAAGCCTCGTCAACAAACAACATCTTGCCTATATTCGCTTCGAATAGCGCTTTCATATCGGCAGGTGAATATTGTAGAAGATCATTACCTGATCTTTCAGTGACAACTTTGCCTTTCGTTGGGGGGAATATGCCAAGACGCTGAAGTATCTCCCCTATTATTCGGGCTATTGTGGTTTTCCCGGTACCGGGATTGCCTTTGAATATAAAGTTAAGCTTCGGCATTTTAGGGGTGAATCCTTCAATGTTCTGGAGCATAATGCGATCTGCCAGCACATTGTCGAAAAGCTCTGTAATAAGCTCTTTGACCCCCTCTTGGCCAATAATGTCTTTTAACTCAGCAAGTAAGGTGTCTGAATCAAGCATTGTCTCATCAACGAGGATCCGTAATTCGTGGGGTAGATGCCTGACATCAAGAGGCTCTGTGGTTTTGAATGACAAGTATTGGCTTTCAATGAGATTAACCAGATTTTCAATCTCGCCGACATTGCCGAATTTCTTGTTCCGGTATGCCCATTTGTAACGTATGATACCCCGCAGAGCATTGAAAAATGCATCAGTCGCCGGCACTCTGATCATATTATGAGCGATATTGTACAGTACCTCGGCCGAGTAGTCATGGAATTCAAACAAACCCAGGTCATTGAAACGACGTCGGAATCCTTGATTCCCGTTGTCAATCAAGTCGTTTATCTCATTGGTATATCCGGCAAGGATCACAAGTGAGTCATCGTTGTCTTCCATGAATTGGATAAGAACTTCTATCGCTTCTTTACCAAAATCAGCATCTCCATGGTCGTTATTGCCGGACATCAGCCCATAGGCTTCGTCGAGGAAAAGCACACCTCCACGCGCCTGCTCACAAATTTTGGCTGTTTTAATCCTGGTCTGTCCGACATAGCCTGCTATAAGATCACCGGCCGTCACCTTGATGAATTGTCCCTTTGGAAGAAGCCCATCTTCGCGCAAAATGTCTCCGAATAAACGGGCGACAGTTGTTTTGCCGGTACCGGGACTTCCCATCAATGCCATATGTGGACGAAAACGTCCGCTTCCATTGCCTGCCCGGTGTCTGGCTAATGCCTGCCGATATAAGGCAAATTGGTCTCGGATATTGTCAATTCCCTCCAAGGAATTGAGCTTGTCAATGGCTTTGGTTGTATTGATTCCGTCAATCGTCGCGTCCATATCATCATATTTTAGATATTCACTTATCAAATGGGGAGTATTTTCTTCGTTAGAGGCTGCTTTCTGCCATAATCGCAATACTATATCATCCCAGCTTGTCTTGTGGAATATGTTTGAAAGTCCGCCATTAGCCAAGAGTCTCCGACGATTAAGCATGCTGCTGATTTCGTCCCGTTCCGGAGCTCCAAGATAATAGACAGTTTTAGGTCTTCCTTTAGGTTTTATCTCTGCACCTTCCTCCTGGGGTTGTGGAAAATCATCGAGAATAGGAGCATTGAACACGGAATCCGAGGCTTGAAACTCCTTGACAAATTGCTCTGGCGAAACATTGTAAAGGTTGATAACTCTTAAGCCTAGACGGTTACGGTCAAAATTGGATTTCAGATCATTCCATTTGACTTGTGCCGCCATATCCATCTCGAAAGTCTCGGGCATCACCAATACAATTGCAAGTTTATCCCCGTTGTGACCTTTCACATAATTGTGGACTGTGGTAAAGAACGCTTCGCTCTGGTTAACAATGAAGCGCCTCTGATTGCCTTCACTTTCGACATGTATCGAATCATGGTGCGATTCGGTTGCTTCATGTTGTTGAGCGTTATGTTCAGACGTAGCCCGAGTCCGAGCCATAGGTCCCTTTCCTGTGAAAAAATCCCGGCGGGGTGGAACAGGTTGATCTTTTGGACGGGGAGTAAACGAGAAAAGCCGCAATAATGGCCATTCTTCGTAGGAAAAAGCCTTGTCATCGTAAAATACCGGGATATACCCTTGTTCCTTAAGGTATAGATAAAGAATTTCTCGCATATTATGTATGCGCATATCTTTCGTTATAAATACCTCGCTGGCATTATTCATCCCGAAGATGGCTGTAAGCATCCCCCGGTGATCCAAATCAATATTCTCAATGCGTGTGACAGACATGTTTGAGCCTAACCAAACTGTGATTATTCATGGGAAAGAGCCTTTTTCAACTTTTGGGAAGCACCCTTGCGACGAAGTTCTTCAGGCTTGCGGAGAATCTCCACTTTGCCATCGCCTCCATATCCGGGAGCTTCAAGAGGCCCGATTTCATATCCGCTCTTTTCAATTTCTTTGCGGATGGCTTCCATGCGGCTGCGGAATGCCCCCGTCGATTCATGTATATTGTCATTGCGGTGAAACAGTGTTTTGTTGATGACTTTGCCATCCTCTTCTTGTGGGAAAACGCGAATCGTCAATTCCTCGCCACGCCCGGGATTGGAGATTATTGCAAAAATTCCTTCCCTCATGTCGCAATCTTCCTCGCCACCTTCAAAATCACCTTCTTTAAATTCCCAACCTTGTTCAACCAATGCGTTAAGCACGTCGTTGGAAAATATGACACGGTTCTCACTGAGCAATCCCAATTCAGCAGCCTCTATCAATAGGTTTTCCGATTCTCTCTGGAGTTGATTGATTTTCGATTGTAGCTCGTCAAGGCGACGAGTATCAACAGGCATATTCTCGATTTCCTCTTTGATGCGCCGTATTTCGGCCAGAACTTTCCCATATTTCCCATGAGTCCAGTAGTCTGCCCGTAGTTCTTCAACCTCGTTTTCATTGTGAAGCGATGTGACTTCGATTTTCTCCGAGGCTTCGAGCATTTTAAGCACGGCAATAGCAGAGGTGAGAGTCGCATGATGAGGCGGTTCCCATTCGGCACGGTTGCGGATGGCTTCATTCTCGAGTACGATAGCTTCATCGATCAGATTATTGGCATCCGTGATCGTGCATGAGTCTGGATTACTTTGAATATGCCGCAGACGATCTTCTTTAAGCCGGATACTGTCAAGCAGATGCTTTGGAGCATATCGGTCCACATCCGTGCGCTCTCTGACAGCGTCGAGTATGGCCAGCGCGGCTCCGGCTGCCAGTAATTTATTGTTAGTGTCAGATTGTTGACGGTCGAAAATCGTCTTGATATCATTTTGAACCGAATTCAGTTGTTGCTGCTGATCGCGGAATTTTTGGTTGGTGGATGATGCAAGTTCCTGTATCCCCCGACTTATTGAATTCAGGCCATCGGCAAGAACGCCCATGTTACGGTCAATACGGTTGACCTCTGACGTTATACGGCGGTCTTGTGCCTTGATCGCATCAGCGACAGAATCAGTCAAGTCACGCAGAGCCTTAGTATGACGACGGTCAAGATCTTGAAGTGCCTGTGCTGTCTGTCGTGACTGTTGGTCAATCTTTGCTCCCAACTGTCGTTGTGTCTGTTCTATTTTATTTTTAAGATTATTATTAACCTTATTGATCTTTTCGTTTATATCTTGTTGGACATAATGAATGTGCCTGTCAGCAATTTCCACAGCATTTCTGACGGCAATTTTTGCCGCACCGGCAATTTCATTGCTGACATTATTTCGGAACCGCTTTTCGGCAGTTCTGATGGCTTCATTTACGCCTCTAATTGACAATTCCTTGCAATCTCCACTCATATGTATTTACTTTTAATTTGATTCTTTATTAGGAACTCCTATCCGCCATACTGTGCCATTTTTATTAGCTACCGGTTGTATTTTCCTCGGAGAAGTCGTCATGTGTACGACATACGGCTTCAAGCGTTCAGACAGGGCAATGATACGTTGGTTGCTTGAACCACGAATCCCCTTGTTATCATTCAATTCGTCAATATAAGCCCCATCTATAAGTATATCGGCATAATCCAACAATTTCTTATTTAAGGGTTGCGAGAGTAATGTCTCATATTCATATCCTGTATAAATAATTACCGACAGCTCAGGACGATATTGTCGGACAACCGAAAGCATCTCTGTTAATGCTTCCGATTGAATGAATGGCTCCCCTCCGGTAATGGTTATTCCATCAATGTTCTTATTCAGTATGATGTCGGCTGCCAAATCAGTCGACTTAATTGGTGTGCCACCTTCCAATGTATGACTTTCAGGGGTTACACAGCCAAGACAACGCTTATGACACCCTTGGGTCCAAATAACATAGCGGTTGCCCGGACCCAACACATGAGTGCCTTCTCTACTTATTGTGAATACATTTAGTGTCATATGTCTGTCTGATAGGCTGACTTGGTTGCTTCTATCTCTGCAATCGATTGACGGCAACGTTCCAATCCCGCTCTCCGTAATACATTGTCATAACGTTCAAGACAATTATTTATCTCCAAAGTAAGCTCTGCGACATCGGACTCGAAACGCTCATATTGCGTAAGCAGTTCCTGGTTTTTCGTCAAATGTTCACGTAACAGATTGTTCGCCTTGTCCCAATGCTCAACCTGGTTGATTTTATCTTTAAGTTCGGTCTGGAGCTGATCAAGAAAATTGGAGATATCAATCTTCTTAAGTGCTTCAACTGAGTCTTCCAAGAGGAATGAAAGCATTATCGCGAGTTTCATTTCATTCCCATGGTTTTCAATCGACGAAAATTGAGAATCAATTTCAGTCTTAATCGAGTTTAAGGATAAGGTATCCATCATTGTTTTCAAATCGGTCATAATTAACAGTCGGCTAATCCAGAATATTATCCGGGGTAAGTTTTTTATCAGTGAACGTTACTTTAAATCCTTTGCACTTTCTAGCTTCAAAAGAGTTACTTTTCTGATAAATGTCCAAGCCACGCCCCAAAGCGATAAACCAACCATTGCTCAGGCTTATACATCGGTCATGTGAGTCATCAATATCATCGTTAAATGAAAAAGTGAACTCGATGCCGATATTGGTGAGATCTGTAGTCAGTCTTTTATAATCAGACAATTGCTTTCTGTTAAGCTTGTTGATTTCATCGCGAGGCAGAAGAGGTTGTATCAGATCGTTTTCTCCTCTTTCCTTTTTCCCTTTGTTTTGGTCCGAGATCTTTTTGTTTTTGTTAAAGGCCGCATGACGAGTGATAATTGTTATTTTTTTTAGTGTTTGAGTTTGTAGATATGCTTGTGTAAGGTCGTTCGCGGTTCTTATAAATTCTTCAAGATTTTTCAAATGATATCTTTCATATAACCATGGATCTTCCAATTCAATCTCTGTTACCCCTATTAGATATTTCCCCAGAATACGTCGGAAATCATTAACCTCATTAACTTCTATGAACTTATGGCCTGCCTCAAGTTGGGGAAGTTTTTCCTCAACTTGAGAAGGTGTTCCTGGGATTCCTCCTATTTTGTCCGACGAGGATTTAGTGGGTTGGGTTGACAATGAATTATTGATCTTGGACTGGCATGGTTGCTGTAAAGGACTTTCTTTTTGATGAGTTGGTGATGATTTCGGCTTATTACCTATAAGTGTGGTATTTGAGTCGTAATTCGGTTTGCCGAATGGTGCATGGACAATGATATAACGTTTATTGCCATATCCATCGATTGACCTGCAAAACACATTATTAAACCCGTCAATCTCAAAGGAAATGCTAAGGCAATAACAGTCAACACCGTTGACTTTACAAGGAACACAATTCCCAGGAATAATCTCTCTCCACGTAGTCGCATTCAAGAATGATGAATTAAGAGTGTGGTCGGAATGGGGCACATATACAGTTACTCCATTTCTGCCAAGGTTTTTTATGATTTCAATGGTGTTTTGGCCTCTTAATAGTATTTTTAAATCTTGTGTGGGTTTATTGAAAAGCACTCGAGACACGAGGTTTAATTTTTCGCTGGTTTCGAGAGTTGTCACAGGTCTACGCCCGCAAATTTGCTGAATGGCGTACCTCACAGCCAATTTATCCGCATAAGTTTTACCGGCGATAAATAACGGTCTGTTTCCTGAAACATTTATTGCCGACAGGGCCTCACATATTTTTAAATCATAATCTGAAATCTGAGCAAATCGTTTAGGATAGAATTCATCATGCTCTATGTATGTTCCATTATCAAAATACGAACATTCCAATTGACTTGCAAGATTGGTATTAATGTTATCGGAATTGTAAAGATCATTGAGGGAGTGCTTGACTTTTTTTAAGGTCTGAATACTGTATTTATTCAACTTGTCTGATTTTGTGCAATCACAGACATAACACTCATCACCAAGAAAAACAATTAAGGCAAATTCACCATTAGCGTTATGGTTGTCAATTGCGTTTATTGCGGCGAGTTCAATGATTGAGACACTTGGCTTCCCTCCGTTTTTAAGTCGATTAGCTAAATATACGTTTTTATAATAATTCATTTGAAATCATGGAATTATGATGGTTTACAAACGATAAACGTGCGGTTCTAATTGTCATCTTTGGATTAGTTCAAGATCGATTTTACCGATGCTCATTCTTGCTCCCCCAAGTATACCTATGCGTACAATAATTTCAGAAGACTCATTGTCAGATGATATAACCTGACCTTCCAATCCCATTAAAGGACCTCGGACCACTCTTACATTTGTATTAATGTGAAAAGCAGAAGTGTCAAAATCGACAGGCGACTCCGACTGTCCCAAAATGAACTTCAATTTGTCGATGTCATCACTGGGAATACGGGCGACTTTATCACTTCCGGGCATTGAAAGCAATCTAAAAATGAGAGGAAGGCGCTTTACCGTCAGAATGTCAGATTCTGTCAAGTTCACAAAAATAGTCATAGGGATAACCGCGACTTCCACTTTTTTCTTTCGATCGCTCCATTGACGAATATGTGTCTGAGTCGGCAGATAATATTCCAGGCCTAATTTTGAAATGGCAGCACACGCTTTCTTCTCACTTCTTGACCGTGTGCAAGCTGCTACCCAGAATTTTGGGCGCGCTTCGCGATCGTCAGTCCCATTGACTGGCGGCGTAACGTTATTTGTTGAGGCGCTACTATGTGGCCCCATAGCAAAAAATGCTCAAACAATTAGTATTAATTAAAGGCATCATTGTGTGATAAACAGCCTATTTGCAAATTTAAGCATAATTTCCGAGAAAACAACAAGCGGTTTATATTTATTAAGTTGTTCAACAAAAATACTGGTTAGATTCTTTTTGAGTGATTTTTCATGAGGATGACCAGTCATCAAAAAAGTTGAAATGACTTTGTGACAAATAGCTGCCTAAAATAAAAGTTTTAGGGCCTCATAAATAAATGTTCTCAGAAATTGGAAACAGTTACATATGTTTTGGTGTGAACCATCAAGATGATGCCTATGTTAGATGTTACAGAGAGAATCTAAATTATTTTTGTAAACTGTCGTACTATGAAATGGGTATCTTGTTGTAAAACTATTATGGCAGCAGTATCAGTGGCTGCTATTTTTAGCGTTCCAATGCAGACTGAGGCATGTACTCGAGCTGTATATCTCGGACCTGACGGGATGGTAGTGACTGGACGCACGATGGACTGGAAGGAGGATCCTCAGTCGAATCTCTATCTGTTTCCTCGGGGAATAGAACGTCGCGGAGGGCTGACAGACAATACCATTAAGTGGACATCGCGATATGGAAGTGTGGTTACTGCCGGATATGACATAGGAGTATGTGATGGGATGAATGAGAAAGGTCTTATGGCAAACTTATTATTCCTTTCAGAATCAAACTACAAGCGACCTAATGATACTCGGCCGGTAATGGGGTTGAGCATATGGACTCAATATGTGCTTGATAATTTTGCCACAGTTGATGAAGTGGTGGCTGAATTAAGTAAGGAACTGTTTCGCATAGATGATCCGGATCTTCCGAATGGAGCTAAGTCCACCTTACATCTCTCTGTGTCAGATTCGACCGGTAATAGTGCTATATTTGAGTATATCGACGGGAACCTCGTCATACATCAAGGCCGTGATTGCCAAGTGATGACCAATTCTCCGACTTACGACAAGCAGTTGACCCTCAATGATTATTGGAAGCAGATAGGAGGACTTGTCATGTTGCCCGGTACCAATCGCGCCTCCGACCGTTTTGTACGGGCATCATTCTATGTCAATGTTCTGCCGATGACATCCAACTTCCGTAATGCTGTCGCTGGAATGTTCAGTGTCGTCAGAAACGTGTCTGTCCCATTGGGTATCTCCTTACCCGACCAGCCGAACATAGCTTCGACACGTTGGCGAACTGTTGCGGACCAAAAAAATCTCGTATATTATTTTGAGTCAACTATAAGCCCAAATATTTTCTGGGTGGATTTAAGAAAAGCTGATTTCAGCGAGGGAATGCCGGTTAAAAAACTCGCTTTGACAAATGGCGAGATTTATGCCGGTAATACTATAGATCAGTTCAAGAATTCCAGACCCCTTGATTTTTTATTTGGGATCTGACAGATAGTAGGATGCATAAATAGCGCCAACGCTCAATTTGGGATACTCAATGTAAGTGTTGGACTTTGCCATCAAAATTCGGATAAAACATAATTCATAAAGGAACTAATGGAAGTGATATCAGCATTTACCCCTGTAACAGTGAACTGCGACAGGGGTAAATCTATAGAACTGAAAGTTTTTGCATATTGTCTGTAACTATCGCAATCTTATTTGAGGTTATCGTACTCTTCGCCGGTGACTGGCTCAAGCCATTCATTAGAGGCGTTTTCGCCCGGTATCTCGAAAGCGAGATGGGCAAACCAGCTATCGGCGGCAGCACCGTGCCAATGTTTCACGTTGGCGGGGATATGGATTACCGTGCCAGGCAATATCTCCTGCGCGGATTTCCCTTCCTCCTGATACCATCCACGACCGGCAACACCTACGAGCATCTGACCGCCGCCGCTTGTGGCGTGGTGTATATGCCAGTTGTTGCGGCAACCCGGCTCAAAGGTGACATTTGAGAACGGTATCTGCGAATCGGAGATGCGGGCGAGATAGCTGTTGCCTTGAAAGTATTTGGTATATGCCGTGTTAGGTTCGCCAATAGGAAAAATCATGGAGCGTTGGAATGCCGCTTTCGCATCATCCCCTTTTATGTCGTCATTCCATACATTTTTTGCAAGGTTGAACGCCGCCCATGCTTTCGGCCATCCGGCATAAAAGGCAATATGGGTTATTATCTCTGCAATCTCCGTGCGAGTGATACCGTTTTTCTTTGCCTCCTGAAGATGGAAAGTCAACGAATTGTCGGTTATGCCCTGACTGATAAGCGAGGTGACTGTGACAAGGCTTCGGTCTCGCAGCGAAAGAAGGTCGTTACGGCTCCATACCTCTCCGAAAAGAATATCGTCATTGAGATGTGCGAACTCAGGAGCAAATTCTCCGAGTTGCTGATGCCCGGCTGTCTGAACTATTTTTTGCTGTGCCATAATATTGGTTGTTAAAAAACTGAATAGCAGTATTGTGACTATATTGTTCATTTTCATTCGATATAATTGTTCAAGACATTTGCTGTATTGACAACATTCTGGTCTGACAACACAAGGTCCTTGACCATGTGCAATGTACCCTGTTTGTATTTTTGGAAATGCGGTGAGGATATATGCTGCCTGTAAGCCTCCTTGCTTACATATGTTTCAAGAATTGTAATCCTGCACGGATTCTCCTTTTCCTGAACAGCATACATTGTCAGTACTCCGGGCTCGGTTCGCAACGATATTTCACCCACCTCACTGGCATATCCAAGATATTCCTCAAGAAATTGGGGATATACCTCTATCTTTGAAAGCCGGACAATACCGTCGGCAGCCATAGGTAGTTTAGTGCACATACCTGTCTTCTGTTTGAGATCTAGACAATTGTCTATATTCTTTTCCATTTCATTATGCTCTTGTTGTGCTGTTACCTGCAATGCAGAAAAAAGCATTACAATTACAACAGTTGATTTTAAGAATAATGTCGCTATCCTCACCATATGATTTTCTTCGAGGTTGCGTTTTTCGCGCCAGCGGACTGAACAATATATATGCCGCCGTGGGGCAACAAGATCATATCTTCGCCATGCTTGATTAAATTACCCGACAGGTCGAATATGCGCGTGTTTTCAGGCATATCATCGCCTATGACATCATATATGGCGGAGAGATTGGAGTAACCGACTTCCTTAAGCCAATTTGTTATCATTGAAGCCGCATTTGAGGTCTGCGACGACTTGATCCATAGGCTCGGTGACAGAAATCTGCCTTCAGGTATAAGCCTGTGCGCATCGGCTTCCACTCCCGATATACCGCTGCTCGCGCTCGACACTATCAGACCGATGTTTTTGCCAGCCATTTCTTTGCCATGACCGAACAGGAAGGTTTGCAACGGAGCCGCCATATTGCTCCACCAAAGCGGAGCGGCCACTATCACCGTATCATATTTGTCAAGATTGACTGTTACGGGATCTATCGCCGGATATGAGCCGGCATCATCGGGATTGGCGCGGATTGCGGATATCTGCGCACTGCCTATCGCATAGTTGTCTGCCGCATAGTCAAGCCCTTTTTCAGTCGGCTCAATACTGATTACATCGGCTTCTATCTGCGACTGAAGAGCTGTCACGATGGTG
Source organism: Prevotellaceae bacterium (assembly GCA_021772015.1). Lineage (GTDB taxonomy): Bacteria > Bacteroidota > Bacteroidia > Bacteroidales > Muribaculaceae > UBA7173. The sequence goes on along the minus strand of JAETNS010000012.1, from coordinate 37,677 downwards.
TGGACATTGTTGGTGTAGCTGTAATATACCAATAGCGTTTTTGCGGAAATAGCCATATATGAAACGGCAATTATCGCTAATGATAGAAGTGTTCTTTTCATATTCCTGTATTATATTGTCTTTATGAAATTTTTCCGTAACAGCCCACAACTGCGTTTTCGGGGACCTGTTTTGTCACTTATATTAAAATAAGGGCAGACGATAATCCCCTGATCTCGGTGAGGGGATGATACGAACCGTTGCCTTGCGGGTTTTGACAAACTCTTTGGAATTATCTGTCATCATTCTTTAGATACCTCAAGATGGTCGCATTCCCATATCTCTGAAAGCAAGATAGTCAACCACCTCGTCTTCACAAATATTTTCGGGTAAAACAACTTTACTTTCCATATTCATATAAATTTTGATGTTGCAAAATTACTGCCGCAGAATCACATCGGCGTTTCACAATAACGGAATAACGTACCAATTTAACGGATATACTACCACACCACTTTGTAGGACGGATTAAAAAAAGTATCTTTGTAACGGTAAATCAGCATTGTGCATTAAATGAGAAATATTCTCAAAGTCAACAACGTCAACGATTATATCGCGTATCATGGACTTACTGCCAGACAGCGGTTGGTAAGCGTCATTGACTTTGAAGAAATTTCGCCCATCCGCCACAGCCTCAACCAATATGGCGTGTACGGACTGTTCATGCACAGGAACCTTTCGGTTGACCTTACATACGGGTGTGGGAAATACGACTATACCAACGGCACACTGATATGTGTCGCTCCCGGACAGATAGGAGGCAAGGAGGATGACGGCGGCAGGATAGATCTGGATGGCTGGGCTTTGCTTTTTCATCCCGACCTTCTGCATGGTACATTGTTAGAAAAACGGATAAAAGACTATTCATTTTTCGATTACCGTATAAACGAGGCTTTACACATGACGGAGAATGAATATGACATATTCGCCTCTTTCATGCGTCAGATTAAAGATGAACTGGAAAATAAACATGATGACGTTCAGGACAGTATAATCGTTGGTTACATTGAACTTATGCTTAATTTCTGCCGCAGGTTCTACAACCGCCAGTTCATCACGAGAAAACTTGAGAATTCCGATATTCTGGCAAAGTTTGAAGTCTTGTTGCACGAATACTTCAAAAACGGCAGTCAGGTAATTTGCGGATTGCCCTCCATGCAATATTTTTCGGACAGATTATGCCTGTCATCAAACTATCTTGGCGACCTGATTAAAAAGACAACCGGAAATACGGCAACATACCATATCCGTAAATTCGTAATGCAGGAAGCAAAAAACAATCTTGCCTCCGGAATGACAATATCGGAAACGGCCTACGCTCTCGGTTTCGATTTTCCACAACATCTAAGCCGTATGTTCAAGAAATATGAAGGCATCTCTCCATCGCAATACATAGAATCAATAAGAAAATAGAAATTACCATTAAGTATATTTTCATTGGCGTTTGTTAAAACATAAATTAAGTGTATACCAAATCTCCGCAAATAGCTTATCCCTTATTGTGGCGATTTTAAGTTCATTGTCCATAACACAACATGGGTCCTGAGCCCAAAGGAATAGAAGGGATAAGACATACTAAAACCTCGGAACTGACTGACAGTCCGAGGTTTGTCTCGAATTTTCCGATTTAGTTCGGTTATCGCTTTAGCGCTTTGCCTTCTGCAAAAAACTACTTAGTGGAGATGGAGGGACTTGAACCCTCGTCCAAACGTGGAACTAATGAGCTTTCTACATGCTTAGTCTTCTGTTGGTTTTCGACGAAAGGCAGGCTGAAGACTGCCAACCTTACGCTTAGTTCCTGTAATCTCGGAGGCTTCGCGGAACATCCGGCCTCCCATTCCCGATTTAGCTGCACCGCCTGTTCGATTAGTCTCGGGAAGATTGACAATCGGGCGATGTCTCGTCTGCGCCACTGTGGCGCGGATAAAGCCTAATTTACTGTGCTTCGATTAAGCAGCGAGAGCGTAGTTGTTTTCGCCATTTAAAATTGCGGTGTCCCAGATTATAGAGCGTAGCCACCATTGCTCTGCATGCTTACTCACCACCTCTACACGCTGTCAAAACCAGTCATCCCCGTTCTGACTTGTCACATAGTAGTGATAAGGGTTGCAAAATTAATCTATTTATCTGATAATTCCAACTGCAAATGATGTTTTATGCATTTTTAACAATTCATGAGTTTTCTCCATTTGCGGTAACCGAAAATTGAGATTACGGTGTATACGCCATAAAGTCCACAATAGAAATACAATCCTTTATAGAGATACAATCCGCAACATACCATATCCACGATGAACCAGATGAACCATTGCTCGACATATTTCTTTGCCATCATCCATAGACCGACTATAGAGAGGGCGGTTGTGAATGAATCGGCAGTCGGCACTGTCGAGTCTGTGAATGTCACGAGTATCCACCAAAGTGCTCCCCACAAACAAATGGCACTTACAAAAACACCGATCCATACCGGCAAGGGGGTATGTGAGATCTGGCGGTGTCCTCTTGAGTCGGGTTTCGAGCCATGCGTTTTTTTTGTCCAGGATACAAATCCATATACCGCGATAAGCAGGTAATATATGTTTATTCCGAAGTCGGCATAAAGTCCTTTTGAGTAGTATATCCACATTGATATGGCCGGCATTATCACGGAGGCAAGCCACACCTTGGGATCTGCGTTATACTCCCACCACAAGTATAAAAGCCCAATGACCAGGCCTAATAGCTCCAGGATAGTATTGAATGACATGGTTTGATCTCAGTATATTTCAAAAAAATGCATGCTTGTGTTGGGCAACAAACATTTCAATCAGAACCTGAATGTGGCGGTAGCCATCACATGGATTGGTGCCTGCGCGGCATAACCGGCATAACGGTAGATGACTTTTTCTCCGTTCTCCACATGATATCCTGCGCCTGCATATCCGTTGTTGAAATATTTTTTATTGAAAAGATTGTATATTGAAAATCCAAGCCGCAACTCTTTTATTCCTGCTATGCTTTTAAGAGAATAGCCCAGATGTAAATCAGATATAAAATATGAGTCAAGAACTGTCTCTTCCGAACGAGCATTATTCATATATTGCTTTCCTACATAATGGCTTTGTAGAGACATGTCCAGGCCTTTATGATGAAAATTAAAGGAATTGTTAAAAATCAAACCGGGTGAAAATGCTATCGGTGTGTCCCCTCGGTCAAATGAGATGGGATTGGTCCATTCATCCTCGTATATGTGCTCAACGAAATCTTTTATCCTATTGCAGGAAAGAGTGAGGTTGAATTGCCAGTCAAACCACTCACACGGGCGCATCGCAGCCTGGAATTCCATACCCATACGGTATGAGTCGGGGACATTGACACTTAATGGGTTGCCGGTGTCAGAAAGTTGTCCTGTCACCACCAGCTGATCTTTGTATGACATATAATACAGGTTCAACCCTACTGAAAACAATTTATGATTGAAAGTGTAGCCAGCCTCAAAGTCATCAAGACGCTCCGATTCAGGATAATGCCCGGAGTCTCCATCCGTGAAATTATCTCGTGTGGGTTCTTTCTGTGCCACTGCCCATGACAGAAAACCACGGTGATTGCCGGTAGAGAAATTCACGCCAAGTTTCGGATTGAAAAAATCCCAGCGTCGGTCAACATCAAGTGTCGCAAGCGATGATGTAGCCCAATCCCAATTGTCGGATTCCCCTTTGATAGTGTAATGGATATGACGATATTGCATGTCGGCAAACACCGAAATATATCTGTTGATGTCATAGTTGGCACGCAGATACACGTTCGCATCAAATTTCCGGCCATTATTGTCATAATATTTTTGCAGGGGATCGATTGGGCCGACATAATTCCTGACCCATTTGATTCTGCCAAAATGATGTCCGTCGAAATCCGAAACGGTTCCTCCAAGGGTCACATCCCATTTATCACGCCTGAAATTAAAGGTGGCTTGTCCTCCTCCGAAGCCATTTACATTGTATTTCAGACGTATCAGATCTGATTTTTTCACTAAAGATCCGTCAGCGTCAATGAATGGCATCAGGCCATATTCCTCCAATGTCCGGCCTGTCTTGTATTGATCATAATGACCGTCATCTTTAGTGTAAAACAAGGCCGCGTTCACATGAAACCACTCCCCTATCCTTTGCGATACAAGCAATTGGAAATGATGCTGAATGAAATTGTCATATTGGTCGGGATAATATGCGCGTTTGCCCTCACTGTCAGTGTATTCTCCACAAGGGTTGTAACGTCGCCCAAATTTTTCCATCTGTTCTTTTGACGCATAATCCCAAGCCATGTATGTCCGTTCTTTACCTCCAAAGGCCAATATCCTGACATTGGTGTTGTAGCCGTGGTAGGTTCCTTGTCCGAAGTAACTCCATAACTGGGAAGTCGCCCTTTCGATATACCCGTCAGAACCCATGTGGCTTAGACGGGCATCGAAGCTCCATCGTTCGCCAACCACTCCGGATCCTACCCGCAATGTCTCGCGATTTGTGTTATACATCCCATACGCGCCTGACAACTCGGCATATGCATCTTCCGCTGGTGCATCGGTCACCATGTTGATACTTCCTCCAAACGCACCCGCTCCATTGGCAGAAGTGCCGACTCCACGCTGAATCTGCACATCACGCAATGATGAAGCCAGATCCGGCATATTCACCCAATACACCCTGTGGCTTTCAGGATCATTGATCGGTATGCCATTTGCGGTCACATTGATCCGGGATGGATCTGAACCACGCACTCGTATTGCGGTGTATCCTATGCCGCTTCCTGCGTCGGAACTGACAGTAACAGACGGTGTCATTCCCAACAAATAGGTCATATCGCGCCCGTCATTATTGGCGGTCAACTCCTTTTTGCTCAAATTGGTAAATGCTATAGGTGTCTTGGAGTTGGCCCTGTTGGCAACCACATCCACCTGCTTCAACGCCACAGACAAAGAATCTGCGTCTGCTTCTACGCTTGTTTCCGCTCCGACAGCGTCAATGACGGACAGGCCCAGAACAAGGACCGTCCCCCGAAGAATTGAACTTCTCATGATTTTTTCTCTACGCCGGTATTACCCGGATCAGGTTCAAAGGGTATGATCTCAGCCCACGGTATCCGAGCCTGCTTACCGACAAGGATTACAGTGTGCACCCCTAAAATATGTTATCGCCGCAAAGTTACGCAAAAATCTCTTGTAAGTGAATATTTAAGACGTATTTTTGAAAAAACAATGGAAAGATGTATCTTTGCAAAGAGATGTGGACACTTGTGGACTATATCAACACCACGTGGCTATGGTGGACCGTCACCATTGCCTATGCTGCTATTATCCTTGGGGTAATAGCCATAGTCGTGTCCGAGAACCGTAATCCCGTAAAGTCGCTTGCCTGGATCACGGTGTTGCTTGTTCTTCCTGCCGTCGGACTTATATTGTATATTTTTTTCGGACGGAATATACAAAACAAACGCATAATCTCCAGACGCAACAGACGAAAGCTAAAACGTCTGGAACTGCGAGGCAAGATCGATGCCTCAAAAGTGAAGCGGTCATCGGTGACTCTTCGACAGATAAAGCTTGCCCACTCCCTGCAAGGGTCGACATATTATGAGGGTAATCATGTCGAGATCTTTGACAATGGCAAAGACAAATTCGATGCTCTCCTGCGTGACATATCAAACGCCAGAAAATATGTCAATGTCGAGTATTACATTTTCTCTGCAGACAATACCGGCAACAAGGTCGCCGATGCTTTGATCGAACGGGCCATGGCCGGAGTGAAAGTGAGAATCATATATGATTCCGTTGGATCATTCAAGACTCCGCGCAAGTTTTTCAAGAAATTGAAAAAGGCAGGAGTTGAGGCATTTCCTTTTTTTGAGGTGGTCTTTCCCCCTTTCGGTACCAGAGTAAATTGGCGCAACCATCGTAAGATTGTAATCATTGATGGAGAAGTCGGTTATATCGGAGGCATGAATATTGCCGACAGATATGTTGACGGAGGCAAATCTTTCGGCGTATGGCGTGATCTTCATCTGCGTGTCACCGGGCCCGGTGTGGCGGCGTTGCAACAATCATTCGCTGTCGACTGGAATTTCATGGGACAACCTTTGATCGAGGATCCTCCCTCCTATCACGACGAGTCGCTTGACGGCGAGAATCGTGGGATGGGAATACAATTGCTGACCGGAGGACCTGTCAACCAGTGGATGAACCTGACACTTATGTTTCAGCAATCAATATCGACTGCCCGCAGCCGTGTATGGCTCCAGACTCCATATTTTCTCCCGACAGAAGGCCTGCTACATGCCTTGCAGGTCGCATCCTTGTCAAAAGTGGATGTCCGGATCATGCTCCCTCGCCGCAGCGACAGCGACATGTTGCGTTGGGCATCTTTCAGTTATATTCAGGAATGCCTCAGAGCCGGCATAAAAGTTTATCTCTATGACAAAGGCATGCTCCATAGCAAGGCGATAATTGTTGATGACGAATTTGCGACCGTTGGATCCACTAATTTCGATTTCCGCAGTTTTGAGCATAATTTCGAGGCAAATTTGTTGGTGTATTCAAAAGAATTCAATGCCGCATTGCGTGGCAGGTTTCTGGAAGACCAGCGTGATTGCATAAGAGTGAATCCCGCTACGTGGCGCCGTCGTCCTTACCTTGAGAAAGGACTTGAATCAGTCATGAGATTGTTCGCGCCAATACTTTGACCTGATATTATTAATCTCGTCTATCATTGTTCAAGGTAATCAGATGCCAGACCATTTCACAGAAATCCACAAGTTGTTGAAGAAACATTGGGGATATGATTCATTCCGACCGATGCAGGAGGAGATAATCACCTCTGTGCTCGATGGCCATGACACTCTCGGCCTATTGCCTACCGGTGGAGGAAAATCAATCACATTCCAGATTCCCGCTTTGGCTATAACGGAAGGGCTGACAGTTGTTGTGACCCCATTGATATCCCTGATGAAAGATCAGGTCGACAATCTGCGGAGACGCGACATACGTGCCGGACAGCTGAACCATGCAATGAAGAAAGCTGAAAGTGAGAAAATTCTGAAGGAATGTGAGCTCGGCAAGATAAGAATACTCTATCTCTCTCCTGAAAAACTTCGGTCTCCTAACATGGAGGCGTGGTGGAATGTGCTGAATGTCAAATTGATTGTAGTTGATGAAGCACACTGCATATCGCAATGGGGATATGACTTCAGACCGTCATATCTCCTTTTGGGTCAATTGCGTGAATATTTCCCGACAGCTCCTGTTCTCGCCCTGACAGCATCAGCGACACCGGAGGTAGTCTCTGACATCATGGAGAGACTCCATTTTCGTGACAAAGATCATCTTTTTCGGCTGAGCTTCACCAGGAAAAACATCTCCTATGTAATCCGGCATTGTGATTTCAAGGATACCGAGCTTCTCCATATCATTTCCAGAGTAAATGGTTGCGGCATTGTCTATACACGGTCTCGAAAACGCACGCATGAACTGGCGGCTTTCCTTGTGGCCAATGGCATATCCGCTGATTATTACCACGCAGGCCTGTCAGCTGAGGACAAAAATGATAAACAGAATCGTTGGAAATCTGACGAGACACGCATCATGGTCGCGACAAATGCTTTCGGAATGGGGATAGACAAACCGGATGTCAGGATTGTCATACATCATGACATTCCATCCTCTCTGGAAGAATATTATCAGGAGGCCGGCCGTGCCGCCCGAGACGGCAATCCTTCATGGGCGATTGTATTGGCCTCACCCTCCGACAAGGGCATCCTCACCCGACGATTGTCTGAATCTTATCCTGACAAGGCGTTTATCAGGGATATCTATGACAAACTTTTTATCTTCTTTGAAATAGGTATGGACGAAGGATTCGGCCGCAATATTGAATTTCAGTTTGAGAAATTCTGCCAGCGATGGGGACTTCCCCCTGTCATGACAAATAGCGCGTTGAAAATACTTGCCCAATCAGGATATTTTGATTACACCGAAGAACTTTCCACGCCATCACGATTGTACATGACGATGTCGCGGCGGGCACTATACGATCTGGAATTAACCATTGAGACAGAGCGGGTGCTTCAGTTTGTGCTACGTAATTATTCCGGAATTTTTGCTGATTATGAGCGTATCAGTGAATCATATATAGCTTCTTCTCTTGAGTATACCGAGAGAACTGTGTACGAGGCCCTTTTGCGTCTTAAGAAAATGCACGTCATCGACTATGTCCCAAGAAAACGGTCACCTTATATATACCTATTACGATCTCGCGAGCCGAAAAGCGATGTTATCCTGCCGAAATCGGTTTACGAATACCGGCGCAATCTCATGGCTTCGCGACTTGACTCCATTAAAAAATTTGTATTTGACGACTATGCTTGCCGGGTGATGACGATGCTCGAATATTTCGGAGAGAAAACAGCTCCATGCGGGACATGCGATGTCTGTCGAGACAAGAGCAGGCTTGTCGCTCGTCAGAATACCGGCGGCCATACATCGCCCCGGATAATCATGGAAGCCATCATGCATGTACTCGGCCGGAATCCCGCCGGAATCTCTATCCTTGATCTTGCGCGACAACTGATGACACCTCCGAATGATCTCTTCGAGCCGGTAAGACAGCTGTCGGATTCAGGAAAGTTGATTATTAAGGAGAATGCGATATATCCTCCTTGCCAATGACTTCATTGTGGGAAATCGTTGTCGCTGACTTATTCACACGGACAACGTACAATAGTGCTTGTACGTAAGTAAAATGTCACTTGTACCGTTCGGGGAGAACAGAGCGGATGGCTTCAGCCGACAGGTCCGACACTCTGCGACGATCCGCTTCATCGACCGGGGGGGCTATAGGCTTATGGATGGTCAGGATGATTTTACCCCAACGAGGAAGCCACTGGCCACGAGGAAGCACGTCATATGCCCCGTCAATTGTCAACGGCACAACGGGAAGCTGAAATTCTTTTGCCAGCTGAAATGCACCGGTATGGAATTTTCCCATTTTCCCCGAACGGGAGCGGGAGCCTTCCGGGAAAACCACGACTGACATGCCTCCTTGCAAAGTCTTTTCTGCTTTTGACATTGTCTTCCGTATCGCTGCCGGAGATGAGTTGTCAACAAAAATATGCCCGGCAGCCTGACAGCTCACACCTATAACAGGGAATTTCCGCAGCCCGATCTTCATCATCCATTTGAAATTATGATGAAGGAAGCCATACACAGTGAATATATCATATGCGCCTTGATGGTTAGCGACAAAGACATACGATGTCTTCCCTTTTATGTTGGATCGACCTTTCACTTCAACCCTTACCAGGGTTAGCCATATGCAAACTTTGGCCCAAAGATGAGGAGGCCAATATCCCCAGAATCGGCCGCCCCCCAATAGAGAGCCTATCACAGTGACAAACCCGGTGATGATCGTCACGATGACAACCATCGGCAACATAAACGTGATCTGATATAGCCGATATAGTATCAAAAGCAGCGTATTCATTTCAATTCATTTGTGAGAGGACACAGTCGATGAAAAAGACAAAAGACCGGGCGCGGAATTATTGTATCACGCCCGGTCTTGATCATTCGGATCACCATGCGAACATCGGTCGATCAGCCATCATGGCGTTGACCTTGTCGCGCACAGATTTGATTGTCGCCTCGCTTTCAGGAGCGGACAATACTGTATCGATCATTTCAACGATTCCACCCATCTCGTCGGCCTTCAATCCACGGGTGGTGATAGCCGGCGTACCAAGTCGGATACCGGAAGTCTGGAAAGGAGAACGGGAGTCGAAAGGCACCATGTTCTTGTTGGCAGTGATGTCTGCGTCGACAAGCACCTTCTCGGCGACCTTCCCGGTGAGTTCGGGGAATTTGGATCGGAGATCCACAAGAATACAGTGGTTGTCTGTACCTCCCGATACTACATGATATCCTTTGTCTGAAAGAGCGGCAGCCATTGCTGCGGCGTTCTCCTTGACCTGGGTCTGATATGCCTTGTATTCAGGTTGTAAAGCTTCGCCGAAAGCGACAGCCTTGGCTGCTATCACATGCTCCAGCGGGCCACCCTGCACCCCGGGGAACACGGCCGAGTCAAGCAATGACGACATTTTGCGGATCTCTCCTTTCTTTGTGGCTTTACCCCAAGGATTGTCGAAATCTTTGCCGACAAGTATCACACCACCGCGTGGACCGCGAAGTGTCTTATGGGTGGTGGAAGTCACAATATGAGCATATTTCACAGGGTTGTCAAGCAGCCCGGCGGCAATCAGGCCTGCCGGGTGAGCCATATCAACCATGAAGATAGCTCCTATGCTGTCTGCTATCCTGCGCATCCGCTCATAATCCCATTCGCGGCTGTATGCGCTCGCCCCGCCGATGATTAGTTTCGGTTCTTTCTCGTTTGCGAGAGCTTCCATCTGGTCATAGTCAACGCGACCGGTCTCTTGGTCGACATTATACCCGATTGCATTGAAAACCAGTCCGGAAAAGTTTACCGGGCTCCCGTGTGAAAGATGTCCGCCATGATCCAGGTTCATACCCATGAAAGTATCACCCGGTTTCAGGCATGCCATGAACACAGCCATATTGGCCTGCGCGCCTGAATGTGGCTGCACATTGGCGTATTCGGCTCCGAAAAGCTGTTTGAGACGATCCTGAGCCAGAGTCTCCGCCTCATCGACCACTTGACATCCGCCATAGTAGCGGTGACCGGGATATCCCTCGGCATACTTGTTAGTCAGGCATGAACCCATTGCTTCCATCACCTGTGGGGAGACGAAATTCTCTGAAGCGATTAGCTCAATGCCTTTTTGCTGGCGCTGATGTTCGCGGTTGATAATGTCGAAAATGACGTTGTCGCGTTGCATAACGATTGGTATTTGGGGTTGTGACTTTTTTTAGGAATTCCGTATGAGATGAAGTGTCAGTCATTTCTTGCTTTTCTTTACAGAGAAACCGAAACGGCCGATCTCCTCTCCTTGTCGGTAATAATGACCGTGGGTATAATTTAAAAGCCCTGCGCTGCCAAGATCAAAGCAGTCGGTAGCCGGATCTATGTAGCGCTCGTCAGCCAGGACATTGACCACTTTCGCAAGAAACATGTGGTGGGAACCGAGTGGAATTATTGCGGTGACCTTGCATTCGACAGACAATGGGGATTCATCGATATACGGACATCTGACCATCATCCCTGCCACCGGGGTCAGTCCCGTTTCTTTCCATTTGTCATAGTCCTTTCCTGACCGCACACCTGCCCAGTCTGTCTGTCGAGCCATAGAGTCAGTGGTGAGGTTTATCGTGAACTCCATCTGATCCTTGATTATCTGATAGGAATGACGTTCAGGACGTATCGAGATGTAACACATGGCCGGATCGGTGTTAGTCGTCCCAACCCATGCGACAGTCAGCATATTGGAATCTTCCACAGAGGGGCCACATGTAACAATCACAGCAGGGAGAGGATAGATCATCGTCCCCGGTTTCCAACTGCGTTTCTTGTTATGAGGTTCGGACTCCATGTCGGAAGTGGTCATTTGGAGTTTTCGGCTGACGATATATCAGCAGTGGAGATCCCCAGCGCGCGGCAGATAAGCGCCTGGCGCGCGAATAGGCCATTACGGGCCTGATCGAAATAATATGCTTTAGGGTTGTCATCCACATCCTCGGAGATCTCGTTCAGGCGCGGTAGCGGATGAAGGACACGGAGGTTGCTGCGGGATCCTTCCAGCATCGCGTTGTTAAGGCTGTAGAAGTCCTTGACACGTTCATACTCCGCAAGGTCAGGAAAACGTTCGCGCTGCACACGGGTCATATAGAGTATGTCAGTGGAGTTGATTACTTCAGGCGACAGTTCGGTATGGATCTCGTATGGGATAGCGAGACGTTCACAAAGATCTATGTATTCCTGTGGCATGGCCAGCTCCGGGCATGACACAAAACGGAATTTCGGGCTGAAATATCTCATGGCCATGAGAAGCGAGTGCACTGTCCGCCCATACTTGAGATCTCCAACCATTGTGATCTCAAGGTTGTCAAGCTTTCCCTGGGTCTTCATGATCGAATATAGGTCAAGCATCGTCTGGGATGGATGCTGATTGGCACCGTCTCCGGCATTGATCACCGGCGTGTCAGTGACAGTCGTGGCATATTTCGCTGCTCCCTCCTGATAATGCCTCATGATGATCAGGTCAACATAGTTTGACACCATTTTGATCGTGTCCTTCAACGATTCCCCTTTGGAGGAGGAAGAGGTATTTGCATCCGAGAAGCCTATCACTCGACCGCCAAGGCGATTGACCGCAGTCTCAAAACTAAGACGTGTACGGGTAGAGGGTTCAAAAAACAAAGTAGCCACCACTTTGCCGTCAAGGATCTTATGATTCGGATTTTCCTCAAAGAAACGAGCGTCGGCAAGAATGTCAAGGATTTCTTCCTTGCCGAGATCATCGATAGAAACGAGTGAGTTGGGATTCATCGCAACGACAGTCTGTAATTGTTATGTTATTCAGCCCGCCTTAACGCGTCAAGACGGGTTTGTCCCTGCAAAGATACTAACTTTTCCAATCCTCCACAACAAGCTGATTTAATAAATTCAATATAAATTCAAGTGAAATCTGTCATGACAAACCCAATCAGGGCAATATAATTTTTGAGCCAAACGTCCAGATAAGTGACGTTAGCGTCAGCGGGAGGCTTTGAGGTAGAGAAGGATGGCTATGACGGTATAGATGATGTTGGGAATCCACATGGCTACCAACGGTGATGTGATGCCCGAGACCGCAAATGAGGAAGTGACGGTCATGAACAGTATGTAGGAGAAGCTCAAAAGGAGGCCGATGCCGATGTTGACCCCCATGCCGCCTTTGACCTTTTTGGATGACAAAGACATGCCGATGACTGTCAGTATGAAGGCTGCCGCACACATCGCGTAACGTTTCTGATATTCAATCTCAAATGCCTGTATGTTGGCAACCCCGCGTTGTTTCTGCCGTTCGATGTATTGTCGCAGTTGCGGAGTGGAAAGCGTTTCCTGGTCGTTTCGTGATATAAGGAAATCACGAGGTTCAAAAGGTATGACAGTGTCGAGCTGGTAGCCGCGAGTTATTTTCTCCCGGTTCCCTTCAAAGTCGCGTATGACATAGTCTCGGACCTGCCAGCGGTAAAGGGTGTCCCATTTTATCGACTGGGCCTGCATCCTGGAAACGAGCTTTTTCTCTTTGAATAGTTCAAGTGAGAACCTGTAGCCGGTTTTGGTCGTGTTGTCGTAACGGCTCATGTATGCGATCTGGCCGGGCGCGACCTGCATCATTATGTTGTCGCCATAATCAACACGACGGTTTTTTACATATGTGTTGGTGTAAGCGATACGCTTTACATTGGCCGGAGGAATGATATAGGCAGACAAGACATAGGTCGCCACTGCGATAACCGCTGCGGAAATCAGATATGGCCTAAGCAGTCTCCTGAAACTCATCCCGGAGGATAGCATGGCGATTATTTCTGAATTGTCAGCGAGCTTGGAGGTAAAGAATATGACCGCTATAAACACAAAGAGCGGACTGAACTGGTTGGCGAAATATGGGAGGAAGTTCAAAAAATAATCGAAGATTGTGGCTTTCAACGGGGCTTGCATGAACGCATCAAGCTTCTCATTGATGTCAAAAACCACTGTTATCGCCAGGATAAGCATGATGGCGAACACATACGTGCCGAGGAACTTCTTGATAATATACAAGTCAAGAAGCGACAAGGGATTCCATCCCATTGTCGGTCTGGATGACATCTTCGGTAATATTTTTTGTAATTTCATCACTGCGTGAAAACAACTGACCAATCAGAGACGCCTGCTTACCCTCTCCACCATCTGGGGTTTCCAGATATGGAAATCTCCGGCAAGGATATGTTTGCGCGCCTCACCTGTCAGCCAAAGGTAGAAGGCGAGATTATGTATAGAGGCGATCTGCATGGCAAGCAGTTCGCCGGCGATGAAGAGATGGCGCAGATATGCTTTTGAATAGACCCTGTCAACAAAGCATTCGCTTTCGGCATCAATCGGAGAGAAGTCGTCAGCCCATTTCAGATTTCGCATGTTCATAACCCCGTTGCGAGTGAACAACATGCCGTTACGCCCGTTTCTGGTAGGCATGACACAATCCATCATATCAACTCCTCGGTCAATCGCCTCAAGTATGTTGGCCGGTGTGCCTACCCCCATCAGATATCTTGGACGATCAACAGGAAGAATCTCATTCACCACCTCTATCATCTCATACATGACCTCTGGAGGCTCACCGACAGCAAGTCCTCCGATTGCATTTCCGTCAGCTCCGAGATCAGCGACCTGAGAGGCTGCTTCCCGTCGCAAATCAGGATATGTACAACCTTGCACGATAGGGAAAAAGGCCTGGCTGTAACCATATAACGGTTCGGTTGAATTGAAATGACTCCAACCTCTACGCAGCCATTTCATGGTCAAATCAAGGGATTTACGGGCATAGCCCCATTCGGAGGTACCGGGAGGGCATTCATCAAGGGCCATCATTATGTCCGAACCTATTTCCCGCTGTATGTCGACAACTTTTTCGGGAGTGAACAGATGCTTGGAGCCATCAATATGGCTTCTGAACCAAGCCCCCTCTTCGGTCAGTTTGCGCCGTTCAGACAGGGAAAAAACCTGAAATCCACCGGAGTCTGTCAGTATGGGGCGTTCCCAACCTTCAAACTTGTGAAGTCCGCCGGCCTTACGCAGTATTTCCGTCCCGGGACGCAAATAAAGATGATATGTGTTTCCCAGGATGATCTGGGCTTTTATGTCATCACGCAACTCCCTCGCGTGCACTCCTTTTACAGCCCCGACAGTGCCGACAGGCATAAAGACCGGAGTCAGGATTTCTCCGTGGCCGGTTGAAATCCTTCCCGCTCTTGCGGCAGTACCGCTTGGACTGGCTTCAAGTTTGAATCTCATCAGTCTGTCGAAAAGAATGAAATTATAATTAAGACGACTTCGTCTGCAAAGGTAGTGATTTTTTCCCGAAGGAAAAAGGGATCATGCATGTGGTGGTGTTTGCGAAAAATTTCGTAACTTTGCAAGATAAGTGTCTGTCAGACATCAGTCATATTTCTAATTGCTTAACTATGAGTTTTAAAGACAGATTCCTGGATTTGCCTCCGGTAACTAAGAATCTATTGATTATTAATATCATAATCTATATTTTCATGGCGATCGCGCCCCGTGCCGGGGCGCAAGTGGAGAATTACGGAGCCTTGTATTATCTCACTTCTGATCAGTTTCTCCCCTGGCAGCTGGTCAGCTACATGTTCATCCATGCCAATTTCTGGCATATTTTCTTCAACATGTTTTCGTTGTGGATGTTCGGTGTCATTGTCGAGCGCACTCTTGGATCCCAGAAATTCCTGCTTTACTATATCAGTTGCGGACTTGGCGCAGCCCTGATCCAGGAAGGAGTGTTCGCGCTCATGATCAATCATTATGCGGGACTGTTTGAAAACGGCAGCCAGTTATGTGGATTGCTTAGGGGTAGCCACGTCACTTATGGACAGCTTTTTGACATCGGAGTCAATCCTAACGAGCCGGCCGTGGGCGCGTTGCTCGGACTTTACCATACCCCAACGGTCGGTGCGTCCGGGGCTATTTACGGCATACTTCTTGCCTTCGGCTTCCTTTATCCGCAAATGCGTATATACCTGATGTTCCCGCCTGTGCCATTGAAAGCCCGGACAGCAGTTATCCTTTTTGCAGGCATAGAACTGCTTCTTGGCATTTACAACAGCCAAGCCGACACCGTGGCCCATTTCGCACATCTTGGAGGGATGCTGATCGGTATCCTCATATTGTTATGGTGGAAAAAGTCAGGCACACTGCGCCGGCTTTACTGATTCGCCCTCATTATCGCAAATCAAGCAATAGACATGACAAGCACAGCCCGCGCAACGCTAATTATTGTGGCAGCCAATCTGGCTGTCTACTTTCTCATGCTTGCAGGGTGGCTGCTCGAAGATCTGTTTCCGGAACTGCCGGAAAGGATGATGATGTTGCTGGCATTGCCTTCCTCGTCCCAGGATATCGCAAAAGAGCCTTGGACGATAGTGACATATATGTTCACACATAGCAGCTTCGTCCACCTTACGGTCAATATGCTTTGGCTTGTTGGTTTCGGTCCGATGATAAAAGGCAGATGGATCCATACTGTGGGAACTTACATCGCAGGAGGTATCTGTGGCATGATTGCTTATGAAATGGCAGCGTCATTTGGAGAAAAGACCGGTGAACTCGTCGGAGCCTCATCTGCAGTGATTGCTGTTGTTATTGCCACCGCCTGCCTCTCTCCGTCGCGCAAACTACGGATGATATTCATTGGAGATGTCAAGGTCCAATGGGTCGCGCTTATAGCCATACTCACCATGTTCGCGGGGAGGGATATCTTCTCCCCAAGCTCGGCCGCACATTTCGGAGGAGTTCTGTGTGGAGTTTGCATCGGCATGGTATTGCGCCGTCAAGACCGGTGGTTGTCGCGCAAGGCTATGGAAAGGGCTCGTAGGCATACACATCGGCTTAGTCTGATTCAAAAAGCGAGCCAATCAGGGTTTGCCTCTCTCTCGGATGTTGAAAGGCTTGAGCTTTTCGATCTAAAGAATGAGAGTTGACACCAAATAGAGATGTCAGAATGGTTATTCTAATATTTTGTTAGTAAAGTGAACAAGGAAACTATACTGAAGATATTATCAATCGCAGGTTATGTCACAAATGGCTTGCTTTCATTAGTCACTCTAATGGCTGCCTATGGAGGAGTGGTCAACCCCGAGACTACATCCATTCCTGCGATATTGGCCATGACATTCCCATTCTGGATATCGCTTACAGTTATCGCGGTAATAGCCGATTTGTTCTTCAACCGTCTCATGGCGATAATTCCGGGCGTGACCATAATCTTGTGTATGGGCCCATTGCTGAGTTTCTGCCCCTTGAATTTCTCACGAGACAAGCTCACGCCACAGGAAGAATCAAGAAGTTTCACCTTCATGAGCTATAATGTATATGGATTGAATGATTTTCGGAAACAGCTTCCCACTCCAAAAGACACCACGCGCCTATATGAAGAAGCTATGGCCGGATATTCAAATCCGACAATGTCATTTATTGTACGTCAGAATCCCGACATCGTATGCCTGCAGGAGTTCTGGTGGACCCTCAAGCCGAACCACCGCATAATATCTCCCGCGCTTCTTGATTCGATTCATTCACAATATCCTTACCGGGTTATAGGTGCAGGCAACGGGATATTGTCAAAATACCCGATATATCCTATTGATCTTCCAAAATTAGAGGATCAATCAGCATTTCATCTCGCCGTGGTTGCGGAAATCCAGGGACATCGCACCCTTATTGTAAGCGCCCATTTGCAGTCAATCGGGCTTGACAGTTCAGACAAAGCCCTCTATCATGAAATCACCGAGGGAGAAGGAGGCCGCAAAGCCATCTCCGGCGCGAAACGCAAGTTGTTGTCAAAGTTGTCAAAAGCCTTCCGCAATCGTGCCGCGCAGGCCAGGATGATACGCCGGCAAATAGATTCGATAGGCATCGACAACGTCATAATTGCCGGAGATTTCAATGACATACAAGACTGTTACGCTATTCGTCAGCTTGCAAAAGATGATTTCAAAAGTGCGTTTTCCATGGCAGGATGCGGTCCGGTCATCACATACCATGCCAACCGGTTTTATTTCCAGATCGACCATATATTGTATCGTGGAAAACTCGATGCTGTTGATTTCAGGAAATTTGATTTCGACCGGTCGGACCACTACCCCATCCAGACCCGTTTTTTATGGTCGGAAAACGCCCCCTCAATTGACCGTAATCTCAAGGGCATCGATCTTATAAATCGATAGCTTTTCAAATTATGCTATCATATCCTCAATATTCACTCTAACCTAACAGCATTATGAAACCAATCATTATCGGATTCTGCTGCATGGCGGCTGCCGGAGCGGTATTCCTGTCCGGTTGTGGCAAACAGGAGAAGGAAAACCCTTTCATGAAAGCCTATGACACGCCATATGGCATCCCTCCTTTCGAGGAGATTCAAATCTCTGATTATGAACCCGCGTTTGAAGCCGGAATAGCTGAAGCCAAAGCTTCCATTGATTCCATCACGTCAAACCCGGATGCTCCTACATTTGACAACACGATCCTCCCGCTTGACAACCTAAGTCCGACGCTCGACCGGGTTGTTTCTGTGATGTTCGCTTTGGCAGAAGCTGATTCTTCTCCCGAGTTGACGGAAGTCACCGAACGGCTTATGCCGAAATACACTGCCTTCACAGATGAAATGATGATGAACCAAGGGTTGTTTGACCGCGTGAAGACTCTATATGAGAATATCGACACCGTCAACCAGCCCCTCGACGAACGTCGTGCCATAACCGACACTTATGTGCAGTTTGTCCGCCGTGGGGCATTGCTCCCCGCCGACAAGCAGGCGCAGCTTAAGGAGGTCAATGGCAAACTGACGGAATTGTATCTCAAATACAATAAAAACCTTTTGAACGCCAACAATGCCTTCGAGATCGTTGTCGACAAGGAAGAAGATCTTGCGGGTCTCCCCCAGTCTACGGTTGACAATGCGGCTTCCGAAGCCAAAGAGCGCGGCAAAGAAGGAAAATGGGTGTTCACTCTTCATGCTCCCAGCCGTCTGGCCGTTCTGCAATATGCCGACAGCCGCGACCTGAGAGAAAAGATGTGGCGTGGCTATACCACAAACGCGACTATAGGAGAAAACGATAATCGTCCGTTGATCAACCAGATTCTTAAAGAGAGGGCAAAAAAAGCCCAGCTGCTCGGCTACAAGGATTTCGCGTCATACATGACCGCAGACAAAATGGCCAAGACTCCGGAGGCAGCAGAAGAGCTTCTTATGAAGATTTTTGTTCCCGCCAAAGCAAAAGTCGCGGAGGAAGTGAAAACAATGCAAGAACTTAGCAACTCTCTTGGCAACGACTTTGAGATCGCCCCGTGGGACTATTACTATTTCGCCGAGAAGGTCCGCCAACGTGATTACGCCCTCAATGAAGCTGAAATCCGGCCTTACTTCGCGGTTGATTCAGTACGTAAAGGGATATTCGCTATGGCTAACCGCCTATATGGATTAACCTTCGAGGAGATGCCAGATGCCCCGAAATACCATCCCGATGTCAAGGTATACGATGTCAAGGACGAGAATGGGAAACATCTCGCAGTCTTCATGACCGATTATTTCACCCGTCCATCCAAACGCCAGGGTGCCTGGATGGAGGAACTGAAAACCTCATGGGTAAATCCTGACGGCTCGGTGGAACGTCCTATTGTATATAATGTGGGGAATTTTGCCCCTCCCACAGCTGACGCTCCCGCGCTATTGTCAATTGATGATGTCCAGACAATGTTCCATGAATTCGGACATGGCCTTCATGGAATGCTTTCCAAGGTTAGGCTCAAGAGCCAGAGCGGAACATCAGTAGACCGCGATTTTGTCGAATTCCCCTCGCAGTTCCACGAGCATTGGGCTTTTAATCCTGAAATGCTGAAAGTCTACGCCCATCATTACAAGACAGGCGAACTGATTCCAGACTCTCTTGTCCAGAAAATAAATGCTGCCTCAAAACACAATATGGGATTCATGACTACGGAATTGGCCGGAGCGGCATTGCTTGACCTGAACTGGGGTCATGTTAACCCTGACAAAGACATCGATGTCGACGCTTTTGAAAAACAGGTTGCTGAAAAGATCGGAATGCCGTCACAGCTGACATTCCGTTATCGTTCGCCATATTTCAAGCATGTCTTTGGAGATGATGGTTACGCGTCGGGATATTACACATATCTGTGGGCCGAGGTATTTGACGCGGACGCATACCAATTCTTCCGTGAGAACGGGGCTTTCAATCCTGAACTTGCCGCAAAAATCAAGCATATCCTCGAAAGCGGCTCGTCAGACGACCCCATGATTCTGTACGAATCTTTCGCCGGACGCAAACCATCTGCTGACGCTATCCTCCATCAGCGCGGGCTTGTCAAATAAGCGCTACGATATAAGCAATCCTTATTTTATATAATTCAACACTTGACAAAAAAATCCCGTTTCTTCGATTCTGAAGGAACGGGATTTTTAGAATATTCATTGTAGAATATTTGTCTACAACGCCTTCTTAAAATCGCAACTGTGTGATGTAGACCATATTTCTACTATTTTTAGCCATTAACGCCACACCCTTTACAATGTGTAAGATTCGGACGATACTCTTAACCCTCATTGACAATTGTTAAAATCTGCAATCAGGCATCGTGTGTTTCAATATTCTCATTTTTGTATTAATTTTGCAGTTGAAAACGCTTTTTACCACAACATCATAACTTTGTTTAGGCATGGCTACCAACCCTGTTTCTACTTTGACCGAAGATTGTGGCATTAAGGTCCACATCGGTTCTCTTATCAGCGATGAACTGCGCCGCCAACGTCGCCCTGCGGCATGGCTTGCACAAGAAATTTGCTGTGACCGCACCAATGTTTACAAAATTCTAAGAAAAGGGTCTATAGATACCGAATTGCTTTGCCGGATATCGGTGGCTCTTTCTCATGACTTTTTCGCAGAATTCCAGTCCGCCTGCGGTTTCACCAAACCGCGTCGCAGAGATTGACTGCCAGCAGGCAGCAAAATCCGCACCGGCCTTCGTCTCTTACCGCCTGATACGCGGCATGTGACGGAGGCCGGTAGCGTTTATACAGGTTTCATTGAACTTTCGTGTGGCATATGTTTGTTTTACACATGATTGCCTTCCCATAGTAGGTTATTGTGGCTATTTTTCAATAAAACAACATTATTGTTCACGATTATGAATATCCGCGTTTTGCTTTCGATGCTCTTGTTTATGATAATGTCGGCAATAGTTTCGACTATCCGGGCTGCCGCAGTCGATACGCCCGACACTCCGGCATACCATCAAAAAGAAACGCAAGGTTATTCAAATACACTCTTCATCGGCTATGACCTCTATACATTGCGCCCGAAATCTGCGACAACCTACAGTTTAAGCGGCTTCGTCATAGGTTATTCGATAGATTTCAACATCCTGAAAGATTACCCATTGATGCTTGGCACCGGCATTGACGGACGTTTCACTTTCAGGGACAAGACATTTCATGACAGTGCGACATACGATCAAATCACAGCCAAAGTCTCCACACGGTTTATAAATTTCAATATTCCTTTAAACATCTCATACAAAGTACCACTATCCCCTGTATTTTCCATCACGCCACAATTCGGCTTTGATTTCAGAATTCAAGCGTTCGGACGAGCCAAAACTGAAGTAACTGTCCCTGAAAGCAATCATGACAGCCTGGTAAAGACAAGTGGCTTTATCCCCGGGAATGTAAATCTTTTCTCAAAAAACGCTTTGGGGAATGAAGCTCTCAAGCGATTTCAGTTCGGATGGCATGCAGCCCTGAAACTGCAATATGACCAGTATGTCATCGGAGTATCATACGGAACGGATTTCGCAAAATTGCGCAATGAGCTTGGTTCATCCAATCTGCTTGTGAATTTCGGATATGTTTTTTGAAAAATAACACATTTCCGGGGTAACAACCGGAACATATAGCCTATCAACCGCAAAATCAGCCGATTAACACCTGCGGACATTTAGATTGAAGAGTGTCCGATACGGACAATTATTAGTCCACATGCCATTTTATGAAAGAAAAATTAGCATCATTTGAAAAATTTGACTTAACTTTGCAGCGCAATTGAGTCTCATAGCATACGATTTTCAACTGATTTTTCTAATAGGTTTTATAAGAAATTTCAATAGGTTTTACACATTTCAAATCAGACCCGGCTCTTTCCGGAAATCTGCAGATTGGTATCAATGCCAACTCCGGTATATCTGCCTCTGGGTCCTCAACATTTCAAAAGCAATGAAGAAAATGATTCTCGCTGCCGCTATTATGGCAGCGTCCGCGACTACAGTTGCCGCCCAAGACAATTCTTTTGCACCCGTCGCCGGAGACTTCTCCGTGGAAGTGCAGTTCAATCCTTTCTCCAATGACTTCGGCACATTCAAACTTGATCAGCTCAAGGGCCGTTATTTCTTCTCTGACAAAGACGCTATCCGCTTCGGCATCGGCTTTGGTCTCGACAACGTGAAATCCACTCCCGATCCCGACAATCACGATGACATCTGGTCGAAAGGCAAGGTAGGCAATTTCTCGATCAATCTCGGTTATGAGCGCCACTTCTTCAACTACAAACGCATCGACCTTTATGCCGGCGCTGGACTTGGATATGCCATGCAGAGCGTCAGCGCGACAAACCAGTGGCTCGATTCAGATGAGAAACTTCGCGAGACAAAAATCTGCAACGCAATGACTACAAATAATCCGTCATACGACGAGCGCAGCTATAACGAATTTAACATCAAAGCATTCACCGGAATCGACTTCTATGTCTACAAAGGTCTTTTCGTAGGCGCTGAGCTTGGAGTGAAATTCGGATTCCAGAGTTACCCCGGTTATTATACCAAAGGGGGATTCGATGACAATGGCAACTGGAGCGACAGCAAAGAGTCTGACAAGCAGAATAAAGTCAACGGTATCAAGCTTGCCACATATGTTGAGCCGGCTCTCCGTCTTGGCTGGACCTTCTGATGACTTAGGTTAAGCAGCCATTACACATCAGAACGATCACTCCCGGGAATTTTTTTGCAAATTTCCGGGAGTTTCTTTTGGGAGTTGAGAAATATTGCCTACCTTTGCGGGGTGAAATTTTCCAGTATGATAACTCCGAATATTTCTACTTCACCCGCTGTTGACAAGCTTCGTTTCACCAAGATGCATGGCATCGGAAACGATTACATCTACATCGATTGTACCAACGGCTCCCCGGAAAATCCTGAAGCACTTTCCATCTTCCTTAGCGATCGCCATAAAGGAATCGGAGGAGATGGTATCATCCTCATCTGTCCTTCCGACCGCGCGGATTTCAAAATGCGGATTTTCAACGCCGACGGCTCGGAAGCCAAGATGTGTGGCAACGGCTCTCGTTGCGTAGGCAAGTATGTTCATGACTTCGGTCTGACTGACAAATTACAATTAACGCTCGAAACTCTTTCGGGCGTTAAATATTTAACGCTTCACCCTGATGCCGCCGGGAACATCGAATCTGTAACCGTAGATATGGGCGAACCATGTCTCGAGCCGGAGGAAATACCTGTCCTCGCTGATACAAACAGGGAGATTTCTGTCGCAATCAACGGGGCTACATATCTGGTCACCGCTGTCTCTATGGGAAATCCTCATGGCGTGATATTTGTCGATGACCTTGACAAAATCGATATACACGGTCTCGGCAGACAGCTTGAAATAAATCCGATGTGGCCCGATCGGGCAAACATCGAGTTCGCGGAGATCATCGGCCCAAAAGAAATAAAGATGAGAGTCTGGGAGCGCGGTAGCGGCGAAACCCAGGCCTGCGGGACAGGCGCATGCGCTACCGCTGTGGCAGCCTCTCTTCTTGGATTAGCAGATAAGGAGGCTGTCACCGTTCATCTGCTTGGCGGTGATCTGCAGATTTCCCAGGATCCGGTTACAGGCCATGTCCTGATGGCCGGGCCAGCCACAACCGTTTTCAACGGAGAGATCGAACTGCCCAAGGGTCTTTAATTTAAAATTCAGTCACCACCTTATGTTTACGATTAACGAAAATTTCTGCAAACTTCCTGAAAGCTACCTTTTTTCAGAAGTAGCGCGAAGGATAAACGCATTCAAAGAAGCCAATCCCAATGTGGATGTGATCCGCATGGGGATCGGCGACGTGACATTACCGTTGTGTCCTGCCGCTATCGAGGCAATGCACAAAGCAGTGGATGACGAAGGGAATCCCGCAACATTTCATGGATATGGCCCCGAACAGGGATATCCGTTCCTCCGGGAGGCTATCGCGCTCCATGACTATAAAAAACGGGGTATAGCCATGGATCCTTCCGAGATATTCGTCAGTGACGGCGCAAAAAGCGATACAGGAAATTTCGGAGACATATTGTCCATATCCAACCGGGTGGCAGTAACTGATCCGGTCTATCCTGTATATGTCGACACAAACGTCATGGCTGGCCGCGCCGGAGATCTCGTAAAAGGAGCATGGGACAAAATACAATATCTGCCTGTGACATCCGAGAATGGGTTCATACCGTCGGTTCCTGAAGGAATGGATATCCCCGATGTCATATACCTGTGTTATCCAAACAATCCGACCGGTACCACGCTCACACGTGATCAGTTGAAAGTGTGGGTGGATTTCGCTTTGAAGCATGGCTCACTTATTCTTTTCGATTCCGCTTATGAAGCGTTCATCCGCCAGGATGATGTGCCCCATTCAATATATGAAATAGAAGGTGCGCGAAAATGCGCGGTGGAATTCCGCAGTTTTTCCAAGACAGCAGGATTCACCGGCATACGCTGTGGCTACACGGTGGTGCCGAAAGAACTCACAGCCAAGGATTCCAACGGATGTGATGTGAATCTCAATCATCTGTGGAACCGAAGGCAATGCACCAAATTCAATGGCGCGTCATACATATCCCAACGCGGCGCAGCTGCGGTATACACGCCCGAGGGACAACGGCAGATCAAAGAAGCTGTTGATTATTACCTGACAAACGCCGGGATCTTGCGTGAGGGACTCACAGATGCCGGACTGGAGGTGTTCGGTGGTGTCAACGCTCCTTATGTCTGGATAAAGACTCCTGCGGGGATTTCTTCATGGGAGTTTTTTGATCTCTTGCTTGAGAAATGCAATGTAGCCGGCACTCCCGGCTCCGGTTTCGGGCCGGCCGGGGAAGGCTATTTCAGACTCACGGCTTTCAACACGCTTGAAAACACTATGGAGGCTGTCAAACGTATACGGTCGGCCCGTTTTTGATCGTCCGTATAAAAACATCAGATTCATTCAAAGGAATTAAACGCGCCCCCCTGTTTTAGGTTTGCAAAGGGTTCCAGGCGTTGTTAATCATAACAAACTTCATTCCAATCTTATGTCGTTACTAAGATTCAAAGCGGTGCAGGAAGCATCCGACCGCAAGGCAGTTTCGGTGGAGACCCCTTCGGAACGTCCAGAAAAGTTCTATGGCGAAGCGGTTTTCAATCGCCAGAAGATGTTTGAGTACCTTCCTAAGGACACTTACGACCAACTTGTCGACGCTATTGACAACAAGCAACCCATCTCACGGCAGCTCGCCGACAGTGTGGCTGCCGGAATGAAGCAATGGGCGATTGAAAATGGCGCACGCCACTATACCCACTGGTTCCATCCCCTCACCGGAGGGACCGCCGAAAAGCATGACTCCTTCATCGAGCATGACGGCAAAGGAGGTGTGGTCGAGGAATTCACAGGGAAATTGCTTGTGCAGCAGGAACCTGACGCGTCAAGTTTCCCCAATGGAGGGATACGCAATACCTTTGAAGCCCGTGGTTATTCCGCATGGGATATCTCCTCGCCGGTCTTCATTCTCAACAAAACCCTCTGTATCCCTACGATTTTCATATCATACACCGGGGAATCGCTCGACTTCAAGACTCCGCTTCTACGCGCGCTGAATGCTGTAGACAAGGCCGCCGCCGGAGTCGCCCGCTATTTTGACAAAGATGTCAAACATGTCATCAGCTATCTCGGCTGGGAACAGGAGTATTTTCTGGTGGATGAAGCGCTTTATGCTGCCCGTCCCGATCTGGTTCTTACGGGACGCACACTTATGGGTCATGAGAGCGCCAAGAACCAGCAGCTGGAGGATCACTATTTCGGAGCCATCCCCTCTCGGGTCGAGGCTTTCATGCTGGATCTTGAAACCGAGTGCCACAGACTTGGCATACCGGCTCATACACGTCATAATGAAGTGGCTCCCAATCAGTTCGAGCTGGCTCCCATATTTGAGGAGACCAATCTTGCCAATGACCACAACCTCTTGCTTATGGGATTG
Organism: Prevotellaceae bacterium; assembly: GCA_021772015.1. Classification (GTDB taxonomy): domain Bacteria; phylum Bacteroidota; class Bacteroidia; order Bacteroidales; family Muribaculaceae; genus UBA7173. The sequence continues at coordinate 11,599 of JAETNS010000012.1, read as the reverse complement.
ATGAGCGAGGTTGCCAAACGTCATAATTTCCGCGTGCTTCTCCATGAAAAGCCTTTCAATGGGATCAATGGCTCCGGTAAACACAATAACTGGAGCCTCGGCACCGATACAGGAACTCTCCTCTTTGCCCCCGGAAAGACACCGCGCGAGAATTTGCGCTTTATAACATTTGTCGCAAATGTCATGGCGGCCGTCCACAAACACAATGCGTTGCTCAAAGCATCCATTTCATCGGCGACCAACGCCCATCGTCTTGGGGCCAATGAAGCTCCCCCGGCGATCATCTCGATCTTCACCGGATCACAGATCGCCGACATATTCGACCGTCTCGAAAAAAGCACGGAAGATGAATTGATCGAGCTGGCCGGTAAAGAGGGTATCACCGTCGGAGTCTCGCAGATTCCGGAGATCCTGCTTGACAATACAGACCGCAACCGCACATCACCTTTCGCATTCACCGGAAACAGATTTGAATTCCGTGCTGTTGGTTCGTCCGCCAACTGCGCCTCTGCCATGATTGCCCTCAATGCAGCGGTCGCAGAGCAGCTTGTTGATTTCAAACAACGCGTTGATCGACGCGTGGAGCGCGAGGAATCGCTTTACCATGCGATCCTTGAAGAGGCGAAGGCTCTGATAATCGCGTCAAAGCCAATCCATTTTGACGGGAACGGTTATTCGGATGAATGGAAAGCGGAAGCAGAGAAACGCGGCCTTGACTGCGAGACTTCCGTGCCCAAGATTTTTGATGCGTACCTTACACCGGCATCTGTCGAGATGTTCAACAAGACCGGTGTGTTCAACGATCTGGAGCTTCGCGCCCGAAACGAAGTCAAGTGGGAGACATATACTAAAAAAATCCAGATTGAGGCCCGTGTGCTCGGTGACCTGGCGTTAAACCACATAGTGCCTGTCGCAACCCGCTACCAGTCAATATTGGTGGAGAATGTTGCAAAACTCCATTCCATCTTCCAAGCAGAAAAAGCAGAAGAGCTGACCGCCTGTGACAAAATGGCGATAGAGAAGCTCTCAAAACATATCGCCGAGATCCGCAAGGATGTCCAGGATATGGTCAATGCCCGCAAGGATGCCAACCGTATCGAAAACGAAAGGGAGAAAGCCATCGCATACCATGACAACGTGGTTCCGAAGATGGAGACCATTCGTTATCATATCGACAAACTCGAGCTGATGGTCGACAATGAGATGTGGCCGTTGCCGAAGTACCGCGAAATGTTGTTTATCCGCTAACACTCATTTGGGACACAACCAAAGGGAATGTCAGAATCAGCCGGTTTTGGCATTCCCTTTGCTGTCTGTCTCCATATGGGATTGTCTTTATTTCAAAACCTCAATACAGAACTCGTTTGGAACAGCTCAAACATGAGTGTGGCGTTGCGATGATACGTCTTCGCAAGCCTCTGGAATACTATCGGGAAAAATACGGCACATATGCCTGGGCGTTAAACAAGCTGTATCTCCTTATGGAGAAACAGCACAACAGGGGTCAGGAAGGTGCCGGGGTCGGGATAGTGAAACTCCATTCAGTGCCTGGACATGAATATGTCTTTCGTGAACGCGCTCTTGGATCAAACGCCATCACTGAGATATTCGCCTCTATAATGCCGCAATTTGACCGCGACCATATTGATTCCCTACCTTCGGGGGAGGTCGAGGCATTCGCTCCTTTCGTCGGCGAGATCTATATGGGTCACTTGCGTTATTCGACCACCGGGAAAAGCGGCATTTCATATGTCCATCCTTTCCTACGACGTAATAACTGGAGATCCAGAAATCTGATGATGTGTGGAAACTTCAACATGACCAATGTTGATGAAATTTTCAAGTCAATTGTCAAAAAGGGACAGCATCCACGCATATATTCCGACACTATCGTCTTGCTTGAACAACTCGGATATGCCCTTGACCGGGAGAATCACCGTCTGTATCGTGAATTCCGTGACAAACTGGAGGATCCCGAGCTTGGAATCGCGATCGAAGACAACATCAACATAAAAGAGGTGTTAAGAGCGGCATCACCTGCCTGGGATGGCGGTTATGTGATATGCGGGGCGACCGGTTCGGGAGACATGTTCGCTTTGCGTGACAGCCACGGGATCCGTCCCGCGTTCTACTACATCGATGACGAAGTTGTGGTCCTTGCATCCGAGCGTCCTGTGATACAGACCGTGATGAACATCAGACGGGCGGATGTACATGAATTGACTCCCGGCTCGGCACTTATTGTATCAAAAGGTGGTGATATCGAGGTTGCCGATATTCTTGGCGAGGGGAAAAATGAGCGTTGTTCCTTTGAACGGATCTATTTCTCTCGTGGCAGCGACGCTGACATATATCGGGAGCGCAAAGAGCTGGGGCGGGCCGTCGTCCCGGAAGTCATGAAAGCGATTGGCGGGGATCTTCCGCATTCGGTGTTTTCTTTCATTCCGAACACTGCCGAGGTCGCCTTCATAGGCATGATCGAAGGTCTTGAGAACCGGTTGAACAAGATCAAGGCATTTCGCATAGCGGAGCTGCAAAGCCGTGGAACGCTGACTCCTGAGACTATCAAGCAGGTAATGGACGCAAAGCTACGCGTTGAGAAAGTAGCCATCAAGGATATCAAACTGCGTACGTTCATAGCAGAGGGAACTTCGAGGAATGATCTGGCGGCACATGTCTATGATGTCACCTACGGTTGCGTGACCAATGACATTGACAATCTTGTGGTAATCGATGACTCAATAGTCAGAGGGACTACCTTGAAACAATCCATAATAGCGATGCTTGACCGGCTCCACCCCCGCAAGATTGTCATAGTGTCATCATCACCTCAAGTGCGCTATCCTGACTATTATGGAATAGACATGTCGCGCATGGGGGAATTCGCGGCATTCCGTGCTGCTGTCTCCCTGCTTAAGAAACGGGGTATGGAAGATGTGCTCCGCCAGACTTACGAGCGGTGCAAGGAGCAGTCTCTGTTGCCGGCAGACAGACAAGTCAACTGCGTTAAAGCTATTTATGCGCCGTTCACTGATTCCGAAATCTCGCGGGAAATGTCGCTTATGCTTACCCCCGAGGGGACAAAAGCGGAAGTGGAGATTGTTTACCAGACATTGGGAGGTCTCCACGGCGCGGTCAAGTCTTGCCCCGGTGACTGGTATTTTTCGGGCGATTATCCCACTCCGGGAGGGGTCAGGCTTGTCAATCTCGCCTACATGAATTATTATGAAGGCAACACGACCAAACGGGCTGAATAGTTACAGGGAAATCCGAGAGTTGTGTCGCGGGATAATATCTTTGGCAAATCAACGTTAAGTAATAGATGGAACTGATATCCAAAACTACCTGCATGAGATTGCCCGGCAATAAATATATTCCCATAATATCGCGCATAATGAGACACGGATCCTTGGTCGCCTTGCTTTCGTTTCTCATCCCCCATACTGTAAGTTCGCAGGATGGCTCGACTGCCTACAATTATCTGAACATCACATCTTCCGCCAGAATATACGGTCTCGGAGGAGTAAATATCTCCACCGTGGAGGATGAATTAAGTACCGCCGATCAGAATCCCGGATTGCTTGGATTCGAGATGGGAAATCAGGTTATGGTAGATTACATGCGATATCTGGGCAACTCCAATTTTGCCGGAGTCAAGTATGCCCATGCGGTCGGTGAACGTGGCGCGTGGGCCGCAGGAATCCGTTATTTCGGCTATGGCGAGATGAAAGCGGCTGATGAGATAGGGGTCATTACCGGCACTTTCTCTCCCAAGGACCTGAATTTTTCCGGTACTTTCTCATACGATATAACATCTCGCCTGCGAGGAGGAATATCTCTCAAGCTCCTTTACAGCAGCTACGAGGAGTATTCAGCTTTCGCGGTCGCAACTGACCTTGGTATCAACTATTTTGACCCTGATACAGACTGGTCTTTCTCGGCGGTTGTGGCTAATCTCGGCGGCCAGTTGAAAAAGTTTCATCAGAATTATGACCGCCTGCCAATAGATGTCAGGCTCGGCGCGACCAAGGGCTTTTCAGGAGTCCCCATCCGCCTGTCAGTCACACTATGGAACCTTACGAAATGGAAACTGCCATATTATGACAGTGGGGACGGCACTTCTTCCCAGCCTTTTGAAAAGAAGGAGTCATTCGGATCGAACCTGTTCCGCCATATGGTATTCGGAGTGGATTTCGTACCCTCTGACAGGTTTTTCGTCGCGTTAGGATATAATTACAAGACACGCACCGACATGAGCACTTACAAACGTTCATTCCTTAGCGGTTTTTCTCTTGCCGCCGGAATGAATGTCAGCCGGTTCAACTTTTCACTGGCGTTCGGCCAGCCTCATTCCGGGGCCACCACCCTCATGTTCAACCTTAACATGAACCTCCAGGATTTGATACGATAAGATTCATTTTACAACAGATAGAACAATCGTTTGGATATGAATGCAGCTGACAAGATAATAATTGCCATAGACGGATTCTCGTCTACAGGCAAAAGCACCATAGCCAAGTCATTGGCAAAAGAGATCGGATACCGTTATGTCGACACGGGAGCAATGTACCGGGCTGTCACATTATACGCGATGACTCATGACATGATCTCGCCGGACGGGAATGTCAGCGACCGATTGATCGTGGATGCGTTGTCCGACATACATGTCGAGTTCCACATAATGCCTGACGGATCGCAACATACAATGCTGAATGACGAGGATGTTGAAGACCGCATCCGCCGGCTTGATGTCTCGTCGAATGTCTCTGCTGTGGCTGCTATCCCGGAGGTCCGCCATGCTCTTGTAAAGATGCAACAGGAATATGGCAAGGAAAAGGGCATTGTCATGGATGGCCGGGACATAGGAACGACGGTTTTCCCTTCTGCGGAATTGAAGGTGTTCATGACCGCGTCAGCAGAAACCAGGGCCCAACGCCGTTTCAAGGAAATGATAGAAAAAGGACAGCAAATTTCATTTGAAGAAGTTCTCGCAAATGTCGTACACCGCGATCATGTAGACCAGACACGTGCCGAAAGCCCTCTCCGCAGAGCTGATGACGCTATTGATCTTGACAATTCCGAAATGTCATTTGATGAACAGAACGCATGGATGCTGGCGAGATACCGCGAAGCCATAGCAAGAACGAAAGTATCCTGAACTTTGATTTATGGCGACAATTGAGATAGATCCGGGATCGGGGTTTTGTTTCGGGGTTACTACCGCCATACACAAGGCGGAAGAGGAGATAGACCGCGCCGGATCTTTATATTGCCTCGGAGACATCGTGCATAACAGTGACGAAGTCGGAAGGCTTGAGCGCAAGGGGCTGAAAATCATTGACCACAAGGATATTGACAGTCTGCATGATGTCAAAATCCTTCTTCGGGCACACGGAGAGCCGCCATCGACATACCGGGCGGCAAAAGCCAACAACATTGAGATCATTGACGCGACATGCCCGGTTGTCCTGCGCCTGCAACAACGGATAAAGGCATCATATGACGTTGCTCCTCAAGAGCGTCCCCAGATTGTCATATATGGGAAAAACGGCCATGCGGAGGTCAACGGTCTGGTCGGCCAGACAAATGGAGAGGCAATAGTTGTTGAAGGACCGGAAGACCTTGGAAAAATCAATCCGGATCGGCCGGTTGTACTTTATTCCCAGACTACCAAATCTATTGCCGGATTCAGGGAAATCGCCCGGATGATAAGACACCTGCTTTCACCGGATGTCAGATTCGAGAGCTTCGACACAATATGCCGCAGGGTATCAAACCGGGTGGATCAGCTGCAGGTTTTTGCCCGGGCCCATGATGTCATCGTTTTCGTCGCCGGGGAGAAAAGTTCCAATGGCAAGGTGCTGTATGGAAATTGCCTGGAGGTCAACAGTAACACTCACCTGATCTCCAATCCTGCACAGATAAGACGGGAATGGTTCCCGGCAGCCTCGGAAGATGTCTCGGTCGGGATCTGCGGAGCTACTTCCACCCCGTTGTGGCTGATGGAGGAAGCGCGTCAATATCTTGAAAAGATGTTGAATGCCGCTGAATCTTGTTGACTTTTTATTCCAAGGTGTTTGATTCTTTTGTACAGATTTCATGGATTCCTTTGTCGCCATAGATGTCGAGACCGCTAACAACCATCCATCCTCAATTTGTGCTGTCGGTGCTGTTAAAGTTGTTGATGGGGTTATTGTCGATCGCTTTTATGAACTTGTGAAGCCGGAACCTGAATATTATTTCAGGTATTTCACGGAACAGATACATGGTATAGGGTATCATGACACGGAGGATTGCGACACATTCGACCGCGTATGGCGGCGTATGCTGCCTATGATTGGCAGGTTGCCGTTGATCGCCCACAACAAGGCATTCGACGAACGGTGCATACGTGCCGCACATAAGGTCTACCGCATGGATTATCCTGATTTCACTTTCTTCTGTACAGTCATGAAAGCCCGCAGGACGATACCAAGATCCATTTGTCCGAGCTTTTCATTGCCTGTAATATGTGATTTCCTCGGAATTCCATTCAACAACCACCATAACGCTTTGGCTGATGCCGAGGCTTGCGCGAAAGTAGCTTTGGTGTTGTTTGCTGATGAGCAGGCCGATACAAAAACATTAACGCATATTAGACCATTGGTATGAGTATTATCTATAAACTGCTGTGTTGTTTGATATTGGTATCGTGCATGTCATGCGTGTCATGTAATAACGATGGCGACCGACTTTCCTCCCATATGCAAGAAGAAAACACCGCTGCGAGAATCGGCGGTCGCGAACAAGCGTTGCGTCTTGCACCTTCGGAAGATCTCGACAGCACAAGTATGGAAAGGATACTGATCGATGTAAGGGTAAGGGAAAATGCCTTGCGGCATGAAGGAGAGGAGGAACTTGCGGACACATACATCAAAAGCTTTTTAGAGACACTTGATTCCGTTAATCCGGCTCTTTATTCAGAAATAGCAGCCGACCGATAACAGGATTTTCTCGAAAACAAACCTTATAATGCAATTCCGCATTATTAATATAGCCCGGAAGCCAATAAAGCATGGTCTTCGGGCTATATGAACGTTTTGACTTATATAATAATGGCAAATCAAGAGATCAGACCGCAGGCATATCATAGGGTGTTCTATTCGGCCCGTCAGGCGATAAGGAGGCATATATCCGGAGGGAATGTGCTGATAATCGCTACGTTGTTGGCTTTGGTGATAGCAAACATTCCTGCTGTCAATCAATATTATTTTGACTTCTGGCAACAGGAGATCAGATTGCAGATCGGCAGTTTCAATCTGTTTTCACACGGAGGCCATCCGATGTCGCTTCTGTCATTCATCAATGACGCTCTGATGGCGGTTTTCTTCTTCACAATCGGACTTGAGATTAAACGAGAGATACTCGTCGGACAGCTGGCATCATTCCGCAACGCCCTGCTGCCGATTGTAGCCGCCATAGGAGGAATGCTTGTCCCGGTCGTGATTTTCATGTTATTTTCTGCCGGAACACAATATACAGCCGGAGCAGCCATACCGATGGCCACAGACATAGCCTTCTCTCTTGGAGTACTGGCGATGCTGAGATCACGCGTGCCGCTTTCCCTTAAAATCTTCCTCACCACTCTTGCCGTAGTAGACGACATCGGCGGCATACTCGTCATCGCTATCGGGTATACAGACCATGTCGAGTTATGGTATCTGGTCGGAGCTGCGATCGTGCTTGGCATCCTGTGCGTCGGGCAACAACTCAGAATAAAAAGCAAGATTTTTTACCTTACTCTCGGAGGAGTTGTCTGGTTTCTGTTTTTGAATTCAGGAGTCCACCCAACCATAGCAGGAGTGCTGGTCGCATTTTGCATACCTGCCAAACCGGTCTTTAATCCCAAAGGATATATAAAGACAATCCGCCGGACCATCGGCAACTTCCGTGCCGACGATGATGAAGCCCTAACACGTTATTCGATCTTGTCACGTCAGCAGATGGACTGGCTGAAACAGATCGAATCGGCATCCGACAAAGTGATCTCCCCTCTCCAGGAACTTGAGGATTCGTTGCATCCGATCGTCAACATGCTGATAGTTCCCCTCTTCGCGTTTGCCAACGCCGGCATATACCTACTTGACATGTCTCCCGCAGCGGCGTTCGAAGGAGTTTCTCTTGCCATTATCGTGTCACTGCTGGCCGGCAAATTTCTCGGCATACTCGGGTTCTCCTGGATCGCCGTCAAACTCCGTCTCGCTCCTATGCCGGACCATGCCAATTGGTCTATGCTTTCAGGGATAGCCCTGCTGGGAGGCATTGGATTCACAGTCTCGCTATTTATCGGCAACCTCGCGTTTAACCCCGCCGATGAACTCCAGTCCCAGTTGCTGAATCTTTCCAAACTCGGAATCGTGATCGGCTCGTTGCTCGCGGGGATCCTCGGCTACTTATCCTTGAAATTGACAACCAAGACAAGCCGTTTTGCAGGAAGATAGACTCAAATTATCCATCATCCCTTTCCTCGACAGCTTCTTTCGGAAAATTATCATAGTTCCACCCGGTTTGTTAATTAGCTGTAAAATCCATTCAAAATAAACACAAAGCAATGCTTATTAACTCATTTTAACAAATGGGGGGGGTAAATTGTTAACTTTTATGTAATTTTGCGGTGATTTTTGGATGACTTTACCATCCGGAATCACCGCAAAATCTTTAATACCTGCTCCCTTACGGTGTCAAAGATTTGCAAATTCACACAATGCACTGTATGACAAGAGGTTGCGAACAACCTCTGGTACCAAAGGTATATCATACACTCAAATAAGCCACATTTTACATCAACCTCTCAACGCCCGAGATGACGGTCACGCCCGAAGATGCCAATATCGAAAAATGGTATGTGATGGCAGCCTACAAATTCGAGCTGAAAGCAGAAGCCTCCCTTCGGGAAGCAGGTATCGAGGTATACCTGCCCAAAGAGACGGTTTATATCAAGAAGCCTCGTCGACGGCCTGTCGCAGTCGAGCGTCCCGCCATCTCCACCCTGATATTCGTCCATGCCACCCTGACTCGCATTCTCGAATACAAACGTCATGTCGATGACCGCCTGAAATTCCGCATGACCCCTATCACCTCACGCTCCGCGTCTACCTCCTCCCTCCCGTCACGCCCCTCTCTCCCATCTTCTCCCTCCGGCCCAACATCCTCTCCATCACAGTCCGGCAAAGACTTCCTCACAGTCCCCGACACCCAGATGGCCGCGTTCATTTCAATCTGGGCCGCGCGCGACACCCTCAAAGCCTCGCTTTCTCCTCTCGACCCCACCGTCCTCTCGACCTCTCCCCTCCCCGTCGGCACCCCCGTTGAGATCATCTCCGGCCCTCTTGCCGGCCTCCGCGCCATCACCCTCTCCCCCATCACCTCCCGCTCCCGCACCACCCGCCTCTCCCTCACCCTCGCCTCCCTCCTCTCCCTGACTCTCACCCTCCCCACCTCCTCCCTCTCACCCCTTTAAAGCACGCACCCTTGTTGGCATTAAACTAAAAAGTACTATGTAACGTGGCTACTTCTCAAAGAATTGCAAAAAACACCTTCTTTCTTTATTGCCGAATGATTTTGGTCACTGCGGTGTCCTTGTATACATCTAGAATAGCACTCGAAGTGCTCGGAATAGATAATTATGGTATCTACAGCGTAATTGGAGGATTAATTGCATTGATGGGGGGGTTAACGGGCATAATGGCAGGTGCTACTCAACGATTTCTCACATATGCAATTGGCAGTAAGAATGAACAAGAAATACAATTAGTTTTTTCCACAGCTGTTATAATCCATATTATTACAGCACTTTTACTGATTATTTGTGGTGAAACATTAGGATTATATTATTTTTACAATCATCTAAATATCCCCCTAGAATCAAAAACGGCTGGAATGTGGGTTCTTCAATGCACCATGCTATCCATGGCTGTAAATATAACCCAAATTCCATACAATAGTATCCTCATTGCATATGAACGAATGAATATTTTTGCAGGTCTAAGTATCTTGGAGGTAATTCTAAAATTGATTTTAACATTTTCACTATTTCTTATCCCCGCAAAAAATGTGCTAATCGGGTATGCACTTTTACTACTCGCTTCCCAAATAATTCTACGTTTAATTAGTCAATCCTATGTACGCTCTCATTTTAAAATCCCTATCAAATTAAGTCCTCGAGACCCCTCTTTATTAAAAAGAATGACCTCCTTTGCTGGATGGAGTTTTCTGGGCACCCTCTCTTATATTTCATTAAATCAGGCTATACCAATAATCGTAAATATATTCGCAGGAGTAGTAGCCAACGCTGCAATAGGTTTAGCAAACCAAGTGACTTCAGTAGCATCCCAATTTGTAACAAATTTTCAAACAGCATTTAAACCTCAGATAGTTAAATTTTATGCAGAGCATAAAATTGATCAAGAGATGGAACTCTTCTATCTATCCTCCAAATTCTCATTTTTTATACTTCTAATAATAGTATTCCCTTTAATCAATGAAATGAATTATGTGCTTACTATATGGCTAAAGGAAGTTCCCCCTGATACAGCTATATTCTGCAAACTAACCCTCATATATGTTCTTGTGGATACCTTGACTGTACCAATTTTAACTATGATAGAAGCCACAGGTAACATTAAAAAATATTATACTTGGGTAAGTGCAATGTTTTTGTTATTTATCCCAATATCCTATATAAGTCTTAAGTTAGGTTATCCTATTTACTCTATTTTTGTAATAAAAATCATATTATCTATCCTCATACATATTGTTAGATTGAAAATTCTGGCAGGACAGTATGAGAAATTCAAATGGGAAAAGTATTTGAGAAATGTAATGCTACCTATTGTCTTGGTAATTATCGTACCTATGATGATTACCTTTTGGACGAAGCTGCAGATAAATTCATTTACGGAATTCTTAGCTTATACATTAACTTACATTTTGATAGCCGCAGTCTCTATCTATTTCTTGGGACTTAATAAAAAAGAACGGATTTTTATAATTTCTAAGACTCACACCGTTATTGACCGATGGAAAAGATAAAAAAATTTATTGAATGTCTACTTCCAATCACATTGTGCAACTTAAAATGTCCCTATTGCTATGTCATCCAGCGTCATAACAGACAAATGGCACATGCAAACCTGAAGTACCCGATTGACCATATGATTAAATGTCTTCCTAAGGAAAGATTTGGAGGAATGGTTTTTTTCAGTATATGTGGTGCTGGTGAAACCATGTTATGCCCAGAGCTTCCGGAATTAACTCATGGCTTGCTTAAGCAGGGACATTTCGTAAATATAACAACAAATGGGACAATAACTAAAACAATAGATTCAATTATTCTTAATACCTCCTCTGAGGAGAGATCGAGACTTCAGATTGCATTTTCGTTTCATTATCTCGAATTAATACGACTAAACCTGCTTGATCGTTTTTTCAACAATGTCGCTAAAATATAATCGCGAAAACGAAACGTACAACTTTCTAAAACGAAACGTACAATTTTCACTGTTTTTCACCCCATCAAAGCAAAGGCATTTAATCACCATTTAAGCGGTAATTAAATGCC
>JAETNS010000011.1 GCA_021772015.1 Prevotellaceae bacterium | reverse complement strand
AAATTCTAACCGTTCAAGGGTGAATAATGAAATCAGAGTTAAACTCATCGCATATTTTGGCCGGTTTTGCCTTTTTCGATCGTCGTGATGCCCGCATCACTTCCTCCTCAAAAGACCAAACTGCCTCAAAATATGCTCGTTAGAATTTAACATCTGTTATTAAACACCCTCTTAATAACCCAATCATTATACACAATGAAAAAGATTTTTTCAACTTTGATGACCGCCTTGATGCTATGCTCATGCGGCGGGTCAACCAACACCGCTGAAGCGCAATCAACGGCTTCCGACAACGCGACCGTAACCGATGCCCTGACAATGGGCCTCAACGGCAAAGTAAAATCCGCCGACGCGCCTATGTATCTGCTCGGCATCCAACGTCTTGGCTTCGACACTGACGGTTATGTCAATGACCTTGCCTGGGCCATGAAGAACGGCACAGCCCAAAACATCAAAAAGGATCAACAAGGAAGGCTCGCGTCATTCACCATGATTGTTGACGAGTGTGACGAAGAGATCGAATACACAGCATCGATCTCACGCGACTCAGACGGACGTATCTCAAAAATACTCTACATGGATGTCAACTACACTTTTGAATATGACGACTCCGGTCATGTTGCGAAGGTATCTTATCTGCCTAACTACGACCCGACAGGAGGGCTGGTATACCGGATGGAATACAATCCGGAGGGTGACCTCGTTAAAACAACGCGCTCATATCCGGAAGGAAGCGTTGACACCCACCGCTTTGAATACAATTATGCCAAAGACCCCAACGGCAACTGGCTCAAACGCGTGGAACACCTCCATCAGAACGGAGAGGACTGGGATCCACGCACCGAAGAACGCTCGGTAGAATATTATTGACAACAAAGACAAAGCTGTCGAGGAGAGATCCTTGACAGCTTTTTTCAAATGTCACTTCTTGACTCGCGCAGGATTGGCAGCGATGAAAGCTTTCCAGGATTTAGGAGATGAGCCGGAAGAAGCAGGTCTGGAGGTCTCATAGAAATGGCAGAGAGCGGCAGCCAAGGCATCCGTGGCATCAAGCTCAGGCAGCAGTTGCTCGCGTGGTATGGAAAGGATACGGCGCAGCATCTCCTGAACCTGCTCCTTGGAGGCCGCCCCGTTGCCTGTGATGGCCATCTTGATTTTACGCGGCTCATATTCCGTGATCGGTATGTCGCGGACAAGAGCGGCTGCCATCGCGACCCCCTGCGCGCGGCCGAGTTTCAACATCGACTGTACATTCTTCCCGAAGAAAGGGGCCTCTATGGCCATCTCGTCAGGGAGATACTGCTCGACCAGACCTAAGACTCGTTCATGGATCCGGCGCAATCGCAGGTAGTGGCTGTCGAATTTAGACAGTTTTATCACTCCCATGGCAATGAGGCGCGTGGTCTTCCCGGATACTCCGAGTATGCCATAGCCCATGACGTTCGTGCCGGGATCTATACCGATTATAACCCGCTCATCCATAACTCCTGACACGGGATCTTCCGATAGCTTGCCGGTATATGAGTCCATCACAGCACCTCCATGTAAGTGGTGAAGAACAAGATCCGGCCACGATATGCGGCCGTCAGATTTTCTTTCAGTAACGCCGCTTCGCCGTCATGCCATCTTGCAGCAGCAACAGGATCGTCGCTCATCGCCTGGATAGCGACAGATGTCGCTCCGGGTTCCACCTGTGTGAGAACCTTTGCCATTGTCGGTGACTCGAACACGCCTGATCCAAGCAATGACGGGACATATGTCTGTCTCGCCCACTGAAGGAATTGATCCAACAGGTCATCGGCGACAATGAATGTTGTGTTGAGTATGGTCATTTTTTGCCAGGATTGGATGATAGCAGTTCTCTTTCTAATTTGCGGCGACGCATGAAACGTCTTATGAAGCCGAAATGACGGCGGATAGTCGAAAATGTGCCATAATAATAACACATGATCCTGAACCGTTCGACAAGTGAGGCGCGGCGGTTGCGGGTAGTCATCCCTTCCATGAGGTAATCGACCAGCACTTCATCCACATAGCAATTGTTGCGGGAGTGCTGCAAAACCCTTATGCACCACTCGTAATCAGCCGAAAAACGATATTTCAGATCGAAATTGCCTGCTATACGGCGTAAAACGACGAATGACTGATGGCAGACAACCATTCCATCCCTGAAACTGTCATATGTCAGTTCTGCCGGAGCCTCAAGATGACGGGGAGCCACACGACGGCGCGATGAGTCTACCAAATCTGTCTGACCGTAGACCACTCCCGGAAAATCATTGTCAATGATCTTGTCAGCCAGCAGGCGGAGAGTGTCGCGGGAGTGGAACGCGTCACCTGCATTAAGGAAAACCACATAGTCACCCCGCGCCATGTCGAGCCCCTTGTTCATCGCGTCATACAGCCCGCGGTCAGGAGAGGAGACCATACGCTGTGACTCAGGCGCATCTTTACGGGCTATCGCAAGGGTATTGTCTGACGAGGCACCGTCAATGATCAGATGCTCATAACTGTCGAAGCTTTGCTCCCTGACGCTGCGCAGGGTCGCGGGCAATTCCGTCTCCGCATTATACGTCACGGTGATCACCGAAAACAGCGGGCGGGTGCTTTTATCGTGGTCAGTACTTTTGTCTTTCATTTTGCGGTTGTCATCTCAAAAAAGGTGTTTCAAAAGTATTGGAGAACAGCCTCCTGTAGTCCCACCTCCAGTCGGGCGGGGGTATTAAGCAACACAGGATGGTTGTTGTCGATATGCCCGACCGGGACATCCATCGCCACCGGAAATGGGCAGTGGTCGCCGAGAAAGGAGTCTATCATGGCGTACATGTCAGCATGGTCGCGTGACGGGGCACGGTAATCGGTGAATTGCCCGACTATCAGTCCGGCCAGACTGTCGAATATTCCGGCCAGACGTAATTGCCAGAGTATCCTCTCCACCTTGTAGATAGGCTCGGCAATATCCTCCACGAGGAGGATGCTCCCGGGCTTTACAGGGTTGAACGGGGTCCCGATCAGGCCTCCCAGCACGGCAAGGTTTCCTCCGACAACCATTCCATATCCTTCCCCGCAGCGGTTACGCTTCCCGGCCGGAGAACCGGAGCAACCTGTCGGGAGGGTGATTTCACGGGTCTCTCCACTGAGCATTGCAAGGAGCTGCCGGTTAAGCGGATCGGTCGGACCTCCCAATGCCAGATGTTTGGTCATGGAGGCATGGACAGACGGCCATCCGTGTTTCCCCCAGAGGGCATGGAGGGCCGATACGTCACTGAACCCGACCAGCCATTTCTTCCGAACCTCACCGCAACCTATAATCCTGTCAAGTTCAAGCAGCAGATGTACGCATCCATATCCTCCACGGCTGCATACGACAGCCTTGACATCGGGATCCAGCAATGCCTCCCGAAAGTCGGAAAGACGCTCGGAGGGAGTGCCGCTGAAAGATCCATGCTCGCCCAATGTGTGGGGCATCACCTCCGTATTAAAGCCCCATTGGCACAAGGTGGCCACCGCCCCCTCGACATACTCAGGATTTATTACCGACGCGGGGGAAAGTATGGCGATCTTGTCGCCGGGAGCGAGTCTAACCACCGATGTCTTGTCTGGAATCATTGATTTGCCCCTTTCCTGTTATAGAGTGATTGCCAACGGTCAATTGACTTGAACGGGAATACCGGTCTCTACCTGGATGCGCGCTCCTATGGTCCGCAACTCTTCTGCCTGAATCTTCTCCAAGGTCCGCGCCGGAGTCGGTCTGTCTATCGAGTACAACATTATCTCCCGGGGGGCGATCTCGCGATATGCCTTGATCAAGGCCTCCACCTCCTCCTCGCGGGTATTGTCAATATGACAACCGTCCCATTGGCCACGCAACATCATGGTCTGGATTATTCCTGTGCCTGCAAACTGCCTTAATTGCCCGATTACCTTTTCAACGGTGAAACCGGGCGCATTCGGTCTGTCGAGCAAACGGACCGTGGAGTCGATCGCCGAATCAAGCTTAAGGATATTGTTGTCGACCTTGGCAAGGGCAGCGGCCACCGCATTGTCGCCAAGACGCGTGGAATTAGTCAGTACACTGACTTTCGCGTCGGGATAATAACGGTCACGCAGCGAGATCACATCATCTACCACCCCGGCGAAATCAGGGTGAAGAGTCGGCTCGCCATTTCCGGAAAAGGTGATGACATCAAGCCTGTCTCCTCTTTCGCGCATGGCAGAGAGTCTATCCTCCAGTAGCCGGGCGACCTCCTGACGGGGGGAGAAACCTGTGGTTCCGGGACCTTGGGCGTTGAATCCGGCCTCGCAGTAAAGGCAATCGAAAGAACAGATTTTCCCGTCGTCGGGGGTAAGGTTGACACCCAACGATGTCCCCAGACGACGGGAATGTATCGGTCCGAAAATCGTTTCGTGGAATAACACGGTCTGCATCAGACGGTCAGGATCTCCTTCTCCTTGGCGGCGAAAAGCTCGTCGATTCTTTTGAGGTACTTGTCGTGAAGTTTCTGGGCTGACAGCTCTGCATCCTTCTCGACATCTTCGGGCATTCCTTGCTTGATAGCCTTTTTCAAGCCTTCGATAGCGTCGCGGCGCGCGTTGCGCACGGAAACCTTGGCGTTCTCCGCCTCTGCCTTTGACTGTTTAACAAGCTGCTTGCGGCGTTCCTCTGTCAGAGGGGGAATCGAGATACGGATGACCTCGCCGTTGTTTTCCGGGGTGATCCCCAGATCGGAATTGATGATGGCTTTCTCGATTTCCTTGAACATCGATTTCTCCCAGGGAGTGATGGCGATTGTCCTGGCATCTGGAACTGATACGTTGGCCACATTTGAGATCGGGGCGGCCGAGCCATAGTAATCCACTCGAATTCCGTCGAGAATCTTTGGATTCGCCTTTCCGGCACGGATACGGGCAAGTGTCTCGTCAAGATAGATCACAGCCATCTCCATCTTCTCCTCTGCGGGATCAAGATATGTCTTTGGGTCAGTCATGGGGGTATAGCGTTTAAAGTTTTTAATCTGTTAACAAAAAGCTGCGGGACCGTTCTGATGCACGGACCACTACATTTCAATACACAAGCGTCCCGATCGGTTCACCTGACAATACTTTGGCAAGATTGCCGACTGTATCCATGTCGAATACGATTATCGGCAGGTGGTTCTCCTTGCAGAGGGCGGTGGCGGTAAGATCCATCACTTTAAGCCCACGAGTGTAGACCTCGTCGTAGGTTATCTCGGAAAACTTGGTCGCTGTCGGATCCTTTTCGGGATCAGCGGTGTAGATACCGTCGACACGCGTTCCTTTGAGCATCACGTCAGCCTCGACCTCGACACCACGCAACGCTGCCCCGGTGTCAGTGGTAAAGAACGGATTGCCTGTGCCACCCGAAAGGATGGCTATCTCCCCCTTCTCCATAGCTTCTATTGCACGCCACTTGCTGTAATGGTCGCCGATCGGGTGCATGGCTATAGCGGTGAACACCTTGGCTCTCTGGCCGATGGCTTCAAGCGCGGAACTCAACGCGAGGGAGTTTATGACTGTGGCCAGCATTCCCATCTGGTCACCTTTGACACGATCGAAACCTTTCGTAGCGCCCTGCATGCCACGGAAAATGTTTCCGCCGCCGATAACGATCGCTATTTGCACACCGGTATCGGCCACCTCCTTGATCTGGGCGGCGTATTCATCAAGACGTTTGGGATCGATCCCGTAATGTTGCTCGCCCATCAGCGACTCACCGCTGAGCTTCAACAACACTCTTTTATATTTTGCTCGCATATGGCTTACTTTATTTTCAGGCTTACTTTGTCTTCATAGGGATCAGGCCGATTCCCATATTAAGATTTCACAAATTTACACCAAATATTTCAATCCCCAAAACATCCCGCCAAATTCCTCATCCCCTGATTGTATTTTAACGGAACATTATGGATCTGTCACATGTTATATGTAGGCAGGCATATTATAGGGAAACTGCGTTGTCCGGCATGCGGCATATTCCTATTTAAGTATTTTTTGACAAATTTGTTAACGCCGTTACGGATTTTGCAGTAACTTTGCACTTTAGAAGAGGTGGAACCGGGGTCATGCCTGCGGGAATGCCCGGCAGACCACCGCAACAACCAGAAAACAATGGACGAAAAGAAATTAGACCGCATCAGCTACGCGCTGGGCTTGAGCATGGGCAACAATTTCCGTGCTTCCGGAATCCAAGAACTCAATGTGGGAGACTTCGCCGACGGCGTAGCGGCTGTCTTCAACGGCAGCCAGCCCAAAATGACATATGACGAGGCCAAGGCCGAGATCCAGAAATTCTTCACCGCCATGGAGGCCGAACAGAAAGCTCAGGCTGCGAAGCTCGCAGAGGTCAATGAGGCTGAAGGGAAAGCATTCCTCGAAAAGAACGGTAACCGCGCCGAGGTGAAGACAACCCCTTCGGGACTCCAGTATGAGATCCTGCAGGAGGGACACGGCCAGTCGCCCGCCCCTGAAGACCAGGTGGAGGTTCACTATACCGGCACCCTTCTTGACGGCACCAAATTTGACTCGTCGGTAGACCGTGGCGTTCCCGCCACTTTCGGCGTTACACAAGTCATCCCGGGATGGGTTGAGGCTCTTCAACTCATGAAGGAGGGAGACAAATGGCGTCTGTTTATCCCCTCGCAGCTCGCATACGGCCCGGCAGGCACTCCCGGCGGACCCATCGGTCCCAACCAGACCCTGCTGTTTGATGTCGAGCTGATAAAGGTCTATAAGAAATAATCCGGGAGGTGATTCCCAAATGAAATCCCCTCAGAAACTTTTTGTCATCACAACTCTACTCCTCGCGAGTGTTTTCGGAGGTCCGAAAGCACTCGCGCAGGGAACTGATGCTGCGCCGGTCAAAGCCGACGTGAAATTCACACAGGCGGAGACCGACTCGATAAACCGGGCGTACGCGACCGTAATGGCAACGTATCTCGCCCCCTATATAAGGGAGAACTTCCCCAATGACTCGAACGCCATAAAGGAATTTGTCGACGGGATGCGCCACGCTTTCGAGATACGGCATGAGGATCAGCCTTATTTCGCCGGAGTCAGAAGCGCGATGGCAAACTTCGACCGTTTTGACGCGATGGTGGGAATGGGATTCCCGTTCACATCCGCGAGCTATCTTGACGCGTTGCAGGCGGCTCTCGACGGCGACACGTTCGGCATGGACCAGAAATCAGCCGACAATTACCTACATTCGGTGATGGAGCGTATGTATCCTGCCCCGAAACCACCATCCGCCGAATCGCAACAGGCATTTCTCGATGCCAACAAAGCACGTGAGGGAGTAGTGGCAACTCCATCCGGGTTGCTCTTCGAAATCATCACCGAAGGTGAAGGAGCCGCTCCGGGTCCTAATGACATCGCACGCGTGACTTATACCGGGGCGTTGGCCGACGGAACTGTCTTTGACGAGACAGAAAAACCGATCGACCTGCCGGTCAACGGCGTAGTGAAAGGATTCTCGGAAGGGTTGCAGATGATGAAACCCGGCGGCACATACCGCCTGTTCATACCTTCAGACCTCGGATACGGCGATAAAGGAGCCGGCGGTGTGATCCCTCCGGGAGCCGCGCTCGACTTCACCATAACCCTCCTCGATGTGGTTAAACAGCCGGAGAACAAACAAGACGAATAATAATCCAATATAAATCAATTCAAGACAAAGTGATGAGAAAATTCATTCTTTCTCTCGGAGTGGCCGCCCTCACGGCAGGTGCGCTCACCTCATGTGGCGACAAAGGCTCGTCGTCAGCATCCAAAGAGGACAAGGCTTTCGCCGACACCCTCGCGACAACCCTCGGAGAATTTGCCGGAGCACAGCAGCAGACCACTTTCTCCCGCATGAAAACCAACATGTCGGAGGCGGAAGTTGCCAAGTATAAGAAGGCTGATTTCCTTGCAGGTCTCCGTGCCGTCCTCGAATCCGACACCTCCCGTATAGCCTACTACCAGGGAGTACAGACCGGTTTGCAGCTTCTCCAGCCCATCATGGCCGTATCACAGAACTACGGTTATCCTGTAGATCCGAAAGTAGTGTATGACGCTTTCAAGGCTGTTTATGAGAAGGATTCCCTCGCAAGCACCGAAGCATACTATACCGCCTATCAGGAGGCTTATCAGAAACTTCAGACACGTGCCCAGGAGATCGAAAAGAAACGTCTTTCCGAATCCAAAGAGAACAAAGAGAATGTAGAAGCCGGTAAGGCTTATGCCGACAAGGCTCTGAAAGAAGGCTACACCAAAGCTCCCAGCGGAATCGTATACAAGATCGAGAACGCCGGAACCGGCAACAAGGTGCAGCCCTCCGACAAGGTGTCAATCTTCTACAAAGGAAAGAAAGTAGATGGCACCGTCTTCGACGAGACCAAGAACGATCCCTACACCGCATCAGCTTCCGCATTCATCCCCGGCTTCAACGAAGCCCTTACAATGCTCGCCAAGGGTGGCAAGATGACCGTCATCATCCCCGGCGAACTTGCCTACGGCCTTGAAGGCGCAGGCAACCTGATCGGCCCCAACGAGACCCTCGTCTTCGACATCGAGGTAGCCGACATCGAACCTGCCCAGAAGTAAAAAAACTTCCATACCGTCATAAAAATCCCGCAGTCTCCATTTTTCTCGGAGTCCTGCGGGATTTTTTACATAAGTTGGTTTAATTCAAATCTTTAATCACCGCAAAGTCAATCAATTATTTTGACAATTGGTGGGGTTGGCTGATTTTCGTTGGTGGAGTTGGCCGGATTTAACAAAAAAAGAACACAGAGTCGATCAATAGACCCTGTGTTCCTGAATATACTTTAATATTACATTATTCTCCGATTAAGCCCTCACTGAGGGAGAGCAGATGGGGAGAAATCTCAATCACCGTTCGCCTATGCGGGTGTAGATGAAGCCTTGTTCCTCAAGTTCCGCGCGGTTGTAGATATTGCGGCCGTCCACGACGATATTGCCGCGCATGGCTTTCTTGATGACATTCCAGGCAGGCATGCGGAACTGTCGCCATTCGGTCAACAGAGCGAGGACATCAGCCCCGTCAGCCGCATCGTAAAGATCGCGGCAGTAGATGACTTTGTCGCCGATACGGCGGCGGCACTCATCCATAGCTATGGGGTCGAAAACACGTATTGTGGCTCCCGCCTCCAAAAGTTTCTCGATGACCACAAGAGCCGGGGCCTCGCGCATATCATCTGTCTCCGGCTTGAACGCGAGACCAAGGATTGCGACGGTCTTACCTTTCAGATCACCGGCCAGTTTGACGATCTTGTCGAAGACAATCTGTTTCTGACGCTCGTTGACACGCTCGACCGCCTCTATGACTTCCAGATGGTAGCCATGCTCCTGACCGGTATGAGCCAGAGCCTTGACATCCTTTGGGAAACAGCTTCCGCCGTAACCGCATCCCGCATAGAGGAATTTCTTACCGATACGGGCATCAGACCCGATTCCGGCACGCACACTGTCGACGTTGGCCCCGACAAGCTCGCAGAGGTTGGCGATGTCGTTCATGAATGATATACGGGTGGCCAGCATCGCGTTTGCGGCATATTTCGTCATTTCCGCAGATGGTATGTCCATGAAGATGACACGGAAGTTCTGGATCAGGAAGGGATGGTAGAGCCGTCCCATCACCTCTTCGGCCTTTTTGCTCTCTGTGCCGACCACCACACGGTCAGGCGACATGAAATCTTTTATAGCGGCTCCCTCCTTGAGGAATTCCGGGTTGGAGGCCACATCGAAAGGGATGTCGACACCACGGCGGTCAAGTTCTTCGAGGATAGCCTCCTTGACCTTACGAGCCGTACCGACCGGCACGGTCGACTTGGTGACAAGTATGGTGTATTTCTTTATGTTGCGGCCAAATTCACGGGCGACCTGAAGCACATACTTCAAATCAGCCGAGCCATCCTCGTCGGGAGGAGTGCCTACCGCCGAGAAAACCACCTCAACATCGTCTATGACTTCGGGAAGCGATGTGGTGAAAGAAAGACGGCCATATCCGACATTGCGTTTGACAAGTTCTTCCAGTCCCGGCTCATAAATGGGCATCTCGCCGCCGAGCAGTTTGTCGATCTTCTTCTTGTCGACATCGACACATGTCACTTTGTTTCCCATCTCGGCGAAACAGGTGCCGCTGACCAAGCCGACATAGCCTGTGCCTACTATCGCGATATTCATATTTTTCTCAAATTGAAATCAACGCAAGATGGACCTGAAAACCGACAGCTGGCTCCAAGAGACCCTACAATTTGAAAGTGACCATCCTCCAGATTGTCAAAGCGAAAATCTTAAGGTCAAGCCACAAAGAATACTTGTCGATATATTCAAGATCAGCCTTGACACGCCGCTCCATGTCCTCCAGTTTCGGAGTCGGACCGCGAAACCCCTTGATCTGGGCATATCCCGTCAGTCCCGGACGCATCCGATGACGCTTCATGTAGTCGGGGATACGGGCCGAATAATACTCTGTGTGCTGAAGCATGTGCGGCCTCGGACCGATAAGAGACATTTCTCCGATCAACACATTCCAGAGCTGGGGAAGCTCATCAAGGGAAGAACGGCGCAACAGCCGCCCGACAGGAGTCACACGGGGATCATCCGCCGTCGATTGCTCCTCGTCGGCCTTGTCATTGCGGTACATCGACCTGAATTTCAGCATTTCAAAAGTATCGCCATTCAGCCCCGTCCGTTTCTGCCGGAAAAACACCCCTCCCGGAGATGTCACAAAAATCCATACAGCAATGACCACCCACACCGGAGCGAGGGCGACAATCGCAAGCAACGCAAAAACGAAATCGAAGATTCTCTTTATGGTTTTCTGCATGGCATATTCACGCGGGACATCACTTCGGGAGAGATTGCCTGACTCCGCAGTCAACTCCATAACGTTAAAAGGCGTTAATTTATTGCTGTCCACACGAAAAATTTAAAAGAGATTATTGACTGAAAGGCTTCATCACTACTTTGAATTGACTATGCCCGATATTAGTTTACAAGCAGCGAAAAGCGATCTCAATCCATTCGCCCGGCAAAGGTAGTAAAAAATCTCGAAAAAAATAGTTAATTTTGCAACACGTTAGGCTTCGCGGGCCGGATGTAATATCATTTGCTTCACGTCAAGCCCCAGACCATATCCTAAACAGCTTAAATGGGAAAGAACAAACTCAAGAAATTCAAGGAGATGGAGACCATAGACTGCGTCTACCAGTATCCTTACGGACTCCTCCGCGAGAACGGCTTCCCCAAAAGGGGGCTTTGGCACCGGGAAGTCTTCGGAAACTCCGGCCCCATAGTCCTCGAACTGGGATGCGGCAAAGGGGAATACACCGTCGGGCTGGCGCGCCGTTACCCGGAGAAGAACTTCATAGGCATAGACATAAAAGGGGCCAGGATGCACAGTGGCGCATGTGACGCACGAGACAACGGACTGACAAACGTAGCGTTCCTGCGCACCAACATAGAGCTTCTCGACCGGTTTTTCACACCCGGTGAGGTCGACGAGATATGGATCACGTTTCCTGACCCCCAGATGAAAAAGCCGCGCAAACGACTGACCGGCACGACTTTCATGAATCTGTACCGTAAAGTTCTCAAGCCGTCGGGGCGCATCAACCTGAAGACCGACAGCCCATTTCTCTACACCTACACGTCGCTGATGGCCCGGCTCAACAACCTTCCGGTAACGGCCGACTCACCGGACCTGTATGACACTGTAGCCGACCATGCAGCGAATCTCGATCCTGCCCTGCGCGAGATACGCACCTATTATGAGCGGCAATGGCTCTCCCGAGGGCTTACTATCAAATACCTCTCATTCCTCCTCCCCTCCGAAGGCGAATTAAAAGAGCCGGAAGAAGATATCCCCCTCGACACTTACCGCAGTTTCTCGCGGGGAGTACTGGAGACAATGAACACAGACGATGTCTGAAATGTAGAATATAAAAAAGTTACTTATGACTTTATATCCCAACCTCATACTCGACGCGCTTCGCAATGTCCGCTACCCCGCCTCCGGCAAGGACATCGTGTCGGCCGGAATGGTCGAGGACGACATACGCATCGACGGCAACAAGGTAAGCTTCTCGCTACTGTTCGACAAGCCCACCGATCCTTTCATCAAGTCACTGGTAAGGGCTGCCGAGGCGGCCATCCTGACCTATGTTTCCCCGGATGTCGAGATAAAAGGCAACATCAACGTCAAGACCCGCGCGGCAGCCCCCCAGCCCGCTGTCAAGCCTCTCGCACAGGTCAAGAACATAATCGGAGTCTCCTCCGGCAAGGGAGGGGTCGGGAAATCGACCGTCGCCGCCAATCTCGCGGTCGCCTTGGCCCGTGAGGGATACAAAGTCGGCCTGCTCGACGCTGACATCTTCGGGCCATCCGTCCCCAAGATGTTCGGAGTCGAGGACGCAGAGCTGTTCATGCACAAAGTCGATGACCGTGAACTGATAATCCCCTTGGAGAAATACGGGGTGAAGATACTGTCAATCGGGTTTCTTGTCGACAAGAACGCCCCGGTGCTGTGGCGCGGCTCGATGGCCTCCAACGCATTGCGCCAGCTGATCACCGACGCAGACTGGGGGGAACTCGACTATTTCGTCATCGACATGCCTCCCGGCACCAGCGACATCCACCTGACTCTTGTGCAGACACTCGCCATTACCGGGGTCATCATCGTGACCACACCCCAGGAGGTTGCCCTCGCCGATGCCCGCAAAGGGATAAACATGTTCCTCGGCGACAAAGTCAATGTCCCTATCCTCGGACTTGTCGAGAACATGGCATGGTTCACACCTGAGGCCCACCCTGACGAAAAATATTACCTGTTCGGCCGGGAAGGAGGAGTACGCCTCGCCCGGGAACTCAATGTCAGGCTGCTCGCACAGATCCCGCTTGTCGCATCAGTATGCGATGGCGGAGACAAAGGTGAGCCGATAGCTCTCAAAGACAGCATAATGGGCCATGAGTTCATCCATCTGGCCCACGAAGTCGCGGATGCCGTCGAGGAGCGCAATCGAGAATTGCCCCCGACAGAGAAAGTGAATGTCACCCGCAAGTAAAGCCATGTCTAAGATCCTGATCATCAACGGGCCCAATCTCAACCTGCTCGGGATACGCGAGCCGCAGGTCTACGGCAAAGTCTCGATGGACGACTATCTGACGGCCCTCGCCGAAGACTACCCCGCCGTCAAGCTCGAATATTTCCAGACCAACCATGAAGGCGACATCATCGACCGCCTCCATGAGGCAGGATTCGACCGGGAGCTGAATGGAATAATTCTCAACGCCGGAGCGTACAGCCATACGTCACTGGCGATCGCCGACGCGATCCGCGCCATCGAACGACCGGTGGTGGAGGTGCATATATCCAATATCGCAGCCCGGGAACCGGAGCGTCACCTCTCATTGCTCACCCCCGCATGCCGTGGCATGATATCCGGCTTCGGGCTGGAAAGCTACCGGCTGGCCATCGAATCCCTGATATGACCTTGGAGGATTACATATTGACACACTCCGATCCCGAACCGCCGCTGTTGGCGAAACTCAACCGAGACGTGAATCTCCGGCTGCTGTATCCACGCATGTGTTCGGGACATCTTCAAGGCCGCATCCTGACCATGCTGACAGCCATGATCTCACCACGCAACGCATTGGAAATCGGTACTTACGCCGGCTATTCGGCCCTCTGTATCGCGGAAGGACTGCCCGAGGGGGGACATCTCGATACTATCGAGATAGACGACGAAATGGAAGATTTCATACGCGCCCGGCTGTCGGAGTCTCAATATGGGAAACGCGTGACACTGCATATCGGCGACGCAGCCGAAGTTCTACCCGCGCTGGGCAAGCAATACGACATGGCATATATGGATGCCAACAAGCGGACATATTGCGAGACATACGAGATGCTGCTCCCCATGATGAGACCCGGCGGGTTCATCCTCGCCGACAACACCCTCTGGGACGGCAAAGTGACAGACCCGCAGGACCACCACGATCCGCAGACCCTCGGCATATCCCTTTTCAATGACATGATCGCCGCCGATCCGAGGGTCAACCGGGTCATTCTTCCACTGCGTGACGGCCTTACTCTGATAAGAGTGAAGTCAGAGCGTGACCAATGACCACACTTAGGAGATGTGTAATGGCAACCGACAAAAAAATTGATGATGACTGAAAAAACATATGACAAACCCGTCCTCCTCTTTGACCTCGGAGGTGTTATAATGGATATCCGGAGGGAAAACTGCGTGGCTTCGATGCGCCGTCTCGGTATGGAGCATCCCGAAGATCTTCTTGGAGACTACGGCCAGAAAGGCCCCTTCCTCGCCCTCGAAAAGGGAGAGATCTCCCCCGAAGAATTCCGTCGGCAGCTCCGCGCATATCTGCGGGAAGGTGTGACTGACAATGAAATCGACACTGCCTTCAATGACTTCCTTGTGGGTATTCCGGTAAAACGGCTGAGGGAGCTGGAGAAACTGCACCGTGATCACAGGATATACATGCTGTCAAATACCAATAAGATAATGTGGGACTCACGCATAGCCGAGGAGTTCAGGAAAGACAGTCATGACCGAGACTTCTATTTCAACGGATGCGTCACCTCATTTGAAGCCATGAGCTACAAGCCTGACCGGCGTATTTTCCTTGACGCGCTCGACCGCTTCAGCCTAAACGCCGGGGAGGTCATCTTCTTCGATGACTCCAAAGCCAACTGTGAGGCGGCCGCCGCGCTCGGCTTCCGGACTGTATGGGTAGAACCAGGCAAGGAATTCTATGACCTCATCCCATCCTGACATACCGGCCCGAGGGAAAGCCGGGATTGGTGCTGTCGTCGGGATGTTTGATGGCGTACATCTCGGCCATCAGTTCCTTATAGAACGCCTCATTGAGGAGTCGGCCCGGCGCGACCTTACGCCCGGCATCTTCACCTTTCCGCGCCATCCCCTATCAGTCATCGCCCCCTCCAAAGCACCCGGGCTGCTTACCGAACCGGAAGAGAAACTGTCTCTTCTGGCCAATGCGGGAATCCCCGCAAAGCAGGTGGGCTTCATGGTTTTCGACGACACGTTGCGTGGCATGAGCGCAGAGTCATTCATGAGAATGCTCCACGACCGATACCGCGTGAGGTTCATTCTGCGTGGTTTCAACAACCGGTTCGGCACCGAGCGCAGCCTTACCCCCGGGGATTACAAGCGCATCGCCTCCGCCAACGGCATTGAGCTTGTCGACGCTGCAAGTTTCTGTCACAAGGAAGAGTCGCACGGTCTTCCGGTCTCATCCTCACGAATCCGCCACGCACTGGCTGAAGGAGCCATCGAGGAAGCTACCCTCATGCTCGGACGACCTTACCGCATAAGCGGCACAGTCGTGGCCGGGAAGCACCTTGGCCATACCATAGGGTTCCCTACCGCCAACCTGCGGCTCCCACACAGCACAAAACTGACACCCGCCGACGGAGTCTATATATGTAGAGCCGTCATAAACGGCCAAAAATTCCGGGCAATGGTGAATATCGGCACACGCCCGACTATCGACGGGATCAACCGTTTACGCTCTATCGAAGCGCATATCATTGATTTTGACGAGGATATATACGGGCAGTCCATGTCATTGGACTTCTTCCACCGCATGCGCCCTGAAAAACGCTTCCCATCCATCTCCGAGCTCGCCCACCAGCTTGATTCCGACCGCCGGGTCACACTTGACTATCCCATGCGCTTTTAACCTTTTTTGAATCACGGCCAAGCGAAAACGCCTTAAAAACATCATTGATTACCAAGTAGTTACCGCAAGGTTTAATCCATACAGGCAATACAAATAATGTTGTAAAACAGATTTCGATGAAAAAATCTGCAAAAAAAGTTTGGCCGTCCCGAAAAATCATATTACCTTTGCAACGTTTTTGAAGCACTAAAAAAATTGTTTTATTACTTAACTTGAAAAGAAAATGAAGAAGTTATTCCTTTCTTTCGCTGTCATCGCCGGTATGTCGATGATTTCCTGCGGCAACAAGGCTGCTGACGAGAACGCTGCTGAAGCTGCTGACACTGTTGCTGCTGAGGTTGTTGAGGTTGTTGAGACCGTTGACACCGTTGCTGCTGGTGACACTGTAGCTGCTGACACTGTTGTCGCTGCTGCTGTTGCTGAATAATCAGCCAGACATTCAAGCCATCAATCGGGTCTGAAAGACCCATAGATGACAGCTGTAAGAACTACAGCCACACAAGGCCCCGGATTTTCTCCGTCGGCCTTTTTTCTTTTTCCATAATCGGCAGCGGCCCGATGTTGAGCAACATTTTTGCTCAACCCCGATGAGGTGATGAAATTTTTCATTACCTTTGTTGTTCAAATAGAGAGCACCTTACGATGAAAGGCTCTCGATTGATGGATCATGGAAAAGAAAACACCCCTCATAGGTCTTACTCTCGAAGGATTGCGTCGTGTCGTAACCGACTGCGGGCTGCCCTTGTTCGCAGCCAAACAAATCGCCAGAAGACTGTATGTCAACCGCGCGACCTCCATTGCCGAAATGACCGAACTGTCAAAACAGGCAAGAAAACGTCTGGAAGAGAACTACGAAGTCGGCCTGACACCTCCCCTGGCTGAAGCCAGGAGCAACGACGGCACCGTGAAATATCTCTTTCCGGGAGTCGGTGACAGAAATGTCGAGAGCGTATACATCCCCGACGGAGAGCGGGCGACCCTTTGCGTCTCCTCACAGGCAGGCTGCAAGATGAACTGCTCGTTCTGCATGACCGGGCGGCAAGGTTTCCACGGCAATCTCTCGGCCGCCGACATAATCAACCAGATATTGTCTATCCCCGAAAGCGAAAGCCTCACCAACCTGGTGTTCATGGGAATGGGCGAACCGCTCGACAACCTCCGGCCGGTGCTTGACGCGATAGAGATCCTGACAGCCCCCTGGGGCATGGCATGGAGTCCCAAACGCATAACAGTCAGCTCCATCGGCAAATTGCGCGAACTTAAAACAATCGTGGAGACCACGAAGGTCCATATCGCCATATCACTGCATTCCCCCTATCCTTCCGAACGGGCATCCCTCATGCCGGTAGAGAAAGGAATGTCGATAAAAGAGGTGCTCGCGCTATTGCGCAACTATGATTTCGTCCATCAGCGCAGACTGTCGTTTGAGTACATCATGTTCCGAGGGATAAACGACGACGCGCGTCACTGCCGCGAGCTGGCCAAGTTGCTGCGGGGTTTCGACTGCCGCGTCAACCTTATCCGCTTCCACGCTATACCCGACAGCGATCTGCAACCTTGCTCGATGGCTCAGATGGAACGTTTCCGTGACCAGCTCAACGAAGACGGAATAACAGCCACAATCCGCGCATCGCGGGGTGAGGATATCATGGCGGCTTGCGGCATGCTCGCAGGCCAGCAGAAGCAACAGCAGCCTGACGACCGTCAATGACAATAAAACAATGACAATAAAACATAAGAGATCCATGAGACTTAAAACCATATTGTTGCTGACATTGATCCTCCTGGGATCATCAGCTCTCACAGCCGAAAAGCCTGCCGAAGGGAAAGCAGCCATATCATTCGCCGAAACCTCCCATGACTTCGGGACTTTCCCCGAAAACGGAGGTCCGGTGAGCCACACATTCGTGTTCACCAACACAGGCGACGCTCCATTGCTGATACTCAACGCCACCGCATCCTGCGGCTGTACCCGCCCCGAATATCCCCGCAAGCCGGTCAAACCGGGTAAAAAGGATAAGATAACCGTCACATACAACCCCAAAGGGCGACCCGGAGAGTTCACAAAGAATGTGACAGTCCGCTCCAACGCCAAAGGGAAAAAGAAAGTCACCCTCAAGATCAAGGGTAATGTCATTCCGGCAAAATGACGGCAGCGATGAAACATCCGGTTGCCGCGTTATTGACAGTGATAGCTGCATTGGCCTCACAAGCGCAGGTGAGGTGGCTCGACACAGTGCATGATTTCGGAGCATTCAACGAGGATGACGGAAAAGTCTCCACGCGGTTTCAATTCATCAATGAGTCGGACATCCCTTTGCGCATCGAACATGTCCGCTCCTCATGCGGCTGCACTGTCCCTGAATACTCCAAGGCAGAGGTCAGCCGTGGCGACACGGCCGCGATAACAGTAGTCTACAACCCTGTCGGTCGTCCCGGCCGTTTCTCCAAGTCGCTGATGGTCAAACTGTCGAATGACTCCACCGAAAGGCTTCTTATCAAGGGGGTTGTCATAGGCGCACAAAACACATTGCGTTCCCGTTTCCCCTTGGCAGACGGGCCCATACGACTCAAAGGAAACATGGTCACATTCGGGGCCGTCAAGACCGGAAAGATAAAATCACAATTCGTGGAGGTCTACAACGCTTCCACCCGGCCGGTGGTGCCCTCCTGGAGCGACATTCCCCGATATCTTCGGGTCACTGCCGCCCATGACACCATCATGCCTGGCGAGCAAGGGGTCTACTCCTTCGTGTTCGCCCCTATGAAATCAGCCCAATACGGCATCCTGACCGACTCCCTCACATTCAATGTGCCGGGAGAGCCTCCTTTGAAGGTCGAGATAGCCGCCATCGTGGAAGAGGATTTCTCCATGCTGACAGAAAAGCAGCTCGCCAATGCCCCGGCGATCTCCACAGACACCGACATGCTCGATTTCGGTGATTTCTCGAAATCCGGCGAACCGATGACCCGCCGGCTGCGCGTCACCAACACAGGGAAGGATGATCTGATACTGCGCAGGCTCCACACATCCGAACCGGGTTTCACCATCGATGCCTCCTTCTCAAAGCTCAAGAAAGGGAAATCGGGGACTGTCACAGTCACATTCGACCCGGCCCTCTTCCACGCCCCGTTGCTCAACTCCCGCCTCCAGATAATAACCAATGACCCGGCCAGACCCCTCACGACGATCCGTCTGGTAGGCATTCCCCACGATTTCTGATCAATGGCCCGCGACCTGCTAAACAGATATATCTGGATTGTCGACACCGTAAAACGTTTCGGACGGATTTCCCGGAAAGAACTTGACCGCCGATGGGCCAACAGCCCCTATTCCAACGGAGAGACAAGGATCCCACGCCGGACATTCTACAACTACCGGCAGGCCATCGAGGAGTTGTTCTCGGTCACGATACTCTGTGATCCCACGACATATGAGTATTACATCGAGGAGGAGCCGGGGTCGGCCGGAGAGCAGATAACAAACTGGCTGCTGAACGCCTCCGCCACAAGCAACGTGCTGCAAGGTTCCCGCGAGATCGCATCGCGGATAATGCTTGAGGATGTACCCTCGGCCCGTGAGCATCTTTCCGGGATGATGGAGGCGTTGCGCGATTGCCGGGCCGTCACATTCGACTATCACCCCTACTCCCGTGTGAATCCCAACCGAGGGGTCGAGATCGAACCTTGGTTCCTAAGGATCTACCGTCAGATCTGGTATGTCACAGGCAAGGAGACCTCCTCCGGCAAAGTCAAGACTTACGCCCTCGACCGTATAAGCGACCTGAAGATACTTCCAAGGACATTTCCCCTCCCTCCGACGGCCGATCCGAAGTCATACTTCAAAGACGCTTACGGGATCATGGTCGACCAGGGAGAAGCCCGCGAGGTAGTTCTCCGCGTCGATCCGCGCCAGGCCAAATATCTCCGCGCCCTGCCGCTCCACCATTCCCAGCAGGAGGAGATAAACGACGGATATTCGCGCTTCACATACCGGGTACGCCTCACGGGAGATTTCGTGGCAGAGATCATATCGATGGGAAGCCAGGTCGTGGTCGAATCCCCGAGGGAACTGAGAGCGATGGTGGTCACGCGTCTGCGTGACGCATTGGCCAATTATCCCGACCGATGACCGACGGCCACGGTCATTATCCACAATCCGACTATAACAGAGTTTTCACCAACACATATATAGATATAATATCATGTCAGACAAAATAAAAGTGGGTATCACCCATGGAGATTACAATGGAATCGGCTATGAGGTGATCCTCAAAATGCTCGATGACAACCGTCTGTTCGAGTTATGCACCCCGATTGTCTACGGGTCGGCTAAAATCGCCGCCAATTACCGCAAGCAGCTCGGCCTGCAGGGACAGGCTCCAGTGCAGATAAAGGAGGCCGAAGCTGCCGCCGACGGACAGGCTTCAATCATAAATGTCATCGGAGAGGAGGCCAAGGTCGAGCCGGGCCATCCGTCCGCCGAAGCCGGGAAAGCGGCCTTCGAAGCCCTCGAACGGGCTGTAGCCGACCTCCGTGCAGGAAAAATAGATGTGCTGCTCACAGCACCTGTCAACAAGGCAACCATCCACAGCGAACTATTCTCTTTCCCCGGTCACACTGAATATCTGGAATCTTCGATAGGAGACGGCAACAAGGCCCTGATGATACTTTTCAACGAAAACATCCGTGTGGCCCTCGCGACTATCCATCTCCCCTTGTCGAAAGTGGCGGAAGCCATCACAAAGGAATCGCTTGTCGAGAAAATCGGCCTCCTGAACGACTCGCTGACACAGGATTTCGGCATCGTCAAACCCCGTATAGCAGTGCTTGGACTTAATCCGCATGCCGGAGATGACGGGCTCCTCGGATCTGAAGAGAAAGAGATCATACTTCCCGCCGTCGAGGAATGCCGAGGCAAGAAGATACATGTTTTCGGTCCATACGCCGCCGACGGATTCTTCGGAAGCGGCAACTACAAGAAATTCGACGGCATACTGGCGATGTATCATGACCAGGGACTCGCCCCCTTCAAGACATTGGCCGGAGGATCAGGAGTAAACTTCACCGCCGGCCTCCCATTCGTCAGGACATCACCCGACCACGGCACAGGCTTCGACATCGCGGGAAAAGGGGAAGCGTCGCCCGACTCAATCCGTGAGGCCCTGTACGCCGCCATTGACATCTACCGCCATCGCCTCAACCACGCCGAGCGCACAGCCAATCCTCTGCGCCGCCAGTATGTCGACAAGTCGAAAGACAACGTCGTCCTCGACCTTTCAAAAGAAAAATAACCCCATTCAAACTTTATAACATTCACCTCAACTACAAGGTGATCCTTCAACTAAAAGGATCGATATGCTCTCTCCAGATTTCTATTACTTATTTTTGAAACTCTCACAGATTACACGGATTACACAGATTACATAGGAAGCGCTCCGGATGGTCTCTGTGTAATCCGTGTAATCTGTGAGAGTTCCAAGTTATGGTTGAGAAAAAGCAATCGAAGAGCGAAGCACAGCTCTCAGAATAGCGGACGTAGGAGGTGCGAGATTCCGGGAAGTCCAAGTCCTTTGTAAACCACCGCAATGCGGTATAGCAAACGGTGGTAGGCAGACGGCTCTTTGGCCAAAATCTCCGACAGGAGCCGGCGGGATTCATTGACAGCTCCCTCTTTGCGGTAATCCCCAGCGAGAACAGCGCGGCGCAGATTCAAGGCACGGCGCATGAAGCGGTCTTCAGATTGCAGTGTGGACTCGACAAGGTCGAGGGCATGCTCCCATAAGGCTGATTTTGCGGAAAAATTTGTGCCTGTTATCGAGTCGTCGGTAATTATGATGTTGACAGTCGGTTTGCCTGCCAATTTTACAATTTTCGGGTTCATCGCGAGGATCCGATGGCCAAGCTCCATATCATCCCATCCACGGCAATCAGGATTCCAGCCCCCGACACGACGAAACAGTTCTGTGGTGGCCACATACCTTTGCGTGGCCATGGAACCGTGGAAAATATTCCACCACAGAATATCTTTGTCTGCAAACCTGGTATAGCGCCGACTGCCGTCAGGATAGATCTCCTCACAGTCCCAGCCTATAACATCCGCTCCGGGATTGCCGTCAAACGCCTCGATTGCCCTACGGCAGTGTCCCGGCTCCATAAGGTCGTCACTGTCGAAAAACATCGTAAGCGGGGTTGTCACCTCACACAAGCCCCGGTTTCTGGCCGCAGCCGCTCCCGGAAGATGCTCTTCCACGACAGTGACCACAAAATCAGGGGAATCAACCTGCTTCCGCCACTCCTGCAGCACGTCCAAGGAGCCGTCTGTCGAACCATTGTCAACCAGCACTATTTTCAATGGACGGAAATCCTGGGCGAGGATAGACCGCAGCGTCGCTTTCACCCGTTCGGCTCTGTTGTAGACCGGTATCACCACGGTCAGGGGGAATTCAGCATTCATATGGGTGATCCGAGGTAAGGTTTCACATCATTGCAGAATACCGCGCGCACAGCCCCGACAGCCATCAGCCTGAACGCGGTCGGGAAAGAAGCCTGACCGGCCCGCCATATCCTCCAGCTCCCTAACAATATCCTCGCAGGCCACGTCAGGGGATTCTCCACGGCGGTGAGCGCTCCCCTGGCACGTATCGCACCATCTGCCAACCTGGGCATCACACCTGTGGTCGGCCCTTTATGAAGAGCTATCTTTATCGGGAAAAAACGGCATTCCAGACAATTGCGGCGCGCTTTTTTCAGGAGCAGCTCCTCCTCTCCGGCAGTGAAATATCCGGCTCCAAGGCCGAAATTTTCAGGAAAACGAAGCTGCCCGGCCTTGGAATCACGCCTAAGGGCGATCTCAAAGGATGTCTGGTAGAAATATTTCGGCAATCTTGCAAGAGAGGTTTCCTTAACAGGATAAGTTTTCGGGACATCCGAATCATACATGAACGAGCCGTAATCCAATCGGGGATTCTCCCCGAACACCTTCAATATTGCCGACAGCCCTTCGGGATACAGCACAAGATCATCATCAGCGATCAGCAGAATATCCCCCTTGGCATGATCAAGGCAATTGTTGCGGTTGCGCGACAGCCCGATCCCGTCAAGACGTGTCACCCTGACATCTTCGCGAACCGCCAATGAGGAAGGGATCTCCTCGTCGCGGGAATTCTGCCATGACACAAGGTAACTGACCTGCGGGATCTCCGGAAGGTCCATTGCCTCGACCTTGCGTCCTCCATCCGGGCCGCAGGTAGCAATCAAGACTTCCAATGTAAGAGATGGGGCTGCCATATTCTCATAACGTCAGAACGCATCATGAAATTATGGAAACCCGATGAAGTTTTTCAAAGAAAAAACAGAGGGCAGCCTCTCGACACAGGGGCGATAGCACCCTGGGGATATGAAAACACGAGTCCTGAACGATAGGAGGCCACATAACCGATCGGGAAATCATCTACCGTGAAACGCTTCGGCGCTTCCGGATTGACATAATCTGTCAGCCAGCCAAGGTATTCCTCAACCGTTTTCCCGGCATCCCCCGCCATCTGCGCCAGAAGCCGCTCCCTGACCGCGTGGCGGTCTGCGGGAGCCACGAGATCGTCGAATGTCATCTGACGGCCAAGTCTCCGGGAAAAGCTGATATAGTAACAGGAAATCTCGGCGGGTGCGCCCCCCGCACATGACTCCTGATATGATGAGTACGTATAGACATCTCCGTCAGCCGACACCCACGCAGGCCGCAGGTCGACATTGACATAAAAGCCATTCACGACCGATTCGCGCAACTGCGGGAGAATCGTGTCGTTGAACACCTTGCCATAATAATCAATCTGTTCGGTCACAGCGCGGGCAGTGGTCTCATGAAGGTCGTAATGAACATCACCGCCTGCCACCGTCGAGAAGTCCTCGCTGATTATGCGCGCGAGCCCCATATTGACCGGATTCTCACCCTTCAGGGCGAACACCCTGATCGAAAAAAACACATCGGAATATTCCGTGGGGAAAACACGCGCGATCTGGAGCGTCTCGACCTCCCGTCCGTCGAAAGAAAAGACCGTGTCGGTGGTCGAAGGCTTGTCAACAACGGAAACAACCTCCGCAAGCTTCTCATCATCGGGAAAATCGACAAATGGATCTTTGACATCGCCACGGCCGGAACATCCGGCCGCCATAAATGTCATGGCGGGCAACATCGCTGACAGACATATTTTCTTGAAGCCCATGTTTTCTATTGTTTTAAATTATGGGCGCATAGGCGGAAATGTGAATTTTGGTTTGCAGTCCGCGACGCGCTTCAAGGGTAGAACAATATGGAATCGACTAAAGTTGCAATATAGGCCTGACTTTTGGCACAAAAAACAAATGGCGTGCCATATTTCGACACGCCGGAACACAAAATCGAAGGGATAGCCCCTCCTACGTCAATGGTCGCGGTTTATGATGAAGTCCAGAAGGGATATGAATGCCTCTCGGGTCTCGGATGGAGGGAAGTTTTCGCATAACACCGCGCAAGCCTCCTCGCGCAACCGGTTCATGGTCTGCCGGGCATATTCTATGCCACCATTGGAGACCGCGTAATCTATCAGCAAGGAAATTTCTCCGGGAGTCAGCGCATCCTTACGGGCCAGATCAGCCATACGATCACGCTCCTCTCCCTGACAACTCTCAAGAACATGGAGCAACGGCAATGTTATCTTCCCTTCCCGCAGGTCATTGCCTGTGGGTTTGCCGATCTCCCCGTCAGGGAAATAATCAAAAATGTCATCCTTGATCTGGAAACACAGTCCAAGCAGACGCGCAAATTCACGGAGAGCCGTCAGACGGGCAGCATCTGTCTCCCCGGCAGCCGCGGCACCCACCTCCGCGCAGCTTACGAACAACGATGCGGTCTTACGATAAATGATATTGAAATACGCCTCCTCGTCGAGATTGTTGTAACGGGCATTGTAGATCTCATCAAGCTCACCGATCGACAACAACCGCCCAAGCGACGCAATCGACCCGACTATACGGATATCCCCAGTCTCGGAAGCAAGTATCAATGAGTTGGAAAGGAAGAAATCCCCTATCAGCACCGCCAGATGATTATCCCATAATCCATTGATGGTCAAAGCATCGCGACGGACACGGGTATCATCCACAACATCATCATGTATCAACGACGCGTTATGAAGCAACTCGACAGCGACCGCGCCTTTTATCACGTTGTCATTGACCTCTCCGAGCAGACGTGCACTGAGGATCACCATTACCGGCCTGATCTGCTTCCCTTTCTTTTCAAGATAAGTTTCCACCACCTTGTTCATCAAGACGTTGGGAGAAGTCAAAGTGGCCGATATCAAATCGTTGAGCCGCTTCAACTCCGGAGCCAGGGTATGCCGGATGGTCTGGAAGGTAGTCACTTTCTTGAAATTTTCAGCGCAAAATTACGAAAACTTCTCGGAAACACTATAAATTCCCACGGAAAAAGTTAACTTTGTGGGCGAATGATATAAACCAAATATTAAATCAGGGATAGGCAATTAGCCGGTCTAACACAGGCAATTACTTATCTTCCAGTCATTTCCACCAAAGTTATCCCTTTAAAGGAATACATCATGGACAACACAAACCAAAGAGTTAAGACGCTCGACAAAGTCGCCGTAAGATTTTCCGGCGACTCGGGCGACGGAATGCAGCTGGCCGGAAACATCTTCACAAACGTTTCCGCCGGCCTGGGCAACTCCGTGTCGACTTTCCCGGATTATCCCGCCGAGATCCGCGCCCCGCAAGGATCGCTGGGTGGGGTATCGGGATTCCAGGTCAGCATCGGAATCGGAGTACACACCCCGGGCGACCAGTGTGACGTGCTGGTAGCGATGAACCCCGCCGCTCTAAAGCAGAACGTCAAGTTCCTCAAACCCGGCGGTGTGATAATCACCGACATAGACTC
Source organism: Prevotellaceae bacterium (assembly GCA_021772015.1). Classification (GTDB taxonomy): domain Bacteria; phylum Bacteroidota; class Bacteroidia; order Bacteroidales; family Muribaculaceae; genus UBA7173. The sequence continues at coordinate 81,583 of JAETNS010000011.1, read as the reverse complement.
CTTCAAGGAGGAAGGACTGAAGAAAGCCAAATTCCTGACCGACGACCCCATCCGCGAGCTGGGAGTGACAGCCCAGGTGGTGGAAGTGCCCGTCACGACAATGACACGCGCCGCCCTGGAGGATTCCGGGATGGACAACAAGGCGATCCTCAAATGCCGCAACATATTCACCCTCGGACTCATCTGCTGGCTCTTCGACCGTCCCGTGGAAAGCGCGGTGGCGATGATACAACGGAAATTCGCCAAAAAGCCCGCGATCGCCGAGGCCAACACCAAAGTGATCCGCGCCGGATACGACTACGGCCACAACATCCACGCCGGAGTCTCCACATACAAGATCGAGACCGAGCCGATCAAGCCCGGCACCTATACTGACCTCAAAGGCAACGAGGCTACCGCCTGGGGGCTGATCATGGCTTCCGAGAAATCAGGTTTGCCCCTCTTCCTGGGTTCATACCCCATCACTCCCGCCACCGACATCCTGCATGAGCTGGCCAAGCGCAAGGACCTCGGGGTAAAGGCTTGCCAGATGGAAGACGAGATCGCCGGGGTATGCTCCGCGATAGGCGCGTCTTTCGCCGGAAATCTCGCGGCCACATCCACTTCCGGCCCCGGACTCGCCCTGAAAAGCGAGGCAATCGGTCTGGCTGTGATGGCCGAGCTGCCACTGGTCGTGATAGACGTACAGCGTGGAGGTCCATCCACCGGCCTGCCGACCAAGACAGAGCAGACCGACCTGGCGCAAGCTCTCTATGGCCGCAACGGAGAGTCTCCTCTGGCTGTTGTCGCCCCAGTCTCCCCCACCGACTGCTTCACCATGGCCTATGAGGCCAGCCGCATAGCCGTCGAGCACATGACCCCCGTAATACTATTAAGCGACGCATTCATCGGCAACGGTTCATCTGCCTGGAGAATACCCGAACCGGGCGAATACCCCGACATCAAGCCGCGTTTCGTCCCGCAAGAGCTGCGCCAGACCTGGACCCCCTATTTCCGTGACGAGGAGTCGTTGAGCCGCTACTGGGCTATCCCGGGAACTCCCGGTCTGATGCACCGTCTCGGCGGTCTGGAGAAGAACGAGAAGACCGGAGCGATCTCCAACGACCCGGCCAACCATGCCCGCATGGTCGAGATACGCCGCGAGAAAGTAGCGCGTATCGCCAACGACATCCCATTGCAGGAGGTTAAATGTGACTCTCCCGAAGCCGACACCCTTCTGATCGGATGGGGTGGCACATACGGACATCTCTACGATGCCGCCGAGGAACTTAACCGCCAGGGCCACAAGGTCGCTCTCGCCCAGTTCCGCTATATCAATCCCCTGCCCGGAAACACCGGCGAGATATTCCGCCGCTACAAGAACCTCATTGTCGCCGAGCTGAACACAGGGCAGTTCGCCGACTACCTCCAGGCCCGTTTCCCGGAGCACAGATTCCTCCGCATAAACAAAGTCGAGGGGCAGCCGTTCATGGTACATGAGGTTGTCGAGAAAGTCAAAGAACTCTTACCAAAAGATGAATGAGAATGACTATGGAATGTATCGCGACATTATATAAAGCGGCGGATTACAAGAATGACCAACCCGTCCGCTGGTGTGCAGGATGCGGAGACCACGCTGTCCTGAACTCCCTCCACAAAGCCATGGCCGACCTGGGGGTAGCCCCGGAAATGACTGCCGTGATCTCCGGTATCGGATGCTCCTCGCGCCTGCCCTACTACATGAACACCTACGGCTTCCATACCATACACGGACGCGGCGCGGCCATCGCCACAGGCTTCAAAGTCGCCAACCCGGCAATGACCGTATGGGAGGTTTCGGGCGACGGCGACGGACTCGCCATCGGCGGCAACCATTTCATACATGCCGTACGGCGTAACGTCGACATCAACATACTGCTGCTCAACAACCGCATATACGGTCTGACCAAGGGTCAGTATTCCCCGACATCGGCGCGCGGTTTCGTCTCCAAGTCGTCACCTTACGGGACGACAGAAGATCCTTTCATCCCCGCCGAACTGGTGTTTGGCGCGCGTGGCAACTTTTTCGCACGCGCCATTGATGTCGACCTCCCCACCTCGCGTGAGGTGATGCTCGCCGGAGCGCGCCACAAAGGCACATCGGTAATCGAGATCCTCCAGAACTGTATGATCTTCAACAATGGCATACATTCGGAGATCACAGACAAAGAGGTCAGGGCTGACCGCACCATACACTTGCGCCACGGAGAGAAAATGCTCTTCGGCAAAAACAATGAGAAAGGGCTGGTCGCCGATGGATTCCTGCTCAAGGCCGTCGAGATCGGCAAAGGCGGATACACCATCGACGATGTCCTTGTCCATGATGCCCATACCCCGTCAAACTTCCTCCACCAGCAACTCGCGATGATGGATGGCCACGAGCTGCCGGTAGCCGTCGGTGTCATCCGCGATGTAGAGGCTCCCGTCTATGACCAAGAGGTAAGCCGTCAGGTCGAGGAGGTGAAAGCCCGTAAAGGCTTCTCGTCCCTGCGGGAACTGCTTCTGGCAGGCGACACCTGGATCGTCGAATAAACCATTCCCCCTTGCTCTCCGTTTAATTATAGAATGAACGAACAGCACCCATATCAACCGCGTCAGACTCCTCCCCCCTACAATCCCGGGGGAGGGGCACGACGCGGTGTGCCACCGCACGCCCCGATGCAACCACCACCGCAATATGGCCCACAGCAGAACTGTTATGGGCCGCAAAATTACCCCGGAGATCCATACCGTCAACCCTGGCAGCCGTATTACCCGGGTCAACATCAGTCAAACGGAATGGGGACAGCCGGATTCGTACTGTCACTGGTGAGCATCTTCATAGGGTGGGTTCCGCTTGTCGGTTGGCTGATATGGATTCTCGCCTCCGTGTTCTCATTCATAGGCTTGTTCAAACAGCCACGTGGTCTGGCGATCGCCGGAGTAATCATATCGTTAGTGCTGATACCGATGATCGTCACCCTTCTGGTGGCGATAGACGCTTTCACCTCGGCGATGTTTCTCATATAAGGCGGCAACATCACCAGACATCTGATCACTGTCAGACAATTCTTTCTGAAATCGTTTTAACATATTGAAATATGGGAAAATTCCTTACTGAATTCAAAGAGTTCGCCATGAAAGGCAACGTGGTCGACATGGCTGTCGGCGTTATCATCGGCGGAGCATTCGGAAAAATCGTAAGTTCGTTGGTAAATGATGTGATCATGCCGCTTGTGACACTCGTCACAGGAGGTGTCAACTTCACTGACAAGAAGATCATCCTCCGGCACATGACCGACGGCAACGGCGATGTTATCACCCAGGAGGCCGCCGACCAGCTGACAGCCGCCGGGCAGACCGTCAACCCCGAAGTCTTCCTGACATGGGGCGTTTTCGTGCAGAGCATAGTCGACTTCCTTATAATAGCCTTCTGTATCTTTGTTGCCATCCGCTTCATGAACAAACTCAAGAAGTCGACAAAAGAGGCCGAAGCCGAGGCGGCTCCGGCAGAGCCAACGAAGGAGGAGGCACTGCTGACCGAGATCCGCGACCTCCTCAAGGCACAAGCCGACAGCAAGAAACAGTGAGGGCCCCTCTCTCATAGGTAAAAATGAAGCCGTCCCCGATTTTTCTCATAGGATTCATGGGGGCCGGGAAGACCACCCTCGGACGCGCCCTGGAAGCCCGGCTTCCGGGGTGGCGTTACATAGACCTGGACGATGAGGTCGAACGACATGCCGGCATGTCAGTGGCAAAAATCTTCTCGGTTCATGGTGAAGGCACTTTCCGGAAAATGGAACGGGAGGCACTCGACGAGGCGGCACGCAACGAGTCACCGGTGATCATCGGATGTGGGGGTGGCACACCTTGCTTTTTCGACAACATGGATTTCATGAACTCCACAGGAGTGACCGTACTCCTTGAAGCCCGCAGCTCCACTCTGTTGCGCCGTCTGCTCGAAGCACAGGCTCAGCGCCCGAAACTCAACGGCTTCTCACCGGCTGAAGTGGAGAAGTTCATATCCGACTCCCTCTCGGAACGCGCGGCATGGTATTCAAAAGCGGCCCGCCGGTTCCCCTCCGACCGCCTGGAAACCCCGGCGGAGATCGAAGTCTCCTGTCGTCTCTTCATAAGAAAATTCATCAATCCAAATGAATAGCCCAACCCCTTTGGAGGCCCCCGTAGACACTGCTGTCGCGCGCCGCAGGCTCCTTATCGGACTGCCCAGATGTGTCAGCCCATCCGAACAACGCTTCCCTCTGACCCCGGAAGCTGTAGCCTCGCTCGTAAACAGAGGATTCGCCGTCGTGATGGAAAAAGATGCCGCCCGGCATATACACTACCCCGACAACGCCTATCTTAGGGCGGGAGCGAGGATCGCGTCACGCCGCGAGACCCTTGAAGCCGATATCGTCATCCACCTGGCTCCGCTCCCCCTGTCCGATATCTCATGCCTCAGACGGGGAGCATTGTTGCTTAGCCTCGCCAACTTCACACGGGCCAACGGAGCCGAGGTCATACGTCGTCTCCTTGACAGGAAAGTCATCAACATCGCCATAGACCTGATCACCGACGAGGAGGGCCATCTGCCTTTCGCCGACATACTGTCGGAGATCGACGGGAGGGCCGCGATGGTGCTTGCGTCATCGATGATGGCTGATCCGGTCAACGGTAAAGGGATCCTACTGGGAGGTGTCGCTGGTGTCATTCCCTGCGAGGTGGTGATCCTCGGAAGTAATCTGGCCGCCTGCGCGGCGGCCAAATCAGCCATCGGGCAGGGAGCCACGGTCAGGATGTTTGATGACGACGTGTACCGTCTGCGCCGCGCGTTGCGTCGCCTCGGGGAGGGTGTCATAGGCTCTTCGGTCCATCCCAACGCATTGGAAAACGCGATCCACAGCGCGGACATAGTGATCGCGACCTCCCTCCGCTGCCGTGTGGTGGTAGATTCCGAGGGGGAAAAGATAATGAAAACCGGGGCACTGGTGTTTGATCTTTCAGACGAACCCGGGAAAGCATTCCCGGCGATGGAACTTGTCGACCTCGGTGAGGATAAACCGCGATCGCCACTTCCCGGACGGCATTATTGCCATTTCAATGTCGGCAGCGCAGTGCCGAGGACATCGGCGATGGCCCTTAGCGACACATTCATCACAATGCTCGACGACATCGCCGGATGCGGGGCCTGCTCCTCCGCCATCCAACTCACGGGAGGTCTGCAGAAAGCTACCCTTACCTTCCTCGGAAAGGCGGTCAGCCGCAAAGTCGCGGAGATCGCCGGGGTCAGGCATACCGACATCAACTTGTTGCTATCACTTAGCTGAACCGCCTGATGACAAAAAGGAAATTTTATGTGGTCTGGGAAGGCCGTGAACCCGGAGTTTATGACAACTGGGAGGACTGCCAGGCGCAGGTCGAGATGTTTCCCGGAGCAAAATACAAATCATTCAAGACTCAGGAAGAGGCAGTAGAGGCTTTCCGGGGCACAGGCGAGGAGGAGGAGACCTTGCTCACCCGCATCGCCCTCAAGAACATGGAGTCCATAATGGATACGCGACCCGACGGAAAAGAAGAGGGTCCGCGGGATTACTCCATGATCCCAGAAATCAACCTGTCGGCGATAGCTGTCGACGGGGCCTGCGCGGGAAATCCGGGGATGATGGAATACCGGGGAGTGAAGGTCTCGACCGGGGAAGAAATATTTCATGTGGGGCCGCTCGCCGACGGGACAAACAATGTGGCCGAATATCTCGCCCTGATCCATGCGCTGGCATTGCTGTTCAGACAGAACGACGCGACCACCCCCATATACACAGACTCCGTCACCGCTGTGGCCTGGGTGCGGAATCGAGGATGCCGGACACAACTTGCCGCCACCGAGCGCAACCATAAGATATTCGAAATGCTGGCGCGGGCCAATCTCTGGATACGCTCCCACAATCCCCGCAATCCTATCCTTCGCTGGAACACACCACTGTGGGGGGAGATCCCGGCTGATTTCGGCCGAAAATGACAGGTGTCTATCCTGCCGATCATACTCTATGAAAAAAATGGCCCGGAACTGATTAGTCTGTTCCGGGTCATCCTTTATGTCATCTCATCAGGGAAACATATGACTCTCCCCGTTGCGCATCATATCTTGATCTTGTAAGCCGTGGTGCCGACTTTAAGTATGACTATGCCATTCACAGGCGCTCTCCATTCCAGGCAATCGCCGGCCTGCTGTTCCATAAGCACCTTGCCGTCCACGGTGTAAGCCGCCATTGTTTTGCCTGTGGCACCTTCTACCCTGACTGTATTTCCATTTACAGAAATACTGAAAGGCTCTGCCCAAGCATCAGCCACACCACCGGTCTGCGATATGGTCGCTTTGGCGGCCTTGGACTCGCCAAGGTCATACAGGGCTGACACAGCGAGCTCATTCTCTTCGGCATAATCGGCAGTGAAGGAATTTCCTTCCACAGGAGCATCGTTCAATTTCTTGCCATCCTTGTATATGTTGTAGCCAATCAATTGCATTTCAGGCATCTTCCGGGTATAGGAGATATCATCAAGATATACGGAATAGGCGTTTTCCACCACGTGCAACGCAAAATACTTTGTGCCTTCCGGCAAGAACAATGATTTCTGTGACCATGAAGAACTGATGACATCAAATGACTCCAATGTCTCGAATGATCCGATCTCATTGTCCGTATCGGAAACGGCCACTTCGATAACGGCATTATAACCGGCGAACATAACGCGGGTCCAGAATGAGATTTCCTGTTCTTCACCTGTAAGTTCCGGAGATATCAGCCAGTCATCAACGTGCTGGTCGGAGGTAGTGAATGACACCAGCATCTGGTTTCCTCCGTGGACGGCTTCATAACCGAAGAAGCTGTTGGGGAATACTATAAAAGCATGGGGTTTGTAATTGTTGGGGAAATAAACAGGGCCAGTCGTCGAGCTTATCCCCAAGGTAGGTTGCCCATCAACATCGACAGCAGTCCAAGGAGAAAAGTCCGTGATGGAATACTCGTCAAGTGATTCGAAAGAATCCTCAACATAGATCGAAGCCTCCCCTACAGGCTCTCCCCATTCGAGGACGACTTTACCATCCTGCACGACACCCACGACATCATCCGGAAGAGGGAACTCATTGAACGAGCATCGTACCTGACGTATCGTAAGCTTGTTATTAATTAGGTATTCATCCTCATCATAATTCACCTCTGCCGTCAGTTCATTGAGATCACCCCAGCTGTTGTCAGGTCTGACCTCAAACTTATAGTCGACGCTTTTTCCGGCTTCGATGCTCTCTCCCGTCAAGACACCGATGGGGTTTCCATTGACAGAAAGAGCAATCTCATAATTACCGTCAATATTCTCCAGGCCTTTGTTGTCGACTGTCACAACCACGTCAGACACAACTCCGGCAGAGAAGGGCTTCAATACATTGACATTCTCCACAGCAAGGTCTTTCGCGGCGATGTCACGGATGGTGATATCGTCCAGAGCCACATAACTGTTGATCATGGCGGCATCCACAACAAACTCTATCTGGATATCTTTGCCGGCGAAATCTTCGAGACTGAACTCTTTGACAGCCCATCCCGGAGTCGGAGACTCTGAGGTGTCCATAAAGCCCAGCAGCGACGGATCTCCATTTTCCACGACAAGCAACATGATGGAATTGTACTGCTTCTCTATGGAGTAGTATTTGAACGACAATTTCGGGGAAACGGTGTTAGCCAGCGAGATTTTGCCGGAATACAATTCCACATGGAATGGCATTGTAGCATTCCAGGTAGCCTTGAGGCCCATGTAGGCGGTGCCGTTTTCCGGTTCAATTCCTGAAATCAGTGACAACAGATTGGCATCTGACGAAGAGAAGAGCCAATTGTTGTTGACGGCCTCCGCATCCTCGAAATCCTCGAGCCACGGCAACATGAAAGGATATCCCACACAGAAATTGTCTGATTCGGCATAAGCCTCGTTGTAAACCCTCTCCTCGCTTGCGGGTGACACACGATAATAGACGAATTGCTGGCCGCTTTCAACCGCGCGATAAGTGTAGGAGGTCTCCTTGAGATTGTCAACAAGCACCCGTGGTTCATCGCTGCCATCCTCATACGCGGTCACAACATACCAATAATCGGCGGCATCGATGGGATTGTTGTCGACATCAGTGGTCACAGCATTCCATGTGATTGTCATCTCACCGGGCGTCTCCTTGCTCTCTTCCACGGCAAGACCTTTGATCCGGGATGGAACAGACAACGCATGGCAGACAGGTCCCGCAGCCAACAATGCGGACACCAACATAATTCCAGCTAAAGATTTCTGCATAGCCTAATGTGATCGGAATCTCTTTGGTTATTGATATTATACTGACATTATCCCGGCAGGAGACAGATTCCTTTATCCTCCTGCCTTGATTTATGCCTATCATTCACCCGCAAACTTACCAAAATTTCATGTTCACGAGTAATTTTAGACCGTGAAGTTCCTCCAAAATCATGATTATGGAAGAAAAAAGCCCCGCGCGCACCCTATTTTGACGCGATACGTATGTATTTCGACGGAGTCAGGCCGGTATATGTCTTGAATGCCGATATGAACGAGGTATTTGATTTGAACCCGACACTCCTGGCGAGAGCCTCGATCGTGATGTCGATCTTCCCGTTTCCGGAGCTGATTATACGGCATGCCTCCTTGACACGGTATTCATTTATGAACGCATTGAAATTCTTTCCTCCTTTCTCGTTGATGACCTGCGACAGATGGCGGTAGCCGACACCGGTGAGTTCCGCAAGGCGAGCCAACTTGAAATCCGGGTCGAAGATCTCCCTCGACTGGCAGATCACTTCTATTATTTTGGTCATGATAGACTCCTTCTCATGGTCTGACAACACGCTCCGCTGGTATTTTTCCACACCATCGCTCTTTTCCTCCGCGATGTCACATTTATCATGATCGTCAAGGATTCTGGCAATACGGTATTCTTCTGATTTTATAAGTTCGTTATTCTTGTGGAAAAGGGTCTCGTTCAAATTCCGAAGCTTACGGTTACGGCCGGCCAGCACACACAGGAAGACCAATGTCACCGCTATCACCACGACCGCTATCAGTATCACCAACGACTGCTGCTCTTTCCTGCGCTCCATCGACCGCAGCTCATATTCTATATGTTTTATCTTGCCCATCGCCGACAGCTCCCCGATACGGGCAATCTGGTTATAATTCAGAATCGAATCTTTGACGCTCAAATATTTGTCTCTATAGACCTCCTTGCGGTCAGACAGGTTCATGTCGGCGTATAGTTCAAGGAGAGCCGCGTATGTCTCCATTTTCCCATCCTTGAGATCTTTCTGCTCGACAATCTCCTCTATGTCGTGCAAGACCTGCAACGCCGCGTCACGGTTTCCCATCGAATGGTTCAGGACTTCGGATTTGAGCAACATGGAGGCCAGCATGTAACGCAGATGGTTGTCATCATTGCGCAGGGTCGCCACCTGTTGGTCAAAAGCATCTATCGCTGTCGCGAAATCTTTACGCCTTACCGACTTCAATGCATTCCAAAGCAAAGCGTTGTATCCCACGACCACATCATCCGAGCGGCCACGCATACCGACATATATGGAATTGATTCGCTCCAGATCATCCATTTCCTTGTGGCGAAACGACATATTGAGGAAATTGCAATAAGCCATATCCGCGACCTCCGCATTCTCCTCCTTGCGGGCGTGGTCGAGAGCCTCCTTATAAAAATCAAGAGCTTTCCGCTCCAGCTCCTTGTCGCCGCATTGCTCCGACATCGCCTGATACATACATCCATATCCGAGATATATCCGGGCTTTGGGACAATCATTTGCCAAAGCATGAAGTTCGGCATTCTTCAACGCCTCCATCGCCTTGGCATAATCGAAATAGACGAAAAAAAGGAGCTGCCACATGTTCATGTTGGCCTTGGCCACAAGACAATCATTATCGCGGCCTCCACGGGAATTGCCGGCCGCAATCGAGAAATAGACAAGAGCCTCTTCAGTATGGCCGTTATTGGCCAGTTCGGTGCCTTTCTTCAACAGCGCGGGCATGTCAAGCTCCGACAACTCCTTATAATGGTCTGCCGTAGCCTCGATGTCCGCGGAAGAAACACACCATACCGCGAGAAACAGCAAGAGAAACACGCCTGCAATGCGTTTGACTGTATTTTCAATTATAGGTTTGATGTCAGCAGGATTTAACTCGAACGATGTGTTATAACGCCACAAAGTTACGATTTTTCCTGACAGATTCAGCTTGACAGCAAGAATTCTTGACAAAAAATCTAATCCTGAGGACCGGTAAGGAAGGACATCTCACCCAGCAGAACCGCCGACATGCGGTTCAGTGCTTCTCCCCGGGCTCCATTCCACGCAGAAGCACTGTCACATGCGGAGTCGGATGGATCGTGTTGGCACGGCCCAGATATGCAGCCGCTTTTGTCGGATTTCCCTCCATATGATAGTAATTGCCCAGGGCGAGCAGGGAATCATAGTCGTCAGGGGCAACGGCAAGTATCGCCTCATAGGCGCGTACCCCTTCCCTGAAATCGCCACAAAGCATCGCCCCTTGGGCCAACGACATCAGGAAAGCGGTGTTGTCCGGATCTCCCTGAAGCATCATTTTACTGTACTCCACCATCTTGGCCCCATCATGGCGATATATGTAATAACGCAGCAGATAATTGTCTATAGGACGGCGCATCCAGGGATAAGCGTCCTTGACACGCAGAAGGAAGTCGCCATAAAGATTCGACTTGCCGAGATGGAAACTTGTGGAACGGACCCGCGACAAGACCGAGTCAAACGGAATCTTGGCGTTGAGGGCTTTCACCATCAGATCCATCTCCGCGAGAGTGTCGCCCCTGACGGCATTGGCGACGATCGCCTTGCCGTAAGTGGCGGCGACATCGGGCCGGATGTCGAGCATCTGGTAATATGTGGCGGCAGCCTGCGCCCATTCCTTCTGGTCGAAAAAGCGGTCAGCTTTTACTTCAAGACGGGAATAGGGGGTCTGGGCCGATATCACCGAGACATTCAATACGACGGTTATCAGAAACAGCAGTCTTTTAATGGCATGCGACATGGGAAACGATAGTTGATGGAGTCTACCGTTGAAACGTAATATCCGTCGAAAAGTTGCATATCTCGCCAAGAATTTCTAACTTAGCCCTCCCAAAGCCGTGCCATGCGCGACTTTGGCCTCAATGAATTATCCAAGAGCTACACTTACATCATGATTAACCCACACAGATATTGCGTGATTATGTGCGGCGGCATCGGAAGCCGTTTCTGGCCTTACAGCCGCGAATCAAAGCCCAAACAGTTTCTTGACTTTCTCGGCACAGGCAGATCGCTGCTCCAGATGAGCTATGACCGCATCCTGCCGATTGTCAAGCCGGAGAATGTGCTGGTGGTGACCAACGCGCAGTATGCCCCGCTGATCCGCGAGCAGCTGCCGGAGCTTCCCGAATCCAACATCCTGCTCGAACCGGCTCGCCGCAACACCGCTCCATGTATCGCATGGGCCGCCTACCATATCTCGGCCATTGATCCCCAAGCCAGCATAATGGTGGCTCCCAGCGACCATCTCATAACCAACGAGAAAAATTTCCAGAAAGCGATCACCGACGGTTTTTGCTTCGTTGAGAGCCACGACGCGTTGCTGACTCTCGGCATCAGCCCCACCCGGCCCGAGACCGGCTACGGCTACATCCAGGTCGGACAGCATGCCGAGGGTGACATCTACCATGTCAAGACATTCACCGAGAAGCCGAAACTCGAGTTGGCCAAAGTCTTCCTCGAATCGGGCGAATTCTTCTGGAACTCCGGCATATTCCTCTGGAGGGCGGAGACTATCATCCGCGAACTTAAAAACAATGCTCCCGACGTGGCCAACTGTTTCGAGAACGGGATCGGCCTGTTCGGAACACCCGACGAGAAGAGGTTCATCGACGAGAACTTCCCCGGCTGCATGGGGATCTCGATCGACTTCGCCGTAATGGAAAAGGCGAAGAATGTCTATGTCGAATGTGTTACCTTCGGATGGAACGACCTCGGCACATGGAGCGCGCTTTATGACAATTCCCCGAAGAACCGCGACGCCAACGTCACCCAGAACTGCAGCGTCCTGGCCTATAACTCGACCGGCAACATCTTCGCGGTAAGCGGTGAGAAGCTGGTCGTGGTCGACGGGCTGAAAGACTATATCGTGGCAGACGCGGGTGATGTGCTGCTGGTTTGCCCCAAGGCTGAGGAGCAAAGGATAAAGCAGATGGTCAACGACGCGAAACTCGCTTTCGGCGACAAGTATCTCTGAATTGGGCAACAACCACAGACACCGGCCTGTCACTGCAGGACGCGCCTTGCGCCTGGGACGCATCGCCATCTCCATGACGATGTTGGCGGTGATGACCCTGCTGTTCACATCTCTCAACGCCCGGCTGGCATTGGCGCTCGGATGGGGCGGCCGTCTGCAGATCTTCCCCCTGGCAATGTCAGGGGCAGTGACTGCGTTGGCGGCGTGGCTGATCGTCACCGTGATATTCGGACGCGTCTACTGCTCGTCGGCGTGTCCGCTTGGAACCATCCAGGACATTTTCGCTCACATTCCACGCCACCGACGAGATTGGCGTGCACGTCACCCATATCATTTCGCGGATGCCAACAACAAGCTCCGCTATCTGGTATTGCTGACAGTCGTGGCGGCCGGCATCGGCGGTGTGGCTATCCTCCCCTCTCTTCTCGACCCATATTCGGCCTTCGGAAGGATATGCGGGGAACTCCTGTTGCCTGTTGTCGAACTTATCGGAGGGAAGGAGGTGGCGATCGGCTCGCTTTCGGCGTTTTTCGTCGCTTTGGTCACAATTGTCACAGTCGGGTTCTTCTCCTGGCGCAGGGGGAGGATAATATGCAACACAATCTGCCCCGTGGGGAGCGCGCTAAGCATTCCGGCCCGTTGGTCACTCTTCCATTTCGACATAGACACCGACCTGTGTGTCAACTGCCGTGCCTGCGAGCATGCATGCAAATCCCAGTGCATCTCCATGGCTGACCATCTGGTCGACCCGTCGCGCTGTGTCGTATGTTTCGACTGCGTGGATGTATGCAATGAGGGGGCGATCCGTTACACCACCCGGCGCAAGCGTCTGTCAATCCCCATGTTGCAGCGCGTACAGCCGAAAGTCGGGACGGCCGCCAACGCGCCGGTCAGGATAGACCGCCGGCGTTTCATCGCTACCGGACTGCTCGTGGCGGCCACTCCGGCCCTGTCAGCCATCGCCGACACTGCCGCCCGCGCGCAGGCGGCTGACTCCGGCAAGCGGCTGATGAAACCTACCCATCCTGTCGCCCCTCCGGGTCGCCGCTCAATGGCCGATTTTCTCGAACGATGCACAGGCTGCGGCCTCTGTGTGGCCCACTGTCCCACCAACGCCCTGCGCCCCTCGACCAATCAGCTCGGATGGCTACATCCCCTGCGCCCGATAATGGACTATGACCGGGGGAGATGCGAGTTCGACTGCACACGTTGCACCGACTTATGCCCCACCGGAGCCTTGACCCCTCTGACCGTCGATGAAAAACATATATTCATCATCGGTCACGCCAAGGTCGAGACAGCCAACTGCATAGGATGTGGCCTTTGCGTCTCAAACTGCCCCAAACATACGATCAGTCTAAAACTCCGGCCCGCGTCCACTCTTCCTGACGATTACCGGGGAAGCCGCAGCGAATATGTCGCCGTGGTCGACACCGACAATTGCATAGGATGCGGAGCCTGCCAGAATGTCTGCCCGGCCACCCCGTTCAAGGCTATCATTGTCGACGGAATCATCTGATCTTCCAGAAAAAACCAAAGCCAATCCACCTACACGAATGAAACAATATCTCGACCTGCTGACCCATATTCTCGAAAACGGCACCGACAAGGCTGACCGTACAGGCACCGGGACGCGCAGCGTCTTCGGCTACCAGATGCGCTTCAACCTTGAAGAGGGATTCCCCTTGCTGACCACAAAGAAACTCCATCTCAAATCCATCATATACGAACTGCTGTGGTTCCTGAAGGGAGACACCAACGCCCGCTATCTACAGGACCACGGGGTCAGGATCTGGAACGAATGGGCTGATCCGGACGGGAACTTAGGGCATATATACGGCTACCAGTGGAGGTCTTGGCCGGGATATGACGGAGAGTTCATCGATCAGATCTCCGAGGCGGTGGAGACCATAAAAAACAATCCCGACTCAAGGAGGATAATCGTCAGCGCATGGAACGTGGCTGACCTGAGACGGATGAACCTGCCCCCGTGCCACGCCTTTTTCCAGTTTTATGTCGCAGACGGGCGGCTGTCGCTCCAGCTCTATCAACGGAGTGCCGACTCCTTCCTCGGAGTGCCATTCAACATCGCCTCATACGCATTGCTGACCATGATGATGGCCCAGGTCTGCGGCCTGCGTCCGGGCGACTTCATCCATACTCTCGGAGACGCGCATATCTACAACAACCATTTCGAGCAGGTCAGGGAGCAGCTCTCGCGAGATCCGCGCCCGTTGCCCCGCATGGTTCTCAACCCGGAGGTCAAATCAATATTCGACTTCAAGTATGAGGATTTCACACTCGAAGGTTATGACCCGCATCCCCACATCAAAGCGACCGTAAGTGTCTGACCCGACACCTTAACCCTATCAAAAGGCCTTATCAGCATCTTAAAAGACCACCTGTTCCCGCCAAATCATATGGAGACAATAATCATAGCCGCCGTGGCCGCAGACCGGGCCATCGGGCGCGGAGGCGACCTCGCCTTCCATATTTCCGCCGACCTGAAACGGTTCAAAGCCCTTACCACGGGGCATACCGTCATAATGGGCCGCAAGACATTTGAATCGCTCCCCAAAGGCGCGCTCCCCAACCGGCGAAACATCGTCGTCACTCACAATCCGTCACTCTCTTTTCCCGGAGCTGAAACCGCCGGTTCGATCGATACCGCCCTCAACCTCGCCCGCGCCGCCGGGGAGACAAAAGCATTCATAATCGGCGGCGCGCAGATCTACGCCCAGGCTTTCCCCATCGCCGACCGTCTGGAGATCACAGCCATTGATGCCGAAGCTCCCGATGCCGACGCATTCTTCCCGGAAATTTCCCCCGCTACCTGGTGCCTCACGGAGCAATCTACCCCGATGACCGACAAAAGTACAAGTCAATTGACCGACATCCCCGCCCTCACATATTACTTTGAAACGTGGCTTCGCCGTTAGCTCCAATAAAGCAAGGAATCAATGATACTAAAGTATCAGACACCAACGATATTATAAAGATATCCCTAAAGGCATTATTATAGTCAGACAATTATTATACATTTTTACATGATGTTATTGTTTTAATAGCGAGACCTTGGTAAACTGTATATTCCTGTATATAAGGATAAATTCAAAAACTATCAAAAACAAGAACCCGGGAACACAGATTAAAACAGCTGATAAAAAATCAAAATGCAACAAATAGGTTGCAAAATTAAACGGAATCACAATTACAAAGAACCCTCTCAGAATACTGTTAGTTACTGATGTTGGTTCTTTAAATGGCTTGATTCTGGATTTACAATACGGACACCGAATCTCATGATTTTTCCCCCAAAAACCATATTTCCAAATATCCTTAAATTTCAAAGTTTTGTTACAGCAAGGACAATGTCTGGTCTTCATAAAACATAGAATGTATTTTAAATTCGCGTTAAACTATACGCACAAGGCAACGGACAAAGCTTCTGTCTGAATTAGACCTTATAATAATTACAATACGGGCAACACCCATTGTCAGCTGTAAAGACTGCTTCGCGAGGTCGCCCGTATATTTTTTAATGATTTAATCGAGGCTGTTGCCCGGAATAGATTCCGACATCATGTTATTTCCTTGTCCAGACTATTGTCTCGTTTTCCTCGGGATCTGTGAAGTATAACTTGTTATCGTCAACCTTCACGATTATGGTCGCGTCGACGGTATCTCCCTCGCTGTTAATCCCTATCATATAAAGAGTCGCGCCATCTTTCACGTTTCCATTGACAGTGTATGTTCCGGAGATAGCATCCGTATCGACGTAACCGCCAAAAGACTCCACCATTTCCATAGTGAATTTGCCGTCCTTGGTAAATGTCAGCACACCCTGAGCCGTATAACCGGCCTCATCAACCTCCGAGTGAACCCAGGTACCTACCAATGCTCTCGGATAGTCATCATCGTCCCCGCAGGAAACCAAGGCGAAAGAAAGTGAGGCGAACAACGCCACAAACAAGAGTTTCAGATACTTTTTCATTTTATCCATTGTAATTTAAAGAGTGAATAGATGACCGCAAAGGTAATGAATTTATTTCAGTAAGTCATTGGTCAAAATTATTTTAATGTTTTACAGGAGTGGTGTCGGCCAAAAAATCCTCAATCCGGCTTGGTTTTACCGAAATAAAGCGTTAACTTTGCCGAGTCAAAACGCGCCCGGGCCGGGGCATACGGGTCTGTGGACGCGTCTGACAGACTACGCCCTGGTAGTTCAACGGATAGAATAGATGTTTCCTAAACATTTGATAGCAGTTCGATTCTGCTCCGGGGTACTAACTTTTCCAGATGATTGAAACTGAAGCCGTCAACCATAATGCGCCTGTTGCTCATCGGGGCGATCGCCTCGCTGGTGGCGGCTTGCGCGTCGATCGGACGGCCTGAGGGAGGCCCCAAGGACCAGACCCCTCCTGTCTTTGTCCGTGCAAACCCCGATCCCGGATCGCTGAATGTCAGCCGCAACAAGATAGACCTGTGGTTTGACGAGAACCTGAAACTTGAAGATCCGGCCAACAAGGTTGTCATATCCCCCGTACAGAAAGAGAATGCCCGCGTCAACGCCAACGGCCGGCATCTCACTGTCGAATTCCGCGACACCCTTGTCGATTCCACAACCTACGTGATTGATTTCGCCGACGCGATCCGCGACCTCAACGAGGGGAACATCCTCGACGGGTTCGCCTATGACTTCTCGACCGGCAACCATCTCGACACCCTTTCTATCTCCGGGATGCTGTTCGAGGCCCGCAATCTCGAACCTGCCCAGGGGATGGTGGTCGGGGTGTATTCCAATCTCGCGGACTCAGCCGTCCGCACCCTTCCGCTCGAACGCGTCACCAAGACCAACCAATACGGCCAGTTCACTATCCGCGGACTGCGTCCGGGCACCTACAATATCTTCGCAATCGATGACAAGAACCACGACTGGCACTGGGACCGGTCGGAAGACATAGCGTTCTTCCCGGTCACGGTGGCTCCCTCGGTCGAGCAGGTGGAGGTCTCCGACACCCTCCGCTCATCGCTCGGCGAGGATTCGGTCATAACAAGGGCGGCGTGGCACTATCTTCCTGATGACATTCTGCTGACATGGTTCAACGAGAACTACCGCAGCCAATACCTGCGCGACAACAAACGCCCGGCCCCCCGTTACCTCGAACTGAAATTCGGCGCGCCTCTCGACTCTATGCCACAGATCACGATCCTCAACGGACGGTTCTCCGGCAGGAATCTCGACGATCTGTCGGTAATGGAGACACGCCAGGAGCGTGACTCCCTCGTGTACTGGCTTACCGACACCGCCCTGGTCAACCAGGACTCGATACTTATCTCCGCCCGTTACCGGAAAACCGACACCCTCGACCGCCTCGTGTGGCAGACCGATACCCTGAAGATGTTCTGGCGCAGGCCGAAAGTCGACGAGAAAGCGGCGCAGAAAGAGTGGGAGAAGAAGCTCAAGGCCATAGAAGATGCCCGCGAAAAAGGGGATTCGGCCGCCTTGGCGGCTGCTATCGCCGACACGATCACCAAACCGAAATTCCTCGACCTCAAGGCGACCACAACATCATCACAGGAGCTGAACCTGCCGGTACTGCTGGAAGCTCCCGAGCCATTGCGGCCGATCGCCCGCGACGCTTGGAGACTCGAGGTAATGAATGACACCGTCTGGGAGCCGGTGATCGATGTATCCCTGCTGCCTGACTCCGCCACTGCCCGCGCTCTTGTCCTGTCGGCCAAATGGGAGGAAGGAAAGAAATACCGCTTCACAGCCGACTCGGCCCGCATCGAGAATATCTACGGAGAGTTCAACAAAACATTCCTGCATGAATTCACGACCAAGAATCTTGAGGATTATGGGAACATCTACCTCAATCTCACCGATCTCAAGGCTCTCTCTCTCCCTGACAGCGTGAACGTGATAGTCGAGCTGCTTTCAAGCTCCGACGCTGTCGAGGCCACAGCCATTGTCCGCAACGGAGCGGCATCATTCAACTTTGTCGCTCCGGCGACATACTATGCCCGCGCGTTTATCGATGTGAACGGCGACGGGGAGTGGACAACCGGCGATCTCGCCTCAAAACGCCTCCCGGAGGATGTCTTCTACTATCCCAAGAAGCTCCTCCTGCGAAAGAACTGGGATCTCGAACAGGACTGGTCGCTGCTTGACACACCGGTCGATCTCCAGAAACCTGACGCGATAAAGAAGAACAAGCCCAAGACAAAGGAGCCTCAGCAGACTGATCCCGAAGATGAAGACGGGGAATACGAAGACGGTTATGATCCGGAACAGGGCGCATGGGGCAACGGCTCGCAATACAACAACGCCGGATTCAACCAGCGCGGAGGCGGGAGAGTCCAGACCGGAGGCTTCGGCGGACGCGGCGGGATGTCTACCAACCGCAACTTCTAAGCCCGGGCCTATCCGCGAATCCAACGGGCGTTAAATAACAACTGTTTTCCAACCGTCAGCCGACACACCTATGAGCGACATTAGCGGCATGGTCCTCGACAAAGATATGATAAAAGAGCCACAGATGTGGCAACTGGTTATGGAACCGGGAACCGACACCATCTCGGTAATGGCTTTCTCCCCGATGGAGCATCACTCCCTTATCTCCACCGAGATACCGATGGAGAAAGGAGGATCGTCATTGAAATCTTTTCAGGAGGCTGTCTACGACCATCCCCTGTTGCTCTCCGACTTCAGGAATGTCACTATCCTCCTCCCTTCCGAGCGTTTCATGGCCGTCCCTGACCTGATGACAGACACGGCGACAAGGGAACAGACTTTCCACCGGGCATTCCCGGCCGGAGACACAGATTCCCATGAGGAGATACTCGCCGAGGAACTCCCCTCACTTCACGCCACAATGCTGACAGGCGCGCCACAGGAATTCATCGGATTCCTGAGACGCACATTCAACGCGCCCCGCATATCCCATGTCCTGACCCCTCTCGCCTTGTATTTCAAAGCCAAACACCCCACGCGTCCCAACGGTAAGATGATCGTCAACCTGCGGCCCGGCCGCTGCGACGTGGTGATTCTCGGCGACACCGCCCCGCTGGTGATGAACAGTTTCCGCATACATGATCCTATGGATGCCGTCTATTACATCATGGCCTGTCGTGAAGGGCTGGGGCTGTCACCCACCGACGAGATAATCCTCGCCGGGGACACCTCATCGCGAGGAGCAGTATCGCCGGTATTGCGGCGGTTTGTCCGTTACGTCATGCCGGCGATCTTCCCCACCGCTATGTTCCGCGCCGGGCGCGCATCTTTGCGCACCCCTTTCGAGATGATCGTCACCCCTCTCCTCAAATAACGCCCTTGACATCCTCTTTCCCATTCCTCCCATAATACCCAGTCATTCCCACAACTCCCAATTCCCCATTCTCCCATGCGCATAATCCGAGGAAAATACGGCCGTCGCCGTTTCGATGTACCGACAAATATAACCGCCCGGCCAACAACCGACTTCGCCCGCGAGAACATCTTCAATGTTCTGGAAAACCTTGTCGATTTCGAGGGTGACACTCCCGACGCGCTCGACCTCTTCGCCGGCACCGGTGCTGTCTCTTTCGAACTGCTCTCACGGGGATGTCGCTCGGTGACCTCTGTGGAGAAAGCCGCCACGCAGGCCAATTTCATCCGGAAGGTAGCCTCCCGGCTGGAGGCAGACAACCATACCCTGCTGCGCGGCGACGCGCTGCGCTACATACAGGCCTCCCCACGGTCATTCGACATCGTTTTCGCCGACCCTCCCTACGACCTCCCCGGTTTCGCCGAAATTCCCGAAAAGGTTCTCTCCTCCCGGCTCCTCCGCCCCGGGTCGCTTTTCATAATCGAGCACTCATCGCGCCATGATTTCTCCTCTCTCCCCCACTTTCTGGAACACCGCGCTTACGGATCGGTAAATTTCTCCATCTTCCGCATCCCCGCCTCCGACAACTGATCAAAAATGTATCGCCTCCCCATATACATTCTTATAGCACTGATTATCTCCCTGACGGCCTCCTGCCGCCGGGAGCCACAACCCAACCCCTCGCTGCTCCGCGCCGAGAAAATCATGGACGAGCATCCCGACTCAGCCCTGGCCATAGTCTCTTCCCTCGATCCCGACAGCCTTGACTGCGCAGCCGACAGCGCGCTATACTTCCTGCTGTTGACCCAGAGCGAAATAAAGGCCGGGACAATCATTAAAGACTCGCTTCCTATCAAATTCGCCATAGATCACTATCGCCGGTACCCGGCTCCAAGGCGACTTATGCTGTCGTTGTATTACCTCGGCGAGATACAGAATGAGACAGCGTCCTATGACAAGGCCGCAACCAATCTTCTGGAAGCGGAAAGTCTCGCCGCCGAACTTGAAGACTGGTTCTATCTTGGTCTGATACAGCGCAATATCTCGATAGCCTACTGCAATGTTTACAACTTGCATGTGAGCATGATATACTCGATCAAGGCGGTTGAATCATTCAAAAAATCAGGAATAGAGGATTACTGGAACTACGAACGCTGTAATCTCGCGAGTTCATATATTTCCACAGGGAATCTCATGGAGGGTAAGCAATTGCTTGACTCGGTGAGAGCATTGGCCGTTTTGACCAATGATTCGCTCACACTTGCGACGGCCATCTCGCAAATCGCCTATCTGGATCTTAACCTTGGTGACTGGCGGAAAGCCATACTTGATTTTAAACAAAGTGAGGAATTAGGGCTGGCGTTCAACGAATCAAAAGACCATCAGTC
This sequence comes from Prevotellaceae bacterium, assembly GCA_021772015.1. Lineage (GTDB taxonomy): Bacteria > Bacteroidota > Bacteroidia > Bacteroidales > Muribaculaceae > UBA7173. The sequence continues at coordinate 60,480 of JAETNS010000011.1, read as the reverse complement.
CATCGTATTGGCATATCAGATGTTGGGGATGCATGAAAAAGCTGATTCTGTCTACAATCTGCTTGATTCCGCAAACGGGGAAGTATATGTTTCCTTAGCCCCATACCATGCATCAAAGGGGGACTACAAAAAAGCGTATCAAGCCATTTCGAAACTATGCACTTCGCAACGCAAATTAGCCAAAGAGCTCCAAGAACAGAAAGTCACAGCCGCCTCTTTCGCTTATGAGAATGATCTGCTGGATAAAGCCAATCTCAAGATCCGGAATCAGAGGCTGATATTGATACTGTCTATTGTGATATTCCTGTTTGTCGCATCCTTGATTATCATCTGTTTCTTTTATCAACGCAAGAGATTCAGACATCGTTTCAATACCTTGTTGAAAGACCGCGACATTTTGTCTTCCGAACTAAACCGACTGTCGGCAGAGGCGGAAGCCGTCTCCTCGGAGAAAGCCGACTGGAAAAAACTTTTCAAGAAACAATTCAGGATAATTGACCAATTCTGCGCGGAGTATTACAACGCCCCTTCCGCCCGAAAAACAGCCAAGCTCGCAAAACTGATTGACACCACCATCCTGGGACTTAAAAACAATGCCGATTTCGTTAAAGGCATATTTGAGGACATAAATCATTACAACAACGATATAATCACTGAATTGCAGGCCTCCACAGATTGTCTTTCCGATACAGAATATTTACTGCTGGCCTTATGTTGCTCCGGTTTGTCAAATCAGGCCATCTCAATTATCCTCTCTATTGACATTGACCCATTGTATGTCCGCAAGTCGCGTCTTAAAGCAAAAATATCACGGCTTGACTTCCAGAGAAAGGCGGAATTGTTAAACCTGATGTCACATACCAAGCTGTAAACCATGTATCGCCTCCCAGTATATATACTTATAGCACTGATGATCTCCCTGGCGACCTCATGCCGTCGGGAGCCACAACTCAACCCCTCGCTGCTCCGCGCCGAGGAGATCATGGACGAGCATCCCGACTCCGCCCTCTCCATTGTCTCCTCCCTCGACCCCGACAGCCTTGGCTGCGCAGCCGACAGCGCGCTGTATTTCCTGCTGCTGACCCAGAGCGAAATAAAGACCGGGGCAATCATTAAAGACTCGATCCCTATCAAATTCGCCATAGATCACTATCGCCGACACTCGGCCCCGCGCCGACTTATGCTGTCGTTGTATTACCTCGGTGAGATACAGAATGGAACAGCTTCATATGACAAGGCCATAACCAACCTCCTGGAAGCGGAAAGTCTCGCCGCAAAACTGGAGAACTGGTTCTATCTTGGCCTCATACAGCGCAATATATCGCTCGCCTACTGCAATGTTTACAATATGCACATGAGCCTGATATACTCGATCAAGGCAGTTGAATCATTCAAAAAATCAGGAATAGAGGATTACTGGAACTACGAACGATGTAATCTTGCGAATTCATACATTAACACCGGAAATCTCATGGAGGGTAAACAACTTCTCGATTCGGTGAAAGCATTGGCAATTTTGACAAACGACTCGCTCACCCTTGCGACAGCTATCGCACAGACGGCCTATCTGGATCTAAAGCTCGGTGACAATCAGAATGCGATTGCAAACTTTAAGAAAAGTGAGGAATTAGGGTTGGAATTCGATGAATCAAGAGACCGTCAATTCATCATCGTGGCCTACCAGAGATTGGGCATGCATGAAAAAGCTGATTCCGTCTACAATCTGCTTGATTCCGCCAAGGGAGAGATATATGTTTCCTTAGCCCCCTACCATGTATCAAAGGGGGATTACAAAAAAGCGTATCAAGCCCTGTCTGACTTATCCAAATCGCAAGACTCATTAGTTAGCGTACTAAAAAAACAAAAGGTTGCGTCCTCTTCTCTCGCTTATGAGAATGATTTGCTGGATAGAACCAATCTCAAGATCCGGAATCAGAGGCTTATATTGATACTGTCTATTGTTACATTCCTGTTTGTCGCATCCTTGACTATCATCTGTTTCTTTTATCAAGGTAAGAGATTCAGAGATCGTTTCAATACCTTGTTGAAAGACCGCGACATTTTGTCTTCCGAACTAAACCGGCTGTCGGCAGAGGCGGAAGCCGTCTCCTCGGAGAAAGCCGACTGGAAAAAACTTTTCAAGAAACAATTCAGGATAATTGACCAATTCTGCACGGAGTATTACAACGCCCCTTCCGCCCGGAAAACAGCCAAGCTCGCAAAACTGATTGACACCACCATCCTGGGGATTAAAAACAACGCCGATTTCGTTAATGGCATATTTGAGGACATAAATCATTACAACAATGATATAATCACCGAATTGCAGGCCTCCACAGATTGTCTCTCCGAAACCGAATACTTACTGCTGGCCTTATGTTGCTCCGGTCTGTCAAATCAGGCCATCTCAATTATCCTCTCTATTGACATTGATCCGTTGTATGTCCGCAAGTCGCGTCTTAAAGCAAAAATATCACGGCTTGACTTCCCGAGAAAGACTGAATTGTTAAACCTGATGTCACATACCAAACTATAAAAAGACTCAAATTTGTGTATCAAGTCAATCACATTATGCCCGTATTAAGCGGGCATTGCAGGGCATGAAAGGTTTTATCTTTCAGCATTCACACAACACAGTGTATATAAAGACATTACACCTTTATATTGAAAGACTTTTATCATCAATGCAAGACTATGTTTTGAAATCTTTTTCGTAAATTTGCCTCAAACCAAAACCCAACATTCATGACAAAAAACGTAAAATTCCTCCTGGCGTTGACAGCATTGACGACACCATTCGTTTCTGTTTGCGATGACGCATCTACCGCCACCATCATAATTAAGCCCGGAACACAAAAGAAGAAAATTCCACCAAAATATCCCTCTTTGATCCATTACTGTCACGAATCTTCCGAGGCATGCCTGTCGACATCGATGCCCTACACCTGCGCTGTCATCGAAGCCGCCGACATCGACGGATACGTATACAGTTCTATTGTCGTAACCCCTGAAGAGACTTGCGGCTATCTCGATCTCCAGCCCTCGTCAACCATCACAGTGACGTTCGACAACGGAACCGTCCTCACCGGCTCCTACTGATGGATATCGTTTCTTCCAAGCCAACTAAAACAAATATTAAATCCATCTCTCATTTTTTCAAAAGGAAGAATGTTGCCTGACTATGGATAGGGACTTCTATAAAACTCCAAGCCTGTTATCAATAGTCATGTGGTTTGCGAGTCTGGCGGTTAGCGCAGAGACCAAGCCTGACAGCCTGAATGTCAGAGTTTACAATGCGAGGAATCTCCAGCCGGTTGAATTCTGCAACATCATCGCGAAAAATGTCCCCACCGGGGCTTTGGCTGATGAAATGGGGCGCGCGTCGTTGAGAGTCGGACCAAGGACACTGCGTGACACACTGTTGGTTTCTTCCGTAGGATATGAGAAACTTATAGTGGCGTTGACCCCGGATGTCGCAAAGGGCGACACCCTGCGGATCTACATGAACCCAAAAGAATATAAGCTCCGGGAGGTGACTGTCATGCCATCCAAGAAGACCAAGACACTTAAAAAAGGGAAGCGTCACGGCGGAGGTCTTACTGTCACGGCCGACAAGATCAACCGGGGAGATTGTTTCGCATGGGAAGCCGGGAGGAAAAACCGTAGGACCTGGCTTACGGGGATTGAAATGCAATCCTTGCAATATCCTGACAGCGCGGCTAAGTCGCGTACAGACAGCATTGCCTCAATAAAGGGGAAAACCGCGATGCACCCCCTGCGACATACCCGGATGCGCATCAATGTCTATGATGCCGAAAATCGGTCAACCAAATCCTCGGGAATCGAACGCTGGGATTATACTAATATCCTGAACGAGGCTATCATCGTAGATTACAGCAGTGAAACGGTATCAGACGGAATATTCCGTCACTCATTCAAAGAACCCGTTTTACTCCCCGAAAAAGCTTTGGTTGAGATCGAGATTCTTGACAATATCCCTGAAAACGAGATGATCTTCTTCAAAAGCAATCTCTTCGGGAAAGGGGTGATGAGCCGGAATGTAAATGAAAAATCATGGGTGAAACTGCCTGTGGCCACCCCTTTCACACTGGTTTTCCTTGAAGAAAAACTATAATTATGGATTTCCCATTTTCATCTACAAGTAGGAGACTCCACTTCCCAACAGATATCCCTTTAGGTAATAAATTTTATAATTAGCTCATAAGGATATCATAAAGAGTTATTGAAGGTTTAAACATGAAAAAAATCATATTGCTTGTCCTCGCGCTAATTAGCTTCCCCCTCCTTTATGCACAGGATTGCAAGGTGCAGAAAGTTGAGGGAGGCTTCTATATAGGCCCGACAATTCCTATTGGCGGTTATCATGGGGCGATAACAAGGTGTTTGTCTCATTGGGACTTTCCCTTAGCTATAATTTGCAGACTGTCCCTGTGGATTGTGGAGTATTCATGCAACTTGACTGCGTACGTCATGGATTTTTACATTCCGGTGCATGGTATGAGGATGGCAACGAGACCGGGAGATACAACTACAATCTCAATCAGAATAACCGAACACTGACATTGGGTATTGTCGGGAACTATAATTTCCGTCGTTGTAGTAGCGTAAATCCTTTCGCGGGATTGGGACTTGGAGTTGGTCTCAATGATGTGGTAGGCGATGTCAAATATTACTCGAAAGATACGACTTTTGTGGTAATGCCGCGCATAGGAGTCGAGTTCCGGCAACTCTTCCGAATGACAGCATATGCGACCATCTGCCGCACAGGCTACAACTGCGCCGGCCTGACAATCGGCTTTTCTTTTGGCGGCCGCACAAAAAATAACTGACCGACCTTTTTTCTTTTAAGGTTACTTGCATCCATCAGATATTTTCATAAGGAAGAGTCTTTTTGAATGAACTTTATCCGGGAGAGGAGCGTTGTGTCATTATCGAAACGATGTTTAATGACCTAACAGAACAGACATGACTTTCAAGACTTATCTCCCTATCGCGGCCGGAATATTGATGCTCGCAGGCTGCTCTCATTCAAAGAATTGCGGCGCGTCGGATAACTGCCCCGCCAAGGCCGCGACAGAAGCCGTCGATGACCGCGATGTCGTCTATACCGGGACCATACCCGCCGCTGACGCTGCCGGAATCGAATGTACCCTTGTGCTTGACTATGATAACGCCACATCAGGGGAATATAAACTGACCGAGCACTTCATCGACAAGGGGACATTCAATTATGAGGGTGACTTCACCATCCACAAGGGGACTCCCTCCGACGCGTCACAACGTTACATGAAGCTTGTCCCCGACCACCCCGACCGCGCAGCCGACCAGGCTTCCTCATCGGACGATGTCAGGTATTTCCTGATAGACAGCGACTCTACCCTGACAATGACTACCGCTTCCCTGCAACGCGCAGACTCCGGCCTGAACTACACACTGACACGCAAGTAATTCTCCGACTCCGGAGTGACATCGGCCAATTAAAGAAATTTTTCTTGAATTGACCGAAAAAACAGGTGCGTTTTATGACCATTTATAAAAAATTTACTAACTTTGCACAGCCCAAAAAGCGTTCCGGCTCCAAGCTGCCGGATGCCTTTGGGCTGCTATCTGATTTTGAAAGACTTACAACATTTTACCAAATAGTTCTTTAACAACCAACCCACTATGACTAAAATAGGTATTAACGGCTTCGGCCGTATCGGCCGTTTTGTCTTCCGCGCCTCCACAAAGCGCGATGACATCGAAGTTGTTGCCATCAACGACCTTCTCCCCGTTGATTACATGGCCTACATGCTCAAGTATGACACCATGCACGGCAAGTTCGACGGCACCGTTGACTTCGACCTCGACAAGAGCCTCCTCATCGTTAACGGCAAGGAAATCCGCGTTACAGCATGCCGCGACCCCAAAGAAATCAACTGGGGCGCAGTCGGCGCAGAATATGTCGTTGAGTCAACCGGTCTCTTCCTGACCAAGGAGAAAGCACAGGCCCACATCGAAGCCGGAGCCAAATATGTCGTTATGTCCGCTCCCTCAAAGGACGACACCCCCATGTTCGTATGCGGCGTCAACGAGAACACATACGCAGGCCAGCAGTTCGTTTCCAACGCATCCTGCACCACCAACTGTCTCGCCCCCATTGCCAAGGTCCTCAACGACAAGTTCGGCATCGAGACCGGTCTTATGACCACCGTTCACTCCACAACAGCTACCCAGAAGACCGTTGACGGTCCTTCGATGAAAGACTGGCGTGGTGGCCGTGCCGCTTCCGGCAACATCATCCCCTCCTCCACCGGCGCAGCAAAGGCTGTAGGCAAGGTTATCCCCGAGCTCAACGGCAAACTTACCGGTATCTCCATGCGTGTCCCCACCCTTGACGTTTCCGTTGTCGACCTGACCGTGAACCTCAAGAAGGGCGCTACCAAAGAAGAGATCTGCGCAGCCATGAAGGAAGCCGCTGAAGGCGAACTCAAGGGTGTGCTCGGCTATACCGAAGACGCTGTCGTTTCCAGCGACTTCCTCGGCGATGCCCGCACCTCTATCTTCGACGCAAACGCCGGCGTATACCTGACCCCCAACTTCGTCAAGGTAGTAAGCTGGTATGACAATGAGATCGGCTACTCCAACAAGGTTCTCGACCTCATCGCCCACATGAAGAAAGTCAACGGCTGATCAGTGACATTCAACTGATCAGGCTGTAAAAGCCCGACTCCCCCTCGGATCTTTGATCCGAGGGGGAGCTTTCATTATCGGGCCGGGAATTATGGGTTATGGGAGTTATGGCTCATGGGAGGGCTCATGGGAGTTATATTGGAAGCCTGGGAGTAATGGGAATTATGCAAGGCTAATATCCGGCGCCCTCTTTGCAGTCCTCCCACAACTCTCATAACTCCCGGCCTTCCCACAACTCCCACAACCCCCATAATTCCCGGTCCTCCCATAGCTCCCATAATTCCCAAGCTTCCCCAAACCGGCCTAATCCGGGATCTCCTCATAGGCCATGAGAGCCTGCTCGAAACGTGAGGCGACATCAGCCATGCGGTAAAGCCCGTCGGCATTCTTCTCCAAGCCCTTGAGTGAGAGCGGATAAACCATTGGAGGATTGTCAAGGCCGAGCAATTCCATGTTGCGGAGCTGGTCGATGGTCTGATATACGATGTTTATGTCGGCATATTCCTCTCCGTCAGGTCCGACAAACTTCTCCACCACGATCTTGGATCCGATGGGGGTTTTCTTCTCTATCGCGTCGGGAAGCTCATACTCCTCGACTCCGAGGGCCGTGGCGACGCTCGACAGGTTGCTGTCATGTCCGACGAGGAATGTGAATTTGCGGTCGGGAGAACGTAACTCGTCATACATGTACTGTATCAATGGCCGGGCGACATTGACGGCGACAATAGGAGCCGTGAAAAGCACATCCTGATATGTGTCCTTGACGTGGGCCAGCTGCGCCCACTGGTCGCGTGTCAGATTGTGGCCGAAGGCAGCCTTCACAGAATCCGGCTCCTCGTAATACTGAAGGATGAACGCATCACTGGCGGCATTAAGCTCCTTAAGCGCGGATCCTGGCCGCATGGCCGGCTCCGCCCATTTCTCAAGCACTATCTCGGTGTTGTAATTGTCGACAGCCTTGAGTTTGGGATCTTTCTCCACAGCCATCGGGGAGTCTTTCATATCGAGCACCTCCATCATCAAGGCATAATCAGGGGTTATCGCCTCATTTATTCCGACGATACCCTTCTCTCCTCCCATAGCGTTGATCTGGCGCATCGCCTCCTCGACGAATGCCGGGCTGACCTTGGTCAGCTGGGGATTGAACAACGGATCCATCTTGCTCGGAGTATATCGGTGATTGACCCTCACACCGCCAACCGGCATGAACCCGGAAGTGAAATACTGGGCGGTGGCGATGCAACGTTGCATCGAGTTGGCGATCACATTGAGGTCATCGGCGGTCGGAACATAGTTTTCGGGGAATAGCCCGGCATCCACCGCCCATTTGCGGAAATACTGCCCCATCATTGTCTCCAACGCGCCGCCCCGCAAGGTAAGCTCGCTCTTTCCCGCGCTCCATTTCGTCCACTCATGAGGTGTCATGCGCCCCAGATCACTCTTGCTGTCAGACAGCGGGGAGCGGATGTTGTGACGGCTCAGGACTACAGCCTCCTTGAGCTGATACTTGTCTTTGAACTCTTTGCTTCTCCGGGCCTGAGCCCCGGTTACGGCTGGCATGAGTATGGCCAGAACCGCTAACAGATTCAGATAGCCTTTCATATGGCGGCAATAGATTTTTAGGTGGTTTATATTTCTTTAACAGCCGCCTCCCCGAAAGGTTTACAGGATCATGGTATGAAGAAATCATTTATATTGAACACCCCCTGTTGCTGGACGATATCATCCTCCTGCCATGTGCGTATCAGTATTTTCGGCTGATCAGGATCGGAGAGGTCCCAGTAAAGGAAGAGCCAGCCCTCGTCGGAGTAACCCGAGGAGGTCCATGACTGATGGAGCGTGACTCCGTAGAAATCTTTCTTCGCGCCGTTCATGGCCACCTGTATGCGGTCGAATTTGACATCCAGGCGGCTGTTGTTACGGAAGACTCTGGCAAGGTTCTCAAGATATTCCTTCTTGGACTGGACCTTGTATTTTACCCGTGCTTCCTCACGGATGGTCGCCTCTGTGCCTTGCCTCCCCTTGGTGATCACGCTCCCGGTGATGATCAAAGCGTTGTCACTGAAAATCTTCTCCAGCGCGTCGAGGTTGCGCTCATTGTAGTAGCACCGGAAATCCTCAACGAATTTCAGCAGCTCGCGACGTTGGCGCAAGTCAGTGACTGCCGTTCCCTCCGACATTATTTTCATGACATCCTCCTGGATCTCCATCGCCGGACGGACACCGGTTATCAACCCATTTGGAGTCATGCTGACTGTAAGTTCGCGGTTAAGCGACTGGCTGTAGGTATCATCCACAGGATGCATGGTTATGAACAACCCGCGCACCTGTACTCCCTGGCAATCATATAGACATTTGGAGATATACAGCGGTTTGTCGCAAGTGAATCTCACATTCGACCACAAGGAGGCAAGTCTCTCGCGAGCCCCCTCCTCAATGTCTATGCCGGAAAAATCGAGGTCGCGCCCATTCTCCCCGGCGGCATGTATCTCTGTCAGCAATGCCGACATATTGCGCTCCATGGCCTCTTTGTCTGATCCCGCCTCGACAGTACGGGCCGCGAACCGGAATGTGACATCGGCCTTGACGGAGAGCAGGATGAAAAATAACAGTAAACAGGTAATATATCTTTTCATAATTAACTATTCAAAATCATTTCAAACCAATTCATATCGGTCATCTGAACCATACGATCCCGCAATTATGCAACGATGCTGGATCTTTTATCTCGCCGGTCTGCATGTCGCGCTGCACACCGTCTGCATGCGGGGCAAGCATAGAGACGACTTTCAGTGAACGGTCGACAATAACAAGGAACGCGTCGGCAGGAATCTCATGACCGGGCCTGACCTGTCCGAAATCCTCTATCCGGCCGTCCGCACGGTATTTGAGCAGCAGTTTCCCCAATTCTCCAAGCATCAACCCATTGCGGGCGGCTATGCCTGAAGCTACCTCTATAGCCCCTGGGGAAGCGGCCACTGCGGGCAAACCGGGCGACACAGGCGCAGGATCGGCGCTCACTCCTCCCGGTATGACCGCCACAGCACCGGAGGCGGTTGAATCTGTCGGCACAGACTGAGTGGATGCCGTTTCCATGTCACCGCCGCTACCCGTGGAAGCGTTGACAGACGGTCCGTTTTCACCGGCAGAAACCGCCCCCACACTTTCCGCCGCCGAGGGAGTGAAAGATATGGCCTTGTCAACCGGAATGAAGAGAAACACACACCGCCGGTTTCCGCTTCTGTAATTCATCCGCTCGACCAGCGGATGAAGCTGCATCACCGTCAGATCAGGCTTCTTCACTTGACTCCTCACCTCATTTACGGCCAATGTCAATTCAGCGAGGGCATCCTGCTCCATCACCATAAGATCGGTCTCTGCCAGATCGGCGAAATATCTCTCGGCAAAAAGATAACCCTCGTCGAGGCGTATCAGGTCCGCGCGAGACTCCGTCTCGCTGTCGGTAGTGGTCGCTGTTGCGGCCAATGTCATGATAAACAGGCTGACAAGTGTCAGTATCCATCTATTTTCCATTTCCTTGTTGTCTGTCAAATTCTTTTTTCGCTGATGACGGTCCGTCGGGCAGCTGCTGATAAAGGGTCTCTACATTGTCAGTCGGGACATACAGGCTGACACGCGCGAATATCCTGCCGTCAGCACCAAGCACTTCATCGGGGTCGCAGTCAAGTCTGGCCACGTGGTCATACCCTCCCGCGCGGTTATACAGAAATAGCGAGCATACAAGATTTCCCGGATCATTACGCTCAACCCCGAAGTAAACTTCACAACCATCGGCCTGACATAGGCTGACGAACTTGTCGACAGTAGTGGTCAGCCGCGCCTTCGAGCCATATTCATGGGTCAGGAAAGTTATGTCAAGGGGGATTTCCCGCCCCTCTTCGAGCGGCAGCAGGAATATGTTTGCCAGGCTCTCGACAGGCAGGTCAGGATCGACCACAGGGAAGACATCTCCCTCCTCATCAATCGCGTGGTAGGTTGTCGAGGAGACATGGGGAATGATATAATGTTTTCCCGGCAGCACGAGCATGGAGTCTTTGTATGTGGCCGCCTCGGAGATATCGACCTCCCAGTCATCCATTGTGGTTCCGGGCCAGGACTTCAACCGCTCGATAAAACGGGTCTCCATATCAGAGCGTTCCGACCTGACAGACTGAGCCACTGTCTCATACGCGCCCAGAAAGGCCGCCAGTATCAACAATATGATTTTTTGTCTCATGGGAGAGAATTTTGTCATGGGATTATAGTCTTGATCTTCCGGCCGGATTCGTCGTAAAGCTGCCCGGATTCCAGCAATCCGTCAGTCCAATATCCTTCCAAGGTATACCCCGGATATGCGATATCTGATACTGTCGGGGCGACGCGTCCCTCGGCATGATAGACCACACGTCCTTTACCATGAGGCTTCCCACCCCGCAGTTTTCCGGAATATGTCCCGTTGCCGACACTTACAGAGCCGGTGGTCACCTGAGACTGTGGAGGGGAGGATGGTGTGTCAGAGGTGGACGACACAGAGGAAGAGGAGGAAGCGGAGGATGTCTGCTGTTGGACTTGTTGCGGCGCATCCGCCACTGACGGCTCTGTCTGTACCGATTGAACCGAAGGAGTCTCGGTTTGCTCCACAGCAACTTCTGTCGTCTCAAGGGTCACTTCCGGCTCGCCTTGTGAATCTTCTTGTCCTGGGAGGATCTTCATGAGGACAAACATTCCGGCCACTATGGCCCCGGCTGCGATCCCTGCCAGGATCCACATGAGGGATTTCTTGCGCTGTCCATGTGACACAGCATCAACGCCACGGCGATCATTGCCCCATAAATTCCCGCCGATACGGCCCTTTTCAAGGTCAGGACCATTGTCAGGTTCAACTTCCAATATCTCCCCGGCGAGTTCCTGCCGGAAGCGTGACACTGACGGTGTGCGCGTCTCTTCCGTCTTGTCCATGGCCCGGCATATCGCATCGGCCATATGCCCCGGCGCGACCTGCAAAAGACGCTCCCTCAGTTGCTGGAGCTTCAAAGCCGGAGCGGGAGAAGGAGCTTCCCCTGTCAGCATGTAACAGAGGGTCGCCGCCAACGCATAGACATCGGTCTGCGGGGAGAAATGATCGATCTCGGCATATTGCTCCACTGGAGCGTAACCTTCAGACAATCCGAGGAATGACCTTGGAGTTGTCTTGCCGCCCCCTTTCTTGTAATGGATACTGAGGCCGAAATCTATCAGCACAGGCATTATGCCGTCGTCGACCCCCTGGAGCATTATGTTGTCCGGTTTGATGTCGAAATGATTGATGCGGTTATCATGAAGGAACTCGACCGCGCTCAATATCGGGATCAGCAGATTCACCGCGAAATCCGGGTCAAGCGCTCCGTATTTCGCGACGTAGTCCAGAAGCGACTCCCCATTGACATGCTGCATCACATAGTAGGCTGTGCCGTTCGCCTCGAAGATCTCATTTACCTTCACTATGTTGTCGTGGAGCGTCCCGATTTTCTGCAAGCGGGTGGCCTCCAAAATGAAATCATCCTTGCATTTGGCAAAATCCGCAGTCTTGTCGGGATCGGGAACCACCGCGGGGCCGACACGCCGTGAGAAGTCGCGGGGAAACATCTCCTTTACCGCGAAAAGCCCTTCCACCATCACGTTGTCGACCTTTACATGGCCTTTGGCCAGATAGGTCACACCAAAACCACCGGATCCCAGCACACATACTACCTTGTAGTTGCGTTTCCCGCTGACAAGCAATGCTCCGGCTTTCAATGTACAGCTTTCCGCCTCCATATGCAATTTGGTCTTAGAGATTGTTAACGGTTCAGAATGATGTGGCCGAACGTCGCCAGGGATAAGTCGGATCGAAAATGGAATTCAGGATATGGGCCAGCCGCAAACCGCCGGCCAAGAAAGAATCCTCTATCATCGGTGCCCATTTCGCCACTTCATTGTAGCTGATCTTGGAGCCTTCCGGAGTCGCCTCATAGACCGCAGCGGCATCCTCGACCTTCCGTTGGGCCCAATCGTCGATATTGCCGGAAAGCAGCAGTGTTTCCTGACCGGGAGAAAGGCGGTCGAGCTGGTCTGCCCATTCGGTGTAGCTCCAGCGGTGAGCCGACTCCACAAGGTTCGTGTCCCATACACCATGAAGGTTCATATCCCTTCCGAAATACTTCACCCCTACGCGGTTGCCTCCCATATCTGTGGCATGCCCCAGATGCATCGGCTGATGCAGGTCGCCAAGAAGATGGGTCAAAATCTTCAGCGCGAGAGTCTTGTTGGCGGGAGTCTGCGCAGGGTCGGCAAGCACCCGTATCGAGAACCTTATCCCCTCCACAACATCTCCATCCGGATTCTTAGGCTGCGTGAAATATGTCTTGTCAGCATCGACGTTGCGATAATGCCAGGTCTTGGTATAGGCATATTCGGGCGTATGGCTGGCATTGTCGAGCCAGTTGGCCCAATAGACCAGGCTGCGTCCCTCGAAGATGGAATCAACAGCAGCTTTTGTCGCGGGAGTCAGATGGCGTTCGGCGATACAGGCGGTCACGTCATGGCCTTTCTGGCCCCAGCCCAATGCGGAAAATGACACGGAGATGGCTGCCGCCGCGAATATAATGCGCCTAAGGATATTTGTCATGGTTTTTACGCTTATGGTTAAGATAATCGGCCTATTAGCCTGTTATTATACTGCAAAGTTAGTGATTTAGACAAGATTAACAAGCGTCAGCAAGGATTTTTCGCGTAAAATCAGTAACTTTGCGCCTCTAAACACGCCTGTCTCGCGACATCAGCGCGGCCGGCCCGACAACTCAACATCTCATCCAACAAAAGACATGTCACTTGACAGCATCATATCACAAGGCGTATCTCGCGCAGTAAAGGAGCTATACGGGGTAGACACCCCGGCAGAACAGATTGTTCCCCAGGCAACCCGCAAGGAGTTCGAGGGGAACCTGACCGTTGTGGTCTTCCCGTGGGTCAAAGCTGCCCGCAAATCCCCCGACGCGGTGGCCACGGAGATAGGCAACTGGCTGGTCGACAACGAGCCGGCTGTTGACCGTTTCAACGCCGTCAAAGGCTTCCTCAACATCGTCATACAACCGACATACTGGAATTCAGTGCTGGAACACATCGTCGCCGATGACAATTTCGGGTTCAAGGAAGCCGATGACAACAGCCCGCTCGTGATGGTCGAGTACTCCTCTCCCAACACCAACAAGCCCCTCCACCTTGGCCATGTCCGCAACAACCTCCTCGGATACTCTCTGTCATTGATCCTGAAAGCCTGCGGCAACAAAGTCGTCAAGACCAATATCGTCAATGACCGAGGCATACATATCTGCAAGTCGATGCTCGCCTGGCAGAAGTGGGGAAAAGGAGCTACCCCGGAGTCGACCGGCAAAAAGGGAGACCACCTCATCGGTGACTTCTACGTCCTCTTCGACAAGCATTTCCGCGAAGAGGTCAAGGCTCTTATGGAGAAAGGTATGAGCGAGGAGGAGGCGAAAGCGGCCTCCCCCCTCATGGCCGAAGCCCGCGAGATGCTCCGCAAATGGGAGCAGAAAGACCCGGAGGTGCGCCGGCTGTGGGAGACCATGAACCAATGGGTGTACGACGGATTCGACATAACATACAAGCGCATGGGTGTCGACTTCGACAAGATATATTATGAGTCGCAAACCTATCTCGAAGGTAAAGAGAAGGTGCTCGAAGGGCTCGAAAAGGGGATCATGTACCGCAAGGAGGATGGATCCGTCTGGGCTGACCTTACGGACGCGGGGCTCGACAACAAGCTCTTGCTCCGTTCCGACGGCACATCCGTCTACATGACCCAGGATATCGGCACAGCCAAGCTCCGTTTCCGCGATTTCCCCATCGACAAGATGATATATGTGGTCGGCAATGAACAAAACTACCATTTCCAGGTGTTGTCACTGTTGCTTGACCGCCTCGGATTCAAATGGGGCAAAGACCTCGTCCATTTCTCTTATGGAATGGTAGAGCTGCCCCAGGGAAAGATGAAGAGCCGCGAAGGCACCGTGGTAGATGCCGACGACCTGATGGAGGAGATGGTTTCCAATGCCCGCGAAGTCTCGGCCCAGCTCGGGAAGACCGACGGATTGCCCACCGCCGAGATAGACGAGATCTCGGAGACCGTCGGTATGGGAGCATTGAAATACTTCCTTCTCAAAGTCGATCCGCGCAAGAACATGATGTTCAACCCCGCCGAATCGATCGACTTCAACGGCAACACCGGCCCCTTCATACAGTACACCTATGCCCGCATCAGGTCAGTGCTGCGCAAGGCCGAGGAACTGGGCTACGAGATCGGCGATTACGCGGCGGTCATTCCCAACGAAAAGGAGATCGCCCTGATCCAGACCCTGTCCGACTTCCCCGCGACAGTCGAGGAGGCAGGCCGCAGCTACTCCCCGGCCCTGATCGCCAACTACGCTTACGAACTCGTAAAACAATACAACCAGTTCTACCACGACTACTCAATCCTCAAAGAGGAGAATCCCGCCGTCCGCTCCCTCCGGCTCGCCCTCTGCAAGTCAGTCGCCCGGACAGTCAAGCAGGCGATGGGCCTCTTGGGAATCCACGTCCCCGAAAGGATGTAAAAACAAGCAAAAAACAATCAACAATGAACTACCTCAACAACCCCAATCCGGCCCAGAACTACTGGCAAAACAGCCAGCAGCCCCAGTCGCTCGACGCAAAAGTCTCGGCCGTAATGAAGCAAGTCTACGTCAAGATGTTCCTGGCCTTGCTGGTTTCCGCAGCAGCTGCCCTCATCGCATACTTCTACGCCCCCAACATCACCATATCGCTGGCCACCAACCGCTGGATCTACTGGGGCCTCGCCATCGTCGAAGTCGGGCTCGTCCTCTGGATCTCCGCGCGTCTTGGCAAAATGAGCCCCGGCATGTCGACCGGACTCTTCTTCCTTTTCGCCCTCGTCAACGGCCTCACCCTCTCGATAATCTTCCTGGCCTTCTCGTTCAACTCCATATTCAAGACATTCCTGATCACCGCCGCCGTCTTCGGGGCAATGAGCGTCTACGGCTACTTCACCAACCGTGACCTGACAAAAATCGGCTCATTCCTCTACATGGCCCTCTTTGGCCTGATCATCTGCATCGTGGTCAACATCTTCTGGGCCAACAGCACCTTCGACTGGATCATCTCCGGCCTCGGAGTCCTGATCTTCATCGGCTTGACCGCCTGGGACACCCAGAAAATCAAGCAGATGGCAGCCATGAACATGGGTATCGCCAACGGCTCCCTCGCCACCTGGGGCGCCCTCTCCCTCTACCTCGACTTCATCAACCTCTTCATCTACCTCCTCCGCTTCTTCGGTTCCTCCCGCGACTGACAACATAGCAGTCTATAATCAACCATCAAAGGAAGCAATCCATAAAATGAGTTGCTTCCTTTTTCTTGCCCTATCCCTATCTCTATTTTCCGGCAAAAACCAATCCGATAATAATAAACAGCAAAAGAATACGTTATATATGTTGAGTAAACTTTGACTTGACGTAATGCAGGAAAAACTGGTTTTTGCTACCAACAACGCCCACAAAATCACAGAGCTACGCGCTATCCTCGGGAAAAGGCGACAGATTGTCTCCCTTGAGGAAATCGGATGCCGGGAGGAAATTCCGGAGACTTCCGACACGATCGAAGGCAACGCGCTCCAGAAAGCACGTTGGGTAAGCCAACGGTTTCACTGCGACTGCTTCGCGGATGACACCGGTCTGGAAGTCGAAGCCCTTGGAGGTCAACCGGGCGTGATGTCAGCAAGATACGCCAGCATCAACGGGCGCGGTGAAGGACACGACGCTTCCGCCAACTCCGCGTTACTCCTTGAAAAGCTTGACGGCATTGAAAACCGCAAAGCCCGCTTCCGCACAGTCATAGCCGCTATTATCGGTGGCAAGGAGTTCTTAGCCGAAGGCATAGTGAACGGCTCTATCGCCACCACTCCGCGCGGCACTGACGGCTTCGGATATGATCCCTTGTTCATCCCGGAGGGACAATCGTTGACTTTTGCCGAGATGACATCTGACGAGAAGAACGCCATCTCCCACCGCCGGCGTGCTTCGGAAGCCCTACTCAAGATTTTGGAAACCAATCCTTAATACAATCCCATGATGATCAAGAAAATCGCCCTCATATTCGCAGTTGCATTAATCAGCCTCTCAGTCAACGCCCAGCTCCCCGTAGGAGGTTGGACGATACATTCCCCTTTTGGCGGAGTGTCGACGATCGCGGAGACCAAAGGAATGGCATATTACCTGTCAGTGGGATCACTGTTTTCCGTCGACAAAAAGACCCACGAGGTACGCTCATTGAATATCTCAAACGACCTCAACGGCGGAGCAATCAAATCTATATATCCACATCCCGACGGGAAATACCTGATTGTGGTATATGACAACTGCAATATCGACCGGATCAATGATGACGGCTCGGTCATAAATATCTCCGATATCTCCGACGCGCTCATCACAGGCAAGCCGGCGATCAATCACGTCGGTTTCGGGAAAGACCGCATATATGTCGCCACGACCTTTGGTCTGGTGACTCTGGATGACCGCAAGAACGAGACAGTCGAGACCATGTTCTCTCCCTTGGCGGTGGACAAGGTCTTTGGACTTGGAGATCATGTTGTCATAGGTTACAACCGGCAGCTGATGGCTGCTCCCGCAAGCGAGCACCTTGTCAATATCGACAGATTCAAGTTTATCGGCAACAACACCGGCTCATGGACTTATGGCGACGTGACCGCCACATTAGGTGACAAGCGTGTCTTTTTAACCCATAAATCAGGTAACAACAATAAGGTAGTAATCGCTGATTTCGACTTCGCCAACGACAAGTTGACATATACTCTGTTGCGCCACAACAACGCGGATGTACTGATGACCCATATGGTTCCTGTTGGGACTGATCAGGTTTTCATCTCCAACGGATCCAACATGTTCAGCTACTCACCGGGAACACCCGCAACCGCTCCTGAAATAACTGCTTTCCCCTCCGTCCTGAAAGGCCAGACATTATCCGCTCTTGACGGTCTTGACGAAATCTGGGCTGGCAATGCCGACGGCATATGTCAGTATGACATAACTGACCGTGCCAATCCGACTCAGCTCGGCGATAAATTCGGAAAGACGGAATTCTCTGCTGCCGGATGTAATCGAATTTTCGCACAACCTACCGGCAATTTGCTGTTTTGGAATGAAGATTATGAATATGGCTTTCAAGTTGGGCTAATTGGCTCATTGCCACTAAAAGCTTCATCATTCACACGTGATTCAGGCTTTACAGACATAACGCCTTCCGGGCTGACCAACAAAGGCAATCCTGCGACTAACATAGCTCGTCCTTCTTGGGTGACAGGAGATCCTCATGATGCCGGGACCTATTATGTCGGCTCTTGGAACCAAGGTCTTTATATGATCAAAGATGGTATCCAAGTTCATCAGTTTACTAATTCCGACATCCCCGTGAATGCCACATATGGATATCGTATCACATATGTTGGCTTTGATAAATATGACAACCTTTGGGTTACACAGGAAAATTCCGGCTCAAACAATATATTTGTCATTCCTTATTCTGCATTACATGACGGTACATACGATAAGAACAACTGGATCATACATGATGGAGGAAGTTTTATAGGGCGGTGTATCGTTGGTTGTCCTTTAAAAGTCTCCGGACAGATGGTATTTGCAACTGGATATTGGAGCACGGCATTAACCTTTGTTAACTCAAAGGGAACTCCATCCCCCAAAGATGATTCAATTATCGTAACAACTTCTTATATTGACCAGGATAATAAGACCCTTTCTTTTTACCATGTCGGAGCACTTTGCGAGGACAAGAAAGGACGGCTCTGGGTAGGAACGGACAAAGGTGTATTCGAAATCACTGATCCATCCAAGATCAACTCCGATGTCGTTCAGGTCAACCACCTTAAAGTTCCACGCAATGACGGGACAGGATTGGCCGACTACCTGTTGGATGCCATAACTGTCAGCGGCATAGCCGTCGACAGCTCCAACCGCAAATGGATCTCCACCACTACCGCAGGCGTGTATCTCGTAAGCGAGGACGGCGACCAGATACTTGAGCACTATGACATGGACAACTCGATCCTGCCATCCAATAAGGTATTCTCTGTCGCATGCGATCCCAACTCATCGAGCGTGTTCTTCGCCACGGAAAACGGCGTGGTGGAATACAACTCAACTGCCGCTCCGGCGAGTGAGGACCTTGACGAGGTATATGCATACCCCAACCCCGTCCGCCCTGACTATTCCGGATGGATAACAGTCACAGGCTTGATAGACAACACACTTGTCAAAATCGCCGACGCGGCAGGAAATGTCTTTTTCCAGGGACGCAGCGAAGGGGGTATGATAACCTGGGACGGATGCAACGCAAACGGCGACCGCGTCAAGACCGGAGTTTATTACGTCTTCGCCTCACACGGCAACAGCAACGACTCCGGCAGCGACAACTGTGTGACCAAGATAATGGTAATCAACTGACACGATGACATCCGCCTCACTAAAATACACCGACCGTACCGACAGGGCCTTCGGGCTCTGCGGTATGGCCTTGTCTCTTTTCATTTTCGACGCGGAGCAATATATTGACTCCTTGCAACTTGACGCTCCGGCAGACCTCGGGATGAAACTCACGACAGATTTTTTCCAGCCGTCCAATCCGGGATTTTCCGTCAAAGATGTATGGAAATCTTCATTCCGTCATTTCCAGCTCACCTCCGCGATGATCATCGGCAACCTTCTCGCCAGATCATTGAACAGAAGACACTCCGACCTGTCTCATGAAGTCAGATCGCTGATGCTCCGGCATCTCACCAGTGAAGGAGAGGAAACTTGTGGCCTCGAGTCAGGAGAAGTAGAGCAGATCTGCGACAATGCGTTCACCTACATCCGGCAATTGCTCCTGCACCCGGCAGTGAACAACGCCGTCTGCGCTATGGTAAAATCCCTCACAGACCGCAACGCCATGTCCCGCGAGGAGATTCTGACACATCTGCTCCCGCTCGGCCGCCTTTGACAACCCGTGGGGCAATAAAACCACACCTTTTAAGTTATATATTCAGAGTCCTTTGATTTCAAGGATTCTCTAATCATACAGACAATGATGACTTCGCTCCGCAATATGTCAATCTCTCCGATAGCGGCTAAATCAACGATAGCCGCCACCATCCTTGCCGCGATACTATGCGCGGAGAAGGCCAATGCCGATGACCAGATAAAGAACGAATTCAACCCCGTCCAGACCGGTGTTACATCTCTCGGGATTGCTCCCGACGCGCGCGGCGCGTCTATGGGAGACCTTGGCGCGGCCACCGATCCTGACGCGAATTCCCAGTTCTGGAACCCGTCGAAATACGCGTTCGCCTACTCACAAGGAGCCGTCGCCTTGAGCTACACTCCATGGTTGCGCAAGTTGGTCAACGATATCTTCCTGGCCAACCTTGCCGGATATTGGAAAATAGGAAGCAACGACAACCAGGCGATCAGTGCCTCGTTGCGTTACTTCTCGCTGGGCGAAGTCAACTCGGAAAGTCTCGGAGGAGTCACAGAGAGCGTCAACCCCTATGAGCTTGCCTTTGATATAGGCTATTCACGCAAACTCTCCGAGAAATTCTCGATGGGTGTCGTATTCCGCTATATATATTCCGATCTCGGATTCGGAGCCTCCAGCACCTCCACTCAGCCCAGTGGAGCATCGGCCTTCTCTGCCGACATATCCGGATACTTCGTGACATACCCCATTGTCGGACAAAGCGAGTGCCAGTTCTCCTGGGGATGGGACATCTCCAATATCGGTACCAAAGTCTCTCCCGAAGGACAACCGCCGGCCTTCCTGCCGACAAACCTCCGTCTGGGGACCTCCTTCATGTTCCCCCTCGCCGACTACCACAACCTCGCCGTCAGCCTTGACCTGAACAAACTTCTTGTCCCCACCCGTCCCCGCCGGGATGATTACCGTAACGAAGAAGGACAGGTCGATGAAGGAGCATATGCTGAAGCCCTCAACAATTGGGAAACCATGTCACCCATCACCGGCATATTCAAGTCATTCAGCGACGCACCCGGCGGATTCAAAGAGGAACTCCGCGAGATATCCTACTCTATCGGAGCGGAATACAATTACAACCAGCAGTTCTTCCTCCGCGCAGGCTACTACCACGAAAGCCAATACAAAGGCAACCGCCAGTATTTCGGCTTCGGCGCAGGCTTCTCCCTCAATGTCGTCCGCCTGGACGCGGCCTACATGCTGGCCACCGCCCAGACATCACCCCTTGACCAGACCCTGCGTTTCACCCTGACCTTCGATATGGACGGCCTGCGCGACCTCCTCGGCCGCCGGAAATAATCCGGCATTCAAGTCCTTCTTTCACCCTGTAAACAAAAAGTCTCTCCGGAAACGCCCTCTCCCCCTCTACCCTATTCCTTCCCCTCAAAGTCCTGTGCCGGAGCGCAGCGAGGGGCTACACCCCAATCTTACCCCAATGTACAGAATCGGAAACGGCTTCGATGTCCACCGCCTTGTTGAAGGCCGCAAACTCATCCTCTGCGGCGTAGAAATCCCATATGACCGCGGACTGCTCGGCCACAGCGATGCCGATGTCGCCCTACATGCCCTTTCCGACGCTCTACTTGGTGCTGCTGCCCTCCGCGACATCGGTTATCATTTCCCCGACACAGATCCCCGCTATAAAGGAGCTGATTCCCGCCTACTGTTGCGCGAGACAGCCAACATCATACGAGAACAACGTGGCCTGTCGCCAATCAATGTCGACGTTACAATCATAGCCCAGTCACCAAAGCTTCTCCCCTACATCCCCCTGATGGTCCAAAACATCGCCGAAGACATCTCCCTCCCACTTGAATCCGTCTCTGTCAAAGCAACTACAACCGAGCACCTTGGCTTCACAGGCCGTGGCGAAGGCATCGCCGCCCAGGCATCCGCACTGCTTGCATCATTTACGCATGACCTCTAATTGACACCCTCCTAACAATGCCGCAGCCTCTGAAAAAGAACTGTAATATGAACCAATGATTTTGGACGTTTTAGATAGGACAAACATCTCCACCGCTGCATCTTCTATGCCTTCTCTCGTATCTCTTCTTGCAGAATTTTCACTTGTCACCAAGTTTGTCCCAAATCTGTCTTTTAACACCCGTTTTACCTCATCACTATCCGTTGCCAAATAAAACATTTGTGACGGATTTTTCTGCACGATCTTCTCAATTTCCGACTCAAACAACGACAATGGACTATGTTCTATAGACATAATATTATCAGTCCTTCTTATGTGTACTCCGATTGGGCTGTCACCTAATACCGCCAGAACCTCATTCACTTTCATTTGTAGTTTACCCCGCAAAATAAAAAGATCACGATAGAAATCAGGCGAGAAACCGTAAATATTTGTTCCCCCTTGAATATAACAAGACTTTCCACCAATTGTAGCTTGCCTTACAATTCTATTCAATTCCTCGTCCGAATCTTCTCTTGACAATATTGATGTCAATGGTACTTTACTATCATACAACACAAGCTCGAAACGCCTAAGAGTCAAGCCGCTTATCCACAAATTCCTTTTCCGTGGTATAGAAAAAAAGAACTCGTACTTTGTTTTAGATGGCATCTCTATCTTATCTTTAAGGCATTCGGGCAATTCAAATATATCTTCATAACCGGCAGCTATTTCCCAATTTTTCAGCCATATCACCTTATAGTCAAGACCCAGTTCCGATGCCATTGTAAGTCCTCCGGCCAATGTCCTCATCCTATTGGCCAGTCCTCCGATTGGATTGATAATCAGTTTACCTTTCATCTTTATAAACCACAATTATTAACAATCAATAAATTTTACTATATATCATTTTACAACATCGTATATAAAAAGACACGAAAAATTTGTCATAGTATAACCCACTACTCACAACAGATTGTACATTACATACGATTACATCTTAATGCTATATTGTTTTTTCGGGAACTTTTGTCCTAACAGCACAGCGGTTATACGTCCGATTTTACTATTCTGCTTGTTTCTCAACCAAATATATGCTGCATATGGGACATAGATGCCCGAAAACAATGACAAGAGCGTATGAACATACCATGGAATGGTAACAAAATAAGCCAAAACCTGTTGTGCTAAAACATTAAAATACCATGACAAGAGAAAAATCATATAATTAGCTCCCGTCAGATGATCAAAAACGGTTATTTTTCTATTTTCAATGATATGAGCCAATGATATTACCATCCCGATTCCCAATATAGCACATAACATGCTCGTCCAATAATTCAAAGGCACAAAAAAAGCTCCCATAAAACCACCAATAAATAATGCACAAATAATCAATGAATCCCATTTAATAAACAAGTCGATCTTATCAAACCAATTTGCATAAATTATCCCCAGACAAAAATATAGGCCCAACTCTATCGCCATATCTAATGAGAAAAAAGCAGTCCATCTTATCTCAGATAATGGCAACATAAAAAAGAGAATCATTAACAACGCAATGCTCCAATTTCTGTTGACATTGTATCTTACCAATATTTTAATACAGGAATATGAAAAAACTAATAGCAGAAAAGATGCTTGCACAAACCAGAAATAAGGGATCAGCATTTGTTTTCTAATAAAAAAGCCTTCAATGAAACTCATCCAATCAATAGATATATTATCATCCGCCATGAAATTCAACGAAGCTCTTGGAATGAACGTGACAGCAGTCAACACCAAATAAGGCAGCAACAATCTGCTGAATTTCTGAACGAAGAAATAAAAAACACCTTTATCATTTCTATTGCCGACACTTAAGGAGGAGTAACACATAAGAAATCCGGAGACAAACATGAATGCTGGCATGTGGAAGCTGTAGATCATCTTTTTGATCACTAACGACTCCCCATACCTTCCATCAGGATAAAGATGGAAAGAATGTCCCAACACAACAAGGATAATACATATCACCTGCATGTAAGATACAAATTTCAAATGTGGTTTCGGCAAACACATGTCTCAAATTATTTTTATATCACTCCATCATTTGTCAAACAGGCAACGCGGAATAACGGGTTTATCTCTACTATAAAGGACGTTTACAATACGATGACACCCACATAATAATTATGCGGGTGTCTATCATATATCGGTACTATCTAATGATAATACCCATTATTGCTTCTTATTCGGCTTTGGGTTCCTCGGCGGGTACGGGTACGGGAGCTTCAGCGGCGGGTGCGGCGGCCTCGGTGGAGGAAGACTTGCGGGAACGGCGGGTGCGGCCCTTCTTCTCGGTCTTCTTGTCCTTGAGCATGTTCTCGTTGTAGTCGACAAGCTCGATGAAGCAGGTCTTGGCGTTGTCACCAAGACGGTTGCCGGTCTTGAGGATGCGGGTGTAGCCTCCGGGACGGTCGGCGATCTTCTGGGAGATCTCGCGGAAGAGCTCGGTGACGGCTTCCTTGTTCTGGAGGTAGGAGAACACCAGGCGGCGGTTGGCCATGGAGTCTTCCTTGGCACGGTTGATCAGGGGCTCGGCGTATACGCGCAGAGCTTTTGCCTTGGCCAGAGTGGTGAATATCCTCTTATGCTTGATAAGGGAGATGGTCATGTTGGCAAGAAGGGCGTCGCGATGGGCCTTCTTGCGCGACAGGTGGTTGAAGCTTTTATTGTGTCTCATCGTTGTTGTTCAGTTTTTACTCTTTGTCGAGTTTGTATTTGGAAATATCCATGCCGAACGACAGGCCGAGGTTGGCCAGCAGTTCGTCGAGTTCCGTCAGGGACTTTTTGCCGAAGTTGCGGAATTTCAGCAGATCTGTCTTGTTGAAGACAACCAGTTCGCCGAGAGTCTCGACTTCGGCGCTCTTGAGGCAGTTGAGAGCGCGGACCGAGAGGTCCATGTCTACCAGCTTCGTCTTGAGGAGCTGGCGCATGTGGAGAGCGTCCTCATCGAATTCCTCGGCACCGTCTGTCTCGGTGGTCTCGATAGTGATCTTGTCGTCAGAGAAGAGCATCAGATGGTAGATCAGTATCTTGGCGGCCTCCTTGAGAGCGTCCTTGGGGAGAATGGAGCCGTTGGTGGTTATCTCGATGATGAGTTTCTCGTAGTCGGTCTTCTGATCGACGCGGAAGTTTTCAACAGCGTATTTGACGTTCTTTATCGGGGTATAGATCGAGTCGATGGCGAGGGTCTGGATATCGGAGATCTCCAGCTGGTTCTCGTCGGCGGGAACCCAGCCGCGGCCCTTGTTGATCGTCACCTCGAGGTTGAAACTCGCGTCGGGATCCAAGTGACAGATGACTTCCTCGGGGTTGAGGACTTCAAAGCCTGAAAGGGCTTTTCCGATGTCACCGGCTTTGAACACCTCCTGACCCGACACATGGATGGAAGCTTTCTCAGTCTCGGCATCTTCGGTCACCTGCTTGAGGTCCACCTTCTTGAGGTTGAGGATGATATTGGTCACATCCTCCTTGACGCCGGGAATGGTATCGAACTCGTGTTTCACGCCGTCGATCTTGATGGCGGAGATGGCATAACCTTCGAGCGAGGAGAGAAGCACTCGACGCAGGGCGTTGCCCACAGTGATACCATAGCCGGGTTCCAAAGGCTTGAACTCAAACTTGCCGTAGAAGCTGTTGGCTTCCAACATTACGACTTTGTCAGGTTTTTGGAATGCTAAAATAGCCATGGATCTTGGTGTTTAACGGATTACTTAGAATAGAGTTCGACGATGAGCTGCTCCTTGATGTTTTCAGGAATGTCCTCGCGGGTGGGGACATGAAGCAGTTTGCCGCTCTTGGTTGACTCGTCCCATTCGAGCCAGGGGTACTTGCTGTGGTTGAAGCCGGCAAGGCAGTCGGCGATAACCTCCAGAGATTTGGATTTCTCACGGACACCGACAACCATTCCGGGCTGCACGGCGAAGGAAGGGATGTTCACCACCTGGCCGTTGACAGTGACATGCTTGTGGAGCACGAGCTGACGGGCGGCGGCGCGGGTCTTGGCGATGCCGAGACGATAAACGACGTTGTCAAGGCGCCCTTCGAGGAGCTGGAGGAGGATCTCACCGGTGATACCCTTCATCGAGGACGCTTTCTCGAAGAGGTTGCGGAACTGACGTTCGAGCACACCGTAAGTGTATTTCGCCTTCTGCTTCTCGCGCAGCTGGACACCGTACTCTGAAGTCTTGCGGCGACGGTTCTGGCCGTGCTGGCCTGGAGGGAAGTTGCGACGGCTCAGGATCTTGTCCTCGCCGAAGATGGGTTCGCCAAATTTGCGTGCGATTTTGGTCTTGGGACCTATATATCTAGCCATTTGTGTCTTTAACTTTAAAAAAGGTTAATGGGTTTCCGGCGCAGGTTGCTCCTTACGGCGCGGGGGCCGTGGTGAACCATCAGCAATCGGAGCAGCACTGGATGCCCGGGAACGCCAGATGTTGATTTCTGCCGTGGAAAGGTGGATTATACGCGACGACGTTTGGGAGGACGGCAACCGTTGTGGGGCAGCGGAGTAACGTCGATGATCTCTGTCACCTCGATACCCATACCATGCACGGTACGGATGGCCGATTCACGGCCGTTGCCTGGACCTTTGACGTAGGCTTTCACCTTGCGCAGGCCGAGGTCATAAGCGACCTTGCCGCAATCCTGGGCAGCCATCTGGGCGGCGTAGGGGGTGTTCTTCTTGGATCCGCGGAAGCCCATCTTGCCTGCGGATGACCATGAGATCACCTGTCCCTCGCTGTTGGCTAAGCACACGATGATATTGTTGAATGAGGAGTGAACGTGAAGCTGGCCGGCGGCGTCAACCTTGACGTTGCGCTTCTTGGCTGCGACTGTTTTCTTTGCCATGATACTTTCTTGGGGTATTCGTTATTTAGTGGCTTTCTTCTTGTTAGCGACGGTTTTCTTGCGTCCCTTGCGGGTACGGGCGTTGTTCTTGGTCGACTGACCGCGTACGGGCAGACCGTTACGGTGGCGGATACCACGGTAGCAGCCGATGTCCATGAGTCGCTTGATGTTGAGCTGGATCTCGCTGCGGAGGTCACCCTCTACCTTGTAGTTTTCCTGGATGACTTCGCGAACCTGCGCAGCCTGGGCATCAGTCCAGTCCTTCACTTTGATGTTCACGTCTACACCGGCTTTCTCCAGGATGGTCTTAGCGGCCGAACGGCCGATGCCGAAGATGTAGGTCAGGGCGATTTCGCCCCGTTTGTTCTGGGGGAGGTCAACTCCCACGATTCTTACTGCCATAAATGCTTTGGTTGAGTCTTGAAATTTTAACGCGAAAATAACAAAAATCAGCGGGATTCGGAAACCTTTCACGCGGTTTCATTGCCTGTGTGGGGAGCGCTTGCGCGGAATCCCCGGCAATATCCTGACAAACCGCCGCCGGTTTTCCCGGATTAACGCATG
The DNA here is from genome assembly GCA_021772015.1 of Prevotellaceae bacterium. Lineage (GTDB taxonomy): Bacteria > Bacteroidota > Bacteroidia > Bacteroidales > Muribaculaceae > UBA7173. The sequence continues at coordinate 33,287 of JAETNS010000011.1, read as the reverse complement.
TTATCCCTGGCGCTGTTTGTTTTTGGGATTTTTCTTGTTGATCACATAGAGGCGGCCCTTGCGACGGACGATCTTGTCGTCGGCGGAACGCTTCTTGATGGAAGCTCTGACTTTCATTGTGAATTCGTTTTGGAATTATTGATGGTTCGTTTTTTCTTATTTGTAACGGAACGCGATTCGACCCTTCGAGAGGTCATAAGGCGACATCTCCACCCTTACTTTGTCGCCGGGGAGGATCTTGATATAGTGCATGCGCATCTTGCCCGAGATATGGGCAGTGATTTCATGACCGTTCTCAAGCTCCACGCGGAACATCGCGTTTGAGAGGGCTTCGAGGATTACGCCGTCTTGTTCGATAGCAGATTGCTTTGACATATGGTTTCTGTCTGGTTTTCTGTCTTTATTCTCTAACTGAACTTCAGATGAATTTGTCACCGAGGGCTTCACGCACGGGCTCGAAGGAGGTCAGAATCTCGGTCTGCCCGTAGTTGACCGCCACGGTGTGCTCGAAATGAGCCGAAGGCTTGCGGTCACGGGTCCGGCAAGTCCAGCCGTCAGCCTCAATCACGATATTGCGGCCTCCCAGGTTGATCATAGGCTCGATGGCAATGCAAAGACCGTTCTTGATCAGCGGGCCTGTGCCTCGCCGCCCGAAGTTGGGGACTTCAGGGTCCTCATGCATCTTGCGGCCGATGCCGTGGCCACACATCTCCCTGACTACCGAGTAACCGTGCTTCTCACAATAGGTCTGTATGGCGTTTGATATGTCACCAAGGCGATGACCTTCGCGACAAGCGTCGATACCCTTGTAAAGCGATTCTTTCGTAGTCCGAAGGAGATCCATGACTTCGGGAGCCACATCTCCTACAGGGAAGGTGTAGCACATGTCACCATTGTAACCGTCAAGCTCGACAACAAGGTCCACGCCGACGATGTCGCCTTCACGCAGGGTATAGGTCGACGGAAAACCGTGTACCACGGTCTCGTTGACCTCGATACACAGCGTCGCGGGGAAACCGCCATAGCCCAGACAGGCCGGACGGCCGCCATTCTTGACGATGAACTCGCGGGCAACGGTGTCAAGCTGATGAGTCGTGGTGCCGGGACGGACGAGTTTTGCGACCTCTCCCAGGGTGAGGGAGGTCAGCTCGCAGGCGCGGCGCATCTTTTCGATCTCGTCAGGTGTCTTGAGGTAAATCATCTGGTTCTTGAAAGGGTCGGAATTTCAGAGTTCAACCCCCTGTCGGAGAAACCGCGTGAGGGCTTCTCCGGCAGCGGGCGTTGAGTATCGGATGGTCTGGATCAATAGGCGGATCCGGTCGTGCGACCTTTGATCTTGCCGTCCTTCATCAGGCCGTCGTAATGGTGCATCATCAAATGAGACTCGATCTGCTGGAGGGTGTCGAGGACGACACCGACCATGATCAGCAGCGATGTCCCACCGAAGAACTGCGCGAAGTTCTGGCTGATGCCGAACAGGCGCGCGAACGCCGGCAGGATAGCCACGATGCCGAGGAAGATAGATCCCGGCAGAGTGATACGCGACATGATCGAGTCGAGGTATTCAGCGGTCTTCTTGCCGGGCTTCACTCCAGGGATGAATCCGTTGTTGCGCTTCATGTCCTCAGCCATCTGGGTAGGACGCACCGTGATGGCAGTGTAGAAGTAAGTGAAGGCTACAATCAGGATAAAGTACACGAAGTTGTACCAGAACCCGTTGATATCGGCGAAGGTGGCGAAGAAGCCGGTAGCTCCCTCACGCGCTCCGAAGCCGGAGAGGGTCAAGGGGATGAACATGATTGCCTGGGCGAAGATGATCGGCATCACACCGGCAGCGTTCACCTTCAGGGGGATGTACTGGCGCACACCACCTACCTGGCGGTTGCCGACGATGCGCTTTGCATACTGCACAGGCACCTTGCGGGTTCCCTGGACGAGCAGCACGGCTCCGACAGTAACGGCGAAGAGCAGCACGATCTCGACGATGAACATGATCAGACCGCCTTCGGAGCCGGTCGATCCGGGAAGACGGCTTGTGAACTCATAGACGAGCGACATCGGCAGGCGGGCGATGATACCCACGAGGATGATGAACGAGATACCGTTGCCGATACCACGGTCGGTTATACGCTCGCCAAGCCACATGATGAACATCGAGCCTGCGGCGAGGATCACCGTCAGGAACATCACCATCCAGATTCCCATGTCGCTGGTTCCACCGGCGTTTACAATCTGAGCCTTCAGGTTGTAAAGATAGGCGGGACCCTGGACCAGGAGGATCAGCACGGTAAGGTAACGGGTGTACTGGTTGAGCTTCTGACGGCCGCTCTCACCTTCGCGCTGCATCTTCTGGAAAGAAGGCAACACCATGCCTGCAAGCTGTATCACGATGGACGCAGTGATGTAGGGCATGATACCGAGGGCGAAGATGGAGGCCTGAGAGAAGGCACCTCCCGAGAACATGTCGAGAAGCTGCATCAGACCGGTCTTGTTGGTGAAGTTGGTGAGGGCTTCAAGGTCGGCGGGGTTGATGCCCGGCAGGACAACATAACACCCCAGACGGTAAACCAGCACCAGCAGCACCGTGATGGTAAGTCGCTGACGCAGCTCCTGGATAGTCCAGATGTTTTTAAGGGTTTGAACGAATTTCATTTATTGGGGTGCTTTAAAGCTGTTGGGAGAGATTACTTCACTTTGGATACGGAGCCTCCGGCTTCGGTGATGGCCTTTTCGGCGGCAGCCGAGAAAGCGTTGGCCTCAACCTGGAGCGCGCGTGTCACAGCGCCGTTGGCGAGAACCTTCACCAGCTGCTTGCGGTTGATGAACCCGGCTGCGCGGAATTCCTCAAGCCCGATCTTCTCCAGGTTCTTCGCTGCGGCGAGAGCCTCGATGACATCGAGATTGATGGCCTTGTATTCCACACGGTTGATGTTCTTGAAACCGAATTTGGGGAGACGGCGCTGGAGGGGCATCTGACCACCTTCAAAACCGATCTTGCGTTTGTAGCCGGAACGCGACTTCGCGCCCTTGTGTCCACGGGTAGAAGTTCCACCCTTGCCAGAGCCGGGACCGCGACCGATACGGGTGCTGCGGGTCGTGGAGCCCACGGCGGGTTTTAAGTTACTTAAATCCATAATTGCTGAATGCTTGAGATATTGATTAAGCGTTGGTCACTTCTACCAAATGACGAACACGGTTTACCATTCCCATCACGGAGGGGGTGTCTTCCTTGACAACCACGTGATTCATTTTCTTGAGGCCGAGGGCGTCGAGGGTGCGCTTCTGCACTGCGGGAGCGCCGATGCGGCTCTTTATCTGCTTGATTTTAATCTGTGCCATTTCTGTTGGTTTCCTGGGGTTAGCCGTTGAATACCTGATTGACGGAGATGCCTCGGTTCTGGGCGACCTGAGCGGGGGAACGCATCTCGCCGAGGGCGGCGATGGTAGCCTTCACCAGGTTGTGGGGGTTTGACGAGCCCTTGGACTTGGCAAGCACGTCGGTGATGCCGACGCTCTCGAGAACGGCACGCATGGCGCCGCCGGCCTTAACGCCGGTACCGTGGCTGGCAGGCTTGAGGAGCACCTCTGAACCGCCGAACTTGGCTATCTGCTCGTGGGGGATTGTTCCCTTGTGGACAGGCACGCGGATGAGGTTCTTCTTCGCAGACTCAACGCCCTTGGCGATGGCAGCCTGCACCTCATTGGCCTTACCAAGGCCCCAGCCGATGATTCCGTCTTCGTTGCCGACCACGACAATGGCGGCGAAAGTGAAGGTACGTCCGCCCTTTGTCACCTTGGTGACACGGTTGATGGCCACCAGACGGTCCTTGAGTTCTATGTCGTTGGTTGTCTTAACTCGGTTGTTCTTGTTTACCATTGTCGTTTAGAATTTAAGTCCGCCTTCGCGAGCCGCGTCAGCCAATGATTTAACTCTGCCGTGGAAAAGGTAGCCGTTGCGGTCGAAAACAACTTCGGGATAGCCTGCGGCGATAGCCTTCTCTGCGATGACCTTTCCGACCTTGGCGGCGATTTCGGTCTTTGTCCCTTCAGCGATGCCCTTCGAGGAAGCGCTTACGAGGGTCTGACCTTTGAGGTCGTCGACAAGCTGCACGTAGATCTGCTTGTTGGAACGGAAAACGGTCATGCGGGGACGCGCGGCTGTGCCGGAGATGCGGCCACGGATGCGCGCCTTGATTTTATTTCTTCTTTGCTGCTTGGAGATCATTTTTTCTTACAGTCGATGTAGGTTCAACTTATGTTTACTTGGCACCGGCGGTCTTGCCACTCTTGCGGCGGATAACCTCGCCAACAAACTTGATACCTTTGCCCTTGTAGGGTTCGGGCTTGCGGAGGGAGCGGATCTTGGCGCACACCTGGCCCAGGAGCTGCTTGTCGTCGCTCTCGAGGATGATCAGGGGGTTCTTGTTACGCTCCGACTTGGCCTCGACCTTGATCTCGGGGGGAAGCTTGATGAAGATGGCGTGGGAGTAACCCAACGAGAGCTCGAGCACCTGGCCGGTGGCCGATGCGCGGTAACCTACGCCGACAAGCTCCATCTCCTTGCGGTAGCCGGTCGAAACGCCGACAACCATGTTATGGAGCAGCGAGCGGTAAAGGCCGTGCTGGGCACGGTGCTCGCGGTCGTCTGTGGGACGGTTGATATGGAGATGGCCGTCTTCGAGCTTGATCTCAAACTCAGGGTTCACGGCCTGAACGAGGGTTCCTTTGGGACCTTTGACGGTGACCACGTTGTCTTTGGCGATATCGATGGTTACGCCTGCGGGTACTTCGATGGGGGCTTTACCTATACGTGACATATTGCTGTTTCCTCCTTTCGATTAATAAACGTAACACAGAACTTCGCCGCCGATCTTTTCCTCGGCAGCCTTCTTGTTGGTCATCACGCCCTTCGAAGTTGAAAGGATCGCGATACCGAGGCCGTTGAGGACGCGGGGCATAGACTTGTAGCCGCAGTACTGGCGGAGGCCGGGACGGCTGACACGCTTGAGGCCCTTGATGGCGTTGACGCGGTCTACGGGGTCATACTTGAGGGCGACCTTGATGGTGCCCGAAGGGGTCTCACCTTCAATGAACTTGTAGTTGAGGATATAGCCCTGCTCGAAAAGGATCTTGGTGATCTCCTTCTTGAGGTTGGAGGCCGGGATCTCGACCACGCGGTGGTTGGCCTTGATGGCATTCCTCAATCTTGTCAGATAATCTGCTATTGGATCTGTCATTGTTGTTTGGTTGTTTTAAACTCGACGGGGAGGCCCGTCAGTATTTAAAATTTGAAAAATGCGCCGGGATGTCGTCCAGACACCTACCGGACTGGTTTGAAGCGCGGAAACTGCTCCTCTCATCCCGTGGGATGACGGGGAAACTCCCTTTCGGGATCATTTTCGCGGCCCTGCGGCGGGCGGCCGGGATTGCTGTCCGGGGGGTCCCGCAGAAACTGGGCTTACCCGGATGATCTCCTGCACGTAGGCCGGGCAGGGCTTTTTCTGACGGAGGCGGGCGCCTTGCGCTCCCCTCGCGCGATGTCAGGGTTTGTCCGCGGAGCTTACCAGCTTGCCTTCTTCACACCGGGGATAAGGCCTGCAGAAGCCATTTCGCGGAACTGGATACGCGAGATGCCGAACTGACGGAGGTAGCCTTTGGGACGGCCGGTGATGGAGCAACGGTTGTGGAGGCGCACGCTCGACGCGTTCTTGGGAAGAAGCTGGAGGGCCTCGTAGTCACCGGCAGCCTTGAGGGCGGCCTTCTTGGCGGCGTACTTGGCGACGAGCTTCGCGCGCTTCACTTCGCGGGCTTTCATTGATTCTTTTGCCATGTCCTGAAGTTAACGGTTAATATTATGGTTTATTTATCGATCTCTATGTTTTGATTTAGACTCAACGCCAAAACTTCCGATCCCTCACTGCTTCCCGCAAAGGCTCCCCAGCAAGGGAGGCGAGAAGTACCTCGGAACCGCAAGTGACATCAAAGTCTTTAATTTTCAAGCCATTGCCTCGTCGCTTCAATCCCTTTCGGCTCCATTGCAAGAATCCTCGGGCGCGTCTGCCGGAGACAGAGGCTTATAAATCAGGTGCAAAGTTCGTCATTTTTTCCGAAACAACCCACAAAAAACCGCTCTATTCCGCCAGTCACGCCGCCAATTCAGAGTTAAACTTTGTTAAAATCAATTTACACAACATCGCAGTATCAGTTCATTATCGCGGAACCGGCCGCGCGGGCGCGCTCTACCTCGTCGCCCCGGTCTACTTTCTTGCCGTAACCGACAGTGTATGTCAACGACACCATGAAGCACTGGCGGTAATTGGAGTTGAATGTCGTGTTGACAGAGGAAAATGCCGGGGTCACAAGCTCAGACCATCCGCCATCGTAACGTCTGCGGGCGAAGTTGAGGGCATACACGGAGAGGTTTAACGACCCGTGGCTCCAGCCGGCCCGCAACATGTAATAGTCGCGGGAGGTCGAATACGCGCCCGAGTTTGACCCGAGGAAATGCTGCCGTGTCTGGTAAAATCCGGTGAAATTGAAGTTTCGCCAGTAATACGAGACATTGATCTGCCCCAGCACCGGAGTCCGCACAAGGTCATAATATCCTGTCGAGCGGAAATTGTTGACAGCCACCACACCTTGGAGTATCAGGCTGTTGCGCAGCAGTCTTAACGTCGCGCTAACCCCTCCCTGGAGGTTGGTGTAGTCACCGCTGTTGTCATAGCCGCGCAACACCGCCCGGCCTCCGTCGTACAATTCGTATGTGTCAACCCCTCGGTCATACAGCTTGAAAAATCTGAAGCTGGCAGAGAGGGAGAACTTGTTGACAGGCAGGAATGTGTAGCCGAGATAGAAGGTCCAATGGCGCGAATTGTCAACCTGCGGGTTTCCCGTGCGGTAAAGCAGTTCATTGACCTGTATGACATTAGGCGAACGCTCCGCGTCGCCGGGGGTGTTCGACGCGAACTGGATGTAGGTCGATAGGCGGTGACGGTCATTCGGTGAATAAGACGCGTTGAGATGCAGGTAAGGATACCAATCGTTAACCCGCCGACCGTTCACAGTCATGAACTCGCCGCAGACACCCCCGTCCACCCCGCCGCTGAACAACCGCGAAGCATAATTGTAACCTATCCCAAGCCCCAAAAACGGATCCTTGAAAACAGTCTCATAAGGCGCATCCCCCAAATATGTCAGTTTTTCACGACGATATGCCGCGTTTGGATCGAAATACACCGAATGATGGTCGCCAAACCGCTTCAGCAATTTGAGATTCATCCTGAAAAAGACCGACTTCTCGCGGGCATTGTTGACGATCGGCCCCTCGCCGGGAATCCCCGACTCATACCTGCTGCGGGAATCATTGTTGCCGTAACTGAGCGAAGGGCTCACTCCGAGGCTCCATCCTTGCGTAAAGGCAAAATAATAATCACCGTTCCACGACAATGTCTTGGTCCGCATGGGATTGTCACGGCTGTAACGGACATCGCCTGCCACTCTCGGCGTAAAAACCAGTTCTCCACTGCTGCCTGCGCGCAGCTTGTCGAAATAATCGAAACCAAGAGTGTTGACAATCTGGATATTCTCTTTCACATAGGAGGCTCTGAACGACACAGGAATATCGATGTATCTGAACTTCGCCTCCAGAAACCGTTGGTCACGGGTTATCTCACCTGACGGCAGCCGGAACACCTGGGTTTCAGAACTGCCGACATGCGTTGTATTGACATAGTCGGGAGCGACGCACAGGTCATATACCATGTCACGGTATGCGAATTTGGAATACACCGAGCTTTTGCTTGTGAAATCCCCTGCGGTGAAAACAGACTCCGACACTTTCGTGTAACCTCCATATTCATACCGTCTGACTATTATGTTGATGACATGCTCCGCGCTGTGAAAACGGGGATCCGTCGGGAAATCGAGTAATTCGACTTTCAGCACATCCGATGTGCGCAAGCCCTGTATATCATCTGACGACGCGGGAAGATAATTGATAAACAATGAGATATCGCTCCCGGTAGCGGTCTTGACGGCTTTTGATACCGGGTCGATCCTGATCTCCGGGATAGCCATACGCGCCAGCAGGTCGATCGCGTCCTGCGACGCGTCCTTGACCGTGGCCGTGGGAAGATATGTCGACATTGTCGCGGAGGTCGTCTCCCGCTTGGCCTCCACCACTACCTCTTCAAGGCTACGGTCGGAAATCGAGTCAGTCGGCTCTTCCTTGTCGTATGTCGTCGCCCCCATAAGCGACAAACTCCCGACATTCGCCCCGACTATGGACAGCACCACTGTTTGTAGAACCTTTCTCATTGCCATGATTTATAAAGATTCACAAAGTTAAACATTCCATATGATTATACAATTGTTTTTTCAACACATTTTACCCCCCCCGTTAATTTTCGTTAATTGCCTCTTCCATATATATCCAAAACAATCAGCCGGACATTCAACTGTCATGCTGAACGTCCGGCTGTTGCGATATCAACTGATCCTGTCAGGTAATCTATATTTGAGATCGGCTTAAAGGCTCAATATCTTACTTTCGCTACCTGGTCACCTCGTTTGACTATGCAGATCTCCCCTTTTACAGGTTCGGCGATCCTCATCCCCTGCAGGTTATAGTATTCTGCGGGCAGTTCGACAACGCCGTCTGCAACAGATTCCACCCCGGCTTCGTCAGGCAGAGTCAACACAAGGTCGGGATATTCCAAAGAACCCACAGCGTCCCTCGTGATATTAGCGGGGGCATACCAGTATCCGCCATCATGCCTTACCGTGAAACTCCGCAACATTATTTTATTGTCTTTCAGCACACCGGAAAATTCATCCAGCAGGAGCCTGTTAAAATAGACATATCCGTCAGGAGTCCATTCTTTTCCATACAGCATATCGTTGTACATCATGGGGGGCACATCATGGTAAGACAAATCGACGACCGAGGGCTCGAGGATCACCCGACCGGGATCGGTGGCATCAAGATAAAGGTAGCAGTCAAACGGGACCTCATCCCCTTCCCTATCTATATGGGATTTCCAAGGAGAGTTGACATAGGGATTCTTCACACGGTAGCGGCCCGGAGTGTCGAGGTCTTTCTGCACCATCACTTTCCATGTTGGATTCTCAAGCAAGAACTCTCCGGTGGAACTGAAAGTGTTGTTATTCCAATCCTCCTCGGATATATCTGTGCATAAAGCCGCAACCGTACGGTCTTGCAATGTGCCTTCTCCAATCGTCTCCCATCTGGCAGCGTCCTCTGTCACAAACAGAGTAAGCTGCTGAGGCATACTGGCTATCTCACCATCTTCCGTCAACGGACACAGGTAAACCCATTGTTTTCCTTTGCCCGGCAATTCAATCGGTATACTCAATCCATCTTCTGAAGAAGCAAGTGAACTAAACATGATGTCCATATGAGGCCATTTACCGTCAAAGTCAGGGTATTCCTTTATATGAACGAAGTGATGTCGCTCCACATCATAAATACAGTCATCGGGAATAACCTCCAGTCTATACCCTTTGACATTTGCTCCCGTCTTTGCGATCAGCTCACATTTTCCCCCAAGAGCCTCAAAAACATAAGAATGGTAATTCACCGGACCAATCCCCTCCGAATAAAATAAGTCAATGTCCCAGCCTTCCCCATGATTGTCAAGGTCTGATATGTATGGCGACCAACTCAAACTATAGGTATATCCTTCGTGTTCGGTGCCTTCGATACCTCTGGCGACAACAATCATTAATTGGCCTGTTCTAAAATATCCTGATTCCGGGAAAAACTTCCATGGATTGTTCAAATTCAGACCACTCAATGACGAAGCAGACAATTCCGCATGCTCCAAGGGAGCAAAGGTTTCCGGAAGCCCGGCCACCACCTCATCAGGAATTGCTATCGGCAGTTCAAGAGTTCTAATGTCATAAGATTTCGACCAGTAATCATAGTCGAGATACAATGAACATTCCCCGAAGACACCATCTATACGGATCTCCCATGGAATATCCACACAAGTCTCATCTCTGTTGATCAGTTTACGGATGTAGACTTCATGTTCGCTGTTGTTATACTCTACCGAGCTAAAAATAGTCTCAAGAGTAGGGAGATAAACCTCAACCTTGCCGTAGTACTCCCAATCGGCCCATTGAGGATCATCAACGCCGTCAACGCGACGCGGCTTTTCCCCTTTCTCATCCTTGACCGGCTCAAATGAGAGCGACTGAGAGGTCTCGATCTGCGGAACTTGCGCTTTTTGACTTACCCCAACAATGGGACGTGAAAGCAGATCCGCCCCGGAGACAGGAACCTGTGAGATCTCTCGTCCATCCGCCGCAGGCCCTCCCCAAAGAGCCAATGCGCCTACAAGACAGATTTTTCCAATTTGCCTGATGTAATAATGCTTCATATGGTTTGTGGTTTTATTTTCCACAAAGATAATCAGTTATGATTTATCATCCAAACACAACGTTTCACCCCCCCCATTTTAATTATTTTTAACGATTATCTTCCTGTTTTTCATATCGTCGCTGATTGCGGTCGCGCATGTCGCTTCGCATATCTTTCCATTGGCGGTTCCATTGGCGTTTGGCTTTCAGATGGTCGATCCCCAGCATACCGTTTATACGCTGGAGTACTGCCTGCCCTATGTTGAGCTTCTTTACGCCCCTGCTGACGAGCCTTCTATCGGGGGACAGGTCAAGCCTGACCCGGTCATGATTCATAAGATTGACCCTGTCGACAAGCGACTGGATCGCCGGTTGGAGTTCAGGAGCCTCCTGTGGCTCATAAATCTCCACTCCTGAAATATCCTTCTGACGGCGTTCCCATTTTTTCGCATCTTTCACCGACAGATATTCCTTGTCGATCACATACACCTCCCCGTAGGTGCTGACAAAACAAGGATCGTCGAGACGGTTGAACATAAACATCCAATGGCCCCGGCCGTTCGACTCGATATTGAAGGAATAACCTGCGAGATCAACCGGCATGATAGAGTCTCCGGCCACGTTGTCATAGTTGAACCTTACTTGCAGGCGGTCAAATTCGGTTCCCTTGTGGAAGAAACGCGACAGCCCCGGTATCCATCTACGGGAAACGGTATCAGCCAGCGGATTGATATCGACCGACAACCGCGATCCTTTTTTAGTCCACACTTCCGCGACCTCATGCTTCCCCCGGACAGTATCTGTCGCGTTGTCGAGGCCGCGAAGCGAGCCGGGGATTGTAACCCTTGACACTATCCCCATCCAGTCGGCCCAGGAGAAATGGTGGCCGCAACGGTCACTCACACTGTCAAGTCCCTCGGAATCCGTGAACCGGTAATAAGATCTGGAAGCGAGCACTCTCGGGCTGCTCCACCCCTTGAATTTTGTTTTCTTATCGACAGGCAACATGTAATCGACCATCTTTTCCCGGAAAAGAGAGATAGTGTCAGTCCAGGTCGACATTGTCGAATACTCCCTGACATAAGCCAGGAGATGCAATACCTTATGATGACGCGATTCAATGACGACTTCCGGCAACTCGGCCGGCAGCTCCCGCAGAAAAACGGTGTCCCCGGCAACCTTCTCAACCCTCCTCTCCTCGAAACCGAGATATCTTATTGTCAAGGGATACCCTGCCTCCACGACATATGGCAAGCGGCCATTCGAGGAAGTCACCCCTACGAAGTTGCCATGCCGATCAAAGACCGAGGCGTTCGAAAGTGGCTCCCCGCCATTGAGGTCAGCAACTACCCTGCCGGCATTTTGCGCCGTCACATGGCAGACGATCGCGACCAGGCCCGCCAACATGGCCGTTATTCTTGGAATCCCTGACATCTCTCACTCGATTGGTTGAACGTTTTTATATTGAAGATCACCACAAAGTTAATGTTTATCTCCTGACTTCAATCAAGTTTAAAATTCTTTAGCATGATCTGCTAAGAAAGGGATAAATACGTTAATGATACAAAAAGCGCCCCTCGGTTGAGGAGCGCTTTTTAAGTTCAAGACTGTATGATCGGCCGGCGCGAACCGGCAGCGATCATTTCTTGAAGGGGAGACCGAAGTGCTTGAGCAGAGCGTAGCCTTCCTCGTCGGTGTTGGCCGAGGTGACGAAGGTGATGTTCATGCCCATGAGCTTCGAGATGTTGTCGATGTTGATTTCGGGGAAGATGATCTGCTCGGTGATGCCGAGGGTGTAGTTGCCACGGCCGTCGAGCTTCCCTTCGATACCCTTGAAGTCACGGATACGGGGCAGGGCGACACGCACGAGTCTTTCGAGGAACTCATACATCTTGTCGCGACGGAGGGTCACACGGGCACCGATAGGCATCTTTTTGCGGACCTTGAAGTTGGAGATATCCTTCTTCGAAAGGGTCTGCACAGCCTTCTGACCGGTGATAGCGGTCAGCTCGTTGATCGAGGTCTCGATGATCTTCTTGTCCTGGGTGGCTTCGCCGAGGCCCTGGTTGATGACGATCTTCTTCAGACGGGGCACCTGCATCGGAGTCGTGTAGTTGAACTCCTTTGTCATTGCGGGCGCGATGGTCTCTTCGTATTTTTTCTGGAGTGTAGTGCTCATTATTTGATTTCCTCTCCGGATTTTTTAGCGTAACGAACTTTCTCGCCCTTGTCGTTGACGCGGATGCCGATACGGGTGGGCTTTCCGCTCTTGGGATCGATGAGGTTGAGGTTGGAAATATTGATGGGGGCTTCCATCTTCACGATGCCTCCCTGGGGATACTTGGCGGTGGGCTTGGTGCTCTTGGAGACGATGTTGACGCCTTCAACGATTGCGCGGTTCTTGGCCGCGTCGACAGAAAGCACGCGACCCTGCTTGCCGCGGTCCTCGCCTGAGAGAACGTAAACGGTGTCGCCCTTTTTGATATGCAATTTGCTCATAATGGGGATGACTTGTCGTCGTTTGATGTTTACGGTTTTGATGACAGTTGATTAGAGGACCTCGGGGGCGAGGGAGACAATCTTCATGTTGGTCGCGCGAAGCTCGCGGGCGACAGGGCCGAAGATACGGGTGCCGCGGAGCTCGCCGGCGTTGTTAAGCAGCACACAGGCGTTGTCGTCGAAACGGATGTAGGAACCGTCGGGACGGCGGATTTCCTTCTTGGTGCGTACGACCACAGCCTTGGAGACTGTACCCTTCTTTACGTCTGAAGAGGGGATGACGCTCTTGACGGAGACAACGATGATGTCGCCTACGGACGCGTAACGACGGCCGGTGCCACCGAGGACGTGAATACACAGGGCCTCTTTTGCACCGCTGTTGTCGGCAACGGTCAATCGGGATTCGGTCTGTATCATGGCTTACTTGACTTTTTCGATGATTTCAACTAATCTCCAACGCTTTGTCTTCGACAGGGGACGGGTCTCCATGAGGCGGACCTTGTCGCCTACGCTGCACTCGTTCTTCTCGTCGTGGGCGTGGAATTTCTTGGTCTTGTTGACGAACTTGCCGTAGATGGGGTGTTTCTCCTTCCATTTCACCGTAACGGTGATCGACTTGTCGCCCTTGTTGCTCGACACGATGCCGATGCGCTCTTTGCGCAGGTTTCTTTTTTCTTCCATAAGAGGTTGAATAAAAGGTAAGGGTAATTACGGTTAAATATGGGGATTACTTCTCGGCCAGCTCGCGGGCGCGGAGCTCGGTCTTCACTCGTGCAATCATCTTGCGGTCAGCAGTGATTTTCGCGGGGTTGTCCAGGGGGGAGACGGCGTGGTTGGCCTTCATCTGAAGGTAGTCCTTCTCCATCTGCGCCAGACGCTCGCGAAGATCGGCCGTAGAGAGCTCTTTGATTTCTTCTTTCTTCATAGCTTTCTTTTTCGGGCTTTGTGTTGTTTGACTTGGGGATGATTAGAGGGTGAGGTTGGGATCATAGTCGCGGCTTACGACAAACTTGGTCGTCACAGGGAGCTTCTGGGCACCCAGGCGGAGGGCTTCCTTGGCCACGTCGAACGGCACACCGTCGATCTCGATGATCATGCGGCCGGGAGTGACTGATGCCACGAACCCTTCGGGGTTACCTTTACCTTTACCCATACGGACATCGAGAGGCTTCTTTGTGATGGGCTTGTCGGGGAAGATGCGGATCCAGAGCTGTCCCTGGCGTTGCATATAACGGGTCACAGCGATACGAGCTGCCTCGATCTGGCGTCCGGTGATCCACTTGGCCTCGAGGGTCTTGATACCGAACGAACCGAAAGCGAGCTGGTTGCCGCGCTGGGCGTTACCCTTGGCACGGCCTTTCTGTACTCTGCGAAATTTAGTTTTTTTCGGTTGTAACATTTTTGGTAGATGTTAGTTGGGGTGGTTTCTCCCCTTGGGCGCGGCGGCGGAAGCTTGTCGATCATACCGCCGCCGGGCGCTTTATGGTTGCCGGCGGGCTTGCGGCCTTTGAGGAAGGGGGCGGCCGGGCCCGGCAGTCATCCTCGGGAGAGTCGCCGGGTTGTCAGGTGAGAGATTAACGGCCGTTGTTGGAAGAGGCGTTGCGGGGTTTGCGGAAGCCGCCGCGGCGCTGGTTGCCACGGTCGCCGCCAGAGGGGCGGCCTTCCTTGCCGGTGGTGGTGAAGTTGGGGGCGAGATCGCGCTTGCCGTAAACCTCACCGCGGCAGATCCATACCTTCACGCCGACCACGCCGACCTTGGTGTGGGCCTCGACCAGAGCATAGTCGATGTCGGCACGGAGGGTGTGGAGCGGTGTGCGGCCTTCCTTGAACATTTCCGAACGAGCCATTTCGGCACCGTTGAGACGGCCCGAAACCTGTACCTTGATGCCTTCCGCGCCGGAACGCATGGTGGCTGCGATGGCCATCTTCACTGCGCGGCGGTAGGCGATCTTGCCTTCGATCTGACGGGCGATGGTGGAGGCCACGATCTGAGCGTCAAGCTCGGGGCGTTTTACCTCAAAGATGTTGATCTGTACATCCTTGTCGGTTATCTTCTTGAGCTCTTCCTTCAGCTTGTCGACCTCGGAGCCGCCCTTGCCGATGATCAGGCCCGGACGAGAGGTGCATACGGTGATGGTGATAAGCTTGAGGGTGCGCTCGATGACGATGCGTGATACGCTCGACTTGGCCAGACGGACGTTAAGATACTTACGGAGCTTAGAGTCTTCCAGAAGGGTGTCGCCGTACTTTTTGCCGCCGAACCAGTTGGAGTCCCAGCCACGGATCACGCCGAGGCGGTTGCTGATTGGATTTACTTTCTGTCCCATAGGTTATTCTTTGTCCTTGGTGGTTACGTCTTTGTCGATGGTGTCAACGACGAGAGTGACGTGGTTGGCACGTTTGCGGATACGGTAGCCGCGGCCCTGGGGAGCTGTGCGCAGACGCTTGAGCATCGGGGCCGGGTTAACGAAGATTGTGGAAATATAGAGTTCGCCGTTTTCAGCCTTGCGGTCGTTTTTGGCCTCCCAGTTGGCGATGGCCGAGCGCAGGAGCTTCTCAAGGCGTGCGGCAGCCTCCTTGTTGGAGAACTTCAGGATACCGAGAGCGCGGAACACCTCCTTGCCACGGACCAGGTCAGCCACCAGACGCATCTTGCGGGGCGACGTGGGGACGTTGGTCAGCTTGGCGAAGGCGATTTCCTTCTGGGCGTCCTTTCTTGCCTGAGCGGAATTTCTTTTTCTTACACCCATTTTATTTGATGTTCGTTTTTTTAGGGGGAATTTTTACTTAAAGCCTCTTGTTCTTGACAGGTCAGCTTTTGAGGATTGAAGGTTGGTGAAGGGCGCGCGGCTTACTTCTTCTTGTTGCCGCCGTGGCCGCGGAAGTTGCGGGTGGGGGCGAACTCTCCGAGCTTGTGGCCTACCATGTTCTCGGTCACATAGACCGGGATGAACTTGTTGCCGTTGTGGACGGCGAAGGTGTGGCCGACGAACTCAGGTGCAATCATCGAAGCGCGGCTCCAAGTCTTGATGACAGACTTCTTGCCGGAAACTTCCATTGCGTTGACCTTCTTTTCAAGCTTGACGCTGATGAAGGGGCCTTTTTTAAGTGAACGACTCATTCTTTTGAGATCTGGTTAGAAGTTAGCTACGAGATTACTTTTTCCTTCTTTCGATGATATACTTCGAAGACTGCTTCTTCGGAGCGCGTGTCTTGAGACCCTTGGAGTAGAGGCCCTTGCGCGAGCGGGGATGACCTCCGGAGGCGCGGCCCTCACCACCACCCATGGGGTGGTCTACAGGGTTCATGACAACACCTCGGTTGCGCGGGCGACGGCCCAGCCAGCGGCTGCGGCCTGCCTTGCCCGAACGCTCAAGCGAGTGTTCCGAGTTGCCGACAACTCCTACGGTTGCCTTGCATGCGGACAGGATCTTGCGGGTTTCTCCCGAAGGAAGCTTCACGATGACGTAGTCGCCTTCGCGTGACACGAGCTGGGCGAATGTGCCGGCTGAACGGGCCATGAAGGCTCCCTGGCCGGGGCGAAGCTCGATGTTGTGGATAACGGTACCGACGGGGATCTTTGCCAGGGGCAGGGCGTTGCCCACTTCGGGGGCCGCGTCTGCTCCGGAGACTACCGTCTGGCCAACTTCCAAGCCATTGGGTGCGATGATGTAGGCTTTCGCGCCGTCGACATAGTAGAGCAGGGCGATACGGGCCGAGCGGTTGGGATCGTACTCGATGCTCTTTACGACTGCGGGCACACCGTCTTTGTTTCTCTTAAAGTCAATGATACGGTATTTGCGTTTGTGTCCACCGCCCAGGTAGCGATTGGTCAGGTGGCCTTCGGCGTTGCGGCCGCCGGTGCTTTTTTTACCGACTGTAAGAGATTTTTCTGGCGTGGTAGCAGTGATCGCTCCTTTGAACACGCCAATAACTTTGTGTCTCTGCCCAGGTGTGGTGGGCTTGAATTTTCTTACTGCCATTTCTTGTTAATAGATGTTGGTCTGATCGGGGAGCCGATGGGGCCGAAGTATGACTGAAACGGTCTTTCGACCGATCACCACTTGTCGGCCTTCACCGGCCGGAGGTCTCCCCCGGAAGGGGCGGCCTCCGACCCGAAGGGACGTTTTAGATGTTGCTGTACAAATCGATGGTCTGGCCTTCCTCGATGGTGATGTAGGCCTTCTTCCATTCGTCGGTCTTGCCGCGCAGCAGTCCGCTCTTTGTGTAGCGTGACTTGTTCTTGCCGCGGACGACCTGGGTGTTGACTGCCACAACCTTCACGCCGTAGAGTTTCTCAACGAGATCCTTGATCTGGAACTTGTTGGCGTCGGGGGACACACGGAAGGTGTAGCGGTTGAGCTTGTCGGTAAGCTTGGTGGCTGCTTCAGTCACGATGGGCTTGATTGAAATTTCCATTCTTATGTTCCTCCTGAAGGTTAGAGTTTGTTGATGATCTCAAGACCGCCTTCGGTGATCACCATAGCCTTGTTGTTCATCACGGCGTAGGTGTTGAGGTCGGCGGCGCGCATTACGCGGGTCTCGGGGAGGTTGCGGGCCGACAGGGCGATATTCGCGTCAGCGGCTGCGGTCACGAAGAGCACTCTCTTGTCATCGACCTTGAGTCCCTTCTCGATTGCGAGGAAGCCTTTGGTCTTGGGAGCTTCGAAAGTGAAATCCTCCACGATTGTGATCTGGCCGTCGAGAGCCTTCTGCGAGAGGGCGGAGCGGCGGGCGAGATTCTTGAGTTTCTTGTTGAGCTTGAAGCGGTAGTCGCGGGGACGGGGACCGAAGACGCGGCCTCCGCCGACGAGAACGGGCGAGTTGATGTCACCGATACGGCTGCCGCCGCCACCCTTCTGCTTGTGGAGCTTGCGGGTCGAACCGGAAACTTCGCTGCGCTCTTTGGACTTGTGGGTACCCTGGCGCTGGTTTGCCAGGAACTGCTTCACGTCGAGGTAGATGGCGTGTTCGTTAACGTCGATGGCGAACACCTCGTCGTTGAGGATAGCCTTGCGGCCGGTGTCCTCACCTTTTATGTTGTAGATTGCGAGTTCCATTGACTATTTCTCTATCATTACGATTGAACCTTTACTTCCGGGGATCGAGCCCTTGATCATCATCACGTTGTGCTCGGGGATGACCTTGACCACCTTGAGGTTTTGGACGGTCACACGCTCGCTGCCGGTGTGGCCGGCCATGCGCATTCCCTTGAACACCTTGGCGGGATAGGAGCAGGCACCCACCGAACCGGGGGCACGCAGACGGTTGTGCTGGCCGTGGGTAGCCTGGCCGACACCGCCGAAACCGTGGCGTTTTACAACGCCCTGGAAACCCTTACCCTTGGATGTGCCGACAATGTCGACGAAGTCATCCTCGGTGAAGAGGTCAACAGTAATGGTATCGCCGAGTTTGTACTCGCCGTTGAAACCCTTGAACTCGGCCAAGTGGCGCTTGGGGGTCACGCCGGCCTTCTTGAAGTGACCGATCTCAGGCTGGGTGCAGTGTTTCTCTTTCTGCTCCTCGAAGCCCAGCTGGAGGGCATCGTAGCCATCGGTCTCAACGGTTTTAACCTGGCAAACCACACAAGGACCTACTTCGATAACAGTGCACGGAAGGTTCTTTCCGTCGGCACTGAAAACGGATGTCATTCCGATTTTCTTTCCTAATAATCCTGGCATTTCAGTTTTCTGTTTGTTGAGATAGTTTTCTTTCTTGGGTTCAAATCCACGTCATCAGACCTTGATCTCGACCTCAACGCCGGAGGGAAGCTCGAGCTTCATCAGGGCATCGACGGTCTTGGCTGTCGAGTTATAGATGTCGATCAGACGCTTGAAAGAAGAGAGCTGGAACTGCTCGCGGCTCTTCTTGTTGACGAATGTCGAACGGTTGACAGTGAAGATGCGCTTGTGGGTGGGCAGGGGAATCGGGCCTGAGATAACGGCACCGGTGGCCTTTACTGTCTTTACGATCTTCTCGGCTGACTTGTCAACCAGGTTGTGGTCGTAGGATTTGAGTTTGATTCTGATTTTCTGGCTCATTGCTGAGTTTTTTGATATGGTTTTTATATTTCCTCCCATCGCAGGGCGGGGGAGTTGGAGAGGCGGGGAAGTCAAGAATCATTTGCTGCCTTCCCCGCCTTTTCTCTCTTGGGAAGGACCGGTCCGGGATTATTTCACCAGGTCGACGCGGCCCTGGCACTCGGTGAGCACCTGCTTGGCGATCGACGAGGAAACCTCGGAATAGTGACTGAAGGTCATTGTCGAGGTGGCACGTCCGGAAGTGATGGTACGCAGGGCGGTCACATAGCCGAACATCTCGGCCAGAGGAGCCTGGGCCTTGACAACACGTGCGCCGGAACGGGAAGTTTCCATTCCCTCTACCTGGCCACGACGCTTGTTGAGGTCGGAGATCACATCACCCATCGATTCCTCCGGGGTAACGACTTCGATCTTCATGATAGGCTCCATCAGGACAGGACCGGCTTTCTCCGAAGCTTTCTTGAAGGCCTGGATGGCGCAAAGCTCGAAGGAGAGCTGGTCGGAGTCGACCGGGTGGAACGAACCGTCGATGACGGTCACTTTCAGTTTCTCTACGGGGTATCCGGCGAGAACGCCATTCTTCATAGCGTTGGTGAAACCTTTCTGGATCGCAGGGATAAACTCCTTGGGGATGTTACCGCCCTTGACCTCGTCGACAAACTGGAGGTTGCCCTCGAAGCCTTCGTCAACGGGTTCAACGCGGACGATGATGTCGGCGAACTTACCACGACCACCGGTCTGCTTCTTGAATACCTCGCGAAGCTCGACGGGCTTGGTGATAGCCTCCTTGTATGTAACCTGGGGACGGCCCTGGTTACACTCTACCTTGAATTCGCGTTTGAGACGGTCGATGATGATGTCGAGGTGAAGCTCGCCCATACCGGAGATGACGGTCTGGCCGGTCTCCTCGTTGGTCTCCACACGGAATGTGGGATCCTCCTCGGCCAGCTTCTGAAGGCCGACACCGAGTTTGTCGAGGTCTTTCTGAGTCTTGGGCTCCACGGCGATACCAATCACAGGATCGGGGAATTCCATTGCCTCGAGCACGATCGGATGGTTCTCGTCGCAGAGTGTGTCACCGGTGCGGATATCCTTGAAGCCTACACCTGCGCCAATGTCGCCGCAACCGATCTTCTCCATCGGGTTCTGCTTGTTGGAGTGCATCTGGAACAGACGTGACACACGCTCTTTCTTGTCGGAACGGGCGTTGAGAACGTATGATCCGGCAACAACATCTCCCGAGTAAACGCGGAAGAAAGTCAGACGGCCAACATAGGGGTCGGTAGCGATCTTGAACGCGAGGGCACACATGGGAGCCTCGGGAGAGGGCTCGCGGGTCTCGACCGTGTCGGGATCGCCGACAGCGTGACCTTCGACAGCACCTGCATCCACAGGAGAGGGAAGGTATGCGCAGACAGCATTAAGCAGGGGCTGCACACCCTTGTTCTTGAACGAAGAACCGCAGATCATCGGCACGATCTCCATCTTGAGGGTAGCGGCGCGGAGGGCGCGGCGGATCTCATCCTCGGTGATGGTGGAGGGATCGTCGAAGTATTTCTCCATGAGAGCGTCGTCGAATTCGGCGATCTTCTCAAGCATTTTGTCGCGCCATTCCTCGGCCTCAGCCTGAAGGTTGGCGGGGATCTCCTCTTCGGTGTATTCGGCGCCCATGGTCTCGTCATGCCAGAAGATGGCCTTCATGGTCACGAGGTCTACCAGACCCTTGAAGGTTTCCTCTGCGCCGATGGGGATCTGGATGGGACAGGGATTGGCGCCCAGCACATCCTTCACCTGGCGGACAACCTCGAAGAAGTTGGCTCCCGAGCGGTCCATCTTGTTGACGTAGCCGATACGGGGCACATTGTATTTGTCAGCCTGACGCCATACGGTCTCCGACTGGGGCTCAACGCCACCGACGGCACAGAAAGTGGCGACGGCTCCGTCGAGGACGCGCAGCGAGCGCTCAACCTCTACGGTGAAGTCGACGTGCCCCGGAGTGTCAATCAGGTTGATCTTGTATTTGTCTCCGGCGTAATTCCAGAAAGTGGTGGTTGCGGCGGAGGTGATTGTGATTCCGCGCTCCTGCTCTTGCTCCATCCAGTCCATGGTCGCAGCCCCGTCGTGAACCTCGCCGATCTTGTGGGTCAGGCCGGTGTAGAAGAGGATGCGCTCCGAAGTGGTGGTCTTTCCGGCATCGATGTGAGCCATGATGCCGATGTTGCGCGTGAATCTGAGATGTTCGTCTATTTTAGCCATTTTGGTTTTAATGGAATCTTAAGATCAATGAAACATTGGGAGAATGAGAGGGTTGATTCAGCCTTTTGCAGTGGCGATCAGAAACGGAAGTGGGCGAAAGCACGGTTGGCCTCGGCCATCTTGTGCATGTCTTCCTTACGCTTGAAGGCACCGCCCTGGTCGTTGAAAGCGTCCATGATCTCGGCGGCGAGCTTGTCGCTCATTGTCTTGCCGCCGCGCTTGCGGGCGTAGTTGATAAGGTTTTTCATTGATATGGATTCCTTGCGGTCGGGACGGATCTCGGTGGGGACCTGGAAAGTCGCGCCACCGACACGGCGGCTCTTCACCTCGACCTGGGGAGTCACGTTCTCAAGGGCTTTCTTCCAGATCTCGAGAGCGGTCTTCTCCTCGTTCTGCATCTTCGACTTGACGGTCTCGAGGGCCGAGTAGAAGATGGTGTATGCGGTGTTCTTCTTTCCGTCGTACATGAGATGGTTGACGAATTTCGATACCTTTACGTCATGAAAGACGGGATCGGGCAGTACGACGCGTTTCTTTGGCTTTGCTTTTCTCATCTGTTTAAGTAAGCGAAATGTTTTTGCTTTTTCGTGGCTGGTGTCTTCTTCAGCTCCGGGGCCTCCGCCCTCGGGGCTTACTCAACCGTTGTCAGCTCGAGGAATCAAAAACAGGTTTTAAAAACTACGGGTTGATTTCTCGCGGTGCTTTCAGTGACTTCACCGATTGCTTTTCCGGGCGGCTTGGCTCATGGCCTGCCGGCTCCGAGGCAGCAACCGATTACTTCTTGGCAGCACCTGCCTTTGGACGCTTGGCTCCGTATTTGGAGCGACGCTGGGTACGATCCTTGACACCGGAGGTATCGAGGGTACCGCGGACGATATGGTAGCGCACACCGGGGAGGTCCTTCACACGACCGCCGCGAACGAGCACGATCGAGTGCTCCTGGAGGTTGTGGCCCTCGCCGGGGATGTAGGAGTTGACCTCCTTGCCGTTGGTGAGGCGCACACGGGCAACCTTTCGCATAGCCGAGTTAGGCTTTTTGGGGGTGGTGGTGTAAACGCGCACGCAGACACCGCGACGCTGGGGACAGGAATCCAGCGCGGGCGACTTGCTCTTGTCTACCAGAGTCTCGCGTCCTTTTCTTACTAATTGCTGAATAGTAGGCATCTTAGTTTTTTAGTCGGTTTTTAACTTTTGTTTATTCTTCGTTGTTGTGATTTCAGCTTCATGACGCTTCCCGGAGCAGGCGCGACACGCACGCCCAACACGCGCTCCACATCCCTAACCGTCAATCAGTTACGGGACAGGACAGCGCGCAATGCTCCTAAAAGCGTTGCAAAATTACAACTTTTTCCGCTGATAACCAAACATTTCCGCGATTATTTTCAATTATTCCGAAATATCGTCTTCCTGCCCAAGATGACATCCGTCCAAAAGCCATCAGCCTTGACAAGACCGGCCAACTTTTCATCCCGGCAGGCGTTAAATTCATGTGGCGCCCCTGCATGGAGGAGGGGCAGTCACCGACTAACGACAAACAAAATTCAAGTTTCATGAAAAAGCTTTTAATCATCCTGCTCCTGGCAATCGGGGCAGTAACACACGTATCAGCATTTGACAAGTACACGCTCGACAGAAACAACCTTCCTGAGGCAGCGAGAGAATTCCTCAACGAGCATTTTCCAAAAGCTAAAGTCAGCATGATCAAGGTTGACAAGCACCTGCTCAAAAAGACCGACTATGATGTCAAGCTCGTAAACGGCACAAAAATAGAGTTCAACAATGCTGGAAAATGGACATCAGTAGATTGCAAGACCCGCGAAGTGCCGCAAAAAATAATCCTGAAGCCGATCCGCAACTATATCAGCAAGAATTTCCCCCAGACTTTCGTCACCTCAATAAAAAAGAAATCATCCGGCTATGAAGTCGAGCTGAACGACGGAATTGAGCTGAAATTCAATTTGCTCGGAGGCTTCAAGTCAATGAAAATGGACGACTGACCGAGCGAGACCGCCACACCTCCCGGAAAACATTGCCGGCAGAACACGACGGCCACTCCTCATATACAGATATACAGACTCCTGATCGACCAACAAAAAGGCTGATCAGGATATTTTTTTGCCGCAAATTAAATATCATTTGTATTTTTTCACTAATTTTGCGGTCAAAATTATCACATTCACAATAACAAACCAATCCATCAACCCCTAATGAAAAAGTTATTCGCCGCCATCTGCGTGGCACTTATCACCTTGACAGGCGCGCATCATGCCAACAGCCAAGTCAAGGAGATGCTCGGGATCGCCAACCACCTCGGAGTGAACCTTAACGTCGGCACGACCGGTATCGGCGTGGAGGCCGCCACCCCGATCACTCCTTTCGTACAGGCTCGCCTCGGCATATCGATAATGCCGGGCATCAATTTCCATGTCGACTCCGACGTGACCCTCAATGGAACATACAACGGGACTCCCGGATCTGTCGACAGTGAAATCCAACTTGACGGATCGCTGAAGCGAGTGCAAGGCTCACTGATATTCAACGTGTACCCTCTTGGCAACAGATTCCCTCTGTTCATAGCTGTCGGCGGATATTTCGGCGGCCGTGACATGGTAAAGATCAACGGTTTTTGTCCAGACGCGAAGGGACTGGGCAATTCCGTCGAGGTTGGTGACTACCAGCTCCCGCTTGACGAGAACGGTTACGCCAAAGGAGCTCTCCGGGTCAACTCGTTCCGTCCGTACTTCGGAATCGGCACCGGACGCCCATGCCCCGTCGGGCGCCTCAATTTCATGTGGGAACTCGGCATCCAGATTCAGGGCAAACCCTATGTATGGGATGACTTGAACAAGACAAAAGTCGACACCAAGTTCATAGAGGACAGCGACGACACATTCCAGAAAGTCATGGACCATTTCACGGTATATCCGGTATTGAAATTCACCCTTTCCGGACGCATCTTCTGACCCGTCGCGACTTACAGGAATTTTAACGCGCGGAACCTCGACGGTTCCGCGCTTTTTTACTACCTTTGGGGCATGGAAGAAAACTACATCGTCTCGGCCCGGAAGTACCGTCCCTCGACATTCTCGTCGGTGGTAGGCCAGAAGGCTCTGACGGCGACATTGCGAAACGCGATACAGACCGGCCGCCTGGCCCATGCATACCTCTTCTGCGGATCGCGCGGAGTAGGCAAGACGACCTGCGCCCGAATTTTCGCGAAAACGATCAACTGCGCGAATCCCACGCCGGCGGGAGACCCCTGCAATGAGTGCCCCTCATGCAAGGCTTTCAACGAGAACCGCTCACTCAACATCATCGAACTTGACGCGGCATCGAACAACTCTGTAGACGACATCCGCAACCTGACCGACCAAGTACTCATACCCCCGGTCGACGGTCGCTACCGGGTGTTCATAGTCGACGAGGTGCACATGCTCTCCCAACAGGCGTTCAACGCGTTCCTGAAGACCCTTGAGGAACCGCCGGCCCACGCCATATTCATCCTCGCCACCACCGAGAAGCACAAGATCATACCTACGATACTCTCCCGTTGCCAGATCTACGACTTCAAGCGGATCACAATAGCCGACATCATCGACCATCTCGGATATGTCGCCTCGAACGAAGGGATGTCTGCCGAAAGGCAGGCCCTCGGCGTGATAGCCCGGAAGGCAGACGGAGCCATGCGCGACGCTCTGTCTATTTTCGACCAGGTGGCCGCCTCCTCCCAAGGCAAGATCACGTACCAGTCCACGATAGAAAACCTCAATATCCTTGACGAACGATATTATTCACAACTCGTGGAGGCGTTCAGGGAAGGGGACGTACCTAAAACCCTTTTAATATATAAGGAAATACGAGACCGAGGATTTGACTCATACTTTTTCCTGGGAGGACTCGCCGGATTCCTACGCGACCTGATGGTTGCCCGCGACCCACAGACGATATCACTGATCGACACTGACGAAGAAACCCGTCAGTCACTTGCATCGCTGGCGGCCTCGCTCCCTCCACAATTCTATTACGCAGCCATGAGCCTATGCAACGACGCTGACATGGATTACCGCACAGCGTCGTCTAAAACGTTCCTCATCGAGCTGCTGCTCATCAAACTGTGCCAACTACAAAGCCCCTCCCCCGCCTCTGACGCGCAAGCGGGAGAGGGGCACAAGCTAAAGCCCATAACGGCACCACTCGCGGCTGAAACCGCCCCGGCCACCCAAGCCCCTGTCAGCACCCAACATCCAGCGGCACCAGTCAAAACGCCACAGCCACAAACGACAGTAGCGCCCCCTCACCCCACGGCAGCGCCGCCCGCAGCCACACAGCCACGCAAGGCGGCAACCGTCCCGGCCAAAGGGAAATCCCACGTATCGTTGCGCGACGCATTCTCCACCGCCCCGAAAACCGCCGAGGCAAAAGCCGACACACCGGCAAGGCAGAAACGCAACCCCTTCACCGACAAATCGCTGGCCGAGGCATGGGAAAGATATATGGAACTTCACAAAAAAGCCCATGTACTGTGCAACACCATGCGCGCGTCACATCCCCGGCGCAGTTCGGAGGATTCTACCGAATTGAAAATGCTTGTGGCAAACCAGCCACAGGTCGACGTGATGCTGCAGGAACTTCCCAGCCTGCTCGCCTACCTGCGTGCGACTCTCGCCAATGACTTCATCGAACTGTCAGTCGAGGTCAACGACGATCCTGACTCTCCGGCCGCATGGAGCGACCGCGACCTCCTGCGACATATCGTGGAGACCAACCCCCACGCCGCCGATTTCATAGAGGACTTCAGGCTGACGATTTCTTGACCTGTTCCAACCCATGCGCGAGCTTTTTTATGCCGAAACGATGAAATCATTTGTTTTAACCAACGATTATTCGTATATTTGCAGGCTGAAAATTAGGCGTTTATGCCCCACGGGGTATCCACGCCCCTTTTCTCGTTAGCCCAACAAGCTAAACACCAATCATTTAGACAAAAATTAACAATAACTTCATAACAATTTTTATCTAACACATGCAAAGCAAAGGAACCCTCGGAAGCATCATTGCCGGTGTTATCGCGATTTTCTTGGTGCTCGTGTGCCTGTTCTACCTCTCTTTCTCTCTTGTAAGCAGCAAGCAGGAAGCCAAGGCCGAGCAGTACGCACTCCTCCAGGCCGGTCAGCAAGGCAAAAATTCCGAGCAGTACAACAAGGCTTACAAGGCCTACATCGACTCGATCAGCAAAACTCCCGTCTGGTTGGGCTACAACTACAACGAAGTACAGAAGTGGGGCGTAGGTCTCGGTCTTGACCTCAAGGGAGGTATGAACGTCATCCTCCAGGTTTCAATGCCCGACATGCTCCGCTCGATGAAGAATTCCGACGCAGACCCCGCTTTTGACAGCGCATTGGCTGCTACCGACTCGATAATCAAAGGCAACCATGCCACCGATTATGTCGGCACCTTCGTCCAGCAATACCGCAAACTCAACTCCGGAGCCGATTTCTCGGTTGTCTTCAACTCCATCATCAAACCGGGCCAGAGCGACAACGCCGTGGCCCAGGCTCTGAAATCGGAGGTGAAGGACCGCGTCAACAACTCCGCCACCAATGTGTTGCGCAACCGTATCGACGCATACGGAGTCGTTTCCCCGAACATCCAGGTCCTCCAGGACAATGACGGACAGATCCTTCTGGAACTTCCCGGCGTGAAGGAGCATCAGCGTGTCCGTGAGCTTCTCCAGCGTTCGGCAAACCTCGAGTTCTACGAATGCTACGGAGCCGGACAGATCGCAGGGGCGGTCGCCCAGCTTGACAACGCCCTTGCCGCACAAGGGGAGCCCTCTCTGCGCCAGAACTTCCTGTCGCTTGGCAGCGGAGAATCCCCCGTGCTGGCCATTGTCTCAGCCAAACAGAAAGAAGCCGTAGATTCCATCCTGAAATCACCCCTGGCCCAGCAGTTCCTCCCCTCCAACCTGAAACTCCGCTGGAGCGTGAAGCCCCAGCCCGTGCAGTATCAGGACACTGTCACCGGGAAGCAACGCGAGCTTGACACCTATCAGCTCATCGCCCTTAAGACCAACAACGGCAAAGCAGCCCTCGACGGATCATGCGTGATCAACGCCTCCAGCGACTACGACCAGCTCCAGGGCAACGTCGTATCGATGACAATGAATTCCGAAGGAGCCCGCGAATGGGGTCGTCTGACCCAGGCCAACATCGGCCATCCGATCGCCATCGTCCTTGACGAGCAGGTTTACTCTTATCCCAACATCCGTACAGCCATCGAAGGCGGCCGCTCGCAGATCACCGGAGACTTCACAGTCGAAGAGGCGCAAGACCTCGCCAACGTCCTCAAGTCAGGGAAGATGACCGCCAAAGTCGACATCATCTCCGACATGGTCATCGGCCCGTCGCTCGGCCAGCAGGCCATCGAGAGCGGAATCTGGTCGTTTGTCCTTGCTATCGTCCTGCTGATGATTTTCATGTGTGTCATCTATGGACTCATCCCCGGACTTATCGCCAACTTCGGACTTATCTGCAACCTCTTCTTCACATTCGGCATCCTCGCCTCTTTCCAGGCCGTGCTGACCCTGTCTGGTATCGCCGGTATCGTGCTCGCCCTGGGTATGGCCGTTGACGCGAACGTGCTTATCTTCGAGCGCGCCAAAGAGGAACTCCGCGCCGGCAAGAATGTACGTACCGCCATCGCTGACGGTTACTCAAACGCCTTCTCGGCCATCTTCGACTCCAACCTCACCTCGATCATCACGGGTGTGATCCTTCTCTTCTTCGGAACAGGTCCCATCAAGGGCTTCGCCACCACCCTGATCATCGGTATCATCTGCTCTTTCTTCACAGCCGTATATCTTACCAGGATAATCTTCATCCTCTGCGGCAAGACCAAAGCTTTCAGCAAGCTTACCTTTGACACCCCGCTGTCGCGCAATATGTTCCGTGACACCAACATCAACTTCCTCGGGGGTCGCAAGGCAGCCACACTGGTAGTAGGTATCTTCGCCCTCGCCGTTGTCATCTCGCTCTTCACCAAGGGACTCAACCAAGGTATCGACTTCTCCGGCGGACGAAACTATGTAGTCAAGTTTGAGAAACCGGTTCAGACCGACAAACTCCAGCAGACCCTCACGCCTGTCTTCAATGCCGACGGCGAGACCGCAGCTGTCTCTGTGATCACCATCGAGAACTCCAACCAGGTACGCGTCTCGACCAACTACAAGATCCAGTCTGACGAGGACGCTTCAGCCATCGAAGAGGAGATCACAAAGAAACTCTATGACACATTCAAGGC
The DNA here is from genome assembly GCA_021772015.1 of Prevotellaceae bacterium. Classification (GTDB taxonomy): domain Bacteria; phylum Bacteroidota; class Bacteroidia; order Bacteroidales; family Muribaculaceae; genus UBA7173. Next base: position 4,809 of record JAETNS010000011.1, on the reverse strand, counting down.
TGAAGGTCTTCTGCCCGACGGAATGACTCTCGAGGACTTCTCGACAACCGACGAGACCCAGGGTATTCTCTCTTCCCAGACAGTCGGCCCGACCGTCGCAAACGACATGCGTAACAAGGCATATGTTGCCGTGATACTGTCGCTGATCGCGATGTTCCTCTACATTCTGCTCCGCTTCCGCAACATCGCATTCTCTCTGGGAGCCCTTGCAGCCGTAGCTTTCACAGCTTTCGCCATCATCGGTTTCTACTCCATCTTCTGGGGTGTCTTCCCCTTCGCGATGGAAATCGACCAGAGCTTCATCGCTGCCATCCTGACAATGATCGGTTATCAGATCAACGATACCGTGGTTGTGTTCGACCGTATGCGTGAGAACATCGGCCTCTATCCCAAGCAGGATTTCGGAACGCTCATCAACAAGTCGCTCAACTCGACTCTCGGCCGTACGGTGATGACCTCCGCCTCCACCTTCCTGGTGCTCCTCTGCATCTTCATCCTCGGCGGCGACTCGATCCGTTCCTTCATCTTCGCCATGCTCTTCGGCGTGATAGTCGGAACCCTTGCGACCATCTTCATCGCTACCCCCGTCGCTTATCTTACCAACAAGCGTCGCGTGGCAAATCCCGCAGTGAAGTAACAACAACGCCTCATATGGTATTTGCCTGAAAAAAGGCCGATACATCCCAATATCCCGTGAGGGCATCCGTTTTGATTATACATGGATGCCCTCACGTTTTTTATATCATACTATTATTATCTTATCGCAAACCAATACCATCCTCTTCCAGCACAATGGGAATGACAACCTACATCTACTCCCTCATTACCGCGTCGGCGATTGCGTTACCTCTCTCCTCTCATGCCGAGGAGTCAACTTGCAGTCTCCGGATAAAATTTCTCGACGAGACAACCAGACTGATACAGCTTGAAGACGGCCTTAAGATAGAAGTGGCAGACAATAAACTCCACATCCATTCTTCAGACCATGATCATATGATCGAGATTCCTTACGTAAGAAGTTTCGAATACCTGTTGCCACAATCTTCTGTCAGTACACCCGTCTCCCGATCTGTTTCAGTGAGAATCATAGATGGTCGGCTGGTCATCTCCATGCCTGATATGACAGGCCACGGGACGATAACAGACATGAACGGCATGACTGTCAGAACAATGGAAATTGACGGACAAGCATATGTCGACATTTCCGAACTTCCTCCTGCGTCTTACATATTAAGCGCAGGCAATAAGTTCAAACCATTCAAATTTGTAGTGAAATGACCTCCAAGCTACTCTTTTTAACCCTCACAGCCATCCTCGGCATATTACATACCGAAGCCTCTGACCCTAAATTATTCATATACCGCAACGATGGCGGGTTCAATGCCATCGATCTTAAGGAGGACACATACATCAACCATGAGCTATCCTCCGTGGATCAGGCCATGACCGTCAGCAATGATCAAGATGGGGAATCCCGGACTGTCCCCCTCGCCGTCATTGACTCATGCGCGGTAAGGACAACCTATATCCCGTCGCTCCACATCAATCTCACCGATTATCCGGAAGCGTCGCAATTATGGGACAAAGAGCTGTATCTTGACGCGAGCCTGGATATCTACGGCAATGGTTACTGCGATGATGCCCCGGAGCTGAAATTGGCGGTGAAAGGCCGTGGTAACTCTACTTGGACAATGCCAAAGAAACCGTTCAGGCTGAAATTCCCGAAGAAGACTTCCATCTGTGGATTCAAGAAAGCCAAAAGCTATGTGCTGCTCGCCAATTTCATTGACCATACATTGAGCAAAAATGCCCTCACTCTCTGGTTGGCGCGCCGCCTGGAGATGCCGTACGCCAACTCTACCGTTCCCTGTGACCTGTATCTGAACGGCCACTATCAGGGATCATATCTGCTTACGGAAAAAATAGGAATAAACGGCGGCAGTGTCGACATAGATGAAGAAAAGGGCATACTTTTCGAGCTTAGCACTGAATTCGATGAAGAGTACCGCTTCCGCAGTCCCATTTACGATCTCCCGGTGATGGTAAAGGATCCGGACTTCACAGAGTTGCATGAAGAGGATCCATCAGGGATGACTTCCGAAGAACGTTTCGCCTTATGGCGCGACGATTTCATTGAGGCCGAGCGCAAAGTAGCGTCGGGGAAAGGATTCGAGGCGTTCGACATAAATTCATTCGTCGACTACTTCCTTATCAACAATGTTGCCGCGAACAACGAGATCGGATGGCCCAAAAGTGTCTATATCTATAAGGAGGCGGCAGGAGCTGACAACCTTTACAAGATAGGTCCACCCTGGGATTTCGATGTGTGCTACAATATGCTGAAACCGGACGGGGATTCCTACACACAAAACTCGCCGATTGGAGAGTTATGGGTCAACAATCTGTTCTGGTATCTTAGGGAGACACACGGTTTCAGAGAAGCCTATGCGGAGCGATTCAAATATTTTGAGGAGACAATATATCCGGAGATGATGACTTTTATTGACCAGTACGCCGATCTGATCGAACCGTCGGCAAAACTCAACGGAGTGAGGTGGAATGAGGAGGGAAATATCCAGAATTGGTGTCATTACATCCCCTCGTACGACAACAAGGCCAACGTCGCCGCCCTTAAACAATGGCTGCAAGGGAGAATGGAGTTTTTGAAGTCCCAGATCGAGAAAGGCAAATATTGATAAGACAACAATATGACCGTCCCCTACCGATGATGTTTGGACATAAAAAAACGAGGCTTGCCATCACGGCAACTCCTCGTTAAATAATAAACCAATCATTATCACATTTCTTGCAATGGAAAAAGTAATTTTGCTATGTACTATTAAAACGCCGGCAGGCTGAAATGGTTCAGATTATGATCAAATTTTTTTCAAAAAAAATTTGTTACCTTTGTAACGGTAAGATACATGGCGACTTTTATGGATCCATATTGCCGATTTAACATAGTCGGGCAATTATTTTGCCCGGCAAATCTGTAACTTTGCATAAGAAACAGAACTGGGGAATGCAGTGATACTCCCCCAACTCAACCGAAACAAACAAAAAACATATATCATGGAGAAAAATCCCAAACCAAAGAAGACCCCCATCAAAAAGGGAGGAAAGGATATAGACCCCAAAGAGGCTAAACTCAATGCCCTGACTGCAGCCTTGAATCATATAGAGAAAGACTACGGAAAAGGCGCTATAATGAAGTTAGGCGATGAAGCCGTGGAGAAAGTAGAAGTGATCCCATCCGGTTCTATCGGCCTGAATTATGCCTTGGGGGTCGGAGGATATCCCCGTGGCCGTATCATTGAGATATTCGGTCCTGAATCATCCGGAAAAACCACCCTTGCGCTACATGCCATAGCTGAAGCACAGAAAGCCGGCGGAATCGCAGCGATGATTGACGCAGAACACGCGTTCGACAGATTCTATGCAGAGAAACTGGGTGTTGACACAAGCAACCTGCTAATATCACAGCCAGACAATGGCGAACAGGCTCTTGAGATCGCAGAACAGCTGATACGCTCCTCTGCAATCGACATACTTGTCGTGGACTCCGTCGCTGCCCTGACTCCCAAGAGCGAGATCGAGGGAGATATGGGTGACCGTAACGTGGGATTACAGGCACGATTGATGTCACAAGCCATGAGAAAGCTTACAGGCACAATCGCCCGCACCAACACGGTATGCGTTTTCATCAACCAGCTACGCGAGAAAATCGGCGGCATGGCATTTGGCCCGTCAGAGACAACAACAGGCGGAAACGCATTGAAATTCTACGCATCAGTCCGAGTCGATATCCGCCCCGGAACATCAATCAAAGACGGCGATAACGTCCTTGGCAAGCATGCCCGTGTGAAAATCGTTAAAAACAAAGTTGCTCCTCCATTCAAACGCTGCGAATTCGACATTATGTTCGGTCAGGGAATTTCGCGCGCAAGCGAGATCATCGACCTCGGTGTCGAATACGACATCATCAACAAAAGCGGCTCGTGGTTCAGCTATAATGGCTCGAAACTCGCCCAAGGAAGAGACTCCGCAAAGGCAGTCATCGATGACAATCCGGAGCTTGCGGAGGAAATCGAGGCAAAGATCATGGAAGCCCTCAAAGACTCAGCTCACATCACCGGAGGCAAAAAAACAAAAATAAAACCCAAAGACAAAACGGCAACCGAAAAAGAGGAGGAAAAATACGCCGACGATTCTGAGGACCTCGATGACGTGGAACTCGACGACGACTTCAACGAGGATTTCACCCTCGAAGAGGATTGATCTCCCACACCGCGATGCCCGGTCATAAAGAAACACAGAGAAACATAACAAATTAAGAAGACCCCTGCCATGTTAACAGTGGCAGGGGTCTTCTTATATGCCGCGCCGTCGTCCAGTCCTGTGCCCGAGCGGAGCGAGGGGTGACACCCCCCTTTCCCCCTCGCTCCGCTCGGGCACAGGGCTGCACGACGGAAACGCGCGTGGTCCCGGGTCAGCGGCAGCGGAGGAGAGGGGAAGAGAGAGGGAAGGGATGAAGGAGGGAAGAAAAGATTTGGATGAGAGGGAGGGAAGGGGGAAACGCCGGCAGGAGGAAGGAAGGGAGGAAAGGAAGGGTGGAGGGAGACGGGGAGGTGGAAAATGGCGGTCCCCGGCATCCGAATGGATGCCGGGGACCGGGGTGTCCCTCCCAGGGACCTAAAGGGGGCGGTTACCTACTCTCCCACTTTCGCAGTACCATCGGCGCGGCGGGGTTTAACTTCTCTGTTCGGGATGGGAAGAGGTGGAACCCCCGTGCTATGGCCGCCTTGATTT
>JAETNS010000034.1 GCA_021772015.1 Prevotellaceae bacterium | reverse complement strand
TGGTGTGGACTCTGCTCGGTATCGAAATACAGGATTGTACGCTTGTCATCGGGAAACTCGGCGATATAGCGCAAAACCTCTCCATTGGTAAGTGCAGCCGCAAGAATCGCACTCACATTGAACGTCTTTTTGCTTTTCGCCTTTCCGGTGGATGCCGAGAAGTTGCCAAGTGTGCCGATAACCGATCCGTTGCAAAAGAGAACCTCAGGACTTTTGGCTATCTCATCGGTCACTCTGAGCTGATACGACTGCCAGAGTTTGTTCAATTCTTTCGCGTCCATCATTTTCTATCCCTTTCAAGTATCAGACGTTCGACATCGCTCTGACGATAGCACACCTTCTTACCGACCTTCACCGGGATTAGAATCTTGTTCTTGTTCCAGTTCCAGAGGGTGGTGTGGCACACGCCGAATTTCTCCATCACCTCCTTCTTGGTGAGCAGAACCTCCTGTGCCGCGCTGACCATAGCGGGAAGAAGCTCGGCTTTGGCTGCCTCGATTGTCTGCTTTATCAGTTCAACGAGGTCAGCAAGTTTAACATTGACCGTGACATCGGTCACACCGCTGTTGATTAACTCTAAAAGATTTGTCATAGGCAAATACAATGCCGCCGATTGTTAAACGACCAAACGACTCCGGCGACTTTATGAACCGTTCAGCCACTGTCCCGGTCGGAACAGCGATGCAAAGATAAAGGACAACTGCTCGCTTTGCAATAGCTAAAACGCTTCATATCAGCAATATAAATTCGTTTAATTTCGTTGGCGTAATTAAACGAATTAAACGAACTGAATAGCCGCGAATCACAACTGCCGAAAATGAAAAAAGCCACCCGACCGCAAAGGTCAGATGGCTTCAATATGGTGAATTTCCGGCGTTATGCCGCCTCAAAATGGTTTCTGATATTGTCGAGATTCTTTTTATCCTGCCCCATATCAATCATGCGCTTGCCTCCCATCATCGGAGTGGTGAGCTGCTGGTGGGCTTTCTGCACTCCGCGCAGACCGACAAACTTGTATTCAGGATAATGTTCCGACAGGGCATCGTGGAATGTGGAGATGTCGCAACTGCGTATGTGCGAATCCTCGTGAAGATAGATATACAGCATGGCGAGGTCATTGCCGCTCGACCGGAGTTTCAGGAACTCCGATATTTTGCCCTTTATACGGTCTGTGTTGTCGGGAATGAGGTTGTCAAGGGTTTCGCGGATTTTTTTCCTGCCACGTTTCTTCGGCTCTTTCTTTTCATCGGTCATTTCAGCCTCTGTACTGTCCACTGTGGCTGCTGGTTCCTCCTCATCAAATTCATCGATTGCCGAATCGGTAACAGGCACAATGCTTCCCATAGATTTCTGAATTTTTCGGAACTGTCGCCAATCTTCTCTTGTGCGGTGTCCGTTGACTATGCTCATTTGGATTGTCACAAGGATCATAAAGCGTGCTTTTATACGGTCAGACAGACCGGTATCCTTGTCCTGTATCATTTCCTCGTTGTATGAAACGACAGTTTCCCAGCTGTTGCCGAAATACATCCATGCAAGCATCGCAGGAACAATGGAATCAGGATTCTGCGACTGGGACCCATCGACAAGAGTAGAGGCTATGTCGGCATCTCTCAAAAATTTCTCTATTGAATCCAGATCCTTGGGATTCTTCTCCGACATTTTAGCCATGACAACGTTGGCATATCCCGGAGCTGCTAACTGAGCATATTCAAATATCTGTATAAAACCGGAACGGTCGCGCCTGCTTACTTCCTCGGCGAAAGCGCAGTATTCCTCGCGGTGGGTGTCAAGCCACTCCTTGACCATTTCCTTGAATTTCTCGTGCTTGATTGTACGGGGTTTAATTTTCATATTGTGATGTAAACGGCGGGACTTCATTATCCCGCAATCTACAAACCGACAACCCGATTGAATGGTTCACTCGCCGTGCTTTATTAAAAAATGT
>JAETNS010000002.1 GCA_021772015.1 Prevotellaceae bacterium | reverse complement strand
ACTCCCTTCACCCTCACCCCCAGGCTCCTACCATCTGAACCATTCTGACAACACCCTCGCCATCCGGACAAAAAATAAGGCGCTGTGTCAAAATATTGAATTTTGACACAGCGCCTATTGGTTTATTGATATTGATCTTACTTGAAATGCCAGACGATTGTCCCCGACGCGGTCGGCGCGCCCTCCTTCACGGAGAAGCGGCAGTCAAGGGATTTCTGACGGCAACGCTCACGCATACGGGTGTCTGCGGCAACCGCCCCGTTTGAGCGGGAGGGATCGTAGCTTGCCGAGACGACTTTCCCTTGGGAGTCGACCCTGACGCGGATGGCTATCTCCCCGATCTTCGTGGAGGAAACCTTGTCCCAATGTTCCAGGGTCCGCCCCTTGACACCATTGCCGGGAGTACCGGAGACAGCTCCCGACGAGGAGTTGCCGTCGGGCTGTCCGCTCTGTCCCTTTCCTTTTCCGCCGAATGCCTTTTTGGTCGCGTCCTCGGCTGTCTTCTTTGCCTGTTGACGGCGTTGGGCCTCCTGACGGGCCTTCTCCGCTTCCAGTTCCTCCTTCGTCGGCCCTTTCGGTTTCTTGTCGACCTTCATCGGGGAAGGACGATCGGAGCTGACCACCTTTGACGGATCGGCCTTGTGACCCGCATCGCGCATGTCAGGAGCATCCTGAGTCGGTTCGGGCTGATCGACCGAAGAAGAAGCGGGAGCATCATTGACAGTTTCCTCATATGTGTCACCGACCCTGACAAATTCCCCGGAGGCGTAAAGGTCCTCCACCTCATGGAAGACTATCTCCTTTTCAGGTTCGGGAGGCCACACATTGACACCATCGGGGGGATATTTCAGGAAGCAGAACAGCAGGCACAGCAGCAACAGGGCATGGAACAGGAGCGTCCCTCCTATGGCCCAGGCTTTGGAAGAACGGTCGCCATGATGGCTTATGTTCCTGTTATCGCTCATCATCTACAGCAGCAAGTGGTTGGGATGCGGCATCAGCCGGGACATCGGAGGAAACCCTCTCGACATCTCGCCGGGGGTTGCTGACAGGTTGCGTGGCAAGCACCATCTTCAGGTTATGCTCCGCGCCGATGGAAAGCACCTCCACGATGCGTCCATATCTGACCGCCTCGTCGGCATAAAGGGCCACGAAGCCTGTCGAGTCTTGCTCGTTGGCCATCTTCAGGAATACCGGCAGGGTGGAAAGAGTTACAGGCTGGGGGTTCTCATCGGCGGTGGAGGCGAAAATCGAATCGTTGGCATCGATATACACCCGTGTGACAGGCTTGATGGCACTTTGGTCCGTCCCCTGGGGGAGGTTCACCTCCAACCCGGTAGGAAAGACGAATGTGGATGTCACCATGAAAAATATCAGCAGCAGGAAGATGACATCGGTCATCGAGGCCATCGAGAACGCCGCCATTAGGTTGTTCTGACGTTTGAGCATCTTGTAGGCGATTGGACAGGGGGGATGTCATTCATCCGCCCGTCTGTTGTTTATTCACCCGTCTTGTCAGCGGGCAGGCTCGTTGAGAAGGTCCATGAACTCCATCGTCTTGGCCTCCATGCGGTTCATGACGGCATTGACGCGCGCCACGAGGTAATTGTAGGCGAACAGCGCGGCCACTCCGACCACAAGTCCCGCGACTGTTGTCACCAGAGCGGTGTATATACCGTCGGAGAATGTCGAGATATTGGCCGAATTGCCTTGGGAAGCGATCGAGTAGAAAGCCTCAACCATACCGATCACAGTCCCGAGGAAGCCGAGCATCGGAGCACCGGAAGCGGTCGTGGCCAGCCAGGGAAGCCCCTTGGAGAGATTGGCGACCTCGATGTTGCCGGTGTTCTCGATCGCCGACATTATGTCATTTACCGGGCGACCTATACGGCTGATACCCTTTTCGATAAGACGGCCGTAGGGGGTGTCGGTCTTGCGGCAGAGATTATATGCGCTCTCGACCTCTCCTTCATGGATATAATCGCGGATGCGTTTCATGAAAGAGTCATCCAGACGGTTGGCCTTCGAGATCACGATCAACCTCTCGATAAAGACATAGACACAGATCAGCGAGAGCAACGCCAAGGGAATCATCAGCGGTCCTCCGCGCAGGCATAAGTCCCACAGGGAAAGCTCGGCCACATTCGAGGCAGTATCAACGGCCACGGCGGCAGCCTGCGGGGCACCGGTCAGAGCGGCATCGGCAAGTATCATAAGTATAATGGATTTTTAGAGGGTTTGACTTACTTGAGGGCTTCCTTGTAGCGGCGTATCGTCTCCGAAAGTCCCAGATAAAGGGCATCACATATCAAGGCATGCCCTATCGAGACCTCGTTGAGGAAAGGCACATGCTTATGAAACCATGCGAGATTCTCGAGATTCAGGTCATGGCCGGCGTTGACCCCCAGCCCGGCCTTGTGGGCGGCGCGTGAAGCCTCCACATAAGGGGCGACAGCCTTTTCCGGATCAGTCGGGAAAAGATCGGCATAAGGTTTGGTGTAAAGCTCCACCCGGTCTGCCCCGGCCTTGGCGGCCTGGCGGATGTTCTCCGGATCAGTGTCGACGAAAATCGATGAGCGGATCCCCGCCTCACGCAGCCTGTCGACGATACCGGTAAGGAATTCGGCGTTGGCCGCCACGTCCCATCCGGCCGAGGAGGTCAGCGCGCCCGGCGCGTCGGGTACAAGTGTCACTTGTTCAGGCTTGATCTTCAAGACAAGGTCCATGAATTCCTCCGTAGGGTATCCCTCTATGTTGAACTCGGTCTTCACCAGTGGCCGCAGCCGTATCACATCATTTCTACGGATATGTCGCTCATCAGGACGCGGATGCACCGTTATGCCGTTCGCTCCGAAAGCCTCACAGTCGACCGCCACTTTCTCCACATCGGGGATGTTCTCCCCACGGGCATTGCGCAGGGTGGCGATCTTGTTTATATTGACGCTCAGGTTCGTAACCATTATCGCTGAAAGAATGTTATTATAATATAAATAAGTCAGGAATTAAGGATTTTTTCCTAACTTTGCTCCCGGAAATAGTTCTGGGGCTATCAAGCCACAAAATTAAAAATAATAAGTAACTTTTCAAAATTATTCCGACGTTTTTCGGACGCGACTGACGACATTCATAAGGAGACCGTTTTGAAAAGGAGCTTAATTTCCAGCAACTTAAAACATATCGGGGAAAGATGGACAACGACAGATTGCAGAAATATATCGCCGGGGGCCTGTCACAGCACGAGAGGGCCGAAGCCCTCACCCCGCCGCTTCCCCAGGAGGCGAGCGAGCTGTTGCTGTCATGCCCTCCCGCCGACTATTCGGCCTCGTCGATCGCACGGGCGGTTGAAGACTGCGACGCGCAGCTGCTCGGACTGTCTGTGACCGGGATGCGCGACGACACCGGCTTTCCCGTGATCGCCCTGAGGGTGAATGTCCGCGACGCGTCCGGCGTGGCGCGCTCCCTGCGGCGTTATGGCTATGACCCCTTCTTCGTCGGCTCCGCCCCTGACTCAGCCATGAGACGACGCGCCCAGGAAAGGGCCAACGAGCTTATCCACTATCTTGAAATGTGACCGTCATGACAATAGCCATCAATGGTAACAGGCATCAGGAGAATCATCTGGCCGACATCGAGAGGCTTGTCACGGAGCTGATGCGACGTGACCACAGGATCGTGATGTCCGACAGGTTTCTTGACTACCTTGTCGGGAAGCTCGGCTCGAGGTTTGCCATAGGAATCCACCATATCCGTCTTTCCGAACAGCCTTTGGCAGACATGGCCATCGCAATAGGAGGGGACGGCGCGTTCCTCAAGACCGCGGCGTGGGTGGGCGACTCCGCTATCCCGGTGGCAGGCATAAACACCGGCCACCTCGGCTTCCTGGCCGCCTTCTCGTTTGACCGTCCCGACGAGATAGACCGCCATCTACTTGACGGAGACTTCCAGACCGACAGCCGCGCGCTACTGGAGGTGGAGACTCCCGCCGGGAAATTCTACGCCTTGAACGAAGCCGCTGTCACCCGTGGGGAGAACGCATCCATGATCACGGTAGACACGGAGATAAACGGCCACCACTCCCTGACTTACAAGGGTGACGGACTTATCATAGCGACCCCTACCGGGTCGACCGCATACAACCTCTCGGTCGGAGGCCCGATACTGGATCCCTCCGTGGCCGGATGGGTCATATCCCCGATCGCGGCCCACTCCCTGTCGGTCAGGCCTCTGGTGATCAACGACTCCTCATTGCTGGCCGCCACCGTCACACTTCGCGCGCAGTCCTTCCGCCTGACTCTCGACGGGAAAACCCTCTCATTACCTTGCGGCTCACGGCTGGTTTTTCACAAGGCCCCGTTCACTCTCAATGTCGTCACTCTTCCGGGCCACACATTCACAGACACCCTACGGACCAAACTCGGCCTCTGAAACTGAATCAATTCATAATTATGAATTCGTAATTCATAATTGAAGAAATGCCTGTCATCGGAGAAATAAACCACCGGCAACTCGGACGCGTAGTCGTGAGCGCGCGACCCAACAGCCGACGCGCCACCGCCAGATGGCGCAACGGCCTCGTGAACCTGAATGTGCCGCGCGAACTGGGACTGCCCGACATAAACAGGCTTCTCGACGATTTCGCCCCCAGGCTGCTCGCATGCCGCCCGACATTGCGCTACTCATCCCCTTCCAGGCTAAGCTTTCCCGGAGTCGACTTCGTGATAGCCCGCCAGAGCGTCGCCCCCTCGCGGATATTGGCGAAAGCCGCTCTCCCTGTATGCTCGCTCGAAATCGGTGCCGACCTCGACATCGAGTCGGGAACGACAACCCGCATGATCAGCACCCTCCTCTGCCGGATGGCCCGGAAGACAGCTCCGCAGATCCTGCTGCCCCGCGCCCGTCAGCTGGCGGCGAGGATAGGCCGCAACCCGGCAGGGTGGACAATATCGACCGGGTTCCGCACTTTGGGGACATGCTCCTGCCGCGGGCTGATCTCCCTGAGCTATGTGCTTGTCTTCCTGCCCCAGGAGCTGCGCGACTATATCGTCTTCCACGAGCTGGCCCATCTGTCGGAGATGAACCATTCCCCCCGTTTCCACTCGCTGCTCGACAGCTATCTTGGCGGCCGCGAGGCGGAGCTTGTAGCCCGGCTGCGCGGATACCAATGGCCTGTGTTGCGTCGCTGACAGACATCCCCTGCCAATCATAAACCTCAAAAATAGTCATAAGGAGCCGAACAATTGCCGCCTCTTGGACGTTGCACACACATCGCGGCACCCCTCCCGGCAATTTTTCATGAATTTCATTTGCGGATTTGGTTTGTTGCGTTTTTTCGCGTATCTTTACACGCTCAATCCTTTTGGATAGCATATCTTCACACAACCGTGAAAACTAAACAATAACAAACCATATCTTTTATGAAATTTAAGCTGTTTATATTGATGCTGCTTGCGGCAGCCTTCCCCTCCGTGGCCCAGACCGCGGCAGTTTCGGGAACGGTGGTCGACGCAAGCACCGGCTCGCCCGTCCCCGGCGCGACCATTTCAATTCAGGAACAGGGTATAACCGTCACAACAGGCCCGGCCGGAGATTTCCGTATCTCCACCGCCCGTCCCGGTGAGGCGGTGCTGACCGTATCCGCTCCCGGCTATGCCGGCGGCGCTGCCCAGTTGCGGCTCTACAATGACCAGAATGTCAACGCCGGCAATGTCGTGCTTGTCTCTGATGACGACAATGAGTTCGTGATCTTCAATGACGACAACAACGAGGAGATGCTCTTCGACGAGTCGATGCTCGAAGACGAGGAGGGGAACGGACAGGCGGTCACAGCCCTGACCGGAGCCAGCGACAACATCTATTACAAGTTCACCCGCTACGGCTACTCCCCCCTCTACAGCAACTACCGAGGTGTAGGCTCCCGCTATCAGGAGACATACATCAACTCCCTGCCGATGAATGACCTGATCCGAGGAGGATTCTCATTCTCGCAGTTAGGCGGCATGACCTCCCGCGCATTCCGCAACAACACATCCACCGTCGGCCTTGCCCCGTCTGCCTACGGATTCGGCGGCATCACCGGATCGCAGAATTTCAACACGATCACCGACACTTACGCTCCGGGCTTCAACGGCTCCCTGAGCTACACCAACTCAAACTACAACTACCGCGCGATGGCCACCTATTCCACCGGCCTTTCCGACAACGGCTTCGCGCTGACTCTCTCCGCGATAGGGCGTTACTCGAAAGAGGGGATCGTGCCCGGCACATTCTACAATGCCGGCGGCCTGTTCCTCTCGCTGGAGAAGGTGTTCGACAACAAAAACTCCCTGACATTCACTGCGTGGGGAGCCCCGATGCAGTATGCCAACGGCAAGGCCACCGTACAGGAGGTCTACGACCTTGTCGGCGACAATCTCTACAACCCGACATGGGGTTGGCAGTCAGGCAAGAAACGCTCCGACAACATCCGCGAGAAGTTCGACCCGACCATGATGCTGACCTGGCTCCACAAGGGAGAGAAGACTACTCTCAACACCTCCGTGGCTTTCCGCTGGGTCAACTTCGCCCGCACCCGTCTGAACTACTACAAGGGCAATGACCCCAAACCTGACTACTACAAGAACCTGCCTTCATATTTCATCTACGGGCAGGATACTCCCGACTGGGGGCTTTACAACTATTATTCCGATCTCTGGCGCAACAACATCGGTGGAATCCAGCAGATCGACTGGGACGCAATGTATCTGGCCAACCACCTCAACAACATCCAGAACCAATCGCTTCCCGCCGACCAGCAGAAAGGTTCGAGCTACATCCAGCAGATGGAGCACTCCAACCAGTTCAACTTCATCGTCGGAACATCTCTCAACCACCGCTTCACCGACCACATCACATTCCAGGGTGGCGTGAACTTCAATTACACCCGCACAGCTGACTTCATGACTGTCCGCGATCTTCTCGGAGGCGAGTTCTGGGTCGATGTCGATCCTTTCTCCGACCGTGACATCTATGACCCGACAGCCAACCCCAATATCCTCCAGAACGACCTCGACAATCCCAACCGAAAGGTAGTCAAGGGAGACCGCTTCGGATATGACTACAACATCCACGCGATGAAGCTCCAGGCATGGGTGCAGAACCAGCACAACTACGCCCACTGGGACATCAACTACGGCGCATCATTCTCATGGGAGGAGTTCTACCGTTTCGGCCACATGCGCAACGGGCGCGCCCCGCTCAATTCCCTCGGAAAGTCGAAGAGCCTCGATTTCGAGGACTTCTCGGTTAAAGCCGGAATAACATACAAGCTTGACGGCCGAAACCAGTTCACCGTCCAGGCCCAGTATGGCACCTATGCCCCGCTGATCTCCGATGTCTATATCTCGCCCCGCATCAAAGACACCACCATCTCTGATCCCAAGTCACAGAAGACACTCACGGTCGACGGCCAGTACACCTGGAATTACCGCCGCTTCCGTGGTTCCATCGGCGCATACTTCATCAACATGGATGACGCTGTGGAGCGCATGGGATTCTACGATGAATCGCTCAACACCTTCTGCAACTTCGCCCTCAACGGAGTGAAGCGTCAGTACAAGGGTATCGAACTGGGTATGGCCTACAAGATACTCCCCTCGCTGACAGCCTCTTTCGCCGGCACATACGCCAAGTTCCAGTACAAGAACAACCCGATGGGCTTGCGCTCGGTCGAGAACGGCCTTTATCCTGACCAGGAGAAACAGGTATACCTGAAGAACTACACCTGCACATCCACCCCCCAGCTGGCATTTAACATCGCCCTTGACTGGCAGGCCCCGAAGATGTTCTTCGTAAATGTCAATGCCTCGTATCTGGCAGACTACTATGTGAAGCTCGCCTATCCCTACCATGAGGAGATGCCCGGCCTATGGACCGTCGCCAACTCCGCAGATGAGGTTGAGGCCCTGATGGCCGCTTACGCCGACCAGCCCAAGCTCGACAACCAGTGGGTGCTCAACGCCTCCGTCGGCAAGGTGTTGTATGTCAACCGCGACCTCTCGCTCAACTTCAATCTCTCGGTCTCCAACATCCTCAACAACAAGGATCTGGTGATCAACGCATTCCAGCAGAGCCGTGTAGACACCAAACGTTACAACGTCAACGCTTTCCCCACCAAGCTCCAGTATGCCCAGGGGATCAAGGTTTACTTCAACGTAGGTGTCCGCTTCTAAGGTATAACCCGCAAAACGAATTTCCAAAGAAATGAAAAAATCAATTCTCTATATAGCTTCACTTATTGTGGCCGCTGCGGGGTTCACCTCTTGCGACGACGACAAGGCGATGCCGCCGCTCCCGGTACCGGGAGCCGACCAGGACATACCTGCCAATACCACCACCATCCTTGAGCTGAAGGAGGCATTCAACGATCCGGACACCTACAGCTACAACAAGGTCATCGGAGAGAAGCCCGATGGCAGCCACTATGTCATTTCAGGCACTATCACATCTTCCGATCAGGCCGGGAACATCTACAAGAACATCATGATCGAGGATGAGACCGCCGGACTCACCATCGCCGTGGACCAGACAAAACTCTACCAGGACTACAAGATCGGCCAGACTCTGACCATCGACTGTACCGGACTGTATATCGGCGGCTACGGCAACTGTATGCAGCTTGGCGGAGAGCCACAACCCGGCAAAGATCAACCCGGACGTATCGCCGAGGAGATATTTGCCGAGCATGCCTTTGTCCACGGTTTTCCCGCAGTAGTCGAGCCTCAGGTGGTGACCGTTCCCGAGGTAGACGCAGCCCGTAAGGACAACACTGAATTCCTGGCCATGCAGAGCCGTCTGGTGAAATTCGAAAACATGGAATTCGAGAATCCCGGCGAACCTTTGGCAATACAGGGATCGAACACGAGCCGGTATGCTTTCGATGAGAACGGCAACCGGATCCAGCTCTACAATTCGGGGTACTCTTCGATCTGGGCCAACACCCTTCCTTCCGGGAAAGGTAACATTGTCGGGATACTCTCATATTACAACCGCGAATGGCAGGTGCTGCTTATCAACCTCGACGGCCTGCAGGGATTCTCCGGCAGCACAGCTCCTGTCGAGCATATCTTCGAGGAGAGCTTCGCCGCCGGCCAAGGTGAGTTCACTATCGAGAACGACAATCTGCCAGACGGGCTGCAGTATGTATGGAGCGCCGACTCGCGTTATGCCTGCATGAAGGCTTCGGCCTATGCCGGAGGATCGGACCACGCTGCCTCATCCTACCTGATCTCCCCTGAAATCGACCTGACGGGCTACACCGATGTCAAGGCCTCTTTCGACCAGGCTCTCAACTTCTACTCTGACATCGAGGCCGCGAAAACCGAATCGACATTCGTTGTCCGCGAGGCCGGAGGCCAGTGGGAAGTAATGGAGATCCCGACCTATCCCTCGTCGCTCTCCTGGAGCTTCCTCTCCACGGGTCAGATCGATCTGTCGAAATACGCCGGAAAGAAGATCCAGGTGGCCTTCCATTACACCTCCGACCGAAAGGCCGGCACATGGGAGGTTAAGAACCTCAAGGTCAACGGATTCAAATAAACCTCCAACTGTTACTTAAAATAATTTTGAACAGTTACTTATAAAGAATTTTCCATATGAAATCCATTATAAAGAATCTTTCACTGGGACTTATGGCCGTGTCGGCCCTGGCGGGTTTCACAGCCTGCCAGGATGACATCGACGCTCCCGCGTTGGTGGATGAGATCCCGGTGGCCACACTCAAGCCCAACTCGACAATCCTTGAGGTCAAGGAGAAGTTCTGGCAGGATGTCACACCCTATTGCGGCCAGATCGGGACCAAAGACAACGGGGATCACTATATTGTCAAAGGCCGCGTGATCTCCAGCGATTACGCCGGCAACATATTCAAGTCACTCTACATCCAGGACGAGACCGCAGCTTTACCGCTGTCGATAAACTCATACAACCTATATCTGGGCTACCGCGCCGGACAAGAGGTGGTCATTGACCTGACAGGTCTCTATATCGGACGTTACTCCGGTCTCGAACAGCTCGGATATCCCCAGTGGAGCGACCGCGACAACACCTATCAGCCTACTTTCATGCAGCCCGGAATACTTGAAGGGCATATCGAGCTTAACGGGCTGCCCCAGCCGGAAAAGATCGACACACTGCTGATATCCTCCATATCGGAGCTGACCACCAACGCCACCAACGCGTCTTATCTGCAGAAGATGCAGGGACAGCTTGTCCGCATCAACAATGTCAAGTTTATTCCCCAGGATGGACTTGATGTCCTTGGTATCTACCATGAGAATGTAAACCAGGCGATCCAGGATGCTGAAGGCACACAACTGACCATCCGCACCTCCGGTTACTCGAATTTCTGGAATACCAAACTCCCGGAGGATAACGGTGATGTCGTCGGAATCCTCGGATACTATCTTTCGACATCCGATCCCTCAAGCTCATGGCAGCTGACCCTGATCGACAAGGAGGGGATGATGAACTTCGGCAACCCGACATTCCCGCTCGGAAGCAAAGAACGTCCCTACTCGATCGCCGAGGCAGTCAAGGCAGAGACCGCCGGAAGCCGTCCGACGGGATGGGTTGAGGGTTACATCGTCGGGACTATCGCTCCGGAGGTGGAGAACATCACCTCTTCGTCACAGATCGAATGGGGAGCCGATGCGACCCTGCCCACTTCTGTTGTGATCGGCGCGACACCCCAGACACGCGATCTCTCGGAATGCCTCGTGATGTCACTGCCGCAGAACTCCGTGATGCGCGCATATGTCGCTCTCGCCAACAATCCCGAAAACCTCGGCAAGAAACTGATGGTGTTCGGTACCCTTGACAAATACATGGGCACATTCGGCATCACCGGCAATACCGGTTCGGCCAAGGAATTCGACCTCGAAGGGGTTGAGATCATCGTCGGTGGCACCGGCACGGAGGATGATCCTTACGATGTCAGCAAGGTAATCGAGTTCAATCCCCAGTCTACAACCGAGTCGGAGCACCCCGGAGTATGGATCAAGGGGTATATTGTCGGCACATACTACGATTACGGGGCACACTTCGAGACAGCGAACGCCTCCAACAACAACATCCTTCTCGCGGCCAGCCCGGATGTCAAGGACAAGGCGCAGTGTATCGACGTGCAGCTCCCATACGGGACTGTTCGCGAGGCTCTTAACCTGGCCAACAATCCCGGAATGATAGGCGCGCAAGTGGCTCTCTACGGCGATGTCCTGAAATACAACACCATGCCCGGACTCAAGAACACGACCAAATACAAGATCCTGACTCCCGGCACCGGTGGAGGAGATGACCCGACTCCTCCAGTGACCTCCGCCGGACTTGACGAGAACTTCGATGCCTCTACCTCGCTGCCCGCAGGATGGAAGGCTGTCAAGGTAGAAGGAAACAAAGCCTGGTATGTGGCGACCTTCTCCGGTAACAACTATGCCTCGATGACAGGCTACAAGGGTACCGCGCCGTTCGACTCCTGGCTCATATCCCCGGCCGTCGATCTTTCCAAGGTCTCGGCGAAGACTCTGTCGTTCAGATCGCAGGTCAACGGCTACGGATCGACCACCTCTACCATCGAAGTGTTCGTGCTTACTTCCGCCGATCCGGCAACTGCCACCAAGACGAAACTGTCGGCCGCATGGCCCACCGCTCCCGCCTCCGGTTATTCCTCATGGCTGGGATCAGGGACGCTTGACCTGTCATCTTTCTCCGGCACTGTCTATATCGGTTTCCGTTACGCCGCCACCCAGGATGCCAACTACGCCACCTGGTGTGTCGACGACATCTGCCTCCCTGCCAAATGAACCGCCTTTGACACGGGAATATACCGTTAATAGGACTTAGAGGACGTTATTAAACGACTCTCTTGACCTCTGATAATGCGGGGCGCTCCTCTCCTGAAGAGCGCCCCGTCTTTGGAATCCATACCTTACAGCCCTTGCCGACCCATGCCGACCGATCTTTCCTCCAACAAGCCACTCCGCCGCATATCACGAATATGCCGCCTGTTACTTCGTCCTGTAAGTGACAATCCTCGTTTTTTCCTCTTCGCCGCCCTGCTCGGAGCCTTGGTTCCATGGATATACGCGGCTGTCACCGGGTCGAGGATATTGTGGCTGATTCTCTTCGCGTCAATCCAGAGTGTGGCCCTCTCTTATCTCCTTTCTTCGTTGGTCATGCTGATCAGAGGAGACAAGTGGCGGATGGCTGTCAAAACCGCCATACTTCTAATCATGGGTCTTATTGCGCTGGCAGAGGTAGGATGCATAGCCGCCACCGGCGAACCGCTGACAATCGATTCCGTCAATCTGGCACGTGAAACCGATCTGGGGGAAGCGACAGGATTCTTCGCCCAATACATGTCAATGAGGGCGATATCCGTTATCATGGGGATTATAGCGGCCATTGTAGTCTTAGCCACTATTATATCACTGGCAATAAGTAAATTAAGAACAAATAGGGGGGGAGATATCGTGGTTATTCCCTTTTGTGTGGTTCTTCTTGCAACCGTAGCCGCAGGAGGCGTGAGACTCATCTCATTGCTGCGCCCGCTCATGATCGACGACTACCGGGATTTGCTGACATGGGCCGCCCAAGATCCCGGAAACCCGGTGCTGATCAGGACAAACCAGCTGAAATTCGGGGATCCGCTGTCAAAATGGACCTATATCCTCAAGGAGCTGTCGCTGCAGAACCGAAACATCTCCGTATGGGAGGAGAATCAACTCAAAGCACTTGAGTCCACGGCTTCCTCTGATGACAGCCATGATTTCAACATCGTGATCATCATCGGGGAATCATTCATACGCGCCCACACACCTCTCTATGGCTATTACCTGCCTACCACTCCCCGGCTTTCTGCAGAATCTGACAGCGGACGGCTTGCGGTCTTCACCGACATGCTGACGGCAGCCAATTTCACCACCACCTCCTTGCGCAATTTCCTGGACCTCAATGATCTCTCCCAAGGAGAAAGCTGGGAAGAAGGGGTCTATTTCCCGCTGATAATCAAGAAAGCCGGATGGAAGGTCTTCCATTACGACAACCAGACAGTGTCACGCGCGGCCGATGCCGGAATATCGCGGCTGATCTATGCCCCTGTAAATATTGCCCATACATATGACGGGGTGTCAGACTCCCTTTTCAGATATGACGGAGACTTCACATCATATGTGGAGGACCGGCTGCGTCCACGCGACAAAGAGGGGAAAAAGATGGTCACATACCATCTCTGGGGACAGCATTTCCCGGCTTCAGACCGTTTTCCGGGGAAACCCCGCTTCGCGGTCTCCGACATCACAGTCAACCGTCCTTGGCTCGATGACGATCGCCGACAGGCTGTCGCCGACTATGACAGCGCGACTTTCTACAACGACTCGGTAGTGGGCAGCATCATCGACTATTGGAGCAACACCCCTACCCTGCTTTTCTATTTCTCCGACCACGGGGAAGATTGCTGGGATCTCGCCCCGACAGGAGCGCGCAACAGGCCGATGCCGGAAGACAGCCTCTGGCTCGACCGTCAATATCGGATCCCGTTCATGGTCTGGATGTCAGACAAATTCCGAGAAGCCCATCCCGACCTTGAAAGCCGCATCCGGCAGGCCGCGCCGCGCCCGGGGATGCTCGACAACCTCGGTCAGGCAGTCATAGGCATAGCCGGAATCTCATCCCCTTATTACCGCCCCGACCGCGACATCACCTCCCTCTCCTACCGTCCCCGTCCACGCATCACTTCCGAAGGCTACCGCTTCGACTGACCGAAGTTATTGTAAGAAACAAGCTATCAGTGAAACATTAGGGAAAAATATTGGCTGTACATCCTGTCATTGACAGTCAAGAAAAGACATAACGTGGTTCAAAACTAAGTTCGAGTCCTGTACGTTGCCCGAATTTCACTTTGTAGTTTTGCTCCATCGCCCTTTGGCGTGGAAAGATGTTGGAAACAATAACTATTCCCATGACCTGGGTGGCGGCGGCAAAGTCAACACTCGTCTTGGCAATCTTTTCTTTGAAGATCGAGATTGTATGTTCTATCTGAGAGATAGCTTTCTCATAAGTATCGGCTATCCCTTTCTCACTGTAACCTTGGGCATTGAGCTTGAATTCAACAAACAGAAACGTGTCCTTGTCGAACAAGGCGCAATCGGCTATGCCGCCGGGGATATTCGCCATTAGTTTATTGTCAATAGCCAGAAGGTGCAAATCATGGTTCTCATCGTTGTTTGCCACAAGACCACCGGAAAGAGCTTCCTCATATGTCGCAAATCGGGAAACCTTGACTATGTCATCGTCAATCACATAGGCGACAGAGTCAGTTGTGGTGGTTATACAATCCATCAATGCCACCGAATGGCCTTTGAAGGCTAAAACGAGCTTAAGGTTACTTACAGCTTCGGGGACACTCATCTCAAAGTGATTTTCTGATATAATTCAGATACAGTTTATTGAGACGGTTAAATTCCGTTGACAAAACATCTGAAACTGTATCAAGGTAATTGGCGGAAATTAACCCGGTCTCCGCATCAATAAGGTTCTCACACCCTACATCCCCGTTTTTCAGTGCGAAAACACTGATTTCATTTGGCATGACAATATGATCCCTGGCAATCATTTCCTCAACCTGTGGCCTCGATTCAGGATACTTGTCAATGATTTTCCCGGCAAGCAAGGAAATATTCATGATCGACAAGATATATGGGCTATGTGTGGTAAGTGTCCAGGATTCTACCAGACTATCCTTTCCAATTGTCCGGGACAGGATGAAACGCAACAGCCCCATCTGATTACACGGGAACAAGTTCAATTCAGGTTCCTCGATGGTAAAACTTGAAAAGGATTTCTCTTTCATACAGTAATCCATAACCATCATAAGAGGCAATATTGATTGAATCCCTGACGATGCCAATTTTAGAGGAATGGTTTTGCCCTCAAACTCAATAAAGTCTTCACTATTTTTGATCGTATAGTCGAGATTTAGGAAATCAACCTTGTAAGTTTTGAAATAATGTCTGGCCTTTTCAAAAAAGCTCATGTACTCCATCAGAATATCTGATATTGGAATACTATTCAAAACAAGTGTGGCCAATGAATTAGACAATGTCGCGAGAAAGCCTCGTTCTGCGGGACAATAAAGGGACGTATTCATGCTCGCCAATATGGTACGCCAATTTTTCGCCGCATATTCTTTGGTTTCTTCAACATTAAAATTATTCATGTCAATGCCTGAAGAGGCAGCCCCAAATAATCTAAGCGTGAGCTGCATCTTTATAATAGCCTTCAAATCATTGCCATCCGATATTAGAGGGAAAATGTCGAATTTCCCATCAGAATAAGTTATAGTAATGTTTGATCTGTTGTTTGAGTAAATTATAGCTGTTTTTCCCGAAAACATTCCTTCAAGTCCATATTTCGAAAACACACTCATTATTCTCTCATCGTTTTTCTCAAATATCGCATCTTGAAGATAAAGATTTCTCAGACACGTCAGAAGTTTCGCGATGGTGCTTTTTCCAACCCCTTGTTCCCCGATAAAAATATTTATCTTCTTAAGGTTGATATCGATATCTGATATAGGGCCAAAATTTTTCAGGACAAGATGTTCCATGTCAGTAAATGGCGGGATTCATGATTTATGATGCCTACAAAGTTAACATTTTTCTTTTTGAATAACTACTTTTATCATCAATCTTTCTATCCGAGGGGCTTTTATGAGACTGACTGCATGATATTATTGACTACAGAACCAGGAATCCCCCCGTCACGGCGTTGGTCGCAATCGTGGCGGAGGGATCGTTATCTGGGGTATCGATTATTCAATCGAGGGGGGAAGAGAGACGGGGAGGGAGAGGGAGAGAGAAAGGGACGGAAGATCAGGGGACAAGGAGGCTGACGGTGGTCCGGCCTACAGTCACGAGATAGAAGCCGGGGGCGACGGGGACAATTGTCTTGCCGTCGGGGGCGACAGCGGAGGCGATAAGGACTCCGTCAGGACGGTAGACATTGACTGTCGAGCTATTGGAAACCCCGGCGACTTCGATAGCTCCAGAGAGGGCGCGTACGGCGATCACATCGACGGTTTCGGCTGATTCAATGCCCGACTGGGTAATGTCGAAGCTGACGGTTGCCATGGCGGTCTCTCCGGAAGCGTAACGGGCGGTCACACCGGCGGTATGGGAACCGTTGGGGAGGTTCTCGAACAGATGTGAGGTCTCATTTGTGGAGGCCACCTTCTCGCCATTGAGATAAACATCATATCCGAGGGTCGTGCCGGCCACGCGGGCAGGTGCATTGTCGGCGTTGAGTCCGGGGATGTTGTCGGGAGAGCCGATATAGATGTCATCTATGGCAACGAGGTAATTACGGCCGCCCGATGTGCAGCGGATAGCGACATATTTGGCCTCGGCGGGAATGGTGGTGACAATCTGGTTCCACTCATGATAATCAACTGTGATAGGATCACCTACCCAGGTGAAATCCGCAGCATCCTTGCCGTCGGTGGAGTAACCGACCATAAGGGTCTCGGTGTAGGTCCACCAATAGCCACGAGTCCAGAAACTTACCACGAACTCATCGCTCATCTCAAGCAGCGGGGAGATTATGTAATCGTCATTATCGTTACCGAAACGGGAAGACATGGCCACAAGCACCTTCTCGCCACTGTGGGTATCGATGAAGTCATCGGTCATTACAGGATCCGCGTTGCCGGGATTCATCACGATGAATGCCATCGGCTCGCCGCAGTTGGGGAACTCGTAATTGGGTGAATAATATGTCTCGTCACCGTCACCATCGATGTACGACCAGCCGAGTTCACCTGGAGAGTTGATAGCCCAGTCGTCATGTCCTTCGAAGTCCTCAAAGAGGTCGGTAAGCACATTCCAACGCAACAGGCGCGAAGCGGGATCACCCGGTTCCTCCACCATGAGATTGAACGGCATCTTGGTCGACTCGGTCATCGTGAATGACAGATCGGCGTCAGCGTCGCCCGAAACAGTGACTTCCTCTGACAAAGTCTGGAAGCCCTTCTTCGTGGCGGTCATCACATATTCACCTTCCCAGACATTCTCGAATAGCACCTTCCCGTCAGCGTCGGCGGTTGCGGAATAACTGTGGGTGTTGTCCTTGCCGGCAAGCAGCACGACAGCCTCGGAAGCATCCTCTCCCGGAGCATTGCTCAGCAATGTCACCGTGACATCAGAGGTAAACAGGCGCGGGACAGCAGGGGAGAAAGAGGGATAAGAGACATTCCCATCAGTGTAGACGGTCTTCACGGCAAAACGCCACATACCCTTGGCGGCTGTCGACCAGGAAGGATCATCAAACGAGGTCTCAGCCACAGGAGCCGAGTTGAGTTTCACCCAATTGTCGACAGCATTCTCCTCACCTTCGAGGAAACGCCATACGTCATACTCAACGGAAGGAGCCTCGGCAGCGGCGACATTAGCGCGGGGGGCACCGTAAGGCAGACCGGCAGCACGGAGGGTAAGATTTCCACGGAAGATATAGCTGTTGTCGTCGGCATACCGGCTGGTGAACGGCTCTGTACGGTAATCCTTGGTCATCACCATCTTCTCCGGCATACGGGGCCATGCGGGATCGTCACCGCCGTTGTCCATACAGAGGCGTGCATCGCCACGGAGGGTGAACAACGCGCCGCGCGGAGCTACTACCGGGTAGCGGAACACACATTCATGCCAGTTGTAGTTCTCGCTCTCCAGACCATCCTCCTCGTAGAGGATACGGTTGGTGGGCTGTCCGTTCTCATCAAGGTCGAAGACCACGACATCGACGGGCTGCCCGTTGTTGGATGAGTTCCATACATTCCACGACATGGAAGTGAACACCGCAGGAGTGTCGTAGATCACACCCACCACGGAATAACGCGAAGTGGCAGACATCTCCATATTATGTACATAGTTGTCCGTACCGTCATCATAACGGAATTCGACAACAGCATCTTGCGGAGCATCCCAGCTTACCTTGGCGTTCTCACGGCTTACCTCAGCCGCGACATTTCCCGGAGCGATAAGCTTCACCTGCAGAGTGAAAGTACCCAGATCGAGATCTCCGTCAAGCGAAGCGATCTCACGGGTGGCAGACTCATAGTTGATGGCGTGGACATCCACCGTGTAACCGCCCCGGAGATATACCCCGGCGACAGTGAAGTAACCGTCGCGGTCGGTGACTGCCGACAGAGCGTCATATCCATGCACGCTGACAGTCGCGTTCTCCAGTCCGCGGCCCTCGGCGTTTACGACGCGGCCGCTCAGGGTTGCCGTGGGAATCGGAGTCAGCTTGATCTCTACCTCCTTATGCTCCAGAGGAGCGAAATCATATGTGCCGGAGGCAGTCTCGAATCCGAACTTCGACACCGACCAGGCGTATGTGCCGGGGACGATCTCGATGAACTCGAAAGAGCCATCCTCGCCGGTGAGCGCGCTGCGGCCCTCTTCGCCGAAATCAACGGTCGCTCCACTGAGAGGATTCGTTCCATCGGTGACAACTCCTGACAACCATGAAGCAGTGTTCTCCTCGATGGTCACATTGGAGACATACAGGGTCGGGAGTCCCGGTTCCCACTGGGCGTGGAAGCCGATATAATATGTGCCGGTCTCCTCTATCTCGGGAAGATATACATAATTCCTGTTAAGCATGCGGAGATCGGTGGTGAACTCCTTTACAACAGTCTGCTGGCCTTCGACGGTAGGTTGCTTGCCGATGGTCACGGTGTAATGGGCCGGATAGTTGGCGTTCATCACACCCGCGTCATACACTACCTTGTAAGCTTTTCCGGCTTCAAGGCGGACAGGGGGAGTGATAAGATAATCGTCGACAGTGCGGGTATAGTTGCCACGCATCATCATGGTGCGCTTCCCATCCATCGTCGCTCCGCGCTCCCATGTGGCATTGTCACCGTTCCCGTCAAGGAGAGTCCATAGAAGCAGTTCGTTGACATCCTCGAAATCGCAGGTGTAGGGCAGCGGTACATCCGTGCCGATCACGACTGGATCAGCTATGCCTGCCGCGCTGCGCCCCTTGGAGGTAACGGCGAAAACATTGTAGGTGTACACACCCATCGCATCAACCTGATCAGTGCATGCCGGTGTGGGAATCCCCTCGGCGACCTTGACATCGCCAGGCTGGCGGACAACATCATATGTCACCGCCGGATCGATATATCCACCCTGCGCGCCGACAGTCACGGGATCCCAGCTGATGGCAGCCTGAAGCCCGTCAGCCTCTACAACGATATTGGCGGGAGCTGCGGGAATGTCCTCCCCGATGAAAGCGCGGAGACTACGCGGCACACCATTGCCGGCTTCATTCACGGCATACACCTTGAAAGTGTGATATCCCATAGGGAGTGTGACCAGGATAGACACCTGTGCGCCGGCAATAAGCTCAGAGCCGGTCGAGGTGGTGACAACCTCACCGTCTGACTCAATGACAACCGAAGAGATCGCGCCGAGGTCATTTCCGACGGCGGTCTTTGACGGAAGGGTCATGGAGACAGTAGCCGAACCGTTGTGGGCCGGATCGGAGATCGTCACTCCTGTCACAGCCGCAGGAGCGTCATCCTCCGCCAGCTTGAACGGAATGTAAAGGCCGGTCATCTCCCCGTCACTGCCGAGGTTGGTGATGAATGTCATGCGGCCGGTCTGTGGATCCAGGGTATTGAAGTAGCCTCCGTATGAAGTGCTTTCAGCCCAATAGAGTATGCCGGTAGAATGGTCGAACTCCATCGACTGCATGTAGCGGATGCCGGAGTCAGACTTGCCGACCTGGGAGAACTCCTTGGTCTGTTTGTTGAAAGCATAGAAATAGCCGTCATTGGCTACCGAATAGATGTCACCCTCGTAGCTGCAGGCCAGAGTCATCAGCCACAGACCGGGGACATCGGCATAGATTTCCGATGATCCGTCGGCGGGATTGACCATGCGAAGAGATGTCGAGTTGGCCCCGTAATGGGAGATCGCCAGAAGATTCCCTTCGGAATAATCGTAGGTCATGTCGACATACAAAGGGGAATCCTCGGCCAGGTCGGCAAGTTTTGTAAGCTGACCGGTCGAGATATCAAGGCTGTTCCAGGCCACAGGCAGCGGACCGGACTTGTATGTCTGGGCATAATATGTACGGTCGGCCATCGCGCCGGCACTTACCGCCTGGGTCTCGCTGATCATCGTCGGGGATGTCGCGTCAGTCACAGGGAAAGAGTACCACCCCACAGGCCGGGTCTCATCGTCAATGAGGAATCCCATCGCCGAGACAGTCCTCTGCTCGGGAGCCTCCTTACGGAGGGAGTCACGCGAAGCCATCGCCAGAAGGGAACCTCCAAGCGCGGCCACGGCGAGAAACAATGTAGTTTTCTTCATGATTGCTATATTTTTTACTGTGTTCAAATTGCGCTGTTGCTCAATAACGCAAAGTTAACAGACAATATTACACCTGTCAATAACAAGGTTTTACACTTAAGACAATTTGTCTTAAATGTAAAGAATTGTCAATATGACACAGGATATAGAAGGGCAGGAATACCCTGAAAAGATATTGTCAGAGTTTGCTGGCGGTGTCGCGATATGCCGAGGGGGTCATCCCGACAGCTTCCTGGAAAGTCTTGTAAAAGGTGGTCATTGATTTGAAACCGAGGTCGGCGGCAAGGGCTTTGAGGGGATAATCCAGTCCGGCAGGACCTGACAGCACCTTGACAGCTTCCTTGATACGGTAGCCGTTGACAAACTGGTAATAACCTTTGCCCGTGCGGTCGGCTATGATCTGGGAGAGATACGTGCGGTTTGTACCCAGCATATCCGCGAGCCGTTCGCGGGTCAGATTGCTGTCGCGATATACCTCATCACGCTCCATCAGCTGGCGAAGGCTGTCGAACACTGATTCATTCTTCATCTTCTGTGTCGCCGTGGGTTCATCGGAAATGACTGACGGGAGATCAGCCTCTTCCGGCGTGGAGACCGGCACTTGCGCCGGCCGGGAGGAGGTTGGCGCGGCGGCGGAACTGATGAGTCCAAGCAACTCCTGCTCACGGGCGACGGCATCACGGTTTGCGAGGACAATATTGCGGTAAAGACGTTTCTGACGTATGTAATTGCGCCACAACATGACAAGTATCGCGATCACCGACAACAGGGAAATAAGGAGAATCACCGTCTTACGCTGCTCATCGCGCAACATCAACGTGTGCATGTCGGCCTCATGCTCGCGGCGGTCTATGTCATATTGAATCCGCAACTCATTGATGGATCTCTGCTGGCGGTCGGCATACGCCGAGTCGCATGACTCCTTGTAAGCCTTATAGACCTGCAGAGCCGTCCGATAGTCGCCACGGCTCTCATAGTTGAGAGCCCGCTGCTCCAGCAGGGGAGCCACAGACGACAGGATCGACAGGCTGTCTGACACATGCAACCCCTTGGCTATCATTCGGTCGGATTCCGCCACCCGTCCTACGTCGGCGAGTACACGCGCATATGTGCAATACATCTCCGGGAGAGTCGCCCCTTGGGCTTTTCCGGCACTCGCTACGGCTTTATGCAGCCATTCCAATGCCTCGTCATTGCGCCCCAAGGCGGAGCATATCGCCCCATAAAGGTTATAGACCGCCGCCCTCTCGGCATAGTCCTCCCGGCCGGCGATCTCATCGGCTTTGCGGATATAGGACAACGCCTTCTCATTATCACCTGCTATATGATACAGGTTGGCACAATGATATGCTCCCGCGAAACTCAAATGGGCGTTTTCGTTGGCCACTCCCCATTCATAACAGCCCAACGCGTATTTCAGACCAGTAGTGTCGCGCCTGATACTTGCTGTCTCGGCGAGATTCGACTCCACCAATGCCTGACGGAACGGATCTCCGATTTTGACGGCATATTCCAACGCCTTGTAGAAATGGCGTTGGGCGGAAGCATAATTGGCATGGACATTGGCCTCATAGACCCCGTAGCCGTTATGTATCGACAGCCGCAAAGTGTCGTCAGACTCTTTGTCGGCAAGCTCATATGCCTCGTCGAGCTGCGCCCTCCCGATTTCGGAGTTGCCGAGGATGACATTCGACACCCCCTGATAATAAAGGGCGTGGGCTAAAAACCATTGCGCTCCCTCTTGCTCTGCGACCTGCCGCAGCCGCCCGGCCACACCTACAGCGAGCCGATGGTCGGAATTCTGCGTGGCCATCCGGCATGAATCCCTAAGCAGCCAGCACTCCCTCAGCGACGCGCGGGATACCCCCACGGCCAATATGGCCATGAACGTCGCCGCCAACACCCGCAAAAGGGGTAATAGCCGTCTTGATCTACGGCGTGAAACGGGTAAGACTGACATCTGTCTGAGAAGTGGAAAAACAATCAAAGCCCAAATTTATGAAATTTTCCTGACAAAAACATCAAACCAAAGAAGCATGTTTAACAGCATATGAACCGTCGAAACATTTTTTTACCAATGATGTTAATAGTTTTAAATGATTCTTACTTTTGACTGAAACCATAAAAACTGAAAAACGACATGAAAAAATTTGCTTCCATCTTTCTGCGCGGCGCCACCTTGTCGATGCTGTTAGCGTTCACGTCACCCTCCGTTTTAGCTCAGGATGCCGCAAAGTCTGCTTCCGAACCTGCCGGAAAGGAAGCCCCCGCGAAAAAAATCAAGGACCACCGGACGGCTCCCGAACTCTTCTTCCTCGAAGAGGGGGATGTCCCCAACAGTTACCTGCTGCTTCCTCCCCCTCCCGACGGAGCTTCGATAACATTCCTCAATGACCAGGCCCGCTACAGCTGGGGAAAGACAATGCGCAACACCGAACGTGGCGCGCAGGCTTTCCGTGACGCTCATGTCGAGGGCAACGGTGTGCCGATGGCTTTCTCGGAGGCTTTCGGTGTGACAATCGACGAGAATACAGCCCCGGAGATCCTCAAACTCATCGTCGGGATGCGTGAGGATGCCGGCGACCTCGGTACCCGCGAGGCCAAGAATTACTACAACCGTCAGCGTCCTTTCTCTTTCTATGACGAGGACACCTGCAATCCCGAGCAGCAGGCCGAACTGTCGACCAACGGCTCATATCCTTCGGGCCACACCTCGATCGGTTGGGCCACCGCCCTTGTGCTGGCCGAGATCAATCCCGAACGCCAGAATGAGATCCTCAAGCGTGGTTACGAGATGGGTGAGAGCCGTGTGATATGCGGCTACCATTTCCAGAGCGATGTCGACGCAGGCCGCATCACAGGGGCTGTGACCGTAGCCCGTCTGCATGCCGATCCGGCTTTCCAGGCCCAGTTGGCCAAAGCCAAGGAGGAGTTCAAGAATCTCAAGAAAGCGGGAAAAGTCGCCAAGGGAACCCCGGTGCCGACCCCGACCACTTCAGATTGATTCTCGCGCCGGTAATATTCACATGAGGGATCTGTCAAAACAGTAAGCAACCGGCCTCTTAAAAACACTCTTTTTCAACGTTTCTTTTATTTACTGCCTGCTATGAAATCTTATATCCTGACAATAGCCGCGGCCTCACTAATGGCCATGGCAGCCTCGGCCCAGGAATCTTCCGAGCCTAAGTTCACAATCAAACCGACCGGCCGCATCCTTATGGACGGAGCGGTATATCTTGGCGGCAATGACGATTACGTCAAGGATGCCGGAGAGAAGAAATTCGTCGACGGGGTGGCCATCCCCGACCTGCGCCTTGGCGTGAAAGCCGGATATGGCAAATGGAAAGCGAAGATCGATGTCGGGTTCGGTTACGGGAAAGTCAGCCTGAAAGATGTTTTCATCGAGTATGACTTCAACGAGAACCATCTGGTCAAGGCCGGATATTTCGTACCGCAGTTCGGCCTCAACTCCGAGACCTCCTCCTCGATGAAACCCTCCTACGAGGAACCGACTTCCAACGAGTTCTTCTACGCCAATCCCCGTTTGCTCGCCCTGTCATATGTCTTCGACAAAGGGCAGTATTTCGCCGCCGTGACCGCTTTTGCCGAGGCCAACGCCATGAAAGAGAACGCCACGGAGATGGACAAGCAGGGATGGGGCGCGCAGACCCGACTGGTATGGAGGCCTTTCCACTCCGAGGGCAACGCGTTCCAGATCGGATGCTCGTTCAACTATTCGACCCCCACCGAGAATGACCACACGGCTTTCAAATACACCTCCAATTTCCCGAGCCGTGTGTCGAAGGTAAACCTGCTGACGGCGAATATCGACCATGCGCGAGGACTGTTCAAGATGACCCCGGAGATCCTTTTCATCAAGAACAACTTCGCTGTCGAGGCTCAATACTACTACATGAATGTCGCCCGCAAGGACGGCCTGCACAACTACCGCGCCCAAGGAGCATACGGTCTTTTCCGGACGCTTCTATTCGGCGGCATCTACGGCTATTCCCACGGCGACTGCGGCATGGCCACCCCTCCCCCAAAGTCGCTTGAACTGGTGCTGGGCTACAACTACACCAACGCTTCCGACTCCCGCGCCGGGATCTACGGCGGTATCACCAATGACGCAAGCTGCACCTTCAACTACTACATCAACAAGTACATGATCGCGCGTCTGCGCTACTCCTACACCAACGTCCGCGACCGCATCGTCGAGGGTCTCCTCCCCTCCCGCCACGTCAACACCATCGAGGCGCGCCTCCAGATCATCTTCTAAAGGCAGCCCCCGGCAATGACCGCCGGGAGCTAATGGAAGTTTTGGGTGATGGGAGTTAATGGGAAGACCGGGAATTATGGGAGGACTGCAAAGAGATCGCCAGCGTATCAAGCGTGCATAACTCTCATAATTTCCGGTCTTCCCACAACTCCCATTACCCATTGACTCCCATTACTCCCATTAATTCTCATTATTTCCATCACTCCCATTGGTTACCTCCCCATCCTCCTTTGGGGGATTCCTTCTATAGGCGATGCGGGCGCGGGTCATCTCCTCACGTATTCCTCCCTCCCGAAGAAAATCAGTCTTAGCTCGCTCAATCAGTTTCAACAGCAAGTGTATTTCTTGATGAATCATCGTGATACATAGATTGGCAAGTACCGTATCATTGCGGCTGGGAGCTATTTCCCGATAAAGGGCAGAGTCAAAATGAGTACGACAAAACGCTCTTACTTCCCGCTGCTTTTCCTCTGGCCAGAATGGTTTAAACCTTACCCGAAGGTAATCTTCATAATCGGCCAGCAATTCCTCGAAGCTTGCTTTGGCTACATTAAAGAGTTTGATTTCTGTCTCTCTCGAAGTCATTGCTGCAGAAGATCCTTCAATTATGTTCTGTTTCCCCGATCGGGCAGCCTGGATCATCTGATCTACCGTACGGTCTCCCTTCGAAAGATATTTTCTGGCGAAATGAAATGTCA
This sequence comes from Prevotellaceae bacterium, assembly GCA_021772015.1. Lineage (GTDB taxonomy): Bacteria > Bacteroidota > Bacteroidia > Bacteroidales > Muribaculaceae > UBA7173. The sequence goes on along the minus strand of JAETNS010000002.1, from coordinate 220,147 downwards.
GATCATAAATACACTCCGCTTTCTTGAAAACGATCAAATTACGGTAATCCCCTTTAGATGAGATAAATCCTCTCGCCATTTCCTCTTTAGTTTAGTTCATTACAAAAATACTCAATTATTTTGGATAATTGTTTTTTGAGGAAGATTTTTAAGCAGATTTTTAGAAAAAAAAATGGGAGGCATGGGATAATGGGAGTTAATGGGAAGACCGGGAATTATGAGAGTTATGCACGCCTAATACGCTTATAATTTAGATAATCCACTATTTATTATAGTATAGGTTATTATAGTATAGGCTCTTTGCAGGTCTCCCATAATTCCCGGTCTTCCCATTAACTCCCATTTACCCACGATCTCCACTGTTAAAAATTGTTGTCTCCAATTGGATTCGCGCGGTTTTTCGATGAAATCGGGGAGTTGGTCAAGTTGTGGACGGCGGGTGTTAAACTTATTGAGTAATTTTGCGTCAATATTTCACAATCCACAATGATTTCCAGATAGGACAAAACGTGATATGAGAGTAAAAAGAGGTTTTATGGTCTTGCCCGGACTGCTGGTGGCTGTCGCCGCGTGGGCCTACACAGTTTCCGGGGTGATCACCGACGAGGCGGGAGAGCCGTTGTCTGACGCGACTGTCAGGCTGTTGTCTGCCCGCGACTCGTCGTTTGTGACAGGAGGGGTGGCCGATCTTGACGGTCGGTTCTCCTTGTCGAAAGTCAACAAGGGGAAATACATAATCGAGGCAAACTATATAGGCTATCAGAAGAGTTACCGCGACGTGACTGTCAACAACGCCTCGGTGAAGACCGACACCTTAAGACTGGGCGACTCCTCGATCATGCTCGGGGAGGTGAGCGCCATCGGGGTCAAGACTCCTATCAAGGTGATGACCGACACCGTGGAATTCAACGCCGACAGCTACAAGACCCAACCTAACGCCGTGGTGGAGGATCTTCTCAAACGTCTGCCGGGAGTGGAGGTCGACAATGACGGAAAAATCACAGCCAACGGCAAGGAGGTCACCAAGATCCTCATCGACGGCAAGGAGTTCTTTGCCGACGACCCCAAGGTGGCATCGAAGAATCTCCCTGTCAACATGGTAGACAAGCTGCAGGTAGTGGACCGCAAGAGCGACCTGGCCCGTCTGACAGGTGTTGATGACGGGGAGGATGAGACGGTCATAAACCTTACGGTCAAAAAGGGGATGAAAAACGGCTGGTTCGGCACCGTAGAGGCCGGATACGGCACAGATGACCGTTATCAGGCTACATTCAACATCAACCGTTTCTGGAACGACAACCAGATCACTTTTATTGGTTCGGCCAACAACACCAACGACCTTGGCTTCACCGACGGCAACGGCAACCGTTTCCGTCGTTTCGGAGGAGACCAGGGGATAAACAATTCCCAGAGCTTCGGGGTGAACTTCAATGTCGGCAACGGTGAGATTTTCCGTGTCGGAGGTGATGTTATGTATTCCCACACCGACCGCAATACCATCAAGCGCCAGAACCGGCAGTATCTTTTCCCTGACTCGGTGTCATATGAGAATTCTTCATCGGACGCGACTGACCGGGGACACAATGTCAGGGCAGACTTCCGCATCGAATGGAAGCCTGACTCATTCAACACTTTCGATTTCCGGCCCAATTTCTCTTTCAACCAGAACGACAGCCGGTCGCTGGCGGTTGACACTCTCTTTGCCGGAGAACCTGACCTGCCCCGCGTCAACCGTTCTTTCAATGCCTCCAATGCGCTCGGCCGCAGCTGGGAGGCCGGAGGCCGGTTGATCTACAACCACAACTTCGCCAACCACCGAGGACGATCATTCTCCGTCATGGCCAACTACCGCTTCTCCAATGTGACCGAAGATGACCGGTCGTTGTCCTACAACCGTTTCTACCGCCTGCTCAACAAGATGGGCAATGACTCGATAGACATCTACAACCAGTATGCCGACAACCATACCTGGGCCAACAATGTCTCGGCGCGCCTTAGCTGGACGGAGCCGTTGGGTGATGTCAAGAAGGGCAATTTCCTGACTTTCAGCTACCGCATCCAATACCGGTGGAACAATGCCGACAAGATTGTCACCCGACAGTTGCCTCTTGATCCCTATACCCCTGTCGAAAACCCTTATGATGCTATCCTCGGCCCGTGGGAGCATGTAGACTCCCTGTCAAACAGCTTCCGCAACAACTTCATGACCCAGGACATCCGTCTGGGCTACAAGAAGGTGTCGAAGATGTACAACCTCGACCTCGGTGTCTCGGTTGTCCCCTCCATGTCTAAGTCTAAGAATCTACTCAACGGAGCCAAGAGCATCCCCGAACGGTGGGTATGGAATTTCGCGCCATTCGCCCGGTTCCGCTACAAGTTCGACCAGCAGAGCAGCCTCAACCTCTTCTACATGGGTCGCTCCTCGCAACCCTCGATGACCCAGCTGCAACCTGTCGCCGACTACTCCAATCCTCTGAATGTCGTCATCGGTAATCCGACCCTTAAACCGACTTTCAGCCACAACATACGCCTGCGTTTCCAGAAATTCAACCCGTCAAACCAAAGCTCAATAATGTCTATGGCTGACGCGCAGGTGGAGCAGAATTCCATTATTTCCCGGACCGACTATGATCGCGTCAGCGGCGCACGCACCACGACCTACGAGAATGTCGGCGGGGTCTGGAATTTCCGCGTGATGAACATGTACTCCCTCCCCTTCGGCTCTAAGAAGACATGGAGCTTCAACAACAACGTGTTCATGATGTTCAATCAGCGGATGGGCTACAACAACGGCGAGCGCAACCGCTCCCGGTCACTGATGCTGGCCGAATCCCCCTCGCTCGCGTTCCGTCCGTCAAACCTTGAACTGGAACTTCGTCCGTTCTACCGCCTAAGCCTGACCAACAACTCCCTCCCGGCGGTCAACACTCCGACGGTCCACAACTACGGCGCGGGATTCAACGGCACATATTACACCCCCTTCGGACTCGTCCTGGCCACAGACCTCAACTACTCCGCCTCCAAAGGCTACGCCGAAGGATTCAACCAGAACCAATGGATGTGGAACGCATCTATCTCCTACCAGTTCCTGCGCGGACAGGCTGCGACCGTCATGCTGAAAGTCTACGACCTCCTGCAGCAGAAGCAGAACATCCAACGGTCAGTGACCGCCAACTATATCGACGATACGGAGTACAACTCCCTGACCCGTTACTTCATGGTGACATTCACCTACCGTTTCAACACCTTCGGCAACGGCAACGAGCCCTCCAACCGCAACGAACGCCGCTGGGGTCCTCCGGGCGGTGGTCCGGGCCGCCCTCCCCGCCACTGACAACCCTCACGCATCCGATACTCCTCCATGATATTCCGGGGCTGACCGCATCCCAAGGTCAGCCCCGGTTTCATTCAGTCATATTCTCCAATTCCTTCTGTTAGTCCATTGATTTTTTTCTAAACAAGGGTAAAATGGAGGAGGGGATGAAACTTTTGGGGAGATTATGCGTCAAATCTGGTGATGATATCAGCTGACAAAGACAAACATGGTGGGGAGAAAGCCGCCCGGACGGAAGAGCTGCGGGGGGCTTTCGAGGAGATGGCGCGCCGGTATGACGGAGTCATACGGAAGGTATGCTATTTCTACGCCAACGACCGCGATGACTTCAACGATCTGCGCCAGGAGGCTCTGATCAATCTATGGCGTGGATTCCCACGGTTTCGCGGAGAGGCGAGCCTCTCGACATGGATCTACCGCGTGACCCTCAACAGCTGTGTGTCTTTCTTCCGTAAAAACCGCAAAGGAGGTCAGACCGTGGCCATTGACGAGTTGCCGGAACTGCTCGCCGACAATGACGAGAAAGCCGTGATGCTACGCGAGATGTACCGCATGATAAGCCGGCTTCCCTCCTCCGACAAGGCGTTGATCCTGCTGTGGCTCGACGAGCATCCTTACGAGGAGATAGCCTCCATCATGGGGGTGCCTCGCAACACGGTAGCGTCGCGTCTGCGTCGCGCCAAGGAAAAACTGACATCTCTTACTCCAGAAATATGACACCCGAAGAACTCAAAGAAAAATGGAAAAGGCTCAACAGAGAGTCTGACAACATGGAGGAGAAACAGCCCCTCCCCAACCACCGCGACACGTTGGTCGACAATGTCGTTTCAGGCAAAACCACCTCCGCCCGTGACCGTCTTATGGGCCGTTACCGCATGATGTTCTCGGTGGTGGCCCCCGTAGGAATCGTCTGCACTCTCCCTATCCATCACATCCTGCCGTGGTGGAGCGTGGGGGCGATAATCCTCTTTTTCGTGGTGGCCGCCTTGATGGACTATTATTTATACCGTGGCATCCGCGGCATTGACTTCTCTGTCGACGGAGTCGAGGAGGTCGCCGCCAAGGCCCGGTTTTACCGTCGCAGGCATCATCTTTTCCAGCTGATCCTGATACCGTTCGCTGCCGGAATAATGGCCATCTATTTCTGCAATTTCACAGAGACGGCCATGAGATGGGGACTTCTGGCAGGAGCTGCTATCGGACTGGTCGCCGGATTGGGAGTGTATCTCGGAATGATGCGCGACTACCGACAGATGCTGTGACAGTCCACGACCCCAACATAATTAAGATTATCCGCGTTTAATGTTAAAAAACTTGCGCGTTAAAGATAAAAAAGTTACTTTTGCATCCGAATATAGAAATCCACCACCCGGTGAACCGCTTCGCTACATACCAGACCACTCCCGTGTCATCGGCTACAATGTCGATGATGATGGTCACGTGCATGCGCAACCGACGAAGCCGGGTGTAGGACTGTCGCATTGACCTGTATCAACAAACGACATATGGCCGGCTTCCCAAAAGGATGCCGGCTTTTTTATTTGTCATCATCTAAACTCTTCATCATATGGATTACAGCAAGCTCCGTTTCGAGACCCGGCAGATACATGCCGGACTCGACCACAACGAGCCGACAGGCTCGCGCGGCGTGGCTATCTATCCCACCGCCGCATACCGTTTCAAAGATTGCGACCACGCCGCCCGGCTTTTCGAGCTTAGCGAAGCCGGAAATATCTACACCCGCCTCCAGAATCCCACTACCTCGGCCTATGAGGAGCGGGTCGCAGCCCTGTATGGGGGTGTTGGCGCGCTGGGTGTCTCCTCCGGAATGTCGGCGATATTGATCGCCATCACCTCACTGGCCTCCGGGGGGGAGAATATAGTAGCGTCTCCGTTTCTATACGGCGGCACTTACAACCAGTTCCGCCATTCCCTGCGCCGCCTGGGAATAGAGGTCAGGATCGCCCCCACACCCTCCTCCGCCGACATCGAGTCGCTCGTCGACGGCAAGACCCGCGCCATTTTTGTTGAGAGCATGGGAAACCCCACATGCGCCGTGCCTGACCTGGAGGGGATAGCAACGGTGGCTAAACGCAATCTCGTCCCGTTCATCGTTGACAATACATTCGGAGCCTGCGGCTATCTCTGCAATCCCTTAGAATGGGGAGCAGACATCATAGTGGATTCCGCCACGAAATGGATCAACGGTCACGGTACGGCTATGGGCGGGGTGATCGTCGACGGGGGAAGCTTTGACTGGAGCTGTGGGAAGTTCCCCCTGATCGACGGGCCGTCGGAGGGCTACCACGGCCTGAACCTCCGGGAGACGTTCGGCAACGCGGCATTCATTGTAAAATGTCGTGTCGACGGCCTGCGCGACTTCGGGACCTCCCCGTCTGCATTCGACAGCTATCTGATGATGCTCGGACTGGAAACCCTTTCACTGCGGGTACGTCATCAGGTCGAGGCGACCCGGCGGCTTGCCGGATTCCTGCGCGAGTCACCGAAGGTCAAGAATGTCAGCTATGTGGGGTTCCCCGATCACCCTTCCCACGACAACGCGGCCAAATATTTCCGTTTCGGAGCCTCCGGGGTACTGACCGCCGAACTGCAAGGTGATCTGGAGACAACAAAACGGTTTGTGGAGGCGTTAAGGCTATGCGCCCATATGACTATGATCGGAGACTCGATCACAGTAGTCACCCATCCCGCATCGACCACCCACAAGCAACTTAGCGAGGCGGATCTCGCGAAAGCCGGAGTCACACCGACACTGCTCCGCATTTCTCTCGGACTTGAGGATGTGGAGGACATCATCGCCGATTTCTCGCAGGCATTTGAAGCAGCGGGACTATGATAACCTCCCACACAACACCACTGAAATGAGCAGAAAAATTCACCGTCACGCCGCCCCCTTTCCCCTCGAACTGGGCGGAGAACTGCCTGAACTTGAAATTGCCTATGACACCTATGGGGAATTGTCGCCGGAGAAAGACAACGTTGTCTGGGTGTGCCACGCCCTGACAGCTAACAGCGATGTTGCCGACTGGTGGCCACATACCGTCGAGGGGGGAGGCTTTCTCGACCCGTCAAAATGGTTTGTGGTGTGTGCCAACATAATAGGCTCACATTACGGCTCAACAGGCCCTCTGTCGGTCAATCCCGCGACAGGGCTACCTTATTACAGCTCTTTCCCCCTGCTGACCATCCGTGACATGGCCCGCGCCCACGCGATCCTGGCCGACGCGCTGGGGATCGGCAAGATCAACACCCTCGTGGGAAGCTCGGTCGGAGGATTCCAGGCATTGGAATGGATAACCGGCGACCCCGAACGATTCGGCCGCCTGGTTTTGATAGCCACCGACGCGAAAGCCTCCCCCTGGACGATCGCCATCGACCATACCCAGAGGATGGCAATACTCGCCGATCCGACCTACGGCGAGGAAAATCCGCAGGCGGGGATGAAAGGACTTGCCGCCGCCCGGGCTATCGGACTGCTTACCTACCGCGGGCCGGAAGGTTACAACACGCAACAGGATCTTCCGGAAGCAGACATGACCACACCCCACCGGGCATCAACCTATCAGGAACATCAGGGGGAGAAACTCTGCCGGAGATTCAACGCCTATTCCTACATGACGATCCTCGACGCGTTCGACACCCACGATGTCGGTCGCGGACGCGGAGGGATAGAGACTGCCTTGCGCCGCATCAGCTGCCCGTCGCTGGTAGTGGGGATAACCTCCGACATCGTCTTCACCCCCGCAGAGCAACGACAGCTGGCCACGATGATCCCCGGAGCCGAATACCGCGAGATCGATTCCCCCTTGGGCCATGACGGCTTTCTCGTCGAATATCGCCAGCTCAACGCAATTCTTAATCAATTCATGAGAAAATGAACGACACATACTTACAAAATACCCCGGCCGGAAAACCCGGCCCGACCCCGGAAATAATACGCATCGGTCTGTTCGGCCTCGGTACTGTCGGCACCGGCATATTCGAGGTCATCGGCAAAGCCCGCAACGCCCACGCCGAGATACGGCGCATCTGTGTCCGTGACATCAGCAAGCCCCGTGGAAACGACATCCCGCAGGCATTGCTGACCGACCGCCCGGAGGATATACTTGAAGATCCTGAGATCGACCTGGTAGTGGAAGTCATCGACAATCCTGACGCGGCATTCAGAATCGTCACCGCCGCCCTGTGCAAGGGGATACCTGTCGTGTCGGGCAACAAGACCATGATCGCGCGCCACCTGCCGGAGCTGATCGAGCTGCAACGCCGCCACAAAACCGCACTGCTCTACGATGCCTCATCCTGCGGCTCCATCCCGGTCATACGAAATCTGGAGGAATATTACGACAACGACCTGCTCCTTGAAGTTAAGGGGATACTCAACGGCTCATCCAACTATATCCTGTCACGGATATTCGACCATGACGAGCCTTACGCCGAGGCTTTGGCAAAAGCGCAGAAAGCAGGCTTTGCCGAAAGTGATCCCACATACGACATCGAGGGATTCGACTCCCTCTTCAAACTGATCATCATCACCGTCCACGCCCTCGGGGCGTATGTCTCTCCCGAAAAGATCTTCACCTTCGGCATATCACATCTCGACGAGGCAGACATACGTTATGCCCGCGAGAAACGCACGAAAATCAAACTTGTGGCACAGGTCGTCAAGGTAAACCCCGACGAATTCACCATGTTCGTGATGCCGGAGTTCGTCGACAGGTCGAAATATATCTACAGCGTCGATGACGAGTACAACGGAGTGGTGATCCGTGGAGAATGTTACGACCGCCAGTTCATGTTCGGCAAAGGGGCCGGCAGCCTCCCGACAGCCTCCTCGATCCTTAGCGACGTTATGGCGCGCCGCCACGGCTACCGCTACGAGTACAAGAAAATGGGGTATCTCGACATCCCCTCCTACACCACCGATGTCCCCCTTAAGATCTACGCGCGTTATTCCACCACCGACCTGCCGTCGCTGCTGCCGTTCCGGGAGATACAGGAAAGCTATGTCAGCCCCGGCTACAAATATGTCGTTGGAGAGATCTTGCTTTCCGACCTGATCGCCAACCGCCACCTGCTCGACGCGCCAGACACTTTCGTGTCAAATTTCCCCCGCTTCTTCCTCGACCGCGACTGATCTCGCGGATTACGCCTGATCCACAAGAATCCCGGATTGACCGTCAAGTAACCTCCCTCCAACCTATTGTCTTTTACTGGGAATTTCCGTAACTTTGCAGTCTGAAAGTTTAAGAGATAGTCTAAAATTTTTTCCAAAAGATTTTTAGAGCTGTTTTTGAGGGAATTTTGAGGTTTGAAGAGGGAGCGATGCGGGCATCGTGACCGATGAAAAGCTAAGAATTCGCCAAAAAGAGCCTAAAAATCAGCAGACAATCTCTTTGAAAAAATTTTTAGACAATCTCTAAAAAAAGATCCCCGATGATTACCCAGGAACAGCTAAAGGAGGCCGTCGAGCGCAAGGACGCGTTAAAACGGTATCTCGACGTTGACAACAAGAAGATACAGATTGAGGAGGAGGAACTCCGCACCCATGTCCCCGACTTCTGGGAGCACCCCAAGGAGGCGCAGGCCCAGATGAAGAAGATCAAGGACCTGCAGGCGTGGGTCGACGGCTACCGCGAGATCGAGACAGCTGTCGACGAGCTGCAGAATGGATGGGACTTCTACAAGGAGGAACTGGTAAGCGAAGCCGAGCTTGACGCTATGCACGCCGCCGCGATGGAGAAAATCGAGGCCCTTGAACTGCGCAACATGCTCCGCCGCGAAGAGGACCACATGGGGGTCGTGCTGAAAATAAACTCCGGGGCCGGAGGAACCGAGAGCCAGGACTGGGCGCAGATGCTGATGCGCATGTATCTGCGCTACTGCGAGAAACATGGCTACAAGACCTCGATCGCCAACCTTCTCGAAGGAGACGAAGCCGGAATCAAGTCATGCACGATCAATGTCGAGGGGGATTTCGCCTACGGCTATCTCAAAAGCGAGAACGGAGTGCACCGCCTGGTCCGTGTATCCCCCTACAACGCCCAGGGCAAGCGAATGACCTCCTTTGCCTCAGTGTTCGTCACCCCGCTTGTCGATGACGCGATAGAGGTGAAGGTCGAACCGGCCCTGATGTCGTGGGACACGTTCCGTTCGGGAGGTGCCGGAGGCCAGAACGTAAACAAGGTCGAGTCGGGAGTACGCCTGCGCTACCAATACACCGACCCCTATACCGGCGAGAAAGAAGAGATCCTCATCGAGAACACCGAGACCCGCGACCAGCCGAAGAACCGCGAGAACGCCCTGCGTCATCTGCGCTCCATCCTCTACGAGAAGGAGCTGGCTCACCGCATGGAGGAGCAGGCCAAGGTCGAAGCCGGGAAAATGAAGATCGAATGGGGCTCCCAGATCCGAAGCTATGTCTTCGATGACCGCCGCGTCAAGGACCACCGCACCAACTTCCAGACCTCCGATGTCAACGCTGTCATGGACGGCGACCTCGACGGCTTCATCAAGGCATACCTGATGGAATTCTCCGGCAACGAGGCCTGATCATACTTCTCCCTTCAGCCTGCACCCCGACCGGAGAGCGACATGTCAGACAACAAAAAAGCGCCGCCGGGTTCTCTCGGCAGAACCCGGCGGCGGTTTTGTTTTTTGAAGCGGAAAGATGCGCCCTCGGCGCTATATAGACAATTGCTTTATTATCTTTATGCTTCTTTGACCGCTTCCGTTCCCTAAGGTTTAACCGCCCACCCGATTTTTTTCAAAAAAACATTATCCAATGTGGTGATAAGTAACTGGTCAAAATTATTTTGATGTTTTACCGAGTGGATTTTTGAGTGGATTTTCATTGAGGAGGAATGAGCGTAGCGAGCTATGCGATTGACGACGAGATGGAAAGACGCCAAAAAGCCGCCGGGAAAACATTGAAATAATGAGATCGGTTAATATAAAATAATTTTGAACAGTTACTTATGAAAAAGGCATTGCTGAAATTCATTTGGATCTACGTACTGTTTGTAGTGGTCTTCATGCTTATGAAGCCTGTGTTCATGACCGTCTACGCGTCGGTCATAGGAGCGTCGGCGGCCGACTGGCTGGCGGTGCCGCGCCACGGTTTCGCGATGGACCTGTGTGTGGCCGGCTATCTGACGGTGATCCCCGGGCTGTTGCTCGCGGGGGAACTGGCCTGGGGCGCGCGATGGATCCGTATCGCGATGAACATCTACATGGGTATAGCGGCGGCGTTGGTCGGCATCGTCTATTGCCTTGACCTGGGGCTGTACGGAAGCTGGGGATTCCGTCTCGACATGACCCCGGTATTCTACTTCACGACCTCGCCGACGGCGGCAATAGCCAGCGTGCAATGGTGGCAATGGTTTGCCGGGGCGACAGGCATGGGCGCGATATGCTTCGGGATGTGGCTTCTATACCACTATACCGCCGGACAGATTGAGGTAGCCCCCGCGAACGGTCGAAACAGGGTCTGGTATCCGATATTGATGACATTGGCGACGGGGTTGCTTTTTATCCCTATCCGGGGGAGCGTCACCGTCTCGACCATGAATCTTAGCCGTTCCTACTTCTCCACCAACCAGCGGCTCAACCACGCGGCCATCAACCCGCTCTTCAGCCTCCTGTATTCCGCCACACATCAAGGCAATTTCGATTCGGAATATGATTTCATGCCTGACGATGAGGCGAGGGATATAATGGAGAAGGTTTTATATACGACCGCGCCGGCAGCGGGGCGCGACTCCATCGCCACAGGAATGTTGTCGACACAACGCCCCGATATAGTGATGGTGATACTGGAAAGTTTCTCCTCCCATCTGCTCCCTTCGCTCGGCGGTGAGAATATCGCCACGGGACTTAATTCACTGGCCCGCGAAGGAGTACTGTTCACCAACTTCTACGCCTCATCTTTCCGTACCGACCGCGGCCTCGCAGCCATACTAACCTCTTTCCCCGCGCCGCCGTCGACAAGTCTGCTTAAATATGTCGACAAATTCGAGAAACTCCCCTCTCTCCCATCGCTGCTGAAAGATGAGGGCTACGACGCGGCCTATTACTACGGCGGGGATGCCAATTTCACAAACATGCAGGCCTACCTTGTCTCGTCAGGTTTCGACCCGATAGTCTCCGACAAGGACTTTCCGGTCAGCGAGCGCGCCTCGAAATGGGGAGCCCACGACGAGAAGGTATTCCAACGTGCTTTCTCCGACCTGAAAGAGGCAGCCACAGGCAAGCACAAAGGTGTCAGCCGCTTCTCCGTGATCCAGACCTCCAGCTCCCATGAGCCGTTTGTCGTGCCGTACTCCAACCCGCGTTTCTCCTCGGAGCCAAGAAAAAACGCCTTCGCCTACACAGACTCATGCCTCACGGCATTTGTCGATTCGCTGCGCACTCTCCCCAACTGGCACAAAACCTTGCTGGTCATCCTCCCCGACCATTACGGTTGCTGGCCTGAAAACATATCAGACCCTCTTGAACGCCACCGCATACCGCTTGTCTTTGCCGGAGGGGCATTGAAAACAGGTGGAATCACAATCGACAACCCCTCATCCCAGACCGATCTGTCGGCAACCCTGCTCGCGATGATGGATATCCCCGCCGCCTCCCTGCGCCATTCCCGCGACATATTTTCCCCCTCGACAGCACCGGTGGCAATCTTCACCGAGCCGTAACTGGTGGGGATCGTAACCCCGACCGACACGATCGTCTACAATCCCGACGCGGAAGCCGTCATATTCAGCGGCTACGGCAAGGGAACGGTCTCTGACAACGCCGCCCCACCCGCCAAAGGGGAGTCCGGGATGATCCTCGCGGCGAAAGCCTTCCTGCGCGATCTCTACGCCACCCTTGGAAAACTATGACGACATGCAATAAACCGGGCTTAAAGCCCGTTATCAGTCAATAACGCTCCCTCTCTTACAATGATAGAATTCCTCAATAATCTCGACACATCCGTGTTTCTGGCGATAAACGGCCATCACAGCCCGTTTTTCGACAGCTTCATGACCATGTTCACAGGCCGCTTCATCTGGATCCCGATGTACGCGATGGTATTGTGGATACTCTTCAGAAGCTGCCGTTGGCAGACAGCCACAATCTATCTTGTCGCCCTTGTGGGAGCCATCTGCCTGACCGACCAGACCTGCGCGTCAGTGATACGCCCTGCGGTCGAAAGGCTACGCCCGTCAAATCTCGAGAACACCCTGTCTGATTTCACATATATAGTCAACGGCTACAGGGGCGGATCCTACGGATTCCCCTCCTGCCACGCCGCCAACTCATTCGCGCTGGCTCTTTTCGTGTCGCTCTTTGTGAAACGCAGGGGATTCACCCTGTTCATATTCGGCTGGGCTGCTGCCAACTCCTATTCCCGGCTGTATCTGGGCGTGCACTATCCCGGCGACCTTCTTGTCGGCGCGCTTGTCGGTTGCGCCTATGGAGCGGCATGCTACTACACAGCCCGGGCAATTGTCGCCGTTTTGCGCCTGAAATCATCAGAGCCCGGAGCGCCGCAAGATCATGGAAATGAAGCCTCCGTGACACTCACACAGATCACTCCCGGAGCAGCCCTTGACTCTCTGACCCCATCAGCATCATTATCAAGGGAAATCGGCAGTGTCACAACCTCCCGGCTGATCGCCTCAGACCTGATGATAGCCACATTCGCTGTCACTCTCACCATCATCATAATCGCCTCCGCCCTCGCATGACCGCGAAACATAGATAAATATCTTGCCGCAAGATCACGAATTTTGCGAAACAGATATAAAAGAATTTAACACTGAAAATCCAGATGATTCTCAGCCGTTAGCCCTATCCTGACTCTTCAAATGACATAACATATTGCTACCGCAATAATTACTGCACAAGATTTTTTTGATCTTTCGAAATTTTATTAACTTTGCACATCGTTATATACTTACTTACTCAACATTCAACTAACACAAACTTTTCTAATTCATGAAAAAAATCATGGTCGGTGCCCTCGCGGCATGCGCTTTGACTTTGAGCGCCCAGACCGAAAAGCCGAAGGTTTATATCAGCTTTCAATGGCACATGCATCAGCCCATCTACAATCCCGGCGAGGATGTGATGCAGACTCACCAGAGTGGCGTGATGTCTTACGATCTTCTTGACGTGTTTACCTCACGTACAGGCGCTTACACCAACTGGCCGGCAGATGCGGTGAAAAAACTCATCTCGGCCGATCTCCCCGGTGGAGCGCAGGTCTCTTTCTCAGGGTCACTGGTTGAGAATCTCAACGTTATAGAAGCCAAAGGGGGACATTTCAAAAACTGGAAAAAGAACTGGATCGACATGATCCAGCAAAAGACCGCTCTCGGCAACCAGCGTCTTGAGATGGTGGGATTCGGCTACTACCATCCTCTGATGGCCCTTATCGACGAGGAGGACGCCCGTAACCAGATACGCCGTCATCGCGAATGCTTCGCCGAGAATTTCCCCGGAATGCCTTATTCAAAAGGCATATTCCCTCCTGAAAATGCTTTTGAGACCCACATGATCCCTGCGCTTGTGAAAGAAGGGCTGGAATGGGTGATGGTCGACAACATGCACTTTGACCGAGCTGCGGAAGGGTTCGGCTGGATGGGAGCTATCGGCGAACAGCGGCCCAACAAAGCCGATGTCCTCAATCCCGATCCGCAGGACTGGCAGCATGTCGACGGCATGTATTGTCCCGGCAGCATCTCAGCCGGATGGGGCCACCGTCCTCATTGGATCAAATATGTTGATCCGGCAACAGCCCAGGAATACAGGATGATTGCCGTGCCCACCTCATATGCCTACGGCAATGAAGATGGTCGTGGCGGTTTCGGTGCCCTTCAGTATGAGGCATGTATCAGCCAGATCGAGAAGTGGAACACCGATCCGCAGCATCCCATATTGATAGTGCTACATCATGACGGCGATAACCACGGCGGCGGATCGGCAAGCTATTATGGTTCCAACTTCCAGGGATTCGTTGATTGGCTCAAGGCTAATCCCGACCGTTTCGAATGCACAACCATCCAGGACTACCTCGACCGCTTCCCGCCAGCCGACGATGATGTGATCCATGTCGAGTCCGGATCCTGGTGGGGCGCCGGAGCCGATCCGGAGTTCAAGAAATGGAACGGTGACAAAGGCTCATATGCAGGTGCTTCAGAGCCCTACAGCCCTGACCACAACTCATGGGGCATCATCACCGCCGCTTCCAACTATGTGAAGACCGCCGCTGCGATAAGCCCCTCAGACCCGAAGGTCAGCGAGGCCTGGGATAACCTGATGCTCGGCGAGACAAGCTGCTACTGGTACTGGGACGGCACAGAGGAATGGGACTCCAAACCTGCCTTGGCTGCAAATATGGCCGTGAATGCTGTAAAAACGATCATAGAAAGCGGACAGGACCAGACAGGGCCGTCAATCTACCATCCACAGCGCGAACCCTACAACCCCGGCAGCAAGGAATTCGATGTGGTGATGCCTTGCGACTTCACTGTATGGTCATATGTGTTCGACCTTTCCGGCCTTAAGTCGGTCAAGGTGAAATACCGTGTCGATAAAGACGGAAAAAATCCTGTCTCATCCAGACAGAACGAAACCTATCAGGGAGGCGATGAAGTAGGAGACTGGGTGGAGTTGGAGATGACACCTGCCAGCATCTCCTCCATTACCAATCCGCTGCCGCTCTACAAGGCTGACGAATATTCAGCCGTGATCAAAGGCCTGAAGAATGTGCTTGTTGACTATTATGTGGAAGCGACCGACAACAAAGGGAACATTTCCCGCTCGATGATCCTTCATGTATATGTCGGTGACGGCCAAGGCAGCAGTCCGGATGATCCCACCCCCGGCAACGACACAGGCAGCTACATAGTGACCCCCTCCAGCCCGACCGTGAATGATGTCGTGACTATCGTAGCTCCCGAAGGACAGGATGGCATGATACTTCACTGGGGTGTCAATGACTACGAGAAACCGATAGAGGCATATCTCCCCGAAGGAAGCCAGTATCATTCCGATGGCAAAGCCGCCCGTACCCCCTTCTATAGAAATTCAGATGGGAAGATGGAGGTGAAGATCGGCCCATTCAACAATGCTTCACAGAATGTGAACTATATCAGTTTCGTAACCAACACAGGAAGCAGCTGGGACAATAACGGCAACAAGAACTACAAGTTCACCATCAATAAAACCAGCGGCGTTGAAACAGTGACCGTAGACATCGATGAACCTGTGGAATATTACAACCTCCAGGGCCTCCGTGTAGCCGAGCCTGCCAACGGAATCTACATACGCCGTCAGGGCAGCAAGATCACCAAAGTCGTAATACCTTAACCATATATAGATTATATATAATGACATGACAGAAGGGCCTGCGTCAATTGTGACACAGGCCCTTCTGATAAACCGTTAATAGTTATATTATCCGTCATTCCATACCCGGACCACGCAGTTGCTCCATTGTGCCGTCATCTGTGTTGACGCGATACATGTATAAATCAGAGGTGGCCTCACCGTCATATCCGAACACGAAAAGGATATAAGGTTTGAAAACATACCCTCCCGCTTCGGAATCATATTCCGAACCGAAAGCACAAGTCTTCTCCAGCTCGCCGGTATGAAGGGTAAGATACTCACCCTGGATATCCACATAATTCTTTATGAACGTAGCGTCGTCGACAGTGAAATCAGTCGAAGGATTATTCTCCGAGAGATATTCAACCACATACTTCGCTTCGGGATCAGAGGGGGTAACGGTCAGTTTAAGGTAGTGGGCCCATTTGTTTGTCGCAGTGAACTCATCCTTTACAATATCGAAAGTCAAAGGCGCAGCCTCCTTAGGTCCCCTCACCTGAACAGCTTCACCGGTGTCTGAATTGATTGTATAGGCGTACAGCGGAGAGGTTATCTCTCCATCATATCCGTAGATCATCAGCACAAACTCCTTGAAAACATAGCCTCCCGCCTCGGAATCATATTCCGAGCCGAACGACATACGCTTGGTCAGTTCACCCGTGTGGAGCTCCAGCCATTCCCCTTGAGCCTCGACATACCCTGTCATCAGCTCCTCATCGGTCTTGGTGAGGTCGACCGCCCTGTTGCTGGCAGGCAAATACACAAAGACATACTTTGCGTCAGGATCCGAGGGGGTGACAGTCGCTGTCAGCATGTGGGTCCATTTGCTCGACGAGTCGAAATCAGAGAACGCTACATCAAACGACAGAGAAGAAACCACCTGGCTCTGCGGTGATATCTCAACCTCCTTGATTTCTGTCGTGCGGCGGCCATTCACGTCCACGCCGAAGATGAGAGCCACATAATCTGTCCCCACATTGAGATACACACCTTCAAGCATGTCATCATGCGTGCTGAGGCTGTTAGTTCCTGTGAATATCAGTTCCGAGTCATTCCAGTCTATCGTGTGGGTGGAGTTCATGAACCGTATAGTGCGGGCTATCGCCATCGCCGGAGTGTTTGTATCCGACAACTTCGATTTCTCGACCAGCAGGGCCGCATAGCGGGTGTCATCCCGCGACGGAGCCACATCAAGGATAAATTCCGAAGGAGACTGCTGGGTAGCGGTCACAGTGAAGACACAATCATCGACGATCTCCGGCTCGGGGATGACGAAGGTCCTGGATTTCGCCACAGTGTTTACGATGCCGTAATCTATCCCGAATGCGACACCGACCATCTCCTCTCCCATCAGTCTGTTTGTCAGAGTTGTCTCTCCGTGGCCGATAAATGTCTCTGCCTCCCAGCTCGACCCGTAGTTCCATACCTTGTTCTCAAGGGAATGCTGCGTGTTGGACACAAGATAATCAAGCCCGTAGGCCTCAACATCATCCTTCGAATAAGCCGTGACATAGAACGGCATATCGCCGAACTCTTCAGGAGCATCCGCCTTGACAGTGATGGAGTTGGAGGTCATCTCCGCGTCGATCTGGAACGGGACATCGAGGATTTCAAGTTTACGGGTTGAGAACCTTATCAGGGTCGGATCGGAAGTGGGCACGATCTCATCCCCCTCCAGTGTGGCCGAATAGACCACCAAGGCGATGGGAGTATTGCCCGAAATCTGTACGGAAGGGAACCAGTCTCGTGTCTGGCTTCCACTGGAAAAGATGTCATCCGGATCGAATTCCGACAATGGTTTTCCGTAGTATTCCGCCACGGAATAAATGTACGCAATGTCATCTTCCATCAGGACCTGCGCCCATATGCTTTCATCCGCCCCGATCTCTTCAAGCATCGATTCGGGATATCCGGAGATCCGGTAATAGGTGTCAGGATCAGGAGATGTCACTTTCAGCTGCGCGCTCTCGTAACGGGGAGTGACCTCTATTGTCACCGGGCAGTCGCCCAGCGAATGCTGATATACCATACCGCTCATTTCATCGAGCGAGACAGATTGCGACTGACTGTTCTTCAAGTCAACCACCATGTGGGTGTAACCCTCCGTACCGGCCTCTCCGGAATATGTTATTTGTTCGATATCATCGACAGCAAGCATTTTCACAAGAATACCCTCCGAGATGATACCGATTTTGTCTGACGCGGCGAATATCACCGATGCCACGGATGCTGCCGCCAAGCAGCTGATAACTGTTTTTTTCATGACTGCTTAACGTAGGGATATTTTATATGACTTGTTGTTGACATTCACAATGTAAGATCCCGGCAGGAGTTCTCCAAGGAAAACCGAGGCCTCACCGGACACCTCCCGCGCCATCACCGTCTTGCCGGAGAAATCACACACCACCACGCGGCTACCCTCCGGCATATTGCTGAAAAGCAGCATATCTCCATCCATTATCATCTCATCCTCGGGGCGGCAAAACTCATCCACTGATGACTGCGGTTTGTATACATGCTGGAAACAGGCGATATCGGCCTTGGGGATTTCAACCGTCGCCTCACCGCTTGATGCCACAAGATGGCTGTCAGTGAAACGTACCGCCAGATCATCGCGCATGACGATATCCAGCTCCTCTCCACTGGCAAGTGTTACGACCACCACATTGTAGCCGGCAGCGGAAGCCGCCAGGCCACTGATGGCCGTCAGGAGTGAAAGTAAAAATTTTCGCATAAGAATACTGATGACTTGAAGCTCCCGCATTACTTTTTCCAAGGATATCCGTGGGGAGCATATTACACGGGTCTTCCTTTGTCGGCAACGAATGGAGAAAGCTGTGTTTTTGCCAGCAAAACCACCAATTAGCCGTCCACAAAGATACTCAACCGCTATAAGATCACGGCAATTTGCAACAACCAAAAATGTCTGAATTTTATTTTTCAGACATTTTAACAAGGGTCTACCGCCCTTTTTTAACAGTTTCTTTTCGCCTGACGCACAAATTCGGTCGGGGTCAGGCCGGTGTGGGCCTTGAACACTCCGGAGAAATATGTCCTTGATTTGTAACCCACACTTTCGGCAATAGCATCCATAGTCAGTCTTGTCGTTACATCCGGATCGGCGAGAATACGGCAGGCGCGCTGTATCCGTCGTTCGGCTATCAGCGTGCTTAGATTCTTGCCGGTCAGCTCGGCTATTGCCCGAGATATCATCGTTGATTTCAGACCTGTAAGTTCAGCGACACGGCTGAGAGAGAAATCCGCGTCAAATACCTCCCGGCTTGTGGAGATAACCTCCCTGACCTTTTCGAGAACCGGCTCCAGTTCTCCGGCATCCGCCGCTACTTTTTCCCCTCTCTCCCCGGATTCCACCCGCTCATCTCTCTTACGGGGACTCTCCCCCCTGGCAGCGGCCAGCTCCATGTTCTTTATAAACAGTTCACGGTTGGATTCTTTAAGCCGGCGATTGTAGACCAGCAGCATGCACAACAACGCCAACGCGATCACAGCCGCCACGGATATCAACGTCAGAGTAAGCCTGACCTTCTCCTCACGCGCCTTGGAATCGCGGATCTCTTTCCGCATGCCTGACAGTGATGCTTCCGATTCGAGATTCTTTATCACATCGTAACGGGCCGCACTGAACAGAGAGTCGCGCATCTGGAGCGCCATATAGCTGGTGGCGTACGCCGAGTCAGGTTTCTCGTGATTCATATAAGCGACGGCCAGAGACTCACACATGTTCTGCGCGATGTCATGCGCGTTGCAGGCAATCGCGAGATCCCTTGCCTGCCGAAACCGCAGGATGCTCTCGGGATAGTTCCCCTCGCGCATATACGCCAGACCTGTCAGATAAAGATGCGTGGCTTCATAACGCTCGCGGTCATACTCCGAGTCAAGCAATCCTGATGCTGACTCCAGTATCTCCACAGCCTCAGCGGCATCACCTTCCAGAATGCTTACCGCGGCCCTGGCCACCTCCCGGCAATAAGCCCCCATCGGGGTTTTCCCATCGAATGGATACCGGGCCACAGCCTCTG
This sequence comes from Prevotellaceae bacterium, assembly GCA_021772015.1. GTDB lineage: Bacteria > Bacteroidota > Bacteroidia > Bacteroidales > Muribaculaceae > UBA7173. The sequence goes on along the minus strand of JAETNS010000002.1, from coordinate 200,380 downwards.
CCTGCCCCTTGATCTCATCCAGACGGTCACACCGGGCGGCCAGGGAGAACATATCGATGAATGTCATCGTGATCCCCCAGTCAAGTCCGAGCCTCAGAGCCTCGTCAAGTGATTCGCCATACAGGCTCATCGCCTTGGCATAATTGTTGTAATCGGCGTATATCTTTGCCAGATTCTCGCCAGCTCCGATCCTGACCGAAGGAATCCCATGCCTCCGGCCTATCGAAATGGCCGTGTGCAGGAAAGGATAGGCATGTTCAGGATTATTGCGGATGAACAGCCACAGATAACCGGTGTTGACAAACGCGATCCCCACACGCTCCATCTCGTCAGCAGGCAAAGACTCCGAATACCTTGAAATCGAAATCGCGTAGAATGCCCCGGCGGAGTCAAGCGAATGGCGCTGGATGCATCCCCATCCCCGCGCGTTGAGTTCTTTCAGCGACATGTCGCCGAACTGCCGGTTGAACTTATGATAGTCTATCTCCGCCGCGTTTGTCCCCAAGAGAGTGGATAACATTACGGCAAGAGTCAGACAGGCATATTTGATTTCCCGTATATATACTTTCAAGGCTACCTCGTTGCTTTGTTAGGATGCGGTTCTCCCGGAAGAGTGGATTCTATAAGACAGCTCCCGCGACAGAATTGATCTCTGACGCGGGAGCCAGTATGGGTTAGATACTATCAGTCATTGTTGTCGTGGCGGCGGGGACCGTCGAAATTACGGCGGGGGCGGTCGCCATTGTCGCGGCGCGGACCGCGGTCTCCGTCATTGCGGCGGCGGTCATCGAAGCTGCGGCGGGGACGGTCGCCGTCACGGCCTTCGCCACGGTCGCGGCGCGGACCACGGGGACGGTCGGCAGCCTCGACGTAGCCTTCGGGCTTGGGCTGGAGGGCACGCATCGACAGACGGTATTTACCGGTCTTCTTGTCGATCTCGATCAGCTTGACAGTCACCATATCGCCCTCTTTCAGGCCGCTTGACTCCATGTCGGGAACACGCTCCCAGGAGATCTCGGAGATATGGAGCAGGCCGTCACGGTTGGGCATGAATTCGATGAACGCACCGAAATCCTGGATGGTCTGAACCTTTCCGGTGTAGGTCTTCCCCTCTTCCGGAAGCTCGACGATACGGTTGATCATCTCGAGAGCCTTGTCGATAGCGGCCTTGTTGGCGGCTGCCACCTCGATATGGCCGCCTTCGGGGATCTCGTCGATCGATACGGTGGCTCCGGATTCCTCCTGTATGCCCTGGATGACTTTTCCGCCCGGGCCGATGACCGCGCCGATAAGCTCCTTGGGAATGAGCATGGTGACGATGCGGGGCACGTGGGGCTTGTAGTCCTCGCGGGGAGCGGGGATTGTCTCCTCGATCTTGTCGAGGATATGGAGGCGGCCGTCACGGGCCTGGTTGAGGGCGCGCTCGAGGATCTCGTAGCTGAGGCCGTCACACTTGATATCCATCTGTGTGGCGGTGATACCCTGACGGGTACCTGTAACCTTGAAGTCCATGTCTCCGAGGTGATCCTCATCGCCGAGGATGTCGGAGAGGATGGCGTACTTGTCGGAATTGTCATCAGAGATGAGGCCCATGGCGATACCGCTGACAGGACGTTTCATCTTGACACCGGCATCGAGCAGAGCGAGGGTACCGGCACAGACGGTGGCCATCGAGGATGAACCGTTGCTCTCCAGAATGTCGCTCACGACGCGGCATACGTAGGGGAAGTCATCGGGGAACATCCGCTTGAGAGCGCGGTGGGCAAGGTTTCCATGACCGATCTCGCGGCGGCCCACACCTCTCTGGGCTTTGGCCTCGCCTGTCGAGAAGGGAGGGAAATTGTAGTGGAGCAGGAAACGCTCGCGGCCCTGGTTGAGGACATCGTCGAGGATCTTCTCGTCGAGCTTCGTGCCGAGGGTCACGGTCGAGAGGCTCTGGGTCTCTCCACGGGTGAAGACTGCCGATCCGTGAGGGCCGGGGACATAGTCTACCTCACACCAGATGGGGCGGATCTCGGTGGTCTTGCGGCCGTCGAGACGGATACCCTCGTCGAGGATACAACGGCGCACAGCGTCGCGCTCAACGTCGTGGTAATAACGTTTTACCAGAGGGGCTTTCTCCTCGCGCTCCTCTTCGGGAAGGGATTCGATATATTCGTCACAGATCGCCTTGAAGGCATCCTCGCGCCAGTGCTTGTCAGCGCACCCGGCTTTGGCGACTGCGTAAGCCTTGTCATAGGTCTTTTCGCGGACATCCTCGCGGAGAGCCTCGTCGTTAATCTCGTGGCAGTACTCGCGCTTTACGGTCTTGCCGGCCATCTCGGCCAGTTCGAGCTGCGCCTGACACTGCTCCTTGATGGCGGCATGGGCGGTCTTGAGGGCTTCGAGCAGATCAGCTTCGGAGACTTCGTTCATCTCACCCTCGACCATCATTATGTTGTCGGCTGTCGCGCCTACCATCAGCTCCATGTCAGCTTTCTCAAGCTGCTCGTAGGTGGGGTCGATGACAAACCGGCCGTCGATACGGGCCACACGCACTTCGGAGATGGGGCCGTTGAAAGGTATGTCGCTGACGGCGATGGCTGCGGAAGCGGCCAGTCCGGCAAGAGCGTCGGGCATGTCGTTGCCGTCGGCAGAGAACATTGTTATCTGCACGAAGGTGTCGGCATGGTAATTATCGGGGAAAAGAGGACGCAGCACGCGATCGACCAGACGGGAGGTCAGCACCTCGTAGTCTGACGCGCGGCCTTCGCGCTTGAGGAATCCGCCGGGAAAACGGCCGGCTGATGAGAATTTTTCTTTGTAGTCAACTTGGAGGGGCATGAAATCGACCCCCTCGCCGGCCTCCTTGGCCGACACGACGGTGGCAAGCAGCATGGTATTCCCCATGCGAAGCTCCACCGCGCCATCAGCCTGCTTGGCGAGTTTGCCAGTCTCGAGAGTGATCTCTCGTCCGTCGGGCAAGGTGATGGTCTTTTTAACCGGATTAAGCATTACAGATCTGTATTAATATTTTTCTTAACTGCGATAAATCGCGCAAAATTACAAAAAAAAATCCAAACGGCCTAATTTCCAGCCCCGTATTTTGCGGTTTCGGAACTAATTCATACATCACCGAAAGAGCTTGACAACACAAAACGCCTTATCTATGGATGTAAGGCAAGACTGTCACCGGTGAGAATTTAAGGTTTCTTAAACATTGGAGATGGTGTTTTTTCTGCTAATGGCTTTGTCGTTTTGAAATAAGTATGTAACTTTGCAGGAAGAACACCCGGTTTCCGGGAACGACGGGGCCAACTGCCCCCTCGACAGGGAGGTCATCACGATGTTCATCAAGCACAAACAAGTAGAGAGCCTGTGGAAACGAGAAGCGAATCGGTGGTAATAATTCCGATGTACAATGAGAAGGAGAACGCGGCGGCCATCATCGACGCAGTCCTGTCATTGCCGCGCCGTTTTGACGTGCTGGTGGTGGATGACAACTCCCCGGACGGCACAGCCGCCATCGTCAAGGAGAAGATCGCCCAAAACCCCGGACGGGTCGACATCCTCGAACGGAAAGGGAAACTCGGACTGGGGACAGCCTACATCGCCGGATTCCGGCGGGCCCTCGACAACGGCTACAAGTTCATCTTCGAGATGGATGCTGATTTCTCCCATAATCCCCAGGATCTGCTGAAACTCCATGAGGCATGTTCTGCCGGCGGGATGGATGTCGCCGTGGGATCACGCTATCTGACGGGAGTCAACGTCGTCAACTGGCCGATGGGCCGGGTGCTGATGAGCTATTTCGCCTCCAAATACGTCAGAGCCGTCACCGGCCTGAAAGTCGCCGACACCACCGCCGGCTTCTGCTGCTACCGCAGGGAAGTGCTGGAGACGATGGAACTCGACAAGATCCGTTTCAAAGGCTACGCGTTCCAGATCGAGATGAAGTTTACCGCATCGAAATGCGGATTCAACGTGGGGGAAGTGCCGATCGTGTTCGTCAACCGCGTCCTGGGGACGAGCAAGATGTCATCAGGCATTTTCAGCGAGGCATTCTTCGGGGTCATCAAGCTAAAGATCTCATCCTGGAGCAGGAAATACCCGCAGGCTCCCGAAAGAAGATCCTGAATCCCTTTTTCCGAGACACGACAACAAACAAAACCGAAAAACGACGCAATGAAACCCATCCTGTTTGCAAACGGACTCATATTCAACGACGGCTTCCGCTACATCGGTACGCTCGTCGTGTCCGGCGAGATGATCCAGCGTGTCGACTGCGGCCGGATAGACCTGCGGGATGTCAGCAGGGATGAATACGACATCATCGACTGCGAAGGCAAGATGGTGTTGCCGGGAGTCATAGACGAGCATGTCCATTTCCGCGATCCCGGACTGACCGAGAAAGGAGACCTCAAGACGGAAAGCCGGGCAGCCATAGCCGGAGGTGTCACATCATTCTTCGACATGCCAAACACCCGCCCCGCCACAACCACCCTGGAGGCGTGGGAGGAGAAGACACGCCGCGCCGCCGGAGTCGCCGAGGCCAACTACGCATTCTTCCTCGGAGTGACCAACGACAACCTTGAACAGATCCTTGCCGCCGACCCCACCCGCGTCCCCGGAGCCAAGCTTTTTCTCGGCTCATCGACCGGCAACATGCTGGTTGACGACGACTCCGTGATCGCCAGTCTATTCCGCTCTTTCAAAGGTGTCATCGCCTGCCACGCCGAAAGCGAGCATATCATCGCCGCCACCCGCGAGGCGATGAAAAAAGAATATCCCGGCGGCATTCCTGTCGGACTTCACCACATGTTGCGCTCACGCGAGGCATGCGTAGCCGCCGCCGGACATGCCGTCGAACTGGCCCGGCGCACCAACGCGCGGCTTCATCTGCTTCATGTCTCCACCGCCGACGAGCTCGCATACCTCTCACCCGGCGTGCTGACCAACAAGCGTATAACGGCCGAGACCTGCCCACATTACCTGATGTTCGACCAGGAGAGCGTCGCTCTCACCGGCGGACTGACCAAATGCAACCCCGCCATAAAGACCGACGATGACCGCAAAGAGCTGCTCCGGGCTGTCAACGACGGCCGGATAGATGTCATCGCCACCGACCACGCCCCGCATCTGCTGTCGCAGAAACAGGGCGACGCGCTTACCGCCGCCTCCGGCATGCCGTCGGTACAGTTCTCCCTTCCCCTGATCCTTCAGCTCGCCCGCAAAGGATATTTCACCTACGAGAAGGTGGTCGAGAAAATGTGCAACAACCCCGCGTTGCTCTACAATGTCGACCGACGGGGATTCATCAGGCTCCATTACTGGGCAGACCTGGTGATCATCGACCCCGATGCAGACTACATCATCTCGAACGACGATGTGGTGAGCGCCTGCGAATGGACCCCTTATGCCGGCACACGTCTCAATTTCCGCGTCGAGCAGACATGGGTCAACGGCCGTCTGGCCTACGACAGCCGCCGCCCCGATCCCTTCACCGGCCAGCAGACAGCCCTACCTATACGGTTCAGTCCTTTCTGACATTGCCGTTACAATAAAAAGTGTTATCTTTGCAGCCGGAAATCTGATACCTTAGTTTTACAGGCACCGGTGCCTGTAAAACAGTATGGCCAGGAATGGCCATACTCGGATTGTCAACCGTGATTCAACCTTACATTCATTATCATACATTATTTTTCTCTTGTTATTTTAGATGAAAAACTTAAACCGCTACCTGCTTGGCAGTGTGATGACACTGACAGCAGCATCGGCCTCCGCGGCAACTTTCGTCGGCTCACGCGACGACTTCCGCGACGAGACGATCTATTTCGCCATGACGACACGTTTCTACGACGGCGATCCTGACAACAACGTCTATTGCTGGGACGGTGTGAAGAACATCAAAGACCCGGAATGGCGCGGCGACTTCAAGGGGCTGATCAAGAAACTCGACTACATCAAGGCATTGGGTTTCACAGCCGTATGGATCACCCCTATTGTAGAGAACGGTTCCGGACTTGACTATCATGGCTACCACGCCCTTGATTTCTCGAAGATCGACCACCGCTATGTATCCAAAGAGTCTACGGCCGCCGATGCCGATGTCGCGTTCCAGGAACTTATCGATGAGGTACACAAGCGCGGGATGAAGCTGATCCTCGACATCGTGATCCAGCACACCGGCAACTTCGGAGAGTCAAACCTCTGCCCGATGTTCGAGAAAGATTACACCAAGAACCTCGCCGACATCAACGCGTCGATGAAACCCCTTACCATCAGCGATGGCGGCGTGCTTCCCGACAACTACACCTCATTGAAGCCACAGGCTCAGTATGACACCCGTCTGGCCCTGATGAAGAACTCCGACTTCACCAACAAGGATGTCCACAACCTCTACCACCACAAGGCATGGTTCGACTGGGACGACCCCTCCCGCTGGTGGGGACAGATCGCCGGAGACTGCGTTGACCTCAATACAGAGAATCCCCGCGTGACCAACTACCTTGTGGATTGCTACTCGCGCTTCATCAAGATGGGTGTCGACGGCTTCCGAATCGACACAGCCGGCCATATACCACGCCTTGCATTCAACAAAATGTTCATTCCCCAGCTCCACGCCGCCGCTGAAAGCCCCGAGGCCAAAGCAAAACGTGGAGGCACACCTTTCTTTATGTACGGCGAGGTTTGCGCCCGCTCGATGGAGGTAATCTACCGTGGTGACAACTACAACTGCTCCCCCTGTTATTACACATGGAAGGAGAACAAGGATTATCCCTGGGACATGAACCCCGCCTCATGGGATGACGTGGTTGCGATCCCCACCCCGACTGAAGGCTCCCAGGATTTCTTCACCGTCCAGGGCCACACCAACTGGGAGTCTGTACACCAGTCCGCGGCTGATGACAAGGGACACGCCGCCTCCATCCTCCGCCACAGCAACAACGCCCTGCTCAATGGCAACGAATACCATACCCCCGACTATTCCGAATATTCCGGACTGAGTGTCATCGACTTCGCCATGCACTGGAATTTCAATTCCGCAGCCGGAGCCTACGGCGTGCGCGGTCAGGATGACCTCTATAACGACGCGACATACAACGTCGTTTACGTGGATTCCCACGACTACGCCCCCGACAGCAACTATCGCTTCACCGGCACACAGGACACCTGGGCCGAGAACCTCTCGCTGATGTTCACCTTCCGCGGAATCCCCTGCATCTACTATGGGTCGGAAGTGGAGTTCCAGAAAGGATGCCCCATCGACAAGGGCGCTGTTGAAGCCCTCCGCGACACGGGCCGCGCCTACTTCGGAGGTTACATCGAAGGAGATGTGAACGTGACCGACTTCGCCGAGTACACCGGCGCTACCGGCAACCTCGCCTCCACCCTCTCCTATCCGCTGGCTCTACACATACAGCGACTCAACAAGATCCGCGCCGCCGTCCCGGCTCTCCGCAAAGGGCAGTACAGCAACGAGGGATGCTCCGGCAAGATGGCCTTCAAACGCCGCTATGTCGACAACTCGACTGACTCATACGTTCTGGTGACGATCAGCAATGACGCTACCTTTACCGGCATCCTCAATGGCCGCTACGTCGACGCTATCACCGGCGATGTGAAGAATGTCACCGACGGCACCCTCTCGGCTTCCTGCTCCGGCAAGGGCAACATGCGCGTCTATGTCCTCGACACCAACAAGACCGCCGCTCCCGGCAAAGTAGGCGCGGATGGCAAATACCTCTATGCTTCGGCTCCTGTCGACGGCAACTGGACCGAATGGCCCGATGAGACCATGCCTGACGAGACATGGACAGAGAAACCCAACCCCGGCCCCGGTCCTAACCCCGGCGGCGAGCGTGAAGAGCCTGCGGAAGTCACCGAGCCGGCAATGGCGCAGGGAGAACAGGCCATTTTCCTCGAACATGACTCATGGAACCCCGCTACCGTATGGATCTGGGGAGGCAACACCAACTTCACCGGAGGCACATGGCCCGGACAGAACATGACATATCTGGGCAACAATGTCTACAAATGGACCTACACCGGCACAGGCAAGATTCCCGCAGAGGCCAAGATCATATTCAGCAACGCCGGAAACAGCCAGAGCGACAAGGATGGCTTCAAATTCGTAAATGGCGGATATTACAACCTCAACGGATATGTCAAGACCATCGAGGGCGCGGGTGATATCCCCGACGATCCCCGTCCGCCGGTAGGGGAAGAGGTCGAGTATGTCTACTACTTCAACAACTCCCTCTCAAACTGGCCGAGCGTATATGCTTACTTCTGGGATGCAGGCAACGGCAACAAGAACTATCTCGGCGCATGGCCCGGAACTATGATGACCCGCGACGGCGATCTCTGGAAAATCTCGTTCAAGACCACCGACAACCTTGTCACTCCGATGATCATCTTCAACGGCGGCAACGGACAGCCCCAGACCAAAGACTTTGAAGCACTGAATTATGGAGTCTATAACATGAACGGCTTCGATCATTCGGGCGTTGCAGATGTGACCGCCACCCCGGGCATGCGCGTATATACCCGCGCAGGAGCGATCATAATCGAGACCCCTGTGGCAGGCAATGTGACTGTGACCTCGATCGACGGCCGGACCAATATCCGCGAGGTATCCGAAGGGACCAACACCCTGACCGGATTCGCCCCCGGCTTCTATATCGTGAACACCACCAAGATTTATTTGCGCTGATTTCCCATTAAAGGGATTTCAACCCAATCCTATTGATATCCGGGAGGATCCGTCGGCCAGTCGACAGATCCTCCCGGAGCTGTTTTATGACCGGATTCAACAAATGCCAATTGACCGTAGCGTCATTTTAAGGTTTATTCGCAAACCTCCACACCCTCACATTGGTTAATACAAAGAGATTTCTAATAACAAACCTAACGACTTCAACTATGGAAATGACAAACCAACAAATGGCACAGGCGGCAGCCAATGTGTCAAAGACAGCTGCCAAAGTCAGCGCGGAGGCAGCCAAAGTAGCCGCCAAAAATGAGGCTGCAGCCATAAAGGATAAAGCCTCCGACAAAGCTGCCGACCTTAAGGAGCAGGCAGCCGAAAAAGCTGCCCAGCTCAAGGACAAGGCAGGCGACATCAAAGACGCTGCTGCTGAAAAGGTCTCCGATCTGAAAGAGGCAGCAGCCGAGAAAGCTGCCCAGCTGAAAGACAAGGCAGGTGACATCAAGGATGCCGCAGCCGAGAAAGGCGCGTCTTTCTTCGAGAAAGTGAAAGATTTCACCGCAAACACCCTCGACAAAGGAGCCGACATCGCCAACAACCTCGCCGACAAACTCCGCGACTGACAGGTTCGGGGCGGCCACACAAAACGACAGAGAGAGCTACGCATAAGCTCTCTCTGTCGTTTTGTGTGGCCGGAGTCAACATCGGCCTTTATCTTTTATTTACCTGATCACATATTTCTCCGAGTCGCCACCTTTTGTCCGCAAATATATTCCCGGCAAAGAAGGCTTGCGGTCGAGAAGTATTCCCGAAAGTGTGTGCCATACCTCCTCGCCATCAGTCATAACATCGGCTGTCATCGGCTCAACACCACTGATAGTCCGGCCACTGAAATCCAGATATGACGGCGTGGAGGTCGTGATGGTGTGTAGCGCGAGGTTTTCCACACCATCGGGAAGTGCGGTAGCCGCCAATCCTCTCACAAAGCGGGATGTACCGGCTATCTGTCCTTTGGGAATAACAAGGAACGGATAAACGGCATGGAGGGTAACTTTGGCACTGGATGACACCGGGGTGTCGATAGAGCCGACTGTGCCCAGACAGTCAAGGAAGAGTGGCAACCGCCCTTCGGAAGCGATATACTTTGACCAGTTGTGGGTATCTGAATATTCCTCGCCATCCGACCAGGAGATCCAAGGAGAAGAGGACTGCTTTCCGAGATAATCGGCGAACTGGTCACGCGAGGCGACAAAATGATTGTCCGCCACTACGACAGAGGAAACGGTCTCCCCGACAATGTCGGAGGTGACCTCCTCAACCACGAAATCGGGATAGAACGCATGTGGTGTATCCGCGTCAAGAGCGTAGGGCAGCTTCGCCGCACCGCCGACAGTTATGGCCATAGTCTCTTCATCGCCCGGAGCGGCGAAATAGAGAAACATCTCTCCGTCGACGGTGTTCTCCTTGGGAGAAGGCAATTGGGGAGAAGGAGCCGTTAGGGACGCATGCACCTTACGCGAACAGAAGGAGTGGTTGGTGGCGGTGTCGGTATAACGGGCGCGCAAGGCGATATCGGCTTCCTCCCCGGGAGTCATGAAGGGCACAGTCAACACATCCGGCAGCGTCTCATGGACTGCCACGGGGGTCCCATCAAGCAGCAACGTGTAGGAGACCGTATAGTCAAGCGAATGGAGATAACCGGCATCCTTTCCGGATGCTGTCCCTGTCGCGGAAAGCACATTCACCCGGTCGAAGAGCACTTTCCCGTTGGATTCGCTTCCTGCGAGAGGACAGTCAGCCATATACGCGCCCAGCGCGTCATATCCGGCCTCAATGACCGAGAAAGAGGACGCAGTCATTTCAACCGCAGGGTTAGGATCGAACTCCAGCAGCGACAAGGAATGATCGGCATCGTGAAGGTCTATGACCAGCCAGTAATCTCCGGCAGCCACGCCTCCTTCACCCTCGCCAAGCCGCCAGGGATACTGGTTATAGCTGTTGAAGTTGACCGACTCGTTGAGCCACAGTCTTACCTGACGTGACTGACCCTCGCCGGGGGTGTAGATATATTTCTCTTCCCATCCCGGTTCGTCATCATTCTGGAATCCTATGATCCCGAGGTTGAAGGTGGCCCACCCGCGCTGCGATTCATAAGTTTTGTCTGTCACCGAAAAGCCATGCGCCTGAGCGGCCCCCGATGCGTCGAAGCGCGACAGCTTGAAATTCGCCACATCCCCCGCTGTAAGTGAGAACTTATGAATGTAGACATCATCGTCTGACTCTATCCTCACACAGTTTACCGGGTCGTCAGAAACTTTCCCGGTGACAAGTTCATTGCCTGTGAGGTAAAGCGCAGCAGGAGATTCCTCCCATCCGTCATTATATTCCTCAGGGGTCAGATATGACTGATGGACGCAGTCTATGCCGATATCATATATAAAGGTAGCCCACGTGGAGGGATCATTGTAAGCTCCACGCGAAGCGGGGAAAGCCAGGTCCTTGTATGTATGCTCTCCTTGCTGGTTTACCCTTGAATAATAGAATATCACATCATCACAGCTGTTGATGTCGTCGATGTCTATGCGGTAGAATCCGTCGCGGATCTTTGTCATCACCTCCGCCTTGTACTGCTCGCTCCCGTATTCGGGAAGCTGCGCCTCGTAATCGACGTTTCCGGAAGGGTCGCGACGATAGACATGTGCGCAAGGCTCCTCCCACAATCCCGAACGCATCATCTGGTTGGCTCCGAGATTGACATACAGCGAGGCCGGGCGCGGCTCTGCCGGTATCTCGTCGACAAGCGTCGGCTCAAGGATCGTCGGGGCCGGCTTCTTGTTGCCGGTATATGTGTAGAGCGCCCCGTCGGTCGCGGTGAAATCAGCCGTGATGAGATTCGCATTCTGTTTATGGAACATAAGCCCCGTGGCAGTACCTTCATAAAGATACTCGAAAACATAGACCTTGGCCCAGACATCATTGACGCGGGCATATTTTCCGGTGTCTGTCATGGTCGGATCTGACAGAAAGGGGGAGAAATCGCCGTTTGTACCCCAGATATGTATCTGGGTGTTGGCCGCTCCCCAGTTGCCGGTGTCAGCGAAATACACTTTTGTCCTCGGCAATTCCGAACTGTCGACGAGCACGGGGTTCTCCACTATAGCGTCCGATTTGTCTCCTCCTTTCCCCACGAACTGATACATCGCGCCGCCGGAGAAGTCAAGGTCTATTGTCTGGATAGTACTCCCCTTATAGTGGAAAATTATTCCGACCGGCTCCTTGTCCCATTCAAACACATATTCATAGACAGGGAGATATCGGTCACCTTGTCGGAGATACTTCCCCGTTGATTCCATGTGGCCATTAGCTGCCCATTCGTTCAAAGGCACCGATGAACTATCCCAGACATGGACCAGAGTATTGGGTGCACCCCATCCCAAGCCATCGGCATACATCACTCTGTAAGTGGCGGCCGAGGCTATATGCGTCACCCCAAACGCCAGCACAGCCACAGCCAAGATGGCGAAAAAATGTCGTTTAAATTGCATAATGGTAATTTTGAGATCCAACCCATACACAAAACATACTTGTTAATCGGATTGGCTTATATATGAAAGATAAGTTAGATAGTCTGCTACGATTGCACAAAGGTAATCATTTTTACCCCCCCCCATTGTTAATTATTGTTAATACACAACAATCACTGCCATTGATATAAAAAATCTATCGCTCATCAATTGCTATCCCGGAAATGAATGGAAAGCCATTGAACGCAAAACAGTCCCGGCTCACGTCGGGACTGCTTTATGGCTTACGTTTTATTCGCTATAAACTGGTGGTTTTTCCGTTCCGGGAGAAAGAACCCGAATGGTTCTCACTCCTTCACATCACAAAGTTAGGCATTATTCCGTCAAGTTGTATCCCTCTCACAGCAAATTACCCACAATATGCGATAGCCCCCGACAAAGACCGGCCCCGCGACGGTCAATTCTGTCACGGGGCCGGTCGATTATACGGGCAACAATACCTTATTGTTGGTATCAGCCCTTACGGGGACAAAAACAGTAAAGTAATCACCTATTCAAAATTTCACTTTCCAGAGATGATCGTCCATACGGATGATATAAATGCCGGGAGATAGTGAAATCTCATCCTCCATATAATGGCTATACTTTTGGAGCAAGAGTCCGTCAATGGAATACACCTCCAATATGGAACCCAAAGCACCATTCACACAATATCCATTAACTGTTCGAGTCAGAACTAAATTATTGTCATCTTTCACATTTTCCATTCCAGCTTCTTCAGCAACTCTAACTTTACATTTCTTAGTAGCATTACCATCCGCACTATTAACCGTGATAAATGTCTCTCCCGGTTTAATTGCTGTCAATAGTCCTCCCTCATCAACGGAGACAATATCGGGATTGGAACTTGTATATAAAAGCTTTTGGTTTGTTGCATTGACAGGAAGAACCGATGCTTCGAGTTGGAATGTTTTTCCCATAAAAAGTTCCAATTCTTCCGCATTGAGATTAATCATGGCAACCAATACTGTCTCCATTTCATCTACAAAGAAAAACTCCTTCCATTGAGCAGCAGCTTTATATTCATCAGCACTCTGGTTTGGGACCATAAGTGTGCACTTCCACTTGTTTATATCGTCCAAAGCCTGATCCCCACAGAGAGGTGGGAGGGGAGCATATGAGTAAAATTTAGTAAGCCCAATACAATCCGAGAACGCCTCCTTTCCAATACTCTCTAGATGATATCCTGCGGAAAAATAATCCAGAGACGAACATCCCGAAAAGGCAAAATCACCAATAAAACGAATATTATTACCCAGCTTTAGAGTCTTCAATCCGGTGCATCCGTAGAACTGATTATCGTAAATTTGAGTTTCCTTGTCGGAGATCTCGACAACGCGAAGTGAAGCATTACGATAGAACGGAGAATAACCACTCCCGGGAGTTGCATCATATATCAATTTCCGACCAACATATATATCATCAAGGGAACAATCTTCGAACAGTGGCGAAAAGCTTCTCAATGATTCTGAGTAGTCATACAGACATTTACCTTTTCCCAAATATAGATTATTATTGTTCCCGGTAATAGAGATATCCGTGTTAATAATTCGCAGGCTGCTCCTTGAGACTATCCTCAAGCTTGCTAGCCCCGACTTTTTAAATACGTATCTAAATGCTATAGAATCATTCTCAGCGCAATCTTTACTCATCAGGTTTTCATTATACCAATTATTCAAACCACCAACAGGACTAGAAGAAAGAAAATCAAGACTGACATATGATGGATTAAAACCTCCATTATGGGAGTATTTAATCAGACATGAAATTTCATCTCCTTCTACAACATAGAAAGAATAATGACTGCTATCAGGACCACTATCATTTAATAAATAAGTTACCCCAATTGGCCAGGAAATCTCCCCAAATTGGCTATCCTCAAAGATCACATCAGATAGAGACGTACAATAATCAAATGCTCCATCTCCAATAGTCATAACTCCTTTCGGAATTATTATGGATCTTAATGAAGAACAATTCCGGAAAACTTCACTTCCTATTGTCCGCACGTCTGGTCCTATAGATATTAATTCCATATTAATGCAATCCTCGAAGGCTCCACATCCAATACTTCCGCTATTCAAAATTTGTGCAGAAACCACACCTTCGTTATGACAGAATGCTTTCTGGCCAATATTATTGACTTCCATTTGAATTCCCTTATTGACAACAACCTTTGGGACAGTGAGATTTGTAGATTGAGAAGAGTATTCGCAATCCACAACATCACAGGTCTTATCAGAAGGACTAACTGGCACATACACTAATCCATCAACAGAGAACATAGAACTGAGAAATGGATAATCTAATGCTGCATAGTGGTTAATAGATGCACTCCTCCAAAGTTCATCATAATAGGCTTCTGGAAGAGTATTGCATAGCCAAAACACCTTTTCTACATGAGTGTCTCGGAAGGAGTTAGAACTTAGCTTTCGAATACCTGTTCCTACATAGATAGAATTGATAATCCCACAATTTTTAAAGGCCCTGTCTTTGATCCAACTGATCGTATTGGAAATATGAACACTTTTCAAATCTTTACACGCGTAGAATGCTTCAATCCCGATACTTGTAACGGTGTATTCCCCTCCATTGTACTCCACACGCTCAGGCAAAATAATCGTTCCTGAATAATTGCTATCAGGATTGGATACCACCTCAACAGTCTTGTCAGATTCAGAAGTAATCGTATAGCAGATCCCATTGACCTCAAAATCATAGGCAGCGATCGGGAGAGACATCGCCAGCATCACTATCAACAGCCCTAGACTTTTAATAATTGTATTACTCATTTTCGTAGATATATTGATTAGTTTTCAAATTGTCGCGTAAGGTCTCCAATAAGTCAATGAACAGATTTTTATTGCAATTAATCAAGACTTTAAGCATCATCGATCTTCTGGATTTATGCGCATATTCAATATATATTGTATCATCACGGCAGTCTATGATAGAATAGCCAAAACTCTCCGCAATAATGTCTCCGATATACTCCATTTTGACATCATCAGACCCCAAATTACGGTTATCGATTGCTATGCGAATGGTATTTGCTCTTAATTGATAAGCGTTGGAAAGGTCTTTTTTGCCCACATCTTTAGATTTTACCAATTCAAGATTGATCTTATCTTTTCTGAAAAAGTCCGAATTAATATTATTATCCTTGATATAATGACCCATTCCTTTATACCATACCCAATCATAAGAGAAGTCCATCAAAACATGATAGATATAGCGCATGGCCGGATCAAATTCTATACGCTGTGGTAAATCGAATTTAAACTTGTGAGTTGTTGTATACTGTTTACGTTGATATGATTTTATTTCTGCTGCAGTCATCTTGACATCATTAAACTTGCCAAGAATATTTACCTTTGCCTCCGTTATAGTGAATATTTTGATAGTGGGATTAGATTCAAAGATTTGTTTCAACAACTGCTTAATCCGACCATTAACTTCAGGAATAATCAAGTAGGCAACATCTTCCAAGCGAAACTTAACATTGAAGCACTCAGGCAATAATGATAGATTATCATGAGCTTCTTTATACTCATCATATTCCCTTGTACGGGAATCTTGACGAAGCACGAATTTTAGTTTCTCCGTATCACATCTGGCTTTTGACAGGACGAAACGATATTCCCTCTCATTATAAAATTTATATTTATGATATCCCCGTGATTTTAACGGTCCTTGGTAATTTTTGACATAAGCATTCAGGTCGCTCTCGTCAACACTTTCAATATCAATCACCTTACAATTAATTGAAGATGACTTAAACAAATATAAAACTGGCGTTATCCCGTTTTGGACCGCCCAATCATATTTCATGCCAATAGTATAGTTCCCATAAGACCCAAGATAGTATTCCAACTCGCAGAATGCCAAATGAGCGAAACTGATCATAGGGAAAGCATACTCTACATCTTCCGGCATATTTATGGGAGATTCCTTTGAATATGCATATCTGAAACAATGTGATGACAGTATCTTATAAAATGCCTTGGCATTGGTCTGATGCCAAAATATATTGGCGTTTATACTCATATAATCCTCGAGGCCGTAGTCATCCCCTCTTTGGCCTATAATAATATACGAAAAGCGTAGGAATCTGTATCTGTTGCCATCCTACTCTCTGAGGCTTCTCGCATTGCCCTGTCAAAGTCGGATGGCAACGCAGAAGCCCACGCTAATATATGCAATTTTGCTCCCAAACATGTCTCTAACGAGACTCTGTAGAGTGCATTCTTATTACATATCCACGGGCATCTACCGTTGCTCGATCCTTGACTTTGACAAGAAATTTTGCGAGAATTTCAGAGAGTCAAGAAATCAGCGCGGATAAACGCTTTCTATAATGTTATCACAGCCCATCCCTCTTGCCCCAGACCGGGGCTTCTGCAAGACGGCCTGCGCTACAAAATTACTTTATTATTTTGAATATAACAAAATCCAAAACGTTAAATATTAGGAGCAATTCGTATTTTCAGGCAGTTGTTGATTTTTATCCCTTTGGTGTCATTTTTCCATTTAGAGGTTGTTTAAAAATGATTGTTAACAGAAGTGAGTTTACGAAGAGTAATAACGACTGCGGCCACCATAAGCATTTCGTTGGCCGATTCTGTGGTTTCTTCATAGTTTCGGCACAGCCTTCGGAAGTTCTCAAGCCATGCGAAAGTCCTTTCAACAACCCATCGCTTCTTTGCCGGAACAAACTTTCCTGAATAATTTGAATGGGTAATTTCAACGTCAATACCGAAATCGTGCTTGGCTTTTTCGATAAAGTTTCCGCGATATCCCCTATCGGCATAAATGCGTCTAATCCATGGGAAAGCTACGATGAGCAGAGCCACAAGAGCGTATGCCGGTTTGGAATCATGGACATTGGCAGGAGTCGTGGAAGCCTCCAGAATATCACCGTCCTTATCGGTTATTATATTGCGTTTCACGCCTTTGACTTTCTTATTGCCGTCAATCCCTTTTTGCGAGCGAGGCAGTGCCGGCCGGGAACTCTGAGAGTCAATCGCCCCGATTGTGGGATGCGCAGCTTCGCCTCTTTTGAGACGAAGCGTCTGCACAAGGCAGTCCTCAAGTTCGGCGAAAGCATCCATCGCTCCCCATCGCCTGAAGTAATAGTAGACGGTCTGCCACTTGGGATATTCCTCGGGCAACAGTCGCCACTGGCAACCGCTGACATCAATATAGACAACCGCATCGAGTATGAGAAAGAAATCATATTTGCTGCGCCAATTTCCCATGAGAATTGTTCCTTTTATATATTCCTTCTGAGCATCGGTCAAATCTGTCAGATACATATCTTTTTGTGTTTGTTTAGGTTTCTTCTTCTATTTAAACAATCCTTAAAAGATAACTGGCTGATTTATCGGCCGATGTTCTTTTTTTATTCACATTAGTTTTTAAACAAGCTCTTAATTTTTAAAAACCTATATAACTATAACAGATTTGACTATGCTATGTAGTATAGTCAAATCTGTTATCCTAAATATGTTCCGGAAAACGCTTTACTTGGCAATGTTGATCTCCAGAGGAAGTTCAACCGAAGAGGCGGTCACAGTCAGGGTACGGGTCTTCTTGTCGTAGCTCTGTTTGATCTTTGCAGCGGAGGTGACTTTCGCGGGACGGCTGACATTGTGGATTACGAATGTCAGGGTGCGCCGGGCCGGCATCTCCTTGTAAGTCATCTGGGGCTTGGCGACTTTCAGAAGGATTCCGTCGGCAGTATTGTCTGCAGTGATGTCGATCAGGGCGTATTCCCCTTTCATGAGAGACTGCGCCGAGAGGCGGTTGTCCTCGAAAAGGGTGTAGGATGTCTGACCGTATTCCCCTTCGACAGGATAATAGTCGATGGTGTAGCGCGAGGGATCGTAGTCGCCGGTGTTGCGCATCTTGTAATCGGCCTTGGGGAGCAACGCTCCGGCACGGGCGAAGAGCGGCAGGACGGAGAGGGGCGCATCCACTACAGCCTCGCTTCCACCTTTGTGGATGTTGGCGGGATTGTTGATGTCGACCCATGTGCCGGAGGGGAAGACAACCTTGCGGGAGGTCGCCCCCTGCGTCAGCACGGGAGCCACCATCACGTCGCGCCCCCAGAGATACTGGTCGCTTATGGTGTCGAGCAACGCGGGATCCTCGTCATAATAGCCTAACGGGCGCACCAGAGGAAGTCCGAAACGGGAGTTATCTGCCGCGAGGGTGTAGTTGTAGGGAAGCCAGCGGTAACGTTCCTTGATCAGCGGCAGCAATATGTCGCGGTGTTCGGGATATTTGTAAGGCTCGGCGTACTGCTGGGCGTGGGTGCGCAGTATCGGCGAGAAGAGACCGAGCTGGCACCAGCGGACATACAGTTCCGGATCGACCGGGTTGGCCGGATCGACCGCGAAACCGCCTACATCATGGCTCATATAGCCCAGACCGCTAAGCCCGGAGTTGAGCATGATGCGGATCTGCGGTTCAAGGCCGCCCCATGAACGGGAGACATCGGTAGACCAGGGGAAGACGGAGAACCGCTGCAGCCCGGCTGTGCCGCCGCGCATGAGGGTCATCAGGCGGGTGTCGGGATATTCCTCCTTGAAGAGGTCATAGATTATGCGGCTCCAGTCGTTGCCGTAGAGATTGTGGTACTGGCGGGTGGTGAGGCCATTGTGATGGTACATACCTTCGGGATGCACTTCCGGCTCGCCGAGGTCTCCCCACCATCCGGTCATACCGCTGTCGGTCAACGCCTTGTAACGCTCGCGCAGCCACTGACGGGTCTCGGGATTGGAGACATCGAGCATACCTCCTTCTCCGACCCATATCTTGACCTCCTTGACATTCCCGACAGAGTCTTTGCCGAACATCCCGCGCGGGGCGAGGTACTCGTAATTGTCGATTCCCCGGCCATTACGCAGAACGTAAGGCTGGGAAATGGCGACCATGTTCACGCCGCGCTGCTTGAGGTCTGCGAGCATCTTCCTGTATGTGGGCCACTGGTCGGGATCCCAGGCCAGACGGCCCATGTCCTGCTCCTTGCCATACCAGTAGAGGTCAAGCACCATGCCGTCGAGGGGATAGCCTTCGCGGCGCAGGGTGTCGGCCACACCGAGAGTCTCGGCCTCCGTGCGATAGCCGTATTTCGAGGATATGTATCCCAACGACCAGAATGGCGGAAGTTCCTGATGACCGGTGAGGTCAGCAACCTGACGGGCCACACCGGGCATCCCCTCGGGGGAAGCGAAGAAGTAATATGATAGGGATCCGGGAGACTCGGATGAGTATGTCAGCGGATTGGATGTAACCATCTCGGCGGCGGCGTAGTCGTCGACCATTATACCGTAACCTTCGGGAGCCACAAGCAGCGGCATGGTGATGTTCATCTGGCGTATGCGGGGATCATTGCCGGTGTAACCGTAATTCTGACGGTTATACATGACCAGGGTGTCCCCGGCAAGATTGAGGCTGTAGCCTCTCTCTCCCCCGCCATAAAAAGCGTCCCCGCTTCCTATCGGGGAGAGCGAGAAAGTCTTGCGTCCGGAAGCGTCTGTCGGACGCTCCCCGTTGTCATAGATCCCCTTCCCCTTTCCGGCTGTGATGGTCACGGCTCCGGTCCTCTTGTCGAGAGTGGCTACCGTACCGTTGGGGGATGTCAGCACCCCCATCGCCGGATTCTCCATAAGGCCGCCGGTGAAAAATCCCTCTCTGACAACAGCGGTCTTGGATTGCGGCGGCTGTTGCCCCGGCAGGTAATTGTCAACGCGGAAGATATCGTCGGTAAGGGCGGTGACAACCACCGTCCGGCCCTCCGGCCCTACATTCTCGGCCCTGACGCTTTGTGGCGGTCCGGATGGTTTCTGGTCAGGCTCGGTGACAAGCGAAGCGAATGCCGTGACGGACATCATGGCGATAGCCGTCGTGGCTGTGATTCTGAATTTCATGGATATCATAAATCTATATAAGGATGGGATGAATGTATGGTGTCAGGAAAGGGCCGCGATGCGGGCGATATACTTTCCGATGATGTCAAATTCGAGATTTACAATTGTTCCGGGTTGTATGCGGCAGAAATTGGTGTGTTCCATCGTGTAGGGTATTATGGCCACCCGGAATGAATCAGGCTGCGAGTCACAGACCGTCAGGCTCACGCCATTGACTGTGACCGAGCCTTTCTCGACGGTCACATATCCCTGACGCGCCATCTCGCGGTCAGCGTCATACTCAAACTTGAAGTACGCCGACCCGTCGAGCTGTTCGACATCGACGCAGCGGGCGGTGCAGTCGACATGCCCTTGGACGATATGCCCGTCAAGACGGCCGTTCATGACCATGCAACGCTCCACATTCACCAGATCACCGACCTCAAGCCCACCAAGATTGGAACGCCGCAAGGTTTCCTCGATGGCCGTCACCGTGTAAGTGCCGTCGCCATTCAATGCCACCACCGTCAGGCACACACCGTTATGGGCAACCGACTGGTCGATCTTAAGCTCGTCGGCAAACGAGCTCCGCAACGTAAGATGGAGATTCCCTCCCTCTCTATTCAAGGCAGCGACAACCGCAGCCTCCTCAACTATTCCGGAAAACATAGCTAACTGTTCAAAATTATTTCATCCTCACTGTCATAAGTAGCTGTTCAAAATTATTTTGACCGGTTACTTATGGATGAATGATTGTTCAAACAGCAAAGTTAACCACAATCATCCGACAATGCAAGCCGCCATAGGCCAATACGCTTCTTCCGACTGAAAAAAGAGAAAAAAACATCCGAAAAATTTTCAAATCAAGAAAAACTTCGTAACTTTGCCCCGCATTTGGCCACACACAGCCACGCGTCTAAACACCGCCCATGCAGGAAACACGAAAGTGTCACCCCCTATGGTCGGCGACGCGAATCCAAGGAAAGATGCCGGAGTGGTCGATCGGGACGGTCTCGAAAACCGTTGTACCCTTACGGGTACCCAGGGTTCGAATCCCTGTCTTTCCGCAACCTTAAAAGACCCAAATCGGTCAAAGACGGACAAATCGGTGTAAGCCGCTTTACAAAGTAAAGAAACCGCAGACTATCAATTAGTTCTGCGGTTTTTTCGTGTCTTATATGGGTCAAGCCGAAATTCCGGTGCATATGTCAAGAATGGATAGGGCCAACTGTTAAAATTCATGCGTAGAGTTTGATCAGAAGGAAGATGAAGAAATCACGGTTACGAACGCCACACATCTGTGTCCGGGAAAAATTCAGGCCTTTTACCATTGAACTGATGAAATATTTTTGGTGTCTATGAATATTTGTGTAAATTTGCAGCTGCCGACCTCCACGCAGGGGCCCGGGTCGTGGGCCAAGCGGGAGGGGAGGCGGACATATTTTTGAAATGCGTTTATTGACGCTTGATTCTTGACTTATAGGAATTCTCGCAAAATTTCGTCACCGTCAAGGATGAGGCAACGATAGATGCCTATGGTAATTTGCAACAACGTCCGGCAGACGCGCAGTCTCTGCCGGGGCTGTTTCATATATGCGTGGGCTTCTGCGTTGTCCGTTCTACGGTGACAGGCAATGCGAGAAGCCTCTATAAGTGGGACGGGCAACAATAAGACACCCCACGCATACCGTTTTAATCCCGTTATCAAAGACCTCCCGGGGGTGTCAAGGTCATCCTTAACACGAAAGGAGATGAAAAAACTAATTTTGTTGGCCGCCGTGCTTACACTTGCCCTGAACATGTACGCCGCCGAGGGCGACCGTTACACCGACTACGACAGCGGACTAATCTTCGAGGAGGCGCACATACCCAACGATTGGGGCGGTTATGACACCTTTTCCCGCGTAGTCCACGATGACAACTACAACGACTTTACCAGTGTCACAATCCCCGGCCACGGACTTTATGGCCCGGTAATCGTCGGAGAAGATGCCTTCCGGTACAGCCCATACCTTGGCGATGTCGTCATGGAGGAAGGCGTGGTCGGGATTGAACCCCATGCATTCGATCTAACCAATTATTCACTGCCCAACATATCGGTGACCATCCCATCAACGGTTCGGTATATTGAGCACTCTGCTTTTGCTGAAGAATATTTTACAGGTACCGACAATGCAGAAGATTACTTCTCTGCCACTACTGAAGTCGACGACCTGTATATTACCGACCTGGATGCATGGTGCAAGATCGACTTCCGTGGCCCGGGCGCCAATCCCGGAGGGCGGATGCACCTCAATGGTGAGTTGATACGCAATCTGGAGTTGCCCTATGGATTGACAAAAGTGAACGATTATTGTTTCAGATCATGCGGCGAGGCTTTTGAGTCGGTAACACTGCCATGGGGCATTACTACAATAGGTAAAGAGGCATTTATGGGATGCTATGCCACTGAAATGGACCTGTCACAGATAACCGACATCGAAAGGCAGGCGTTTATGAACAGCTCATTGACCTCCGCAAATCTCTCTTCAACCCATGCTATTGGGCTGATGGCGTTCAATGGATGTTCAAATCTCAAAGAGGTTACCTTATCGCGAGCACTGCTTGATTATGATGCCGGAGTATTCGGGAATTGCGAAAACCTTGAAGCCATCAATGTAGAAGAGGGCAATCCAAACTATTATTTCCATGATGGTGTGCTGTATGAGTACATCTTACGGATAGGATTGACATTGCGACAAGTGCCTGTTGCAAAAAAAGAGTTTGAATTTCCCGAAGATATGCCGTACCCTATTCGCACAATAGGACGTAAAGCGTTTGACGGCTGCAAGAACATAACCCACATCGACATCCCCGAGAGTGTGGAAACCATTGATTGGGAGGCTTTCTATAATTCATCTATCCGAAATCTTTGGATACCACCCACAGTACGCCAGATATGGGATGGTGCTTTCTATTTTATGGATACTCTTGTCATACCAAGCGGTAGTGGGACATTAAAGACCAACGATACGATGGAATTACAACCATTCTGTAATTTGCACAACGGCGATTGCAGCGCACGCACAATCTATCTTGGACGCGATGTGGTATATGTTGACCCTAAGACAGGCAAGGAGACACCTGTAGGATATTATTTAGGAGCTCGCAATGGGAACTCCATCGTATCTACATTATACCTAAATAATATAAGCTCAGTCAGATGTTCATCGGAGGAAATAAAAAATATCTACTTGAACGGCGCGGGGACCGGAGAGTTCTCGACACAGGCCTATGAATCGGGGCGGCTCTTTGTGGACGAAAACGACATAGACCGTTATCGCAATGACAATCAATGGTCTAAATTCAAACTCATTATCCCATGGACTCCGACCGCGCCCGACTGCATAACGCCCAACAAAATAGTTGAAGGACAATTTGAATACAACATCATTTCCGAAAATGGAACTTGCGAGCTTGCATCATCCATCAAACCATCCAATGCCGACGAGGAGAGCTTCAGTGTGCCCGAAACGGTGTTTGACGGTAGGGAATACACCGTTATAGGGATAGCAGCAGGCACATTGCTGAAAACCAACGCAAAGACGCTGAATATCCCCGCAAGTGTCATGTATATGGACCACAGCTCGTTTATCGGATTCTCCGACCTTACTACCGTAAATTGCCTTGCTGCCGAGCCTCCGATAGTGAATCGCGTATGGGACTCTTATTCATACTATAATCCCTTCGCTTCACGGGTATACGCAAATGCGACGCTACGGGTACCGGAGGGAAGCGCGGAAAAGTATCGGACTGCACATTTCTGGAAAGAGTTCAAGAATATCGAGGAGCTACCGAAGTCGGGAATCACGGATATAGCGGCACAAACAGTCAATCTGACCGTGGCTGATGGCGTAGTCAGCATATCCGGCCTGACGGGAGAATATGAGGTAAGGGTCTACGACATGACAGGACGCATGGTACGAAGCGGCAAAAACCTCTCGCACATCACAGGTCTCCCAGCCGGTGACTACATCCTAAACATACCTGCCGTCAAAACCACAAAAATAAGACTCTAAGGCTTTGACGAACCATTTCTCCGATTTAAAGGGCAGAGTACAGGGTTTCCTGAATAGGTTACAGGCTCTATGAGGAGATATTAATTATATGTAATTCTTATAGACGCTGTGTCAAAACGCAATATTTTGACACAGCGTCAAATTATATGATATATTTAACTCAATAAGTGATTATTTTTCACTATTTTTGTAATTGATTCAAAGTGGCTCAAGCCAATAAATATGAGTATTCTGATGTCCATTGAGATAGATAAACATAAACTGAACTCGCTGGTAAGCGATGTAAGGGAAATAATAAGCTCCGCCCGGCAACAGGCTGTACGCAGTGTTGATTTTTCGCGTGTGCAGATGTACTGGCACATCGGTCGGCGAATATTTGTAGAGGAACAGGAGGAAAAAGACCGTGCCGAATATGGCACATACCTTATCAGGAATCTTGCCCGGCAGATCGAACCGGAATACGGCAGCGGTTTTTCATATCGACAGTTAGCTTTTTCGAGGCAGTTTTATCGCACATATCCAATTGTGAACGCACTGCGTTCACAATTAAACTGGACACAATATCGTAAGCTCATTCAGATTGCTGATGAAGACAAACGCGAATATTATGAGCTGGAAGCGGTCAATAACGGTTGGACGGGCCGGGAACTTGAACGACAGGTTGATTCGTTGTTGTACGAAAGACTGCTTTTGAGCAATGACAAGGAATCCGTGCTTGCCGTGGCACGGGGTCAACGTATCCCTGAGGCACCGGAGGAAATCATCAAAAATCCGATGGTGCTTGAATTTCTCGGACTGGAAAGGAAAGCGGAATATTACGAAAGAGATCTTGAAAGCTCGATAATCTCACACCTTGCCGATTTTCTTCTGGAAATGGGAAAAGGGTTTACATTCGTCGCCCGGCAGAAACGTATCCTGCTTGAGGATGATGAATTTTTTGCCGATCTGGTGTTATACAACCGCCTGTTGAAATCGTTTGTCATTATCGAAATCAAGACCGGGAAGCTGACACATCAGGATATCGGCCAGTTGCAGACCTACGTCAATTATTACGACCGTTGCGAGAAAACCGCTGACGAGAATCCGACCATCGGCATACTGCTCTGCACAAACAAGAACGACACACTTGTAAAAATGGCATTGCCGTTGGACAACACCACGATTCTGGCAAACGAGTATAAATTATACCTCCCTTCTGCCGACGAATTAGTGAAGGAGGTCGATGTTGTCAAGGCAAAAATAGCCGGTATAGAGGAATAAAATCAAAGGTAACCTGCCCTAACAGGGCTATCTAAAAGCCCTAAAAATCACTACATTCGCGCTATGAAGTCTATATCTTTCTGTTTGATACTATTGTGTTTTGCATTGTTGCCTTTGTCATGCAAAACAAATAAGCATGCACCCATATCAGATACCAATGTAATCAAGTCGGAAATTTGGGTTGATCCCTGTCAAAAGCCTTACTATCTTAACGGAGGCGACGAAGGGTTGCTAAATGACCTTTACTCCGCAATGTTAAAGATCGCTCCGGTAGCGCAGGAGTGCATACAAGGTCGAGCTGCTGTTAGTTTCACTATTTCAGAAGATGGTGTTATCGACCCCAATAGTATAGAACTGATCAGAAATCGGTCTGTGCCGGAAGATTATATTGATGCCGCCATTCAAGCAATCAAGAGTTTGGGAAAATTTGAACCCGGCAAGCTTAACAACACGCCTAAAAAGGTAAGATATACTGTACCGATAATCTATCCGATTCCTCTTGACCGCATCAAGGCAAGCGAATAGATTTCTCGTCTTTTACAGAGTTCAATGGCAAGACAATCCGTTCTTAACTTTAGAAGTCATTTAAACTTTTTCCTAAACTTATTTCTTCTTTGCGCTTTTTGCCTCTTTTTAGCCATTTTTACCCTCATTTTCGGTCGCGATGCCCGCATCGCTCTCCTTAAATTCGGATAAAACTGACTAAAAACAGTCTAAAAATCGCTGTGAAGAAAAAGTTTAAATGACTTCTTAAGGTGAATAATTTGTCGGATTGGAAAAAGAGTGATTAACTTTGCGTAGTTAATTTATAAGTCAAGAATGACGCAGAGGTATTCCATAGAACTCGCGGTCTTGTGAAAGCGGAGAAATGACAAGAATATTCATATATGTTTTAGTGGCAGTCGTTTCATCGGGCATTGCATCATGCTCGAAGTCGATGTCACGATATGACAGGGAGATCGACCGGGCCGAGAATCTGATGCGGACCGATCCCGACAGCGCATTGTCGATGTTGGACGCTATCGATCCCTCCGAGATAACTATTGACTCCCTGCGGGCGAAATATCACTTCCTGAAAGGCTACGGCCATATTATACGCAACCGGTCAATGATCGGTGATTCCCTTATTCGATACGCCCATGATTACTATCGCAGGAAAGATGTCGTGAGGGATATCAGAAGCGGCATAGTCCTCGCTTGGTACAAGTTCTGGGTGGGCGACACTCCCGGCGCATTGGCCATGCTTGATTCCCTCGCGGAATTACGGAATGTGCCTGACTCGATAATGGTGCAGACATTGAGGACCCGTGTATTGCTCGGTGCATCCGAATATCAGGGCAGACCGCTCATTCCTTATGCGAGACGGCTTCATGAGCTTGAGACTGATTCTTTGAGAAAGATCGAGGCCCGGTATATGCTTCTGTCGGCATACGAATATGCCGGCGAGATTGACTCGGCCCTTTGTCTGATAGATGAGCTTATAGACTATGCCCGCGACAAAAACTGGGGAGACAAGCATTTCATGTTTGAGCTTGAACGGGCACAGTTGCTGACCGAGAATGGCAGAAGCGTCGAAAGTGACCGCCTTGTCGATGAGATATTCCGAAAGGCAGGCCCTGACAACGGAGCGTCAGACATTCTTCATTTCCAGCATACTATCAATGCGTTGAATACCGGCGACATCAGCCGTGCATCAAGACACCTCGCGCTGGCAGACAGCCTCGCTGCCAAGCTGAGAGATGAGGACGATGCTTATTTCCGCAGCTACAGCAACCTGCTTCATGCCATCATTGACTTCAAACAGACCGGGCGTATCCGGCTCACGCATATAAACGGCCTGAACAACCGCCAAAGCGAGCGTTTCAATCGTATGAAAGCCTCACAATGGGAATCAGAGCGAGGAGCGTTACGCCAGCAGAACAGGGCGTTGGCCCTGAAAGCAGAAAGCGAACACAAGACGGTGATAATCCTTATAATAAGCCTTATGACGCTTCTGGCCCTGGCCGGCGCGTCATGGATCATAATAATCCGCCGCCAGCGTGAGCGTGAAAACGAGGAACGCATCGAGGCGTTGCAGAAAATGGTCGATGATTACAGGTCCGCCCCTGCGACAACGAAATCGGAGATTACCGATTCGTCGGCACTGCGCAACGCCATGCTCAAGCAACTCGGCATCATCAAAATGGTTGCGGAAACCCCGACCGAACAAAACCGCGAGATGTTGCGTAAGATCTCTTCCATCGACGGAAATATCGATGGCGGCCTTGTCGACTGGGAAAATCTCTTCGGGATGATTGACAACCTTTACTCCGGGTTTTACGGAAAACTACACGGCAGGTATGGCGATATCCTGAACCTGAAAGAGGAACAGATAATAGTCCTTATGGTGGCCGGATTCTCGACGAAGGAAATAAGCGTGGTGACAGGCCAGACCACATCCACCGTCTATGTCAGGAAGTCATCGATAAGGAAGAAGCTCGGAGTGCCCGAGAAAGAGGATATCGTCAGATTCCTGCAAAGCGGCTCCGACCGTTAAGACACCGTTAAGACCACATAACGCCATATTAAGGTTTTTAAGAGGTGCAACCACTGATTTCCAGCAGGTTGCACCTCTTGCGTTAAGACTTTTATATTTGGAGTTAAAATCCCTTCGAACATAATTTTGCATCAGAAAAATCATTAAAACCTGATGTGAAATGAAAAAGATTGTAACGCTTCTTATTGCCATAACGGCAGTGGCCACGGTTTTTTGCCGTGAAATAACAGGCAAGGTCGTCGGAGAAAATGAGACCGCGCTCGACTTCGTGAACGTGGTGTTATACCGCGACTCGACATATGTGACAGGCACGGTGACCGACACTGACGGCACGTTTGCCATAAACACTAACGCCGGCGGCAACCTTGCCGTAAAAGTATCATTTGTCGGATATGAGACCTATGCCGCGCCCGTGACTTCCAGCGGGGATATGGGCATGATAAGACTAACGCCTGCCGCTGTCGAGCTTGGTGAAGTCGTGGTAAAAGCCACACGTCCGTCCACGACGATGAAAGGCAATGCGCTTGTCACCACCGTCGAGGGTACCTCACTCGCCATCGCCGGCACGGCAAACGATGTGCTTGCCCGTGTGCCTATGGTGGTCGACAATGGAGGGACGTTGGAGGTTTTCGGAAAAGGCACACCCGAAATATACATCAACGGTCGGAAAGTCAACGACCTTCAGGAACTCGCCCAACTTAACTCGCAGGACATGAAAAATGTATCTGTGATCACAAATCCCGGCGCGGCCTACGCGGCTAATGTGAAATCTGTGATCCTGATCCGCACCAAACCGCCGAAAGGGGATGGGTTCAGCGGCACGTTACGCACTGACAACGGCTTTCAGCATTATTTCCGTACGGGAAACTCCGTTGACCTCAAGTATCGCACCCGTGGACTGGAAGTGTTCGCCAACTATGGCTGGTGGTATGGAGGAAACCGCGACGACCGGGCCAACGACATGATCACAACTACATCGATGGGCACTTACAACCAGTCTTTCCGCACGGTGGGCAAACAGTCATACAATGACATGACCGGGAAAATCGGTTTCTCATACATGTTCAATGACCGACACAGCATCGGCGCATTCTATCAGAACAGCCGGAACCGTCACCATACCACCGGCATTATTCCAAGTGAAGTATGGCAGGACGGGGTCTTGATCAACCGCTATAGTTCGGATGTCGACAACAGGTCGACAGAGCTGCCCCGACATTACGCCAACCTTTACTACAACGGGCAGGCAGGGAAGTTCTCCATCGATTTCAACGCAGACTACCTGTGGTATAAAAGCCGGGAACTTTCGTTGAGCGACGAGCTTAGTCTGACGGGCGAGAACCGCGCCGTCAACACCTCCTCCACCAACCACAACCGGATGTTTGCCGAAAAACTGGTTGTAAGCCATCCTCTCTGGAGAGGCCGGATACAGTTCGGGGAGGAATACACCGACACCCGCACCACAAACATCTTCTCGGCCAACATTCCTGAAGTTCCTGATGCCGACAACAGGGTCGATGAAAGCAACATGGCTGCCTTTGTGGAGATCGGGCAGACATTTGGCCGGTTCAATGTAGGTGTGGGCCTGCGCTACGAACATGTGAAATTCGACTATTACGAGATGGGGCAACTCCGCAGTGGCCAAAGCAAAATCTACAACAATCTCTTCCCCTCCCTTGACATAGCCACGCAGTTTGGCCCTGTACGCATGGGGCTGAATTATTCCGGCAAGACCGTACGCCCCGGTTATGGCCAGCTCGACGGAGCTGTCAGCTACATAAACCCTCTTACTTTCGAGACCGGCAACCCATATCTGAAACCGACAAAAATACAGACTGTCGAATATATGGCGCAATGGGGCCATTTCTTCGCCCAGTTGTCCTACACATACCTCAAGGATGGAGTCTACCATATCACAGAGCCATACGGGACCGATGGCGAGGCTACAATTATCCGCACTGCCAATCTTGACCATCGCCACTTCTTTCAGGCTTTCGCAGGCGGTCAGTTCAGGGCAGGCATATGGCAGCCACGCGTGAATGTCGGCTTCATGAAGCAGTGGCTCACCCTCCCTGTCAACGGAGAGTCTATGAAAATGAACACTCCCGGCTTCCTTTTCCAATGGCAGAACGCCCTCCATCTTCCGTTTGACATCTGGCTCAATGTTGACGCGCAACTGATGACCCCGACCTGGGACAACAACATGAAACTGTCAAACACACCCTGGTATGTCAATGCCAAGATCTACAAAGGATTCCTCAACAACTCGTTCAGTGTGACACTCGAGGCAAAAGACCTGTTCGACACCTCCCGGAAAGACGCGATGATGTATAATGACGCAGTCCGTATTGTCCAGAAAAATTTCTCCACGGGCCGTTCGGTGATGCTCACACTGCAATATCGCTTCAACACGACCCGCGACCGCTATCGAGGCACTGGGGCCGGTAACTCGGAAAAATCCCGTTTTTAATCCATCCTGATCGCATACCCCCTCAACGGGTGATTCATAAGGGTTGACAGCCCTTGGGAGGGGTGGCGGCATCATCAGCTTCCCCAAACACGTACTCTCCGGCTATCACCTGCGCGGCAACGACTGGCTGGTTGGTGGTGATCAGGTCCACCCCCTGGTCCACACACCATCTGATGTCGACAGCGTCATCGACAGTCCAGACATTGACTTTCATCCCCAGATCATGGGCCTCCCTGACCCACTCGGGATGACGGCGCAACACTCCGATATGGTAATCTATCCCGGCTCCGCCCACAGCCTTGACCTGCGCCGGAGTGAGGTCGCCGGTCAGGTAATATACCTCCGATCCCTCCGGAGCAAGGTTGACAAAGCCTCTTAACGCCTCTTTCGAGAAAGTTATGTAGTCGGTCCTGTCGGAAAGCCCCATCTCATCTACCATCCTAACACTCTCGACAACGGCCTGCGCCTCCGCCTCCTTGTCGTCATGCTCCTTAAGCTCGAATACGAGCCGCAGACGCGGATGATTCCGCGCCTCGCACAGCATCGAATACAACGACGGCAGATTCTCCCCGTTGTCGAGGTCAATGTTTCGTATAACCTTGGAAGTCGCTTCCGTGAAAGTGACACCCTTGAATTTCTTGTCATGATTGCAGAACAGCACCCCGTCGCTGCTTCTCCACACATCGAATTCCGAAGCGTAAGCCCCCACCGAATCAGCCTTTGCCAGCGAACGGCGCGAATTCTGCGCCGCCCCCGGCGCGTCCCAGTATCCCCGATGGGCAACCACCAGCGGCTTCCCGCCCCCGGTCTCCCCCATCTCCTGCGCCAGAGCGCCGGCCATCCCCGCCACCGTCATCACAATCAACATCAACTTCCTCATAACAGGGATATCTTATATCTTAACATCATCTCTCTGTGGATCAAGTGTAGCAATAATTCGTACGATATCTTTTTTCAGTTCCGGAATATGGCGAACCACCAAGCTCCACAAAAAATCAGGACGCACATTGTCATAGGCATGTATGATTCGGTTGCGTGTATCAATTATCGCCCTTGCATTTGGGACTGTAACAGAGGGATCAACCTTTTTTATCCTGTTTATGGCTTCACCCATGATCTCAACCTTGCGCTCGACAACACATTTACGCATCATGTCTTTCTCAAACAAATCATATCTGTTTGGAAAACCGACAAAACAGCTTTGCATGTCATTGATAGCATCCAATACATCTTGAAGATATGTCAGAATTTCTTCATTAGCCATAAATCATCTGTTTTGTACGATTGACATTTGCAATAAAATATTTATTTCTCAAACCTTTTTCCTCAATTAAATCCACCTTACGATTAAACAAGAGTTCCAAAGCGTCACGCAATCCGAAATAATTGCTGACATAATCGAACTTGTCATGATCGATAGGCTCGAAGTCAACCAACAGGTCGACATCACTCTGGTCGTTGAACCTGTCCGTGAGGATAGATCCAAAGACAGCCAAAGTCTTGACCTTGTGCTTGCGGCAAAGCTCAAAAATCCTCTGCAGGTTCAGTTCAATCAGCTTCATAGGCAATCATCTTATAACCGCAAAGATACGGAAGTTTCTTGAAATATAAACATTTAGGAGCGAATTTCGTTTCATCGGCTTCGCCGGATATCATAGCCGGATCTTTTTTACTTTATCCTCTACTTTTACCACATATACCCCATTCGCAAGACCCGATATCACACTGCGATGCCCTTTGAAGACACTCTTGCCTGAAATATCGAGTAACTCAACAAAAGTCCCCCCATCAATATTGTCAATATGTATCTCTCCATTTGCCACCGAGACACCAAATCCGTCACTATCAGTCTTTGTCTCATCTACCCCACTGAAATCCATTTCCTCGATATGCCGGAAATCATTCCAAAGAAAGACTGTCTCATAAACAGCTTTACATCCTTTCGGGACATACAATACACCTTCCAAGGTGGAATCATTGAATGGTGGGCTGAACAAGTCAGGAGGAAAGGCGGCATGACAATAGACGGATATCAGTTCCTTGCAGAAAAAAGCACCGTAGCCAATAGAGGTCACAGAGTTGGGAATGATTACAGATTTAAGCCCGTCACACCGGAAGAAGGCATAATCCCCTATGGAGGTCACGGAGTCGGGGATATCTATTGATGTCAGGCCACTGCAATAGCTGAAAATGCCATTACCAATGACTGAGATCGAGCCGGGAATGGACACATGGGTCAATCCACCGCAATCGGAGAAAGCATCGTCTCCTATTGAGGTTACAGAGCCGGGGATATCAATTGATGTCATACCGTTGCAGCCACTAAAAGCACCTCCGCCGATGGTGGATACCGAAGTAGGTATGTTAACTGTCTTCTTACCACCCGGACAACATATTAGAATAGAGGCATTTTTATCATACAATATCCCGTCAATCGAGTTATAATATGGATTGCCCTCATCGACGAGTATGCTGATCAGGCCGCTGCAATTACTGAACGGATTGTCTCCGATTGTGGTCACGGAGCTTGGGACAGTCACTGAGGTCAATCCACTACAATAAGAGAAAGCTCTACTACCTATGGTGACAACAGAGGAAGGAATATCAACAGAAGTCAGACCGGTGCAATAATTGAATGCCAACTCGTCAATGATGGTTACAGAATTGGGAATGTTAACGGAAGTCAAACCGGTGCAACCACTAAAAGCATCCCCACCGATGGTGGAGACAGAGTTGGGGATAGTCACGGATACCAGTCCGTCACAGTCGTAGAAAGCTCGGTAACCGATGGTCGTCACCTTATATGAAATCCCATTGTAACTTACTTTTGATGGCACGCTTAAGCTTCCTTCGGATCTGGAGTCATAATCTCCCTCTGTCACCTCTACAGTTCTGTCTTTTTCAGACAGAATATTGTAGCACAACCCTTTATATTTGAAATCATAGGCCACGACACGAAAGCTCATGATTATCAGAAGCATCAGAAATGATATTCGACACATGTAATCTTCAATTAAAATTCTTACTAATCTCTTTTTTAGTATGAGGCAAATAGAACTCAATTACGGTCACGCAGCATCACAGCCACACGCAAATTGAGTGTCACAGACTGAAATAGCCTCCTGTTTTTTTAGAACCTCGATATTCTATAATATTTAGTTCTACCAAGTGTTTCAATGCTCTCATTATAGTTCTGACACTCTTGCCGAACTCATCAGCCAAAGCGACCGCACTGATTCCCGGAGAAGCTACGATACGATTATATATCAACTTTTCATTGTCATTTATCGTGTCATTTATCATGTCATTTATCGTGCCATTTATCATGTCATTCTTATGAGCCGATAAATCAGGGCGCTTAAAAATTACCCTTACCACTCCTCTCTCATCGGTCACTGTCGGCTGCGGAAGTCCTGCACGTTCGCATTCTTCAAATATCATCGACAGACCTCTGCCCCAATGCTCGATCACGCCACTGTAATACATGACGCGAGCTATTGTTTCGTTTGGCGGTTCCGATGTATGGGATTCAAGTATATGTGAGCCGTATGCCAGTTGAGCCGCCGGTATGTCTTCGGGAAGCATTCCCGCGTTTTCAATCTCAATGCGGTCATCATATATGGCGACACCGACCGAGGCAGTCTTTCTCCAGTCCATGTGTGCCAGCGCATTGGCACAGCACTCACGCAACGCCGTTATTGGTACTTCCAGTTCATCCTTCCGATACATACCCTCCATTCGACTTGTCACCGAAAGATGTTTCAGGAAGAAAGGAGTGACTTCGTTTAGCAACTCAAAGATGTTGCCCTCAATCTGTTGGTTGTCGATAAACTCTCGTTTGTCGGTGCCACGGAAACGGGCAAGCCGGATGATGCAGTTATGATAGTAAAAGAAATCCTTGCCGAAAAGCACAGCTGCGGCATTATTATACACACCGTTTTTAAGCACCTTGAATTTTTCCAGAATAGCAATCGGATCGCGAGTGTACGCGCCATCTTTCAACCGCCCCAATTCAAGAGCCTGTCGTATTGCCCAATGAATTCTACTCTCGTCAAGATCCTCAAATTTCAGATTCTCGTTAGGCAAGGTGTCCCACTTGTATTTGAGGCCGCCACGGTGCATTATCATACGCGAATATCTATCGTGCGGCATGACGGATGTGACACTGTCGTGTCGTTGGTAAGGTCTGCCATCGTATGAATAAGGTCTGTCAGGGCTATTCCCCTCCGCTTCAAATACAATCAGTTGTTTATCGGAATCAGGCAACGGCATGTATTTTTGCCGGATGTCCACCGATGGCTCGAAGCGACATAAGGCCTCACCAATCATGCGGGTTGTCTTATCGCTTATTTCCTGTCCTATAATCTTTCCGGAATTTTTAATGCCGAATATTACAATACCACCAACGCCATTGAGCATACCGCACAAAGTTTCCATACCTCGGTCAAGTTGGCCCGTGGATTCCTTAAACTCAACATCAACACCCTCATGGTTTTCAGCCAAATGCCGTATGTAGTCTAAATCAATCGCCATATAATCAGTGGTATTACAAATGCAAAATTACAAAAATTTATTGAGGTTAAGGCTATTTATGGCAATTAGATTGCACTTCGGCGGTTTCTTGCAGAGTATAATCCACCGTTCAAAGTTTATTCGCTCGGAATTGATGAACACTCCAAGACGAGGAGACGGTGGACGGCCAAATAACGAAACCTGCCGGCCGTTTGAAACGGTCGGCAGGTTGATGGGGAGTGGAGTACAGCGGACTCGAACCGCTCACCTCGACACTGCCAGTGT
Organism: Prevotellaceae bacterium; assembly: GCA_021772015.1. Taxonomy (GTDB): domain Bacteria; phylum Bacteroidota; class Bacteroidia; order Bacteroidales; family Muribaculaceae; genus UBA7173. The sequence continues at coordinate 165,073 of JAETNS010000002.1, read as the reverse complement.
CGCGCTCTAGCCAGATGAGCTAGTACCCCGATTTTGCGTTGCAAAGTTAGGGGATTTTTCGCAATCCGCAAAATTTTCGGGCTGTTTTTTGTCGGAGGGGAGACATTTTCGGCTTTCAGCAGGGTTTTTCGGGGGTAATTTATTAACTTTGCGGTAATTTTGGAATCTTTTTGAATCTTTCTACAGATGAATATTCTCGAACTTAGCGAACAAGAGATAGTCAGACGCGGATCACTTGACCAGATGCGCGCGATGGGGATCGATCCCTATCCCGCAGCGGAGTTTCCCGTCAACGCCCATACTGATGAGATAAAGGCCGATTTCCGTGACCCGGAGACCGACGCGGAGGGGAATCCGACGGAGGCTCCCCGCGAGGTTGTCGTGGCCGGCCGTGTTATGAGTCGCCGCATCATGGGCAAGGCCTCGTTCATGGAGCTGCAGGATGCCAACGGACGCATCCAGGTCTATGTCAACCGCGACGAGATCTGCCCCGGGGAGGACAAGGAGCTTTACAACACTGTCTTCAAGAAACTCCTCGACATCGGCGACTTCGTGGGTGTGGAGGGATTCGTGTTCCGCACCCAGACGGGTGAGATCTCGATCCACGCCCGCAAGCTGACGGTGCTTAGCAAGTCGCTGCGCCCGCTGCCTATCGTCAAGGTCAAGGACGGGGTGACATACGACGCGTTCGACGACCCGGAACTTCGCTACCGCCGCCGCTATGTCGACCTGGTTGTCAACGACGGGGTCAAAGAGATTTTCATCAAGCGCACCAAGGTGTTCAATTCGATGCGCAATTATTTCAACGAGCATGGCTACATGGAGGTGGAGACCCCCATCCTCCAGGCGATCCCCGGAGGAGCGTCGGCCCGCCCGTTCATAACCCACCACAACGCCCTCGACATTCCCCTCTACATGCGTATCGCCGACGAGCTTTACCTCAAACGCCTGATCGTCGGCGGCTTCGAGGGGGTCTACGAGTTCTCGAAGAACTTCCGCAACGAGGGTATGGACCGCACCCACAACCCGGAGTTCACCTGCATGGAGATCTATGTCTCCTACAAGGACTACAACTGGATGATGGACTTCACCGAGAAGATGCTCGAACGTATCTGCATGGAGGTCAACGGCACCGACACTGTGAAGGTCGGCGACAAGGAGATCAGCTTCAAGGCACCCTTCCGCCGTGTGACAATGCGTGACGCTATCCTCGAGCATACCGGTTTCGACATTGCCGGAAAGAACGAGGAGGAGCTGCGCGCGGCCGCCAAGGAGATGGGCATCGAGGTCGACGACACGATGGGAAAAGGGAAGCTCATCGACGAGATCTTCGGAGAGAAATGCGAGGGGACATACATCCAGCCGACATTCATCATCGACTACCCGATCGAGATGTCACCCCTTACCAAACGCCACCGCGAGAACCCGGAGCTTACCGAGCGTTTCGAGCTGATGGTCAACGGCAAGGAGCTGGCCAACGCCTATTCCGAGCTTAATGACCCGATCGACCAGTATGAGCGTTTCGTAGAGCAGATGAAACTGTCGGAAAAGGGTGACGACGAGGCGATGATCATCGACCACGACTTCATCCGCGCCCTCGAATACGGGATGCCCCCGACATCCGGCATGGGTATCGGCATGGACCGCCTGGTAATGCTGATGACCGGCCAGACAACCATACAGGAGGTATTGCTCTTCCCCCAGATGCGCCCCGAGAAAGTGGCGCGCCGCGACAAGGAGGAGGCGTTCACCGCCATCGGCGTTCCCGCCGAATGGGTGGCTCCAATACAGAAAGCCGGATTCCTGACCGTAGAGGCCCTCGCCTCCGCCGTTCCCGGCAAACTACAGCAGGAACTGCTCGGAATCAACAAGAAGTACAAGCTCCAGCTCAAGAATCCCCAGCCCGACGAGATCAAGGGATGGGTGGCTGCCGCCCTGGAGATGTATCCGGCCAATAACGAAGAATAACAACCACTAATCCGGAAGCAATGTCACGCAATGATTTTCCCGGACGGGTGGCCGTCATGGGAGGGGGCAGCTGGGCGACAGCCCTGGCCAAGCTCCTGCTTAAAAACTGCGAGTCAATAATATGGTACATGCGGCGCGACGACCGCATCGAGGAGTTCATGCGCCTGGGCCATAACCCGGCGTATCTCACCGATGTTGCCTTCGACACCTCTCGCATCGAGTTCTCGTCAGACATAAACCACGTGGCAACAGAGGCCGACACGCTACTGCTGGTCATGCCCTCCCCATATTTCAAGAGCCACCTTGAGAAAGTGGATGTTGACCTGAGCGACAAATACATCGTCTCGGCTGTCAAGGGTATCGTCCCCGACGAGAACCTGCTGGTGACAGACTATATGATCGAGAAATTCGGCGTGAAGCGCGACCACACGCTCGTCGTCTCCGGCCCTTGCCACGCCGAGGAGGTAGCCCTGGAGCGCCCCTCATATCTGACGGTGGGATGCGAGAACATTGAAATGGCTGAGAAATTCGGCAACTGTCTCTGCGGCCCCGGAGCCCGCAACTGCCACGCGATCCTGTCGACCGACGTTGACGGCATCGAGTATGCCGGGGTGATGAAAAACATCTACGCCATAGCCGCCGGAATCGTACACGGCATGAAACGGGGCGACAACTTCCTGGCCATGCTCGTCTCCAACGCCATCCGCGAGATGGAGCATTTCCTTGACGCGGTCAACCCGCGTCCGCGCCAGATATGCGACTCCGTCTATCTGGGCGACCTGCTCGTGACCTCCTACTCCCGCTTCTCGCGCAACCACAATTTCGGCTCCATGATCGGGAAAGGTTACTCCGTGAAAGCGGCCCGCATGGAGATGGAGCAGACCGCCGAAGGATATTACGGAGCCAAGTGCATCCATGAGATAAATACGGAGTATGAGGTCTACATGCCTATCGCAGAGGCTGTCTATGATATCCTCTACCGGCGTGTCCGCCCCGAATACGCCATATCACGCATCGCTGACAAGCTGACATGATCACGATGCGGGGCATACACAAGAGTTTCGACCGCCTGGAGGTGCTCCGGGGGGTCGACCTCGATGTGTGTGAGGGGGAGATACTTTCGATCGTCGGGGCCAGCGGAGCCGGGAAGACCACCCTCCTCCAGATCCTCGGCACTCTCGACCGCCCGGACTCCGGCACCGTGGAGTATTCCGGGACAAATGTCTTCTCCCTCGGCGCGAAAGCCATTGCCCGCTTCCGCAACAAAAATATCGGCTTCGTCTTCCAGTTCCATCAGCTCCTCCCCGAGTTCTCGTTGCTCGAAAATGTCGCCATGCCAGCCCTTATCGGGGGTGAACGGCGCAGCGAGGCTTTCCGCCGCGCTACCGAACTGATCGATTACCTCGGCCTGTCGGGGCGAGCTTCCCACCGTCCCGCCCAGCTGTCGGGAGGTGAACGCCAACGTGCCGCCGTCGCCCGCGCCCTTGTCAACAACCCGGCGGTAGTCCTCGCCGACGAGCCGTCAGGCAGCCTCGACTCCGCCAACCGCCGCGAGCTTTACGACCTGCTTTTCCGCCTGCGCGACGACAGGGACCAGACCTTTGTCATCGTCACCCATGACGAAGCCCTCGCCTCCCGCTCCAACCGCGTGATCCACATCGCCGACGGGAAAATAGTCAATAATTCATAATTCATAATTCATAATTCATAATTCATAATTCATAATTCATAATTCATAATTCATAATTCATAATTCATAATTAAAAATAATTGGTAATAAGTAAAACTTCGCCGATTATCAATTCTCTTCCTCTATTTTCTGTCTTCTTATATTTATTTTATATTCCCTCTCTCTATCTCTCTACTTTCCTCTCTTCAATCGTGCTCTATCGCCTGCGGGATGTCCCCTCCAAGTCCTGTGCCCGAGCGAAGCGAGGGAAACCAATAATCCGTCCCAATGAAAGCTGCCCTGCGTTGTCTCATATCAGCCCTGCTCCCGCTTCTGTTGCTCTCCTCCTGCCATGACGACGGGAGCGACCGGCCTCATCCCGCCACCCTTTACGACATCTGCGAAGTCGCCTCCCCCGACGGCTCACAACAGACCGTCCTCAATCTCTACCGACCTGACAGCGACAACCCTGTCATCCTTACCGCTCCGGCCGGAGCCTTGGGAGACCAAGCCCCCGAAGAGGGGACATCGATCCTCGCCGCATACACCCCACTGAACGGCCATCCCTATACTGACTCCCCGATAACCATCCACAGCTGGGCCACCATAACCAACATTCCCCTCCAGGAAGCAAAGACCTCCGAAGATATCCAAGGCTGGGACACCGATCCGGTATGGCTGCTCGCCGCCTGGCGTGCCGGAAACAAGATATGTATGCGCCTGCGTCTTGGTTACGACACCACGCCACGCCGTTTCGCCCTCGTTCTCGACCCCTCGACAGCCGACGATCCGATCCCCACGGCCTACCTGTACCATCTCCGCCCATCCTCAGCCCCGACATTCGACCGCCAGTATTATGTAGCCTTCGACATAGCCCGGCTATGGAGCCGCCCCTCCCTCCACGCCCTGCGTATCTGCCTCTCAAACTCCGCCGACCCATCCCTTTCAACCCTGCTCTTCAAAAAAACCGCCACCCAAGAGTGATTTTTAGCCACAATTATCAAGTCTGACACAGAATTACGGTCGTTTTTTGGACGGATGTTTGGATGGGAATGGCAAAAAACGTAATTTTGTGGATTATGAAGAATAAATCCATCCTGGCGATGTTCACGGCAATGATCATGGGACTGATATCCTGTGGCGGGAAAGCTGCGGATGCCGGGAAAGATACCGGGAACACAACTGAAAACGAGGCCCAAGCCGGAGCGGATGCCCCGGTCAAAGCCGACGCAGACTCCCTGATAGGATTCGTGGCAGCACAGGTCGGTTTCGGACCGCGTGTGCCAGGCTCGAAGAGCCATGAAGATTGCCGCAGATATCTGACAGAACGTCTGAAATTTTACAGTGTCGACACTGTGATCACCCAGACCGCCCCCGTAACCACCTGGGATGGCTCCGCACTGACCGCCTATAATATCATGGGCCGGATAAACCCCGAAGCTTCAAACCGCATCCTGCTTGTGGCCCATTATGACACCAGACCCTGGGCCGATGAGGATCCCCGACCTGAAAACCGTCAGACACCGATTGACGGAGCCAACGACGGAGCTTCCGGTGTGGCCGTGCTGCTTGAGACAGCCCGTTGCCTGAAAGCCACACCGCTGAAAGATTTCGGCGTGGATCTCCTGCTGGTTGACCTGGAAGATTCAGGACGCTCCGGCGGCGACGATGAGGACACATGGTGTCTCGGCACCCAGAAATGGGTCGACGCGATGCCATACTCCCCCACTGACCGCCCCCTCTACGGCGTGCTGCTCGACATGGTCGGGGGCAAAGACGCAGTCTTCCATCGGGAATACATCTCGCAGACCTACGCCAAGCCGGTAGTCGACAAAGTATGGGCCTTGGCCAACGCGTCAGGATTCGCCGACCGTTTCCCCAACTCAATAGGCGGATCGGTCATCGACGACCACCTCTACATCAACAGGGCAGGAATCCCCTGCATAGACATAATAGAGAGTGCCAATCCCCATACAGGCAGTTTCAATCCCACCTGGCACACCACCTCCGACAATCTCGCCTCGATAGACCGCGAGACCCTCCGGACAGTGACCGAGGTAGTACTCAACCTGCTCTACCGCGAAGCAGCCCAATGCTCCGCCACTCATTGACCTCCCTCTCCTCTTTGCATTCCCCCCACAACTCCCATAATTCCCATAACTCCCATGACAATAAACCAGAAACAAGACGAGATCATCGACGAGCTATCCGGCCTTGACGACTGGATGGACCGTTACGCATACATAATCGACCTGGGCAACGCCCTTCCCCCGATCGACGAGAAACTGAAGACCCCCTCACGCCTTATCGAAGGATGCCAGAGCCGGGTATGGCTCGACGCTACCCTCGACGACGAAGGGAAAGTCAATTTCACAGCCGACTCCGACGCGATAATCGTAAAGGGGATAATATCGATGCTCATCGATGTCCTATCAGGCCATACCCCTCAGGAAATCCTCGACGCGGACCTCTATTTCATTGATCGCATCGGCCTGTCGGAACACCTCTCGCCCACCCGCTCCAACGGCCTGTTGGCTATGATAAAGCAGATGCGGGTCTACGCCCTCGCCTTCAAAGAATTACAGGAATCCCGCAAAGCCTGACCCGAAATATAAACCCTAAAAATCATATTCACGTTATGTTACTCTCGATTTCCAGCTTTTGGCAGGAATACCAGGCATTGGCGATCCTGCTCTGCATCCTGGTGATTGTCGTGCCACTGTTAGTATTCTACATCATCAAGGCACGCCGCGACCATCCCAAAGGACTCATACCGGCCGCGATCGCCAACATGGGCGAACGCTTCGGGTATTACATCATGAACGCTGTCCTGCTGCTCTTCCTCTGCTCCAAGTTCGGTATCAGCGACGACCTCGCAGGCTGGATTTACGCCGTATTCTACTTCCTGATATATGTTCTGAGCCTCCCCGGCGGACTTATCGCCGACCGCACCCAGAAATACAAAGGGACAATCATCGCCGGACTGCTTGTTATGGCATTGGGCTATGGACTGCTCTCCATCCCGGTCTTCTCTGACCACACCGACGGCGGTGTCTCCTGGATACTGGTGTTCACATGTTTCGCGCTGTTGGTGATCGCCTTCGGAAACGGCCTCTTCAAAGGCAACCTGCAGGCTATCGTCGGCCAGATGTATGACAATTTCGAAGCCGAAGCCGCTAAAAAAGGCCCTGAAGCATTGAAGATCGCCAAAAGCCGCCGCGACTCCGGATTTCAGATCTTCTATGTGTTCATCAACATAGGAGGCGTGGTAGCCCCCTTCATCGCCCCCTTGTTGCGCGAATTCTGGCTCAAAGCACATAACCTGGCCTATAATGCCGACCTGCCCCGCCTCTGCCACAAGCTCATCAACGATGCCGGCAACATGACAGCCGGCGACACCGCCAACCTCGCCGAGCTTGCCGGAAAAGTCGGTTACAACGGAGCTGTCGACAGCGGCTTCTGCTCGACATACCTTGAAATATTCAACACAGGAGTCCACTTCTCGTTCATTGCCTCCGTGGTGGCCATGCTGATCTCATTGGCCGTCTTCGCCTGGGTAATGAAACGGTTGCCAACCCCCGTCAAGAAGGCCAAGACCACAACTGTCTCCGCCCAGGAAGCACAGAGCGACGCAAAAGAGATACGCCAGCGCATGTATGCCCTCTTCGCCGTGCTCGCCGTAGTCGTCTTCTTCTGGTTCTCGTTCCATCAGAACGGACAGGCCTTGTCAGTCTTCGCCCGTGACTTCGTCACCACCGACAACGTCGCCCCGGAGATCTGGCAATGTATCAACCCCTTCTTCGTCATCGTGCTCACCCCGATAATCATGTTTGTCTTCGCCGCACTCGCCCGCAGCAAGAAAGAGGTCTCCACCCCCAAGAAAATCGCCTTCGGCATGATGATCACCGCTTTAGCATACATCTTCCTGATCATCATCGCTATCGTCAACAACTATCCTTCGGGAGAGGAATTCAAGGGCTTGGACGAGGCTGTCAAGATGTCGATGAAGACCGGCCCCTATGTCCTTATTCTCACCTACTTCTTCCTGACCGTAGCCGAGCTGTTCATCTCTCCGCTCGGACTGTCGTTCGTGTCGAAAATAGCCCCCAAGCATCTGCAGGGAATCTGCCAGGGACTATGGCTGTCATCAACCGCTATCGGCAACCTCTTCATCGCCTTGGGAGTAACGATGCTCAACCAGTTCCCCCAGCAGTGGATGTGCTGGGCCGTATTCGCCGGGTTCTGCCTCCTGTCAATGACCGTCATGCTCTCTATGGTCAAATGGCTTGAACGCGTAACAACCGATGCTCCCGCCCCTGAGAAATAAATCAGATAAATCCTGAATGACCAAACAATACGGGCCACACTTTTGAGCGCGGCCCGTATTGTTAAATTAAAGAAGTCTGTCAATTTTTCGACCGGTGTATAGGTCAGCGCAGCCGCAGGTAGAAATGCCAGATGGCCAGAGCGGTTGAGACCGCGACATTCAGCGAGTGCTTCGTTCCCTCCTGGGGGATCTCGATGCAACTGTCGCAGATATCGACAACCTCCTGAGCGACCCCGTCAACCTCGTGACCCACGACGATGGCATATCCGCCGTCATCACTGACCTGAAATTCATCAAGACTGACTGCGCCCTTGACCAACTCGAGGGCGCAGACTTTATATCCCTGCGCCTGCAGCTCCCTGACAGCATCGGCGGTGGACTTGTGGTAGCTCCAGCATACAGAGTCCTCCGCCCCCAAGGCGGTCTTATGGATCTCGACGGAGGGAGGAGTCGCGGTTATGCCGCAAAGGGCGAGCCGCTCCACCCTGAACGCGTCGGATGTCCTGAAAATCGATCCTATATTATTGAGACTTCGTATATTGTCAAGCACGACTACAAGGGGAATCTTCTTCTTAACACGGTATCCCTCGACCGTGTCACGGCCCATGTCGAGTATCGTCTTTTTCTCCATATCATTTACTGTTTTTTCCGGGCAAAGTTACGCAAAAGCTACCGTAATCAGTGAAAATCGGCAGACATTATCAGAAGTTTGGAGCGTTTTCCGTAACTTTGCGTCACCCGACAGCGTTATATCTCAAAAAGAGTTTAACCGAAAACCACAACCTGAAATTATGGAAACTACCCGTCAAGCCAAGATAGCACGCCTTATCCAGAAAGAACTTAGCGAGATCCTGCGCCTGCAGACCGCCAAGACCCACGGCATAATCATATCGGTCTCCGCCGTCCGCGTCAGCCCCGACCTCTCGATCGCCAAGGCATACCTGTCGATCTTCCCCTCCGCGAAAGCCCCGCAGATACTGGAGGACCTTACCCGCAGCGCCAAGACCATACGTTACGATCTCGGCCAGAAAGTCCGTTTCCAGCTCCGCAAGATCCCAGAACTGGCCTTCTACCTCGACGACTCCCTCGATTATATCGAGAACATTGACAATCTGCTCAAAGAGGAGGACAAGGAGATCAAGGCAGCCGAAGCAGGAAAAGAATGAAAGTTTTTTCTTGAAGTCACTACCCGGCGAGGCTGATTTTCTCGCCGGAAATGCGTAATTTTGCGGTAGATTATGGAAGACGACTTCGACATCCGCCGCGACGCGACGCGTTCAGATTCTGACAACGATTTCGAAAGGGCATTGCGCCCACGCCGTTTCGATGACTTTTCCGGTCAGGACAAAGTCGTCGAGAATCTGCGTGTCTTCGTGCAGGCGGCGCGTATGAGAGGGGAGGCCCTTGACCATCTGCTCCTTTACGGTCCTCCCGGTCTTGGGAAGACAACCCTCTCTGCCATAATCGCCAACGAACTTGGAGTCGGCTTCAAGGTCACATCCGGCCCTGTCCTCGACAAGCCGGGAGATCTCGCCGGAATCCTTACCTCGCTGGAGGAGAACGACGTGCTGTTCATCGACGAGATCCACCGTCTTAGCCCCGTGGTCGAGGAATATCTCTATTCGGCGATGGAGGACTACAGGATAGACATCATGATCGATAAAGGCCCGGGAGCGCGCTCGGTACAGCTCACTCTGTCGCCGTTCACTCTCGTAGGGGCGACTACCCGCAGCGGACTGCTGACTTCTCCTCTGCGCGCCCGCTTCGGCATCCCCTGCCATCTGGAATATTACGACCATGAGATCCTGGAACGCATCATACTGCGCTCCGCCAGGCTTCTCAATGTCGAGTGCAGCGGGGAGGCGGCCCATGAGATCGCCCTGCGTTCACGCGGTACCCCCCGTATCGCCAACCGCCTGCTGCGGCGCGTCCGCGACTTCGCGATGGTCAAAGGCTCCGGGGCGATCGACCCGGAAATCGCCCGCTATGCCCTCGAAGCCCTAAACATCGACCGTTACGGCCTCGATGAGATTGACAACAAGATTCTGGCCACCATCATCAACAAATTCCGTGGCGGCCCCGTCGGCCTGACAACCATCGCCACAGCCCTCGGCGAAGACGCGGGGACAGTGGAGGAGGTCTACGAGCCTTTCCTGATAAAAGAGGGATTCATAAAACGCACTCCTCGCGGCCGCGAGGTGACCGATCTGGCCTGGAGCCATCTCGGCATCGACCGTCTGAATTTCGACCGAGGACTTTTCGACAATTCATAATTCACAACCCGTATAATTCATAATTCATAATTCATAATTCATAATTAGCTAAGTAACTATGAATTATGAATTATGAATTATGAATTATGAATTATTTCCATGGCTTCAATCAAGTCACTCTTCAAAGACACCGCCATTTACGGCGTAAGCTCGATCGTCGGGAGATTCCTCAACTGGTGTCTCGTCCCGATGTACACCTACATGTTCGCGGCCGGGGAATACGGCATAGTGACCAACGTATATGCCTATGTCGCCCTCGCACTGATCATCCTGACCTATGGCATGGAGACCGGATTCTTCCGTTTCGCCAACCATGACCGGTGGAAAGACCCGCAGGAGGTCTACACCACGGGGCTTGTGTCACTGGGAACCACCTCCACCTTGTTCATCATCGCCGGATGCATCCTCTCCCCCGAAATCGCCCGGCTGCTCGACTGCGCGGCCCATCCCTCCTTCATATGGATGATGGTCATAACCGTCGGAGTTGACGCGTACACATCGTTACCTTTCGCCTATCTGCGCTACCGCAAACGTCCGATCCGTTTCGCCACACTGAAACTCCTCAACATCGGTCTCAACATAGGCTTGAACCTCTTCTTCATCCTCCTCTGCCCCTGGCTCTGGAAGACCGCCCCGGAGGCAATCGGATGGTTTTATGACCCCGGTTTCGGTATCGGCTACATTTTCCTGGCCAACCTGATCAGCTCCCTTGTGACATTGCTGCTTCTCTACCCTGAACTGACCGGTACAAGCTACCGTTTCAACGGCCGTCTGCTCAAGGAGATGCTGGTCTACAGTTATCCCATCCTGATCCTCGGAATCGCCGGAATCATGAATCAGACCCTCGACAAGATCCTCTACCCGATTCTCATACCCGACAAGGCGGAGGCGATGGCCGGACTTGGTATCTACGGGGCCAACTACAAGATCGCCATAGTGATGGTGATGTTCACCCAGGCGTTCCGTTTCGCCTACGAGCCTTTCATCTTCGCCCAGAACAAAGAGGTGAAGGAGGGCAGGGACAAGAACGCATCCTACTCCCAGGCTATGAACTGGTTCGTGGCTTTCGGACTGCTGATCTTCCTTGGCGTCATGTTCTTCCTGCCGGTGTTGAAATATTTCATCGCCCCGCAATACTTCGAGGGGTTGCGGGTTGTGCCGATAATAATGATGGCGGAACTTTTCGCCGGGATATTCTTCAATCTCTCCCTATGGTACAAGCTGTCAGACAAGACAATCTGGGGGACATGGTTCTCGCTCATGGGACTCGGAGTGACGTTGCTGCTCAACATACTGTTTGTGCCGCGTTTCGGATATATCGCCTGCGCATGGGCGGCTTTCGGCTGCTACGGCTTCATGATGATCGCAAGCTATCTTGTCGGCAACCGCAAATACCCTATCGGCTACCAACTGGGGAAACTCGGATCATACTTCCTTTCAGCCATTATTCTGTGGCTCGCGGCGATGGCGCTCACCACAGGAAACAACTGGATCGATTTCCCCTGCCGCGCGTTGCTGCTTGTGGCCTTCGGAGGGAGTGTGCTGCTTGTCAACCGGGCATTCTCGCGCCGCAGGAGCGCGGCATGAATCCGCCATTTTATCCGACATGAAAATAGCCCTGTTATCAACCAATTTCGATCTCGGCGGCGCGGCGATAGTGACCCGGCGGCTGACCGACGCGCTACGTGAGTCAGGCCATGACGCGCGGATGATAGTGGCACGTCCGGGTGGAGCTGTCAAAGGTGATCCGTCGGTGATGGCTGTCGACAGGATCAAATGGATACCTCCATTCCTTGCCGAACGTGCCGAACTGTTTCTGGAGGGTGTCAGCCGCAAGAACCTTTTCAAAGTCTCAACCGGGCGTTACGGGGTCGGCCTTGACCGTCACCCTTTTGTCCTCGAAGCTGACGCGGTGATGGTGAACTGGGCCTCACAGGGATTTCTATCACTTACCTCGCTCGACAATATACTGGCCACCGGAAAGCCGGTGATATACACCATGCACGATCTCTGGCCCGCGACATCGCTATGCCACCTGCCGGGAGAGTGCAGACACTATTCTGACGGCTCCGGCTGCGCTCTCTGCCCGTTTTTCAACGGAAAGAGAGGGAAGAGGGGGGAAACCCTGCGGAAGAGCGTCGCGGCCCTTAAACGGCGTGTATTCGCCTCAGACAACCTACATCTCGTCGCCGTCAGCAACTGGCAGCGCGAGCAGGCCATTGCCGGTGACATTCTCGCAGGCAAGGATATCGCGGTCATCCCCCATCCTTTCCCCGTCGACCTCTACCAGCCGGGGGAAAAAATCACACCGAATGGCAAACGCCTGATCGTGATGGCCGCCGCGCGCCTCGACGATCCTGTAAAAGACCTTCCGGCGGCCGTAGACGCGCTGAACACATTCGCCTGGGAATATCCTGCTCTGGCTGACAATGTGGAAGTGGCGTTTGTCGGCGCGCTACGCGACAATTCGGAGCTGAAACGGCTGCGTCTCCCCTATCGCCACCACGGGCTCCTCTCTCCTGACTCGCTGCGCGACCTCTACGCCCGCGCGACAGTAGTTCTCTCCTCATCGAAATATGAGACAATGGGAGCGACCCTGATGGAAGGGATGGCAGCAGGAGCTATCCCCGTGACTTATGGCGACGCGGGCCAGACCGACATAGTGACCGATGGGGTCAACGGCTTCATCGCCCCCGTCCACACCCCGGCATCCCTCGCTTTCGCCCTCTCACTGGCCATCCAGACCGCCAACGCCCTCCCCTCCGAGGAATTCTCCCCGGCCTTTCTCCACGAGCAGGTCGCCACCCGCTTCTCCCCCACCATCATCGCCGCCCGCTATCTCTCTATCATAGGCGGGTGATGGGAATTAATGGGTTATGGGAGTTAATGGGAAGACCGGGAATTATGGGAATTATGCACGCCTAATACGAAAGCGGCCTCTTTGCAGTCTTCCCATAATTCCCGGTCTTCCCATCAATTCCCATGACCTATCAACTCCCATAATTCCCATTCCTCATTACTCCCAGTTTTCCCATTAACTCCCATTCCCCAAAAAAGAGGGCCGCGGAATTCCGTGGCCCTGCTTGTTGGATTGTGTCGATTATCAGATGCGCGACTTGATAGCAGCTGTCTCGGCCTCGTAGCCGGGCTTTTCAAGGAGCGCGAACATATTCTTCTTGTAAGCCTCAACTCCGGGCTGGTTGAAGGGGTTGACATCAAGCAGATAGCCGGAGATGCCGCAGGCTTTCTCGAAGAAATAGATCAGTTCTCCGAGGTATTCCTCCTTGAGGGCGGGGATGGTCACACGGAGGTTGGGGACCTTGCCGTCGACATGAGCCAGGCGCGTGCCAAGCTCTGCCATCTTGTTAACCTCGTCGACACGCTTGCCGGCAAGGTAGTTGAGCCCGTCAAGGTTGGCCTCGTCGGATGGGATCACGGTTGTCTTGTCTGCTTTCTCTACAGAAAGAACGGTCTCGAAGATAGTGCGCTCCCCATCCTGGATCCACTGGCCCATCGAATGGAGGTCGGTGGAGTTGTCGACGGAAGCGGGATAGATACCCTTGCCGTCTTTACCCTCGCTCTCACCATAGAGCTGCTTCCACCACTCACCGAAATAATGGAGTTTGGGGTTGTAGTTGACCATGATCTCGATCTTCTTCCCGGCGCGGTAGAGGGCGTTGCGGGTGGTGGCATAGAGGAAGCTGGGATTCTCGTCGTTGGCCTCCTTGGTGGCGGCCTCCATATGGCAGGCTCCGGCGAGGAGTTTGCGGATGTCGAATCCGGCAACGGCGATGGGAAGAAGACCAACCGGGGTAAGCACCGAGAACCGGCCGCCCACATTGTCGGCGATGACAAAGGTCTTGTAGCCCTCTTCTGTAGCGAGCTGGCGCAGAGCTCCGCGCTTCTCGTCGGTGATGGCCACGATACGCTTGGCTGCCTCGGCCTTGCCTACCTGCTTCTCAAGCTGCTCCTTGAGCAGACGGAACGCGATGGCGGGTTCGGTGGTTGTTCCCGACTTGGAGATCACCACGATACCGAAATTCTTGTCTTTCAGGAGATCCTGAAGCTCGTTGAGATAATCCTCGCCGATATTCTGTCCGGCGAAAAGCACATTGCAACGGCGCGCGTCACCCTTGTCGCGGAGCGACGAGAAACTGTCGCTGAGGGCTTCTATCACGGCTTTCGCGCCGAGGTAGCTGCCGCCGATACCGATGGCGACAACGAATTCACATTTCTCGCGGAGATCTTTGGCGACTGCCTCGATGTCAGCCACGAGGCTTTCAGGGGTTTCGGAGGGGAGATTGACCCATCCGAGGAAATCAGAACCGAGGCCGGTCCCTTTATGGAGTTTTTCAAGAGCGGCGGCGGCTTCCGGGTTTAGAGCCTGGATCTGCTCGCCTGTTACGGTCTGAAGGACATCCTTCACGTTGACTTTGATTGTTTCCATCTTGTATATAGTTTATACAGTTTGATCGGTAAGTTTGATAAGTTCCAGACGGGAGGCAGACTTGCGGGTCACTTCGAGGCGCAGGCCACCAAGTTCGATCGCCTCCCCTTCACGAGGTATCTGGCCGGTCTCGTTGAGGATATATCCCGCCAAGGTCTGATAGTCGTCAGACTCCGGGATATCGAAATGATAGGTCTCATTGAGATGCTCGATCTCCACGCGCCCTGAAAACTCCCATACATTAGGGGCAAGCTGCCTCTCGACTATGTCTGTGGAATCATGCTCATCCTGTATGTCGCCACAGATCTCCTCCATGAGGTCTTCCAGAGTAACCATTCCCGCAGTCCCCCCGAACTCGTCGACAATGACGGCTATCGAACGCTTCTCGGCCAGCAGCCGACGCATCATCTTACTCGCCAGAAGAGTCTCCGGGGCATACACTACAGGCTTAAGCCGCTCTTTCCAGTCGACCTGTGGGGTGAACAACTCACTGACATGGATATACCCCAGCAGATTGTCGATATCCTCCCGGTAGACAAGTATCTTGGAGCGGCCGGAGGATGTGAACAGCGCGGAAAGGGTCTCGCGGTCGGTAGCGTCGATGTCTACCGCCACGATCTCGTTGCGGGGCACCATGCAGTCGCGCAGATGGGTCTCCGAGAAGTCGAGCGCGTTATGGAAAATCTGGACCTCCCTCTCGACTTCGGCATGCTCGTCGGCATGCTCGTCGATGGTCTGCTCAAGATACTCATTTAGGTCGCCCATCGATATGATGCCGAGCTTGGTGTCCCTGTCCTTGATCCCGAACAAACGCATCAGCATCTTTGATATCCATGTCGAGAAGAGCGATATCGGATAGAGCAGGCAATAAAGCAACGCAGTGAAAGGCGCCACAAGCCGCAGCGAGCGGTTGGGATTTATGCGGAATATCGTCTTGGGGAAGAATTCTCCTGTCAGGAGGATGACAAGGGTGGAAAGGAGGGTCTGGCTTATCAGCACCCACGCCTGGTTGTGGAAAATGGTTTCAAGCCACGGCTCTATCATCTTGGCCGCGCCGATACCGTAGATGACAAGCACTATGTTGTTACCCACCAGTATCGTGGATATGAAGAAATTCGGATTGGAGTAAAACAGGCTCAGACACCGCCCTAAAAATCCTCCTTTCTGGATGTCAAGTTCCACGCGCACCCTGTCGGAGGTGACAAACGCGATCTCGATGCCGGAGAACAACGCCGAGAACCCGAGGGCTATCAATGTGAGTATCAACCAAGTTGCGTCCATTATGGTTTTGTTTGACGGTCGGAAACGAAATCTGAGGTCGGGAAGATGCCGGAAGGACGGCGTATGGTGTACTCGGTCATATCCTCGTTGGATTCGAAACCATATCCTTCGATGATGCGGTCAGACCTCTCTATGTGGATGAATGAGTCGGAATACAGCTTATGCCTGTTCTGGTCCCAGAACAGCTGCTGGGTAAGGAACTTGTCGCCATCCACATTCCTCATCCTGACATTGCGGTCAAACTGCCAGATTTTCTGGAGACTCCAGTAAGTCGCGGTGTCAGCGGTGAAGGTACCGTTCTCCTTCATGTCGTTGTCATATTTTATAACATACAACCCCTGGGGGAAGTTCCAGTGGGGCTCCTTGGCCTCCTCGAACATCAGCCACAAGGGGGATGTGATATGGTAACGCGTATAGCCCGAATCAGAAATAGTAGTGGAAACGTCGATCGTCTTCATCGTCGGGAATGTCTCCGGGTCGGCTGACAGCGCTATGGTATCACGCTTCTCCTCTCCGCAAGAAGACAACACGCTACCCCCGCCGAGACAGACAGCCAGCAGCGTCAGGGGGAAGAGTGTCATTTTCAATCCATTACCTTTCATGCGTCAGATGAATCACCGTTCAGAAGGGCCGGAAGCGGTCACAGGCAGTAATATGTCAACGGAGCTTGTTGCGCCAGAACCAAAGCTCGTTGACATTGACTCCCAAGGTGAACTGGAAGTAATTCTCCGTCACGAGCTTCATCGGACTGGCCGCGCGGTGGCGGTACTCGACCGAGAGGTTTATCATCGTCTTGGTCGAGGGGGCGGGAAGACCGAAACCGAGCGACACCCCGTATTCCCTGACGGAATTGTCACCGACCTTGACATAGTCGTTTGAATAATAACCGCCGAGACGGTAACGCACACGGCGCAGGTAGCTTCCGCGCAACGCCGGCTGATATTCGGCTCCGAGAGCAGCCTTCCAGCGGTTGTCGAACCTGTTCGCGCCTGCCTGGTCGAATCCTTCTATCAGGCGGTATTTCACATCTTTCCAGGGCTGATATGTGAAGTCGGCCTCGACTGTGAGGCTCTTCCTCCAGTTCCATGAGATTCCGGCTCCCCAGGTCTCCGGCATATCGTAGTGTCCCTTCATGGAGCCGTAGCCGATGGTGTCGTTCTTGGTGTCCTGGTTGACATCATACTTCACACCATATACATGGCCATGAAACGACTTGCGGGGAGAATATATGACTCCGACAGTCACCCTGTTGTCGACATTGACATCGAGCCCGTACTGCACTCCCAGACGTAGATTGTAGTCACGGATCTCCATCACGCGCTCGAAAAGCGATGTCGAGGAGGAACTGTAGACATATGTGTCGTTAAGCAATGTGCCGAACATGTAGCTGAAATTCAATCCGAGAGTGAAGCCCTTGAACGGCTTGGCGGCGAGACCGACAAACAGCTCGTTTAGCGTGCCGGAGCCTTGATGTTCGTTGGTACCGTTGGATATCTCGTTGCCGAACTTGTAGCCGACCTGCGAGTAGGGGACAAGCCCTATCGCCATGCCGCCGTAGCGGGTCACAGGAAACTGCAAGGCCACATAATCAAGACCTCCGGTGAACTCCTTGCCGCTTTTCTTCACCCCTCCGACGGTCTCGGAGGTCGACAAGGTCTTGGCTGTGGCGGCGATGTCAAACAGGAATGTCACCGAGTCAATGGCGGCATATGACGCGGGGTTCATGAAATTGATATATTCGCCAGACCGGGAGGCGAGTCCGACCCCACCCATAGCTTTCTGGGAAGCGTTGGCATGGTCTGACAATGCCCCGTAGCCGAACCGGGAATAAGGGGAGATCTCCGAGTTCTGGGCATTTGCCCCTTGGCAACCCAGAAGCCACGCGAGGGCGGCGAGGATGGATATAGAGAGTTTCTTCATATTTTCTCGTTGTATAGAAGTATGCTTAACAAGCCTTTTGTCACCAGACAGGAGTCTATCGTGACCGGGAAGTCGAGGAATGACCCCACCCGCCTTGACCATCCGCCGGTCAGCACCACACGGGTCCCTTCGGGCAGAAGGCTGCGGTAGTAATTGATCTCCCCGGCGACCCCCCTGACCGCCCCGGCTCTCATGGCCGTCATGGTGTCGTTGCCGAATTCAGGGGTCTCGCCATAGCCGTTGACCTCCGGCAGACGCGCCGTGAAGCTACGCAAGGCCCTCAGTCTCATACCGACTCCAGGAGCGATATTTCCTCCGGCATAATGGCCTTCGGAAGTCACCACGTCATAAGTGACGGCTGTCCCCATGTCGACCACCAGGGAGTTCTCGCCCGGAAAGAGGCTCCATGCGCCCACTGCCGCCGCGATGCGGTCCGGGCCGAGGGTCTGCGGCGTGAGGTAATCTATCTCCAACGGCAAGGGGAGCTCGCAGGAGAGTTCGCGGGCCTCGACCCCCTGGCGTGACAACCACGCCACCATCTCCGCGCCGTTGCCGGTCACGGAGCAGCAAAGGGCCTTGCGCGGAGAGAAGCGGTCAATGACCGCCTCAAGGTCGCGGCGGTGAAGACGACGTTGGAATGTCTCCTCGTCGATCAGCTCCGGGCCCTCCCAAAGGGCTATCTTGGCGGAACTGTTGCCTTGGTCGATTGTCAGCAGGGGCATAAACCGTCTTGTCTAATGAAGAACGAGGGCAGGTCTGTTATCGTTGCGGGCCGGATGGCTCATCTCCTTTTCTGTTGCTTCTGCTGCTCGCGCAGGATTGCCTGCTGCTTGCGCTGTGCCTCCTCAAGGCGTGCCATCCATCCCGATTTCTTCTTGGGCTTGGCGGCGTTGGCCTTCATCTGGGCGCGCATCTTCTCCTCGTCGGTGAAGTAGCGGAAGAGATAGGTCTGTATGATGGTGATCAGCAGCGACAGCAGGTAATAGTAGCTGAGGCCGGAGGCATAGTCATTGAAGATGAAAAGGAACATCACTGGCATCAGATACATCATCCATTTCATTCCGGGCATTCCGGAGGAAGCCTGGTTCTGCATGTTGATGCGGGTATAGATGATGTTGGTGGCGGTCATCAGCAGACAGAACAGGCTGACATGGCTTCCATACCAGGGGATGGAGAAGGGCAACGTGAAGATCACGTCCGGGGCCGAAAGGTCCTTTGCCCAGAGGAAATGCTCGCCGCGAAGCTCGATGGCCGAGGGGAAGAACCAGAACATGGCGATCAGCACCGGCATCTGGAGCAGCATCGGCAGACAGCCCGACATCGGGCTTGCCCCCGCCTTGGAGTAGAGAGCCATCGTCTTCTGGTTACGCGTCATGGCATTCTCCTGACCGGGATATTTCTCGTTGATCTCCTTTATCTCCGGGGCAAGCAGGCGCATCTTGGCCTGCGACTTGAAGCTCTTGTAGGTGAAGGGGAAGAGGATCAGCTTTATGAACACCGTCAACAGGAATATTATCAGGCCGTATGAGCTGATGAACTTGCTTAGGAATGTGAACACCGGTATGATGATCAGGGTGTTTATCCATCTGAACAATGGCCATCCCAGCGGAATGAGATTTGTCAGGTCGAGCGAGTCCTCATCGGCTCCCGGAATCTGCTTGTCAAGCGACGAGAGGAGCGGATAAAGGTTGGGACCCATGAAAATATCGATGGACACGGGAGTCTCGGCTTCCGAGCTGTAATCCATGACAGCCTCCGCCGCGAGGTCCTTGACAAACTTCGGATCATCTTTCAGGTCCTTTGAGGCGACATCGGCCGAGGTGAAACATGTCCTCGGGATCATAACCATCGAGAAGAACTGGTTCTTGAAGGCGATCCACTTCAGTTTCTGGTTGAGCGACTCCTGTTTCTCTCCCTGGGCGGATAGATCGTCGGGGGAATCACCGAGATATTTGTAATAAAGTCCGGAATTGCGCTCCTCAAAAGTACGCCCGCGCTCGTTGCGCCCCATCGTCTGCTTCCAGACAAAGGTGGCGGTGGCCACTGACGGAGGGATGATCTTCTGCATTCCTTTCTGGAACACCTCCATGTTGACAACGTAGCTGTCTTCGGGGAGTGTGTAACGCAGCCCCCACATAGCCCCGTTCCCGAGGTCAAGGGTCATCTCCACTACCGAGTCGCTGACCTGGCGGGGAGTGAAATACAGGTCGGCGGTGTTGAATCGCCGTGATGCGGAAAGCAGTTCGAAAGAATACTCATTGCAGCCCGGACGGCAGATCTCCACATCAGCGGTATCGATGACGTTGGAATGCTCGTTTTCAGGGAGATATGTCTTGTAATCGAGCAGAGTGGCGCGCGAGATATAACCGCCACGGCTTGTCAGTTCGAGACTCAGCCGGGAATTTTTGAGGGCGACAGTCTCCGCTTTGCCGCTGCGGTAACGGGCGAATGAGCCGTAACGCTGCGCGTCCTGAAGCGCCTCGCGCAGGTTCGCGACAGCCTCGTTGCGCGTGGTCAGCGTCACATTGTCGCCGAAGCGGCCTGTCGATACGGCCTCATACGGGAAAATCGTGTCAGCAGCCTTTACCGTACCGCTGACAATGTTCCCGTCATACGAAAGGTTTACTTTGTCGGTCTTATATGTGTAGCGGGCGGTTGAATCCGACGATTCGGAGGAAGCCCCTATCTCACGCATGATGGCGGGGATGGCGGCGATTTCCCCCCTGTCGAGGGAATCCGCTCCAAGTACCGGGGCAGTCTGTGCGTCAGACTTGGCGGCGGCTTCGGCCTGTTCCTGTTGTTGCTGCTGGAGCTGCTTCTGCTTGCTGTTGTTCATCCACATGAAGCCGAAGATCAGCACTCCCATCAGCACCAGCCCGGTCAGTGTATTTTTATCCATTTCTTGGTAATCAGTTGATTAGGGTTACTTACTTCTCTGATTCGACTGTTTTTTCAGTCTTCTCGTCGGCATAGCTGATTGCCGCGCTGACAAAGCTCAGGAAAAGCGGATTGGGATTCAATACCGTCGAGGAATACTCTGGATGGTACTGTGTGCCGACAAACCAACGTTTGCCCGGTATCTCGACAACCTCGACAAGCTTGGTGCGCGGATTCTCTCCCACACAGCTCATGCCTGCCTCCTCGAAGGTCTTGCGGTAGTCGTCGTTGAACTCGAAGCGGTGGCGGTGACGCTCGCTGATTATCGTCTGGCCATAAGCCTTTGCGGCCAGGGAATCGGGACGAAGCTGACACTCGTAGGCACCGAGCCTCATCGTGCCTCCCATATTGGAGATGCTCTTTTGCTCCTCCATAAGGTCGATGACGTTGTGGGTGGTCGAGGGATCCATCTCCGTGGAGTTGGCATCTGCCATCCCCAACACGTCGCGGGCAAATTCGATGACCATGCACTGCATGCCCAGGCATATTCCGAGGGTCGGCACATCATGCTCGCGGGCCCATTTCAAAGCCACGAATTTCCCTTCTATGCCGCGCTGGCCGAAACCCGGAGCCACCAGCACGCCGTCAAGCGGCGACAGCAACTCGTCGACATTCTGCTCGTTGAGCTTTTCCGAATGGATATATTTGAGGATCAGCTTGCGGTCATTGTAAGTGGCAGCCTGGAAAAGCGATTCGTTGATCGACTTGTAAGCGTCCTGAAGCTCGACATACTTCCCGACAAGGCCGATGGTCACCGGCTTGGTGGCGGCGTGGAGCTTGTCGAGGAAATGGAGCCAGGGAGCCATATGCGGTTCCCCTTCCGGGGTCACGCCGGTCTTGCGCAGCACGACCTCGTCGAGATGCTGCTCATGCATTTTCAACGGCACCTCGTAGATCGTCGGCACATCGATCGACTGGAAGACTGCATCGGGGGCGACATTGCAGAAAAGGGCGATCTTGCGGCGGACCTCCGTGTTGATGGGATGTTCCGTACGAAGCACAAGCACATCGGGCTGGATTCCCAACTCCTGGAGCTTCTTGACAGAGTGCTGCGTCGGCTTGGTCTTCAGCTCCTTGGCGGCTGCGATATAAGGGACATAGGTCAGATGGACACAAAGGCTGTTCTGTCCCAGCTCCCACCGAAGCTGACGGACTGCCTCAAGGAAAGGCAGCGACTCGATGTCGCCGACCACTCCCCCGATCTCCGTGATCACGAAGTCAAACTCCCCGGTGCGGCCAAGCTGCTTTACGGCGCGCTTTATCTCATCCGTGATATGAGGCACGATCTGGACGGTCTTGCCCAGATAATCGCCACGACGCTCCTTGTCTATCACGCTCTGGTAGATACGCCCGGTGGTGACATTGTTGGCGCGGGTGGTCTGTATGTTGGTGAACCTCTCGTAATGGCCAAGGTCGAGGTCTGCCTCGTGACCGTCCACGGTCACATAGCACTCCCCATGCTCATACGGATTCAGAGTACCCGGATCGATATTGATGTACGGGTCAAACTTCTGGATGGTAACGCGATAGCCACGGGCTTTCAGCAAGCAGGCGAGCGACGAGGAAATGATCCCCTTCCCAAGGGAAGAAACTACGCCGCCGGTCACAAAGAGATATTTAGTTTCCACGAATGATGGTGAATGAATTGTGCGATAAATAATAAGTAACTGTTCGAAATTATTTTTATTTACTGATCTCATTATTTCAATGTTTTCCCGGCGGCTTTTTGGCGTCTTTCCATCTCGTCGTCAATCGCGTAGCTCGCTACGCTCATTCCTCCTTGATGAAAATCCTCTCAAAAATCCCCTCGGCAAAACATAAAATAATTTTGACCAGTTACTTATCAAGCCACAAAGTTACTGTTTTTTTTCGATTTCACCCCCTTGTTAACGCTAATTTGCAGATAAACGAAAAAAAATCAGGCCACATACATCCACAATCCGGAAAAAAGTATTACCTTTGCAAGCCTCTAAACGAGAAACCATCCTCCCGAAGCGGGGAAAGGTCGAGTTTTACCAGCGGAAACGCAAGGCATCTCGGGGTGTAGCACAGTTGGTTAGCGCGCCACGTTCGGGACGTGGAGGTCGGAAGTTCGAGTCTTCTCACCCCGACCAACAAATCGGCCCGACAATCATATGATATGATTGTCGGGCCGATTTTATATTCTTATACCCGGCTTTTATCACCCGGTTACTCATTGATCACATAATCCCCAAAATAAGTCTGGTTCAACTTGTCCTCAATTCCTTTCACCGTGATAATCCCTGTTGATAATTGACACCTGTTTATCATTAGATAAATTGTAAAAGTTGTATCGGAAGCCTGAAGAAATGTTTCAGGACCAAAAAGACTTACCATCATACGTTGATAAAATCTAAACCTCCGGCTGCCACTATGTTTATCAATTTTCTTACCTCGAATATCATCGTCAAGATCAGGAGCGGCGACAAATCCGAATGACACCAGATTATTTTTACGATAATACTTTAACATTACCTCAATGCAAGATCTCACAATAATCCTTGGCTCGTAATCATTTGTAAGAAGCGAATACCTATTTTTGCTTTTCTCCACTCCTTTCCAATAGAATTTCAATCCATAAAATTCATTTTCAAAACCCTCCACTTCCACTATATACCTCTTATTACTTTTCGAGGATCTAAATGTCCATAAATCAATAATGCGACGCGAGGACGGATCGGTGCGCCGCATAATAAAACCGGGCTCATAATAAGCCTGACACATATTTACGGAAGAAGATATTTATAGGACTGAACCCGGAGATGTTGCCGCTCTTCATCGGTAACTGTTTTAAGTCTTATGTAGCGCGGCCTCGGTTTATCAATCTCTTTTTTGCTGCTCCCCTTTGACATGGAGGCTATCAGCAAGGTTGTTTTCTTAAGCGCTTTCATGTCTGTTTTTTAGAGATTATATTGACAATTATAATGTATCTGCAAATATAGATCATTTATTGCTCTGCAACAAATTTTACACGTATTTTTCTTATCGGAAGTTTCATGTCCGACTATCGGCAGTACCTATCTATCATTTGAACACAACATCCTTAGAAACTGTTCTACCAGACATCTATATGACTTTGCCTGACATAAGAAAAAGACTTGATATGGCAAGAGAACACATATCACCGGCGGCGCAGGACGGAGCGGACGCGGGCTTTCAGCTCGCGGATGGAGAATGGCTTGATGAGGTAATCGTCAGCCCCGGCGTTTAGGGCCTGTATTATGGTCTCGGGCGACATCCTGACTGAATAGGCGATGACAGCCACCTCGCCGGGATCATATATCTGCTTTATCTGCTCGACCAGCCCCAGACCGCTGTTGTCATCAATCCCCAGGTCAAGCAGCACGACTTTGTATTGCGAAAGGTCTATGTTATATGTGTCGTCGCCGGTGATGCAATTCTCAACCACATATCCCTCACCCACAAAATTGTCACGGATCATGTCGCTGACGCTTGTGTCTGCGTCCACGACAAGAATCCTCGCGGTCATTTGACCGTCGACTGCATTTAAAGGATAACTGGTAAAATCAGGCATTGCTTATGGCGACTTTGTCGCATGAATGATTGTTACTGCGCCGGCGGTTCGGAGGAATGCACAGCGCATTGTAAGCCAGGTGATGTCGGTATGACCTTTTTCTTACGATTACAAAATTAGTCAAATATACTAAAGAATGCTCAAAAGTAACAACATTGTAAACCCTTTGTTATGACAATTTATCCGATTTTACAAAAAGGTGTAGACGTTCCTACAAACCGATTGTGAAGCTGGGGCATTTCGGTCAACAAATCATTTTTCCCATAAAAAAGCAGGCGCATCCGACCAAGTCGGAAACGCCTGCGTATTGTAAACTTATGAGCAGACCGGATTATGCCTTGCCTGAGAGCTTCTCCTTGAGAGCTGCCAGAGCCTCGATGTCGCCAAGGGTGGTCTTCTCCACCGGAGTGGAGATCATCGGGGTCTCCTCCTTGCGGGGACGGTCGGCACGCTTGGCTGCCTTGCGGGGAGCCTCTGCGCGTTCGGGCTTGTTGGCATCCTCGAAGATGCGGCTGTGGCTGAGGATGATGCGCTTGGAGTCCTTGTTGAACTCGATCACCTTGAAGTCGAGCTTCTCGTCAACCTTGGCCTGGCTGCCATCCTCCTTGACGAGGTGCTTGGGAGTGGCGAAACCTTCGACACCGTAGGGGAGCTGAACGACAGCACCCTTGTCAAGCATCTCGATGATGGTTCCCTGATGGATCGAACCGGGGGTGAAGATGGTCTCGAACACTTCCCAGGGATTCTCCTCAAGCTGCTTGTGGCCCAAGGAGAGACGACGGTTGTCTTTGTCGATCTCGAGAACGACTACTTCGATGTCAGCACCGATCTTGGTGAATTCCGAAGGATGTTTAACCTTCTTGGTCCAGGAGAGGTCGGAGATATGGATCAGGCCGTCCACACCCTCTTCGATCTCGACAAACACGCCGAAGTTGGTGAAGTTGCGGACTTTGGCGGTATGCTTCGACCCGACGGGGTATTTGATCTCGATATCCTCCCACGGATCCTGCTTGAGCTGCTTGAGACCGAGGCTCATCTTGCGCTCCTCGCGGTCGAGGGTCAGGATGACGGCTTCAACCTCGTCGCCTACTTTCAGGAAATCCTGAGCTGAACGCAGGTGCTGCGACCATGACATCTCGCTGACGTGGATAAGACCTTCCACACCGGGAGCGACTTCGACAAACGCGCCGTAGTCAGCCATGACGACAACTTTACCCTTGACCTTGTCACCGACTTTGAGCTCGGCAGCCAGAGCATCCCAGGGATGGGGCATGAGCTGCTTGAGACCCAGAGCGATGCGCTTCTTCTCGTCGTCGAAATCGAGGATAACGACATTGAGCTTCTGGTCAAGCTGCACAACCTCTTCGGGGTGGTTCACGCGGCCCCATGAGAGGTCGGTGATGTGGATAAGACCGTCCACACCGCCAAGGTCGATGAACACACCGTAGGTGGTGATATTCTTGACTGTTCCCTCGAGCACCTGGCCTTTCTCGAGCTTGGCGATGATCTCGCGCTTCTGCTGCTCAAGCTCGGCTTCGATAAGAGCCTTGTGGGAAACAACGACGTTCTTGAATTCGGGATTGATCTTCACAACCTTGAACTCCATGGTCTTGCCCACGAAGATATCGTAGTCGCGGATGGGCTTCACGTCGATCTGCGATCCGGGCAGGAACGCCTCGATACCGAAGATATCGACGATCATGCCGCCTTTGGTGCGGCATTTGATGTAACCCTTGATGATCTCGTCGTTTTCGAGAGCCTGGTTGACACGCTCCCAGCTGCGGGAAGCGCGGGCCTTGCGGTGGGACAGGATAAGCTGGCCCTTCTTGTCCTCCTGGTTCTCAATGAAGACCTCCACCACGTCGCCGACCTTGATGTCGGGGTTGTAGCGGAACTCGTTCATGGGGATGATACCGTCTGATTTGTAACCGATGTTAACCACAGCCTCACGCTTGTTGAGGGCGATGATGGTACCTTCGATCACATCCTTGTCCTTGACGGTGTTGAGCGATTCGTCGTAGGTTTTGGTAAGCTCCTCGCGCGACCTCTCGCTCTTGGTATCGCCGTTCTCGTAGGCATCCCAGTCGAAATCAGCGATAGGAGAGTTTTTAACTTCTTCAGTCATTTAATTAAATGGTTAATAAATAAAAAGATAATTACAAGCCGGGGCAAGCGGGGGATCACCCCTTTTGTCCCCACTTCCGGACAGGCATCCACACGCATCCGCGCATCCCACAACTTGCTGACTGACTATGGGTTGCGGGGCGACGGCAGGGCATACCTCTCCCAAAGTTGCCTGAAAGGCGACGCAAAGATACGCAAACTTTTCGATTCCTGCAAACCACGGTCGATTTTCTCCGTTGATTTCCAACGCATTTTGCGGTCATTTGCTCATGCATTTTTCATCACCGGACTATGACTTGCCGAATTTTTTATTTACCTTTGCGAAGTTACAGTTTCTGCAAAAACAAATACCCCAAATACCAATCCAATCACACTATAAGATGAGCAAATCATTATTGTCAGCGGTCATGGCGGCCATGTTGCCGCTGTGTTCCACGGCCTCTGTACCTCTGGAAAGACAGGGAACGGCCGTCAGCGACCTCCGGGAGATTGTCGCGGGGAAATTGCCCGCGCTGCGTTCGAAAAGGGCAGCCGCGGCGTTGCCTGCGGAATTCCCCCTGACTTCAAAGGCGGAATTCGATGCCTGCTCCACCATCGACGGAAACGGAGACGGGAAGACATGGAAATACGAGTCGGGATATCCTGCCGGATCGGCATGTTACGAGGGAATGAGTGTTTCAATCCCCGCCGATGACTATCTTGTCATGGGGCCGGTCAGCTTCACCGCTCCCTCCGGCGAATACCTTCTGTCGGTCGAAGCAAAACAACTTGTAAAGGCCGAGACCTTCGAGATCTGTCTTTCCCCGACAGGGACAGCCGCCGACGCTGTCAGCGTATGCAGCTTTACATCGGTCCCCAACATGAGTTTCGGGGTCCTTGACGGAGAATTCTCCATCGCGCCGGGCGATTATTATGTAATGATCCACTGCAACACCCCCACTCCCGGCCTTTCGCTGAATGTCTGCAATCTGAAGATTTCAGCCAAAGGTGGAGGCGAGGAGAAATTCACAGTCCCATTCGAGATGCTTCCCGAGGCCGATCAGGTGAGATATTTCCAATTCATCGATGCCAACGAGGATGGCAAGACATGGAAATATGACACCTCCAACCTTGGCATGGCCTACGAGTACAACGCGTCGATGGATGCCGATGACTATCTCCTCTTCCCGGAGATTGAGATTTCCGAACCGGGCAACTACAAATTCTCATTCGATGCCCGCTGCTGGGGTAGCGGCGAGGCAGTCGAGGTGTTGTTCGGCCAGGGCGACGATCCCCGGCTCTTCACCGAAGTGTTCGCCGACCCTACGGTAGGCACCGAGACTTATACCCGCTCGGTGGTCATTGCCGTCTCCGAACCTGGCCTATACCGCCCTGCCCTCCACTGCTCTTCCCCGGCCAACCGCTACAAACTGTTGACCAAGAATTTCCGTCTGGAGGCTACTGACGAGGCTCCGGCCCGTCATCTGCCGGTCGCTTTCGACGAGACATACACCATATCCGCCGCGACTCCTGCCTTCACCCCCTCCTTCATCCTTCCCGACAACTCGCGGGTCAAGATTTCCATGGAGGTCAAGGGACAGGCCGTCAATGTCTCGATGGGCAACGCCCCGGTCGACGCGGCCCAGTCACCTCTCTTCTCGCTCGAATCTGCCGAGGATTTCACCCTCGTCAGCCGCACGGTCAGCGTCTCTGACGGAGGAATCCGTTACCTGCGTCTCAGCTCTGAAGGAGCAGCCGAGGTCCGCGCGATAACCCTTGAGGTGGTAAGCGAGGGAGACACCTACCTGCTGCCATTCTCCATGCAGCCCACCGCCGAAGAGTTCAATGAGTTCCAGACCGTAAATGTCAACGGAGACGAGGGGATATGGAGCTACTACGAGCAGTTCGGCGCGGTACGCTATAACTTTTCCGTCAACAATGATGCCGACGACTGGCTGATACTGCCGGCAATCAACATCCCCTCGACCGGCGACATGATCCGTTTCGCCGTGAATGTCCGTGGAATGGGAGAAAGCCCCAAGTTCACCGAGACTTTCGAAGTCTGGGAAGGGGAAACCGCCGAGATCGCCTCGATGCGCAAGATCTACGAGTCGCCTGAAATCCGCAACGAGGCATTCACCCCGATGGAGTTCGCTTTCGCCCCCACCCATACCGGCAAGACTTATCTTGCCGTGAGGGCTACCTCCAAAAAGAACGCATTCCATCTCTTCATGCGCGATTTCAAGGTGGAGACTGACGGCCGCCGGACTACTGTCCCGGTGGCTGTATCCGACCTGACAGCCGAGGCTGTCCCGATGGGCAGCGAGCAGGCGATCGTCAGCTTCTCAATGCCTGCCGTGAACGAGGCAGGAGAGACCCTCGACGAGGCTGTCAGCCTTGAGGCCTCCGTCTCGACAGCAGCAGAGACCAAAATTCTCTCCGGCAAACCCGGCGATAAGATCAACACCGAGATCCTCAACGGACAGGGATATGGACTCGTGACAGTGACGGTCAAGAACGCAGCCGGTACCTCAAACCCCGTCTCCGTCCGGGTCTACACCGGCCAGGATGTTCCGTCTGCCGCCACAGATCTCGTCGTGACCTGCAGCGAGGACAACAGGACGATGACCCTGACATGGACGCAGCCCACCGAAGGGGCCAACGGCGGTTACGCCGACCCCGCGCAGATGACATTTGTAATCCGCCACTCCTCGGGAGGCGGTTCCTACACCAAGGTCGGATCTACCGAAGGTGTCTGCGAATATGTCTACTCGATCCCTGAAAGCTATCCGCTGGCGATGCACTATCTGTCTGTGACCCCGACCAATGTCGCCGGTGAATGCGCCACGCCGGTCGGAAAGGGTATCATGCTCGGCAAACCTTACGATATTCCCGCAATGGAGGAATTCGCCAACGGGGAGATGACCCTGTCACCCCTGGCAATGGACAAGCCCGGCGAGAACTACACCCTTGACTGGTACTTCGAGAATCCCGCCGAGGCTCTCCCGGAAGCCGCCAACGCTTCGGGCCGCGCCTTGATCGCTTTCACCCAGAAGGAGGGCGCAGCCCGCGGGTCGCTCCACCTTCCGAAATTCTCGACTGTGACAGACAAGGGGGCGCGACTGGTCTTGCGTCTCTACAATTTCCCGCATTTCGCACCGACACAGGTAAGCGCGCTAACTTTTGACGGCCCGGTATCGATCGGAGAGATCCAGCCCGCAGAGGAAACCGGTTGGGTGACATATTCCCTCCCGCTGCCGACCGAACTGATTGGCAAAACCTGGATCGAGCCTGTGCTCGACTTCGGCTTTGACGGCACAAACGACGATGAGATCTGGATGCTCGACGCTTACGGCATGGAGAATTACTTCGACCGCGAACTGACCTTGCGCGAGATATCCGTTCATCCCGTCATGACCGCCCAGAAGGAAGCCACATGGAACTTCAGGGCATCCAACTACGGCCGCGAGACCCTCACTTTCACCATCCCCGAACTGAACTTCACATCCATGACGGGTGATGTTGTCTCATTCCCCGAAGCGACCCGTCCGGGAGCGGATATAACCCTCGAACCGGGACAGACAACAGATCTTGTGTATGATGTCGTGCTCGATGCCGGAATGGAAGGAGCTCTGGTCTACGACATAACGATCCTCGTCGACGGTGACGGCGACATGGATAACAATACCCTATTCGGAGAAACATCGCTGATAGCCCAGAACGAGTATGTGGTCCGCGATCTCGAAGCCCAACGTGTCGACGGCTCCGCGTCTGTCAGACTCACATGGTCTGCTCCTTCGGTTGATGAAGGGGATTTCAACTGTGAGTACCTCCCAAGCTGGGATTACAGCGAGTCGCTCGGTCTTTTCACCAACCTTGACCGCGACGGAGAGCGGACAATCGGTTTTGCCGCCGTCTCCTATCCCGGCATGGGGCAGAAGAAAGCTTGGCAGGTATGGGATTACCAGGATGCCGGTTTCGACGTTATATACGCCGGTTACATGGGCTCCAACCGCTCGCTGATCGTATTCTGTCCGTATGACTACAATGTCAGCGCGGATGACTGGCTGATCTCTCCCGAAGTCAAGGGAGGTTCGGATGTGAGCTTCTTCGTCAGGCCGATCAATTACAACTATGGCCGCGAGGTAATAGAGCTTTACTCCTCCTCGACCGGGAACTCACCTGAGGATTTCACCCTCATCTCCACCTTCATGACCAAGGAAGGGGAAGAAGGGAAAGTACCCTACTGGGAAGATGTAAACTTCACCCTGCCGTCCGATGCACGTTATTTCGCGATACGGTATGTCAGCAAGGACATATTCGGTCTGCAACTCGACGACATCAGCTACACTCCGGCCCAGGCCGATGCTTCATCCTTGACCTACAGTGTCATCCGTGACGGGGAGGTGATCGCCTCGGGCGTTGCCGCCACAGAATATACCGACAACCATCGGGAGGGGGCGACATATTATGTGGCAGCCGAGAAGAGCTACGGCGGTCTCCATCCCCTATCCAACCGTGCTGATGTCATCCCGACATCCGGCATATCCGCCACCTCCGTCGACGGAATGGAAGTCTGCGCCGCCCCCGGACGTATCATACTGACATCCGTGGATGAGACCCATATGACGGTGACAGCCACCGACGGTAAAATCCTGTTCAATGGCGGTGTGGCCGCCGGCGAGACAGTTATACCCGTAGCTGCCGGTGTGTATGTTGTTGCCGTTCCCGCCAATCCGGCAATAAAGATCCTCGTTCCCTGATTCTTTTGATCATTAAGAGATTGTCTGAAAATCTCTTGGAAGAAATTTAGACAATCTCTAAAAATATGAAACCCCGCCGGCCATGATTATCGCCGACGGGGTTTCAAGTGTCTTTATCATCCGGTATCACAGTCCGCGACGGCGGAAATACTCATCGTATGCCTCTATGAGGGAGCGGGAAGTGTGGTCCCAGCTTAATTCATTAAGTATACGTTCGCGTCCGAAAGCCCCCATCGTCTCGCGACGGGCAGGATCATCAAGCAGCTCGGCGATCTTTTCGGCGAGGTCTCGGGCATTGTTGCGCTCGGCGTAAAGCGACGCGTCGCGGGCCGAATATTTTCCTTCCGTCAGGTCGAACTGCACGATCGGCTTGCCCAGGGCCATGTATTCCAGCACCTTGTTCATGGTCGACTTGTCGTTCATGGCGTTGTATTCGTCGGGGTTGACGCATACATCGGCGGTGTTGAGGTAATCGAGCATCACCTCGTCGGAAACACGGCCGGTGAACTCGACGATGTCACCCAGACCCATTTCCTGACTTTGTCTGCGCAGGGCTTCGAGGTGAGGTCCTCCACCGACGATTCCCCAGAATATGTCGTCGCGCCCTTTTTCGTCGCGAAGGTAACGGGCTGCCTCAAGGAGGTATTCGATCCCTTCCTGCTGGCCTATGACCCCAAGATAACCGACCATGTGTTTTTTACCACGTTTGATCTCCGGCTTGGCCGGCTGGATCTTAAGGCGTTCGAGCCTTGGACCGCTGCGCAAGACATGTACCCTGTCGGGCGACATCCCGCCACGCTCGATGGCGATCTTGCGGTAACTCTCGTTGGTCACGAACGCGAAGTCGCAATGACGGTAGGTGTTGCGTTCAAGCCAGAGCTGACTCTTGTACAGCGGGCCGGTGGTCTTCCCGAACTTCGCCTCATAAAGTTCCGGGCAGATGTCATGATGGTCAAACACATAGTCGACCCCTTTACCCTTGAAACGGGCCGCCACCATATAGATATTATCAGGCGGATTGCAGCCGTGGATGACATGGAACCCCCTCTCCCTGTATATCTTCCGGGCGAGTCGGTATTCATGCCACAAGGCGGAGAAATACTCCCGGGCATATCCTATCGGGCCGTTCCCCTCTTTGGGGAGATCGTGACGATAGATATGTACCCCTTCGAGCAATTCATACTCTTGGTTGTAGCCCTTCCCTTTGGGGCAGATAACGGAGACGGTGTACCCCTCGCGGACAAGGGTTGTGGCCTCCTGCCATACGCGCGTGTCGAACGGTACGGGGAGGTTTTCGACTATGATGAGAATTTTTCGATCCATAAGGCAGTCACCTGTGAAATCGCGGCATGTGGAAGCCGGAAAAATCACAATGACTGCAAAGTTACGACATTTTCGCGAGAATTGCCAACAATCCTTATGGCGACGGTAGGCGCGAGTTTGCCATAGGCGGGAGCTATTTCAACAGAATCAACTGAGATACGACCGCTGGAGGTCGTCAGAGATAGCTTTCCCCCTATTTCAGCCGTAACCTCATTTATTACATTGACATTCAATCCGGGAGCCAATATGAAACTTGCTTCCCATTCACAATCTCTGTCAAAACTGTCCGTGACCGTAAGAGTGTCAAACTGAAAAAGATATGCGCTTGGCAATGTCGGATGATCGTGACGGACCACACTCTCCGAGTTTATTTCCCAGCTCCGGGTATGGGTAACACCCGAAAGCCCTTTTACAGACGCTGCCACCCTGTAATTCCCGCTCTCTATAAGGCGGCTTTCAGCCTTTTTGCCCCAAAGAAACGGGCCAAGCATCTGCGACTGCTCCATACCGTTGATCAGCACAGTGTTGTGCATGCGTGTCGACCGTAAAAGATTGCGGCGCACCAGGTCGGTGTGGTAGAGGTATGTCCCCGAATCAACCAGAACAGGCTTTCCATGAGAAAATAGCTGGAAGCTCAATATGTCATTGTGGCCGTGGGCGGCGATGGAGCCGAATCCCAGCGGCGCATGGTCTATGCCGACAAACATCCCTCCCCGGCGCATGAAACTGTAGCCTCCTGACGGGAATACGCGATGACCCGGCCCGGAAAACCTATGATCCTTTATGTCAACACCGGAAACCTCCCCATACAGGTCAAGGAGATATTCATAATAATCGCTGTCACCGAATCCGGCATCCATTATGCGGGCCTCGTCGTCGTCGCCGAACACACACCACTGCCTTTTATCCACACGGCTGCTGCCGACAAACAATGCCATCTTGCCAAGCCGGTCGCGCCACAGGTCACTGACATCCCTTCCATGCGATTTCATTTCGCGCCATACCAGAAGATAAGCTTCCAGGACAAACCCGTGATAATGCAGCGAGCTTTCGAGATCCGCGCCGTCAGGGCTTACCTGACGCTCCAGCTCCCTGTCAAGGATCTCCAGAGCCGATTCTGTCCATTGGCTGTTGTCAAACAGGAATCCCGCCAGAGCGACAGCCGCCGCCTCGACTATGAGGTGGTTGTTGGCCGATGAGAAGCCGCTCATATGGCGCGTCAGATATTCTGTCATGTTGGCCGCGCCTGTCAGCAGCTTGCCGACAAGGCGGTCATTCGGCGACGGCTCATTCTCTTTCATCCAAGGATCATCAGCCATGATGACCCGCGCCGCAGTCATCCAGGAGATCGACCGCAGGGCGATCTCCATCGGCGAAGTCCAGGATATTCCCCAGAGGAATGGATTAAGGCGCGCCCAGTCATCAACCAGTGCCTCCAGACGGGTAATATTGCCCGCCACGGCGAGCCTGACAAACTGGCGGTGGCGGTTCAGCTCCCAGTTGATCCTCGCGTCGCCGATATCGTCGCGCTGCTTGTAACAGAGCCTGTAGCTTGGCACAAGTGGCCAGCGCGCGGGAGTAGTGAACCCCGCGTGCCAGTCGGTGGCGTAATCCTTATAGTCGAATGCTCCGAGAAGCCGTATCGCCTCGTCAGCACCCGGATCTGCCTCCTTTACGCCTTTCAAAGCCCTCCTGAGGCTTTCTCCTTTTGTGGTCTCGGCTGTTCCTGCGGACTCGGCTGTTGCCCCTGAAATCCAAGAGGCGAGTCCGGTTCCCGAGCGAAGCGAGGGGTTCCCGGCCGCTTTAGCAAGCGGCATCCCGACCCCGGGATAAAGCGGCTCAAGGACCGATTTCTTTTCCTTGAACTCCCTCATCTCGCGTCGCTGCAGACGCTTCTGCTCTACGCGCCAGACCACCTCACGAGGCGACATCGCCTTGAGGCGGTTGAGATACCATGACAACTTTCCCATCAGACTTTCCGCCGGTCTCAACAAATCAGAACAGGCATTTGCGGAAATCCTTCTCGATTTCCTTCTCCTGTACCGGATTGGAATTTATGGGAGCCCAGGCCAGACCGTCGTAATGACCGTCGTAATCAAGGGTGTCCCACATCCTGACCAGATCTATGATCGTCTTGCCGGGATAACGGGCGGGGATATCGGCAAACTCCTTCTCCCGGTTGGTCACGACAAGCACATCCGCCCCGGAGGCCACCGCGTCAAGATCGTCGGTGACAAAATGCTGCAGGTGGGGTATCTTGCTCATTATGAACTCGCGGTTGGTGCCTGTCAGGCGGCTTACCTCCACATTCCTGTCATAAATCGAGATCTCGAAACCTTTTCCCAACAGCGACTCGATGACCTCGACTATGGGACTGCAACGCAAGTCGTCGGTTCCCGCCTTGAAGCTAAGACCAAGTATGCCGATCTTCCTCTTCCCCTGGGCCATTATCAGCTCCAGGGCGCGGTTGCGGTGGGCATGGTTGCTTTTCTCGATATGGTTGATCACCGGGACATCCACATAGTTGTCTGCGGCCAGGGCGCGCAGAGCGTTGGTGTCCTTCGGAAGGCATGAGCCGCCGTAGGCGAAGCCGGGCTTGAAGTAGTATGGGGATATGTTGAGCTGCCGGTCACGGCAGAAGATATCCATGACCTTGTGGGAATCGATGCCGAGAGACTTGCATATCGCCCCGACCTCGTTGCCGAAGACGATCTTCAGGGCGTGGAAAGTATTGTTGACATACTTCATTATCTCGGCGACAGGTATGTCGGTCGAGACATACTCTGCGGGAAGATCCCGGTAAAGCTCCTCCATCATGGCGGCGGCGCGGGGAGAGTCGGTGCCGACCAATGTCAAGGGGGGATTCATGAAATCATGGACGGAGGTCCCTTCGCGCAGGAATTCGGGATTGGAGACCACGGCGAAATCCTCGCCGGGTATCTTTCCCGAAGCCTCGGCGATTATGGCGGAGACCTTCTTGTTCGTGCCGGGCATGACGGTGCTGCGGATGGCGATTACATGGAAGCCTTCCTTGCCGGCGAGGGCCTCTCCGATCTCGCGTGCCACTCCATATATATATGAGAGATCGAGATGACCGTGTCCCGAGCCGGGAGTGCCGACTGCGATGAAGGATATGTCGGTGGAGCAGACCGCTTCCATGACATCGGAGGTAGCGGAAAGCAATCCGGCCTCATGCCCCTTGCGGCATAGCTCCTCTATGTCGCGCTCTATAATCGTCGGGCGGCCGGAGTTTATGAGGCCTACTTTGGTGGGGGATACGTCAACGCCGGTGACCTTGTGTCCCATAGAGGCGAAACAGGCAGCCCCCACGCAGCCGACATATCCAAGTCCAAATATGCTGATATTCATGTGAGATCCAATTGTGTCTATATCCTTAACGCCGAACGGCGGTGATTATTACCTCGCAATGCAAATAAAAGTTAATAAGGCTCATTCCCAAGGGGTTTTCACTAACTTTGCAGGCTTATTTTTACCATTCATATGGAAAAACCTCTCGAGACACCCAAGCCGGAGAATGGCCACAAGCCTCTCGAAAAGCTGTGGAACCGCGACTACTGCATAGCAATGGCGGGCAATTTCATGCTTTTCTTCTCATTTTACCTTCTTACCCCGCTGCTGCCGATATATCTCGACGCGCAGTTCGGTGCCGACAAGGACATGATCGGACTGGTCTTGTCGGGCTACGTCGTGGCGGCCCTGATCGTCAGGCCGTTCAGCGGATTCATCGTCGACAGTTTCAATCGGAAGAAGGTCTTGATGATCTGTTTCTTCTTTTTCTTCATCTGCTTCACCGGCTATGTCGGGGCCGGAACGCTGCTCATGTTTGCCATTGTGAGGACGATACACGGATTGCCCTTCGGGGCGACCACTGTGGCCAATTCGACCGTGGCGGTCGATGTCCTCCCCTCCTCGCGGCGCAACGAGGGGATCGGCTTTTATGGGTTGAGCAACAACCTGGCGATGGCCATAGCCCCCTCGGCGGGAATATGGGTATACGGCGCGACCGGCAATTTCATGCTTCTTTTCTGGATATCGCTGGCTGTTGCCCTGCTCGGCTTCTGGTGCTCGACAGCCATCCGCATACCTTACCGCAAGCCGGTAGAGGGGAAACCTCATCTCAGCATGGACCATTTCTTCCTGACCCGCGCGTGGATGCTCGCTGTCAACATTCTTCTCTTCGGGCTTTGCTGGGGAGTGATGGCCAACTATGTCGCCCTTTACGGCAAGGAGCAATTGGGAATTGTAGACGGGACAGGACTCTTCTTCGCCCTGCTTTCCACAGGCCTCTTCGTCTCCCGCCTCTACGGCGCTAAAGCCCTGCGAAAAGGGAAGCTGACCGAAAACGCCCTTGAGGGGGCGATAATCAGCACTGTCGGCTACACGCTGTTCGCACTCGCTCCGGGCATCTGGGCCTTCTATCTCTCAGCAATTCTCATCGGCCTTGGCAACGGCCGCATGTATCCGGCTTTCCTCAACATGTTCATATCAGTCGCCCGCCATGACCAACGCGGCACCGCCAACTCCTCCATCCTCACCTCCTGGGATGTCGGCATGGGCCTCGGCATCCTCCTGGGAGGGATCCTCAGCCAATACCTCGGCTATTCCGCCGCCTTCTGGTTCACAGCCGCTTCCCAGACAGCCGGTACTCTCCTGCTCCTCTTTTTCACCCGCCGGTTCTTCCTCTCCCGCAAACTCGCCTGACCCGCCCCGCCCAGTTCTGTTCCACGAGCGAAGCGAGGGAAACAATGAAAGGGAAGGAAAGCTGTCTACTCCCCCGTAGCCCGCTCAAACGCAGCCGCCAGCCTTTTCTTCGCCAGAGCTACCATTTCAGGCGACGACTGGTCGGCATGGTTGGCAAACGGGTGGATGGCGATCCCACCCCTCGGAGTGAAAATCCCCAACACCTCGATATACCAGGGATCCATCAACTCCCGGAGATCGTTGAGGATTATGTTAACACAATCCTCATGGAAATCCCCGTGGTTGCGAAACGAGAACAGGTAAAGTTTCAGACTCTTGCTCTCGACCATCCTCTGCCGGGGGATGTAATTTATTATTATCTTGGCGAAATCAGGCTGCCCGGTCTTCGGACACAGCGAGGTGAACTCCGGGCAGACAAAGCTGACCAGATACCGCCTCTCGGGATGCTTGTTGTCGAATGTCTCCAACACCTGCGGAGCGTAATCCGTCAGATACTCCGTCGCCTTGCTGCCAAGCAATGACAGCCCTTCCAAATCCTTATCGCTTCTCATAAATCCTTATCGCTTCATAATTGTCATAAAAGAGGCGGCCTCGGAAAATCAGGCCGCCAATATGAATTTCAAGCCGCCAAAGCCAAGGCTTTAAACCACCAAGGCTTTGGCGTTGTGTGAGGGCGCAAGCCCGAAGAAACCTTGTTTTAATATCTTATCTCCCTGACCTTGAGCCGGTCTCCCGTGGTCTTGGCTATATTCTCGAAATATCGGGGATCATCGTAGCCCCCGAAATCAGGATAGGCGGGAATCCCCTCCTCGGTCCGCAGGAAAGACCCGTCAGGAGCCTGCTTCTTGATATTCCCGTCCATGAACTTCACAAACAGGAATGTCGCCAGGTCACGGTAGGAGTCGGTAGCCTTCCCAGCCCAGATGGCCAGCAGGTCATTGGTAAGCGCGACCGCGTCCTCGCGGGCAAACTGCGGAAGCTCCACTATCGCCTTGTTGACATCGACCGCGATCGAGTCTTCCAGCCCCTTCTGAACCTTGCGGATATCGGGAATCATCTGACTGTAACGGTTATAAGCCTGATTGGCCACCAGACTATTCATCCAGAAGTTGGAGTTGCGGTCAAACGTGTTGGTGTCGCCGTGGCCAAGCTGTAGCGGGATCTCGGTCACAGAGCAGAAAACCGGGAGATACACACAGGTGTTGGCATCATCTGTCCCGAACCAGAGCAGTCCACGCAGGTAATCGGGCAGATCCTTGCGCAGCTGCGCCACGAAGCTCCAGCCGGTCTGCTGGGTCGCGATCGCGCGCTCATGGACATACTTGACCGAATCCACCTCAAACTCCATCGGCCTCCAGCGGTAGGGGACCTTGAACGGCCCGGCTCCCACATCAGTCGTCATGTCGTAAGGCGTGCCCTCGAAATGGTCGCGCATCATCCATTTCAGGTCGTCGGCTGTCAGCAGCGAGTCAGGCTTGACCCACAACGGCATCGGTTCCCCCTCGGCGCGGTCGATCCAGGGGAGATATTCATCCATGCCTTTTGAGAACTTGTTGAAGTAGCTCCAGACGCGCGCGTCACAACCGCGCAATGCCCCGAAATCGGTCACGGCATAAGCCTTCGAGAAGTCAAACTCCTCATCCTTGCCGTCGAAATATCCCTGTGAACGGGCGAACTTGACCACGTCGGGGCTGTAGATCGTCTCCCCCGACTTGTCCTTGAGAGGGAACTTATGGATCCGCGGATGGTTGGCGTGCCCCGAGATATAGCCGTCGGGCACTCGCCGGGCAACCCAGACTGCGTCTTTTCCCGCTTTCCCTTTGCCGATAAGGTCCATGATCCACACCTCGTCGGGATCGGCTATCGAGAAGGATTCACCCTCCGACGCGTAGCCGTAGTCCTTGACAAGCCGGGTCATCACCTTTATCGCCTCGCGGGCGGTCTTTGCCCGCTGCAATGTTATGTATATCAGCGACCCGTAGTCGATCAGTCCTGTCCCGGCCAGCTCCTCGCGGCCACCCCAGGTGCTTTCGGCGATCACAAGACCATGCTCGTTCATGTTTCCCACTGTGGAATAGGTGTGTTCCACCTCCGGGATCTCCCCCAGCCGCTTGTTGGTATCCCATTCTATCACGGGGCGCATCGTCCCCTTGGGATGGTCGGCGGCCGGCTGGCGGTAGAGCTCCCCGTAAAGGTTGTGGGAGTCGGCGGCGTAAGTCACCAGGACAGACCCGTCGGTTGTCGCCCCTTTGGCGGCGACAAGGCTGGTACACGCCTCGGCGGTCATCAGAGACCCCGTGGCAACGGCGGCAGCTATCGCGCCCCCCAGAATCAGTCTTGCAGAAATGTTCATACTTATGATGGTCTTTATCGTTTACAAACACAGGTGGCCTGACGGCCTTTCTGCAAAATTACGAAAAATCACGGGGAGCTTCCAAAAAAATATCCTGAAGAATTGAAACAATTTGTAAAAAAGGCGTTATATTTGTAGGCTGAAACCGCGACCTTCTCCGGTGGGTAGCATGTTTCAGCCTTAATCTAAACATTTTACGCACGGCCAGGCGAATGGCCGGTTATTTCTATTAACTTACTTGAGCTGATTCCCCCCACACCTCACATATGCTGCACAAATCAGGAACACCTACCCGCTTTCCTCTCCATCTGTCTTCATTCTCCGTGCTTGTCATGGTTGCCGCCCTGGTGATCTCTTGCCCCGCACATACTGCGGCCAAGAAAAAAGAGAAAGCCGTCCCCGTCGAGGAGCAGGCCGACTTCACCATGAATGGCCTGATACTTGAGACTCCGGCATACCGCTGGGTGGCAGACACTATTTTCCAGGGACCATTCAAAGCATACGCCCCCGACGACACGACAATAATATCAGACTACGCCTCGGCTCCGGGATATCCCATGCCGATCGACAAGGAATGGCATCTGAAAAATGACATCTCGGCTTATCCGCGCCTGACATCATCCAACACCCTCCACAACGCCATATTCAACATGGGCCTCGACGAGATGGTCAATGCCATCGAGCCTGACTCAACCCTCCGCACCGGCAAGGAATGGCCCGGAGTATGGACCCGCGATGTAAGCTACTCGATCATCCTGTCGATGGCAATGCTGCAGCCTGAAGTGTCGCGCATATCGCTCGAACACAAGATTTCCCCCAACGGGACGATCATTCAGGACACCGGTTCCGGCGGCGCGTGGCCTGTCAGCTCCGACCGCCAGATATGGGGGATAGCGGCCTTCGAGGTTTACAAGGCCACCGGAGACCAGACATGGCTCCGCCGCATCTACCCGATCGTGAAGAAATCACTCGAAGATGACTACGCGACCATATACGACCGGGAGACCGGCCTGGTACGTGGTGAGACCTCCTTCATCGACTGGCGCGAGCAAAGCTACCCCCGTTGGATGCAGACCGCCGACATATACCGGAGCGAGGCGTTGGGCACATCTATCGTCCACGCCCAGGCCTGGAAGACACTCTCCGAGATGGCCTCCATTCTCGGCCTCGAAGGTGACGCGCGCATCTATGCCGACAGATCCGCCAAAATGGCAGAAGCCATCAACGACCAATTGTGGCTCAGCGACAAGGGGTATTACGGAATGTATCTCTACGGCCGCGACAACCTGATAATGAATCCCCGCGCCGAGACTCTCGGCGAGTCACTGGCGATACTTTACGACGTTGCCGATCCCCAGCGCGCCAAACTAATCACCGAGAAAAACCCCGTGACCCCTTTCGGCCCGGCTATCTTCTTCCCGCAGATCGCCGACATGCCGCCATACCACAACAACGCCCTGTGGCCTTGGGTGGGAGCCTATTGGACACTGGCCAACGCCAAGGCCGCCAATTCGCGAGGCGTGATGCTCGGTGTCGGATCGGTTTTCCGCCCCGCCGCCCTGTTCTGCACGAACAAGGAGAATTTCAACCTCGACAACGGCGACATAACGACCGAGCTCAACTCCTCGAACATGCTCTGGTGTCTGTCGGGCAATATCGCCATCACCCTGAAGATGCTGTTCGGAATAACCCCCGAACCTGACGGCATCGCCTTCAAGCCGTTCATACCCAAAGAGCTCAGCGACCGACGTACCCTGACGGGCCTGCGCTACCGCGACATGACCCTCGACATCTCCATCGAGGGGTACGGCAACCGCATATCCAAATTCTACCTCAACGGGAAAGCCCGCGCGCCATTCATACCCGCCGACCTCAAAGGGGTACAGGAGATAAAGATCGTCATGGACAACAATATCCCGCAGCCCATGAAGGTAAACGAGACAGCCAACGTAAAAGCGCCTCTCACCCCGATCGCATGGCTCACCTATGATCCCTCCATTCCCAACAGCCGCGAGAACGCTCCCAAGCTCAACCTCCTGCAATGGCAATCCATAGAGTATATCGACTACTACATAATACTCCGTGACGGCAAACAGGTGGCCATGACTCGCGAGACCACATGGAACGCATCCGAACCGGGAGAATACCAGGTGATAGGAGTGAACGCCGACGGCGTACAGTCATTCGCCTCCGAACCTCGGTCGAACAGCTATGAGATCACTGCCGAGATGCCCGTCGAGACAAACAAGATAACCTCCTCGGAAGCATGCAACGTCCCTCGCACCCCCCTGCATGGTTATCGCGGAACAGGATTCGCGGAAATAGACCACCAGACGCGCCCAATCCACATTGGCGTTGATATCAAGGAAGGAGGCACCTACACCCTCTCCTTCCGCTACGCCAACGGCAACGGCCCCGTCAACACCGAAAACAAATGCGCCATCCGCACCGTCCTTGTCGACAACCACCGGCTCGGGACCGTAGTCTTCCCCCAGCGAGGAGTAGGCAACTGGAGCGACTGGGGCCTTTCCAACACCCTCCGGCTCCATCTCACCACGGGTCGCCACGTCATCACCCTGACCTACTTCCCGGAGAACGAGAACATGAACTTCTCGACCAACCACGCCCTGATCGACCGCCTCATCCTCCGCCGTGTCGCCCCCTGATTCAATTCATAATTCATAATTCACAATTGAATTTATAACCTCAACTTTATCTCTTAGCTCTCTGCTCTTTCTGCTCTTATCTCTCCCCTCGTAGCTCCACGCTTCTTTCTCCCCTCCAAGTTCTGTGCCCGAGCAAAGCGAGGGGAATTATCCCCCTGCCCCCTCCAGCGGCCTCCATCCGTCGCCCATCCGGCTTCCGCCGGAAAAATAATTTCAAAAAAAGTTGTGAGATTGAAAAAAATAGCGTAATTTTGCAACGCAAAAGCCCATAGGGGCGGCCATTGCAACCGCAACAGGCGCGCTTTTCAAGCCGCCACTGCAGGTAAAGCTTCAGTAGCTCAGTTGGTTAGAGCACCTGACTGTTAATCAGGGGGTCGTTGGTTCAAGCCCATCCTGAAGCGCAATAAGACAATTTTACTCCATACCTGCTTCAGTAGCTCAGTTGGTTAGAGCACCTGACTGTTAATCAGGGGGTCGTTGGTTCAAGCCCATCCTGAAGCGCCCGACAGGGAGTCTTGCGAATCGCAAGACTCCCTGTTCTTTTTCCATGTCGCCTACCTGCAAAAACAGGAAAGCTCGGCACAAGCCGAAAGCTCTCACAGATTACACGGATTACACAGAAAGCCATCCGGATGGCTTTCTGTGTAATCCGTGTAATCTGTGAGAGAATATTATCTACGCGTAATCGTGAGAGAATATTATCCAAGAGAGAATATTCTCTGAGAGCTTATTACTGTCGCCAAGGATCAGAGAGCTACCTTGGTGGCTTTGCCTCCCTGGAGACGGATGTAAAGACCGTTCTCAGGATTAGCCACGCGCTGGCCCTGGAGGTTGAAGTAAACAGCCTCGCCGGCTACAGTTTCTGCCTCGATTGCCTCAACGCCGGAACCGCCGGTGGTGACTTTGAGAGTAACGGAAGTACCGTTGTCAACGAGAGTGAAGACGGGATTCTCCACAGAAGCGTCTGCGAGTGTGCAGTTTGTCTGGGTGTCAGCCGGGCCGTTGAGAGTGTATTCCTCACCGATCACCATGGGGGTATCGATAACATAAGCCTGTGACCATGAGCCGTTCTTGACGGGCTTGAATCCTCCGGTGAAAGCTCCTTCATAAGAGAAAGTATAGGTGTTGCCCTCATCCTTGGTGAACTGGTTCTTGGCGGGGAAGTTCCAGCCGGTGGCATCGCCGACGAGATACCAGAGGTCACCCTGCTCGATAACTTCACCTGCGGTCAGGAGGATGGTGATGGCATTGTCAGCACCGGGAGTCACGGTCACGGTCACATCTTTCATGACAGTACTCTTACCGGCCAGGACGATATTCTGGGGATCGGCACCTCCGTTTTTGAAAGCGGGGATATAAGGCTCGCCTGCCTTGATTCCGGAACCGTTCGACCCCCACTGGTTGTCCCAGCTGGGTGCGCCGACCTCATAACGTACGATCTTGAAGTCACCTTCGAGCTGGTCAAGATGCTGGCTGTATGTACCGTCGCCATTGTCTGTGAGGATATTGTTCTCAAGTGACCAGTTGCCTTGGTAAGCGCCCGGCATACAATAAACGGTCTCGGCAGAGACAGTGTTGGCAGCGGCTGCGACAGCCACTGCAGCAAGAAGAGTAGAAATTT
Organism: Prevotellaceae bacterium; assembly: GCA_021772015.1. Classification (GTDB taxonomy): domain Bacteria; phylum Bacteroidota; class Bacteroidia; order Bacteroidales; family Muribaculaceae; genus UBA7173. The sequence continues at coordinate 121,144 of JAETNS010000002.1, read as the reverse complement.
TCTTCATGTGGTTGATTTAGGTTAAAATGTTGGGGTAATATTGAAAAGTATGAATGTCAGAAAAGATGGCCCAAAATTACAAATTTTATTTCAATTTCAGACATGTTTTCCAAATTATTTTCCTATAAACGAGCATTTTGTGGATGACAAAACGTAACAGTGAGGATGATAGAGCATAAACGATCAGCCTCCGACGGGGTTTTTCAGCCCCGACGGAGGTCGATCGTAACATTTATTTCAGCGTGAACGGTATCGTGGAGGCGATGTCAGCCGACGAGGAGGCGACATGAACCCGGTATTTGCCCGGATGAGTCGCCCATTTGTGGGCATCGGCATCGAAATAAGCCAGATCATCGGGAGACACCGTGAAGGTTATCTCCTTGGTCTCGCCGGGAGCCAATGTGATTTTCCGGAACCCTTTCAGCTCCTTGGCGGGACGTTCGACGGGCGCCTTGACATCGGTGACATAGAGCTGCACGATCTCCGCCCCTTCGCGATTGCCTGTATTTGTCACCGGGACAGTCACCGTCATGGTCTCCCCGGCAGCCATCTCCTTGCGGTCTACGGTCGGTTTTCCATAAGCGAAGGTCGTGTAGCTTAGACCGTGGCCGAAGGGGAAGAGGGGCTTGATCTTCTTCGTGTCATGCCAGCGGTAGCCGACCAGGACACCTTCATTGTATTTCTCATCCCAGATGTCGGCATCGGCGCGTTTCACGCCGGGATACTCACCCACGGCATGGGCGGCGACATCCTCCAGTTTTACCGGGAATGTCATCGGAAGCTTGCCGGAAGGATTGACCTTGCCGAACAGCACGTCGGCGATGGAGTTGCCGGCCTCCGAGCCCAGGAACCAAGCCTGAAGGATGGCGGGAACCTGCTTCACCCAAGGCATTGCGACAGCGTTTCCGCTGACATTGACCACTATCAGGTTGGGGTTGGCCTTGGCCAGAGCGGTGATAACCTCATCCTGACCATAAGGCAGAGAGAGGGATCCGCGGTCGGAGTCCTCGCAATCCTGCCCGGAGCTCTTGTTCAGACCGCCGACAAAGATAACGTAATCGGCATCAGCCGCTTTGGCGACAGCGTCGGCGATCAGCTCCTGCGCCGAACGCGACTCGGAAAGATCCTGGCCGGAAGTAACACCGTTGTATTCCCCGGTCACGTCTCCGACATATCCTCGGGCGAAATCAACGACAGTCCCGGCGGGAGCTGCGGATTTCAGGCCGTCAAGCGGCGAAATCTCGCGCTGAACCTTCAGCGAGGAGGATCCACCCCCGACTGTCATCATCTTCAAGGCATTCTCACCGACAACCAGCAGTCTGACAGGCTTGTCGAGCGGCAGAGGGAGGATATTCCTGTCATTCTTCAAAAGGACGATCCCTTCCCCTCCGATCCGTCGGGCAGCGGCGTAATGAGCCTCGCTGCACATTGACCCGACAGGCTTGCAATTGTTCATGGATGTGCGGAAAATCAGACGCAAAACCCTGCGGGCCTTGTCGTCAAGGGTCTTGGGGTCAGCCTCACCCTTGGCGAGCATCTCCAGATAGGGATTGGCGAGGTAATAATTGTCATAGGCATTGCTGGTGCCGTTGCTGAGACCGTTGGTCCAGCTGCCGAACTCCAGGTCAAGGCCATTGGTGATAGCCTGGGCCGTGTCGTGGGTACCGCCCCAGTCGCTGATGACCGCGCCGTCAAAGCCCCATTCACCTTTAAGGATACCGTTGAGCATACGGTCATTGTGACAGAGATGCTGGTCCTGATAGTAGTTGTAGGCTCCCATTATCGACCATGCGCCACCCTCCTGTACAGCCGCCTTGAAAGCAGGCAGATAAATCTCATAAAGGGTACGGTCGTCGACAATGACATTGGTCGTGTGGCGGTTCTTCTCCTGGTTGTTGAGCGCATAGTGCTTCACGCAGGCGGCCACGCCGAGATCCTGCATACCCTTTACATAAGGCACAACCATCTTCGAGGCAAGATAGGGATCTTCCCCCATATACTCGAAGTTACGTCCGTTCAGAGGGGTGCGGTAGATGTTGACACCGGGCCCCAGCACGACATCCTTGCCTCGGTAGAGGGCTTCCTCTCCGAGCGAACGGCCGTAAAGGGCCGACATCTCGGGATTCCATGTGGCGGCAAGACAGGTAAGGGCAGGGAAAGCCACACATGAGTCATTGGTCCATCCGGCCTGGTCCCACTCGTCCCAAAGCACCTCAGGGCGAATGCCGTGAGGACCGTCGGTGGTCCACAGACCACGGATTCCGAGCCGGGCGACTCCTGGTGACGAGAATTTTGACTGCGCATGGAGGATCGCCACCTTCTCGGCAGTGGTCATCCGCGAGAGCGCATCCTCGACCCGCTCCTCGATATCGCGGGAGCTGTCGAGATAGACCGGGGTGTCGGCGACGACAGGAACCGTCGCCATCCCGGCAGCTAACAATATAAGGATTTGTTTGATCATTTAAGATATATTCTTTGGCAGGCACCCCGCTCTTCACATGAAGCGGAGTGCCTGTGAGGGTGATTCAATGGTATGTACTGTTTAACATCACGATCATTTCTTGACCATCGAGATCACGCCGGCGGAGTTGCCTGCGGTCAGATCTACGGTCATCTCGTATGTCGCTCCTGCCTCAAGTGTGACACCGGCGGCCAACTCTATGTTGCCGTCAGCATTGACCTTGAGCAGCTTGTCGCTGCCGGGAGCGAGCGTCAGGGCGTTGTCGCCACTGAACTCACCGCCCCAGCCCTTCTGCCAGAAGAACTTGACGCTGATATAGTCGGCGCGGATACGCTGGCCGATTTCCGATCCTTTCTCCGGGCCGGCAACGGCGGTGAAGCGGTAGACCTTCGGAGAGATCTCCGCCAGGCCGTAAGCCTGGTTGGTTTCCCATCCGAACTGCGAGTCAAGACTCGGAGAACCTGCGCCCCAGCCCATCATATAGATGGCTCCGTGGCCGTCAGCCCCAAGAGCCGCCGGGGAATTGCCGTCGAAACGCTGCGCGGTGACAGTAGCGCCGAGTTTGTCGAGTACTATCTGATATGTGCCGTCCATCGGAAGGAATGTGATCACGTCATTGTCAGCGTCATAGGAGAGGAAGTCAGGATCGAAGTAGAAATCAGCCAGACCGTCGACCGAGTTGAAATCGATAGCCGAACCTTGCGCGAGGTCAGTGACGATGGTGTAGATGGCGTTGTCGCCGGTGGTCATCTTGACCCCGTTGAGATAGATCGGCTTCTCCTCGAAAGGCTGCTCACCCTCTTCGGTCACCGTCAGGACACCCTTGTCGACACCGGCGGTGAAATCCACGCGGAAGACATAAATGACATTATCTTTCAATGTCACTCCGTCGAGCAGGTAGAGGTTTCCGTCATCATGGCTGTCGCCGTCACCCACACCGATCAGATCGGAATTGGAAGTCAGGCGGTCATGCTTGAACTCGTTGCCCCAGCTCATGGCATCGCCGTAAAACTTGAAGTTGGTCGAGCCGGTCTTCACGGTCTTGCCCCCCACCAGGGTCATCTGATATATCTTGTCAGCCACAGGAGCCATGCAGACAGCCTTTTCGGTGGTCCAGCCGGTCTCGTTAGCGCCAACGCCGGGCTTTCCGAAGTCTGCGCCGATGACCCAGAGGGCCCCTGTACCGTCAGCCTGCAGAGAAGCCGGTGTGCCGTTGAGAAGTGTCTCGACGCGGAAGTACTGGAGCTTCTGGTCGGCGATCAGGCGGTAATTGCCACCCATAGCCTTGAACGTCAGCGAACCGTCATCGTTGCGCGAGAACCAGTCGGGATCTATCCACCAGTCTCCGAAATTCGAGAATCCTTCAGGAGTGATCGCCTGACCGTTGGAGAGGGCCAAGTCGACGCGGGCGGTGTTGTCGTCGATCGACTCCAGTTCCTGGCCGTTGAGTTTCAGCACAGAGAAAGGAGAGGCAGCAAAAGTGCGGGTGTTAAGCTCGATGGCAAACTTGCCGCCACGGGAGCTGGAGAAAGGAATCGCGCTTTCGGCTCCGATCTTCACCTGCGAATTCTCATAGCCGAACACCAGCTCATTGCCGTTCTCACCCACCTTGGGAGCTATGACAAACGCTTTGAGCTTCTGGGGGAAGCGATCAGAGACAGCGTAGGTGTCGAGACCGGTCTTGTTCATACGGTATTCCGTCCCATCCTCCGTGCGAAGGGTCAGATAGGGGAAATCGGGATGGGTGACCTTCACCGGGTACTCCTTTTCGGAGATAGTGAAATTGATGTTCTGGAGGACAAGTTTAAGGGTAGCCGTACCGTCAGGCACATTGGCGAAATAAGGGAGATAGATCTTGCCGGAGTAATCCTTGCCGCTCTCTTTGGTGCGGATGACGGTCTCCTCGACCATCTCGTCACCGTAATAGAGCTGGGCCTTGAGGGTCGACAGAGCGACCTCCGCATCGGCGGCATTGACCGTGAACGCCAGTGAGTCGCCGAAATGGGCAGTCTCCGTCGCGTCGCGATAGTCGATCACAGGATTCCCGAACGGCTCGTCGTCATCCTTGCAGGACCAGAGCAGGGCCGGCATGGCCAGCGCGACGGGAAGAATATATTTCAGTTTCATGGTTGTCGAATCTTTTTCTGATGTTGTTTTTGTCGCTGTTAAATCGCTCCTTCAAGTTGATTACCAGATGAATGACGCGATACCTTTGGCGGGGACGGTAGCCGAGAAATGGCGGTTGCCGTCATCAAGGGTGATGTTCTGCGCTTCCGAACCATTGTTGGAGGCGACGAAAGCATATGAGCCGTCGGGGTTGCGGAACGCCGAGTAGGTCAGTCCGTTGGCTGTGTAGCCGGTAGTGGCGATACGACGCGCGCCGGGCTTCACGACAGCCGACATGTGGCACATGTTGTAGTAGAACGAGTTGCGCTGTATGTTTTTGTAAGATGCGTCAATGTCGACCGCGCCGAAACCATTGATACATCCGCCGGGGCGGTTGGGACCACGGTTGGCATCGAGCATCAGGTTCCAGATGATCGCGCCACGCGCCCAATTGTTGACAGTCCCGAGGCAGATCTCCTCCATATCGGAGACAAGGTGGGTCGAGAGGTTGGCTCCGTCATTCCAGTCGCCCGCAGTCGACTCGGTGAACACCAGTTCTTTGTCGGGATAAGCGGCGTGGACCTTGTTCAGCTCGTCGCGGTTGCCGCCATAGTTGTGGTAAGCGGCTCCGGCCAAGTAACGGGCAGCCTCCGGATCGGCGTAGATCTTTGTCGGATACCCTTTCTGGTCAGCCATGTTGTCATAATTGTAGTTATGGTCGAAAGCATAGATCTTGGTCTTGATCCCGGCGGCGGCAAACTTCGGGCCTACAGCCTGTTTCACGAAGTCGCGCTGCTCTTCCCAGCCCATGAACATCGAGGCGGAGTTGCCACGGTTGAGAGGCTCGTTCTGGAGGGTCACGGCATAGATGTCAACGCCGTTCTGCTTGAAAGCCTGGATCCATTTCACGAAATACTCGGCATAGTCCTGATAATAAGCCGGATTCAGCTGGCCGCCGGTCCAGGAAGTAGTGGGCTTAAGCTCGGTGAGGTTGTTGACCTTCATCCAGCGGGGAGCGGTCCAGGGGGAACCGAATACTTTCACGTCGGGATTGATGGCGAGGATCTCTTTGAGAATGGGGATCACATACTGGGTGTCCTCCGAGGTCAGGGCGAAATTCTCGATCCCCGGAGTGTCGCAGCATGTGAACTCGCTGAGGGAAAAGTCAGAGCAACCGATGCTGACGCGGACATAGCTCATACCGTAGCCTTCGGTTGTCGAGAAGGTCTCCTTGAGGAACTTCGCGCGGTCTTCGGGAGTCATCTTCATCAGATTGTAGGCGGTAGAGCCGGTGATGGCCGCGCCGAAACCGTCGATTTCCTGGTAGGTGGTCGAGGGATCGAGATAGATCGACCGGGGAGACATGTTGTCTTTGGTGGAGAAAGATATGGCCGAAGGGGTGAGATCCTTGGCGCGGTTATTGGTGGTTGTCAGCACTCTGACATCGCCGTCAACCCATACGGGCTGGGGGGTGGTTTCCTCTTCGGGGAACTTGTCGTTGTCGTCGCAGGCGGTAGAGCAGAGCGCCAGGGAGCAGAGCAGGGTGCCGAGTAACATATTGCTGGTTTTATATTTGTCAAACATGGTTATATCTTCTTTTTCAAGGCTTTCCGTCCCAAAGGAGGACGGAAGCCTCTGACTTTAAACTTTTAACGATCAATAGCCGGGGTTCTGGACAAGGTTGGCGTTCTGGTCGATCGCTCCCTGGGGAATCGGCAGAAGGTAAGAGAACTGGTTGAAGGGGGAACGCTGGGCGTGACGGCCGGAATCCTTGGCGAAGACAGCGTTCATCACCTCCTCGACCTTGTCGAGACGACATAGGTCATACCAGCGCTGTCCCTCAAGGGCCAACTCCATGCGACGTTCGTCGAGGTAGGCGTTCAGCAGGGCTGCCTGGCTTGACTTCTTGTCGGAGGAGAGCTTCGACAGGCCGGCACGCTGGCGGATGCGGTCGATGATGTCGGCGGCTCCGGGAAGATCACCCTTCATCAGCAGGGCCTCGGCCTTGAGAAGAAGGATGTCGGCGTAGCGGCATTTGATGATGCTGCTGAACGAAGAGCGGCATTTGTTCATGAACGCGTAGTTGTCGGCGGGATAATAGTTGCTCCAGGTGCATTCATACCATGCGACAGTCTGATTGTATCGTTTCGTGTCGCCGTTCTGCTCATACAGGCGGACCAGGTCACGCGAGGGTGTCACCCATTTTGCCCATGAGAAGTTGTTGGAAGGATTGTCGACGGGCGCGCCGAACATCCATGTGCACCAGTTTCCTGCGCCTGTGAAGAAATGACCTTCGAGGATCGACTCCTTTGTGTCGCGGACAGGCTCGAAACCGGGGGCCGGAGCATCCCAGAGAGTGGCGAAGTCATCGACCAGGTCATAGCCGTCGGCAGCGCATTTGTTGGCATACTCTATCACCTTGTCATAGTTGCGGAGGGTCTTCTCGGCGTAGATCTTGGCCAGATATGCGTGGGCCACACCTTTTGAGAACAGGGTCTTGTCGGAAGTCACCTCGGGAGCCCACTGCTCGGCGAACAGAAGATCCGCTTCTATGGCGGCGTAAGCCTCCTCGATGGTGTTCTGCTGGGGGAAATACGCGCCGTACATCTCATCGACATTCTCGGCGGTGATGTTTCCGGCGGAGACAGTGATGACAGGGATCGACCCCCAGAGGCGCACCATGTCAAACCATATCATGGCGCGGAAGATACGTGCCTGGGCAGAATAACGGTTCTGCTCGGCCTGCGAGAGGGAGCCGTCCTGCACCTTGTCGAGGTTCTGGATCATCTTTGTGGCCATCGCCGCGTCGGCCAGATAGCGGCTCCAGTCGCGGGCGATCACAGAGTTCGAGCCTTCAATCGAGTTGTCCTCGTAAGGCACGACCTCGGCTCCGGTGGTACCGGCGTAGGCGTTGTCGGAGTGGCAGTCGGCGATCAGCAGCTGGTCGACATACCAGTGTTCCTGCTGGTCGGTTATCTTCTTGTAGATGGAGGTCATGTAGCTCTCCACAGCGGCCTTGTCTTTGAAGACCACCTCCTCTTCATCCTCGGTCACACCCTCGGTCACATCGGAGTAGGTGTCTTCCGGATCATGCTGTAGGTCGCATGCGGTTGTCAGCAGAGACAGGCCGAAGACCGCCGCTGCGGGATATATCAGTTTCTTGATTTTCATTTCAGGATATTGTTTTTCAGTTCAGACTTAAGGTCAGAATACTACATTCACGCCGAGGGTGAAAGTCTTGGTCTGGGGATATGTGCCCCAGTCGATGCCCTGCACGGCTCCGCTGTTGCCCCACTGGTTGACCTCGGGGTCCATGCCGGAGTATTTCGTCCAGGTCAGAAGGTTAGTCACTGTGAAATAGGGCTGGAGCTTGGCCAGATGGAGCTTGCGCATCCACTTGCCGGAGAAATCATAGCTCAGGGTTATGTCCTTGACGCGCAGATAGGAGCCGTCCTCGATGAAATAGGTGGAGTTCTTCATGTCGAAACCTGCCTTGGGGACATCGGTGATCTGTCCGGGAATTTTCCAGCGGCGCAACACGTCGGTGATCTGGTTCTTTCCGTCATACATGCCCATCATCTCCATCTTCGAGGCGTTGTAGATATCGTTTCCGTAAGAGCCCTGGATGAAGATGCTCAGGTGGAAGCCCTTGTATGAGAAGGTATTGGTCATACCGAATGTGAAGTCGGGGTTGGGGTCGCCGATATATCCTCGGTCAGAGGAAGTGATCTTGCCGTCGCCGTTGAGGTCGCGGTAGTTAAGCTCGCCGGTCTCGGGGTTCACGCCATCTGCGAAGTAACCGTAGAAACCTCCCAAGGCACGGCCCGGCTCATTGCGTACGACCTGCTCGTTGACATAGTCTGAGGTCTTACCGTCACTGTAGATCTTCTGGAGGGAGAGCTTGGTCAGCTTGTTCTTGTTGAACGACATGTTGAAGTTGGTGTCCCACTGGAAAGCGCCGGTGAAGTTGTGTGAGGTGATGCCGAACTCGAAACCCCGGTTGGTCATCTCACCCTCGTTACGGGCGATGGTGCTGGCGGCGGCAGCTCCTGAGGGGAGGGAGACATTCATGAGCATGTCGGTGGTCTTCTTCCAATAGATGTCGGCGGTGAAGTTCAACCGTGAGCGGAGCACGGAGAAGTCGATACCGATGTTGGTCTGGGTTGTGGTCTCCCAGGTCAGGTCGGTGGTGCGGAGGTTGGCCTGCGAGATGGTAGGCAGGGCGTTGCCTTGTCCTTCAACGAACCACTCGATACGGTGGATATTGTAACGCTGCAGATAGGCATAGTCGCCGATACCCGACTGGTTACCTGTCTGGCCCCAGCCTCCACGGATCTTCAGGTCGTCGATCCACTGGATATCCTTCATGAATCTCTCCTGCGACACACGCCACGCGGCGGAGAATGAGGGGAAGACTCCCCAGCGGTGGTCGGGATGGAGCTTCGAGGAGCCGTCGGCGCGGACATTGGCGGTCAGCAGGTAACGGTCGTCGAAGTTGTAGGCCACGCGCCCGAACCATGAGAGGATGCCCCAGCTCGAAGCGTTGGTGCCGGTGCTGCTCCAGTCGATCTTGTTGGCGGCGTTGAGGGTATGGATGTCGCCGTTGCGGAAATGGGTTCCACGGATGTAGCTCTGGTTCCACTTGGAGTCGGTCCAGGATGAACCGGCCATCACGTCGAGGCGGTGCTGGCCGAACTGATGGACATAGTTGGCCACGTTGTCCCATACAAGCAAGGTATTGTTGGCGCGGGTGTCCTCTCCGATACCGTAGTTCTCGCGGCCATAGGAACCGGCGATAGGATCGACGAAGTCGGTCTTGTGGGTGTTGCGGCGGTCGAGAGTGAACTTGGAGTTGAAAGTCAGGCCGGGGATGATCTTGAAGAGCAGGTTGCCCGACGCGATCAGACGGTTCTCATGGTTGCGGGCGTTAGCGCCGCGTCCGAGGTTCTCCGAGGGGGAGGTGATATTGAGACCGTAGAAGTTGTTGTAGTACTGGTCGGGCTTGTCGGGGTTCCAGACCGGGGCATAAGTCGGGGTGTTGATCACCGAGAGGACAACGCCGCCACGGTTGGCGCCGTTACCGGTGTTGATGCCGTTTGAGTTGTAATCGGAATACATCACGTTGGCGGTGGCGGTCAGCCAGGAGGCCACTTCCGACTCAACGTTTACGCGGAAGTTGTAACGGTTGTAGAACGAGGGCTTGATCACACCATCCTCACGCAGGTAACCGAGGTTCATCAGGTATTTGGTCTTGCCGGTGTTCTGGGAGATCGACACCTGATAGTTCTGGTTGGAGCCTGTGCGGTAGGTCTCGTCGAACCAGTCGGTACGGTCGCGCAGGTTGTCAGGCAGGGAGATCATGCCGATCTCATCCTGAAGCTCCTTGTACTGGGCGGCGTTGAGGACATCCATCGACTTGCGGACCTTAGACCATCCGTACTGGGCGTTGAGCGTCACGGAGGGACGTTCGGTCGATGCCGACTTGGTGGAGATCAGGATCACACCGTTTGCGGCGCGCGAACCATAGATAGCTGCCGAAGATGCGTCCTTGAGGATCTGGATGTCGGCGATATCGTTAGGCGACAGGAAGTTGATATTGTCTACAGGGACACCGTCGACAACATAAAGGGGATCATTCGAGCCGTTGAAAGAGGTGGTACCGCGTACACGGATTGTCATCTCTCCGCCGGGCGCGCCGTTAGGAGATGTCACAGACACACCTGCGGCCTTCCCCTGTATGGCCTGGGCGGCCGATACGATGGGTCGGTTCTCGAGGTCTTTCGATGACACGGTGGAGATGGCGGTGGTCACATCCTTGCGTTTCACCGAGCCGTAGCCGATGACCACGACTTCGTCGAGGATATTGTTGTCCTCCTCGAGGGTGATTTCCATACCGTTCTTGGCGGGAGCCTCGACCGTCTTGTAGCCGATGTAGCTGACGACGATGGTGGCTCCGGGATTGGCCTGGAGGGTGAACTCCCCGTCAATGTTTGTGGAGGTTGCGGTCTGTGTGCCTTTGACAAGCACTGTCGCACCGATCAGAGGCTCGTCGGAAGCGTCCTTGACGACTCCGCTGACAGTAGACTGCGCCAGGGCGCCGAATGTCCCCGCGAGGAAGACCATAAGGAAGCCCAGCAGTCGTGCCGGATTCAAAATTACTTTTTGCATGGTAGAATTTATGGTAAGATTATTCGTGTCTGGTTAGGCAGGGGTGTGTGGCCCCGGTTGGTTTACCCGGATGCAAAGTTATTACGAAATACCATGTGTTTAAATTGCAGGTAATTTGCAGTGGTAAGTGTTAATAAACTACAACTCTCTGACAATCAAAATTATATATTCTTGAATTTGACTGATTTTGGTAAGGTTTAAGACTGTTAAAATATAGTCTTGCCTAACGAGCGGACTCTTTCGGCAAACTCCTCGCGGGGCACATTTGCTTTCGCGCGGGTCCGCTGGCGGGTATTGTAGACGGTCTGGACTGAACAATGAAGGAATTTGGCTATCGCCGTAGAGTCGGTCAGACCGAGGCGGACAAGGGCGTAGATGCGCAGCTCCGTGTTGAGCAGATCCTCTTTTTTCAGCTCGATTTGTTCGTCGGGACGCAGCAAGGTGTTGAAATCCCTGACAAAGTTGGGATATATCCCGAGGAATATCTTGTCGAACGTACGGTGAAGCTCCTTTATCTCTGCCTGCGACAGCTCCGGAGTCTTTGTCAGATGGCGCAGGTCTTCATATTTCCCCGCAAGCAGCAGCCGGTAGATGTTCTTGCGGAAATCGTCAAGCTTGCTGATGTAGTTTGAGCAGACAGAGAAGATGTCGGCGATGTATTTCTCCTTCGCCAGGTTTGTGCGTGACAGCTCATTGGCTCCTTCGCGGGCATTTGAATAAAGCCCCTCCAATGTCTCGTTGGCCCTTTCAAGCTGCTCCTTCACCTCTTCAAGCTCGCTGACTTTTCCGTTCAAGGCACGGTTCGCATCGTTTAGCATCGTGCGGCTCTGGCGCAGTTTCTTCATCTGCACGATGATAAAGACCATAGCTACCACCAGGCCGAGGAAGATGGCTCCCAAAAGTTTGAGGTAGAGGCTCACGCGGTGTTCCTGACGCTCCAGCTCGGTCTGGTAATCACGGGTGATCTTGTGCTGGAGGTCGGCCAGTCGCCCTACCCTGACACGGCTCTTGTACTCATTGGCGCAGCGGATGCAATGACTGATGTAATCATTGGCCCGCTTGAGATTGTCACGATCGGCAGACAACAGATTGGCGACCTCTTCCAAAGATGCGATCTCCTTGTTACACGCCCTGACATCAGCCAGGGAGGAGAGGATCAGGTAACGGAGCATGTTGTCTTTATCCCCGACTTTCTCATACAGGCGGCTCAACACCCATGCGTTCATCGCGTCATGGCGCGTCTCATAATCGGAATCCTTCATCTTGTCGCGTATCATCGGCAGAGACTGCAGGGCCTCTTTCGATCCGCGCAGTCCTTTCCAGCCGACAAACCAGCAATACATCGGATCATCAGGGGATATGTTGCGGCAGACTGTCTCAAGGAGTGAATCAGCCATCTCCCCGTAAGGGTAATCCACGGAGTTGGCTCCGAGGTACTGGTCGCGGTGTGTCATCAGATAAAGGGTCTGCTCGTCATACCGGAGGCGTTGGCGCGGAGTCAGCCGGGCGGTGTCGATATCGGCTATGCAGCGGTCGGCGCGGTCGAGGATTCCGGTGGCGGCGTAAAGATAAGCCTTGTTCAGACGCATGTCCGTGACCCATGACGGCTTGGCGGCCTTCATGGCGAGTGACTCTCCCATAGAAGCGTACATCAGCGCGGAATCGGAATCGAAAGTGCTGTATTCCTCGTAAAGGTCAGAGGCGATCCAATAACGTTGCTCGGGATCGGAGGCCCCTGACAGATTTCCTTTCAGGCGGTCGATCCGGGCCAGCTTGGCGGCCTCGTATTTCCCCTGCGTGGCCAACGCCGAGTCGAGCCTGACAAGCAGGTCTTCCACCGGCAACCGGGCGATGTCGCCGGCCAGGGCCGACACGCCCCATGTCGCCCATAATGAAAACATCAGGGCGATCAGTCTTATCACATTCTCTGATATAAACCGTGACGACATGTCAAGGAAGCCACAGGGGTAATGTCGACGGCAAGGTTTTTCGGGTATAGAAGGCATATGGCAAAGAAGTCAGAGGGAAGCTTCCTCTGACATGGTCACATGAGGAGGAAAATCTCCGGGATGGCATTTTTTCAGAAGCATGGGCCAACTTCTCGAAGAGACCATACCGGCCTCTCTAAATGCAAAAGTACATATTTTTTAGCATTCTTTCCAATTTTTACATGCTTTTTTTGTAATTTTGCGGCCTGATCCGTGAGGACAGACATCTTGCCATACTAAAATAGAATAGGTAACTTACACAATAGGTAACAATTTCCAAGGAATGTCCATTACAAGCAAACTCGAGTTCCGGCCAAAGCTCTGGTCGGCGATGAAACATTACAACTCCGCCAAGCTCCAGGCCGACCTGACCGCCGGCGTGGTGGTCGGCATCGTGGCCCTCCCCCTGGCCATCGCTTTCGCTATCGCAAGCGGGATAAGCCCGACGGTCGGACTGATGACCGCCATCCTGGGGGGATTCATGGTCTCGGCTTTCGGCGGCAATTCGGTCCAGATCGGCGGCCCGACAGGGGCTTTCATCGTGATCGTCTACGGCATAATCGCCCGTTTCGGCCTTGAAGGGCTGGCATTGGCCACTCTGATGGCCGGCCTGATCCTTGTGCTGATGGGGTTGTTCAAGCTCGGGACGGTCATAAAGTTCATCCCCTACCCCATAGTCATAGGTTTCACGGCAGGTATCGCGGTGACGATCTTCTCCACCCAGGTAAATGATTTCCTCGGACTGGGGCTTACAGATGTACCGTCGGAATTCACATCCAAATGGGGGGTCTACCTTACCAACTTAGGCCGGACCGACTGGTTGACGCTGGCTGTCGGCCTGGCAACGCTCTCCATCATCATCCTGACCCCCAGGATCTCCAAGCGGTTGCCGGGCGCGCTGGTTGCCATAATAATAATGACCGCTGCGGTCTATATCCTCGGTCTGAACGGGATCGGCGCGGACATCGCCACAATCGGCTCGCGTTTCGGAGAACTGAAAGCGGAGTTGCCGCGCGTGCAGACCTTCTCGCTCGACATGGAGACTGTCAACATGCTACTGCCGTCGGCATTCACAATCGCGATGCTCGGCGCGATCGAGTCGCTGCTGTCGGCCACCGTGGCTGACGGTGTGACCGGATCCCGGACAAACACCAACACCGAGCTTATCGGCCAGGGACTGGCCAACATAGCTGTGCCTTTCATCGGCGGCATCCCCGTGACCGGAGCTATCGCCCGCACCATGACCAACATCACCAACGGCGGACGCACCCCGGTTGCCGGAATCATCCATGCCGTCGTCCTGCTGCTGATATTCATCTTCCTTATGCCGCTGATCTGCCTCGTCCCGATGGCATGTCTGGCGGCGGTACTGATGGTCGTGGCATACAACATGAGCGGATGGCGCACGATCGTCGGATTGTTCAAGGCTCCCAAGAGCGACCTGTCGGTACTGATCGTGACTTTCCTGCTGACGGTGATACTCGACCTGACCATCGCCATCGAGATCGGATTGCTTCTGGCGGTAGTCCTCTTCCTGCGCCGCGTGATGGAGAACACCCAGATCAAGGTCTACTCCGAGCAGCTTGACGTTGCCGAAGGCACCGACCTCGACGCGGCCCATCATGAAGTGCTCGATGTTCTCCCCGGAGTTGAGGTCTACGAGATCGACGGCCCGTTCTTCTTCGGCATCGCCACAAAGTTTGACGAACTGATGCGCTCGACCCTCGGCGAGAAACCGGTGGTCCGCATCCTGCGTATGCGAAAAGTGCCGTTCATCGACTCCACCGCCCTCCACAACCTTGAGATCCTCATCAAGTCATCACAGGCCGAGAACATCCATGTTGTCCTCTCCGGGGTCCGCGACACCGTCCGCCAGACCCTTGTCAAGGCCGGCATCGACCGCCTCGTCGGGGAGGATCATGTCTGCTCCCACATATCCCAGGCCGTAGTGATGGCCAACCGCATCGCCTCCGCCTCCACCGCTGCCCCCAAGGATTCGGTCATCCTCGACTGACCCGCTCCTCCTCCGCCCATTCACGGCTCATCCATTCCCGATCCCCCATACAGCTGATTGCCGTCGGCGAAATCACAATATATTGCGATTTTGCCGCCGGCAATCCCGTTTTAACCCATCTGCAACCCGAAAATCGCAACATATTGCGATTTTGCATGCTTATTATGCGGATTTTTTCGTAACTTTGGCCAAAATCACAATATATTGCGATTCTAACATGGATACAAAACAGATCGGACAACAGATAAGACAACGGCGTAAATCCCTCAATGTGTCACAACCGACACTGGCCGCCCTCTCGGGGATAAGTGTGAACACATTGGTTTCCATCGAGCGAGGCGAAGGCAACCCACGCCTTGACAGCGTAATGTCGGTACTCGATTCGATCGGTCTGCAATTCATCATAACCCTCAAAGACTGAAAGCCATGAGACAGTGTGAAGTAATGCTACATGGTGTGAAAGCTGGAATCCTTCGCGAGAACAACGACGGATCTTATGAGTTCACATATGATACGTGCTATCTTGATTCACCGGGCAATGAACCCATCAGCCTGACAATGCCCCTTCAGCCTCAACCTTATATCTCGGGATATCTGTTTCCGTTTTTCGCTAATCTGCTGTCGGAAGGTGACAACCGTAAATTACAGGCCGCGATACTGCGTATCGATCCCGATGACGACTTCGGGATCCTGCTGGCCACAGCCCGGTTCGACACCATAGGAGCCGTAACCGTCAGACCAATAAAAGAAATCCGATGATGGAACTGTCCGTATGCCCCTCCACCCTCGCGCCGGGTCACTCGACTTATTCACCCGATGCCCGTAAAGTCCTGTTCAACGGGGCTACCATAAGACATGAACTGGCGATACCCTCCCCCTCGACCAACTCTCTGGAAGCCAAAGAGGCCCTGAAAAATTCAGGTCGCCTCTCCCTTTCAGGCGCGCAACCGAAATTCGGCATGGTAACGGAAGACGACTCGTTGCGTTATTCAAAAAAAGGAGAGCAAAGCACCCACATACTTAAGCCTCGTCCTGTTGCCCTCCACATACTTAATCCTGAATTTTGTGCGGCGAATGAAAACCTTACAATGCAGCTTGCCACGCAGATCTACCGTATAGAGACAGCCCCTAACGGCCTCTGTTTCTTCAATGATGGCGAAGCGGCGTATATAACCCGCCGATTCGACGTACATCCACAGGGCAAATATCAGCAAGAAGACTTCGCGGCCCTGATGGGCTTGTCAAAAGCAAATGGAGGGAGCGACTTCAAGTATGTAAACGGAAGTTATGAAGAGTGCGGCGATGTTATAAAACAACATGTCAAGGCAGCCATGATCGATTTGCTGAGATTCTTTCAGGTAGTGGTATTCAACTTCATAACTCTTAACGATGATGCCCACCTCAAGAACTTCTCGTTGATCAACCAAGGCGGGGAATATCGGTTGTCTCCGGCCTATGACCTTATGAACACAACCCTACACCTTGCCGAACCTCGGATCTTCGCCCTTGACAAAGGTCTTTTCCGCGAAGGGATGGATCTTTCCGATGTCAGACAGCCAAATGGATCGGATTTCATTGAATTCGGGAAGCGGATAGGATTACCTAAACGACTGGTGGAAGCAGAAATCACCCGTTTCTCAACTGACAATCCGGCAGCGGCAAACTTAATCGCCCGTTCTTTCCTTTCCACACCCCTTAAAGAACGTTATCTATCCTCGATGAGATACCGCCAGTCAATGTTACGTCCATAGCCAAAATAACAAATTGTCCTACTTGAGGACTGATTTCAGTTGTAATTTCGTGGCAAAAACAATTGTCATGAGAAACACACAGAAAACAAGTGGAAAGGGGGCGATGCCGGAGAGGGTGAAGACTGATGAGATAGCCCGTAGTGTGGTCAATCTGCGGCGGGATGTGGCTGACAAGGGGATCTGGCGCAGGGCGGGAATGCCCCGGAAAGTCAACGATGTCGGGGTGCTCCCTTTCGCGCGGTTCTCCCCGTTTGGCGATGGGCGCGAGATATGCCTGTCGGTTGACTCGGGAAACAAGCTGTATTACAATATCGAGGAGGACTCAACCAATATTGAGGGGGATTCAATGGCGAATGACAACCCGGTCGAGCTGGCGGTATTGCCGGGGAGGCCGATATTGGCCGTGACAGCGGCGCGGGGGGTGATCAGGCTGCTGATCTCCCACAAGCCTGACCGGTACCTGACTTACGACAAGGATCTGAACGTGGTTTTTCTTGGACCTATGCCCCAGTTGCCTCCCATACAACTTGCGGCCACCCAGTACAACACCCTCTACGGACAGGTCCCTGCGATAAAACTCACCGGAGGAAGCACGGGCAGTTCCGGCTCGCAGCTATGCGCGGCTGACAACCAAAAGCTTGGCAACGCCATTGTGGCGACATATGAGTCCCTGCGCCGGCGGGCAGCCGGGTCGCGCTATTGCGTGCAGCCCGCGATGGCACGATACAGGCTGCTTGACGCGGCGGGAAACACCCTTGCAGTCGGCCCCACTGTCGCACTGTCGACCGTCGACGGGTTCTCGGCGACCGGTAGCATCGTCCAGACTTCCACCGATTCGATGCAGACACTCTCTGAGGGGAGGATGGATATGGGGGTATATCGTCCGGGGGTGATCGCCCCGCCTCCACTTCCCTCCCCCTGGGACAGGATTGTCAGCAGGCTTGTCATCGAAATGACGGCCGAGATCGACCCGCTCATTAAGGACACGGCCACTCCTCACGGCATTCAGCGTAACTCACAGTCGGGGATGGTATCAGTCACCTCGAAAATCCCCGGATTCGCAAACGGCACGGTGACCGACAAGGCGCGTCTCCGCAGTCTGGGATTCGAGGGGATAAAATCCCCGATGCGGATCGCCGCTGAGTTCTGCAATCCTTTCGGAGGAGGGATCGGCGCAGCCGGGGCAATGGTAACTTTCAATGCGCCTGACCCTACTTCTCCCATTGTTGCCGGCCAACAGAATATTCCCGGCACGGAGAGACACTGCTGGTCGGCGGCCTTGGAGGCCGGAGATGTCACAATCCTCTGCAATCCCCTCCGCAAGAGTGTCGGCGGTTGGTCTCCCGACTGTTTCGTGGCCTCGCACGACGATGGGGACGGCACCGTCTGGCGACTCGCCACAAGTGTCAGGCTCTCGACTGCGGCCGGGGAGGTCAGGCTGAAAAGGGAGACCGGCGGACTGGGCAACGCTCCATCCTCCCTGTCGCCGGTTTTGTCATACCCCTCTGAAGAGGCGACCGAAATGACTGTCACATACCTCTCACCGACAGGCATAGTCTATGAGGAGAGTTTTCCGCTCACTGCCCTCCCCGGATCAGGAATCGCCTGTCATGTCTCCTACGGTCTGGAACGCATAAAGTTGACACAGACGGCAGAAGCATATCTCCCATCGGGAGAGGAACCGCCGCAGCGCATGGAGGCGGGAATTGCGGAGATCTGCCACAGCTCCGATCTGGGGCGCGTCATCGACAGCCGACGCATATCTCCTGACCATATACACGCGGTCAGAATGCTTCCCCGTTCCGGCTCAGGCTGGGATTTCGCGCGTATGAAACTTCTATTTTTCGGAGAGGCGGGCACAATCCTCGCCACTGTCGGCGAGAGCGGCCGTTTCGGATCTGTCGCGCCTGTAGACACCCGCCCGGTGATGTCTGCCGGGGCCGTATGCGATGAATCGGGACCTTCGGGAGCCTCCCTTCTCGCTTACGCCGGGGATGACCTGATCCGTATCTCGGGCCAGAAGGTCACAACCGTGGCGGCCTCCATCCCCCGGCTTCTGGCCTCACGGCCGGGCGGCAATGCCGGATATAAAGCCGCCCCTTGCTCCGGCTCTCCCACCATCGGATGGGAGGGAGGATTCCGTGAGGTATGGATGGCTATGGATGATGACTCCGGGCGGCTCCTGCGAGTCACCGAAAAGGGAGAAATCATCGAAGCCCGGCTTCCCTCAATCAATATCAATCAATCGGGAGGCGCAGACAACAGCAATGCCAGATCCTTTCCCACTTTCAGGTTCGCCGCAGACAGAGGTTGTCTTCTGATGGCAACTGACAACGCCACCTTTGACCTTTCCGACGAGACAAAACCCGGAAAGATGGAGGTGGAGATGACCAGACGCATGTCTACCGCCAAAGATCCCCATTGGCTGAAAGTCAATATCTTCGCCTCCTCGCTAAGCGGCACTTTCACCCTTTCGGGAGACCGGGGGACGGAAATCGCCGAACCGCTCCTGCGGTTGCATTTCGACGGGCCGGTCAACGCGCCCGTCACCGTCAGGCTCGCCTCCCCACGCCGTCCCTGGCTCGAAGCATCCGTGAAGCTTGCGGCCTCCCCAGACCTTGCCATTCATGACGAGACTTTCCTCCGATAAAAGGAATTCAACATTTTATATCCTTATTCTTACAGAAAAGCACATGACATTCGACGAAATATGGGAAGAGAACCGCCGTCGCAACATCCTGCGCGACCGCCTGGAACATTTCGACCCGGTCAGCGGGAAGGGTTGTTCCGGCGACCGCGTGGAGGTCGGCCCCGAGCCTTGGACCGAAGGACGCGAGCTTGTCCCACGCGAGATGCTTGACGACCCCAAATACCCCTCGGCGCGCGATCCGCTCAGCTGGGCGCGCCTGCGTTGCCGACACGACTTCGAGTACTGGGCGGCCAAATGCTGCCGCATCAAGGACAAGAACAGTCGGCGCATTGTCCCTTTCATCCTCAACCGCCCTCAGAGACGGGTTGTCAAACTTCTGGAAGCTGACCGCCGGGCTGGAAGGCCGATGAGGATGGTGATCCTGAAAGCGCGGCAATGGGGCGGATCTACGGTCGTGGAGATGTATATGGCCTGGATCCAGGCGGTGCTCGCCACATGTTGCCACGCAATAGTCTGCGGAGCGGAGAAAACCGGCACACAGGTGGTGCTGAACCTTTATGCCGACATGCTGACCCATTATCCCGAAGAGCTGTGGGAAGGGGAAAACCCTCCCCGGCTTAAGACCTCGCGCGGAATACTACAGCTCGAAGGGCGCGACAACCGTGTCTATCTGGCAGCATCGACCAATCCAAACGCGGTGCGCGGGGTTGACGCGGCCCTGGTCCATCTTACCGAGGCGGCTTATTGGAAAGCCACTCCAGGGAAAGACCCCTGGGATGCGGTGCGGGCGATATACTGCTCCGTGGCTATGGCCCCGATGACAATGATCGTCATGGAGTCGACCGCCGACGGGGTCGGCTCATTCTTCCATGAGGAATGGCTCCGGGCCGAGAGCGGGGAAAGCGGGAAAAGGGCTGTCTTCGTGGCCTGGCATGAGATAAAGGCTTACTCGCTTGGCTTCCCCACTGTCGGGGAGGCGCGTGAGCTTTGGGAGAGGATGGATCCCTACGAACGGGCATTGTGGGAGGAGGAGAAGCTGACCCTCGAACAGATCCATTGGTACAACCGTCGTCGTCGCGAGATGAAAGACCACTCCAAGATGAAAAGCGAGTTCCCATCAACCGCTCTGGAGGCTTTCACCTCGACCTCAAGCAATGTGTTCAATCCTGAAAAGACCGAGATATTGCGGCGAGGATGCGCCGAGCCGCTTCTTATCGGTGAGGTCTGCGACCCAAAGGGACAGATTTCAGGTCCGGCATGTCTTGGCGGTGTCAGGTTCGAGGCGGATCCAGCCGGAGGACTCCATATCTGGCAGCTCCCCGTGGAGGGAGCGTCATACGTGGTGGCAGTAGATGTCGGCGGTCTTAGCGACAAAGCCGACTGGAGCGTCATCGCCGTCATGAGTAAAGGTTCAACGCCGGAGGTAGTCGCCCAGTGGCGAGGCCATATCGATCATGACCTGCTGGCATGGAAAGGGGCGATGATCGCCACATACTACAACAAGGCGCGACTTGTCTTCGAGAGCAACACCCTTGAAAGCCATGACAGCGGGGGCGGGGAAGCCTCATACCGCCAGGGGGCTTTGATCCTCCATGAGCTTTACCGCCATTACCGCAACCTTTACCGCCGTCGCGC
Source organism: Prevotellaceae bacterium (assembly GCA_021772015.1). Lineage (GTDB taxonomy): Bacteria > Bacteroidota > Bacteroidia > Bacteroidales > Muribaculaceae > UBA7173. The sequence goes on along the minus strand of JAETNS010000002.1, from coordinate 100,371 downwards.
CCCGGGCCAGAGCCGCAACTGCCGCATCCCGGGTTTCCACACCAACCGCCAGACCAAACAGATGATCATCTCCGGGCTTGTGGGCGCGGTCCGCGACGGACGATATATTGAGCGTTGCCGGGAAGCCTGCGACGAACTCGACTTCTATGAACGCCGCCCGAACGGATCATACGGGGCGCGCCCGGGCCGTCATGACGACATGCTGATGACCCGCGCCATCGCCCTGCATGTCTGTCGCGAGGAGACTGTCGACGACGATGCCTCCGCACAGCTCACCGAATACCTCGCCTCCTGGGGATGATCTGATCCCCACGAGATTACGCGGATCACAGGGCAAGAACTCTCGCAGATTACGCGGATTACGCAGATTAAAAATAATCTCTCACAGATTACACGGATTACACAGATTCCAGCCGGATGGCTATCTGTGTAATCCGTGTAATCTGCGAGAGTTTTTTATCTTCACTGCGTAATCTGCGAGAGTTTTACGGAATAAGAGCGTTGGGGGGATAAAAAAGAGGCAAGGGAAATCTCTCGACTTTCCTTGCCCAGCATACGTAGTAATATTACCAGTCAATTATATGTGTAAATAAGCAATGGATATGCTAATATTACTTCGCAATGTTCAATCATTCGCAAATGCAATGCTATGTCACAAATTACATCCAAACTTGAAGATGGACATCCGCAACCATGAGCCTTACGCGAAAGGCGCGGGGAAACCGGATCGCAATCCTGTCTGAGGCACCGCCAAGCGCCCGATCCAAAGATTGAAATCCACATGTTTCTCCCGCGCCCAATAGGCAGAACATTATAATTCTTGAACGGTTGCGAAACTCTCTTATCCTTGGATGGGGGAAAAAGATTGGCGGATTTCCAGACAGTGGAAAAGGAGCTGGCTTCGGATTGCAAATTCAATGTCCTTCTGTCTGCAAAGATACAAACTAATTTGTCTAAATCCAAATTTCGCAACCAAAAATAATTGAAAAAGTAACAGGTTCCTGACATGACGTAGCCATTTTTTCCACAAACTGATTTTCAGCGCATTGCGATCCAACAACAAGCATAGTAACAATTTCTCCTACACCCCGCGTTAAAACCATTGTAACTTTGCGATGTCAATGACAAACAACTTTCCTTTCTTTTTTATAAAACCTCTTATATGTATAATTTTTTATGAACAAAAACACACCGTCACCACAAGACACAGCCCCGGAGGAAACGGCCCCACAAGAAGTGACCCGACAAGAGCCGGCCGAGGAAAATCAACCCGCACCCGAGCCATCACCTGAACCTGAACCCGCACCTGAAGCTGTAGCCGCATCACAAGAGGTACAGCCTGACCCGGCGGCGATAGAGGCTCTAACCGCCGAAGCCGAAAGGCGGGGATATCTACGCGGACGCAACGAACGGATCGCGGAACTAATGAGAGAGCCTGCCGTATACGAGCGACAGACATCACCTGTCGGGACAACAGCGGCTCCGGATAACCTTCCATCCCAATCAGACTGGCAGGGAAACTCCCACCCGATGATCCTCAACAACCCCCGCGTCTCGATCTGGGACCGCTGACTTTGCAGTCTTCCCATCACTCCCGCAACTCCCATTACTCCCATTATTTAATCCCAAAACACCATGAACACCAACAAAATTTTCAACATCCTCCAGAAAGCCACCCGTATCAGCGACGCAGTAACTGTCGCCTCCAAAGCTGTGGCAAAGGCCGTCAAGGCCGTGATCAAAAGCGTAAAGAAAATACTCTCCAAAAACAAAAAACCGCTCACCATGCTATTGCTTGTGACTACTGGCATAGCTGTCGGGATGTTGCTCGACGGAGCGTCAGACGGCGTGGCGATGGCGTTCGCGACCGTGGCCGGAGTAACCGGCAAAGGGGAACATGTGGTCGACGCTCCCTTGACAACGAAACTCGCTGAGACTGTCTCTCCCGGTCTGCTGCGAAACGAGATTGACGACCGCATCGTCAAGATCCGCCCCATGTCGACCCCTCTCGACCAGATCTCACGCTACGGCGGAGCACGCCTGTGCGGATCAATGAAGGTCGACTACTATTCGGTCGACACCCGTCCGGGAGAGGATGAGGTAAAAGAGGCATATGATCCGGGCCGCACCCCGGTTACAGGTGTGATCGAATTGAAAGTCAAGACCCCTGCTGTCTTCGAGCCGTCGACAACCCTGCTCGTCCCCTCTGTAAAAGCCTCCAAAGGAGGATCACTGGTGCTGTATGTGGTCAGCCGCGAGACAGACTCCATCAAAGTCATGGCTGTCAACAACTTCGCCGACGGATCGGATGACACGGTAGTCCCGGCTCTCCCCGCCGCGACAAAACTTGTCAGGATGGGCCGCGCGGCAGCCGAACTTGACGTGATGACCGCGCAGTTCGAGGCTCTTCCCAAAAAGGAGACCAATTTCTGCCAGATCTTCAAGGCTCAGGTCGAGCAGTCGACTTTCATGAAGATCGCCAACAAGGAGGTTGGCTGGACATTCTCCGATCAGGAGGAGGCGGCGATAATAGACATGCGCATGGGGATGGAGAAAAACTTCCTATTCGGCCACAAGACAACAATCACCGATCCGGGCAAGAACCAGGAGATCCTTCTGACCGGTGGTATCTGGAACCAGACCGACAACACTTTCGAGTATGACCAGCTCAACTCCGAGGCATCGCTTATCGAGCTGTGCAAGAGAGCATTCACCAACAACGCCGGATCCTCCCGGAAAGTGCTGATCGGTGGCACAGGGCTTATCGAGCAGTTACACAAGATCGAGCATTCCCGCTTCCTGTCGGCCGACCAGACCACCACCAAGTGGGGCCTCGACTTCACGGAGATCCACTCCAAATTCGGAACCCTCTATGTCTTGCTCTCGGAGGTCTTCGACCAATGCGGTATGCCGGACGGCGGAATGGTGATCGACCCGGAGTACATCACCAAGTACAGCCATGTGCCCTTCCGCACGGAACGCCTCAACCTGCGTTCGGCAGGTGTCCGCAACACCGACGCCATCGTCATCACCGAAGCCTCCTGTCTGGTGCTACGTTATCCCGGAAGCCATATGAGAATAGTCCACAAGTCATGAACCTCACCAAGACGCTGACCTCATGATTCTCACCGAACAGGAAATGACGCGTCTGTGGCTCCTCCGCAAGGGCTACGAGCCTTTGCGGAGTGATTGCCGCATCTCGCGCAGCGACGGCACTGACCTGGAATCCATAGCCCGTACGGAATGCCGTCTATGGATGGAGCAGCTTCTGACCGAGGGGGATCCCGGATTGCTTGTGCTGCATGATCTGGCAAAGGAGACATCGGTAAAGTTCACCATGACCCTCGTACCGTCCATGATAACCCAACTGCCGGATGATTGCGTAAGACCGGTCGCAGTCAAGCTCCGCAGCTGGCTCTCTCCCGCCCGGATCGTCAAGCCTGATTCCCCACTCGCCCGCAGGCAATACGCGCCATATTGCGCAGGGGGAGTAGCCGCCCCGGTGGCGGTCATCCACCCCGGCAACCGTCTGGAGCTGTTAAGCCCGGCGTATGACGAGACCGACAGTCTCGACTACCTCCTATGCGCCATGCGCGTCACCGACGAGGAGGGTAATCCCCTCTATGAATTCCAGCCCCGCGCCCTGGCAACCCTTTGATTGGCTTATTGACCTTAAATTACTTACCTGCTATGACTGACACCGAAACCGCCCGCGCGAGAATGATCCTCGAAGTGGCACATACCGCCTGGGAGCGTATGGCTCCCTTGCGTTCTCGTCGTCGCCGATATTGCCGCTTCACATATGGCGACCAATGGAGCGACACCGTTCTTGACCGCGACAAGAACCTCATCACCGAAGAGGAAGAGGCTATCCGCGCGGGGTGCAAGCCTCTGACAAACAACCTCATTCGCCGGATGGTAAAGGCCGTCGTCGGACGTTTCCGGATGGAACGCCTCGAAAATCCGGAGCCGACCCGACGCGTCGATCCCGGCGGCATTAACCGTCTCGACGAACTTGACGCGAGAACCCTTGAGGAATTCCTGATATCCGGCATGGCGATCCACCGCATCCGCCGCGAGCATCGTCCGGCCGGGGCCGGGATCTGGGCTGACAACATCCCTCCTGACCGTTTTTTTGTCAACGCATTCACTGACGGCAGGGGTTGCGACATCGAACTGGCCGGCTCTCTCCACGACATGTCTATTGCCGAACTGTTGATGCGTTTCGCCGGGGATTCCCCCTCGCGGGCTGCCGCATTGAGGAAGCTCTATGCCTCGGCCGCTTCCGATCCGGGGCTTTTCCTCCCCTCCACGGGTTTGGAGGAAGGCTCGTTCTTCCACGCTCCCGACGGACGTTGCAGGGTGATAGAGGTCTGGACCCTCGAATGCCGCGAGCGGTTGCGTTGCCATGACCCGATGACAGCCACTTTCGGTATCCTTCCGGCCGAGGAGGCCGGTCGCCTGAAAAAACGCAATAACGCCCGGCGAAAGGCCAGACTGCCATTGATCCGGAGTCGTTGGGAGATAGCCCCCGTATGGCGCGGGCGCTTCTTCGCCCCGGACGGCACTGTCCTCGACAGTTTCGACTCTCCGTTGGCCGACGGATCGTTGCCCTACGCCATAAAAATGTATCCCCTCGTCGGCGGGGAGATCCACTCCCTGGTGGAGGATGTCATAGGACAGCAGAAATATGTCAACCGCCTTATAACGCTTATGGACCATATCATGGGGGTATCGGCCAAGGGGGCGCTGCTCTTCCCTGTGGAATGCAAGGAAGAGAAAGAGCCGTGGAACAAATACATCAACCTCTGGGCCACTCCTGGATCCGTGATCCCATACCATCCCTTTGACGGCGCGGAACCACATCAGGTCAGCTCACCCGCCGCCGACATAGGAGCCAGAGAGATGCTCCAGACCCAGATACAGCTGTTTGAGGATATTTCCGGGGTAAACTCCGCCTTGATGGGAAAGAGCGTCAGCGGAGCCGTCGGTGCCGAGAGATATGAGAGCGAGATGCGCAACTCAGCCGTCTCGATCCTCGACCTCATGAAGACATTCGCCGACTTCACCGAATGGCGCAACCGACTTATGTCGCTTGCCTGAATACAATTAACATTCATTCACATAGAAGAGCAGCGTTTCAGCTCAACCGCCGACGTAAATTTGCCATTGGAAATTTCGCCCTCCGGGCTTGGTGACGACCTTCTCCCGCCAACCGCTTTTCACTGGTTTCCAACCATTTGTCAAGAACTTGCAACATAGTCTCTTAATCTAATCATCCACAGTTTCAACTAATTGTCAACAGTTATCTGTATGCTCCCTGAAATCACACATGTAATCGCGTCGCTGATAGCCAATCCTCCCGACGGCGCGAAATGCCTCTCGGTAAAAGAGGCCGTAGGGCTGGCGCTCGCCACCCGGCCCCTGCGCTACGGTCTCTCTACCGAGTATGCCATCCGCCGCTACCGCGCGGCCAAACGACACCCCGCCGGCCGCCCCGTGAGCGAGACCGACGCTATGTGGGAGGAACTTGTAGCGAAGGCCGACCGCCGGATGGCGGAGCATCCCGGAGAGGATGACTTCACTGCCATAGACCACATCCTCGACAATGACGCCCCGTCGCGGTATTTCCTGACCCCGGTATATGCCGAAAAGCTGTTCTACCGGCGTTTTTCCCGTAAAAGAAAGACTGCACGATCTGTTTTACCGCCATCCTCCAGAAGTTTCAACCGAAAAAGCCACTCCAGACAATGATTTCCCTTAATTTCAGATCCGTCACTGACGAGATTTTCGCCCTTACCGCTTTGCGCGCGGCTGTCATAGGCTCCGGGCCTGACAATTTCCCACCGGTACTGTCACGCGACAACCTTCCGGCATTGCGCGTGGCCGTGAGGGCCGCGTTCGCTATATTGGTCACACACCTTACTCCCTACGTCGAGGACTCGTCGATAGATGACGGCAGTGTCGCCGCCTCTCCTTATGATCCACGGCAGGAGATGACACTCATGATTGATTTCGGCGACCACACAGCCTCCATGACAAACGGCTCCATGATGGTTCTCAAACGCTATCTGGAGCATCTGCTTGCCCTGACTGTGCTTGAGAAAGCCTACCTGCCTGTAGATGCGGCGATCGCAGCCGAACAGGCGGCGCAAGCCTCCGCCTTGATCCCGGCTGTCATCCGCACGCTCGATCCCGCCAACTCCCCCGCGCTCCTCCGCCCAAGCTACATCTGACAATTCATAATTCTTAATTCATAATTCATAATTGGCCATCCGGAGACAATTCTTAATTCTTAATTCATAATTGGCCATACGGCAATAATCCATAATTGGCCATCCGGAGACACCTCATCTAATGGTGCCTGCCGGATGGCCAATTATGAATTATGAATTAAGAATTATGAATTGACTCAGCCCTCGGTGTCGATCGGGATTGCGACGATCTTCGAGTTGTTGGAGCGGATGAAGGTCAGGATGTTGTCGCGGATCTCGGAGGGTTCGAGGTCAGCCTCTATGCGGCGCATGGCGTTGAACACGGAGATACCGCTCTGGTAGATGTTACGGTAGGCCTTGGCGATATCGTCGATCTGCTCTTCGGTGTAGCCATGCTTGCGCATGACATAAGCGTTGACACCGAAATAAGCCACCGGGTTATGGGCCACGATGATGTAGGGAGGAACATTCCCGGAAATACGGCAACCTCCTTTGATCATCACCCAGTCGCCGACCTTGGATCCCTCATGGAGCATGGCGTTGGAGGAAAGTATCACACAGCTGCCAACCTTGCAGTCTCCGGCGATCATCACTCCGTTGCCGAGCACGGCTTTCCCCTCGATAACCGAATCATGGCCGATATGGCTCTCGGCCATGACAAATGACTCGCTTCCGATGCGGGTCTCTCCTGCGGGATGGATACTGCGGTTGATGATAACATGCTCGCGGATGGTCACATTGTCGCCGATGACACAAAGCGACGCGTCACCCTTGAAACGGAAGTCTTGCGGCTCGGCGGAAATGATCGACCCCTGGAATACACGGCAGTTGTTTCCCATACGTGTTCCGGGCATCAGCGACGCGTAAGGATATATCTCGCAATTGTCACCGATCTCGACATCCTTGTCGATGAAAGCGAAGGGATAGATTTTGACGTTCTGGCCGATCTTGGCGGCCGGATCTACATGGGCTAAGGGGGATATCATGGTGTAAGATTTTTTAGTTCTGAAGTCATTTAGACTTTTTCTTCACAGCGATTTTTAGACTGTTTTTAGTCAGTTTTATCCGAATTTGAGGAGAGCGATTCGGGCATCGCGACCGAAAATGAGGGTAAAAATGGCTAAAAAGAGGCAAACAGCGCAAAGAAGAATAAGTTTAAGAAAAAGTTTAAATGACTTCTCTATCTCAATAGATTGTTGTTGCTGACAAATGTACCAATAATTTTTATTTTTCCAAACTATAAGCACATATTTTACAACAATGTTTAAAAAGAGCCGTCCGGAGGACTCTCCACAATTGGAGAAGATCAGCCGGACGGCTTTATTACAAAGAACAATTTTTAGGGTCGCGGTATTACGGCAAAGTCATGCTCAGCGGCCTCCGCCAAGAGCCTGATAGAGGCTGATGATGGTCTGGTCGCGCTCCAGTTCGGTCGAAAGAGCGCTCATCTGGGCTGACAGAAGCGATGATTGGGCGTTGAGGACCTCAAGGTATGTGGTCTTGCCGTCATAAGCCAGCAGCAGATTGGTCATCTCGACAGCCTGGGTGAGGCTCCCGGTCTGCAGGGTCAGCAACTCCGCCTTACGGTTGAGGTTGTCATAGGCCACAAGGTAGTCGTTGACCTCGGCGGTAGCGTTGAGAAGGGCGTACTTGAAGTTGTTCAACGCCTGCTCCTGCTGGGCCTTCGCCCCTTTGAGGGCGGCGATGTTGGCTCCCCGCGAGAAGAGGGGGGCTGTCAGTTGGCCGGCGAGCTGGATAAACCATTTCCCGGGGTTGGTGATCAGAGAGCCGACAAGGTTGGTGAAGCCTCCGTTGGAGGAGATCGTCAGCGAGGGATAGAAAGCGGCACGCGCGGAGTTGGTCGAGTAGTAGGCGGCGGCAAGTTGCTGCTCGGCTATGCGGACATCGGGACGCATGGCCAGTTCGCGCATCGGGATACCGTCGCGCAGCACCTGCGGGTTGCCCAGGCGGGCATCGGGAGAAACGGTCCATGTCTGTGGCTGCACGTTGAGCAACAGCGACATGGAGTTGTTGGCCTTGTCGAGAGCTGTCTCAAGGTCGGTGATGGAAGCCAGGATCTGATAATACTGGGCCTCGCTCTGCACGACAGCAGCCTGGGTCACACGCCCTGCCTCCTTGAAATCGCGCATGGTCTGCACGCTCTGTTTCCACAGCTCGGCGGTCTGGCGCGAGAGGTTGAGCTGGGCCTGCACCACAGCGATGGTGTAATAACAAGAGGCAACTCCCCCTATGATCTGGGAACGGACAGCCTGCTCGTAATCCTTCTGGAGAGCCAAGGCAGCTTCCGCGCCGCGCTTGCGGTTGAGGGTCTTTCCGAAGACATCGACCTCCCAGCTGATAGCCATCGGAAGCTGATAAGTCCAGGTCATCTCCGAACCAGGCACCTTGTACTTGGAGCCTGCGCCGTTGAAATTGAGAGCGACAGCGGGAAGATAGCTTAGACGCGCGCCAAGCACATTGGCCTTGGCCACCTCGACATTCAGCCGGGCGTTCTCAAGGTTGACATTGTTGTCAAGGGCGCGCTGAATCAGGTCGGCGAGAACGGGATCGGTGAAGACCTGCTGCCATGAGAGGTTTCCGAAAGCGGCCGAGTCGGCCTCGGTCTTGACAACCTCGGAGTACTCCTTCGTCACGGGATCATCCTGGGGCATCTCGAACTTCTTGTAGATATGGCAGGAGGTAAGTCCGGCCACAGCCACACCGACAGCTGCCGTCAATATTATATGTCTGAATTTCATTCTTCTTGATGTTATGTTTATAAAATCAGCGGGCATACTGCTCGATCTCGCTCTCGACACCCTCGTTGTTGGTGTCTTTCCACTTGATCGGGGTTATCTTCTCCTGGATCAGCTGGAAGATCACGAACAGGGCCGGGACGAAGAAGATCTGCAGGATCATACCGATGAGCATACCTCCGATCGAACCCACACCGAGGGCGCGGTTACCATTGGCACCGACTCCCGAGGCGAACATCATCGGCAGAAGACCGATGATCAGGGCCAGCGAGGTCATCAGGATCGGGCGCAGACGGGCGGCGGCTCCGGCGACAGCGGCGTTGATGACCGACATACCCGTACGGCGGCGCTCAAGGGCGAACTCGACGATAAGGATGGCGTTCTTGGCCAACAGACCGATAAGCATGATCAGCGAGATCTGCAGGTAGATATTGTTGGTGATGTCGAAGATCTTGGCGAAGATGAACGAACCCATCAGACCGAACGGAATCGAGAGGATAACCGCCCAGGGGATGATGTAGCTCTCGTACTGGGCCGACAGCAGCAGATAGACGAACAGCAGACAGAGGGCGAAGATGATCGCGGTCGTGTTGGACGATCCGGTGCCTTCCTCACGGGTCATACCCGAATACTCGTAACCGTAACCTGCGGGAAGAGTCTCGGCTGCCACGCGCTCGATCGCCGCCAGGGCCTGGCCGGATGAATATCCCTCTGCGGGGTTACCTGTCACGGAGATAGACTGGAAGAGGTTGAATCGGTTGAGCAGGTCAGGGCCGTAGACCTTCTGCAATGTCACGAAGTTCTCCAGAGAGGCCATCTTGCCGGAGGCAGACTTGACCTTGATGTTCTTCAGCGACTCCATCGAGACACGTGACTCAGGCGGGGCCTGCATCATCACACGGTAGATCTTTCCGAAACGGTTGAAGTTGGAGACATACATCGATCCGAAATACCCCTGCAAGGTCGAAAGTATCGCGGAGGTCGACAATCCGGCCTGCTGGGCCTTGGCCGCGTCGATGTCGATCTTATACTGGGGGAAAGTCGGGTTGAAGGTGGTGTATGCCATCTGGATCTCCGGCTGGGCGTTGAGCTGGGCGAGGAATCCCTGCACGATGGCGAAGAAGTCGTTGATGTCGCCGCCGGTCTTGTCCTGCATCTTCAGCTCGAAACCGTTGGTCACGGAGTAACCCGTGATCATAGGAGGCGCGAAGGCGATCACACGGCCATCCTTGACAAGCTTGCCGGTCATGCCGTAGACCATGCCTATGATCGCGTCTACATTCTCTGTCTTCTTGTCACGCAGCGACCAGTCCTTGAGCTTGACGATGAATGTACCGTAAGTCGGGCCTGCGCCGGCGATGAAGGAGTAACCGTCGATCATCTGGCGGTATTCGACAGCGGGAATCTGCGACAAGGCCATGTCGACCTTCTGCAGCACCTCCTGGGTGCGCTCCTGTGATGTACCCGGGGGCATGTCGACCATCACGAAGAATGTACCGGTGTCCTCGTTGGGCACAAGTGCGGAGGGGGTCGAACGCATCAGCAGCACAAGCACGACGACTGCCACACCGACAGTGATGAAAGATGTCACCTTGTGGCCGACAAAGAACTTGACGACCTTGCGGTAACCGCTGAGAGTCTTCTCGTAAAGCGCCTCGAACGCGTTCTTGAACGACTGGGTGAAGAGCCCCCAGACAGTCAGGACGGCGCAGATGACGGCGATGATGCTCTTGAAGATGTTCTCGAAGTCAAACCATCCGAGCACCATGAATGTGATCGTGGCGACAAGGAGGGCGAGTGTCACAAGAGGCAGCCAGACAGTCTCCCAGTTGCCCTTCACCTTGGCGGCGACAGCCTCTCCGGCAGCGGAGTAAGCATCGGCAAGACGCTCTTTCAACGGAGCGTGGCTTCCGTCAGCCTTGTGGGGCTTGAGGAACACGGCGCAGAGGGCCGGTGAGAGGGTCAATGCGTTCAAGGCCGAGAAACCGATGGCGATGGCCATCGTCAGACCGAACTGCTGATAGAAGATACCGGCGGTACCGGGCATGAACGACACGGGGATGAACACAAGCATCATGACCAGCGTGATAGAGATGATGGCGGTGCCGATCTCGCTCATCGCGTCGATCGAAGCCTTGCGCGCGCTCTGATAGCCCGCGTCAAGCTTGGCATGGACCGCCTCGACCACCACTATCGCGTCGTCGACCACAATCGCGATCGCAAGCACGAGAGCCGAAAGGGTGATAAGGTTGAGCGAGAAGCCGATGAGCTTCAAGACGAAGAAGGTTCCGACCAAGGCCACAGGTATGGCGATGGCGGGGATAAGTGTCGAACGGATGTCGCCCAGGAATACATACACCACGAAGAACACAAGGATGAACGCCTCTATGAGGGTATGGATGACCTTCGAGATCGAAGCGTAAAGGAAGTCGTTGTTGTTCATCGGGATAGCGAAGTGCAACCCGTCGGGGAGATCCTTGGTCAGGTTGTCAACCTGCGCCAGACAGTCGTTGATGATCTCCGTGGCGTTGGAACCGGCGGTCTGGAAGACGATCGCCATTGTGCCGGGATATCCGTTGAGCGACGAGGAGTAGTCATAGGTCACCTTGCCAAGCTCCACGTCGGCCACATCCTTCAGGCGCAGGATCGTACCGTCCTGGTTTGCACGGATCACGATATTGTCGAATTCCTCCGGGGTCTCGTAACGTCCTCGGTATTTCAGCGTGTACTGGAACGACTGGTTGCCCTGCGCGCCGAACGAGCCGGGGGCAGCCTCGACATTCTGGTCTTTCAGGGCGGCCGCAACGTCATTGGGGGTAAGGCCATACTGGGCCATCACCTCCGGCTTGATCCAGATACGCATCGAGTAGTCACCGCCGAACGACATCACGTCGCCGACACCCTTGACGCGCTGCAATACCGGGATGACGTTGATCTTCATATAGTTGTCGAGAAACTCGCCGTCATACGCGTCGCTTGTCGAATACAAGGCGACGCCGACAAGCATCGACGACTGGCGTTTCTGGGTCAGCACGCCGACCTGGGTAACTTCGGCGGGGAGGAGGTTCTGGGCCTTGGCCACACGGTTCTGCACATCGACAGCGGCCATGTCAGGATCGAAACCCTGCTCGAAATGGACGTTGATAGTCGCCGAACCTGTGTTGGTGGCGGTTGATTCAATGTATGTCATGCCCTCGGCTCCGTTGATCGACTCCTCGAGAGGGGCGATCACAGAGTTTAGCACGGCCTGGGCATTCGCGCCGCTGTAAGTTGTCGAAACCGAGATGGTCGGCGGAGCGATGTCGGGATACTGCGTGATAGGCAGCGACGACAAGCCGATCAAACCGAGCAGGACGATGAAGATGGATATCACCGTCGACAGCACCGGCCGGTTTATAAAGGTGTCAAGCTTCATTTTCTGATGATTGGTGATTCTTTAATTATTTCTGCTGGGCGGCTTGCTGCTGAGCAGCCATGGCTGCGGCCTGCTGGGCAGCGTCGACAGGCTTGATCTCCATGTCGGGGCGCACCTTGGTGCCGACACCCTCGACAACCACGCGCTGTCCGGGCTCGAGACCCGAAGTCACCACGAAGTTCTGGCCGTCATCAAGCGGGGAGACGGTGATCGGGGTGGAGACAGTCTTGTTGGAGTCGTTGAGCACGTAGACGAAACGGCGGTCCTGGACCTCGAATGTGGCCTTCTGCGGGATAAGGATCACATTGTCTGCATGATTCGGGATAAGGATCTGGCCGGTTGACCCGGAGCGTAGCACACCGTCGGGATTGGCGAAACGGGCGCGGACGCTTGATGCGCCTGTCGAAGAATCGATGACTCCGGAGACGGTGGCCACCTTCCCTTCGAGAGGATAGATCGTGCCGTCGGCGAGGCGGAGCTGCACGGCAGGCATAGAGCTGACGGCCGAGTTGAGCGAACGGTCACCCTGGGTCATCTCAAGGATATCCTTCTCTGTCAGTGAGAAATAGGCATAGACCTCGGAGTTGTCGCTGACAGTGGTCAGCGGCTGTACCATCGAGGGGGAGGCCAGCGTGCCCTCACGGGCAGGTATGGAGCCGACATAGCCTGAGACTGGAGCGGTCACCACCGTGTAGCTGAGGTTCTTGCGGGCCGAGGTCAACGCGGCCTGCGCGGTGGCCAGCTGGCTCTTTGCGGTGGCGAGCTGGTTCATCGCCAGCTGGTACTCATACTCGCTGATGATATTCTTGTCGTAAAGCAGTTTCTTGTTGTCGGCTGTCAGCTGGGCGGAGTTGACGGCTGTCTGGGCGGAGTTGACGGCGGCCTGCGCCTGCTCCACAGCTGCCTGAAAAGTCACCTGGTCAAGGGTGAAGAGGGGTTGCCCTTTCTTGACAAACTGTCCTTCGTCGACATTGACTTTCGTCACGAATCCTGAAACAAGCGGACGGACATCGACATCGACCTTACCTTTTATTGTAGCGGCGTAGGAATGGGAGAGATCGGAAGTGCCGGGCTGGACTGTGACCACCCCGAGTTCCGGAGTCTGGTTCTGCATGGCTGCCATCTGCGCTGCCTGGTCCCCCTTGCCGGAGCAGGAGGATAGAGCCACGATGGCCGCCGTAAAGCCGGTCAAAGACAGGACACGGCATAATGTGCTGGTCATTTTTCTCATCGTTAAATCTATGATGTTCTGATTATTATCAAACTATACCTATTTTTCCGACTGCAAAATTACTCAATTTCCACCCCTCGATATATGACAAATATCATATTATTTGCATATTTAACTATGTTTAACCGTAAATCGATCCATTTACAAGGATTTTCCATACGCTTCAATCTACAAGTCGAGAGGCTTGTGTTAATATTATTTAACACGCTCCATGCGGCTACGCGGATTGTGTTTTGTAATTTTGCATCTTCCTTTTACAACTAATCGTTTCAATAAGTCTTTATTACATTCTATCAACTATCACTGTTTTAAAATGATTTTTAAAAGGTTTTTAACAGGAATAACTTCCGTTTTATCAATGGGGGGGTAATTTCTGGAGCCGGACTCATCTTTCAAGGTGAAGAATTAGGTGACCGGTTCGATATTAGCAAACCAATCTATCAGCAATCCGACCCAAATGTCGACAACGAAACCACCCCCGACGGGATCAACGTCAGGTATCTGCCGACACGTCGTGCGATGACCGGCAATGGTTTCCATGTCAACAAACTCATCAGTGTTGTCGGGGTCGCCAACGCCGCCACCGACGTTGCGAATCTTACTGATGACAACCTTGAGAATGTCGGTTTCTTCGAGCACGGGGTCAAGGCCGATGTGGGCGTAGGACCTTATGTGTCTGTCCGTGATGTGAACAGCTATTATGCCAAAGGGACCAAAGTCGGCTTTTGCATCGTGGCCGCCAACGGCTCTTCCGTCCTGTCGCTCGACGTGATAAAGATGATGGGTATCGGTTTCTACCGCGATGGTGAACTGGTCAAGATCGTCGAGGCATCAGAAGGACTGAACGCTTCCGGGCTGACCCTCTCGCTGGTGCAGATCGCCGGCAGCAGCGATGCCACCATGATGATCACCGCTGAAGCTCCCGGAGTCTTCGACGAGATATCACTGAATGATACGGGCGGCATAGACCTGAGTGTAGTAGGAGGGCTGCGGATAAAGTATGCCTGGATAGGTGACGCGAAGGAATACACGATCAACCGCGACTACAAAGTAGGAACATGGCCCAATCAGACCACAAAGGAAGGGGGCATCACAAAATTCAACAGAGACCACAATCGCAATATCGCCTTGAAGGAAGCCCGCGTCAACGGGAGCAAGGTTGACAATGTAGCCGGTTATTACAAATTCGTCGAGGATCCGGAAGAAGGCGCGCTCATAGGCGCTGTCCTTTCCATCGGAGGGATGTCGGCGGAATTTCTCATGGAAGACAAGGACCACCCGGGAGAAGAGGTATTCCCCGCCGGAACCCAGGTTGGATTCAAAATAGGCTCTTCGTCACTGTTGAACCTGACAGTAGGCAGCGGCTCGAAGATCACCCTTTACGACGCTGCAGGGAACGACCTGCAGGATATCACGATCAACGCGGGGGTCCTCTCGCTCGGAGTAGGGGATTTCGGCAACGAGCAGTTGTTCTCGACGACCGCACCTGTCGCATTTTCCGGCGCGAAGCTGTATCTGGGCAAAGGAGTCGGACTTGATCTGGGAGGCACTATGGCCTATTACGCGTATGTCCAGGAACCTCCTTTCCAGAGACATGACTGCCCCATCAACCTGTCGTCAAACGTCTACCTCGCCCCGGAGGCCACGGAACACACATTGGCGTGGAACCGAAATCTCGGACATGAGGTGGAATTCATCCTTGAAAGCGTTCCCGAAGGCTCCAACGCCACCATCAGCGCTGACGGAAAAATCTCAGGAATCGATGTCAAGGGAGAATATCGCGTAAAAGCTCAGGTCAAAGGGGAAGGACACGAGAATTGTTTCCAGTACGTTACGGTGAAAAATGACCAGTTCGACCATGTCGGAGGCACAGTGGCCGGAGGCTGCGCCACTCCTCTCGTCAACGAGGTGGCCGGAACCACTTACGTGCCCTCATCGGAGGTATACGAGACAAGCGGGGCGTTGCTTTCGATTTCAGACAAATCGAACCTTGAAAACATCACTGACCCCGACTATGACAATTACGCCGAATACACCGGCGGCCTCGGCATTGCCAACGATGTGCGGATCACCGGAGTGAAACGCGCCGACGGGCAGCCCATATCAGACGGCTCCAAGCCCCAACGCATTGGATTCGTGGTCGAGGAACATATCAATGGACTCAATGCCAAGATACTTGAGTTCATGCAGATACGTTGCTATAACAAAGCGCAGAAAGGAGACAATGCGGTATACTCCCATGTCATCGACGAGTCAAATGTCATAGCTGCCGATGTCATCGGAACCGGCAAGACCACGAAGGTACGTTACACCATCGCCGTTCCAGAGGGGATCGCTTTCGATGAATTCCAGCTCTGGAAAAGCGGCGTGCTCGACCTGTCGCTCAGCAACCTGAAGATATATTACCCATTCATGGAGGACGCGGACTCTTCATGCAGCTCCCTGCTGGGATGTGACGGAGAAATCGCCACCGTCCATGCTGCCATAGAACCTGTCCAGGGAGGCGGTGTGTCTGTCGGGCAGTATGTCGACAACATAAGCAACTTCGTCGACAATGACCTTGACAGCTACATGTCGGTGGGAAACACCATCCAGGTCGGCGACGCAGTGCTCATTTCTGTAAAGCTCGGAAAGACCATCCATCCTTCCCATCAGGTCGGCATAATCGTCGACAACAAAACTTATCTCGCCGGAGTGAAGGCCGGATCATGGCTAAAGATAAAGCTCCGCACTTCCCAGTCATCTGACGCTACCTTTGCGGCGAAAGCTCCCGGCGTAGATACAGGCGACGAGTTCACCAACTGGAGCGTGGCCGACGCAAATGTGGCCGGTTACGGAGACCGTAATGTGTTATATGTCACTCCCACCAAGCCTTTTGACGAGGTATACATGGAAATAGGCGGAATCGCCGGTGTGACAGACACACAGAAATATTACGGTATTTGCACCCGTGGAGACTCTGACGGCGACGGAATACCCGACTGTATGGACCCCCAGTACACTTACCCCACGATCTCCGGAATAGATGCCGCCAAAGCCACTACCAATCCCCTCACAGTAGAAGTGTGCGGTCAGACAGTGACAGTCACTTCCGGCAAGGGGATCGAATACGTCATGGCCTATGATCTCCGAGGAGGACTCAGATGCATCACAGAAGGCAACGGCTCGCAGGCTGTCTCTCTGAATCCCGGCGCAGGAATATCCATACTGCGGATCGAGTTGTCAGACGGGACCGCCGCTTCGCTGAAACTCGCCCTCTGACCCCTTCCGGAACCCATTCCCGATAAAGGCTCTCACAGATAAACGGATTACACAGGCAACCATCAGGTCTTCTGTGTAATCCGTTTATCTGTGAGAGCCTTTCCAATCCACCCAAGTCTGCGATTCAGAATGGATAGCCGATGGCGAGGTGGAAAGCGAGGGAATTCTT
This sequence comes from Prevotellaceae bacterium, assembly GCA_021772015.1. GTDB lineage: Bacteria > Bacteroidota > Bacteroidia > Bacteroidales > Muribaculaceae > UBA7173. The sequence goes on along the minus strand of JAETNS010000002.1, from coordinate 83,324 downwards.
GAAAGAGGTCATGTTGTAATAGCCCTTCTTGCCGGTATCGTAAGGGGCGTGGATGCCTATACCGAGGTCGGCCCGGAGGATGAGCATCGATATGTCGAAGCGCAGGCCGACACCGGTGCCCAGGGCTATATCCTTCAGGAAAGTTGAGGCTTTCAGCTCTCCTCCGGGGCGCAACGGGTCTTTCTTCAGCAGCCAGACATTTCCCGCGTCGATAAATACAGCCCCGTGGAGCGGGCCGACGATCGGAAAGCGGTATTCGGTGTTCAACTCGAATTTGAATGTACCTGTCTGGTCGAAATAACCGTTGCGCTGGTCGGCCGGCGCGCGGTATGACCCGGGGCCAAGCTTGCGGACGGTCCACGCCCTGATCGAGTTCGCTCCTCCTACATAGAATTGCTCTGAATATGGCACCTGCGAGGAGTTGCCGTAGGCATACGCCGCGCCGAGCGCGACACGGCTTACAAGCCAGTTGTCACCCCACAGACGGCGGCCATACACAACCTGCGTGGTCCCTTTTATGAACTGCGAGAAGGGTGTCCCGAAGAGCTTCTTCTCACCTTTCGAACCGCAAAGCTCATAGACAGACCAGAAGAGGTTTCCGGCCTCCTGGGCCGTGAATGACCAGTTGAAGGTATTGTCCGGTCCGAAATTGCGGTCATAGGTGTAAGTGTAGGAAAGCTGAGGTATGTACTGGCTCATGAAGCTGAGAGCGATGGCCGGATTCTGGGCTATAATGGAATCGAACTCGGCGGTGGTCTTCATAAGCTTGGTATAAGTCAGCTTGAAAGGGGTCAGGGTGTGGGAGGAATAGCGTGATGACTGCCAGTCATAGCTGAACGACAAGTTGAACTGCGCCATCTTGAAATAATGCGGCCTGTTCAACAGGTCGACATTCAGCGAGAAACGGGTCCAGTTGAGGTTTCGGTTACGCCGTTTGATGAAGCCCGGAGCCAGCATCCTCGGTATGGAGAGCGTGGTCGTCACCCCGACCTCATATGAGTTGAAGAGCGACGAAGCCCCCTTGCCGGTCTGCCATTCATAGTTGCCCGTGAGGGTCACTCCGAGCTGCTCCCCTCCCCCGAAAAGGTTGCGGTTGGTAACTCCCAGGAGGATCCCCGGACCTATGTAGCTGTTTGACTTGGAACTGGCGTTAAGCTCCACGGAAAATTCCAGCGGAGTGTCGAATGTACAGCCTATCTCGACATTAAGGGTCGGCTCCTTAGCCGCCGTGTCGGGGAGCACCTCGATATTGATGGCGTTGAAGATCCCCAGCCGCGACAACCGTGTCTGGGTCGAGTTCATCTGGCGGACAGTGAAATAACGTCCTTTGCGCATGGTGACGCATTCAGGCATCAAAGCCTGGCGGAACCGCGAGGGTTTCATCTGGATCAGGGTCCCGCGCGAAGTCTCGATGGTGTCAGGCTCGCCACCACCCTGATTGCGGAACACATACATCGTCACCTTGCCGGTCTTGTATCGCTTCACCATGTCGGAAGGGATATTCGAGGCCAGCATCATCCTAAGGGCGATCTTCATCGGCTCCTGTATCGAGTCGGCAAGGTATTCGATGAAATCCGGCCGGAAATAATAGTAGCCTCTGTTGCGCAGCACATTGGCGATACGTGTGCGCGAGACCGCGAGGGAATCGACACTGTAGCGCGAGCCGGTCTTCAGATAACTGTCGGTCGCGGCGATGGAGTCGATAAGATGATTCAGCACACATGTGTCGGGAAGGGTCTCGATGTCACTCAACGTGTAAGCCGGCCCGGTCGCCACATTGTAGCGCAATTTAGCCTTTTTGGGATCTTTGCCCTGGACAAGCTCATATGAGGCCCCTCCACGGAAGTAGCCGTTGTTGTCAAGAATTTCGTCGAGCATCTTCACTCTCGCCTCCGGACGGACATCGCTGACCAGCACCGGCTCGGTCACCAGCCGGTCATACAGCCAGTGTTTCAGCCCCTTGCCGGGGTCATTCCAGTTGTTCCACACCCACAAGCCGACCGGAAACGGCCAGCGCAGCGACGGAGAGCCGAAGATGGCGTTGTTGGGAGGCACGGCGACCGCGTCTTTCAACTCTGTCTCCACCCCTTCCGATACCGTCTGCCCGGCTTCGGGTGTCACCTCGATTCCTTTCAGGCCGGTATACAGCATCTCCCCTTCAGGAATCCTTTTGGTGGTCGAACAGGATACCGCCAGCATTCCGGCGAGCGGCAACAGGAGTATTCGGGATAATCTCTTCATCATTTCACAACTTCCTCCTTTCTTCTGAAGGGCAGCCAGTTGAACAGGTCTGACAGCGAGCGTATCTTCTTCTTGTAGACGAAACCTACACCGGTCTGGGTGATCTCTCCCTCAAGGATCGACTCATAGCCGGTATGGCGGAACAGCTTGACATACATCGTACCCTGCTTGTTGAGCCGGTACTCAAAGGATATGTCGGCGATAAGGTTCTGGGCGAAATTCTCGTCAGCGTCAGCGTCGGTGGTGTAATTGCCTCCGACAACGATCTTGAAACGATCGTCGAAGAGCGACTTGCTGACGCGGTAGCTGTAAGACATCGCCGTGGAGTTCACCCCGTCACGGGTGCGGTCGAGCTGGTCGATCCCGAACGATATGTCAACCCCCTTTATGGCCGAGGAGGCGATATTGTTGAGCTGGCTTTCAAGGAAAGTGTAGAGCGGATTGCCCATTGTCGAAGCCTTGGTGCCCGGGCCGGTGTAGCTGCCGTAGAGCAGCAGGTTCATGGCCTGGTTTGCCCTCTGGTCGGGACTCATCGACTGCAGTTCGTTCTGGACGGTCAGGTCATCGGGGGTCGACAGGTCGAACGCCACATTCATGTTCTCCAGAGTCCCGGTGACATTCAGGCCGACATCGAATGTCACCATCCGGGAATTTCCGTCGGTGTTGACATTGGCTTTCATGTCGTCATAGGCGTGGAGGTTAAGCACCGGATTGAGCATCTGGCCGTTGAAGACCACATAGCTTCCCTCCTTGATATTGAAAAGCTTCTCGGAGAGAACAGGGGGCATACCGTAGCGGACAAATCCCTCGTTGAGGTCTATACGGCCGGTGACACGTTCGTCACCGAGGTAGTCAAGAGAGTAGTTGACACGGCCCGAAGCCTGGATCTGGGCGCGGTTCTTGCCGTCTGCCGAGAGATCCACCGCGATCGTCGACCCCTGGGATATCTCCAGGATGGCGTTGAGGTTCATGGCCATCCCCTGGCGGGTCAGTGAGTCGGCGGCGGCCACGGCGGCCGTGTCGGCGAAGTTGACGAACTTGACCATCTCGGCATTGCTCCGGGAGGCGATCGCCGACTGCACGTCGGGGATGACATATGTCACATTTGTGCCGGGGAGGATCTTCAGTTTGGCCTGCACATCGAGGAAATTGGCCAACGAGCCTTTCACCTTCGCGTCAAGATCTATGTACGCCTTGCCGTAGACATCCTGTCCCTTTTTGCGCTTAGATCCGACAAGCTGGGTGTTAGACGCAGCCAAAGCGAGGTCAAGCCTGATATCGGCAAGCGATGTCATATCGGCCGTTCCGGAGATAGTCAACGGATTGTTGTTGACCGCCTTGATGGCAAAGTTATTGAACGTCACAAGATTGTCTTTTACCGGGATCTTCTCGTCGGAGAAATCGAAAGATGATCCGAGCATGGTCATGTCTACCGCCGTAGAGTCAAACTGCAGCCATCCGTTGAAAGTCGGTTCGGCGAGCTTGCCGGTGATATCCATCTCCCCGTTGAGCATTCCGCGCAGGCGCGCCGTCCCCTTGGGGAGGAATGGATTGACAACCGAGAGGGGGAAGTGGATCATCTTGAAGTCAAGCATGAAAGGATTGACAGCAGTGGAATCATTGAGGTTTCCCGAGGCGGTGATCGTCTTCACCCCGTCGACCATAAGGGAGGTTGTCGCGCGGATGGTTCCGGCGGCATTGGTCGAAAGGTTAAGGTCGAGGTCGAAATCTCCGACTTTCTCACGGCCATAGAAAAGATTTGCCAGCGAGACGGTGCCCGCGCCGTCAAGCGATTTTTCTGCAAGGCCGAGAGTAAGACTCATGTCGGCCGACAGATTTCCTTTGATCGGGGGAGCGAACGGATTGATGGCCAGCCAGTCTTCAAGTTTCAGATCCTTGACCTGCAGGCGTATGGCCTCCTGGGTGGAATCCGCGGCATTGTGCTCGGTGAAAAGCCGCAACGAAGAGGAGGGGTTGTGAAGATCGATGTTGGCATCGATATGTCCTGTCTTGACATTATAGGAGATGAAGTTGTCTCGGTTGATCTCCCAGTCCTTGTAACCGATTACAGGATGGTAGGGGACGAAACGGAGCGAGAAGGTGCTTTCCGCCGGCATCGTCACGACCGATCCGAAGCTGAAGCCGGTCTCTTCCTTGATATTCTTCTGGTTGAACAGCAGGGCGAACTTGTCGACACCGATGAATCCTTTCGCGTTTATATGGGCGAACTGGTCGAAAGTCCCCGGCTTGTTGTCAACAACCAGGGTGTACAGCAGCAGGCTTCCCCGCTGGCGCATGTCGAATGATATTGAGTCGAGGCGTGTCTCCCCTGTCTTGAAGCCGTCAAGCATGACGGAGGCTGTCAGCAGGGAGTCATTGGCTGCAGAGACAGAAATGGTGTCGAAACTTATCTTGCTGTCAAGCAGATAGCTTGACAGGACATTGTTCTCCCCGGCGGTCAGGGACAAGGTGAACGGCGGAAGAGCCTGCTGAATCGAATCGACGGCGAGCTGTCGCCGGGCCATCGAGCGGTCAAGGATAGCGGTGGTCGCTGTCATACGGGCCATCAGCGTGTCGATCCCCGCCGGGGAGAACGCTTTCAGGCAGAGGTCGCCGTTGTCTATGTCGACCATCGTCCGGGAGGAGTCAGTCGCCACTTTGGCCAGTATGCCGGAGGCATTGACCGTCCCGCCCGGCATCCGCCAGTAGAGATGGCTTATGTCGATATCGGCATCAACTGACATAGGAGTGGTTGTGGTCACTTTCCGGCGGCCGACACGCGTGACGCGGGTCTTGGGGAGAGTGAACGCCGCCTCTCCGGTGAGCGCGACCGATCCCTGCGCGATCGAGTCGGAAAGCCGCAGAGTCTGGAGGTCGATGTTCCTGACATCACCGTCGAAACGCCAGCGGAGAGTGTCGCCGGTCAGGTTTCCGTCAGCCTTCACCGTGAATGCCGCCCCTCTGTTGGCAGATGTCGCGGAGAGGGAGGCGTTGCCACCCTGCAGGGCGACATCGGCGGTTATGTTCTCGTAACCCACACCATGATAACCCACATGGGTGAGATCTACCTTGGCCTGCAGGTCGGTCGACGGACTGAACGGGTCGAGCCCCTCGCCGTCAAGTTCCACCTTGGCGGTGATGTCGCTTACCCCGAGGCCGGGCATTATGGACTGCAAGGGGAATTTCCTCGCGTCGAGCGACAGCAGATAGCCCTTCTCTCGGTTGTGCCATTCACCATCGAGGGTTATAGATCCGTCAGCGGCGGTAGCCACAAGGTCGCCGGCGATGTCTCCACGGTTGAGGTCCACCCCTCCGCGCAATGTCATCGGCGGAAGATTCACCTCCCTGGCCATCTTCGCGTCCATAAGGGTCGGTTTGAGGAAAGATCCGTCGGGCATAGCCCCCTTGATCTCAAGCGAACCGACCGCTTTCTGAAGGTCCATCGCGTTTTTCACATGGCCGGAAGCCTCCAGGCTAAGATGGCGCGGTAGAGAGAGGGAAATAGTCTTGGCGTTGATGTCGGCCATTGTTCCCGACGCGTCGGCTTTGAGATAGAGGGGAACACCACGGGGCAGCCCTGCGGCTATCGTGGCGAAAGCGGCGGGGACAAGGCGGCGGATATCCTCGTTGCTGATCTGCGCGTCGAGGTCGACAATGAAGGGAAGATCGGCGGGAATAGCCGCAGGCTGCTCCTTACCGTCAGTGGCGTGGGAAGAGGTCTCCGTCGGCGGCAACCCCATCATGGCGGTCAGGTTTATAGTCGACGTAAGTGTGCTGAGCACCATACCATTGGCATTCAGCGCGACAGAGTCCATATCGAACAGACCTTTCAGTTCGAGAGGTATGCCACACCGTTCGCGGGCATATATGCGCCGTATGGGAGCGTGTACGGTCGTGGCCCGGTTGAGGAAAGAATCGATTCGGATCTCTATCTCCGATGCCTGTATGTAGTTCAGGTCGAAATTGTCTCCCAAGGGTTTGTAGCCGTTCATGGCGTACAAGGCGCGGGAACCGGTGAGGGATATCTTGTCGCAGGTCACGGTCCAGGGGACAGTCTCCGGCAGGGAGTCTGTCTCCACGGGGGGGACAGGATGGGCGGCAAGGTATTCTGCAGTGGGGTATATATACCGCGCGTCAGCGTCACTCATGGAAACCTCCTTTACCTTGACCGTATTGTAGCGCATGTCGACATCGGCTCCGAGTATGTCCCCCTGCCGGAAGTAACAGCTCAGGTCGGTGATTGTCGGCTCTATGGTCATGTTGTAGTCAATGCGTTCCATCCTGCCATGATCGAGGATGATATGCCAGTTGACAGGGATGGAATCGTTGGGAACAGGCTTGGGGACAGTGTCGGGGCGTATGGCCATCTCTACTGTACCGCTGTCGACAGCCAGAGAGGAGACTTTCACACGCTGCGAGGAGAGATGCACCCTCGCGCCGTCAAGCGAGGCAAGCTCGACACGGGCATTCATGTAAAAAGCGGAGTCGGGGGTGCCCAGCCGGAAATCCGTCTTGTCAAGACGAGCGTCACGGGCTACGATCTCACCGGTCAAGAGTGGCGACAGAGCCACGGAAAGGGTAGCCCTCGCGGTCCTGACATCCATACCGGGGGTTCGCATCTCCAGGGAATCGACAGCGAGGTCAAGGGGAAAACTCAGACGGAATTTCTTAAGGGAAATTTCCATCTCTCCGGGCTTGTTGACCATTTTAAGCACCTGCGGGACAACGATATCCTGAACCGGAGGGAGATATAGTAGAAAGACAACGAGCGCCACCAGGCCGATGATGCCCAGCAGCGTCCATGACAACGCCTTGAAAAACAGTTTTAACGCTTTCTCCACAGCCTTCTCTCGTAAATAGTTGAAACTTCAAAGGAACAACGCCCTTCAAGGCCGAAAAGTTTTCACTTTGATCCGAGAAGATGTTTCAGCGAAAGACCCGCTCCCTTGATCATCTCCTGGAGGGGGGTGATGACAGGAGTGAAGTGATGGGTCGCGCCGGGAGTGAAGACTTTCAGGTCTCCGCGATGGCATTTCACGTCGAGGATGTCATCCATCATCATCGGCTCCCCGTCGAGATGCGCCTCGCCGGCCCCGTTGCGGTAGATTACGCAGGCCGGGGCACGGAAAGTGTGGACCATCGTGTTTTTGTTGATATAGCCGGTGAAGATATCCATTCCCATCACAGCCGCGTCGATGGCGGTGCCGCTATGGACTATCGTGATGTCGAGCAGACCGTCAGTTATGCTCGCCTCGGGCGCGATATAGGCGTTGTTGCCCCACTGGGAGGCATTGCAGACGGCGATCAGAAAGGCTTTCTCTGTCAGGAGCTTGCCATTGGCCGAGACAGTGTAGGTCTGCGGACGGTATTGCACATACTCCGAGATCGCGCTCTTGATGTAGGAGAGGATTCCCCGCCGGCTCTGACGGGCGAAACGATGACTGACCGCCGCGTCGAAACCCATCCCGAAAGTGCAGAAGAAAGGTCGGCCGTTGACTGTGCCGTAATCGGAATCCACGACATTGTCAAGGGCTATCACCTTCAGGGCGGAGGAGATGTCGACGGGGATATGGAGATGTCGGGCCAGGCCGTTGCCTGACCCGGCGGGCAGTATGCCAAGGGCGGTGTCGGTAGCACACAGTGCGCGGGCTGTCTCGTTGACCGTCCCGTCACCGCCGCATGCCAGCACGCCATAATACCCTTTGCGGGCGGCCTCCCCGGCCAGGCGCGTGGCATCGCCACGCGCCCCGGTAAGCCGCACATCCACATCATGTCCGCAGGCTTCCATAGCCTGCTCCACCATCTCAACGACCCCCTTCTTGCTGCCGGTGCCGGAGATGGGGTTGATGATGAGCATCAGCCTCGACATCTGTCTTGGTTTCAGTCGGTTACTTTGAGCAGATAGTAGCTTTTCTTACCCTTCTGGACGAGGATATACTTGTCGTTGAGCAACATATCTTCCGACGCGGGGGCATAGGGATCGGCGACTTTCTCCTTGTTGATGGCGAAGCCTCCACCTTGGGCGAGCTTGCGCAGCTCCCCTTTGGAGGGGAAGACTGGGGCATTGTCGACAAGCAGATCGGCGAGTTTGACACCATCCTTAAGCAACTGCCGGGAGATCTCAAACTGCGGGACACCATCGAAGACGGCCAGCAGTGTCTGCTCGTCGATCTTGTGGAGAGCGTCGGTGGCTTTGTTGCTGAAAAGGATCTGCGAGGCCTCCACCGCCATCTCGTAATCCTCGGCGGAGTGGACCATAGTGGTGATCTCCTTGGCGAGGCGTTTCTGCAGGGGACGCAGCCCGGGATCGGCCTTCTGCTGCTCTATGAGGGAATCGATCTCCTCCTTGTCGAGGATGGTGAAGATCTTGATATATTTCTCCGCGTCTTCGTCGCTGACGTTGAGCCAGAACTGGTAGAACTGGTAGGGGGTTGTCCGTTTGGGGTCGAGCCAGACATTGCCGCTTTCGGTCTTTCCGAACTTGCCGCCGTCAGCCTTTGTGATCAGGGGGCAGGTCAGGGCGAAAGCGTCATCCCCGCCGGCAATGCGGCGTATAAGCTCGGTTCCGGTGGTGATGTTGCCCCACTGGTCGGAACCGCCGAGCTGCAGGTGGCAGTCCTTGTTCTGGTACAGCCAGAGGAAGTCATAACCCTGAAGCAGCTGGTAGGAGAACTCGGTGAACGACATCCCCTGGCCGGACTCCCCGGAGAGACGTTTCTTGACGGAGTCCTTGGCCATCATGTAGTTGACGGTGATACACTTGCCGATCTCGCGGATAAAGTCGAGGAAACCGAAGTCTTTCATCCAGTCGTAGTTGTTGACAAGGATGGCGGCGTTGGGCGCGTCGGAGTCGAAATCGAGGAACTTGGCGAGTTGCTTCTTGATACATTCCTGGTTGTGGCGCAATGTCTCGACATCGAGCAGCTTGCGCTCCTGGCTCTTCATGGAGGGATCGCCGATCATGCCGGTCGCGCCTCCGACCAAGGCGATCGGCTTATGGCCCGACCGCTGGAAATGTTTGAGCATCATGACCCCCACAAGATGGCCGATATGGAGAGAGTCGGCGGTAGGGTCTATTCCGAGGTATGCGCTGGTCATACCCTTCTTGAGATATTCGTCGGTCCCCGGCATCGACTGGTGGACCATGCCGCGCCAGGTAAGTTCTTCTATGAAATTCATTATTAGATGGAAATAGATGCCGGATGGCAATTATGAATTATGAATTCTTAATTATGAATTGCTGATTGCCTCGAGGGCGGCTTTGATGCGCGTCATTGCCTCACGGAGCTGATCGTCGGAGGCGGCGTAGCTGAGGCGCAGGTAGCCGGGCATGCAGAACGCCGAGCCGGCGACTGTCGCGACATGAGCCTCTTCGAGAAGATACATCGCCAGATCGGAATCTGTCGCGATCTCCCTGACTGTGACGCTCCCGTCGGCAGCTTCCTTACGGACGGTTTTTCCGAGATAATGGCTTACCTCCGGGAATATATAGAACGCGCCCTGAGGTATGTCAAGCCGCAGACCGGGAATCTCCCCGGTCAGGCCTACGATGAGGTCGCGGCGGCGGCGGAAGGCGGCACGCATCTCGGCCACGCATTCCTGCGAGCCACGATAAGCGGCCTCGGCCGCTTTCTGGGCGATCGAGCTTGTGCCGGAGGTGGTCTGTCCCTGCAATTTGGTGACAGCCTTGGCGATCTCGACCGGGCCGGCCATGTAACCGATGCGCCAGCCGGTCATGGCGTATGCCTTCGAGACACCGTTGACAATGACCAGACGGTCGGCGATCTCCGGGAATTCCCCGAAAGAGACATGACCGCCGTCGGTATAGTTGATATGCTCGTATATCTCGTCGGAAAGCACTATCACATCGGGATGACGCTTCAACACCTCGACCAGCCCTTCAATCTCTTCACGGTCGTAGACCGCCCCGGAGGGGTTGGACGGGGAGCAAATCATGACCATGCGGGTTTTGTCGGTGATTGCCGCCTCAAGCTGGGCGGGGGTCACCTTGAAGCCTTGGTCCATCCCGGCGGGGACAAGCACGGGCTTTCCCTGGGCGAGCTTCACCATCTCCACGTAGCTGACCCACGCGGGAACAGGTATCACCACCTCGTCACCGGGATTCACCGTGGCGAGAATCACATTGCTCAACGCCTGCTTCGCCCCGGTGGAGACCACAATCTGCGCAGCCTCGTAAGAGGTCTTGTTTTCCTGCCGGAGCTTGTCGGCGACAGCCTCACGCAGGCTCATGTAACCGGGCACGGGAGAATAATGAGAGTAATTCTCATCGATAGCCTTCTTGGCGGCCTCCTTGATATGGGCGGGGGTATCGAAGTCGGGTTCTCCGACCGACAGGTTCACCACATCCACGCCCGCAGCCTTGAGCTCACTGCTTTTCTGCGACATGGCCAGAGTCGCCGACACGGCCAACTGCCTTATTCTCTCTGCGATTCTCGAACTTTCCATAAAATTCCGGTTATATCATTTCCGCAAAGTTAATCATTATTTCCCAATCACCGAAAAGATTTTTGGGAGAGGAGGCCGGAAGGTATGGGAATTATGACTCCCATAACTACCATCAGCTTATTGGCCTGCTTACCTAAACCTGGTGGTGTCGGGGTTTTCGATGAGGCCTGCGCGGATCATGTTCAGGGAATCGGTGTAAGACAGGTTGTCTTCTGTCTCAAGGTCGGAATTGAGAGCGTCGAGCGATATGGGGCGGCTGTCGCCGGCAGGCCGTGAGAAGCGCAGCTTACCGAGCCGGGCCTTGGAAACGCCCCGACGGAAGACATTGTCGATCTGGCGGACAAGGTTTATGCGGGTATTGTCGGCGATCACCTGCCGCTCCCCTATCATCTTCTCCTTGAATTTCGCGCCGCCGAGCCTTACCTTCATCTTCTCTGGTGTCCCTTTTATGTTGATCCCGAACTTGAAGGGCACCGGGGATTTCAACACCGACACATGGTAGTTCATGTTCATCGCCATGTCATTGTGGCCCATCACTCCGAGGCGGTAACGGTCTATGTCAAACATGAAGGGGTATAGCTCGATAGTGGAGTTCTCGATGACGACCTCCACCTCCATATGGTCTATCATGTTCTTTTTCTTGTCCTTGAAGAAAAGCCACTTGGATACGGTCTTGAATGTCTCCGGATCGAGCAGCACCAGCGAGTCTCCCTCGATCTTGATGGCCGCGCGCAGCGAGGGTATGTTGATATCCATGTTGCGCTCCAGGTCGGTGGTCACAGCTATGTCGGCGTTGACTATTCCCGCGAAATCCTGCATGACAGGGAGGAGAGAGTCTATGGCAGGCACAAGTTCGGTCAGTCTGTCGAGGCGGAAGCGGTCGACCTTCATACCCAGTCCGAACTGTAGGGAATCGGGATTGAGCGACGAGTAAAGCCCGTTGAGCGAGAGTGACCCTATATCGGTGGAGGCGGAGAGATTACGCAGGTTTACCGCCCCGTCGTAAATCAGCAGGTCACCCCTGAAAGAATGGAGCTCCAGATCGGAATAAAGGATATGGCGCGCCTGCATACGCAAGTGAGCATCTATATTGTGTGGCACAAGCACCGGACCGGTGGCGACCGTGTCGGCACGCCCGGCGAGGATGTCAGCTTCCTTGTCATCGTCACTGCCCCACACAGCGGCGGAATCGGTCTGAGCCGCCAGAGCCGGCCCGGCGAAGATCGCCTTTACTATCTGGTTGACATTTATGGTGTCGGATTTGACATCAAGTGATATTCCGAGGGTATTGTCGCGACGCGAGGTAAGCGCGCGGCGGAGATTCGAGATCGTGCCGTTTATCAGGAAATCGCTTTCCCCGGCCTTGTAACGGAGGTCGGTCAGGATGATGGAATCGGAATTGAAGCGCAGATTTATGTCAGACAGACGGTTGCGCAAAGGAAACCAAGGGGTTGTCAGGCTTCCGCGACGCGCCCTGAGCGTGCCCTTGTAGTCCCAGCGGCGCAACAGGCGGCGATCCTCTTGGTCAAGCGACATCTCTATGTCGCCGTTGGCCTGCGCCCGGGCGGCGGCCAGGGAGTCGTTATGGAGGCGCATAGCCCGACGGGCGGCGCGCGCGCTGTCTGTGACCTCAGTATTGCGGCGACGCGCCGAACGTTCGCGCATGTTGACAGTCAGGGCCATCTCCGTGTCACGCATGGAGACCCGGTTCAAAGCCTGTCCTAACATCATCCTTCCGGCGAAGACACGCAGGTTCATCAGCGGCGAACGGGCATTCCCCTTGTAGCGGGTCAATGCGCCCCCTATCCGTGCATCGCGCAACCGGGCGCGCATCGAGTCGGCGGGAGCGTCGAATTTCAGCCTCTCCACGGAGATGGAGCCTCCGAAAGGATTGATCTCGGTGGTATCGGCCGATCCGCTGCGGTTGACCGTCCCGGCTCCGGCCTTGAAATTTCTCATCTCGAGGTTCATCCCCATCCCGACAGCCGACATGGTGTCGATCTTCAGCGACACCTGTAGCAGGGAGTCGACCTTATGGCCGTCGCGGACAAAAGAGTCGGTGGTACCGAACTCTACTATTCCTTCATTGAGCCATGCGGTCATCATCCCCTCTGCATTGGCGTTTATCCGCCTTAAAGTCAGCGATCCGTCGGCTCTGACACGATGGAAATTCTCCTCCGTCAGGTCGCTCATGGCGAAATCGAAAGTGGTCTTGCCGTCTATGGTACCTGACAGTGTGACGGGTATCTCGGCAGCCAGGCGTGGAGGAATCCTGCCCAGATCCACAGATCCGTTGAAATTGCCTTTGACAGCCGGGTCAGACATGACATTGCGGGCTTGCAGGTCGAGGTCAAGGTCTACCCCCTCTCCCACCAGATGAAGCCCGCGAAGATCAAACACCGACTTGTCGATCTCCGCTCCGTCGAAATCCACGGCAAGCGAGCCGGAAAACTCCGAAAAGCGGAGAGTCTGGTATGTCGCCCGGCATCGCGGAATCTCCAGAGTGGCCTTGAACGACGGCAGGATTGTGTCAGACAGCATCCAGGGGCGGTCAAGCTCCATAGTGGCAGTCAGAAGCATGTCGGTCCTCAACGGTTCGACATACTCCCTTAGCGAGGGAGGCATATGTGACAACGCTTTCTCGACAGGAAGCCGGTCTATGCTCCCCTTGAAACGGGTCATCATGGGGTTTCCTGTGAAATCCACGGCTGTGGAGAATCTCATCGTGTATTGGTCAAGCGACAGATCCATATCCTCGGCTGTCACCGCCAACGGCGTGTCAGGATTCCACTCCAACGTCCCGTCAAGCCCAAATGTCAACTCCGCAAGGCTGAATTCCGTCAGGAAAGGGAGATCGGCATCGCCGTCAAGCGACAGCCGGTAGAGCGGAGCGTCCGGGCCGTCAAGAATGACATTCTCCAGACGGGCGGCGACATCCATCGAGTCGGTCAAGGAGCGGAACCGCAGGGGACCTGACTCCTTGATCCGGAAACTGTTGATTCTGATATCGGGGATTGCCGTCCCGGCGGTATCGGCTTCCTCCGAGGTGGGTATTATGTCGAAATTGGCCACGGAGTCATTGACTTGCAGCAGATTGACCGACGGACGGTCGAAAACGACATCATACAGATGTATCTTCCCGGCAAACAGCCCGAGGATGTTTATGCCGCCATGGAACGAGCGTATAGCAAGGAGCGAGTCGGCATCGACGGGCAGCGACGCGCGCTCCCCCGCCGACAGCCTGTCAAGCGATCGGGAGACAACCGTCAGGGAATCGACATCGAGGGTCATCCTCGGAAAACTCTTCCAGAACGTCAGCTCTATGCGCGACGCCTTGACATCAGCGTCAAGATACTCCGACGCATGCTTCTCCACCAGCGGTGTAAGCCGCGAGGGTGTGAGTATCCAGATTATCAGTGAACACACAAGCAGGAACAGCCCCACCGCCACACACAATGTGACACCGGTCCATTTGAACAGACGTTTCCATAAAGGTTTATTCCCTCGAGGTGTCATCTTCCCGTCATCGGCGGGGCTGCCGCCGGTGGCGGTGTCTGTTGTCTTGTCGGTCATAGGGTCGGAATGGGATTGGACGCTTTTCAATAAGGTGTTTGAGCGGTAATAAGCCACCGGAACACGGTGATCAGCGGACGGTTATGTGATAGCAGGATTGTTTTCGCTCATACTTGACGTAGCACCGTCCGTGACGGCGCATATCCTCGACAACCTCGCCGAGGAGGTTTTTCATATCCTCCTGGGTGCGGGGGATGGAGGGGGTGTCGCATATGAATTTAAGATATGATATGTCGAAAGTAGTGGCGTAGAGATGAGCCGACGTGTCGACGGCGTTGCGGTTGCGCCGGCGCAGCCGCTTGACCAAGGAGGGGGTGCGCAATACGCTCGTCACCTTCACACGGTAGTATCCTCCTCCGCGAGAGCGCATCGAGTCACGGAACGCCATCCCAATGTCTTTCAGCAGCGTGTGGGCTTTCGGGACGAGGTATGGAAGGGAATGTGTCAGTTCATCGAGATAATAAGCCTCGCAGGTCTGGAGGTGTTCGAGTCTGCCACCCTCCTCCCAGACCTGCCTCAGGTTGTGGAGGGGTTGTATTCCGTTGGCCTCCGCCACGGCGATATGGAATTTGTTGCTGTCGTTGAAGACTCGCCCCAACGGTCCGCCCAGACCGTTGATCTTCATCTTTATGCCTCCGGGAGGCATCGAATCATAGTGGGCCTCATAGGGGTTATGGCTCCTTACGGTGTCATAAGGCATCAGCAGAGCCATAAGGCGGTTGTGCCTGATCAGGTCACGGTCGCCGAAGCCATCCTCCTGCGGCAGCGGAGCGTCCGCGTCGGAAAAGCCCGTCACACAAAGGTTTCCGGCCGCATCGAACGCCGCCTGCCTCCCTTGCGGACCGACAGCCTCGAGGGCGGCTCCATGAATGATCTTCACCCCCTGATCGGTACTGCAGGAGTGAAACGTGCATGACATGACGATGGCGACAGCAACGCCATATAATATTCCTAACTGATGTTTTCTCATTTTTGTTCCGCAAAGTTAACCAATTTCAATGAAAACATCTTCCAAAAACAGATTTTTCAGGACAATAAACCACCGTTTTTTTCAGTTGTAATAATTGGATAAAACTGACCATATCTGATTATAGAATGAACCGTTTCTTCATATTTGGCATATCGCTTCTCTCGGTTGCCACAGCATCCGCTTTGACTGTCAATGTAGTTCCCGGAGGGCTGCGTCAGGCTGTGACCGCCTCCTCCGATCCGAAGACAGAAACCGACCTCACCGTCACCGGCTCGATAAATGCCGCCGATTTCGACTTCCTGCGCGAAATGACCGCGCTGCGCTCCCTCAATCTGTCAGGGGTGACTGTCGCCTCATATTCCGGGACCAAGACAGAGACCGGCCTGACCGAGGCGAAAGCCAACACGCTCCCTGACTGCGCGCTCATGTCGGGCAACTTCACTTCCCTGTCTCTTCCGTCAGGGCTGACAGAGATTTCTGTCGGCGCGTTGGGAGGCTCCAATGCCGAAAGCCTGGCAATCCCCTCATCGGTGACAAAAATATCTACCGGAGCGTTCGCCGGAATGAAGAACCTCAAACAGGTGACTATCCCCTCATCGGTGAAATCAATGGGCGAAATGGTGTTCAAAGACTGCCCGCAGCTTGAAAAGGTGGTGATACAGGCTCCCGTAGCCGAATTGCCGGCTTCCACTTTCCGCAACTGCCCGAAACTCTCATCCATTACTTTGCCGTCATCCATGACCGCGATCGGAGACGCGGCGTTCGCCGGATGCAAGGGATTGACCTCCATCTCTCTTCCCACTTCCCTGATCTCTATAGGAAACATGGCGTTTGCCGCCTCCGGCCTGGCATCGGCCGATCTCTCAGGCAGCTCGCTTAAAAGCGTGGGAGACTGGGCGTTTGCCGGATGTCCGTCGCTCACAAATGTGACAGTCAGCGGACAGCCTGTGGTATTCGGCGCGGGGGCTTTCTATAACGACCCGGCTCTGAATGTCAGCCTCGGCGACATCGCGTCATCCATGACCGACATACCAGATTACTTCCTATACGGAGCGACATCGGCGACTGCCGAAGGATTTGAGAACACGGCGGTAGCCTCTGTCGGCAACCATGCCCTGTCAGGAATGAGAGACACCAAGGTCACTCTTCCCGCCACTATCGCCTCGTTGGGTGACAACGCAATGGAGCGTTGGGAGAACCTTTCCGAGATCGATGCCAAATCTGTCAGCGACATCCCCGTGCTGGGACAGAGCGTATGGGAAGACACCCCGCAGGAGACCACCATACTGTATGTCCCCAACGACCTTCTCCAGGCATACAAGGACACCCCGCAATGGCAGGAATTCGATGTGAGATCCGAAACATCGTCAATCGTCGATATCAACCCGGAGGAAACTCCAGCCAATCTCCGCGCCTACTTCGACGGCATGTTGCTGATGATCGAAGCCGACTGTGACATCCGCGCCGCCCAACTCTACGACATCACAGGCCGCTGCTTCACAATCGCCAACAACTATCAGGGCAACCGCCTGACGGTAGACACCGCTCCATTCGACGCGCGCGTCTTCATACTGCGCCTCCTCCTGACCGACGGCACCACCCCCGTCCTCAAACTCCTCCGCTGATCCCCATCGGGATTCCACAAATAAAGCATAATCTCTCGCAGATTACGCGGATTACGCAGATTAAAATAACCTCTCACAGATTACACGGATTACACAGATTCCAGCCGGATGGCTATCTGTGTAATCCGTGTAATCTGTGAGAGACCTTTTAAGGAGGGGCCTTTTAATCAATATGATATGCGAGAGGTTATGTTAATCTGCGTAATCTGCGTAATCTGCGAGAGCTTTTCCTGAAAAAGGCTCACACGTTCTTTACTAAATCCGTGTGAAATTTGTTTTGGCGATGTCGTGGGAAATGCGTAATTTTGCAGGCTTCCCGGTAAATAGCAATCCCGGAGAGCCGTTCCTTTACATCTTGCCCGGCGCGGACATACGAAACGATCTTCCCGCGCCCCGAATGTGGAAAAATTTGATTGCTTGCAACCACTAAAAAAAATGCTAAAAAACTCCATGAACTATTTGTTTACGTCGGAGTCTGTCTCTGAAGGACACCCCGACAAAGTCGCAGACCAGATTTCAGACGCAGTCCTCGACCAGTTCCTCGCCCGTGACCCGAAATCGAAAGTCGCATGCGAGACACTCGTCACGACCGGCCAGGTTATCATAGCCGGGGAAGTGAAGTCTGAAGCCTACATCGACCTCGACACGACAGCCCGCGATGTCATCAAGAACATCGGCTACAACCGTTCGGATCTCAAATTCGAGGCCGAATCATGCGGCATACTCTCCGCCCTCCATGAACAAAGCCCCGACATCAACCAGGGGGTGGAACGCGCCAACCCCGAGGAACAGGGAGCCGGCGACCAGGGGATGATGTTCGGCTACGCCACAGACGAGACACCGCTCTATATTCCCCTGACAGCCGCCTTGAGCCACGCACTGCTGAAAGAGCTGTCAAAGATCCGCCGCGAAGGGTCTGCGTTCACCTACACCGATGCCTTGGGACGTGTCCGCTGCTACCTCCGCCCCGACTCCAAGAGCCAGGTGACTGTCGAGTATGACAGCGACCGCACCCCCCTGCGGGTCCATACTGTGGTGATCTCCACCCAGCATGACGATTTCATCCTCCCCGACGAGCACCGCACCAAGGAGGAGGCCGAGCGCGAGATGATCGAGACGATCACCAACGATGTACGCCGGGTACTGATCCCCCGTACCATCGCCGCGCTGCCGGAACACCTGCGCCATTTCCTCGACACGGATTTCATCCTACACGTCAATCCGACAGGCAAGTTTGTCATCGGAGGACCTCACGGCGACACCGGCCTGACCGGCCGCAAGATCATAGTCGACACCTACGGCGGTCACGGAGCTCACGGCGGAGGCGCGTTCTCCGGCAAGGATCCTTCAAAGGTCGACCGCTCGGCAGCCTACGCCGCCCGCCATATCGCCAAGAACCTTGTCGCCGCAGGAGTATGCCGCGAGGCCCTCGTGCAGGTGGCATACGCCATCGGAGTGGCGCGCCCGGTCAGCCTGTATGTCAATACCCGTGGCACGGCACAGGTTGCTCTCAGCGACGCGGAGATCAGCGCGAAAATCAACGAACTCTTCGACATGCGCCCCGCCGCCATCGAACGCCGCCTGAAGCTCCGTGCCCCGATCTATCTCGAGACCGCCACATATGGCCATGTGGGCCGCACGCCCCGCGTTGTCACCAAGAGTTTCCGCGACTCTTCCGGCCAGACATTCACCCGCGAGGTAGAGCTGTTCACCTGGGAGAAACTCGACCATGTGGACGCTATCCGCGAGGCGTTCGGAATCAATTCATAATTCATAATTCACAATTCATAATTGGCCATCCGGGAACACTTGTAATTTGGTGCCTGCCGGATGGCCAATTATGAATTATGAATTATGAATTATGAATTTTTAATTGACAAGTATTTTGCGGGCATTGGAGCCGGAGCGGAGTATGTAGATGCCCGGAAGGAGGTCCTCTATTGGGATGAGCGACCGCCGCCCGTCGAGGGTGTAGATCTCCTCTTGTTTGCCTGATCCTTTGTCGGTATCGTTGTCATCGGTCACGGTCTCTATCCCGGCGTTCATGCTGTTTATGTCGCGGATCTTGTTGAATTTGCCCCATTCGGGATGGGCGGCATAGGAGTTGACAGAGGCTGCCGGAACGTAAAGTACGGCTTTCTCATAGGTGGCCGGATTGAATATCCACTGGCCGGCTGCAGGCGGAACAGTGGCACGACATATCACCCGGTCCATAGCCACACCGATATCTCCATATAGTGAGAATTCTCCTACCTGTACCACAGAAGCCGGCAGATCCACCTCTTTCACCTTGTAGCAGTATCTGAAGGCGTGATCCCCGATAACGCGGAGGTCAGGCCCGAATTCAAGCTTTTCCAAGGAGAAGCACTCTCCAAACGCGCCCTCTCCGATCGTCTCGACCCCCGTGCCCAGAGAAAGAGTCGTCAGGGCGTGGCATCCCGAAAACGCATGGCCTTCTATCTTTGTGACCGAATTGGGAATCTCCAGACTTTCAAGACTATTGCACCCGCAGAAGGCGGAATCTCCGATCCTGGTCAACCCTGTCGACGGAAGTTTCAGGGAGACAAGGCTCTCGCAATACGCGAATGACTTAACGCCTATCTCTGGAAGTACGGTAGTGGAAAAAAACAGATTTTTCAGCCCATAGCAATATTGGAAGGCGTAATCCCCGATGAAGGTGACTTTTGACGGCACATGAAACTCCTCAAGTTTCTGGCAATTCCAGAAAGCACTCGTACCTATGGAGGTGACATTCAGTCCAAGATCGGCATTGCGCAGATTGGGGCAATTGCGGAACGC
The DNA here is from genome assembly GCA_021772015.1 of Prevotellaceae bacterium. Classification (GTDB taxonomy): domain Bacteria; phylum Bacteroidota; class Bacteroidia; order Bacteroidales; family Muribaculaceae; genus UBA7173. Next base: position 63,650 of record JAETNS010000002.1, on the reverse strand, counting down.
CTGTATTCCGAGGGTGTAATCGGTGGAGGTCTCTATCGCCACCTTCCGCAGCACCGGGCAATCCTCAAAGGCACCGATGCCTATCTCTTTCAGCCGCTCGGCCCGGATAACCACGCCCGTCATGGCCGGGTTGTTGCAGAAGCTGTTGTGGGCGATATCCGTGAGAGTGTAGAACTTCCCTTCATATCCCACTATTCCTGAAAGACGAAGCTCGTTGGCGATATACGAACCGGGCAAGTATTTACTTTCATAAAGTATACCGGGAGAGGTGCGTACAATACAGTTTACGGGGTCTGTGATCTCATAGCTCACCCCGTCTGATCTGAACTCCGTATATGCGCTCACGGTTGCCGGTATTGACAGAGCCGCAACCAGGGGGATCATTGACCTTTTAAGGCCGGAGGTCTCGATTTTTCTCATTTCTGTTTTTATTCAGTTTTTTCGCCATTTTGAAAATCGGTGCAAAATTAACGGTTAACAATCGTAAGATACTAATATCCAATATATACAATATATAGACAAGACTACTGAGCGCCTTTTATTCAATGGATAAGCCATGTGTGGCAAACCGAAAAATTCAGTATTTTTGCAATGAATATGAAAAGTCTGTTTGCCTGCATACCTCTTTGCCTGCTGATGTTTCTGCCGGTCCTCTCCTGCGGGAGGGAAGACCGGAAATCGTTATGGACTCCCGTCAGCGACGACGTTGACTCGCTGACCCTCCTGCTTGATTCATTGAGACAGACCGAAGCCCCGGAAGAGGAATTCTCGTCAGCGGTCACCACCCTGGAGGCAGCCGCCTCGCGTCCGGATGGCAGCCGTACCGCCAAGGCGAGATCGCAATACTGGCGCGCCTACATGACCGAGAGATACATGCGGCCTGATTCCGTAGGTCATGAGGGATTCCTCCCATTGCTCGATTCCGCAAGGGAGAACATCGACTCGGCATCCTCGCCATACGACATGGCGCGAATAATGAGCCTGCAAGCCAACGCACTACCGCCCGAAAAGGCAATAAGAGCCTATCTGGGTTGCTATGAGGCATTCGCCGACAAAGGTGATTATCACTCGGCGGCGGGATCGATGCATAATCTGGCATACATATACCAGCATTTCGGCGATTACGCCTCCGCCGACATCTGCTATGAGAAGTCGATAGACCTGCTGGAAAAATCACAACCACTTGATTCGGGCAAATATCTCCGCGCCTGGAACCACCGGGCTATCATGCACCGCAAGATGGGCGACACTATCGGGGCCATCGAGATCGCCCGGAAAGTGGCGGCAATGGAGCTGTATGACGTTTCCGACAAGATCGTCTATTCCACCGAGCGAACCCTGTATTATGACCGCCACGACATCGCCCATCTCCGGCGCGCCCTCGAAAGCGCCCGTGTCCTGGGATGGGAATCGGATCTCGCTCCGCTGTTCCTGACTCATTTTCTGACTTTCGGCCCATCCGATTCGGTCGGGAGGTGGAAAGAGATCACCCTCGCGGCATCTCCTGCGGAATCGGAGACATACAACCGCCTGATCCGCGCCGGAGCATTACGCGACTTTTACTTGTCCTTCGGTTCCGACTCATCCAGGATGTATGACGATTCCCTTCATCGGTTCACCACCGAATGGAACGCGCTCCAAAGGGTGATAGACGGTCATGAAGCTATCCGGAAGGCTATCCTGGAAGAACATATCGCAAATTCCGGGAAACGTCTCGACGAAACCCGGCGCGATTCTCTCTACGCTGTTTTCGGCGCGATTCTGGCGGTTATTGTCGCTGGGATAGGAATTGTATTGTTTTTAATGAAACGAGCAGGCAGAATGTCTCAAAACAGATCCGGGGATGAGGTGTCCCCACAGTTGGCGGCAATTCTGACCGCCGACATTACTCCGGCCGAGCAGTGGGAGAAATTCAAGGTGATTTTCGCCCAATGCAATCCCGGTTTCAAAGAACGCCTCCTGAAGAGACATCCCGATCTGACACCGGGAGAATACCGTCTGGCATGCCTGGTCCGCACCTCCATCGACAACAAGCACATAGCGCGCCTGATGGGAATCAGCCCGTCGTCAGTCTACACCAACCGTTTCCGCCTCCGCCAGAAGCTCGGCCTTGACCCCGCCACCAACCTCGACATCTATCTCCTGCGCCTCTGATCAAGATTTCACAGATTATTTTATTCTGAATTCCACGAATTAACAGTAACGGTTCGCTGCGCTCACCGAATATCTTTTTAGTCTCGCAGATTACGCGGATTACGCAGATTATCAATCATGTTTAACCCGGATGACATCTGCGTAATCCGCGTAATCTGCGAGACTTTTGACTGTAAATCACTTACTCATTCCTTGCCGAATCTGCGTGATAGAAAAACATTGGGAGAGCAAAGCGAACCGCCGCAGCTAATTCGTGGAATCCGCGGGATGAACGAAAAAGACGGGGGCGCGGGATGCGCCTCCGTCCTTTATGGATGGATCACAGGGTGGGAAAAAACCGCTCCCTGCGATGAGTTTCAATTGGATTACTTGCGGGTCATGGTAGCGGTGGGAAGACCGGGCTGTAGCTTGAGGGTCACGGCGTAAGTACCGGCCTCGGCAACCTTGATGTTATCGCCGTCAAGACCAAGCTTGTTGAGAGCACCGCCGTAGTTGTAGTCCCAGTTGCCATTGAAACGGAACTTGAACTCGTCGCCTGCGGCGAAGGTCACATCTGCGGTCCAGGTCGCACCGCCGTCAGCGGAGGTCATCTCCACATCGCTGCCCCAGCCGGAAGCTGCGAACGAACCGATCATGCCTACAGTGCTGACTTCGGTCAGAGTGTAGGTTGTCAGGTCATAGCTGGTGGGATCAAACTGGGCGAAGATCCAGTAGAGGCCGTTGGCGGGAGCCATGATGTTCTTGCCTTCCTGACCAAGGACAAACTCACCTGCGAGAGCGGGAGCATCGGAAGCCGCGCCCCAGTCGGTAGCGTTGTTCCAGTCAAGTTCCTCGCAGATCTTGAAGCCCTGCTCGTTTACGGGGAAGAGACCGTAGTAGCCCTTCTCGCTGTGGAGCTGCATCCATGCGGAGTTGGCCTGGTTCCATCCATTTGTGCCACCGGGGGTGTAGAGCACATCGGGCTGGAGGAGAAGCTCGAACTCATAGGTCATATCCTCCATGTTGATGGTCAGTTTGTATTTACCTGCTTCGGTGAGCTTGCCGGCCTGTGCATTCACGTCAACGAGTATTCCGGCGAGGTTATCGTCGCCGTTGGTCTCCGGACCATAGATACCGGTAGCCCAGTCAGCGAGTGTCATGCCTTCCTGGGAAGCGATCTTCCAATAGATGCCGTCTTTCTTAGTACCGTCAGCGTTGAGGAACATATCTTCGGTGACCTCGAACTTGAATGTGAAGACGGGATCATCGTAAACATCAGCATCTGAATGGGCGAACTTGAAGGCCTCCATCACGGTCATGTCGCCGAGAGCCCAGGCGGTAGCGTCACTAAGGAAATAGTAAGCGTCGGAGATGGTGAAGCCCATGTCCATACAGGTTTCCTGGATGGAACCTGTCGCTGCGTAGTAGTCGGTCGACTGGAGACGGTAGTCGCTGCCGTCGAGGTTGACATATACAGGCACGCGGTAGTAAGCCTGCTTCACTTTGGGGCTTTTGCCGAAAAGGTAGATATGGGCCTCGTTCCACTTGTCAGCGTTGACGTAATATACAGCGTCATTGCCCACGGTGGCATCAAGAGTCACGTTGCGGAGGAAATCCTCTGTGTCGGAAATCTGCACCTTGTAGCTGACGGTGGATCCGGCGGGCAGATCCTTGGTCTCGACGAGCTTCATCACGGGAATACCCGTGGCAGAGTTGCGGTAATCCTCCAGGTTGAGGACAGCGGCGGAAGCCAGCACGCCATCGGTGGCGGAGACAACGTCGCCGGTTGTCATGATCGGCTCCTGGGGGTTTGTCTGGGGGATAGCGGGATCTATCTTCTCCTCGCAGGAGGTTGCGGCCAACATCCCGAGAGCGCCCAGCAGGAATATGCTAAGTTTTTTCATTGTTTCTTAAAAATGGAGTTTTCTAAGTTTCTCCCCGAGGCTGTCGAAGAATTTAAGGGCCTTAAGGTATTTAAGGTCTTTAAAGTCCTTAAAGTGGTCAGCAGCCTCAAGGGGTTGATGAGAAATCGGGATTAACGGGCGGGGTCGAAAGTGATGTAGTAGATACCGTTCTCAAGACGGAGAACAACCTTACCTGTGAAGTCGACATCCATACGCATGTGGCCGGGGTTGTCACCCTGGGTCATGGCGTATTCCTCGCCGGGATTGATCATCTGGGAAGCCTCGTTCTCACCGGCGTTACCACCGAGGTTGGGCGAGCCCCATGAGTCAGTCGAAACCTTGATAGAAGTGTTGGCGAGAATGGTCACATTGGGAAGCACCCAAGTGTTCTCCTCGGGACCGGTGACAAACTGCCACTCAGAGCCCGGAGTAGCGCCCCATTCGTTCATACCGCCACGCATGTAGAGGTTGACAGGCACACCGGCAACCCAGATGGCGAGATAGTTGGCGTTGACACCCTTGAAAGAAACCACATTCGAGAGGAACTGTGTGTTGGCCTCGTCCTGCGCCACGAAAGCGCGCAGACGCATGTAGAGTCTCTTATATTCGGGGAGGGGAAGATCAGCGTCAGTCTGAACACCGGCAAGTTTCTCCAGCACAGCGGCCACATCGCCGTTGAGGGGGTTGATCTGCGAGCAATCATAGAAGTCCTGGCTGATCTCTTCGAACTTGGCGAAGTCCTCGGTCAGGGAGCACTGCACACGGTAGGTGCCGACGGCGGCATAACCGAAGTCAGGTTGTGAGCAAGTAAGGTGGAAATTGCCGTCCTTGTTGTCGTTGGTCAGCATGATCACCTGGTCCTGCATCTGGGGGTTGTTGAGGAAGTCGGCTTTCACCTCACCTTCGTGGGTGTTAAGCACGGGGTTGTCGTCCCAGGTCTCCGAGCAGCTCGAGAAACCAAGCGCGGCCACGGCGACGGCAAACATCAAAGATATCTTTTTCATTGTTTGGAAAGATTCTGAAATTGTTGTTTTTTCAGCTCCCGCCGCCTTGGCCGTTCAGGCCGGGCGGCGGAGGCCGGAAAGTTTATTAGTAGCCGGGATTCTGCTTGAAATCGGGCTGTGAGTTGAGAACCGCGTCGGGGATGGGATAGAGGGCGTACTTGTCATCGATGCGGGTACCCTCCATGTTGTTGATGTTACCCTTCACCTGCCATACGGTCTGCTGCGGGCCGACAAACATCTTGTTACGGATAAGGTCGGAGCGGCGTACTGACTCAAGGTAAAGCTCGCGTGAACGCTCGTCCATGAGGTTCTTGACGGTCAGGTCGGAGTAGCCGTAAAGGTCGGCTGGACCGTTGCCGGCGCGCTCGCGAACCAGGTTGATATAGTTGAGAGCGGTTGTACGGTCACCCACGCCGCCGTTGATGTAGCACTCGGTGTACATCAGGTAGATGTCGGCAAGACGGATGATAGGCTGGTCGGTCGACATGAAAGTGGTAGCCGGATAGTTGGGCTGCCATACACCGTTGGCATCATAAGCACCGTCAAAGAGAGTCATAGGCTTGTTGTAATCCACAGCGGAGGGATTCTTGGTGATGGTGTTGCCGGTGAACTTGAGGATCACGTTACCGCCGGTGGTAGCCCATGAGCCGGTGAAACCATGGAACACATCGGTGTAGTCTTCAGCGTCCCAGGAACCGTTGGCATCGCTGCCTGCGGGAAGCATGCCGCGTACCCAGAGGTCGTCACGCTTGTCATTGGGCAGCCCATAGAAGCGCTCGGCCATCTGCTGGATACCCTTGATACATGACCATTCACCGGAGCAGCCATAATTCTGACGGGGAACATAGTGGGAGTTGGTCACGGTACCGGCCACGATGAATGTCGGGCCTCCGTAGCTCTGGGTCATGTCGGCATCGAAGGAGATACCGAAGAGGATCTCGTTCTCGGCCTTGTTTGCTCCGCCGGGCATGTACTGCTTGTTGTCCTTGCAGAAGAGGTAGAGATACTCGTTGGCAAGACCGGATCCCTTGAAGCCACCGCCCTGGTGACGACGGATGATGTTCTCGCAGCGGGTCTGGCAGTCAGCCCAGCGGGGAGTTCCGGAGAATACCTCTGCATTGAGATACAGACGGGCAAGAAGAGCCTCTGCGCCGTCAAGACCTACACGGCCATAGACCGGAGTCTCGGCAATGAGGCGGTTGTCTACGATATCCTTGAGTTCCTGCTCAACCCATGCGAAAAGCTCGGCGCGGGAAATCTGGGAGGGTTCCTCACCTACTTCAGCCTCCTCGGTGATGAAAGAGGACTGGCCGTAGAGGTCCATCATGTTGTAATAGGAGTATGCACGGAGAGTGCGGGCCTCGGCGCGCATCTCGAGGGTCTCTGCGTCAGCGTCATCGGCTGTGTTAGCCAGGAACTGGTTACAGATGGCGATGTGGCCTAACAGACGGTAGTAGGCGCCGTAGACGATCGAGTTGTTGGATGACCAGTTGCAGGCCACGATGTCGCCGATCGATCCGGCCTCGTCGTTGGGCCAGATCCATACCAGCTCGTCGGTACAGAACTCACCGAGTGTGAAGAGTGTACGCAGGTAGGCCGAGGTACCGGGGTCGAGACCGCCCACATATGAGGAGCCTGAACCGGAGATACCGCTGACGGCGATACCGGAGTAGCAGATGCCGAGGGCATTCGCCTTGAAGTTGGGGTCGTTTGTGTTGACCAGGTTGGGGTCGTTGGGCTCCAGGTCGAGGTCTCCCACGCAGGAGGTCATGCCGAGGCCGAGAGCAACGCCGCCAAGCAACAGATATTTCTTGAGATTCATTGTTTAGATTCAGTTTAAATGTTCAACCTTGACCGGGATTAGAAGTTGGCGACCACGCCGAGCGACCATGTGGTGGCGCGGGGGTAGATGTTGCCGTCAACGCCGGAGAACACCTCAGGATCGAGACCCTTGTACTTGGTGATGACGAAGGGATTCTGGACGGCTGCGAAGACGCGGAGCTTCAGGTTGTCGTTCAGGAGGTTGTCGAAGGTGTAACCGAGGTTGATGTTGTCGCAGCGCAGGAATGAGGCGTTGCGCAGCCAGTAATCGGAATAAGCGAGGTTGGTGTCGTTGGTGTCGAAGTAGTAGTCGACATCCCAGACGTTGCTCAGCTGGTTGTTACGGAAGAGACCGCTGAGGTCGGAACCTTCACGGAGAGCGCCGGCGTATACATAGTTGCCGATGGAGGCGCGCAGGGTGAAGCCGAAGTCCCATTTCTTGTAACGGAAGTTGGAGCCGAAGGTCATTGTCACCTTGGGATCTTTCGAGTAGCGGACAACGAGGTCGTTGGAGTCGATCGCTCCGTCACCGTTCTGGTCAACGTAAGCTCCGGGGACGGGGTTGCCGTCAGCACCGTAAACCTGCTGGTAGAGGTTGAAGGAGAATGCGGGATAACCTTCTTTCTGGATCTGTACGTTACCGCCGGTACCTGCACCGCCGCCGACACCGAAGGTCAGGCCGTTGAGGTCGGTGATCTCGTTGTGGTTCCAGCCGACGTTGTAGGAGATGTTCCATACGAAGTCGTCGGTGACGATGGGCTTGGCGTTGATGGCGAACTCGATACCGTAGTTCTCCATCTTACCGATGTTCTGGGGAAGGTAAGCGACTGTCGAGGAACCTGCGGCGACGGGAACGGTCGAGAGCAGGTCGCGGGTGTTGCGCTTGTAGTACTCGATGGCACCGGTGATGCGGTTGTTGAAGAAACCGAAGTCGATACCGGCGTTCCAGGTCTCGGTGGTCTCCCACTTCAGGTCGGGGTTGTATCCGTCGGGGAAGTAGGGGGTCAGCCAGCCGCCCATACCGTCGGTGTAGTATGAACCGGGAGAGGAGACGGTGTAGGTCGGGATGTAGTTGTAGTAGTTACCTACAGCCTGCTGACCTGTCTCACCCCAGCCTGCGCGGAGTTTCAGGTCGGAGAGCCATCCGGCAGCGTCGGCCATGAAAGCCTCGTCGTTGATACGCCATCCGAGGGCTACAGCGGGGAATACACCCCAGCGGTTGTCTTTGGAGAAGCGTGAGGTAGCGTCACCGCGGACGGTGGCGGTCAACAGGTAGCGTTCCTTGAAGGTGTAGTTCACACGTCCGAAGAACGAGAGAAGCTGCAGGTGGTTCTTCCAGTGGTAGTTGCCGTTGGCATCGATCTGGTCAACCTGGAAAGGCTTGCCTACCTGGTCGGCGGTCGCGGGGTTCCAGTTGAGGGAGTATGTCCCGTCGGCGTTGACTGTCGGGAAGTTGAGGCCCATAGTGGTAGCGTTGCCCTGTACGGAGTTTGAACCGTCGTTCCAGCCGTTGGCTGCGTCACGCGACCAGGTGTAACCGGCGGTTGCGTCGAGCATTGACTTGATGGCTTCGAATTCCTTCTTGTAGTTGAGGTAGAACTCAAGGAGGGTGTTGGAGCGGAACTCATATTTATGGCGTGAGGAGCCACCGCCGTAGTTGTTGGGGAGGTCCTTGAAAGCCATGTGGGAGTTTGCGTCGATGTTGTAGTAGTCGTCAGACTTGCTCACGTCGTAACCGAGGTTGAGGTTGGCGTGGAGCTCGGGGAGGAAGTGGAAAGAGTAGTCGAACTGGATGTTACCGTTCGAACGGTAAACGTTTGAGTAGTTCTTGGTCTGGTTGATGGTAGCCACGGGGTTGTAAGTGGCGTTGTTCTCCAGGTTGACAGTTCCGCCGGCAACGGTCCACGGCTCGGTATAGCCGTTGAAAAGATAGCCGAAAGCTCCTGCGGCTGTACCGCCGGAAACGGGGATCATGTCACGGACGGGAAGGGTCGGGTTGAAGTTTACGGCTGCGCCGATGGCCCCATCCTGTCCCCAGTTGTTACGTACATAGAATCCCTTTGCCTTGGCGTTGATCGACAGGTGGTCGTTGAAGAACTTCGGGGTAAGAGAGATTCCGACGGTGACGCGGTCCATAGAAGACTTCTCGAGGATACCGTTGTTGTTGGTGTAAGAAACATCAACGCGGTAGGGAAGCACGCCTGCGGCACCGGAGACTGCCAACGAGTAGTCGGAGCTTACAGAGGTACGGAAGATCTCATCCTGCCAGTCTGTGGAGGCGTTGCCGAGATATCCGGCGGGGGCAGAGCCCACGCCGAACTTGTTGACAACAAGTTCGCGGAACTCACCGGCGTTGAGCACGTCGGCTGTGCGGCGGGCATGGTCGATGTAGAGGTTGGCGGTGAAGGTTACCTGGGGCCTTCCTGAGCGGCCTTTCTTGGTGTTGATGATGATCACACCGTTTGATGCGCGCGAACCGTAGATGGCGGTAGCGGATGCGTCCTTGAGGATGGTCATCGACTCGATGGACTCAGGGTTGATCATCGACAGGGGAGAACCCATACCCAGAGGAGTATCAGAAGTCAGGGGCACACCGTCAAGCACGATCAGAGGGTCGTTGGAAGCTGACAGGGAGGCTCCACCACGGATACGGATGTCGGCAGCACCCTGCGGACCTCCGGAGGTAGTCACGACAACGCCGGGGGTCTGGCCGACGAGCATGTCCTGCACGGTGGTGGCGAGACCGGCCTCGATCTCGTCGGGCTTCACGATAGCCACAGAACCGGTGGCGTCTTGTTTTCTCACGGTACCGTAACCGATGGCTACGACTTCGTTGAGCATGACGGAGTTCTCCTTCATCTCAACGTTCACGGTGGTACGTCCGTCGACGGGGACACGCTGGGTGTCGTAGCCGACATAAGACACAACGAGGACTGCGTTGGAAGCAACCTTGATGGAGTAGTTACCATCGATGTCGGTGGATGCACCTGTGGTTGTTCCTTCAGCGAGCACGCTGGCACCGATAAGCGGTTCACCCGTGGGATCGGTGACCGTACCGCTTACGGTAATCGACTGCGCGTTGACACCGATGGCCATCAGCAGTCCCACCATAAGAAATAGGAATTTCTTGGCGATTCCTGTTTGTGAATGTTTCATTTAAGGATAATTTGAAATTAATGATTTTTCAGGTCTTTCGGTTCGTGAAGAGGATTCCATAAATAGACGCGTCAAGGCTGCTCAGGGATGGCTTGGGAGCTGTCTCTGGATATAAGCGTTACTGACCGGGGAGGTATGAGAGTAATTCTGGCATTGTTTTTCCGGCACTGTATTCAAGGCTCTTTGCTTCTACACATCACTCAATAGAATCATCGGCAAAATTATTAAAAAGCTTTAACAAATCATCTATTTTTTTCATCTAACTTGTCATTATGGATGTTAAAAAAAGTTAATTATTTGATTTCTAACGATTTGTCGTGTTTAATATTTTTTAATACCCTCAATAAAGCCATGAGCAATATTTGCCAGAAAATTAAACTTTTGGTAACTTTGCCTGTCAAAAATTTCCCGGCCATTCCCGGCGGATTCCCGTTTTTACCGAATCCATCCGGCCGGACGGGGAATATAACGGAACCGAAACATAGACAGACTGATGGGAAACAGGCTGACAGGCTTTTTGATAGCCTTGATTGTCGGCGCGGCGGCAGCGATGGCCGCGCCCCCGGCCTGGGAGGAGGTCACTTCCCCCCAGCCGTCAGTCGTGCAGTCTTTCGAGATGGAGGGGCAGACGGAGGTTGTGGTCCGCGACGGCTATATCTACATCTGGTCGCAGCGGCCTGTGACGGTCAAGCTGTTCTCTATTCTCGGCCAGCAGATCCACCAGGAGACGGTGGCAGCGGGGATCCATCGCCTGCGCCTCAACTCCAAGGGTATCTTCATCCTCCGTGCCGGCTCGCTGACCAAGCGCGTGACGCTGTGACCAATTCATAATTCACAATTCATAATTCATAATTCATAATTGGCCATCCGGGCAAGATCTCGGATGGTCAAGTTTTTTATGGGCTTTTTATTGGCTCTTTCTTTATAGGCTTTTGTGGGGAGGGAAAACAGGCGAGGAAAACAGGCGGGGAGAACAGGAATAGGACCGATCGCTTCGCTCCGGCACAGGACTTGGAGGACGGCAAATAGCCGGGACGAGAGATAGAGACCAAAGGGAAAGACGAGAGGGGCCAAAGGGAGGGGTGAGAGAGGCCAAGAGTAGGGGATATTGCGAGGGGAAGATGCCCGCGCGTCAGCCAATTATGAATTATGAATTGTGAATTGTGAATTATGAATTGAACAGCGTCAGCTGGGTCGGGGGAAGGAGGCGGAAGGAGAGGCGGTGATGGGGGGAGGGGCCGTTGGCGGCGATGGCGGCGCGATGGTCGACGGTGGGATAGCCTTTGTTGACAGCCCAGTTGTAGACGGGGTATTGCTCATGGAGGCGGCGCATAAGCTCGTCGCGGTGGGTCTTGGCGAGGATCGAGGCGGCGGCTATGTTTGCGTAAAGGCTGTCTCCTTTGACAATGGTTGTGGAGGGGATATCCTTGTAGGGATAGAATTTGTTGCCGTCGACTATGATGTTGCCGGGACGTATGGCGAGCTGGTCGAGGGCGCGGTGCATGGCCGTTATGGAGGCGCGCAGTATGTTCATCTTGTCGATTTCCGCCGGGGAGCAGAGAGCCACGGCCCAGGCGACAGCCTCGCGCTCGATTATGGGGCGCAGGGCTTCGCGACGCGCCTCGGAGACTTGCTTGGAGTCGTTGAGCCAAGGGTGATGGAAGTCATCGGGCAGGATGACGGCGGCGGCCACGACCGGGCCGGCGAGACACCCGCGGCCGGCTTCGTCGCAACCGGCCTCGCAGGAGCCTGGCAACAAGCAGTTTTTCAATTCACATTTCAATTCATAATTCATAATTCACAATTCATAATTGGCCATCCGGAAGGCAAGCCGATGGCCTTAAAGATCATATTCCTTATTCTTTAATGGAGGAGAAAGAGAAAGAAAGCGCGCGTCAGCCAATTATGAATTCTTAATTATGAATTGTCATATAGCGCGGCGGAAGGCACGGCGGCGTTTGTGGAGGCGGGTGTCGAAGTAATCCCACTGGCCGCGGACTTTGTCGTTGCCGACAAGTTCGGGGTTTGTCTCGGCATGCTTGAATCCGGCCTTTATGTAATGGGGGATTAGGTCGGCGAAGAGGAGGGCGTTTACCCCTTTGTTCTGGTATTCAGGTTTTACGGCTATCAGCAATAGGTCGACTATGTCTGACTTGCCGCGCAAAACGCGAAGCAGATGGTACCAGCCGGTAGGGAAAAGTCGTCCGCGTGATTTCTGGAGAGCGCGTGAGAATGACTGGATGGAGATACCGACGGCCACAAGGCGGTCGTCGCTGTCGACCACGACTGTCACGAAGTCGAGGTTGAGGATACCGAGGTACATGTCGATATAATACTCTATCTGGCGGGGAGTCAGCGGAGAGTAACCGTAGAGTTGGTCGTATGCCTCGTTGATCAGTTCGAAGAGGGCCACACCATACTCCTCCTTGATTTTCTTGCGGGAAGTGTATTTCTTTACGCGGAGATTGTTGCGGGTCTTGACGATCTCCGCCACACGGGCATATTTCTCCGGGATGGCATCAGGGACTTTGATGGCCATCTCGACCCATTCGGCTTCAGGCTTGAAGCCCATCCGCTCCATGTGGAGGGGATAGTAGGGGTAATTGTAGATGGTAGCCATAGTCCCCAGTTCGTCAAAGCCTTCGACGAGCATCCCCTCGTGGTCCATGTCGGTGAATCCCATCGGGCCGAGCATTGAGGTCATGCCCCTCTCTCTCCCCCAGTCGGCGCATGCGTCGAAAAGGGCATCGGAGACTTCAGGGTCGTCGATGAAGTCGACGAATCCGAAGCGGAGGGTTTTCTCACCGGTGCGGTCGTTGACGGCGCGGTTTATTATGCCGGCGATGCGGCCTACGGGCTTGCCGTCGCGGTAGGCCATGAAGCATTGGGCCTCGCAGAAGTCGAAGGCGGGGTTGACCTTGGGGGACAATGTGTTGACATCGTCGTGGATCAACGGGGGGACGAAGCAGGGGTTGCCTTCATACAGGTCTATGCCGAACTTGGCGAATTCGCGGAGCTGGCTTCTTGTGGGATCTATTGCGCGGATTTCAACGCTCATTGTATAAGGGAAATAAGGGGAAGCGCGGATCGCTTCTAAGATTTGAGGCGGGAAAAGGGGATATTTCGGGCTTACGCCCTCACACCACACCAAAACGCCGCCTATGGATATATCTCGACAGGAAAGAGAAGGGAGAACCCAAAGGGGTTAATAAGAGGACAGAGAGAAAGGAGAGAGGAAAAACCCTATAGGGCGCAAAAGAGAGGGAGAGCGTATAGAGGGGAAAGAGAAAAAAGAGAAAGAGAAAGAGGAATAAAGCGCGCGTCAGCCAATTATGAATTCATAATTATGAATTTGAATTTTTAGAGGGCCGGGGCTTTCCAGGAGAGCCAGCCGAGGATCAGGGCCATTGCCGCCAGGAAGCAGATGATCGTCAGGTAGAGGCGGCGGTTGGAGTCGCCTGCAAGAGCCATCTTCAGGTCGGGGATGTCGCGGAAACGGCGGCGGGGATCATCGGAGAGGCAGCGGTCGGCGACTTTGGCGTAACGCGCCAGGGCTGACGCGGAAGGTTGGGCGACATCGGAGGAAGAAGCTTTGTAAGCATCGAGGGCGGCCCGTAGGACAAGACCATAGTTACGGATGTCTTCGGAGGCATCGGTGGGGGTCAGATGCTCGCGCTGGTCGAAACCGACATCTATCAGCTTGAGATTGCGGATATTCTCAGTGAAGATGATGGTCTCGGGACGGATCGGATGATGGAGGATATGGTTCTCCTGGATGTACGCGATGGCCTCGGGAAGCTGACGGACTATCTTGTCGAGAATGGCGGCGTTTACTTCCTTGCGGTCTATGAGCTTGCGGAGGGAGTCGCCGTAGACATCGTCGGTGATTATCGACATGCCTACTCCGGGGATATCCTCGAAGTCATTGATCATCACTATGTTGGGATGGCAGAGGTTGTAGCGGACATCAAACTCCTTCTCGATCATCGCGCGATAACGCTGATCATCGCGCAGCTCGGGTTTGAGGGTCTTGAGCATTACCCATTTGCCATGCTTGCGGGCGGTGTAGACATCATAGAACTCCTCGTCCCATTCGGGAAGGTGTTCGATCTCGGTCCATTTCAGGGGAAGATTCATAATTCACAATTCGGCAATTCATAATTCATAATTCATAATTCATAATTGGCCATCCGGCAGGAAATTATGAATTATGAATTCTTAATTATGAATTATTTACGGTTTTTGAGGAAGTTTTCTTCGAGGGTGTTGTCGAAGTAGAGGATATGTTGGCGGGAATGGCCGGGGAAGGTGAATTTGATGGCCTCAACATCGCCCACGCGGTCGGTGCCGATGACCGGACCGATACCGATGACGTTGTTGAGGATGCGGCGGCGGTCAGAATCGGAGATGACATAGAATGGGGACTGGGCGAATGTGCCGCGCCCGCTCTGGAGGATTGTGTTGGCGATCATGTCTGAACGGATGGCCATATTGAGGGCTTTCGCTCCCGGAGTGGGGCCGATACCGCGCTCATAGACAGCCAGAGCGATGACCGACAGGTCGAGCGAGAGGGGGTTGAGCTCAAGAGCCGGACCGATCAGACGCGCCACCTCCTGGAAATCCTGACGGTCGTAAGCGGCGTGGATTTCCGGAAAAGAGTCACGCGGCTCATAAGAGGGAGTGAATGCGAATCCGTAATAAACGGTTGACATCTCGTCGGTGGTGAGGGTCGTGTCGGCGGCAATAAAGCGGTCGAGCAGGGCCTTGTACTCGGCGGGGTGCATGGTCACGTCCACCTCTATGGCACGATAGTCGATGGCGCGGAGAAGCAGAGGCAGAGAGACCAGCAGAAAGGCTATAAAAAGGTTTTTTCTCATCATTTTTCTATCAGGGAGAGGATTTTGCGGGGAATGTCAGTGTTGTCGTTCACGCCGGAGAAGATCGAGGCTCCTTCACCGATGGCAAAGACCGGCACAGCCGCACCGGTATGTTTGATCGTCGGGAACCCGAAACCGGCCTTGTCATTGAGCAGCTCGAAGACGCGGGCTGAAAAGCCGTCGAAGGTGGCGTATAAGGTCTCCTGATCAGGAGCGGAGTTGCGCCCGGCCATCATCTCCTCAAACATTTTCGAAAGCTCGGCGGTTTCCTCCTCCGTCAACTTGACAGCTGATCCGAAACCGAGGTTTTCGGCGAGATATTCCTCCATGTCGGGCCAATGATATATCCGGCGGTCATGGGCAAGGCTTTTCACATAGCTGCTGAATTCCTCTTTCGAGATTTTCTGGGCGGCGGCGACCTGCGGACGCACGGAATATTCGGTGGTGGTCGTTCCGATCGACATTCCGCCTGTCTCATGGTCGGCGGTGACGACAATCAGGGTCTCGTCGGGATGGGCGAGATAAAACTTGTAGGCCAGCGCGAGGGACTGGTCGAAATTGATAACTTCGCGCAGTATCGTTCCTCCGTCGTTGGCATGTCCGGCATGGTCGATGTTGCCCCCCTCCACCATCATGAAGAAACGGTCGGGAGAGACACGCTCCAGCTGCCGGATTCCGGCGGCAGTCATCTCGGGGAGGGTCAAAGCCCCCGGTATGGAGTCGATAGTGTAGCCTATGTTCCAGGTCTTCACCGTATCATCGCTAAGGATCAGAAGCCTGTCGGCCATCATGTCAAGGCCGGCGCGACCTTGGGTGACAGTCACCTTGTTTTCAGCTAAATAATCAAGCAGAGGAGTCAGTTTGCCCGAATTGTCGCGGGCGGCGCGGAGTCCGGCCCCGGCGGCGAACTGGTAGCCTGATTCGGCCAGCTGCCGACCTATCGTCATATACTCCGACCGGGAAGCAGCATGGGCGTAGAACGCACCGGGAGTAGCGTCGTCGATGGCCACGGAGGTGACGAGTCCCACACCCCATCCCTTGTCAAACAGAGTCTTGGCTATGGAAGTCACCGCAACAGTGTCGGCGCTCATCCCCAACATGTTATTCAGAGTCTTGGAGCCGGTAGCGAGGGCTGTCCCGGCTGCCGCCGAGTCTGTCACGTCGGAAGAAGCGGAGTGAGTGCGGGCCAGCGACGCGACCGGAAAGGTCAGCATTGTCAGGGTGGAGTCGTTGCCGAGCACCTCCGCACTGTATATCTGGGCGTTGAGCACATGGTTGAACCCCATGCCGTCACCTATGAAATAAAAAACATAGCGTGGAGCCGCCGACATGACTACAGATATCGCAGTCATCAACGACAGGAAGAGAGAAAATTTCTTTATATTATTCATGATATTCATTGGTTTCAGACAGATTGATTCATCGACAGGAGCCTGTCGATCAGTTGGCGGTCGTTGGAAAGGCGTGGCACCTTGCGCTGGCCTCCGAGCTTCCCGGTTTCAGACAACCAGCGGTTGAAGACCCCCTGCCGGGCCGGAATGATCTCAAGACGGTCGAGGAAAATACCTCCGGCGCGTTTGGCCTGGTAGTCGGAGTTCTCTTTCTGCAACTCCCGGTCAAGAATGTCAGCAAACCGGTCAAGGCCGCATGACGGCATCTTCGTGAATTCAACGAGCCATTGGTGACGGCCACGTGTATGGTCTCCGGCATAGACCGGGGCCGCTGTATAGTCGGCTACCTCCGCGCCGGTCATCGCCAAGGCGCGGGTCATAGCCGCCTCCGCGTTATAGACCATCAGTTCCTCGCCGAAGGCATTGATGAAAGATTTCGTGCGCCCGGCGATAGTGACCAGCAGCGGATTGACGGAATGGACTTTGACCGTGTCTCCGATCCTGTAACGCCACAGTCCGTTGTAGGAGGTTATGATCAGCTCGTAGACCTTTCCGGCCTCGACCTCCCAGGCAGGTTTCGGATAGGGATACCCGTCAACCTCAAGGAACTCGTAGAACACGCCGGCATTCATCAGCAACCCCATCTCCGGGGATCCGGGTTTCTCCTGCACGGCGAAAAAGCCCTCAGAGGCATTGTAATTCTCCCAATAACGCATCCTGCCGGGAGCGGTTATACGGCTGTACTGCTCGCGGTAAGGGCCGAAAGCAATCCCGCCATGAAAAAAGACCTCCAGGTCAGGCCAAACCTCATGGATATTGGCCGCGCCGGTCATCTCAAGTATCTTTTTCAGGACCGTCAGGAACCAGGAGGGGACTCCCGATATCGACCTGACATCAGACTTGACAGCCGCTTCGGCCAGTCGAGGCAACTTCTCCTGCCAATCCTCCAGAAGAGCCGTCTTCTTGTCAGGGACACGGAAGAGATTGACCAGAGGGTTTATGCGGTCGATCAGCGAGGCTGACAGATCCCCTACCTTCACCCCCGCCGGAAGCCCGGTAATCTCATTGGCGAAACTGCCTCCGAGGATGAAGTTTTTTCCCCCGAAAACCTTGCTGTCGGGGTAATGACGGAGATACGAGGCAAGGGAATAAGCCGCTCCCGCGTAATGGCAACCATTGAGAGAGGCATCAGTCAGAGGGATGTATTTGCTTTTTCCGCCGGATGTCCCGGAAGACTGGGCGAAACGGCGGCAGATCCCCGGCCAAAGTATGTCGCGCTCCCCTCTTATCATCCTCTCCACATACGGGCGGAAATCCTCATAGGAGGAAACATCCGCTTTCAGGCAGAAAGTTGAATAACGCTCCGTGGGGGAAAACATGCATTCCTGACCGTACTCGGTTTTCAGCCCCGCACGGACCAGCCTGCGGAGCGTGGCCTTCTGGCTGCGCTCCACATCTTCTCTCGCTTTCTGCTCAGCCTGCCAGACCAAGGAGAAAAACGGTTTGCCAAGGGGGGTGAAATTTATCATCTCTCAATTCTTAATTCATAATTCTTAATTCATAATTCATAATTTCCTGCCGGATGGCCAATTATGAATTATGAATTAAGAATTATGAATTGTAAGTCATTTCTTGCGACGGGAGGGGCGCTTGGGTTTCGCGTCCTGGTCGGCGATTATCTCGCGGCATTCCTCCAACGTAAGAGCCGAAGGATCGGCGACAGTCTTGGGTATCTTGTAGTTGTTCTTCCCGCAGGCGATATATACCCCGTAACGGCCATTGAGGATCTGCACGGAGTCATCCTCCGGGAAGGTCTTGACCACGCGGTTGGCCTCCTCGCGGCGTTTCTCCTCTATGAGGGATATAGCCTCGTCGAGGGTGAGATGAGCCGGGGAATATTCCTTGGGGATAGATATGAACTTGCCGTCATACTTGACATAAGGGCCGTAACGCCCTATGGCGACAGTCAGTTCGGCCCCCTCATATTCACCGATATGGCGGGGGAACTCAAAGAGTTTCAGGGCCTCGTCGAGAGTGATGGTGCTGACGCTCTGCCCCTTAAGCAGGGATGCGAACTGGGGTTTCTCCTCCCCGTCGCCGTCACCGAGCTGGATCATCGGCCCATAACGCCCGATCTTCACCGAGACCGGCTTGCCTGTCTTGGGGTCGACACCGAGCACCCTCTCCCCTACTTTGTGTTCGAGGCGCATGTTCATCGCCGCGTCCACTCCGGGATGGAAACCTGTGTAGAAGCTCTTTATCTCATTGTGCCAAGGGAGCTTCCCCTCGGCTATCTTGTCGAATTTCTCCTCCACCTGGGCAGTGAAGTTGTAATCGAGGATATCAGGGAAATATTCGGTAAGGAACTCATTGACAACCTCCCCGACATCTGTCGGGACGAGCTTTCCTTTCTCCGAGCCGACTGTCTCGCTGCGGGTCTCACGGCTGACCTTGCCATCAGCAAGGGTCATAACAAGATAGGGGCGGTCTGTACCCTCCTTCTCCCCTTTCTCCACATATCCGCGCTGCTGGATGGTGGATATGGTCGGGGCGTATGTCGAGGGACGGCCGATCCCCAGTTCCTCCATCTTCTTGACAAGGGAAGCCTCCGTGTAGCGCGGCGGCTGCTGGGTGAAACGCTCCGTGGCGGTCATCTCCTCCAAAGTCAGGGTCATACCCTTGTGGAAATGGGGGAGCAACCCTTGGTCGGAAGCCTCGTCGGCATTGTCGTCGTCGCGTCCCTCCATGTATACTTTGAGGAAACCGTCGAAACGGACGACCTCGCCGGTTACATTAAACTTCGCCCCGCTTCCGGCTGCGGAGATTTCTACAGTTGTCTTCTCCATCTCCGCGTCGGCCATCTGTGAGGCCACGGCGCGCTTCCAGATCAACGCGTAGAGGCGTTTCTCCTGAGGAGTCCCATCTATCGTCTTCTGATCGACATATGTAGGGCGGATGGCCTCATGGGCCTCCTGCGCGCCTCGCGAGGAGGTATGATAATGACGGAGTTTCAGGTATTCGGCCCCCATAGTTGAGGTGATCTCCTCTTTGATGGCACCGAGGGCAAGCTCACTGAGGTTCAGCGAGTCGGTACGCATATAGGTGATGTGTCCGGCCTCATAGAGTTTCTGGGCGATCATCATCGTCTGGGAGACGGTGAATCCGAGCTTGCGGGCGGCCTCCTGCTGCAGGGTGGAGGTGGTGAACGGGGGAGCCGGGGCTTTCTTGACGGGATGGACATTGACAGCCGTCACCTCGAATTTCTCGCCGGCCGCGCCCGAAAGCAGTTTCTCGGCCTCGGCGGCGGAGCCGACACGGGTGGTCAGCACGCCGGTGACTCCCTCTCCGTCAGGCAACAGGAAACGGCCTGTCACACGGAAATATTCCTCAGGGGTGAAGTTCTTGATCTCATTCTCCCTCTCCATTATCAGCCTGACGGCCACCGACTGGACGCGACCTGCCGAGAGAGCGGGCTTGATCTTTTTCCATAAGACGGGGGAAAGCTCGAAGCCCACGATGCGGTCGAGGACGCGGCGCGCCTGTTGCGCGTCGACAAGATTTATGTCGATGTCACGAGGATTTTCGATGGCGTGGAGTATGGCGTTCTTAGTGATCTCATGGAAGACGATACGGCGGGTGTCGGCGGGATTGAGCTTCAGCACCTCAAAGAGATGCCATGCGATTGCCTCCCCCTCGCGGTCCTCATCGGAAGCCAGCCATACGGTCTTGGCCTCCTTGGCCGCTTTCTTCAGCTCAGCCACAAGTGCTTTCTTGTCATCCGGTATCTCATAGACCGGCTCGAAGCCCTTCTCCACATCGATGCTGAAATTCTTCTTCTTCAAGTCTCGGATATGACCGTAACTCGACATGACCTTGAAGTCGGGTCCAAGGAATTTTCCTATTGTCTTCGCTTTTGCGGGAGACTCGACGATCACCAGATTTTTCGGCATATGGCAGGGATTATATTGTATTGTATGGCAGCCGCTTAGAAACCGGCGGCGCGGATTATCGGCGGTTTTGATTTTTATATGACAATGTAGCCGTCGCGTCGCGACGGCACAAAACGCGGGGGCAAAATTACAAAAACAATGGTAAATATTCCTCGGCGGAGATGAAAAAATCTCTTAAGACCCAACAAATTTCCCTTTCAAGGTGTTCGGCAGAGTAAAAAAATCATTAAATTTGCTCCCTATGGAAAATCTCTTGTCATACATGGTAGCCGAGATCAACTCACCGGAGGTCAACCTTACCGGAGCAGTCTTCAAGCTGTTGCTGGCGATGGTGCTGGGGGTGCTTGTCGGACTTGAGCGCAAGCGCAAAGGACAGATCGCCGGGGTCAGGACATTCGCCTTGATCTCGATGGGCGCATGCATGGCGATGCTCCTGTCGATATATGTCCCGCAGGTCTATCTGGGGCTGAAAAACGGCGATCCCGGGCGTATCGCCGCCCAGGTCATAACCGGCATAGGTTTTCTCGGCGCAGGGGCGATGATACATATGAAGGGATCTGTCAGGGGACTGACCACAGCCGCCGGGATCTGGATGACCGCCACCATAGGGATGGCTGTCGGAGTCGGGATGTATCTCTGCTCTATAATAGCCACGGCGATGATTCTCCTCACCCTTATCGCGTTCCAGGTCTACGAGAACCGGGCGCGGCTGGGTCAGGAAAACCGCGTCGTCAAGATGGTCATCCACGGAATCGTCAGCGACATCACCCCCTATCGTGAGGTCTTCGCCCGCCATTCGGTCCACCTGTCGACATTCTATATAAACTATGATTACGAGCAAGGGCTGACGGAACTGAATTTCGTCGTGCTTGCCCCCTCCCATCGCAACTACCTCCCAATGTTTCAGGACCTCCGCCTGCTGGGCGAGACCCGCTCGCTGACCCTCTCGTCAGGAACCTGAGGCGACCGGAGTCAATGGGAGTTATGGGAATCAATGAGAGTTATGGGTATGGGAAGACTGGGAATTATGAGTATGGGAGGTATGGGAATTATGGGAGGACCGGGAGACCTGCATCTTTAGTACGCCACAAGCCACACCAACCCCACACCAAATAAATACGCCGAAATTACGCCAGTACGCCAAAACGTACTGGCCTTGCATCACTCCCGGTCTTCCCATCATTCCCATACCTCCCATACCCACAACTCCCATAACTCCCATCCCCATAGACTCCCCAAATCGCCGATTCTCCCAGGCTTCCCCTCCCATAAGGTCACAAAAAAAGGGTAAGCTGACTACATCGCACCGCTACAACCCCCTACCGCTGCTTCGATCAAGACCTGACGGAGTTCGGGGGGAGCTGGTCGTGTAGGACTTACCCGGCTGCAAAGGTACGACTTTTTTTCTTCCCGCCAAACATTTTACGCTCAAATTTATCAGATCGCAAGGCAACCCTTTGGATATAAGAGTTGTTAATACATCGAGGGATGCCTCCACGACATGTTTTAACATTTCTACCCTTTTTGACAGAATATTGGCCGATAAGGCAACTGTCGGAAACGGGACGTTGGTTCGGCTTCTTGAAATACGTAATTTTGTAGCATGGTTATGAGAGTTTCACCCGGAAAATATTCTTGGCTGACGAGCCGTCTGCTGCCACTGGCTCTTACGGCCACGATCTTCGGCACTGCCGCCCAGACGGCTTCAGCCGACACTTATTCGCTTGACAGTTGCCGCAGCCTTGCTTTGCGAAACAACAAGGAGCTGATGGTCAAGCGTGAGCAGCAACGCAAGGCCGGCTACCAGAAGAAGCAGGCTTTCGCGGCCTATCTACCCGCCATAGACTTCGCGGGAGGCTACCTCTACAATCAAAAGGATATCTCGATCTTCGACTCCGACCAGCTGCTGCCGGTCAAGTCGTTCGATCTCCAGAGCCAGGGATACCAGTTCAACATTGTCAAGAATCCATATACCGGCGAGCCGATAAAGGGCCCCGACGGGCAATATATCCCTGAACAGGTAGCGCTGATACCCAAGGAGGCTATGGAGTTTGACATCCACAATGTCTTCTTCGGGGCGGTGACGCTCACCCAGCCGGTGTTCATGGGGGGGAAGATCGTGGCGATGAACAAGATCGCCGGGCTTGCCTCGGAGATCGCCGACAAGCTTTACGCCAACGAGGCGCAGAATGTCGTGTACGCGGTCGACGGAGCCTATTGGACAGTCGTTGCCCTGAAAGCAAAGCATGAGCTGGCAAAGAGCTACGTCAATCTCCTTGACACACTCCGCTTTGACGTGCAGAAGATGGTCGAGCAGGGGGTGGCTACCCGGAGCGACCTGCTAAGCGTAGAGGTCAAGCTCAATCAGGCGAACGTAGATCTGACCAAGGTCGAGAACGGGCTAAGTCTGAGCCGCATGGCCCTGGCACAGGTCTGCGGACTCCCCGTAAACTCTGAGATGCATGTCGAGGATGAGGGGAGCCTGGAGATAGACCCACACGCCGAGATCGCCAACAGCTATGACATGGAGGCGGTATACGCCGCCCGTCCCGACCTGTCGGCGCTGTCGCTGGCCGGCAAAGTCGCCGAGCAGGAGGCCAATGTGGCCCGCGCGGCCATGCTCCCCAACGTGGCCTTGATAGGATCATATTCATTCTCGAATCCCAACATGTTTGACGGCTTCAAGAAACGTTTTGACGGGGCATTCTCCGTCGGAGTGATGGTCACGATCCCGATCTGGCACTGGGGCGGTAATTATTACGCCTACAAAGCATCGAAGAGCAACGCCGTGGTATCGGCCCTGCAGCTCCAGAACGCCCGCGAGATGGTTGATCTGCAGGTCAGCCAGGCCGCCTACAAGGCGCAGGAGTCGCTGAAAACCTACACGATGACATGCACCAATCTCGAGAAAGCGGAGGAGAATCTGCGCACCGCCGAACTTGGATTCCGCGAGGGGGTGATGACCACCACCGATGTCATGACAGCCCAGACGGCATGGCTGAAGGCCAACTCCGAGAAGATAGACGCGAAGGTTGACGTGCAGCTCTGCGACGTTTACCTCTCCAAGGCCCTTGGCCGTCTGAACTATTGACCGACTCTTGCATATCGGCCATATGATAATGAAACATGAATAACTGAACTCTCAATATTGATTTGCCATGCAGTCCAACGAAGAGAAAAGAGAGAACCGCAAACTGATAGTCGCCCTCGGAGGAGTGGTTTTTGTAATCGCGGCCCTCGCCATAATAGGGTTCCTGTTTATCAACAAGCCACCTGAAATCCTTCAGGGGCAGGCGGAGGCGACCTCCGTAAGAGTTTCCGGGAAACTTCCCGGCCGAGTGGTCGAGTTTTTCGTCCGGGAGGGAGACATGGTCCGCAAGGGTGACACCCTGGTACATATCCATTCCTCTCTGGCCGAGGCGAAGCTCCAGCAGGCCCGCGCCATGGAGACAGCCGCGCAGGCGGTTGACAAGAAGGTAGACTCCGGCACCCGGTCGCAGATCATCCAGAGCGCCTACCAGGTGTGGCAGCAGGCGGAAGCGGCTGTGGGTATCACCAAGAAGACCTATGACCGCATGCAGAACCTGTTTGCCGAAGGGGTGATGTCGGAGCAGAAGCGCGACGAGGCAAAGGCCGCATATGACGCTGCTGTAGCCGGAGCCGCCGCCGCGAAAAGCCAGTATGAGCTGGCCAAGCAGGGACCACAGAGCGAGGACAAGACCCAGGCAGCAGCCATGGTCAATGTGGCCAAGGGTGGTGTGGCCGAGGTAGAGTCGGTGCTGGAAGACCAGTACCTGACCGCCCCATGTGACGGACAGGTTGATGTCATATTCCCTCATGTCGGCGAACTTGTCGCTTTGGGCGCGCCTATCATGAATGTATTGCGCGTCGATGACAAGTGGGTCACCTTCAATGTCAGGGAGGACAAACTCAAAGACCTCACGATGGGCAAGGAGATCACAGTCAGGATTCCGGCCCTCGACAAAGACGCTCAGGTGAAGATCTATTACATCCGCGATCTGGGATCCTATGCCACCTGGCACGCCACAAAGACCACCGGCGACTGGGACTCCAAGACTTTCGAGATCAAGGCACGTCCCGAACAGGATATTCCTGACCTCCGTCCAGGAATGACAGTGATACTCAAGGATTAAAAAACTCCGTTTTACAATGACACCCGGTCTGTTAAATGTCATACGTCGCGAACTCCGACGGCTCACTTCCCGCCCGATCTACCTGGTGGGAATCGTGGTCGTGCCGGTGATGATGGCCCTCTTTTTCATCGGAATGCTCGACAAGGGGCTTCCGCTGAAAGTGCCTGCCGGAGTGGTAGACCTCGACCATTCCCAGATGTCGCGGCGGCTGACCCGTTCGCTCGATGCTATGGAACTGATCGATGTCGTTTCCTCTCCCATCGACTATCATGAGGCGATAGAGGCTGTACAGAAAGGGGAGATAATGGGATTCTTCATGATTCCGGAAGATTTCGAGCGCGATGCCGTGTCGGGCCGCGATCCCCAACTGACCTATTATTTCAACCTCTCGATCTATGTGCCGGGATCGTTGATGTTCAAAGGCTTCAAGACAATGGGGGTCACGGCCGCCGGCGGACTGGTCCAGACCGAGCTGCTTGAAAAAGGCGCGCCGGAAGCACTTGCCGGAGTTGTCCTGCAACCCATAACCGTCAACTCCCATCCTCTCCACAACCCCTGGCTCAACTATTCATATTATCTATCCCCCTCATTCCTATACGGGGTGCTCGAGCTGATGGTCTTCCTGATGGCGGCATTCGCCATAACCCAGGAGATCAAAACCGGCACCTCTCCCCTATGGCTGTCAGCCGCCAACGGCAGGATCGGGACAGCCTTGATAGGCAAGCTGCTGCCGCAGACTGTGATATTCACGGTGATAGGATTGGGCATCAATTCGTTGCTTTACCACTGGAACCATTTCCCGATGAATGGCAGCGAACTGTGGATGACCGTCGGGATGCTGCTTTTCGTCATAGCCAGCCAGGGGTTCGCGGTACTTATCTGCTCTATATTCCCCAATCCACGCCTGGCCCTGTCGATATGTTCGCTGACGGGAATCCTGGCGTTCTCTCTGGCGGCCTTCTCTTTCCCTGTTGAGGCGATGTATGGCGGGATGGCCATCTTCTCATACATACTGCCCGTAAGATGGTATTTCCTGATTTACGGCGACATTGCCCTTGACGGCTGGGCGGTGTATTATTCCCGGTACTACTTCGTCGCGCTGCTGGTGTTCCCGATGGTGGCGACTCTCGCGGCTCCGATGATGAAACGCGCCCTGCGCAAGCCCGTGTATGTGCCGTGATGATTCATAAACGGTGACCCCATTAATTGATTAGCGATGCTGAAAGGTTTTGTCATAGACACGAAAGAATGGCTGCTTGAGACCGCGAGGATTTTCAGGCACGAGATGTCGCTGGTGTTCTCCGATGTCGGCGTGATCCTGTTCTTTTTCTTCCTGCCGATCGTCTATCCTATCATATACTCCCTGATATACAATCCGGAGGTTACACGCGACATGCCTGTGGCTGTCGTCGACAATTCCCGTACGGCCATGAGTCGTGAATTTATCCGCCACGCAGACGCGACAGAAGCGATTAAAATCTGCGGCTATGCGGCCAATCTCCAGGAGGCAAAGGAGTGGATGGCCGATAAAAAATGCTTCGCTGTCATTGAGATCCCCTCCGACTACACCGAGGACCTCGGCCGCGCCGAGCAACCGCAGATCCAGTTTTACAGCGACATGACCCTGTTGTTGCGTTACAGGACATTCACCAGTGCCATCGCCGATCTGCAGATCGCCACAGGCGCGCAGTTGCGCCAGATGACACTCGATGACCTCGGCATGCCGTCGACAGGTGAGCCATCCGGCATATCCAGCTTCGGCTTCCCGATGGGAGACACCCAGCAGGGATTCGCCTCTTTCATCATCCCCGGCATCGTCGTGCTGATCCTGCAACAGAGCATGATCCTCGGAATCGTTCTGCTGGGAGGAACCCGTGCCGAGCAACGCCGTCGGCTTAAAGGCTCGCTCCCCGTGACAGGCGACAGCATGTCACCGTCTGCCCAGATTTTCGGGCGCACCCTCTGCTACACGATAATCTACATACCGCTGTCGATCTACATCCTCCACTACGTCCTGCATTTCTTCCATTATCCCCACGAGGGAGCTGTGATCGACTACATCCTCTTCATACTGCCGATGTTGCTTGCAAGCGCGATGCTCGGACAAACCCTAAACATCATGGCCACCGAACGCGAGTCGGCGTTCATCATCGTCGTCTTCACCTCCGTGGCGTTCCTGTTCCTGTCGGGCCTTACCTGGCCACGCTACGCTATGACCCCGTTCCTCTCATGGCTCGGCGACATCGTCCCGGCGACATGGGGGCTGGAAGGCTTTGTCCGCATCAACTCCAACAACGCCACCCTCGGCCTTGTGTCGCGCCCCTGGTTCTGGCTCTGGGGCCTGACCCTCGTCTACACCGCCACCGCCTATCTGGTAACCCGCTGGCAGACCCGCCGCAACTGACAAGCCGGCTCTTATCCTCTTCCCCTTATTTTTACCTTCTTGACCCTCGCTTCGCTCGGACACAGGACAGCCTGTTGTGTACCCGAGCAAAGCGAGGGGTTATCGCCCTCCTACTTCGGCAATCTCTGATTTATATTACATAAATCACTAACTATCAAATAATTACAAAAGACCCTGTTTTTTGGAGAAGCGTAACCGCTCCTTTCCAAAAGACAGGGGTCTCAATGATCTTGTTTACCAAAGGATCAGTTTGTGAAATGGTCGAGGGGATAACCCAGCCGCGCGGCGAGTTTGGAGAAGATCTCGGGAGTGTTGAGCAGCACGGGGTAACATACGCCGTCGGCGCAGTTTTCTCCAAGATGACGCAGGCTTTCGACATAGGCGTCAAAATCGAGGATAGGCTTACGGGCTATTTTGGAGTCCATAGCGGCCTTGGCAACGGCGGGAGGCACGACCATCAGCAGTCGCGGATCCATCGACTTAGGAAGGATGTAATTGCGTCCAAACGTCAAGTCTTCGTCGGAGTAAGCCTCTTTGATCGAATCCGGGACAGGCTGGTGGGCCAGGGAGGCGATAGCTTTGGCAGCGGCGAGTTTCATGGCCTCGTTGATGGATGTCGCGCCGCAGTCAAGCGCCCCACGGAATATGTAGGGGAAACCAAGCACGTTGTTGATCTGGTTGGGATAGTCTGAACGGCCTGTGGCGAAGATCAGGTCATCGCGCGAAGCCATCGCGAGGTCGCGGTCAATCTCAGGGTCGGGATTGGCGAGTGCGAATACGATGGGCCGCTCGTTCATCGACTTTATCATTTCCGGGGTCACGACATCCTTGACCGACAAACCGAGGAACAGATCGGCTCCGGCCATCGCGTCCTCGAGGGTGAACACATCGGGACTGTCTGTGGCGAACTCTTTCTTCTGGGAATTGAGTCCGGGGCGCTCCTTGCGGATGACACCCTTGGAATCGACCATGATGATGTTGTCGCGACGTACACCAAGCGCGTTGTAAAGACGGGTACAGGAGATAGCGGCCGCACCGGCTCCATTGACAACCATCTTGATATCGCGGATATCCTTGCCCTGGATCTCCAATGCGTTGAGCAGGGCGGCAGCAGAAATGATGGCGGTGCCGTGCTGGTCGTCGTGCATGACAGGTATGTCGAGCTCCTCCTTCAGGCGAGTTTCGATCTCAAAGCACTCCGGGGCTTTTATGTCCTCGAGGTTTATCCCGCCGAATGTCGGGGCGAGCGCCTTCACGATCTCGATGAATTTGGCGGGATCTTTCTCATCAACCTCCAGGTCGAAGCAGTCGAGTCCGGCGAAAATCTTGAACAGAAGAGCCTTTCCTTCCATTACCGGTTTTCCTGCCTCGGCTCCTATGTCACCAAGCCCGAGGACAGCCGTACCGTTTGATATCACGGCTACGAGGTTGCCACGGTTGGTGTATTCATATGCTTTCGAGGAATCATCCTTGATTTCAAGGCACGGATATGCCACCCCCGGTGAATATGCCAGCGACAGATCGCCGGGAGAATTGTAAGGCTTGGTAGGCACCACCTCGAGCTTCCCGGGACGGGGATTGCGATGGTACTCAAGGGCCATCTTCTTTAGAATTTTGTCCATATGTTCTTTTGACTTTTTTCCTACAACTTATAACAAAAACCATGCCGTAAAGTTGGTCTCCGAGGATCATCTTCTCATTCTCACGCGTGATTGATGAAGGCCAAGCATACAATGAAAAACTCCTCCGAATTTCTCTCCTGACAGGAAAAACCCTCTCACAGATTATGATCATAAAAGCTTTCGCAGACTATGATCAAAAAGCTCTCGCAGATTACACGGATTACACAGATTAGCCATCCGGATGGCATCTGTGTAATCCGTGTAATCTGCGAGAGTTTTTATCCCATCAGAAAAATCTGCGTAATCCGCGTAATCTGCGAGAGATTTTATCCTATCCGCAAAATCTGCGTAATCCGTGTAATCCGTGAGAGATTTTATCCCATCAGAAAAATCTGCGAGGGACACCCATCGGAGAGCGGAGCGAACCGCTTTCCGTGGAATCGAAATGACTCCGTGGAGTCATCAGTAGGTGATCAGGGAGGTGACATCCGCGTCTGCGGGGAGATTGGCGCGTCCGTTGAGCGCAGAAAGCTCAATGATGAAATTGATATAGATCTTTTTCGGATTCATAGACTTCACGAGTTCATATGCGGCGGCCATTGTGCCTCCGGTCGCGAGGACATCATCATGGAGGACGACAACGTCATCCTCGGTGATAGCGTCGCGATGGATCTCGATGATGTCAGTGCCATATTCCTTTTTGTATGACATCTGGAGGGTATCGGCGGGGAGCTTGCCCGGCTTGCGGACCGGCACAAACCCGGCACCGAGTTCAAAGGCGAGGATCGAACCTCCGATAAAGCCGCGCGACTCTATTCCGACAACCTTGGTCACACCCTTGTCGCGGTAGAGCTGAGAGAGATCCCACCCGATTATGTGGAGAGCGCGGGGATCCTTGAACACTGTGGTGAGGTCTTTGAAGACGATCCCCTTGGTCGGGAAATCATAGACATCACGGATTCTTGATTTGATGTATTCCATCGTTTGAAAATTATTGGAAGTTTATGTAATTCGGGGTAATTTATTGACGGGAGGGAGATTGCGGTTGTTCCACGTGGAACAACTCTTTTTCTCATCTGCCTGAAAGCAGCAAGAGGATGTTTATATCCGCCGGGGAGACACCCGGAATGCGGGATGCCTGTCCGACATTCTCCGGGCGGATGCGGGAAAGTTTCTGACGGGCTTCAATCGACAAGGAGGCCAAAGAACCATAGTCAAAACGGTCGCCCAGCGGAACCGCCTCAAGACGCTTCAGTTTCTCGGCCAGCTGTGCCTCGCGCCGGATGTAACCGCCATATTTTACCAGCACCTCCACCGCCTCCATGATCTCCTCACGGCGGTCAGCCGGAAGAGCGTCAAGCTCGCGGGAAAGAGGCGCGATAACGGCGGCAAGCAATTCAAGACTCAATGCCGGGCGCAACAAAAGAGAGACGAGCTTGCACCCCTCTTTCAGAGGAGCCAGAGGGAAACCATTGGGATGGGGAAACTCCACATTCTCCATCGGACAGCCAAGTTCTGACAGACGTTCGGGTGAAAGTGACGCGATCGCTTCATTCATGATCGATGGCTTCACAGAAAAATTCTCGATGAACTCAATCAGGGAATCACGTAGACGACGTTTCTCATCAGCAAGAGCCATCCTGCGGTCATCAGCGAGTCCTATCGAATGAGACCGCCCGGTAAGGCGCATATCAGCGTCATCCTGACGCAGAAGAATACGGTATTCTGCTCTGGAGGTAAACATTCGGTAAGGCTCATCGACCCCTTTTGTCACCAGGTCATCGACAAGAACACCGATATAAGCCTCATCACGGGCAAGAGTGAACTCCTCCCCACCGAGTGCTTTTTTCGCCGCATTTATCCCCGCAAGCAGTCCCTGGCCCGCAGCCTCCTCATAGCCGGTGGTGCCATTGATCTGCCCTGCGAAGAACAATCCGGCGACAATCTTTGTCTCCAGGGTATGACGCAGCTGGGTCGGGTCGAAGAAGTCATATTCGATCGCATATCCGGGACGGAGGATCCTCACCTCCTCAAAAGCCGGGATGGTCTGCAATGCCTCAAGCTGGATGTCGATCGGGAGAGAGGAGGAAAAACCGTTGAGATAGAATTCTGTCGTGGTCTCTCCTTCCGGCTCAAGAAACAACTGATGCTCTGTCTTGTCAGGGAAGGTCACGATCTTCGTCTCTATGGAGGGGCAATAACGCGGACCGATACTTTGTATCTGGCCATTGTAAAGAGGGGAATCAGGCAGCCCTCGGCGAAGCACCTCATGGGTCTTTTCATTGGTGTATACCATCATGCACTCGCGCCGTCCAAGATCGCGTCTGACATCAGTGAGATAAGAGAACCGATGAAAGTCATCTTCAAGAGGCTGCGCGACGGTATGCTCCCATTTGACGGAGCGTCCATCGATACGGACGGGGGTGCCGGTCTTCATCCGGTCGACCTTGAATCCAAGGTTGCGCAACTGGCCGGAAAGCCCTGTACTCGCAGGCTCGGCTGTGCGGCCGCCAGGTATTTGTGTGCGCCCGATATGCATCAGGCCGTTCAGGAATGTGCCGTTCGCAAGCACTACAGCCTTAGCCCGGAAAGTCACGCCAAGATTGGTGACAACCCCCTTTACAAAGCTTTTCCCATCCTCGCCGGTGTCGACAATCAACTCCTTGACATCATCCTGCCACAAAGACAAGTGGTCTGTATTCTCAAGGATATGCCGCCATTCGGCAGAGAATCTCATGCGGTCACATTGTGCGCGGGGACTCCACATCGCCGGCCCCTTCGAGCGGTTGAGTATACGAAACTGTATCGAGGACTTGTCTGTCACAATACCCATCTGACCGCCCAAAGCGTCTATTTCACGCACAATCTGTCCCTTGGCAATACCGCCCACGGCGGGATTGCAGCTCATCTGCGCAATCTTGTTAAGATCAATCGTGATCAGCAAGGTCTCAGCACCAAGCCGTGCGGAAGCGGAAGCGGCCTCGCAGCCGGCATGCCCCGCGCCGACCACGATCACATCAAAATCGAAAATCATGACTCCGCCTCCTTTCCTTTCTCCTGCGTCATCATGTCATCAAGCAACGCCAAGGCGGAATCCTCGTGCGACTCCATGATCTCACGTTCACCGGGACCTTTGTCGTTTATACCGCAAAGATGCAACAGCCCGTGGACAATAACCCTGAGAAGCTCACGGTCGAAAGTCGCACCGACAGCTTCGGCGTTGGTCGCCACAGTATCGACAGATATCACCATGTCTCCCCGCAGCAACTTACCACGGCAATAATCGAAAGTGATGATGTCGGTATAATAGTCATGCTGAAGAAACTCCCGGTTGACATGAAGGATCTTCTCGTCATCGCAAAACATGTAGCTAAGCTCGCCGATCATCCGGCCATGGTTCTCCCCTACCCTATCGAGCCATCTCCCGACAAAATCCAAATCGAGATCAGGGATGGAATCAAATGCGGGAAGCGAAACATCACCATCGACAAGCCACTGAATTTTATTTGTCATATACCAATGAAAGTTTCGGCATAGGATGAATTTCACCACCGCGCCGAAAAAACAAAAAATACCTGCAAATATAATAATTTTTTACAACAAAGTCAACGGAGCCTCAATCATGCGGTCAAAATTCCCGATCCGCGCCCATACTACGCCACAGCGATTTTTCCGCAAGGTCTACAGCGATCTGTCTAAACAACCTCAACACATTGCTTATCAATGTGTTATCTATCAAAACACCTGTTTTTGAAGCTCCAAGGTTTCCATATTTCGAACCTTACGGTGAGCAATCCATGGATTTCACAAGGAATTCGCGCCAAACTACAGATGCGGCAACTCATCAACATGCTCCCGGGTGAACTTCCGATGCTTGAACATCTCGCGGAATTCAGTCGGAGACATTCCCCGATATTCACGGAAGCGGCGGCAAAAATGACTAAGATTGTTGAAGCCGCAGGAGAATCCGATTTCCGAAACGGACTTGTCCGTGAAAAACAGCTGATGGCAGGCGACCGCGACTCTTGTCTCTGTGATGAATTCACCGGTCGACTTCCCGGTACGCAACTTGAAAAACCGGGCAAAAGAGGAAGTGGTCATTCCCACCAACGACGACAAATCCTCCAGTCTGATCGGGCGACTGTAGTTTTCCTTTATATATGCCTCCACCTTGGTTATCCGACGTTCCTCCTGAGATGCGATCTCTCCCTTGGCAGGAAAGGATAATGACAAAAGCCTGTAATCCCTCCCCTCGGCGAGGATCCTAAGCACAGTGAGGAATCTAACAAAACGGTCAAAATAATCTTCCGTCGCAGTCAAGGAATGGAGCGTCTGATAAACCCTCATCGTTGTCTCCGTACCGAACGCCACTCCATAGGCGGAATGAGCCAGTAACTCGTCGATAGGGACAAACGGCGACCGATGACGCATGTATTCGCCAAACAGCTCCATGGGAAACTGCATCGTAATCTCACGTATCACCTCGGAGCGGCAATTGTGTTGTTGCCAACCATGTGGAATCCCGTGGCCAATAAACACAAGGTCATAGTTCCCTAATTCCTCAACCGAATCGCCGACTATTCTCAACGCACCGCGACATCCGGAGAGGAAGTTCATCTCAAACATGTCATGGGTATGGACGGGATAATCAAACCGATCCTTTACCCGGCTGACAATATAAAAACAATCTTCCTCCGGAAGAGGAGGTATCTCGGTTATAATATCATACATGTGCAGATAACATTTTTCAAGACATAGCTGAGGTGGGTTATTTTGACATCGCAAATGTAATGATTTTTTCCCTTACACGATCTATGCGAGGCTTTTTCGGCTACATATCGACTCTGAAAAATCCCGGACAATCAATTTAAGAACAATAAAATCAAATCGCCGCAGTATACCAACCATCTACAATTCAACAAGTTTGATTTATGTCACAGGGATTGATGTTCTGTTTTTTGCATAATTGGATATGATAAACAGATGAAACAAGTTTAGCAAAAATCAGAACAATGAAGATTCGTTTTTATATCTAATTTTGCCACCGTAAACCAGTTTCCTTACTTAAACATTATCCACTTATGAAAAAAATCTTTTCAGCGATCCTAGCTGTCGCAACGTTTCTAATACCATCAGCACATGCCCAGGAATCACAGGCAGACAACGCCAAGGTCATCTATGAGGGATCGTATGAATTGGCAAACTTCAGGACCACCCCGCTGAAAGTGAAGGCAGGCCAGTTTGCCGACATTGCGGCAGGAGAGAAAATCACGGTGACTTTCTCTGTGGGCTCAAATGAGAACTACGGCACAGTGCAACTATGTTACGGCACAACAAAAATGGCCTGTGACGCGACCAAGACCAATGCCAAGAAAGATGGCAACTTCGCCACTACGGCAACAGAGACAACAGCGACAGTCACCGAAGAGACCGACATCGCCGGCCTGAAGAAATCAGGCCTTCAAGTCAAAGGGAAAAATGTGACGATCACCCGCATCGTTCTTGGCGAAGGTGGAACTCCCGACCCTGATCCCACCCCCGACCCTGATCCCGACCCAAATCCTGACCCCTCGGATGAATCCATAATATGGACAGGTTCGACTGACACCGGGACATGGAAAAACGACATAACAGTCGCAGCCTCGGAATTCGAGGGGATGAAAGGGGGAGACATCCTGTCTGTCTACCTTACCGTCAACGAGGGAGCCGATTATGGCAACATAGAACTAAACGACATCAACTACGCAAAATTATCCTGCAACGGGACTGCCCCGCAGCTCGACAGCTACGGGTGCATACAGCCGGGCGTGACCAAACTGACATATGTCCTGACCAATGCCGACATGGCTCTTCTACAGGATAACGGACTCCGCGTAAAAGGAGCCGACATTACCATCACCAAACTGACCATGACTGTCGGAGAACCGATCGAGGATGAGCCTGATCCTGAAGGAGTTCATACTCTATGGACAGGTAATGTAAACTGCGGAAAATGGGCTAACAAGGTCACGGTGGACGCATCAAAGTTCGCAGATGTGAAAAAGAATGACATTCTTGCCGTCGAAGTCACCCGCAACGCCGGAAAAGGTTCAGGAACCCTTCGCATAGAGACTGCTACTGGAACTTCCCTGCCGGCAAACAACGGCGACACATCGCTTGACGCGTCGACCCGGGAAGTCACCTACACTTTGTCTGACGAAGACGCAAACCTGCTCAAACAGGAGGGACTGTCGGTAAGCGGAATGGCAGCCACCGTAACAAAAGTAACCCTACGCGACGGAGGGGGCACAAGTGGCCTTGAAATGATTCAGACAGACAACGACAATGCCAAGGCTGTCTATTACAACCTGCAGGGAATGAAAGTTGACAATCCGTCAGAAGGAATATACATCATGAAACAGGGCGGAAAAGTATCCAAAGTAATCATACGATGACGCGCTGACAGCCGTTAATCAATAAACTTATATCAATGAACTACGAGGGGATGACAGATGTCATCCCCTCGTAGTTCATTTTACCATCGATTGGAAAGAGGCGGGGACGGGGGTCGAGAAGTCCATCAGTTTTTTCGTCATCGGATGGACGAAACGCAAAGTCATCGCGTGGAGAGCAAGACGGCTGATCGGAGATGACTTCGCCCCATACTTGCGGTCTCCGGCTATAGGATGGCCGAGTTCTTTCATGTGGACGCGGATCTGGTTCTTGCGACCGGTCTCCAACTCGACCTCCAGAAGGGAGTAGCCGTTGGCGGTACGGATGGTGGTGTAACGTGTCAAGGCAGGTTTGCCGATTTTGGGATCGTCGGTGACATAGACCATATGTTGGGCGTTCTCTGCAAGCAATCCCCGGACCTCACCTTGTGGAGTCGTCACTTTTCCCTCGACGACGCAGACATACTGGCGGCGGAGAACCATGTTGTTCCAATTGTGTTGAAGTCTTTCCTTCGCATCTATCGACTTGGCGAAGACCATCAGGCCTGAGGTATGCTGGTCGAGGCGGTGGACTATGAAGAGCTTGTTTCGGGGATCTTTCGTCTTGAGGTATTCGCGGAGGATGGAGTAGGCGGTCCCCTCCTTTATCTTGTCGTTGCCCATCGAAAGGAGACCGTATCCTTTGTTCACCACAATTATGTCGTCATCCTCATATACAAGCTTCATCCGGCGGTTGTAAAAGACAACAAACGGCCGGGTATGGTTGACGCTGACTTTCATTCCGGGAGACAGCGGCCGGTCAAACTGGGTGGTGACCTCTCCGTCGACCATCACCTGACGATATTTGAGCAAGGTCTTGACAGCGGTTTTCTTCCTGTCGGGCATGGCCGTGTACAGGAAGTCGAGCAATCCGGCCGGGTCGTTGACGATGAAATTCTGAATGAAATCAGGACTGAAACGGGTTCTTTCTGCGCCGGGCTTGGCGCCTTTGTATGTCTTGTTTGCCATATGAGCTTGTTTTATCGTTTGCAATAGGGGAAATAGGACGGCTAATCATCGGGCTTACGCCCTCTCACCGCACCAAAACCAAGCCTCGTATTTCCATAAACATCGGGTAATCTTATTTCAGGGGAGAGAGGAAAAGCCAAGGAGGGGAGAACTCAGGGTGAAGACGGAAGAGGGAGGGTGAAAGCGGAGGAGGGGTTGAGGACATTGAGATCGGTAGAGGATGGGACACCGGGAATGTCGCCGCGATGGGAGTATTGCCATATGTCCCATCGGAGATTGTCGGGATCGGAGTCGATGGGAGGATCAGAGAATGAGGAGATCCATAGAGGAAGATCATCGAAATTCCCCTTTATCAGACGATGATAGCCGTCAAGGTTGGTGTAGATGACGGGCATGTAGCCTTCTTTGAGAAGACAGCCTGTCATTGTACGCAGACGCTCGACAATCAAGGCAGTGGTATGACCGTCGGGATTCCCCCAGTCCTCGACATCTATGGCCGGAGGGAGGCTGAAACCGCGTCCTCTAATGGAGCTGATGAAGTTGAGAGCCTGCAGCTCCCCGTCAGTGTCGTAGCGGAAGAAATGGTATGCGCCGGTGGGAATGCCTGCAGTCATGGATTTTCGGGCATTACTGACGAAAGCCGGATCGATGAAGTCGGTGCCTTCTGTCGCCTTGACATACACAAAGGCCACATCAGCCTCCTTTCCGGCCACTTTTGAGAAATCTATATCGCCGTTGTGATGGGAGATGTCAATGCCGCGCAAGGGGTATTTTCCCCGGTCGGGAACAGCCCCCTCGGCGAACCAGCGGTCGTAGGCCATCATTCCCAGTTCCACGACAAGCAGAGCCGAGATCGTCACAATCGCTATCTTTATTCCCAGGCGTATCATTCCACAACAATCAACGTCTTATGCTGCCGGCAACCTTAGCGACGGCGAAGACTACCGCCATGACCATGACGATCAATGCCGAACAGGGGACATCTATCACCGTCGCAAGAAACAACCCGGCAACACAGCTCGCGACAGATATCACCACCGACAGCCCCATCATCCCGGAGAATCGCCGCGCGAAGACCTCGGCGGTCAGCTGGGGCAACGATATCATAGACATAAGCAACATTATTCCTACTAGACGTATCGTCAGAACTATACACAGGGCAACCATGACAATCATTGCCGTATTGACGAAACGTACGGGGAGATGGCTCACGCGCGCGAAATCGGGATCGAAAGCGCATGCCAGTATCTGACGGTATTTCCATCTGAAAAAACATGCGAGCAGCAGCAGATAGAGGGCGAATGCCCACAAGTCTTCTGTAGAGATAGTCAGTATGTTTCCGAAAAGGAAAGTGTTAAGTTCGGGGACAAAACCGGGAGTTAGGAACACGAAGACCACACCGATGGCCATTCCGACCGCCCACACCACCGCGATCGCGGAGTCTTCCCTGACCCGATGACGGGCCGAAAGCCATTCTACACCGAGGGCGGAGGCCACGGCAAAGATTCCCGCAGGCACCATAGGATTGACTCCGAGGAAGCAACCCAGGCCGAGACCTCCGAAACAAGCATGGGTTATCCCGCCTGAAATAGCCACCAGACGACGGGTCACGATGTATGTACCGATCATCGCGGCAGCGGCGGAGATCAGCAATACCCCTATCAAGGCATTTATGAAAAACTGGTATTCAAACAATTGGCAGGCAATTATAAGGAGTGGCTGTCAGTAATAACAGACAGCCGACCGTTTAAGTTAAGTGTTCTATGTCATTATTCTGACGGCTTTCTCGGGCCTCGGCCACTATCATGAGCAGTTCTTCGCGTATCTCGGGGGGGAGAGTGATCCCTCGCAGCTGTATGGAACGCGCCCAAGGGGCTATATCGGTCGGCAACAGGGTCAGCAGCACATCGCGAAACTCATCTGTTTCCTGTGGAGTGTAGCTGTCAGCCGCCCGTCCGGCGAAGCGGTCAAGCTCTTCGTCATCGAAATATTCGATTGTACCGCTAACATCGGCCAACAGCGAGTCTTTCTCACAGGTCATATGAAGCCCGCAGCAGACCTCCCGGTCCTCATCCCCTCGCATCGCTCGGGCACCGGACTGAACGGCCGAGTCATCATCCGACGGTCGGGGTGATTCTTTTACAGAACGACGCTCGTCGGCACGATGGAGGATATAGAGCGGAAGCCCTACCCCGACAAGCGCGGCCAATATTATAAGAAAGACTGTCATCTATTCAAAAGGCTATCATCAGTTTTATCTATCATAGGGCTCTATCATAAGTTATCTATCATAGGGCTAACTGTCTTCTTTTTATTTGCTATCCTCATCGTTTGCGGGCAGAGGAGCGGAGGGATCGAGCGTCAGGAAACCGAAGGAACGCAGAGCATCCCAATAGCCCGGATAGGACTTTGCCACGCAATCCGCGTCCTTGACGACGATTCCGGGGATATAGGCGGCCACGGGGGCGAAAGCCATTGCCAAGCGGTGGTCACCACGGGTATCAAACTCCGGCAGTGCGGCTATCGGATGGCGCTTGCCCTCCCATTCGAGGCCGGAATCCCTTATCTTCTCGACATTGCAGCCGACTTTGTCCATCTCTTCCACAAGAGCCTGCAGGCGGTCTGTCTCCTTTATGGAAAGGGCTTTCAGCCCGACAAACTTGAAAGGCACGCCCAACATGCAGCAGGTGACGGTCAACGCCGGGGCAAGATCGGGATAATCATTGAGGTCGAGATCAAGACGGCCGAAAACTTCCGGCGACGGGGACAGAGCCAGACCGTTCTCATCTTGTTTGTCCTTGGAGTCTTCTTCGTCAGGCTCGCCGGTCAGGACTCCGAGGCATTCAAAGAAGCGGGCGGCAACAGCGTCTCCCTGCAGAGAGTCTGCCGGAAGAAGCAACGGGGCTGATTCTCCACGCAACGTGATCCATCCGGCGGTCAACGCCACAACCTCATACCAGAAAGCTGCAGCCGACCAGTCTGCTTCGTCATCATCAGCAGCTTCACAATAATTTCCTTTGGAGACGGTCACGGCCAACGGGGAAAGCTCTACCTCCACACCACGGCGACGCATCATCCCGGCGGTCATCTTTATGTAAGGCAATGAGGCAGGTTCGCCGGAGAGTTTTATCCGCAGGCCGTCATTCATCAGGGGGGCGACCATCATCAGGGCCGAGACAAACTGGGAGGAGACTGTGGCATCTACCTCCACCTCTCCCCCTTCGAGCTGTCCGCCGACTATCCGCAACGGGGCGAAACCCTCTTCACCGAGATACTCTATGGTCGCTCCGCATTTCCGCAAGGCATCGACAAGCTCCCCTACAGGACGGCGCAACAGTCCCGGTTCGCCGGTCAGGACCGTCTCCGCTCCCAGACGGGAGGCACATAGAGCGCATAAAAACCGCAGGGCTGTCCCTGATTCACCGGCGTTGATCTCCAACGTCTCCCCCTCACGGGAAGAGGTAATCGCCGTGATGGCAGAACGCATCACGGCAATATCGAGGCATTCCTCCCCTTTCGGCGCGGGAAGCTCCGCGCCGGGAGTCAATGCCGTCAGCACAAGTCGGCGGTTTAATATCGATTTAGACAGGGGGAGGCTGGCTGCTCCCTCCTCTATAAGTTCTTCCGGGGGAAATATCCTGTAATCCACGGCAGATAATAATATTATATTCTCACAAACTGTTTACGGCCGTCTCCAGTCGACCAAGGGCTTTCAGGAGACAGGCGCGGGGTGTGGCAACATTGACACGCATGAATCCGTGACCCTCCGCGCCAAACATCTCCCCGTCGTTGAGGGCAAGTCGCGCGCGGTTGACCACGAGGTCGACAAGCTCGTCATGCGACAGGCCGAGACGGCGGAAGTCCATCCACACCAGGAAGGAGGCCTGCGGCTCGATCATACCGACCTGCGGCACTCTCTCTTTGAGAAACTCCCTCACAAGGCGTATGTTCTCCTCTATATATGCCATAGCCTCCGAAAGCCACCGGCCTCCGTTGCGGTAGGCAGCCTCAGTGCCGAGTGTGGAGACAAATGTCGGAGTGGAGAACTCGTTCACCTCCAGCCATTCGTAGAAATCCTTGCGCAGATCCGGATTCTTGATCACACACCATGAAGACACCAGGCCGGGGATGTTGAAGGTCTTCGATGGCGCACCGAAAGTGACGGCCACAGCCTCGCAGTCCTCACCGCAGGCGGCGAAAGGATAATGGGGATTGCCGTGGAGGACAAGATCACCGTGGATCTCGTCGGAGACACAGACCACTCCCCCTTCGCGACATATGCGGCCAACCTCCGCCAAGGTCTCACGCGACCATTGTATGCCCACAGGATTATGGGGATTGCAGAGTATCATCATGGCGGGCCGATGCTCTTTTACAAGAGCCTCCAGCTCCTCAAGATTCATCTCATAGTTGCCATCCTCCTTGAGCACAAGGGGATTGGGGAGCACAACACGGCCGTTACCCTCTATCACCCTTTTGAAAGGATGATAGACAGGGGGCTGTATGATTATCTTGTCACCCTTGCGGGAGAAGTGGTTGACGGCGTAACCGATCCCTTTCACCACACCGGGGACAAAAGCCAGTTCCTCTCGGGTGACATGGAAATTGTGACGTTCATCAAGCCATTGGGATATGGATTCCCAATAGCTGTCAGGAGCGACGGCGTAGCCATATATAGGATGGTCGATACGCCTGCGCAACGCCCCGGTGATCTCGGGGCAGACGGCAAAGTCCATGTCGGCGATCCACAGTGGGGTAAGGTCGGAACTCCCGAACAATTGCTGCAGCTCTGCCAGTTTGGCGCAGCCGGTTCCGTGACGGTCAATCACAACGTCGAAATCATACATAGCTCACAGTGTTTTTATTTAAGGTCAGTTGTTCAATATCTGAAAGAGGATCCTCCGAGGAATTCCCTCAACAGGGATGTGGGAGGTATCGACTTCTCCCCTATCGGCTGGAAATATCTAAGGAAGCGTCGCAGGCGGTAAGCCTCGGCATATTCCGGGCAGTCGTTGGGGACATCACGGAGTATCGCCTCCCCGTAGTCCTTCATCACTCCCAACTCGAATATCAGCGAGGAATTGAAGGTTGAGTCGGCATTCTCCTGATAAGGGAAAATCCACCGCTCTTCCCCACGGCGCACACTCGGCCAGCGACGCAGAGTCTCGATCGCCGACGCACCACGGTATTTGTGGTCACGGATGATACGCCTCAACAGACGGTTGTCGGTTGTAGGGATCCAGTTGTGGTCGTCGATCGACAATGTTGTCAGCGCCGAGACATAGACCCTGTATTTCATCTTCTCGTCGATAGAAGCGGTCAGTTCGGGGTTGAGTCCGTGGATACCCTCGAGCAGAAGTATGGTGTTGGGGCCGATATGCAGGCGGTC
Source organism: Prevotellaceae bacterium (assembly GCA_021772015.1). GTDB lineage: Bacteria > Bacteroidota > Bacteroidia > Bacteroidales > Muribaculaceae > UBA7173. Next base: position 22,406 of record JAETNS010000002.1, on the reverse strand, counting down.
TCCCTTGTACTGTCTTTGGCCAAGCTCGAAATTATATGTCGGCATGTCTACCGTCTCTCCCCGTAGCAACGCTGTCAGGTCGGCGTTGAACTGCGGCAGATCGAGGGCGTAAAGCGACTCATAGTCGTAGTCGCCGGTCTCGTCACGCGGAGTCTTGTCGCGGTTCACGAAATAATTGTCGAGGGATATCATCTCCGGCTGGAGGAGATTGGTCAGCAGGTATATCGCCAGACGTTTGGTGAATGTCGTCTTGCCTGAAGATGAGGGCCCGGCGACAAGTATCACCCTGGCTCCCCCCTCATGGTAACGGCGCGCTATCTCATCGGCGATCGCCGCGATCTTCTTGTCATGCAGGGCTTCCGCCACATTTATGAGCTGAGCCGTACGGTTTGACAACACCGCCTTGTTGAGTTCCCCCACATTGCTTACACCGATGATACGGTTGAAGCGCAGGTTCTCGTTGAACGCTTCATACATCTTCTCCTGCGTCACCGGTTGAGCCGGTATATCCGGATTCTTACGGTCAACGCCCAGAAGAAGGAAACCTTTCTTATAAGGTTCCAGCGAGAAGGTGTCTATCACTCCCGTAGAAGGAGCCAAGGCCCCGTAATAACTGTCAAGAGTGGCATTCAGACGGTAGACTGTCGTGTAAAGCTCATGAACTGTCTCAAGAAGAGTCACCTTGTCGAAAAGCGCCTCCTCGCGGAACTTCCCGATGATGTCACCGGTCAACCGCTCCTCCCTATCGAAAGGAAGATCACGGTCGCGCAGATCCCTCATCGCCCCGTACAGTCTGTCAAGCAACGACGCGTCAACCGGCAACGGCACCTCCTTTTCCTGCTCCGTGTCGGGCACGAACAGACGGCAGTACCATCCCCCCGAAATAGAGTGGACTATCCGCAACCGCGCCTCCGGGACCACCTCCCTGACAGCGCAATAGAGCATCATACAGAGCGAACGCGTGTAGACCCGGAATCCCGAAGCGGCCCCGCGATCAAGAAACCTGACCATCTTGGGAGCGAACACCTGATAACGCAGAGGCTCATTCTTATTGTTGACCAACGCGCAGATCTCCCGGTATTTCAGTCCGAGCCGATCATGGCCGATCCTGCCGGCGATCTCCAATAGAGTCTCGCCCCCCCGGATATCGACATATTCCCCGGTGTTCTCACAAAAAATCTTCAGACAGTCGCTCATAAGACACGCATGTTGTTCCTTTGCTTACAAAGTTACAACTTTTTTCCGATATCCATCGGAGAAAGCATTGAAAACGACCTACACATTAGATTATCCTCAGAAGGTGAGGAGGCAGGAGAGGCCGACGGAGGTGGTGGAGGCGTAGGGGGTGGCGAAACATTTCAGGGAACGGTCGGGGACGGAGGTGGAAATGCCGGAGGGGAGATGTGAGGGGGAGGCTTCGGGATCGATGCGGCGCAGGAGTTCCTGGCGATGGAGAGCGGCGCGGCGGCGGAAGATTTTGGGGTATAGCCAATAGGCGAAGGCGGTAGAGATGTAGCCGATGGCGGCTCCTCCGACCACATCGTTGATCCAGTGACGGTTGTTGTAGACACGCATGTAGGCGACTGCCACGGCACAGGCGTAACCGGCGACCCCGATCCATTTGTTGGTGTGCCAGTATTCGCGCCTAAGGAATTCCGCGCCGACAAAAGCGGTTCCCGTATGGCCGGATGGGAACGAGTTCAGAGCGCCGGAGTTCGGGCGCCGCTCGTCAAATGCGAATTTCATAGTATGGTTGACCACGGCGAAAGTGGCGTAGCTCATCGCGAGGATGATAGTACGGTCCAACAGGTTATGTTCTCCTTTTACTCCGCAGAAATAAATTGCGTAGGAAGCGAGCATGGGAGCGTATTGCAGATAATCGTCCACCGCAGTCTTTGGTTGCCCGGTCTTGTTGGCGAGCTGCTGCTGTACCCAATGTCTTGCCTGCACCAGCTTGGGGGTTCTCACGAAGAGAGATGACAAAGTAGTCACTCCGGCGGGAATGGCGAATTGTTCCCAATGGAAATCGTGTGTATGATCCTCATGAGGAAAAGTTGTTGTCTCTGTTTGCGGGGAAATGACCACGACAGTGTCGCCATACACTTCGTCGGGGGTAAGGGAGGGATCAACGATGAGTGAGACAGTATCGGCAACAGCCTCAATGCCGTCAGGAATGGCTGCAAAAATAGCCGTGGGGAATACGATAAGAATGGTGAATATCACCATCCTCATCATATTTCTTATATGTGATGTTCTAAAAGTCGGCATTGTTGGTCAAAACTGCGCAAAGTTACAAAAATCTATGGTGATTTTGGCTAACTTTACGGCAATTTTAACCAATCTTTTTCTCGTGGCCCTGAATTATATCTGGATAGCGTTTTTTCTGCTGGCCTTTGTGGTCGCCCTGTACCGTTCTCTCTTCTGCGGCGAGGTCGGGATATGGAGCGACATAATGGGATCCTCCTTCACCTCCGCCGCGACAGCTTTCGAGATTTCTCTCGGTCTGACCGGAATCCTGTCGTTATGGCTGGGACTGATGAAAATCGGTGAGCGGGCCGGAGTCATCGGCTTTTTCGGACGGCTGATCTCGCCGTTGTTCTGCCGTCTTTTCCCCGGTGTCCCAAAAGGCCATCCGGCGATGGGTTCGATATTCATGAATGTCTCGGCCAACATGCTCGGCCTCGACAACGCCGCCACCCCACTGGGGCTGAAAGCCATGCAGGAGCTGCAGACCCTCAACAAGAAAAAGGACACCGCTACCGACGCGATGATCATGTTCCTGATCCTCAACGCGTCGGGGCTTTGTTTCATACCCATATCCATAATGATGTACCGCGCCCAGGCCGGAGCGGCCAATCCGACCGATGTCTTCCTGCCGATACTCATGGCGACCTTCGTGTCAACACTGGTCGGGATCGTGGCCCTCTGCCTGAAACAACGTATCAGGTTGCTCGACCCGGTATTGTTGCTGTGGCTTGGCGGAATGATGGTGGTTATCGGGCTGATGGTATGGTTTTTCTCCGGGATGGACGGTGAGCGGGTCGAACGTTACAGTTCGCTGATCGCCAACGCATTGCTGTTCGGAGTGATTGTTGTGTTCCTGATGGCCGGCCTCTGGCGCAGGATGAATGTCTACGAGGCATTCATTGAAGGAGCCAAGGAGGGATTCAAGACAGCCGTCACAATAATTCCATATCTTGTGGCGATCCTCGTCGCGATCGGGATGTTCCGCGCTTCAGGAGCGATGGACCTTGTCACGGAATGGATGAGGATGGCTGTGGCTGCCTGCGGAATCGACACGGAATGGGTCGAGGCCCTGCCGACGGCCATGATGAAACCGCTGAGCGGCAGCGGCTCACGCGGACTTATGGTCGACCTGATGGCCACCCACGGCGCGGACGCGTTCGTTTCGCGGGTCTCGGCAGCCATACAAGGCTCTACCGACACGATGTTTTATGTCCTGGCGGTATATTTCGGAGCGGTGGGGATAAAGAAAACCCGCTACGCCGTCCCTTATGCGCTGTTGGCAGACATAACGGGGTCGGTAGCGGGTATTTTCGCGGCGTATATCTTCTTTGGGTGAATTTTCAGGGGAGGCCGAGGAGGTCGCGGTAGATGTCAAGGGCGGCGGTGATGTCATCGTCGGTGACGGGAACGTTGATCTCGACCTCGCCGGGAGAACGCAATAGAGTGAAGTTTATCGCGTCCGGGCGGTCATTCTTCTTGTCACAGTGCATGAAAGCGAGCAACCGCTTGTAGTCGTCGCATGAGATCTCGAACGCCCCGTAATGACGGCGCACATATTCTACGTAAGCGTTGAGGATGTCGGAGGGAAATTCAAACTTCATGCGGGAAAGCACCAGCGCACCGACCATGCCGAAGGCTACGGCGTAACCATGAGGCAGAGGGGATTTCCGCTCCAAAGCAAGAGACTCGAATGAATGACCTATCGTGTGGCCGAGGTTCAAAGCCCGGCGCGCGCCACGGTCCTCGCGGTCAGCGGCGACATATTTCTGTTTCACTCCCACCGATTCCTCCAGAAGTTTCAGCAGGCTGTCGGGATTGTAATTGGTCACATCGTAAGACAACATTTTCTTTGTCAGCTGCGGGGAGCAGACAAGGGCATGCTTGAGCATCTCGGCGTATCCGGAAAGAAGCTCCTGCGATGTGAGGGTGTTGAAATAAAGGGTGGATACTATCGCAAGGTCGGCATCACGAAACATTCCCACCTCATTTTTCAATCCATTGAAATTGATACCGTTCTTTCCACCCACGCAAGCGTCGACGGCACAGAGCAATGTGGTCGGTACATTGATGAACGCGATGCCACGCTTGAAAGTGGCGGCCGCGAAAGCCCCCATGTCAGTCACCACTCCCCCACCGAGATTTATCAGCAGCGACTTGCGGTTGGCATCTGTTTCGCCAAGCTGTTTCCAGATGGATGTCAGCGAGTCGAGATTCTTGAACATCTCGCCGGCTTTTACCCTTATGACCTTAGCATTGGCAACAGCCTTAGATTCCGCCTGAAGCAAAGGCAACACAAAAGCTTCGGTATTGACATCCACCAGTACATGTACGGAGGATGGATTCATCCTCTCGACCACTTCGTCAAGAGTCTGAGCGACATGGTTGGTAAATATCAGGTTGACTTCGGGGTTTTCTTTAGCACTCATAGCAGTTCGGTTTTGGAAAGAGTTTGATAAATAGTTGAAAAATAAGCCTCAATCCGGGAGGATCAGGGGAAGCGCGTCGGCCAGCTCCTCCATAGAGCTGAACACCAGGTCGGCTCCAGCGTTGGCGAGAGTCTCACCCGGAATCGGGCCGGTTGTGACAGCCATCACGAACGCGCCGGAAGCCCGGCCGGATTCCACACCAAGAGGAGCGTTCTCTATGACCAACGATTCCACAGGCGTCACCTGCGCCAGCGCCATTCCTTTAAGATAAGGCTCCGGATGGGGTTTACCGTTGGAGACATCTGTGGCTGTGATCCGCTTGTCATGGGGAAAAGCCCACGGAAAATCCGAATCGAGGCGGTCAAGGTTTGACAGCTGCTTCGAGCCTGTGACAAGCACCCTTGTGATGTTCCTTTCAATCAGTAAGCCGAGCATCCGGGCGGCACCCGGAATGGCCGGGACCTTTGGCATCTCATTAAAATAACTTGTCTTTCGGGAATAAAGTTCATCACATTCGCTGTCGGCAGGCTCATATCCCTTAGCCCTTTTGTATAACAAGCGTATCGTGGCGCGCCCTGTCATTCCCTCATACAGGTAAAACTCATCACGTCGGGCATCAAGCCCCAATTCATCAGACAGCCGTTTCCAGGCGAGGGAATGGGCCGCCATCGAGTCGATCAATGTACCGTCCATGTCAATCAACGCCGCGCGCGGCCTCCACTGCGCCCGGTCGACACCCATCCTGCGGCAATACTCCTCTACCGCGCTGTATATCTTCTCTTTTTCCATAGTCTATCTTTTTATTCGCCTGCAAAAATACGCTTTTCAATCCGTTTTCCCGTAAATCATGAGATGAAAATAAACAGAAAGCAAATCTCCCCCCTCCCTTCGGTCGGGCACCGAACATACTGATTCCACCCCGGACTGTCGGGTGCCCGACCGCAGGGAGGGGGAGAAAGGCGAGGGAAAAGAAGGAAGAAAAGGGAAGGAGAGAAGAAAGGGTGGTTGGCCCGCGAGATCTAACCCGGAGGTCTTGAACTGTTGAAAAACAGGAAATATAATTTGATTAAAATTTTGGGGATAAAAAAAAGATTTTTAACTTTGAGGGCGACTCCTGACAGAGTTGAAACCTGACTGTTGATGTTTAATGGCCGTCATTTATGATTTACGCCGCGCTGAATGAAAACAACTGTCAATTGCCATCCCATAACGGACAAATGACAGATGACAGGGAAAATCCGAGACCATTGCCTTTCTATCTGGCTATGGAGGAACATTTGGCGCGCAATTATCCCACAGGGGAATATTTCTTCATGTGGCAGGTCGAGCCGACAATGATCTTCGGACGCTGTCAGAACCCGTTCACGGAGGTCAACCTTGAGTTCTGCCGCAAAGAAGGGATACAGACCTACAGGCGCAAGAGCGGAGGAGGCTGTGTCTATGCTGACATGAACAACATAATGTTCAGCCATGTGACCACCTCCGACAAAGTGACAACCACCTTCTCACGATATTGCCGGATGGTAGCCGAAACCCTGCGCGAGCTTGGTCTTGACGCGTCGGCCACAGGGCGCAACGATGTCGTCATCGGGGACCGCAAGGTAAGCGGAAACGCCTTTTACCACCTGCACGGACGGGGAATCGTCCACGGCACTATGCTCTATGACGCGGACCCGGCGAGAATGTCACAAGCCATCACCCCCTCCCAGGCGAAACTCCGCGCGAAAGGGGTAAGCTCTGTCCGCAGCCATATAACCACCATCCGCGAGCATCTTCCCAACCTGTCTATCGGGGACTTCAAACGTTTCTGCCGTGAGAGGCTTTGCGATTCGACGCAGGTTATGACTTCCGACGACATCGCCGAAATATCAAGGATCGCCCGGGAATATTTCACGGATGAATGGATATGGGGGCGGTACGGCAACGGAGGAAATACCGGTCACCGCCGGCGGATCGACGGAGTCGGGGAATTCGCCGTGTCGACCGACCTGATCCCCGCACCTGAACCGGGAATGGCGGCCACGATCCGCAAAGTAAACCTGCAAGGAGATTTCTTCCTTCTCAGCGATCTCGACGAAGGGTTGCTCGACAGGCTCAAAGGGGTGAAATTCACCCATGAGGCTGTATTGAAAGCGCTTTCCGACTCATCCCCCGGAGATGTGATAGCCGGACTGACCGCCGATACCCTCGCCGGACTGATAGTTCCATGATCTCCTTTAAACTGAAAAATCGAAACCAAAAACTGATATAAATCAGACAAGCCATGAATGACTGTGATAACCTTAAAATCACCTGCCTGCATGATCTCCATCTCGCCCTCGGAGCAAAGATGAGTCCCTTCGCGGGATATGACATGCCTATCGAATACTCCCTCGGCATCATCGGGGAACACAACGCCGTCCGCAATGACTGCGGAGTATTCGATGTGTCCCATATGGGGGAGATCGGCATCACCGGCGACGACGCGGAATTCTTTGTCAACCGCGTGTTCTCAAACGATGTCACCAACGCCCCCGACGGACAATGCTTCTACGGCATGATGCTGCGCCCGGACGGCGGCGTGGTCGATGACCTGCTGGTCTACAAACGAGGCCACAATGATTTCCTTTTCGTTGTCAACGCCTCCAACATCGCCAAGGATGAGCAATGGATCCTCCGTCAGGCCGAGGGATACCGCCTTTGCCTGGAATTCATGAGCGAGGAGGTCGCCGAATTGGCGGTCCAGGGTCCGCAGGCGGAAAGTGTCATGGAGGAAGTGGTCGGGATTCCCTGCCGCGAACTCGGATTCTACACCTTCAAGGAGATAGACCGTGACGGAGAGACAGTCATACTGTCAAGGACAGGCTACACCGGTGAGGACGGCTTCGAGCTGTATGGTCCTCACGGTTTCATCCGCGAAGTATGGCAGGCACTGATGGAGTCGGGCCGCGCCGTCCCCTGCGGTCTCGGCTGTCGCGACACCTTGCGCTTCGAAGTCGGACTGCCCCTTTACGGCAACGAACTGGCTGATGACATCACCCCTCTGGAAGCCGGACTGGGAATGTTCGTCAAGCTTGAAAAGCCCGACATGATCGGAGGGGAGACCCTGCGCAGACATAAAGAGGAGGGACCGAAACGAAAGATCGTAGGTCTTGAGATACAAGACCGCGCCATAGCTCGCCACGGCTGCGACGTACTCTCCCCGGACGGAGAGGTGATAGGGAAAGTCACCACCGGCTACCGGGGCATATCGACCGACCGCTCAATATGCATGGCCCTGATCGATTCCCGCTACGCCAAGACAGGAACAGAACTGAAAGTGCAGGTACGCAAAAAAGTCTTCCCGGCGGTGGTAGTCTCCAAGAAATTCTTCAAAAAATCCTATAAATCGTAAACATCAAAAAGAAACCGTCATGATACTCTACAGCAAGACCCACGAATACATCCGCGTTGAAGGTGAGAAAGGTTACATCGGAATCTCCGACTACGCCCAGAAACAACTCGGCAATGTCGTTTATGTCGACATGCCCGACCTTGGCGACGAGCTGGAGAAGGGCGAGGACTTCGGCGCGATAGAGAGCGTCAAGGCAGCCTCCGACCTGATTTCCCCCGTCAGCGGCGAGGTTGTCGAGGTAAACGACGCATTGTCGGAAAATCCCCGTCTGATCAACGCCGACGCTATGGCCAACTGGATCATCGCCGTGACAATCAATGATCCTTCCGAGCTTGAAGACCTGATGGACCAGGCGGCGTATGACGCTTTCATCGCCGGATAAGTAACTGTTCAAAATTATTTTGACCAGTTACTTAAACAGGCAGACATTCTGACAAACCTTACCGGATGGCGTTCAATACCGGGATCAGGGTATTGAACACCATCCGAATACCAGAAAAACCGAAAATGCACAGATATTTTCCCCATACACAGGCCGACATCAAGGAGATGCTCGACCGGTGTGGCGCGGACTCTCTCGATGATCTCTATGGAGATGTCGATCCCTCGCTGCGCCTCAGACAACCTTACAATCTCCCGGAAGGGATGGACGAGAGAGCGGTCAGACGTTTCTTCGACCGGCTCGCAGGCAAGAATCTTCCCGTGGAAGTCTGCTTCGCCGGCGGAGGTTTCTATGACCACGGATGCCCCGCTGCGGTCAAGTCAATAGCCTCACGGTCGGAATTCCTCACCGCCTATACCCCTTATCAGCCTGAAATCTCGCAAGGTACACTGCAGTATATATTCGAGTACCAGACGATGATGGCCAGACTTACAGGAATGGAGATCTCCAACGCCTCCATGTATGACGGAGCGACCGCGACAGCCGAGGCGGTATTGATGGCCGTGGCCTCCCAACGCAAACGCAACCTTGTGCTGGTCTCCGAGACTCTATCGCCGGATGTCCGACGGGTTGTCGACACTTATGCCCGTTACCACGGAGTGGAGATTATCACAATACCGTCGGAAAACGGGGAAACATCCCGCGCCGAACTGACCCGTCTGCTTGAGACAAGGGGAAAAGAGGTCGCGGGAGTCGTGGTCCCCTCACCCAACTATTACGGCATCATAGAGGACCATGAAGGGCTTGCCGACCTGTGTCATTCCTATAAGGCATTACTTATCATCAACTGCGTTGCCTCCGACCTGGCTGTTCTCCGTACTCCCGGAGAACTCGGAGCGGACATCGCCTGCGGCGACGCGCAATCGCTCGGCATACCATTGAGTTTCGGCGGCCCGTATCTGGGATTTCTCTGCTCGACAAAGTCACTGATGCGCAAGATGCCGGGGCGTATCGTAGGAGCCACCACCGACTCGGAGGGCAGACGTTGTTTCGTGCTCACCCTGCAGGCCCGCGAACAGCATATACGCCGCGAGAAGGCTACATCCAACATCTGCTCAAACCAGGGGCTGATGACCCTCTGGGTTTCTGTCTACATGTCGCTGGTCGGAGCAGAAGGATTGAGGGAAATAAACGAAACCTCACGGCTCACTGCCCTGTATCTGCTGGAAAAGATGACTGCCGACGGAAGGGCGCGGCTGCGTTATCCGTCGAAACCTTTCCTCAATGAATTCCTGCTTGAGACAGACTATCCGGTCGACGCGCTGATCGCAGCAGCAGTCAAAAAAGCGGATATACTTCCCGGAATCAAAATCGATGACCACACGATACTGATGGCTGCCACAGAAATGCAGACCCGCGAGGATGTAGACCGTCTGGCGGATATTGCCAAAACTTGTGTATGACCCTCTAAAACAGCAAGAAGATGAACAGAAAAGTATACGGAAAACTGATATTTGAACTGTCTCGCGAGGGTCGCCGGGGTTACGCCACACCTAAAAGCGGCATTTCACCGGAGGATGTCAGTATCAAACAGACACCTATCCCCTCTTCCATGACCCGGAAAAGCTCTCTCTCCCTCCCGGAAGTAGACGAGCCTACCGTTGTGAGGCATTACAACAACATGTCGACAAACAATTTCGGTGTCGACACAGGATTCTACCCCCTCGGATCCTGTACTATGAAATACAACCCGAAAATCAACGAGGAGATGGCCTCCCACAGGCTCTTCGCCGGGCTTCATCCCTCCACACCCGCATTCGCGGCACAGGGAGCACTTGAACTTTACTGGACTCTCCAGAAAGCCCTTTGTGAGATAGGAGGAATGGAGGAATTCACCCTCAACCCGTTCGCCGGAGCACAGGGAGAACTGACCGGACTGATGGTGATCCGCACCTATCACGCCTCGCGTGGCGAAGGGGAAAAACGCCGCAAGGTGATCATACCCGATTCAGCCCACGGCACAAATCCCGCCTCGGCTGCTGTCTGCGGGCTGGAAGTCGTCGAAGTCAAGAGCCGTCCAGACGGCACAGTGGATGTCGCTGACCTGAAACCGCTGCTTGACGACACAGTGGCGGCAATGATGCTTACCAATCCCAATACCCTCGGCATTTTCGAGAAGGAGATACCGGCGATCTCGGCTCTGGTGCATGAGGCCGGAGGACTGATGTATTACGATGGAGCCAACCTCAACCCGCTTCTGGGTGTTGCGCGTCCGGGAGACATGGGATTTGATGTAATGCATGTCAACCTCCACAAGACATTCTCCACCCCTCACGGAGGAGGAGGTCCGGGATCAGGACCGGTCGGAGTACGCAAAGGTCTGGAGAAATTCCTGCCCAATCCCAAAGTGGTGCGCCGTACGGTCACCCCCGACGGCTTCCCTGTCAATGAGACCAACCGTTACGCTGTAGAATACTCACCCGTTGCCCTCGGATCAGTGTCAGCCACCCTCGGCAATTTCGCCGTGCAGGCCCGTGCCTTGGCTTATATTCTCACATTGGGAAGCGACGGACTGATGGAAGCCGGAAAGCTCGCCACCCTCAACGCTACCTACATAAAGGAATCTCTCAAGGATCTTTACCTGCTTCCAATCGAAGGACTGTCGAAACATGAGTTCGTGTTTGACGGCCTGAGAGACAAGTCTACAGGAGTGACAACCCTCAACATAGCCAAACGTCTTCTCGATCATGGCTATCACGCCCCGACAATCTACTTCCCGCTGCTCTTCCATGAGTCACTGATGATAGAACCGACGGAGACTGAGTCACGCGAGACACTTGACGAATTCATAGCCGCGATGCGCGAAATCGCCCGCGAAGCCATTGAGGATCCTGAGACTGTAAAGACAGCTCCCCATCTGACACCTGTCACACGGCCTGACGACACTACGGCTGCCCTCAACCCTGTACTCACTTTCGACAATCTTGAACCATGAAGTATGACCTTATAGTCATCGGCGGCGGTCCGGCCGGTTATCCGGCAGCCGCCGCCGGAGTCAGACAAGGACTGAAAACCTTGCTTGTAGAAGCAGGAGAAATCGGAGGTACGTGCCTCAACCGGGGATGCATACCTACCAAGACATTCTGCCGGTCGGCGGAGACCTCATTGGAAATTACCCATGCGGATGATTTCGGCATCGAACTCCCCGACGGAAAGACAACCATAGATCTTACAAAGATAGTCAAGCGCAAGAATGACATAGTCATGCAACTCCGTGAAGCTGTCGCCATCGTTGTCAAAGGAGCTGACATAAAGCTCGGTACCGCCAAGTTTGTATCCGCAGTAGAAATTGAGGTAGCAGGAGAAATATTCACAGCACCGAAAATCATTGTGGCCACAGGTGCGGTTCCCGCCATACTCCCCATTCCGGGCGCGGATTTCTGTCTTACATCAGACCAACTCCTCGACACCACTACCCTGCCGTCATCCATTGCCATCATAGGCGGAGGAGTCATCGGTATGGAATTCGCTTCGATTTACAACGCTTTCGGATGCGAAGTCACTGTCATCGAGTACTGCAAGGAGATCCTGCCCGGTTTTGACCGCGACATAGCCAAACGGCTGCGGTCATCTTTGTCGAAGCGGGGAATAAAATTCCAACTCAACGCCGCCGCCACAGAGATCCTCGAGAATAAGGAGGGGAATCTCACTGTCAGATATGAGGCCAAAAGCAAGCCGGGAGAAATCCATGCCGAAAAGGTTCTCATGGCTGTTGGAAGGAAACCCCTTATTCCTGAAGGTCTTCAGGAAGCGGGAGCTGAGACAGGGAAAAAAGGGATTGTAGTCGACAAGGATTTCCAGACCACAATTCCCGGAGTATATGCCATCGGAGATTGCAACGGTATATGCCAGCTCGCCCATGCCGCCACAGCCCAGTCACGACATGTGATGGGTGAGGAGACAGACCTCTCCCCCATCCCCGCCGCAGTGTTCACAGTGCCGGAGATAGCCTCCACCGGACTCACCGAAGAACAAGCACAGGAGCAAGGTTTCACACCGACAGTCATCAAGCTTCCTGTACGCTCCAACGGCAAGGCGTTGACCCTCGGTGAAACCGACGGACTTGTCAAGATGATCCTTTCGGATGGAAAAATCATAGGATGTCATATACTCGGTCCTCACGCCTCCGACCTGATAATGGAGGCTTCACTGGCCATATCGGCAGGCTTGCCCGCATCATCCCTGCTCCGGGCCATCCATCCTCATCCTACCCTCTCCGAGCTGATCCCATCCGCCATCAACCTCAACTGAGATTCCACAGAACCTTATTACGTTTGATAGGGGGTCTCCCACGCATTTCACAAGTTTTTTGTCTCGCAGATTACGCGGATTACGCAGATTCCATCCGGATGGCTTTCTGCGTAATCCGCGTAATCTGCGAGAGTTATTTCCAAAATATATATTTCGGAATCGGTGTGAGAAATCTATGTTGAAAAGTGTGTTGAAAACCCTGTTGAAAAATGGATGGGAAGATTTCGGGGAATATGTTGGAGAATCAGATACAGGATTTGTATAAAGAGATCAAAAGGCATATCCAAATATCCCGTAGGAAAGTTTTCAGCGGTTGTTTCAATCTGTTTTTCGAGGTTTATCAATAGTTGACAACCATAAAGTTATCAGTTGATAAAGTTGTCAACACTATGTTGATAAACATGTAATATATTGATTTGCAGTATGGTTTATATTGATAGTATGTTGAAACAAATCAACCTGATATTGATAAGCCGGAAATGCAAAAAATAAGACTGAAAGTTATGGAGGTTTTCAACATGCTTTATTATTCAGGAGGATTTGATGAGGGTTTTCAAAAAAACTTCGTTTTTCTTTTCCGTTACCTCCTTCTTTAAAAAAAGAATGTTGAAAACCTGACCGGGGAGGTTGTGGATGACCCGGAAATGGAGTAACTTTGCAGTACGATAAACCGATTGTATTCTTCCATGGTTTCCAGATACATTTTGTCCGTCCTTATGAAGGGGATGTTTTTCTTATCAATGTTTTCAGGATGTGTGTTTTTTCTCACTGAAGAAATGCACGCCCAGTCATTATTCGACGAGCTGATTGTCGACGGAGAGACGGTAGTGGTTCCTTCCGACTCGCAGGGAGGCATGGTGGTGTTGCCGGGAATGACTGTGCCTGTCGACACAACCCTCAATGTCTCCGACATGATGTACAACGAGATCTTCTACCTGCCGATGGTGTTCGACAAATTTGACATGTTCCTGTCGGAGAAAGCCGGGAATCCTCTGACCGAAGAGTTACCCGAGGAGGGACAGCCCGACTCTTTTTTCAACAGGCTTGTCAAGCGCAATTACCGTCAGCGTTATTTCATGCAGCAGGTGATGTCGGAGATGCCGGAGATCGTCCACTACAACATGGCCACGATGCCGCGTCCTCCAAAGAAATTTGTCATGCATCTTGATCCGTCGACAGCCAAACTAACGGTCGAGGAGTTCAAGGAGGCACCGGTCGACTCGATGAAACAGGTGGTACCGGAAATCGTGCCTGACAGGATCAACTGGCTCCATACATTTGACGGCTCACTACATTTTTCACAAGCTTACATTTCTCCCAACTGGTATCAGGGAGGAACCTCAAACCTCAATATGATCATCGGCGCGTTGTATAATATAAAGCTGAATCCGAAGTTCAATCCCAATATCATATTTGATACGACTGTATCCTACAAATTGGGACTTAACAACGCCCCTGAAGACTCTATCCATAAATACAACATATCGGAGGACCTGTTTCAGGTCAATTCCAAATTCGGTCTGAAAGCTGCCCGCAACTGGTACTATTCTATCACCGCCCAGTTCAAGACACAGCTGCTCAACAGTTACAAGGTCAACTCCGACGAGATGATAGCCGCTTTCTTGTCGCCGTCGGAACTGAATGTCGGTGTCGGTCTTACCTATACATACGAGAATCCCCGAAAAACCGTCCAGTTTTCCAGTTCGATAGCTCCTTTGAGCTACAATCTGAAGACCTGCACCAATCCCAACCTCAATCCGGAGGCGTTTGGCATAGATCCCGGCAAGAAGTCGAAGAGCGAGTACGGTTCCTCTGTGGAGGTAACATTCAAATGGAAGATGACATATAACATCACCTACTACTCGCGTCTGTTTGCTTTCACCGATTACCATTATTTGCAAGGTGACTGGGAGAATACCATAGATTTCTCCATCAACCGTTTCATGTCGGCCAAGATTTTCGCACATCTGCGTTATGACTCCCAGGCCCCGGTGGTCGCCGACACCTCATGGCGACACTGGCAGTTCAAGGAGATCCTTTCCATCGGCTTCGCCTACAAATTCTCTCGCCTCTGATCCTGAATGGGTTCACGCGGATTGAAATAGGATAAATAGTTCTCGCAGATTACGCATATAAGGATAAAAATCTCTCACAGATTACACGGATTACACAGATTACGCATATAAGGATAAAAATCTCTCGCAGATTACACGGATTACACAGAAGCCATCCGGATGGCTAATCTGTGTAATCCGTGTAATCTGCGAGAGATTTTATTATCATAAAGAGATTTTATTATCATAATCTGCGAGAGATTTCCCTGTCAGTTGAAGCAATAAAGGCTCTCTGTGAAAAGATTTTGGCGGTTGGGGAAAATTTGAGTAATTTTGTCTGCTGAATGTATAATCCATTAAATCACAAGATGGAAAAGGAGAAAGAGGCGCTTGTCGAGGAGATCAGAAGGCTCAAAAAGGAGCGTGACGCGGCTATCATGGCCCATTACTATACCGAAGGTGAGATACAGGATCTTGCGGATGTGGTAGGCGATTCACTTGCCCTGGCCCGGAAAGCGACCACGTTGCCAAACAAATTCATAGTGCTGTGCGGGGTCCATTTCATGGGTGAGACCGCCAAGATACTTTGTCCCGACAAGACAGTGCTGGTACCCGACATGGAGGCCGGATGCTCGCTTGCCGACTCCTGTCCGGCCGATGAGTTCGAGGCATTCGTCAAAGCCCATCCCGGCCATACCGTGGTGAGCTATGTCAACACCTCTGCCGCTGTAAAGGCACTTACCGATGTTGTGGTGACCTCCTCAAACGCCAAGGAGATAGTAGACGCGCTTCCAAAGGATGAGAAGATAATATTCGGACCCGACAGGAATCTCGGCAACTATATCAACAGCCAGACAGGTCGCGACATGTTGCTTTGGGACGGCGCATGCCATGTGCATGAGCAATTCTCCCTAAAGGCCATCATAGACCTGAAGAAACAACATCCCGGAGCGAAGCTTCTTGTCCATCCCGAATGCAAGAAAGCGGTCACATTGCTGGCCGACAAGGTAGGATCGACAGCGGCCCTTCTCGATTACGCCCGCGAGAGTGACGCCAAGGAGTTTATTGTCGCCACCGAGAGCGGCATACTCCACAAGATGCGTCAGCTATGTCCCGGCAAGAGTTTCATCCCCGCCCCTCCCGAGGAAGCCGGATGCGCCTGCAACAATTGCAGCTATATGAAACTCAACACCCTCGAAAAGCTGCGTGACTGCCTCCGCGATCTTTCTCCGGCTATCGAGGTTGATCCTGAAATAGCCGCCAAGGCCATCCGTCCGATAGACAGGATGCTGGAAATGTCAAAATAAAAAACCGTCATGGACTACAATCATAAGAAAATAGAACAACGCTGGCAACAGTATTGGAAAGATAACAAAGTCTACCATACCGAGATCAACCACGACAAGCCGAAATTCTATGTGCTTGACATGTTTCCCTATCCTTCGGGAGCCGGACTGCATGTGGGTCATCCGCTCGGATACATAGCCAGCGACATATTCGCCCGTTACAAACGCCTGAACGGATTCAATGTGCTTCATCCGATGGGATATGACGCTTACGGACTTCCGGCGGAGCAATATGCCATCCAGACGGGGCAGCATCCCGAAAAGACCACCAACGAGAATATAGCCCGTTACCGCAGCCAGCTCGACAGGATAGGATTCTGTTACGACTGGGACCGTGAGATCCGCACCTGCGATCCGGAATATTACCATTGGACTCAATGGGCGTTCATCGAGATGTTCAACCATTATTTCGATGTCAAGGAGCAGAAAGCCAAACCAATAGCGTTGCTTGAGGCTTACTTCGCCGAAAACGGATCTGAAGGCCACACCGCCGCCGAATCCAAGCCTCTGAAATTCACCGCCGAGGAGTGGAAAGCGATGGATGACAAGCAGCGCAGCGACGTGCTGATGAACTACCGCATAGCATATCTCGGAAACACTATGGTCAACTGGTGTCCGAAACTCGGTACGGTTCTGGCCAATGATGAGGTAAGCGAGGGGGTCTCGATCCGTGGCGGTTATCCCGTCGAGCAGAAGCTGATGTATCAGTGGTGTCTGCGGGTCAGCGCGTATGCTCCCCGTCTTCTCGACGGTCTTGACAGTCTTGACTGGAGCGATTCTATCAAAGAGACCCAGAGAAACTGGATCGGCCGCTCGGAAGGAGCCGAGATGCAGTTCAAGGTGGCGGATTCGGATGTGGAGATGACGATCTTCACCACCCGCGCCGATACCGTTTTCGGGGTGACATTCATGGTGCTTGCTCCTGAAAGCAAGTATGTAGACATGGTGACGACTCCCGACCGCCGTCAGGCCGTAGCCGATTACCGTGAAGAGATCAAACACAAGACCGAGCGTGAGCGTATCGCCGACAAGAAAGTAAGCGGTGTGTTCACAGGCGCATATGCCATCAATCCTTTGACAGGCAAACATATACCTATCTGGGTCAGCGACTATGTGCTGGCCGGATACGGTACCGGGGTCATCATGGCCGTTCCTGCCCATGACAGCCGTGACTATGCCTTCGCCCGCAAATTCGATCTTCCTGTCATTCCCCTTATAGAGGGAGCCGATGTGTCGGAAGAAAGCTTTGACGCGAAGGAAGGGAAGATGATAAACTCAGCTTCCGACAAACTCGATCTCAACGGTCTGGAAGTCAAGGAGGCGATAGCCAAGACCAAGGAATTCATCGAGAAGGAAGGTCTCGGACGTGTAAAAGTCAACTATCGTCTGCGCGATGCGATCTTCTCTCGTCAGCGTTACTGGGGGGAGCCGTTCCCGGTGTATTACAAGGATGGTGTTCCCACCATGCTTCCGCTCGAAAAACTGCCGCTGCAGTTGCCGGAAATCGACAAATATCTCCCTACGGAGTCGGGAGAACCACCGCTGGGGCGTGCCGATAACTGGCAGACGGAGGATGGATACCCTCTGGAACTCAACACAATGCCCGGTTTCGCCGGTTCGTCGGCCTATTATCTCCGATACATGGATCCGCGCAACCATGAAGAGCTGGTCTCCAAGGAGGCCAACGACTATTGGGAGCAGGTTGACCTGTATGTCGGCGGAACGGAGCATGCCACAGGCCATCTTATCTATTCAAGATTTTGGAACAAGTTCCTTTACGATCTTGGAAAGGTATGCAAGGATGAGCCTTACCGTAAGCTTGTCAACCAGGGTATGATCCAGGGACGAAGCAATTTCGTTTACCGTATCAAGGACACTAACACTTTCGTTTCGGCCGGATTACGCAAGGAATATGACACCACACCCATTCATGTGGATGTGAACATCGTCTCGAACGACCGGCTCGACATGGAGGCTTTCCGCAAGTGGAGGCCTGAATACGCTGACGCGGAGTTTATTCTCGAAAACGGGGAATATGTCTGCGGATGGGCTGTCGAGAAGATGTCGAAATCAATGTTCAATGTTGTCAATCCTGATGACATCGTAGAGCGTTACGGTGCTGATACTCTGCGCCTTTACGAGATGTTCCTCGGTCCTGTGGAGCAGAGCAAGCCCTGGGATACCAATGGCATAGACGGGGTCAACCGTTTCATAAAGAAGCTGTGGAATCTCTTCTACAAGGGTGACAAATGGCTTGTCACCGATGAAAAGCCCTCGCGCGAGGCCCTCAAGTCGATCCATACGCTGATAAAGAAAGTGACGGGAGATATCGAGACTTTCTCTTACAACACATCCGTGTCGGCATTCATGATATGTGTCAATGAGTTGTCGAAACTTGATTGTCACAGCAAGGAGGTGCTGACCCCGTTGGTGGTGTTGCTCGCGCCGTTCGCCCCGCATGTGGCGGAAGAGCTGTGGCACGCCCTCGCTGCCGACGGCAAGGAGGATTCCGAAACTGCTGTCTCGACCGTATGTGACGCTCCTTGGCCGAAATGGAACGAGGAATATCTCAAGGAGGATACTGTCAATATGCCTGTGTCGTTCAACGGCAAGACACGTTTCACCCTTTCAGTGGCTCCTGAAACCACCAGGGAGGATATTGAGAAACTGGCCTTGGCATCACCTGAAGCCGCCAAGTGGATCGAGGGAAAGACAATCCGCAAGATCATAGTCGTTCCCAACAAGATCATCAACATCGTGGTCGGCTGATTTTCTCTCCGCAGATAGTATAAAAAACTCTCGCAGATTACGCGGATTACGCAGATTATCCATTTATGGTTTAACCCGGATGGTAATCTGCGTAATCCGCGTAATCTGCGAGAGTTTTTCCATATCGTGAGAGTTATCCGCGAAATCAAATTGGAAGAGGAATAATATATTTAACAAGATTTAACAATCGGGGGGGGTAGATAGGATGGTAATTATTAACTTTGTGGCTGATAGTAACCAATCTAATCTATTCCAAGACAATGAGAAAAAATTTTACCCGATTCCTCTGCGCGTTGGCGGTGGGGGCAGCCGGTGTGATGCAGTCGTGGGGAGCTACAGATTCCCAAGGCAAATTCATCTATCTCATAGGTGACATCAACGGCTGGCTACAGCCAATCAAGGAAAATTCCGGGCAGTTCGAGGACTACAAGATGTATGAGACCTCACCCGGCAGCAATGTGTTTGCCCGTCATTTCGACACACTCAGCCAATATGGCAGTCAAAAGGCGTGGCTGAGATTCCAGACGGATCTGTATGAGCCTGTGGATGAATCCGATGCATACAATGCATGGAATTACTATGTCATAGGTCCGATGGTCGATTCCTATGAACTGTCAAGGAATTCATACACAGGAGTGTTGACAGCCGACAAGGCCAAGGAATACCGTGTGATGTCTGGAATGGGAGCCGGATCATGGTGTGTCGACAATATTGGCGGTACACTTGTGGTCGATCTGAACCGCCAGACTGTCAGCATGTTTGATGAGACTGAATGTTTCATCATCATGGAGGGGGAAGGTATTCCTACCCTTGAGACCTATCAGGATTTCCGTGGAGCAGTCTCCACATTCTATAAGGAGTCGGGTGATTTCTCATTCGAGTTATATGCGCTGCTGCAGGATGACCATTGGCTTAATAATTATATGAATGATAACGCTGACATATCAAGCGAGAACGGTTATGCCAATGCGATCACTTCCTTGAAGAATGCTTACGCGGATCGTAGGGATAGTTTCAATGTTACCGGCTGGAAAGGGGGACTTTTCGACCTTTGTCTGAGAGATGGTATTTTTCCTGATCCGGTTTTCTATTTGACATTGACTCCGGAAAGCGGTCTTCAACCGGAAGATATTGTATATGTTTTCACACCGGAAGACAAATTGCGCCCATGGGCAGGTTGTGACCGGGTCGTCTCTGATCATTGTCTTACACTTTTCAAGGATGGAGAAGGAAATTACAGTGGTGTCGTTGATGTCGAAAGTCTCTCCAAGGGTTTCAATATATGTCTGGAACCCGGCGGGAAGAATCAACCGGCCAAAACTGTCCTTGCTCCCTCCACAGCCAAAGATCTTGAGCTGGTAATGGCTGACGGCTTGGCACTCTCTTCTGGTGAACTGAAATCGGGGTCGGTTGCCGGTTATTGGAAACTCCCGGAAAATTTACCAAGTACAGTGGTCTTGACAGTCACAACGGGTTCCAATCCGTCGATAAAGATTGATGCCAACGTCGAGCCTTATCAGGTTACAGGAATCTATCTGCGCGGAGGTATGAATGACTGGGCCACTCCCGATGAGTGGGAATTCGTCACTACCGGCGTGGCAGATACCTGGATTCTTCTCAACAAGCAGATCGCTGCCGGGACGGAGTTTAAGGTTGCGGACGCGGTATGGGGAAATATAAATCTTGGCGCGCCAGATATGTTTGCTAACGAAATCTCCCCCAATCAGCCATATGGACTTTATGTCACAAGCTATAATCTCTTGCTGAATACGGACTTCGATGGTGACATTATACTCCGCCGCTCCGGCAGCCAGTATACTTTGGAATTGCAGCAGCCGGGTCAAGGCATGATACTCGCGCCTGAACCTGAAACAGGCATATTCATTTATGATGAACCAAGAGGAAGAATCGAGTCCATGACTTATAATACCAAGACAGGTATGTATCAGGAGCAGGTATATGTGGCTCCGCATAAGTCATGTGACCTGCATATCTTCACCCGCAAACTCCCCATCACTTCCGTGGAACCGGGATGGGAGACATCCTACGCGTTGCAGGCTTCCGGAAATGCCCCCTATACGTTTGAGTTGGATGAGTTTGGAGTAGGAGAGACCGATTTCACTGTCAGGGAGGAAATGACTACTGACAAGGCTACCGCTCCGCTGACGATTTACAATGATGATTCAGGAACGCCATATTTCACGGTCAATGTCGACATGGAAGCCCGGAAGATATATATCGAGCGGGCCGGCGACAATGCTTATCTTTGCGGAGAGCTGGCAGGCGGAAAGGTGCCGAATCTGCGTAATCGTAATGAATTCAAGGACCTTCGTGTTTACTTCGCAGGAAGCGTGATTGATCTTCCTGCAGGAGATGTGAGGTACGACATTGCGGCTTCCCTTTCTGACGGAGCTATAGTTCCTTCTAACACTGTGTTCGAGACAACTCCCGACGAGTCAGGATATACTCAATTTTTCACCGATGATTTGAACAGGTATTTCAGATCTGTATTTATAAAAGGCTGGAAAGGAGGCAAAGTCTGGATGGACTTCATCAGCATGATTGACCTGGAGAAGTATCCTTTTGTAAAGGTTAATGCTCACTCCGATAGAGGAGACTCAGACTTCACTCTAAATGTCGTTGAATCAAATAGCGGAAAATATTCAGGTCGGATATCCTATGAGGATGGTTCAGGGAATAAATCGTTTGATCTTAAACTTACAGACAATACTTCTTCTTCATTCTGGGAAGAAAATGGAATTTACATTAATATTCCGCAACATAGAGGAAATTATAACTTCAATAGCGGACTGGAGAACCTTGTCGATTATTCAGGATCCATACAGGTTCCTATTGGTAAATATGGATCAAGCTATCATCTTCCGACATTGACCGGAGCGTGTGATCTTGAGATGACCGTGGATCTGGAGAAAGGTGAACTCTCTATTGAAATCATCTCGGGGGAAACCTCCTCTGTCTATGAAGTCGTGGCCGATGAGGATAGCGGTATAGATGGAGTTGTTGCCTATCCCTCGCAGTCACAGGAGAATACTGTCACCCTGGAGGGTAGCATCGCCGGCAGTGGCGATGGTGACGGATCAGAGGTGGAATTCAACTTCACCGCTCCCGACGGCACAACCGTAACGCCTGCTTCCGGACAGGACACCGAGATCACATTCGATGGCGCAGGTTTCTGGACCGGAGATGTTGTAGTTTCAGGCAATCGCAACGGATCACGCAAAGTTGCCCGTTCACAGGCTGAAAACGGTCCGAAATGGCGTATCACTCTTCCTGACGGCATGGACTACTCCAAATTGGCCATGAAGCTTGACAACAAGAAAGGCAAACTTACGATCCAGTCCTCCGCCCACAATAAGGGCTATTTCATAATCAATGACTTGGAAAAATTCTCGCTGGAGAACATGGAATCTCTTAAACAAAGCATGCTTGTCGAGAGTTCCACTCCGGGCGTTTACGAGGGTATTATTCATTTCAACG
>JAETNS010000033.1 GCA_021772015.1 Prevotellaceae bacterium | reverse complement strand
TGAGACAGTGTCCGGATCATTACACCATTCGTGCAGGTCGGAACTTACCCGACAAGGAATTTCGCTACCTTAGGACCGTTATAGTTACGGCCGCCGTTTACCGGGGCTTCAATTCAGACCTTCCCATCACTGGTGAGCCCTCCTCTTAACCTTCCGGCACCGGGCAGGTGTCAGGCTGTATACTTCATCTTTCGAGTTCGCACAGCCCTGTGTTTTTGTTAAACAGTTGCCTGGACCTATTCTCTGCGCCTCACAACATGTGAGGACCCCTTATCCCGAAGTTACGGGGTCAGTTTGCCTAGTTCCTTAACCATGAATCGCTCAACGCCTTAGTATATTCAACTCGACCACGTGTGTCCGTTTGCGGTACGGGTGCCGCAAGGATTGAAGTTTAGCGGGTTTTCTCGGGAGTATGGTTACCGGCACTATCGGCCTTCCCCGAAGGGAACGCCGTACTCTAAGGTTCGGATCTCCGTGTGTACTTCACTGCACGGATCAACTCCTACACCTGTCAACGGGGATTTCCGTCACCCCGCGGCCGTGTCACTGCTCCGTCACCGCATCACTCCTTGCGGCAGTCACGGAATATTAACCGTGTCTGCCATCGCCTTCGCCCTTCGGCTGAGACTTAGGACCCGACTGACCCCGGGATGATTGACATTGCCCGGGAAACCTCGGTCTTTCGGCGGGAGGGAATCTCACCCTCCTTATCGTTACTTATACCTACATTTGCTTTTCCATTGGCTCCACCGCAAATCGTCTCCGCGGATTCCGCGCCGATGGAATGCTCCCCTACCGATACTATAAATCAATATACTATCCCGCGCCTTCGGTGTCTGACTTATACCCGATTATTATCCACGCCCCATCACTCGACCAGTGAGCTGTTACGCACTCTTTGAATGAATGGCTGCTTCCAAGCCAACATCCTGGCTGTCACTGCAACGGGACTTCGTTAGACTAACTCAGACAGAACTTCGGGACCTTAGACGGCGGTCTGGATTCTTCTCCTCTCGGGAACGGACCTTAGCACCCGTCCCCTTACTGCATGGCTACCGAGCATGAGCATTCGGAGTTCGTCAGGACTTGACAGGCGGTGAAGCCCTCGCATCCTATCGGTCGCTCTACCTCTCATGCTGAACGCCAGACGCGGCACCTAAATGCCTTTCGGGGAGTACGAGCTATCTCCGAGTTTGATTGGCCTTTCACTCCTACACTCGGCTCATCCGGAAGCTTTTCAACGCTTATCGGTGCGGACCTCCATCCCGTGTTACCGGGACTTCATCCTGGCCAAGTGTAGATCACTCGGTTTCGCGTCTGCCTCCACTGACTGTACGCCCTCTTCAGGCTCGCTTTCACTGCGGCTGCTTGTGTCATCACAATTAACCTCGCCAGTGACGGCAACTCGTAGGTTCATTATGCAAAAGGCACGCCGTCACATCACAATGATGCTCCGACCGCTTGTAGGCGCATGGTTTCAGGATCTCTTGCACTCCCCTCATGGGGGTTCTTTTCACCTTTCCCTCACGGTACTGGTTCGCTATCGGTCTCACGGGAGTATTTAGCCTTGCCGGATGGGCCCGGCGGATTCGCGCAGGATTACTCGTGTCCCGCGTTACTCAGGATACCACTAGGCCATCTCATGCTTCGCGTACGGGCCTGTCACCCTCTATGGAGACACTTTCCAGTATCTTCCGCTCGCATTCAATGTACCACGGCGTGGTCCTACAACCCCGGCATTGCGTTGACACAACGCCGGTTTGGGCTCTTCCCCGGTCGCTCGCCACTACTGGGGGAATCATTGTTATTTTCTCTTCCTGCAGGTACTAAGATGTTTCAGTTCCCTGCGTTAGCCTCTTTGCATTCGCAAAGATGTCAGTCCGGCTGACTGACGGGTTGTCCCATTCGGAAATCCGCGGATCAAGGGATATTTGCTCCTACCCGCGGCTTGTCGCAGCTTATCACGTCCTTCATCGCCTCCGTGAGCCAAGGCATCCACCATGCGCCCTGAACTACTTGCTTTCATGCTGTCATACTTATAAAGCACGACAGACGCTTTACTACAGATACCTCTCC
>JAETNS010000032.1 GCA_021772015.1 Prevotellaceae bacterium | reverse complement strand
TTGGTCAAGTCCTCGACCTATTAGTATCGATAAGCTAAATACATTACTGCACTTACACCTTCGACCTATCAACCAGGTAGTCTTCCTGGGGTCTTACCCTTACGGTGGGAAATCTTATCTTGAAGTTGGCTTCGCGCTTAGATGCTTTCAGCGCTTATCCATTCCGTACATAGCTACCCAGCCATGCCCTTGGCAGAACAACTGGTACACCAGAGGTACGTCCATCCCGGTCCTCTCGTACTAAGGACAGGTCTTCTCAAATTTCCTACGCCTGCGACGGATAGGGACCGAACTGTCTCACGACGTTCTGAACCCAGCTCGCGTACCACTTTAATGGGCGAACAGCCCAACCCTTGGGACCTACTACAGCCCCAGGATGTGATGAGCCGACATCGAGGTGCCAAACCTCCCCGTCGATGTGGACTCTTGGGGGAGATAAGCCTGTTATCCCCAGGGTAGCTTTTATCCGTTGAGCGATGGCCCTTCCATGCGGTACCACCGGATCACTAAGTCCGACTTTCGTCCTTGCTCGACCTGTATGTCTTGCAATCAAGCTTCCTTTTGCCTTTACACTCTTCGCACGATTTCCGACCGTGCTGAGGAAACCTTTGAGCGCCTCCGTTACTTTTTAGGAGGCGACCGCCCCAGTCAAACTGCCCACCTGACGGTGTTCCAAGACCTGATTCAAGGCCTATGGTTAGGATCCCAGTACTACAAGGGTGGTATCCCAAGGTTGACTCCACACAGACTGGCGTCCATGCTTCTTAGTCTCCCACCTATCCTGTACATGTAGTACCAAGACCCAACGTCAAGCTACAGTAAAGCTCCATGGGGTCTTTCCGTCCTGTCGCAGGTACCCGGCATCTTCACCGGGATTACAATTTCACCGAGTCTATTGTTGAGACAGTGCCCAAATCGTTACGCCTTTCGTGCGGGTCGGAACTTACCCGACAAGGAATTTCGCTACCTTAGGACCGTTATAGTTACGGCCGCCGTTTACTGGGGCTTAAGTTCACTGCTTCGATTGCTCTAACAGATCCCCTTAACCTTCCAGCACCGGGCAGGCGTCAGCTCCTATACATCGTCTTGCGACTTAGCAGAAACCTGTGTTTTTGGTAAACAGTCGCTTGGGCCTATTCTCTGCGGCCTGTCATAGACAGGCACCCCTTCTCCCTAAGTTACGGGGTCATTTTGCCGAGTTCCTTAACAATAGTTCTCTCGCTGGCCTTAGGATACTCTCCTCACCCACCTGTGTCGGTTTACGGTACGGGCGCCTTTAAACTCGATAGAAGCTTTTCTTGACAGTGTGAAATCAGCTACTTCGCCCCGAAGGGCTTCCCCATCACATCCTAGCATTGTCTAAACGGATTTGCCTATTTAGACTGCCTCAATGCTTAGCCGTACATAACCAACAGTACGGTTAGCTTATCCTACTGTGTCACTCCATCTCTCAAACGCTTATTGGCGGTACAGGAATATCAACCTGTTGTCCATCACCTACGCCTTTCGGCCTCGGCTTAGGTCCCGACTAACCCAGGGCGGACGAACCTTCCCCTGGAAACCTTGGGTTTACGGCCCGTGGGATTCTCACCCACGTCTCGCTACTCATGCCAACATTCTCACTCGTATACTGTCCACATGTCCTTACGGTCATGCTTCAGCCTGCATACGAAGCTCCCCTACCCATCATAATTGATGCCGTAGCTTCGGTAGTACGTTTTAGCCCCGGAAATTTTCGGCGCAGGATCACTCGACCAGTGAGCTATTACGCACTCTTTAAATGAGTGGCTGCTTCTAAGCCAACATCCTGGTTGTCTGTGCAATCCCACATCCTTTACCACTTAACGTACATTTAGGGACCTTAGCTGACGATCTGGGCTGTTGCCCTTTTGACTATGAATCTTATCACCCACAGTCTGACTCCCAAGTAAAAGAAAACGGCATTCGGAGTTTGATAGTCTTCGGTAAGTGCAATACCCCCTAGGACATTCAGTGCTCTACCTCCGTTTCTCTACGCTTGAGGCTAGCCCTAAAGCTATTTCGGGGAGAACCAGCTATCTCCGGGCTCGATTGGAATTTCACCGCTATCCACAAGTCATCCCCGAGCTTTTCAACGCTCGTGGGTTCGGTCCTCCACGAAATTTTACTTTCGCTTCAACCTGCTCATGGATAGGTCGCCCGGTTTCGGGTCTACGCCAAGTAACTT
>JAETNS010000010.1 GCA_021772015.1 Prevotellaceae bacterium | reverse complement strand
TGAGGAGGAAGTGATGCGGGCATCACGACGATCGAAAAAGGCAAAACCGGCCAAAATATGCGATGAGTTTAACTCTGATTTCATTATTCACCCTTGAACGGTTAGAATTTAACAGAGGTTATTAAATACCCTCTAATTGGATGATCTTCTCGATCGGTCATTTCTGGCGGAGGATCGAGGCCAGACGGGCGACTCCTTGTGTGGCGGGGAGGGGGATCACAGTCACTCCCTGCGGCACGGCTGCCGGCTTGGGATCGATGTAATATACCGGGACCCCGGGCCTGACATAATGTAGAAGACCGGCGGCAGGATAGACATTCAGGGATGTGCCTATGACAACGAAGATGTCAGCCTCCTCCACAAGCTGAACGGCAGGCTCTATGTTGGGAACCGCTTCCTGAAAAAAGACGATATGTGGACGGACATGGTGGCCGTCAATTACCGTATCGGGAGATGTCTCGAAGTATGGGTCGGATGGATGAAGCTCATAGACCTTCGACTCGTCGTCAAGGGCGCGTACTTTCATCAGTTCCCCATGAAGATGGAGGATATTGCTTGATCCGGCCTTTTCGTGGAGGTTGTCGACATTCTGGGTGATGATATACACGTCATAGTCTTTCTCCAGGTCAACGAGCCCGAGATGGCCGGCATTTGGTTTCGCGTCGAGCAGTTCCTTGCGCCGGGCGTTGTAGAACTTGTGGATAAGAGCCGGATTGCGGCGGAACCCGTCAGCCGAGGCCACTTCCATTACATCGTAGTTTTCCCACAATCCGCCGGCATCGCGGAATGTGTTGATGCCGCTTTCGGCGCTCATGCCTGCGCCTGTCGATATGACTAATTTCTTTTTCATGGTCTATGGTTTCAAGAATCAACGTATCCCGGTCATCGATAGTTCGCGTAGCCATCCAGGGAGGTGGCCAGATAAAGGAAGCATCCGTGGCTAAGGAGCAGAAGCGCGAGGATGATCCATGTGAGCAATGTCCGCCTCCCGTAGCATTGCCAGGCAAGCAGCGCGGAGACAATGGTGTAAAGGGGGTAGAACCATGTCAACCCTTCTATCATCGTATTGCCCGAGGTGAGCAGACTGCCCAGCCATGGAAAGCAGATTCCCGGCAGAGCGCAGAGGATGATCACCAGTATTATCCACCAAGGGACGCGCCGGGGGCCGTTTTTGTCGTTCTCTTCCATCATCGGGGTCAGTTTTTGTCTTTCCTGTAAGCACGAACAGTCTCGCGTATGCCGTCACGCAACGAAAACCGGGTCTTGAACCCGAAATCGCGTTGCGCTTCGGATACATCGGCGTTCCAGTTGCGTTGTTTCATTATCTTGAATTTGTCACGGTTTAGGGTGGAAGGCTTAGCCCGGAAATGGCCGATCTTTTCAGCCACGAATGATGCGATCCAGGCGGTCCATAACGGTAGACGGATGGGAATAACCCATTTTTTCCCTAACTCTTCGGCCACAATGCGGCGGAACTCCGTCTGGGTATATGACCGCTCCTCCGAGATGATGTATTTCTTTTTCAACACGCCGGAGGCCAACGCGTCGAACATAGCCCTGACAAGGTCGTCGACATATATGAATGTCAGCATCTGTGGCTTGTATCCTACCCCGAAATCAAAATGGGAATCGATAGATTTTACCATCATCAGATAGTCTTTCTCATGAGGCCCGTAGACTCCCGTCGGACGGAAAATTATATATGGTATATCGCTTTGGTACTCGAGGTAGTTCTCCGCCTTGATTTTCGACAGGCCGTAGCGGGTGTTTGGATTGGGGACAGTGGCTGCGTCGAGAGGTTTGTATCCTTTCTCGTCGCCCGGGCCGAGAGCTGACAACGAACTCATGTAGAGGAATCTCCGGGGGACTCTTCCTGTCTTTTTCAACGCTTCGACGAATCGGCGCAGGTACTCGAAGTTGACCAGGTTGAATTCAGGAAACGTGGCGGCTTTGGTGGCTCCGAGATTGTATATTATATAATCCCAAGGCTCACTTGAGGCCAAGGCGGTCTCTATCTGTGAGGGATCGTCATAGTCGAGCACCAGAAAGTCCAACGCCGGATCGGTGAGGAACCGCCGGGATGTCGATTCCCTGACGGCAGCGGTGACGTTCATGCCTCGGGCGATACCTTCCCGGCAGATGAATCCCCCGATGAATCCCCCCGCTCCAACTACCAGCAGGCGGGGTTTATTGTTGCTGTCAGCTTTCATTCTCCGTCGTATTCTTCAATTGCTTTCATATATGTCGCCATTGTGCGGGTGGCCATGTCCTCGTCATTGAACCGCCTGACATATTTCATCCCCTCGCGGGCGATCTTGTCTCTTGAGGCGGGATAGTTGATCATCTCCTTGAGGGTGTTGATCCATTCCTCGACATCGTCGGGGTCGACGGCCGGAGAGGAGGGCCCTGCTGCTTCCTCCAGGCAGGATCCGGTAGCCACAACCACAGGTGTGCCTACACTGAGGCTTTCGATCACCGGGATTCCGAACCCCTCATAACGTGAGGTGTAGGAGGAGCAGAAAGCTCCCGCGTATAGGGCCGGAAGGTCAGCGAAGTCGGCATGCTCGATAAATTTGACACGTGATTCGATCGAATATGTCGAGATGTATTTGTCAAGGGTCTTCGCGTAAGGCGTACGGCGACCGACAATCACGAGGTCAAGTTCATCGGGCAGTCCGCGTATCCCCCTGACGGCCATCGCCTGGTTCTTTCGGGTCTCGACCGTGCCGACCGTGATTATGTAGGGATTGTCGAGGCCGTATTTCTTTTTCACTATCTCGATTTCTTTCTCGGAAGGGACGCGGTGGAACTGGGCATGACATCCTTGGTAGATCACGTCGATCTTCTCCTCCGGGATGTCGTAAAATTCCATTATGTCTCTCTTTGTCTGCTCGGAGATCGCTATGATACGGGTGGCTTCCTGAGCCGATCTGTTGAACTTGTAATCGTATATTTTGCGGTCAATAGGGTTGTAGCATTCCGGGAAGCGTCTGAAAATCACGTCGTGGATGGTGAGGACCGTCGGGTTGTTGAAATCGCGTATATTGATCGGCAACTCTCCCGACAGCCCGTGATACAGGCCTACATGGTCTTCCACAAGACAGCCGGTTATCCCTTTTGAACGCCACACGCTGCCGAAGGCCCGTCCCATGGAATTGGCGGGCGTTGATATGTCGATGTTGCGGTGTTCCAGAAGCCGCAACATACGGTTGTTATCCTTAAGCGCGGGGGCATAGAGGATATAATTGTTTTCGGGATATCTGTCTGCGAGCACTTCCACCAGCAGGCGGGAGTAATTTCCCAGACCTGTGTTGTTCTCTATGGCGCGTTTCCCGTCAAAACCGATGATCATGGCGCTGACTGGTATATGTTTATATGGGACTCCGGATTATAGTTGTCTCCCTCAGTCATCCTGGAGGGGTATGGTACGGTAGATGGAGTTGTCGAGCGAGATCAGGGTTTCGGTGCCTGTGACCCCTCTGATCATCTGTATCTTTTTGTTTAACAGTTCCATAAGATGCTCGTTGTCTCTGACGAACAGTTTAATGAGCATTGTGTAAGGCCCGGTGGTGAAGTGGCATTCGATCACTTCCGGGATCTTTTCGAGTTCAGGGACCACATCTTTGTACATCGCTCCGCGCTCAAGGTTTACACCGATGTAAGTGCAGGTGGAATATCCGAGCAGTTTCGGATTTACCGTGTAGCCGGAACCGGTGATGATGCCAAGCTCTATCATCCGCTGGATACGCTGGTGTATGGCTGCTCGCGACACTCCGCATTCCAAAGCGATGTCTTTGGAGGGGATACGCGCGTTATGCATAACGATTGACAGAATCTGTCGGTCGAGGTTGTCGATGGATGAAATCTTATCCATAAGTGTATGATATAGGCAATATGCGAAAAATCAAGAAGATCTGGATCAGATCAATTTCTTGTCGCTGCAAAATTAGCGAAAATTTTCCTGAAATCTGGCATTTTGCCAGCAAAAACGTTTGATTCCGCAAATAATGTAGACAATTCCGCCAATACCGGGCGCAATAGTCTCCTGCCTATGTCATCCGGCGATGTTGTCGAGTATGACAGATGCCGCGCGGGCCGGGGCATCTGAATCCGTGAGTTTTCTCCTCATGCGGGCGTATCCTTCCAGCATCTGTCCGCGTCCGGCCTGCCCCGGCAGGAGGCGGCCCAGGCAGGATGACAGTTCTGCCGGATTGCAATGGTGCATCAGCAGCTCGGGGATGACCTCGTTGGCATAACGCTCTCCGTCAAGGCCGTTGGCTATGAGATTGGGTAGGGTCACATGGGGACATTTGAGCACACGGCTCATTATGTTATAGAATAGTTTTGATCCGGAAGAACGGTAGCATGCCACCTGCGGAGTGCCAAGCAGAGCGCATTCCAGTGTGGCTGTGCCGGAGGTTACCAGAGCGACCGTGGCAAAAGCCATGAGGTCGAATGTCGCTCCGGTGAGTATCGGGATGTGGGACAGCTTGGGAATATCCAGCGACTTATAGAAATCCATCGGGACAGAGGGCGCGGCTGCCACTACCGGCTGGAGCGACGGATAATCGAGGGCTGCTTCCACCATTGGCGGCAGGTTGCCTTTTATTTCTCCCCGGCGGCTGCCGGGTATCAGGGCGAGGATCGGTCTGTTCGGGTCGAGGCCATGTATGAGGTTGAACTCCGCGCGCGATGGCATGTCGGCTTTCCTGCGCTCTACCTCCGTGACCGACGGATTTCCGACATACTCGACATTAAGCCCTTTGCCTTTGAAATAATCGACCTCGAAGGGCAGGATTGAGAGGATTTTGTCGCAATAACGGCTCATTTCCTTCACGCGCCATTCTTTCCAGGCCCAGACTTTCGGGGATATATAGAAGAATACCGGGATTCCGAGTGATTTGGCGTGGCGCGCGAGTTTCAGGTTGAACGAGGGGTAGTCGATGAGTATCAATGCGTCGGGCCGTTCATTGGAAATAGCACTTTTGGCGGTTTCCAGATTGCGTGTGATGGCTGGAAGATGCCGTATCACTTCGGCAAATCCCATATATGCCATATCCTTGAAATGGATCAATGGCGTGGTTCCGGTCTCATGTGACATGAGGTCTCCTCCGAGAAAGGTTGTCTTGACACCGTATCCTTTGTCGGTCGCCCTGGCATACAGCTCCCGCAGTAGTCCTGCGCCGTGGATATCACCTGAAGCCTCTCCGGCGGAGAGGAAGAACCGCAGGGGGCGGTCAGCGGCAGTGGTTGTTGTCATATATGAAAAGTTTCGGCAGGTGCTCCCATTGATAAAAGTCCTTTGAGAATATGGACCCGTTGTCGATCCCGACTATCCAGCCGGATGGCAGTTCCTTGCATGCCTGTCGGTATGCGGCGAGATTCGGGTCATTTTCGTCGGGTATTTCGTCAACGGGATATATTGCTATCACGGCGGCGGTCTGTCGCGTCAATTTCTCATTGAGGTCTTTGTCAGCGCGCAGTTTCCCGATCAATTCATGGCAATCGTCACAATCCGGGTCGAACAGCAGCAGATATATAGTCGAATCGTCGGGAAATGATCCGGTCACTCCGAAGAAAGTGCGTTGGTTCCCCTCCCGGTCTACAAAGCTGAAATCCATCCGGTCATCATGGCAGCTTCCGGAATGGGGGCAACCTCCGAGTGCGTGGGAGAATCCGGATGCGGTCAGAAAAATAACCAAAAGGATCCGGCATAAAAATGAATGTGGCGTGGCGGTGGTCAGGTTGTGGCTCATGTTTATGAAAATGTCAGACATTTAGAGGGTGGATCATATGTCGATTTTCATCCCTTCGTTGGCGAGAACGGTTTCCGGGAAAATCTTTCTGGCTTCCTCAAGATGTCGGTTCTCATCTTTGTATGCCTTTGAGTAATGTCCGAGCAAAAGTTTGCCTACCCCCGCGTCGCGGGCGATTCTGGCGGCCTGGGAGGCTGTGGAGTGGAATCGTTCGCGCGCCTTTGCCTGCGAGTCATCAGCATATGTAGCCTCATGATACAGCAGGTCCACTCCTTTGACTATCTCTGAGAGGGTACGGTCAAATAGGGTGTCGGAGCAGTAGGCGTAACTTGCCGAAGGGTCTGCTTCGCGGGTGAGGCGGGAATTGACGATTACTTGGCCGTCAGGGGTGACGAAGTCGGCTCCCTCCTTGATCTCTTTCATGCGGGAGACCGGCACGTTGAAAAATTTCACAGCGTCTGAGATGATATGACGCGGCTTGGGCTTCTCCTTGATCAGGAATCCGACTGTTGGTACACGGTGGCGCAGCGGGAATGTCTCCACGGAGAGGCTCTTGGTATCGAGTGCCACCTGACGGCAAACAGGATCGAGTATGTTGAACTGTAGGTCGAACGATCGCTCCCTGCAGAAGAAATCTATCATCTTTTGGAAAATCTCCGCTCCATCCGCGAATGTGTGGACAGTCAGGGTGCCACCCATCTGATGCAGCGACAATGTGGAGAGGAGTCCCGGCAGCCCGAGGCAATGATCGCCGTGGAGATGGGATATGAAGATGTGCCTAAGACGCGTGAAGCTTAGTCCTTGAAGCATCATGCTCCTCTGAGCGCCCTCTCCGCAGTCGATCATGATCAGTTCGCGGTTATGCTCTATTACCTGACAGGCAGGCAGATGACGGCGTGAGGGGGTGGCTGAACCACACCCCAGTATATTTAATGTCAGATTGCTTTTCCCCGCCACTTTCCTTACTGTCTTGGGGTGGGGGACAAGTAGCGGTCGACAGCATCGGGATCAGCAAGAGCCTGCTGGAGAGTCATGGGCGCTTGTATCGTGATTGTCACCCTTGAGCCGGGGATCACCGCTTTGAGTATTTCTTCGGGAGACGGGGCCTTCTCAAGCTTGCGGTACTCGTCATAGGTGTAGGTGGTGAATGTGGTGTTCTTCCCTACCCCTACAGGGCTGATCATCCATCCGCTTTTAAGTTTCACCGGGGTTGCGTTTTCGGGGATATCGGATGGTGCCGGGTAGCTTATCAATGAGCCGTCGGCGTTGATCTGTACCGGGACATTGTAGAGGAAATCGCCGGAGGTCTTGTAAAGAATGGCCTTTGGCATCATGCCGGCAGGCCCTTGTGAAGGGATCAGAGTCTGTTTCATGGAGTCGGGATTTATTTTTAACTGCGCGGGCAGGACTGTGTCTGTCACGTCTGAAGTGGTTTCCTCTGTTGTGCTGCCATCGTGGTTCACCGCACGGTTTGATGTGCAGCCGGCTGTAGCGATGGCTGCTATAGCTGTAAGTGCTAATTTGAGTATGGGGGTTGTGATCATGAGATCGTTTGTTGTTTGGCAATGATTTGTGTGGCCATTGTTTTTTTGACCGTAAATCCCGGTCAAAGTTTAAGAGGTTGTCTGACAATTGTCATTGAACAGATTCTAAACACCTTGACCGGGATTCCGGTTATTACAGACACTTACTTCGCGAGCTTCTCGACAATCGATGACCCGTCTTTCAGTGTCACCTTCACGATGATTATTCCGGATGTGGTGTCTGAAATGGAAATCGTCGCATGATTGTCGTCGATCGCGTTTTCAATGGAGGCAACGCGGCCATCAGTGGCATATGCCGCAACAGATTCGATTTCAGAGGGAGCATTGACAATCAGTGTGGACGTCGGTTTGTCATAAGCCACGTAGATAGATGTGGTTGATTCTCCCTCTACCACGGTTTCGATTTCGGAGACAGCCTTGCTTATCGTGAAATTCACCGGTGAGCCGGACAATTGTGTCAGAGAGTTGTCTTTTAGGTAATAAGAGTAGGCCCTGTAGCTCTGGCCGGCGACCCCTTCCGGGAATTGTCCGTTGACGGTCGTCGTTGTGGATTTACCGGCTTCCAGGAATATGTCATGTGAGGATATGCCGGCAATGGAGGAGCCGCCACCGGCAGGGAATATGTATACTCGCAGGGGGCTGGAGAGATAACCCGAAGTACAGCGGACTCCGAGATTGAACCGCAGGTCGTTTGCATCAGCTTTCGACGCGTCGCCGTCATAAGAGAAAGAGGTCTGCGTGAGAGTGGGAGATGCCGGCTTTGCTCCGAGGGTCACGGCTTTTTCCGCAAGGATCTCGCCGGTGTTGGATGAACGGAGCCCAAGGTATATTTGTCCTGACGGAACCGAAGATACATAGCAGGTCATGCCGGTGGTCTGTTCGGTCTGCTCGCTTTCTCCCGGCATCAGATCATAGAGCATTCCGTCTCCAACGGCGGGAGGTGTTGAAGTCGCAGCCAGAAGAGCGATTCCGGAGTTGCCCGGGGCGTTGGCTGACTTGGTGTAGATGATCGGCTGCACACCGTCGAGGATCTCCATTCCGGAGTTGTTTGACACTCTGTATGAAAGTTTGAAATCGGTGAAGAGATACAGAGGTGTCAACAGCTCGAAGTCGGAAATCTCCAGATGGGCGGGAGCGACATCTGTAGCTGTGAAGTTTCCTCCGGAAACCGTAAGGTCGACATAATCGACCGAACCTAACGTGTGGGCTGCCTGCTGGAAATCAGAATCAGGCGCGCCGTATTCTTTGAAGATGAGATAAACCTTGTATGAGCCGTCAGCAAGATCTGAGGGGAGTTGGAACTCCAGTTTGTTGAATCCGTAGCCCGGTTGTAACTCGCTGTATGAGTAATACCAGCGGACAATTTGTGACTCTCCGTTCTCTCCGACGATTTTCAGGGCGAATGTCGCTTTTATGGTACGGTTGGAGGTGTTCGACACTACCCAGTTCTGGTCGGATGTGACGGTCATTGTGGTTCCGGATACAGATCCGGTAAGATTTCCTCGTGTGGTGAAGTCAGGGATGTTGATGTCAATTGTGTTTCCGTCAGGCTTGGCGATATTGAAAACTGCGTTCTGATTGAAACTGTAGTCTCCCGAGCCATTTCCCCCGATGCCTTCTCCAACCGGGGTGAGGGCGGTAAGTTTGAAGAATCCGTCATATGATCCACCCCATCCCCAATTGAAATGGAAGTAGCCGTCATAATATCCGTCGCATACGAAGGCATGGCCTGCGGATGTGAGGTTGAAACCTGAATACAGCACGGGACCGACATTTTTGATGTTCTCATACACCATGTTTTCCCATGCGGTGCGGGAAAAATTATTCCTGTCAAGGGTCATTCCGGCTTCATTATATCCCATGTATTCTTTCATACCGGCGAGACAGACCGAGGAAGCGGCCCCCGATCCATAAATCCCGTAATTCATCTCGGCGATGTAGCCGACAGCCTGCATAAGGGTCGCCACGGCTTTCTTCTGGGCGGATGTCGCGTTTCCGTCGTAGGAGTTGAGCATGTTGTCCCAGTCGAATGTGATGGCTGACAGGTCAAGTGTGAGGGGAGAGGTGTAAAGTCCGGTTCCCGATGCTCCTTCGTTGGGAGTGTAGCTCTTGGTGCCGGTCCCCTTTTCCGGGAATTTGTGATAGTTGATGATCTGTGCGGCGGCCGTAGCGGTGCATCCGGTATAGCAATGCTTGCCATCGACAGTCGGGCATAGATCATTGTAAGGACTGTCCTGATCCCATTTGGTAGAGACGAAGTTCCACACAGCGGGTCTTGCAGGCGCGGCAGCCGGTGAGGCGACCGCCTCACCGGGGCCGTCGGCAAACTGACGTCTGCCGACGGCCTTGTTTGCATGCTCTATTTCACGGGCGTATTCCTCCAGCCACCATTTCATCTGCGGCGGCATCTCGCCGGAGATGTCCGATTCGGTGTAACCAAGCAATGGGACGGCCACGTCGTCGGCTCCGACAAACATGATTGAATTGTCTCGATTCGAGAAGAGATAGACAGCCGGAGTATTGCCGGGGGTCATGACAGTCTGTATAAGCTCGGGATTTCCCATAAGAGGGCTGCGTCGTGCTCCTCCCTCCGATTCGGAGATGCGAGAGAGAGCTTCTTCCGGTGTCAACGGGGTGGCCGGGAGCGTGATTGCGGTCGCTGTGGCAGCCAATAGTAAAATTATTTTCTTCATTGGGGATGTTTTTTAGAAACCAAGGATGCCGTCAATTGTGTAGGCTGACGGCATCCTTGTTGTTTTATGATTGATTGTTCATGCGGGTTATTTGACAATCTTGGTGACAGTCGAGGTCGAGTCTGCCAATGTCACTTTCACCAGGATCACGCCGGATGGAATGGAGGAGAGTGATACTTCCGCGCGGCAACCGTCGATAGAGATTTCCGGCGACAGGAGCCTGCCGTCAAGGGAATAGGATTCGATCGACAAGATGTCGCAGGGGGCGGTCACGACGATTTGCCCGGCGGCACGGTCTGTGACGATCTGCACCTGGGCTTCCGCGTCGGCTGATGTCATGTCGATTCCTGAATAGGCGTTGCCGATCTTGAAAGACATATACGACAGGGTCTCGACATAATAGCTGTTTTTGATATATCCAAAAATGGCGGTATATTGTTGGCCTTGCACTCCAGAGGGGAAGCTGCCGCTCACGGTTGCGGATGCTGAACCGCCTGCATCAAGGAAATATGTTTCGGAGGAGGAGAGGGTATGAAGCACTTCGCCGCCCAATGAACAGATATATACTGTCAATGGAGCCGCCCAATAGCCTTTTGTGACTTTCAGGCCGCAGTTGAACTCCAGATTGTTGGCATCAGCCGCGTTGCGGTCGCCGTTCATGGAAAAACCGGTTGAGGAGGCTGATATCGAGGTGGGAGCCGGCTGTACTGTAACCGGCACATATGCCAGTATCGCTCCGGTATTGTATGAAACAATCCCGAGATACGCCGATCCGGAGAATGAGGAGGCTCCCTGGAGGGCATATAAGGTGGGGATAACATTCATGTCGACTGACTCTCCGGGCATCATGTCGACGGCAATTGCCTCACCCATCGCTTTTACTTGGGGCTGCCCGTTGGAGATGGTGAACAGATAAGGCATGAGTCCGTCGTATATCTCTGTCGAGGAATTGTTGCTGACAGTGTACGAGAGCCTCATGGGGTAACCGACATAGATTGAGGACTGGATGTCGATACCGGATGCTTCGAGCTGTCCGGCGGGGGCGTCGCTGACGTTGGAGATGGATCCTCCTGAGATGGTCACGTTCACATAGTCGGTATTCGAAAGTCCGTGGGAAAGCTCGAGCCATTCCCCGGATGGGTATGAACGGGCCACAAGGTACATGCGGTATTTGCCATTTTCGAGATTCCCCGGGATTGTCAGGTATAATCCGGCGACACCTTGATTGGTGATGAATGTACGTTTGTATCCTTCACCTTGGAAAGCTTCAGAGCCTGAAGCTATGTTGACAGCCTTGAGGCCGAATTCGATCTGTACGGTCTCGGCTGAGCTGTTGTATGCGCAGACGTTCATGCTTTCTGCCTGGTCGGAGGTAATCGCCAGCTCGGTCGCGCTTTCTTTCCACGCGGTCAGGTTGCCGGTCAGTGTGATGGGTGATGTCGCCGGCAGGTCGATTGTCTGGCCGTCCGGAGTGGTGAAATTGATGACGATTCTTTGGTTGAGGTTGAAGCCTCCGGTGTTGCCTCCGATCCCCTGGCCTTCGGGATTGAGGGCGGTAAGCTTGAAATAGCCGTCATAAGCTCCTCCCCATCCCCAGTTGAAATGGAAGAAACCGTCGGAGGAGTATCCGTCGCACACGAAAGCGTGGCCGCCCTGGATGTTGTCCGATCCGGCGTAATATACCGGCCCGACTTTCTGGAGGTTCTCGTATATGATGTTTTCCCAGTCGGCGAGGGGGTAATCATTTCGGTTGAGCATGGTGGCGTTGCTGTTGTAACCGAAATATTTTTTGATGCCTGTCAGCATATTCTCCGACTGTGCGCCCGACACATCTGTGCCGTAATTCATCTGTGAGGCGTAGCCTACAGCTTTCATCAGGTAAGCTACGGCGTTGCGCTGTACGGTGTTGTAGTTCAGGGAATAGTTGTCGATCATGTTGTCCCAGTCGAAGGGAGTGCCGTCGAGCTGCAGGGTGCGTGTGGTTGTGTTGTCCCGGTATGATATTGTCCCTGTCCCTTCTGGGGGATAATTGTGGTATTTCATCACCTGCGCTGCGGCTGTCGCGACACAGCCAGTCATGGCTTTTTTCCCTCCGACGACAGGACAGTCGTAATTGTAGGGGCTGTCTTGGTTCCACCGGGTCGTCACCATCGGGGCGATCGGTGTCTTGTTGTCGGGAGCTGCATTGGCGCGGGATGTCACATAGAGCCCTGTCCCGGTATCGGGTTGTGCAAGAAGCAGGTCGATCTGACGGGAATATTCGCTTAGCCACCATTCCATCTGCGGAGGTATCTCTCCTTCGGCGTAGCCCTCGATGTAGCCCAGTATGGGGGCGACCCGGTCGTCAGCCGGAACTATTATCGCGTTTCCATCCCCGGCAAACATATACACCGTTGCCGCGTCGTCAGGGTTAAGGAGTATTCGCCTGATCTCCATCGATGATGCGGCGGGAGCTTTACCCATCCTGATTTCAGGTTGTGACATTGCTCGCGACAGGGCTTCCTGTGGCGTGAGGTGTTTAGCGCAGAGGCCGGATGAGGCCATTGCTGCCAGTGTGGCTAAGAGAAGTTTCTTGTTCATCGCGATTTCTTTTCTGATCTGATTTGGTTCCCTCGGACTCTCCAGAGAGGCGCAGCTTGGTCTGCCACCGTCGTGGATAAGGCCGATTTCTGTGTCCGGGTATGCCCTGAACGGCCAAAGTTAACAATTATTTGTCAAACATCCAATATTGCGTGGCGGTTTTCGCATCGCTAAAGATTTTTTCGTTTTCATTAGAGAAAAAAATCGTTAATTCTTGTAAAGATGGGGGAGATTGATTAATTTTGTCGGATAATCGGAGTCTGTACGGCCGGAAAATAATTGGGCGTAAGTCCCGTTGTGGTGTCGCGTGTAAGGCTCACGCTGCCAGTTCGCTATAAATCTGAATAAATCAACCTTAATAACAACACAACTCTAAATCAAAAACACTTATGTGGTTAACATCCTCATCCATAGGCAGGAAGTTGGTCATGTCATTGACAGGCGCCTTCCTGATCCTATTCGTGACGTTCCATGCGTTGATGAACGGGGTGGCGATTTTCTGGCCTACCGCCTACAACGTCATCTGTGAGTTCCTTGGCGCCAACTGGTATGCGCTGGTAGGTTCGCTCGTGCTCGCTCTCGGGTTCATCCTCCACATCCTGTATGCCACCTGGCTGACTGTACAGAACCGCAAGGCCCGCGGCAATGCCCGTTACGAGGTGACTTCTCGTCCTCCTCAGGTAGAATGGTCATCAAAGAACATGTTCGTACTGGGTATTGTGGTGCTCGCCTTCCTGGTGCTTCACCTG
Organism: Prevotellaceae bacterium; assembly: GCA_021772015.1. Taxonomy (GTDB): domain Bacteria; phylum Bacteroidota; class Bacteroidia; order Bacteroidales; family Muribaculaceae; genus UBA7173. The sequence goes on along the minus strand of JAETNS010000010.1, from coordinate 110,736 downwards.
ATCCAGTTCTGGACCAAGATGCAGTTCGCCGAGATCATCGGCCAACATGCCGTAGATTGCGTCAGCGGAGCCGAAGTGCCTCCGGCCGCCGGAACCTGGTTCCTGGAGATGGCTTTCTCCAACGGTCTGGTACTGGCAGTATATCTTGTGGCTTTTGTCGCCCTCTGGTTTCACATGACCCACGGTTTCTGGTCTATGTTCCAGAGCTGCGGATGGAACGGCAAGATCTGGATGTCGCGTCTCAAGACCATCGGGAATGTCTGGACGACAGCTGTGATCGCTCTTTTCATCGCCGAGGCCATTGTCTTCACTGTAAAGGCTCATCAGAACTACTACACCACCAACGAGAATCTCATCGAGCAGTATCAGGAGATGTACCTCAAGCATGACGGAGCCGTTGACGCTCCCTACTTCGAGGCTTCCAAAGGTGAGTGCGGCAATGCCGTATGCCCCCGCGCGGCCAAATGCGCCAACACCGACTGCCCCAACGGCGCATGCGATCCCGCTGCCTGCAGCTGCCCCGCCGAGAACTGCAGCCCGGAGGTGTGCCGACAGACCAATTGCGCCGGCTGTGTCTCTTCCGAAGCTCCCCGGGACGCTGAAAATGTGACCGTTGAAACTGTAACAATTAACGATTAAACCACACTCAGATATGGCAGATCTCAAAAAACTGGAGGGAATGATCGACTCTACTCCCATCATGAAGGACTACGCCGACATCGAGTCGTCGAAACTTCCTGAATTCCAGATTGACAGCAAAATACCCGAAGGTCCCGTAGCTGAAAAGTGGACCAACTACAAGGCTCACCAGAAACTGGTCAACCCCGCCAACAAGCGTCATCTCGACATCATCGTCGTCGGAACAGGTCTGGCCGGAGCTTCCGCCGCTTCGACACTCGGCGAACTTGGCTTCAATGTGATGAATTTCTGTATCCAGGATTCACCCCGCCGTGCCCACTCCATCGCCGCCCAGGGTGGTATCAACGCCGCCAAGGATTACCAGAACGACGGCGACTCGGTATATCGTCTTTTCTATGACACAGTCAAGGGTGGTGACTTCCGCTCCCGCGAGGCCAACGTCTACCGTCTGGCTGAAGTGTCGAGCAACATCATCGACCAGTGTGTCGCCCAGGGTGTGCCTTTCGCCCGCGAATACGGCGGCTTGTTGGCCAACCGTTCTTTCGGTGGCGCACAGGTTTCCCGTACTTTCTACGCCAAGGGACAGACAGGCCAGCAGCTCCTTCTGGGTGCTTACTCCTCGCTGAACCGTCAGATCGAGAAGGGCACCGTCAAGAGCTACAACCGCCGCGAGATGCTTGATATAGTAATGATCGACGGCCGCGCCCGCGGTGTGATCATGCGCAACCTCGTCACCGGCGAGCTGGAGCGTTACGCCGCCCACGCCGTGGTTCTCGCCACCGGCGGTTATGGCCGTGCTTTCTTCCTGTCGACCAACGCTATGGGCTGCAACGGTTCCGCTGCCATCCAGGCGTTCCGCAAGGGTGCTTATCTGGCCAACCTGGCGTTCACCCAGATCCACCCGACCTGTATTCCCGTCCACGGCGAGGACCAGTCCAAACTGACCCTCATGAGCGAGTCGCTCCGTAACGACGGACGTATCTGGGTGCCCAAGAAAAAAGAGGATGCCGAGGCTATCCGCGCCGGAAAGAAGAAACCGACAGATATCCCCGACGAGGACCGCGACTTCTACCTGGAGCGCCGTTATCCCGCGTTCGGTAACCTCTGTCCCCGTGACATCGCTTCCCGTGCCGCCAAAGAGCGTTGCGACGCAGGTTTCGGTGTCGGTACAGGAAACGCCGTATACCTCGACTTCAAATATGCCATCGACCGTTTGGGCAAGGATGCCGTCGCCGACCGCTACGGCAACCTCTTTGACATGTACCAGATGATTTCCGATGACAATCCCTACGAGACCCCGATGATGATCTTCCCCGCCTCCCACTACACGATGGGTGGTATCTGGGTCGATTACGAGCTGCAGACCTCTATCAAGGGTCTCTTCGCCATCGGCGAATGCAACTTCTCCGATCACGGCGCGAACCGTCTGGGTGCTTCCGCTCTTATGCAGGGTCTTGCCGACGGATACTTCGTGCTTCCCTACACGATGCAGAACTATCTCAGCGACCAGATCAAGGTGCCACGCTTCAAGACCGACACCAAGGAGTTCGACGAGGCCGAGAAGGGTGTACGCGACCGTATCGCCCGCCTTATGGCCATCAAGGGAAAACAGAGTCCCGACCAGCTCCATAAGAAGCTCGGCCATGTGATGTGGAACCTTGTCGGCATGGGACGTACGCTCCAGTCGCTTGTCAAGGCTGTCGACGAGATCGCCAAGATCAAGAAGGAGTTCTACTCCGACCTGCGCATTGTCGGCGAGGTCGACTCGCTCAACACTGAGCTTGAGAAGGCCCTGCGCCTCGAGGACTTCCTCGAAATCGCCCGCATGATGGCTATCGACGCTCTCCACCGCAACGAATCCTGCGGTGCCCACTTCCGTGAGGAGTATCAGACTGCCGACGGCGAGGCTGCCCGTAACGACCAGGACTACATGTATGTAGGATGCTGGAAGTTCACCGGCGACGACGAGAAGCCCGTGCTGCTCAAAGAACCCCTCAAATATGAGGCCATCAAGGTTCAGACCCGTAACTACAAGTCGTAACCCACCACGTTGAACCATACAATATCCCGTAATCAATTATGGAAACTACAATTAGCGTAAACCTCAAGATTTGGCGTCAGCGTGGGCCCAAAGAACCCGGGCAGTTCGTCAAGTATCACCTCGATAATGTCTCCACCGGATCCTCTTTCCTCGAAATGCTCGACATGCTCAACCAGCAGCTCGTCGACAAGGGTGAGGAGCCTGTGGTCTTCGACAATGACTGCCGCGAGGGTATCTGCGGCATGTGTTCCCTCTACATCAACGGCCATCCCCACGGCCCTGTGCAGGGAATCACCACCTGCCAGCTCCATATGCGCAAGTTCAAGGATGGCGACGAGATCACCATCGAGCCTTGGCGTTCGGCTGCGTTCCCCGTCATCCGTGACCTGATGGTAGACCGTCACGCTTTCGACAAGATCCAGCAGGCCGGCGGCTATGTGTCGTTCAACTGCGGCGGCGCTCCCGATGCCAACAACCTCCCCATTTCTAAGGAGGTGGCCGACGAGGCGATGGACTCCGCCACCTGTATCGGCTGTGGCGCATGCGTCGCTGCCTGCAAGAACGGCTCCGCGATGCTCTTCGTCTCCGCCAAGGTCAGCCAGTTCGCCCTCCTTCCCCAGGGCCAGGTAGAACGCGCCCGTCGCGCCCGCGCTATGGTCCGCAAGATGGATGAGCTGGGCTTCGGTAACTGTACCAACACCGGTGCCTGCGCCGCCGAATGCCCCAAGAACATCTCCCTGAGCAACATCGCCCGCCTCAACCGCGAGTTCATCAAGGCCAAGCTCGCCGACTGATCCCGCAGGGCGAATAAATAACCTCTTTTCAGCCACCACACCCCCGACGGAATCCCCGCCAAGGTGTGGTGGCTTCGTATGTTTTATCGGATTGGTCTATATTTGTAGAAGATGCTGCTAAATATTTGAATTTAGGCTAATAAGATGGTTATGCGTGCAAATCGAAAGTTTGACTTTTGATTTGCAAAGAAGCGGGGTAATCTCCTGATTAATAGGTGATGACATGGAAATATCCCCATTTTTAAGAGATGTCATAAACAATTTCCAGGAAAGGTCTCAGAAATGTTGATTTAAAGTTTGCCTGTTTCAAGCCAAATGACTAATTTTGCGAATGCAGACCGTCAGCAGAAGCCCGGTCAGGGCTTAAGCGGGAGGGTCGGCAGACATATAGATTAGAAAGCGTTTACTTGACGCTCGTTCTTGACAATCAGAAATCTGGTAAATTTCAATTGGAGTCAGGAATGAGGCAACGGTAGATGCCTTGTGGATATGTGGATCAAACCTTTTTTCGGCGCGGGAGCGTTGAAAAGGGATTTTGGCATATTCTGCGTGAGGCTTCTGCGTTGTCCGTTCAACTCCAATGGGCATACCAGAGCCTCTGATTGTAGAACGGGCAACGAATACGGCTCTCACGCTTTTTTGTTTAACAACCTTATGCCAAAGAGGGGAGTCCGGAGGCAATCACACAAAAAATGAATCTGAAACTTATTGCGGGGCAGATTGCATCTACTATCGAGCAATACTGTAAAGACCGTAAATGGAAAACAAAAGTCTATGTCGGAAAAACAGACGATCCAAATAGACGTGGAATTGAACATGAACAAGACACAAGGAATGAGAAATCATTCTATCTCACAGTGGTGGCGGAAGGAACACCGGAAGAGGTGGCAAAAATGGAGACTGCCCTCATTGAAGCATTCGAGGAACGCGGTGTCCTTCCGCTGATGAACAAATCAGAGAAAAGCACAGGGAATCCATGTGCTGACAAACTCTATGTTACATTCTCCGAGTACCTTCCCGACGATACGCTTGGAGAATGGGAAGTGAAACTACCCCTTCCTCTTGTCAAACTTCATAACATCCTCTCATGAGACCAATGCTACAAAAACTGTTGATGCTGATCATAGGGCTATTGGCATCTTTCACGATCTGTGCCTACGACTTTGAGGTGAATGGCATATACTACAATATCATCTCAATGAGTGATCTTGAGGTGGAGGTTACACATAGCTCTCAACAAAATGTCTCAGAGTACTACAAGAACTCTTCGTATACAGGAGATATAGTCATTCCTGAGACTGTTAATTATAATAATCGCACATTTTTAGTTACTAAAGTAGGAGACTATGCATTTGGAGGAGGTTCTTTGTATAAGAAGGGATGTACGGTAACCAACGTTATACTGCCTAAAAGTGTCAGAGAAATCGGAAGTCGTGCTTTTGCTTTCTGTGATTATTTGTATAATATCGAACTCCCCGATCAACTGAGAACTATTGGAGGATCTGCATTCTACAAGTGTCCATTATTGTCTATAAGGATACCCGACAATGTGGAAACAATTGGAGGATCTGCATTCTTAGAATGCTCAAATTTGCATCAGGTGATTTTAGGGAAAGGCTTAAAATCAATCGGAGTGGATGCTTTTTATCGCTGTAGCAACCTTTGGGAAATCTTCTTCCTATCCTCCACACCTCCAAGTATGGGTTTATATGATTCATATAGTGGTGCATACGGTGAGCGGTATGTTCCATCCCGTAAAGTTTATGGGTTTGGTAAAGAGTATGTCGCATTTGCAACTGATAGCTATGAATATTCCGGCGGCAGCCATCCTATACAATGGACTAATAACCTGAAAGCATATAAATGTTCTATATCCGAAGACGAATGTGTTACGGATGTAAATGCCGGTTCTTATATCAAAATTTTGAAAGCTACATATTCAGATGGAATAGATATCACAGTCGATATTCCGTTTGAATATGTCATCAACAAGGCTCCGTTATCATTGGTGGTGAACAATGCTCAAAGGGAGTATGGAGATCAAAATCCCGATTTCACATGTGAGATATCAGGATTTGTAAACGATGAAAGCATATCATCGATAGGTTCTACTCCACATTATGAATGTGAGGCGACACAAAACAGCAATGTAGGGGATTATCGTATCTTGGCATCGCTGGCAGCTCCGAACTATGAGATTTCCTATACTTATGGCAAGTTGTCTGTCCTGAAGGCTCCATTGAATATTACGGTGGCTAATGCTACCAAAGTTTACGGTAACACCAATCCTGATTTCTCGCTTACATTTTCGGGCTTGAAAAATGGAGAAAACGCTCCCGTATGGAAAACGAAGCCACAGATAAGTACAACCGCAACCAAATCAAGTGGGGTAGGTGTTTATCCCATCACAGTTGCAGCGGCTGATCCAATGAATTATAATATCATACAAAATACTCCCGGTGAACTGACCGTAACTAAACGCGATCTTACGGCGAAAGCCAATGATTGCGAACGTCAGTATGGAGATGAAAATCCTCAATTCTCCCTCACGTACATCGGCTTTGTAAATGGAGATAATGAATCTGATTTGGGATCTATGCCTGTTACAAACTGTTTGGCAACAAAGGATTCGGATGCAGGCAAATATCCTATCACTGTTACCGGAGGCGAGGCTGATAATTACAATTTCCTCTATCAGGATGGTATATTGACGGTAAAACCTCTTGCTGTTGGTTTCAAAAATGTCTATAATTCGGTGACATACAATGATATGTCTGTGAGCACTGATGACAGGTATTTCAATTATCTCCCGGAAATCACAGGGCCATTCAGTCAGGATGATTTCTGGATCGAATTATGGTATCTTGACAAAGATAATATTTGGGCCGGTCATGATTATGTCGCTACAATTACATCCGGAGAGTATGCGGGCAACTATATCAATACCAATTACGACAGGATAATGTGGGCCGGCAAATATATCTTCAATCTTACTCCGAAAGGGACAAATCCGAATGTGGTTGCTAATCCGTCACGAGCCTATCTGACAGTAAAGCGTGCGTCCACAAACCTACAATGGGATGCCAATTCGCCGATAACAGTTGGAGTAGGAGAGAAAGTCAATTTAGGAATCTCCTATCAGGCTGATTTGTGGTGTATGTTTGACACGGATTATGATGAGAGTATTATCTCTCTTTCTTCCGAGGGGGAAAATACCAATAATCCGGCCTGGTATGCAACTGGAATCAAGGAAGGGGAAACTACTCTGTATTTCAGCATCAACTGTCATAAGAATGATATGGGTTTCTATGACTTTGCTGATTCATCGACGTTGTCGAGGCGTATCAAAGTCGTTGCTGGAGCCGGTATAGATGATGTGAATGACAATGCCGACCAGGTGAGAGTGATTGCTCGCGATGGCCGAATAGATGTTATAAACAAGAAGCCCGACGCCATTGTCAGGGTATTCTCTTTACAGGGACATATGATTATTGAGACATGTGAGTCAAGTATTGATCACCTGCCAAGGGACATATACATAGTCACAGTCAACGGCAAATCATTCAAAATAGCGCTCTGATGAAAGAATCCGTTATCGAGAAAAAGCTGAGACAGGCAGCTTTAGACAAGGTTAAGCGCGATGCGGTTTTCCGTAAAAAAGGTAAGATTGCAGAGAAAGAGAATGTGGCTGACATTCAAATTCTCAACAACATAGAAATTGAGGACGATGGAGATGTCATCGTCTTTCATGGGACATGTAATCTTTCCGAACCTATTCCCGGAGGGATGAGAGAGGGTATTCCCCATTCCTTTACGATGAGAATGTATGTCAACAGTATAGATATTGAGCCGGATTCATTATCAATAGATCTTCTCGAGAGATAGAGATAATAACAATCTCTCTTTATTGTAACCACTGCCCCGGACGCTCTGCCGTCAAAGGGGTAGTGGTTATTTGTTTAGGTCGGGAGGAAGGAGGGTGGATGCCCGGGCGAAGATCAGGACAAGGAGGGCGGTGATGATGAAGACGATGGCTGTCGAATGGAGGATGTCGCCAAGGCCGACAAGGGGGGAGGCGACGGCTCCGACGACATAGCCGCCGATGCCGAGGATCGCGGAGGCTTCGCCGGCTTTCTCGCGCCCTTCGTTCATGGCCAGTGTGTTCGCTGCGGTGAAGATAAGTCCCAAGGCGAACAGCATTATTATCATAAGTATCTCAAACAGCCAGAGACTGTGGACGAACCAGAGGGCAGCGGCTTCTCCGGCGGTCGCGGCTGCGAGAATCCATGCTCCGGCTTTTGCGGCATTCTTCAGCAGTTTGAATTTCAATGCTATCATGGATCCTGCGGCCATAAACAAGGCGTTGAATCCGATCAGGAGGCCATAATGGGTCTGAGACATGCCGTAATGGGTCTCCAGAATAAAGGGGGAGGCGGATATGTAGGCGAATAGCAACCCCAATGATACGCTTTTGAGGGAGACATGGATCATGAACGGGCGGTTGCGCAATAGTTTCAGATAGGTAGGGATGGCATTCCACCAATCTCCTGTGGCGCGCCTGGCAGGTACCAGGGATTCTTTCAGCACGGGTGACATGACCAGTATTATTGCCGCGAATATTGCCAGAAGCACGAAGACACCTTTCCATCCGTATGCGTCGGCTGTCACACCGCCGATGACCGGCGCTGACGCGGGGGCGATACCGTTTATCGCGCCTATCAACGCCATCAGCTTGGCCAGCGGTCTTCCGGAATATATGTCGGCGGGGATTGTGCGGGCGAGGAAATAGCCTCCCGCCGCGCCTGCTCCCTGGAAGAAACGGCATATATTGAAGACATGGATGGAGGGGGAGAAGACACTGGCCACAGCGGCGGCGATGAACAGGGCTATGGAGAACGCGAGGACCGGCCTGCGCCCATAACGGTCGCTTATAGGCCCCATGAGAAACTGCCCCACAGCCAGTCCGATCATCCCCATCGTCAGTCCCATCTGGGCCAGTGGCACCGAGCATCCGAAGAAGCGGCACATCGCCGGCAGAGCCGGGGTGTACATATCGTTCACAAATGACCCCAACGCGCTAAGCAGCACGAGGTAACATACCAGAAACGTGTAATAGCCCTTGGCTGACTGCAGCTTCAAGGATAACTTCGACTGCGGAGCGGTGTCCTGTCCGGCGGTTGCCGGGGATGTTGATCCGGATACATTTTGTGGCGCAGGTGATGGATTGGTGTTGTCGGCTTGTGGCATTGATGTTCAAGTTAATCTTATACTCATCTTCTTTATTCTCAAACGCCGGGAACACTCCGAATGTTCCCGCCATCGCCCTCTGCGTATTTATGCGTGATCTGAGAGACAGGTGTTTTCGGCGTGGAGTTTTTGGCAATTGAGAGGAATTTCGCTAATTTTGCAGTCGGGAAACAGTTCCCGTACATATTTCAATAAAGCGTATTTGCTTTGTCTGTTACTAGAAATCGCCAATTTCATCATTACAGAGACAAGGTAAACAGAGCGCTCATGCCGTCGTGCATCCACTCCCGCGACAGTGGGAGGGTCGAGATAGGCGTGGGAGTGGATTGTTTATTCTGTAAATGGCGTTTGGCGATGCCTTAGTAACGATGAACAAAACCGTTCCACGCTATTTTTGTGTGTTATCATATCCTGCGGAACGGGGGATGCATCGCCCATACCGGTATGCACATCGGCAAGACTATCAAGGAGGTTCTCGGCAAACAACCAAAGGGACGGACTGTGACATGGTTCGCCGAGCAACTTAATTGCCACAGGGTGAATGTTTATGATATTTTCAACCGTACCACCATAGACACAGAACTTCTAAGGCGTATATCGGTGATTCTCAACCATGATTTTTTCCGGGATTTGTCTGCCGAATTCCGGCAACAGGCCGACAAGGGCAGTGATGACCTTGATTGAGCCGGTGCTCATCTGTGATCCTGACCACACCAGATTATTACGAATCGGCCGCTTATCAAATAGAGCTTTTTAAATGGTTGTGTTTTCGTGAATTATATCTACCTTTGCAGTTGTATGTCAGAGCCGGATTAAGAATGGTAAAAATCACTGTTCAAAATACAGATATCAGTATTGTCAGATATAATGAGGAAGATTATATCAGCTTGACAGATATGGCAAAAAGCCAACTGCAGGAGCATATAATCTTTCGTTGGCTGAGTCTTAAAAGTACCATTGAATATATTGGGGAATGGGAAATGCTGTATAATCCCGGGTTTAATTGCACCGAATTCGGTACAATTAAAGATGCTGCGGGAAGCAACAACTTCGTTTTATCAGTAAAGACATGGATAGAACGGACTAATGCTATAGGAATACGATCGAAAGCGGGACGTTACGGAGGAACATATGCTCACAGGGATATCGCATATCATTTCGGAATGTGGCTTTCTCCTAAATTCCAGTTGCTACTTGTCAAGGAATACCAACGTTTAAAGACAGAGGAACAACGGCTGATTGGTTGGTCGGCTAAGCGTGAATTGTCAAAGATCAATTATCGCATACATACCGAAGCGATCAAACAGAACTTAATTCCCCCGGAAGTCACAATGGCGCAGGCAAGTATGGTGTATGCTAACGAGGCCGACGTTTTGAATGTGGCGATGTTCGGTCTGACGGCTAAACAATGGCGTGAAGCCAATCCCGACCTGAAAGGCAATATTCGTGATTATGCAACTATCAACGAACTTATCTGTCTGTCTAATATGGAAAACCTGAATGCTGTGTTTATCGAGCAAGGTATTCCACAAAGAGACCGGCTTGTCAAATTAAATCAAATAGCCATTCATCAGATGGAAGTGTTGGAAAATGGGAATAACGGTGAAAGAAAGCTATTGAAATAAAATTTATATGTATGTATATTTTTTATTTCATTGATGGTACAAGTAGCTGTTTTTTCAACAATAGGAGGCAATCATATATTCAAATAAATAGACAAGTAACCAACAGGCTTGTCGACATACTTTGATTTCTTCCGGGATTTGTCTGCCGAATTCCGGCAACAGGCCGACAAGGACAGTGATGACCTTGATTGAGCCGGTGCTCATCTGTGATCCTGACCACACCACATTATTAATTATAAGCGAAGGGTGTGGATTGTTAATGTAAAGGGATGTATTACATGATGTAAAGGAGTGTATTACGCTTCTGCGGCATTTGTTCTTTACTTTAGCCTTAACTTTGCCAAACAAAATAGCCTATAGCGGCTCTATGTCTGTAAACCAAACTCCGTAAATATAGTGTTATTTAACCTACGCCAATACTAAAAAAACTGAATATTAACCATTTAATCAAACACAGATGAGTAAAAAACTATTGAAAATCGTGCTCTGTTCGTTGCTTCTCGGAGGGGTTGCCTCCGGGGTGACCGGATGTAAGGACTACGATGACGACATCACTCAGATCAATGGCACCACTGATCGTCTTAGCCAGCAGCTGACTGATCTCAACAATGCTCTCGCTGCCGCCAATCAGGCTGCGGAGGCTGCCGCTGCGGCTGCCCAGCAGGCGCAGGAGAAGGGTGACCAGGCCGCTGCCGACGCTGCTGCCGCAAAGCAGGCCGCCGAGGAGGCCAAGGCTGCCGCTCTGCAGGAGGTTATCGCCCAGACGGAATCTCTGCGTGCGGAGCTTGCGGCTGTAGAACAGCTGTCAGACAAGAATGCCCAGGATATCGCCGCTCTTGTAGGACGTATCAACGGTATTGAGAATGGTCTGGCCAATATCGACCTGACCGATGTCAACGCCCAGTTGGGCGCGCAGGCTGCCCTTATCGCGCAGGCCAACAGCCAGATCGAGGCTCTTCAGGTGCAGGTGGCCGCTCTCGAAGGCTACAAAGCCCGCGTCGAGGCTCTGGAGACAACCGTTGACGGTTGGGCCGAGAAGGTGGCTGCGATCGACGGTCTGATCGCCGACATGAACGAGCTTAAAGGCAAGGTGGCCGCAAACGAGGCTGCCATCGCCGAGGTCAAAGGTGAGATGGCTGAATTGTCAGCTAAGATCACCCTGGAGGTAAACAACGCCATCAACACCATCGCCGGTGTGATTTCCCAGCGTCTCACCTCCGTGACTCTGATCCCCAACACTTACGTCGACGGTATTCCTACTATCTCGATGGAGTCCGCCAAGTATGTGAAGTTGGTTTATAATGCTGGTGATCATAAATGGGAAGAATCTAAAAATGTAACAAACAACACATTCATTATCACCAACAATGCTACCAAGGCTGAATATCGTCTCAATCCCGGTACTGTCACCGAGAACGATATTATCAAAGGTGAACTCGCTTACGTCTCCCGTGTAGCCACTTCTCGTTCAGATGATAAAGTCAATGATATCATCAATGTTGCCGATGCTTCTGTTAGCGGTGATGGTATCTTGACCGTAAAGATCGGTAAGAGCACTACTGGTTCGCTGAATCGTCCGAATCCCGAGATCAATATCGTTTCGCTTAAAGTACCTATTGCTCCCAAGCATCTCTTCACGGAGCAGGGAGAGACTTCTGCTTCCGTGTACTCAGAGTTCTCCCGCATCGAGGAAACTTACTTTAAGCCGGAACTTATGTTTGTCCCCGGTCAGTATATCGGTTCCGCATCGCATCCTTATGCGAACGATTCTACAGCTCTTTATGCGTCAAAGCCTGGAGAAAAGATTTCCAAGAACATTGTCTATAACAAGACTTTTGATCTCTATGAGCTTGTAGAGGGATGTAAGTTCATTTCACCCAATCATACCGAACTTACCCGTGCTGACTTGCAGGAATATGGAATGGATATCCGTTTCCATGTTGCTACCCGCGCGTATAGTCCTACCGACAATCTTGTGCCTCCCTCGGGCGACCATACCAACCAGCAGCAATATGTGAAGTTGTCAGGTGAAAACAACTCTGTACTCACACCGATCACTACTACCGGCGCAACTGGCAACCAGGTTATCATCGGCAAGCAGCCTATTATTGCAGCCACACTCTTTGACACTACTAATAACAATGTTATTGAGGTTGGTTACTTTAAGGTTAACTTCACCGCCGAAGATATGGAAGATGTCGTTATCAACTGGCTTGATGTTGCTTCCAAGGGTAATCCTTGCAGCGGTGCTTCCTTCGACTTCGGTTGGCAGGAAATGTCGGAGCGTGTTCTCGAGCACCTAAATGTTGAGAATGGCGTAGCCGCCGGTATGTCTAAAGATGAGTTTACCAAAGTTTACGGTAATAACTTTACAATTTCACCTGCAAACGACGCTAACGGCACGCTGACTCCCAACGTAATCCTTGCCAACAAGGATGCGTCCATACCTGTTATGACATGGACCGTTACGCCTGAACAGCTCGGTCATCTGGTTGTCGGCAACAATGTTGCTACCTTCACCAAGACTGTTACCTTCACCGATCCGCTTAACTTGCATCCCAATGTGGTTATCAACCTCAAGTGGACTGTATCGACCGTTGTCGGTGCGACCACCCTTGGCAAGACCGATCCTCTGAAGTGGAGCAATGAGATAATGAAGGTTTACGTTGTTCCGATGGAGATACCTTATGTATCCGGTACCAGCCCGAAGGCTCATTACGACACCAACATCCTCGAAGGTCGCATGAAGCCTTATGTAAATGGTATGCTTGGGTGTGGTTACTGGGATGTCGACTATCCTGAAAATTCTGACGATAAGCGCCATCGTGTACCCCTTGCATTCCAGTCTGGCTATGGTCACTGGGGTATGAACCTGACCAACCAGGCCAACCTCAACACCATCAGTTTCACGCTCGACAATGCAAGCAGCTCTGACCAGACTCTCGCTTCCGAGGGTGGCAATGTCAAGCTCTCATGGCAGTCGAACATCAACGGTATGAACAGCAATCCGAACAACCGTTATGAGTTCGCAACCAGCACTCTTAACGTTGTCAAGATCCTGAATCTCGAGACCATTGCAGCCCAGGGTATCACTGATAACTCTCACGCGCAGACCATCAATCTCAAGAACAATCTCCGCATCAAGGACGCTTACGGAAATGTCGTGGCAACTGTGCCTACTACTGACTCGCCCTATGCTGATGATTATTGGGATTTCTACGGACTTTCGAATCCTGTCTTTGGAACTGATACAGAGATAACAGTTGCTGACAATGTGGAAGGCACCCAGAATGTCCGTACTCTCGCTCAGCTCAACATGACTGCTGATGTCGATGCCGCAAGCGGTGACCTGACATTCCAGAACAACGGCTCGCCTCTCCAGGGCAATGCTTACCTGATCGTTCCGGTCAAGGTTGAACACCTCTGGGGTACTCTCACCGGCAAGATCGCAGTTCCTCTGAACAAGAAACTCGCCGCTCGTCGTCGTTGAGTTTCGGATCCCATACACAAAGAATGACTGATCGTAAGGGAATCAAACTGTAGATGATACAGAATCAATTTATTCATTGTGTGTAAATTCGGCCACATGACCGAAGACTAAGTGAGGAGTCCCGCGTCGAGATGACGCGGGACTTTTTTGTTGCCTTTAAGGTCAGAGTACACAGATTCAATCTACACCATCTATCATCGGACAGGCAATGAAGTCATTTAAAAATCGCCGGGAGAGAGGTGGATGGGATTTTGGCAAGAGGTGATAAGTGAATAAAAATGGCCCCGAAGCAGGAAGACTTCGGGGCCATTTCTCTGTGGTGTGATATATGTCAGTCGAAAGAAATTACTTTCGATTGGGAGGGATCGGGCGCGGGGGTGGAGGTGTTGCTGGAGAGATTGCCGTGGGAGGCGGTATTCCCTTGGGGGAGTGGTTCGGCGGCACGTGACTGGGAGGCGGAGGTGACGGACGCAGTGGTGTGGCGTTCGCGGCGCATCTCATCTACAAGCCGTTTGTCGCGGTTGTAAGCCGGCGTGCTCTCGATCACTTCGATGGCCTGATCATCCTCGAGCTGGTCGGGAGAGAGGACGATGTAACGGGAAGCCTCGCGGTCACGTTCGATATTCTCGACTTTGTCCTGGCCGTAGATATCCTTGATCACATCGCGACCGGTGGTGTCGGGCTGTTTGGGGGCTTTCTCCGGCTCCGGGGGCTTGTGGCCTCCCAGGAAGCCCCCCTTTTCAGGTTTCCTGTCTTTCTGTCCGCCGATCACACCTACAGGACCGCTCGGCCGTTGCGAACCCTTGATGACCAGTTCGAAACCGGCCGCGAGGATCGTTATCTTGATCTTGTTGCCGAGGGAGTCGTCGAAGCAGATACCGTAGATGACATCCACCTCCGGGTCGAGGTTGTTGATGAATGAGGTAAGCTCGTTGGCCTCTCCCATGGCGAACTCCGGGTCGGCGTTGCGCGAGAAGTAGAGGTTGAACAACAGGCGTTTCGAGCCGAAAATGTCGCGGTTTTTCAACAACGGCGAATGTAGCGCGTCGTTGATAGCTTTTGTCACGCGGTGTTCTCCCTCGCCGTAACCTGTAGAGATTATGGCCGCACCCCCATCCTTAAGGGTAGTGTTGACATCCTTGAAGTCAAGGTTCATGTAACCCTCGGAGGTGATCAACTCGGAGATCGAACGGGCCGCGTCAGTCAGAGTGTCATCGGCCTTTCCGAATGCGTTCATCCAGTTGAGGTCGGAGTATATCTCGGTCAGCTGCTCGTTGTTGACGACAAGTATCGCGTCTACATACTTGCTCATCTCTTCAGCACCATCAAGGGCCTTGAGGATCTTTTTCTGTCCCTCGAAGAGGAAGGGGATAGTCACGATTCCGATAGTCAGCATACCCTTCTCATGGGCGATGCGCGCCACTACCGGCGCGGCACCTGTCCCGGTGCCTCCTCCCATTCCGGCGGTGATGAACACCATCTTGGTCTCGTCGTCGAAGAGCTTGGCGATCTCCTCGGCGCTCTCCTCGGCGGCCACGCGGGCCACTTCGGGGTTGTTTCCCGCTCCGAGACCGTCATTGCCGATCAATACGCGTGTCGGCACCGGCGAGTTGTTCAACGCCTGCCGGTCGGTGTTGATGATCACGAACGAGACATGGCTGATACCCTGCTCATACATGTGGCTGATGGCGTTGTTTCCGCCGCCGCCAACCCCGATCACCTTTATGATGTTTTCCTGACGGGTTCCTCCGATGAAGTTGGAGGTCTTGTCGATATCTTCGCTTGTCATTGGTCTTGTTTTGCTTGTTTGGTCACTGGAAACTGTCGTCGCCACCCCATACTCCCGACAGGCGGTCTTTGAGTATGCCGAAGATCGAGGAGCGGTGTGAGCCGTGGTTTTCCTCCTCCTCTTCGTCGTCGGTTTTCTTTTTCCGTTTGTTTGTCTTGTCTTTTTTCTTCGGAGCGTTGTCCTCGTCATCATCGTCATATCCCCGTCCGATGCGCGAGCCCTCCTCATCCTCCTCATCCTCGGCGTAGATGTCCTCATACGAACCGTTGCCACGGCGTACGGGCTCCTCATCCTCTGCAGGAGGGAATTCCACACACTCCGCTTCGGGAAGTTTCGAGGCGGCAAGCAGCAGGGAGATCACATCGAGGGTCTCGGCGGGATGGATCGCTCCGTCGGAGATACGGACAGGCCCCTGGACAGAGCCGATCCTGACTTTCATCTTCCCTTGTTTGCCGAGGAGGTCGTTGAAGCCGCGCAGGCGCGCGCCTCCTCCTACGATCACGATACCGCCGGGAAGGTCGGAAGCTTTCAGACCGGCATACTCGATCTGGGCGAGGATATTCTGTACGATCTCGGCGGCGCGGGCATGTACGTAATTGTTGACTTCAGTGTAGTCGATTCCGTCAGCTCCGGGACGGCGTACACCGTCTTGCGGCATTGCGTTGCCGGATATGCGCTTGATCTCCTCGGCACGCTCCTCTATGTAGTTGAGCGACGTGAGGTCGATGGTGATGTTGCGTGAACCCATCGGGAGGGTGACGAGATAGACCGGCGCGCCATTCTTGTAGATCGACACGGTGGTAGTCTCCGCTCCGAAATCGACGAATAGACAGCCAAGGCGGCGCTCGTCGTCAGTCAGGGCCATCGCAGCTTCGGCAAGCGGCCGCACGATATATCCGTTGATGTTCAGTCCGAGGCGTTCACCGAGCACACGGCGCAGCATCCGTTTTATCTGGGGTATGCAGCTTACAACCGCCATACGGGCTCCGAGCTGCTGGCCATAGGACCCGACAGGATTGTTCTGCGCCTTGTTGTCGACGGTGAACCTTACGGGAACAACATCGACCACGTCGCGGGTGTCATCGATCATTCCTTCCGCCTTGGATTTGAGATCGGCCACAAGCTGGGCGGTGATCTCCATCTCTGCGGGGAGTGTGGTAGATACCTCGACGATCTTACTGGAGAGGGATTTTCCTCCAAGGCCGACATAGATCCCGGTGATAGTCGCGTCTTTCAGGCGCGGATATGCTTCGAGCCGTTCACAGACCCGGCTTATGGCGTTGCTGACATCAACATTCTGTATGCAGCCATACCTGACCGAGTCGATGAGTTTTTCTTCTTCGGCGGCAATGACATCGACCATTCCCGCTTCGTCGGCCACGGCGACGGCTCCTCTTATCTTGGAACTGCCGATTTCTATGGCAACTATATATCTTTCTGGCATTATTGTAGAGAGTTTAGGTTTTGAGTCAATATCGGATGGAGAGGATCAGTGGGCTACCGCCGTGGTGTCTATGTCGGTGGCCACGAGCATAGAGTTGATGTCTTCCTCCTCTATGTCCCCTTCCTGGTCGAAACGGATGGCCGGTTCGGGTATCGACTTCACGCGGCGGGTGGCCACCACCTGGCCGGCCCATTTGACGGAAATAGTGTCGTAGTATTCCCAGCCTTTCAACGGCATCACTTTGCGGTACATCGCCATCACCCGTGACAGTTTGTCGGGTATGTCGGCGGTGTCGCCGAGGTTGATGACATGGCCGCGTATGAGGGGTACAAGGATTATGTCGCGGGTCACCGGGTCTACCATCACCTGGCTCGTTATGGCGTTCCATGCCGAATCGTTATGGAGATGCTCGATCAGGGGGATCAGTTCGGCCGCGCTTCGCCGCTCGTCGAAATTCCCGGATACCACCGGGACATCGAGATGATATCTGGCGTTGGCCGTCAGCCGCTTGCCGTCGCGGTTGATGTAGTAGGAGTTACCCTTGAAATCGAACACACGGGCGACAGGTATCATCGGCACGATGGTCAGCCGGATCTTGTTGTCGGGCATCCGTTGTACCATCGCGCTTTCGATGTTGACGACTTTCGAAAGATTGTCCTCTATTTTCTGGAGGTTGACTGAGGCGGTCGGTCCGCTTGTGTCGTCAAGTTTCCATTCTTTAAGCAAGCGACGGATCTCTGTCTCGGTGACGAAGTCGCGCGACCCATCGGCCTGGAGGATCCGTATGTCGAACCCCCGGCATTTGTCGCGGGCTGCGGCCTGGTTGGCCATGAAGACAGCCACCCCTACATAAACGGCGAGCAGCAGGGCCATCAGACATCTTATGACACCTTTCTTGGTCATTTCGTGGCGGGAAAGTTGGGAATCATTTTTTCAGTTCTTCCACAAGACGCGGCACTTCGGCTCCTATGTCGCCTGCGCCCGCCGTCAAGAGGATGTCAAAGTTACGGTTTTTGATCGTGGAAATCAAGTCTTTCAAGGGAATAAGTGTCTTTTCCTTGACATTTGTCCGGTCGAGGATGATTTCAGACGTGATTCCGGGGATCGGCTCCTCGCGGGCCGGGTAGATGTCGAGCAGGATCACCTCATCTGCCAGCGATAGCGCTTCGGCGAATCCGGGCGCGAAGTCGCGGGTGCGGGTGTAGAGGTGCGGCTGGAATGCGACAGTCAGTTTGCGGTCGGGATACAAGGCTTTGATAGAGGAGATCGAAGCCCGCAGTTCGTCGGGATGATGAGCGTAATCATCGATCACGACCCGATTGTCATCCTCATACACTTTCTGAAACCGACGCTCGGCCCCCATGAAAGAGCCGATTGCCTCGCGGGCTTTGGCCGCGTCGAACACTCCTGTCAGCCAGCAGGCGGCAAGGGCTGCCACGGCGTTCTCGATGTTGATTTCCACGGGAACGCCTAAGGAGATGTTGCGGATGGTGCCTTCGGGATGGACGAAATCAAATGTTATCACCCCGTGGCCGTGGCGGATGTATGCCGCGTGGAAATCCCCCTCGTCACGTGAATAGGTGTATACCTTGACTCCCGGTTGCGGGCGCGGGACAAGTTTCAGCCCGGTATGGATCAGCAACGCGCCGCCGGGAGTCACCAGTTCGGTGAAACGGGCGAAGCTTTCGAGGTATTCCTTTTCTGTCCCGTAAATGTCGAGATGGTCGGGATCTGTCGAGGTGATCACCCCGATATATGGTGTCAGCTGATGGAAAGATCTGTCGAATTCGTCAGCCTCGACAACCGAGAACGGGCTGGTGGCTGACAGCAGGAAGTTGGAGCCGTAATTTCGCAGCACACCGCCGAGGAAGGCGTTGGAGCCTGTGCCTTGGGTCTGCATGATGTGGGCTGCCATCGAGGAGGTAGTGGTCTTGCCGTGGGTTCCGGCGAAACAGAGCGATTTTGACAAGCGGGTGATCATACCGAGAACCACGGCTCTTTTGACCACCTCGAAACCGTTTGCCCGGAACCATGAGAGTATGCGGTTGTCATCGTGGATGGCGGGGGTATAGACAACAAGTGTGGTCTGCGGGTCGCGAAACGACTCCGGAATGGTTTCATCATCGTCGGTGAAACTGATCTTCACACCCTCATTTTCGAGAGCGGCGGTCAGTTCGGATGGGGTGCGGTCATATCCGGCTACATTGCCGCCTTTGGAGAGGAAGTAACGCTCGAGGGCGGCCATCCCTATGCCGCCGGCTCCGACGAAATATATATTGGTCTTCATTGCAAGTAGGATTATTTGTTGATGATATGGAGTAATTGATCGACGATCTTCTCGTCAGCGTCGGGAAGAGCCATGCTTTTGACATTGGCCGAGATCTTGCGGCGACAGGACTCGTCTTTCAACAAACGCAACACCGCCCCGGAAAGTTCATCTTTGCAATCTTTGTCGAGGATCATCACTGCCGCGTCACGTGAGGCAAGTGCCTCGGCATTCTTGCGTTGATGGTCTTCGGCCACATTCGGCGAAGGCACAAGCACCGCCGGCACTCCGGTCAGCTGGATCTCGCTTATTGTTGACGCTCCGGCGCGGGAGACCATCACGTCGGCCCCGCGATATACCAGATCCATGCGACTGACGAAGGGCATGACCTGCAGCCGGTCTGCGCCCCATTTCTCCATCAGCGGTGTGGCGAATGAAAGGCAGTCGTCGGCGTAAAGTTTCCCTGTCTGCCATAGTATTGAGGCTCCGGCTTCAAGGATAGGTTTTATGGCGAGAGACATTGACTCGTTGATTGTACGCGCGCCAAGACTTCCCCCGACAACCACAACCAATGGACGCGCCGGGTCGAATCCGAGAGCTTCCTTTGCCTCCTTGGCCGACGCGTCGGCGACCGCGATCTCATGACGGACCGGATTGCCGGTCTTGGTGGTCGTTTCCGCCGGGAAGAACCGTTCCATCCCGTCGTAGGCTACGCATATCGCCTTGGCTTTCTTCGCCAGGAGCTTGTTGGTCACTCCGGCGTAAGAGTTCTGTTCCTGCAGCAAGGTGGGAATGCCTTTCTTCTGGGCCTCTTTCAGCATAGGCCCGGAGGCGTATCCCCCTACCCCTACGCATGCGTCGGGCTTGAATTCTTTAAGCACATTCTTTGCCAGCCGCATGCTTTTCCAGAGTTTCATCAGTACTTTGACATTGCGCCAGGGGCGTTTGCGGTCGAAACCGGCAACCGGCAGCCCTACGATCTCATACCCGGCGGCAGGCACGCGTTCCATTTCCATGCGGCCCAAGGCACCGACAAAAAGGATTTCCGCTTCGGGGTCTCGCCGGCGTACCGCGTTGGCGATTGACAACGCCGGGAAAATATGTCCTCCGGTGCCTCCACCGGAAATCAGGATTTTCATTGGATGGGAGTTATTGGGGTTATGGGAATTATGGGAGGACTGGGAATTATGGGAGTTGTGGGTGGGAGCTGGCGGGCTATTTCGCCAAGGGGTTGGCCGCGATCATGTTGGATGGCAGCTCTGCGATCTCGGCGCGGATAGTCCGGGAATCCTCGTCGCGTTTGGCGGCTGTCCGGCTTACCGACAACATTATGCCGAATGCGATAGATGTGACCAATATCGATGATCCTCCCTTTGAAATAAGTGGCAATGGTTGGCCCGATACCGGGAAGACCCCGGTCACGATCGCCATATGGAACAGTGCCTGCAGGACGATGAAGACCGCCATACCCATTATCAGCAATGTCGGCAGGGCGCTCCGGCAATTGGCGGCTATCGCTCCGGCTCGTCCCAACAGGGCGAGATACAGCGCCAGCAGCAGGAAGCCTCCGATGAAGCCCCAGTCCTCGACGATGATCGCGTAGATGTAATCGGAAAATGCCAATGGCAGGCGGGCTGTCTCGCGGGAATTGCCGGGCAACACCCCGTGCCACGATCCGTTGGCCTGGGCCATGAAAGAGTACATCTCCTGACGGTTGAGGGCGGTTATCGGCTGGTCATATTTGGGCACGGAGTCACCGATCCCAAGCCAACGTTTGACTCGCCCCATCTGGGTGGTCTGACGGTCGATCGTGGCTTTCTCTCCTTTGAAGTTTTTCCCGGTCTGGGTAATATAGGCGATCTCCTCGTCAGACATTTTGTCGTGGGAGGACTTGTACAAGGCTCCGGCTGCGCCAATGGCTCCGTAGCAGATCAATACGATCAGGAATTTACGGAACTGTATTCCTCCGATCAGCATCATCGCCATCGATATGCCCATCAGCAGGAGGGTATTGGTCAGTCCTTGGGAGAAGAGCAGCCCACCGGCGAGAAGCACGAAGGCGGCGCATATGACGACACCCATTGTGGTCACTCCTCGTTTTTCCTGGTTGAATGCCACGACATAGGCTATCACCAGTACGACCGCGAGTTTCAGCAGCTCCGCCGACTGCAACGCTATGCCGAAGAGGCTCATCGAACGGCGCGCGCCATTGATGATCTGCCCTTTGAACAGGACATAGACGGCGATGATCAGGGCGAACGCCACGAACACCGGGGTCATCGGGATAAGCCATTTGAACTTTATGCGCGACAGGCCGAGGGTCACGCCGAACCCTAACAGGAGCATCAGACCGTGGCGCAGCAGCGGTCCGAAGACATTCGATGCCTGCACCTCGCGGGAGGATGCGCTGTAAAGCTCCACCACGGAGATGGCGATCAGGGCAATGTAGATGGCCCAGATATATTTGTCTGCCTTGCGGGGCTGTTCGTCAGCCCCGGGAGAGAGGGGGATATTGGCTTTTTCCATCAGAGAAAGAAAATTTGAGATTTTTGGCAGTAAAGACAGGGTGGAAGTTTGAATGATCCCGGGTTAAGGACGCATCAATCGGCAAGTTTTCTTACAGCCTCTTTGAATTGCCGTCCGCGATCCTCATAGCTTTTGAACAGGTCGAATGAGGCGCAGCAGGGGGAGAGCAATACTGTGTCTCCTTTTTCGGCCATCATGCGGCAGGTGTCGACCGCCTCCTGCAGGGAGGAGGTGGAGAGAACCGCGTCTACGTGACCGTTGAAGAAATCCACGATCTTCTCATTGTGCAACCCCATCGCCACGATCACCTTTACTTTCTTTTCGACCAATGGCAGGATCTCAGAGTAGTCGTTTCCCTTGTCTTTCCCTCCGAGAATGAGGATGGTAGACTTGGAGTCGGGCATTGATTCCAACGCGTACCAGCAGGAATTGACATTGGTGGCCTTGGAATCATTGATCCATCTCACGCCGTCGATTTCTCCGGCCGGTTCGAGACGGTGCTCAACACCTTCGAAGTTGGCCAGCGCATGTCGCAGGGAATCTTTCTTTATGTCGAGGAGGCAGGCACTAAGTCCGGCTGCCATTGAGTTGAACAGGTTGTGGAGCCCGTGGAGCGACAGTTCGGAGCGCGGTATCTCGAAATCCTCCTCCGGGGTGTTGAATATGACTTTGCCGTCATTGTCGACCCACGCGGCGGAATCCTCATGTCGATGTTCGGCGAAGGGATAAAGCTTTGCTTCGGTCGCGAAACTGTGGAGCTGGGCGGTGATGACAGGGTCATCTTCCCAGAATATGAATGCGTCCGCAGGGGTCTGGTTCTGGAGTATGCGGAATTTCGCGTTGATGTAATTCTGCATCTCGAAACCATATCTGTCGAGATGGTCGGGGGTAATGTTGAGCAGCACGGCTATGTTGGCCCGGAACCGATACATGTTTTCCAATTGGAAGGATGACAGCTCGACCACATACACGTCGTGGTTGCTTTCGGCGACTTGCCAGGCAAGCGATTTCCCCACATTTCCGGCCAGACCGACATTAAGTCCGGCCTCACGGAGGATGTGGTATATCAGCATCGTGGTTGTCGTCTTGCCATTGGAGCCGGTCACACATACCATCTTTGCGGATGTATGTCGGCCGCCGAATTCTATTTCCGATATGACAGGTGTCTGCTGTTCCACGAGTTTCCGGATCAGAGGTGCCGTAGGGGGTATTCCGGGAGATTTGACCACCTCGTCGGCGTTTAGGATCAGCGACTCGGTGTGGCCTTCCTGTTCAAACGGTATGCCACGGGCGGCAAGCTCCTCGACATATTTCGGGGAGATCCGGCCCATGTCGGAGAGAAACACGTCCATCCCGAGTTTCTTGCCGAGGATCGCGGCACCTACGCCGCTTTCACCTCCGCCGAGCACAACCAGCCGCCGACCTTTCACTTTGAGTTCGGGGCTGCCGGGATTCATGTTTTCATTTGCCATATATGTCATTTTCTTGATTAGCGGATTTTGAGGGTCACGAATGTTATCACGGCAAGGAATATGCCGACAATCCAGAATCGCGTGACGATTTTCGACTCAGGAATGGCTTGCAAAGGCTTTTGCCACAAAGCGTCTATGCCGGAATTTCCCATCTTCTGGAAATGGTGGTGGAGGGGAGTCATCTTGAAGATACGTCTTCCGGCCCCGTATTTGCGTTTGGTGTATTTGAAATAACCGACCTGCAGCATCACGGACAGATCCTCGACATAGAAGATCGCACATAACAGCGGCAAAAGCAGTTCCTTGTGTATGAGGATGGCGAGGACCGCGATGATACCGCCGAGGGTCAGCGAACCGGTGTCACCCATGAAGACCTGCGCCGGGAAAGCGTTGTACCACAGGAAACCGATCAACGCCCCTATAAAGGCGGCACAGAACACTGACAGCTCTTCACTCCCCGGTATATACATTATATTCAGATAGGAGGAGTAGATCACCGATCCGCCGAGGTAGGCCATCACAGCCAGCGCGACGGCGATGATCGCCGAGCATCCGGCGGCAAGGCCGTCGAGACCGTCGGTGAGATTGGCCCCATTGGAGGTGGCTGTCACGATGAAGATGGCCACGAGGATAAACAATATCCATCCTCCGGTCTGGGCGTTTTCGCCAAGCCACTGAGTGAAGTAGGTGTAGTCGAAGTTGTTTTCCTTTACAAAGGGGATGGTCGTCTGGGTGGCTTTTATGTTCTCCGACTCATATATTACCTCTTCGACCTCCTGTGAGGTCTCGTTTATGATCTCATGGTTCTGGCGGATGACCATTTCCGGGGAGGCCATCATCGTCAGTCCGACAATAAGGCCGAGCCCGACCTGGCCGATGATCTTGAATTTGCCGCTCATGCCGTCTTTGTTGTGACGGGTCATCTTGAGATAGTCGTCGGCAAAGCCTAAAGCACCGAGCCAGAGGGTAGCTATCACCATCAGCAACATGTAGACATTCCCGAGTTTGCCGACCAACAGACACGGCACGATGGTGGCCACGATGATGATGATGCCCCCCATGGTGGGAGTGCCGGTCTTCTTCATCTGCCCTTCAAGGCCGAGGTTGCGGACGATCTCTCCGACCTGCATTTTCTGCAGACGGTCGATGATCTTTCGTCCGAACACCATCGCTATGAACAGCGAGAGGATCAAAGCTGCTCCCGAACGGAATGTTATGTAGTCCATCAGGCGCGCACCGGGGAATCCGGTGTCTTCGAGCCAATGGAAAAGATAATACAGCATGACAGTTACTTAACGCGGTTTGACTGGTTCTTATCTAATGTACGACGGGTGGATCTGGGGTCACACTGTGGCAAACACCTCGCGCACGACTTCCGCGTCGTCGAAATGATGTTTGATCCCACGGATCTCCTGGTAATCCTCATGGCCTTTGCCGGCGATGAGTATCACATCACCTTTCCCTGCAATGTCGGCGGCTTTGGAGATTGCCTCGCGCCGGTCTATGATGCTCGACGCGTTTGCCCGCAGCTCGTCGGTGTCGAGTCCGGCCTCCATGTCGTGGAGGATGTCGGTGGGGTCTTCGAATCGTGGATTGTCGGAGGTCAGGATCACCATGTCGGAGAGACGGGCGGCCTCGCGCGCCATGATCGGACGTTTCCCCTTGTCGCGGTTACCTCCGGCACCGACCACTGTGATGATGCGGCCGCCGGTGCCCACAACTTCCCTGATGGCGTTGAGGACATTGATCACCGCGTCGGGTGTATGCGCGTAGTCCACTATGGCGGTGCAACCTTTGGGGGAGTGGAACGCCTGGAAGCGTCCGGCTACCGGGACGAGCCGGCTCATGGCGACCAGAATTTTCTCCACAGGCCAGCCGAGTGATACCGACGCGCCGTAGACGGCCGTAAGGTTGTATGCGTTGAAGCGTCCGGTGAAACGTACCTCGACTTCGGTACCGTTGAGACTGAGTAGGGTGCCGTCGAGACGGGTCTCTATGATTTTTCCCCGGAAGTCGGCCATTGACCGCAGGGAGTATGTAAGCTTGCGGGCTTTCGTGTTCTGGAGCATCACTTCCCCGACTTTGTCATCGATGTTGGTGATGGCGAAAGCGTCGGCCGGAAGTCCGTCGAAGAAGCTTTTCTTCGCGTTGAGATAGTTCTGGACGGTCTTGTGGTAGTCGAGATGGTCACGGGTCAGGTTGGTGAAGATCCCTCCCGCGAAAGTCAGTCCGGCGATACGGTGCTGGTCTGCGGCGTGTGAGCTTACTTCCATAGCGGCGTATTCACATCCGGCATCGACCATGCGGGCCAACAGGGAGTTGATGGTCAACGGGTCGGGGGTAGTCTGTGACGCGTGAATGACTTCGGAGTCGACATAATTGGCCACCGTCGACAGAAGGCCTGCCTTATAGCCCATAAGACGGGCCATCTCGTATATCAGGGTCGCAGTGGTTGTCTTGCCGTTCGTGCCTGTGACTCCGACAAGGCGGAGTTTGGAGGATGGGTTGCCATACCAGTTGGAGGCAAGTATGCCGAGGGCGATTGCTGAATTGGCGACCTTGATGACTGTCGCGCCATCAGGCACGGTTTCGGGGATCTCCTCCACGACGATCGCGGAGAGTTTCTTGTCAGCAAGAGACGGGATGAAAGAGTGGCCGTCGACTGTCACTCCGCGGACGGCAACAAACATGGCCCCTTCGTCGGCTTTGCGGGAGTCGGCGGTAAGGGAGGCGACATTCTTGTCAAGCCGGCCTTGGATGGAAACGGCATCAAGGCCTTCGATTAGTTGTTCGAGCTTCACTTTATTTCGTAACTTTTTGTTTTTTCGTATTGTTGGCCTTGTAGCCCCTCGCTGCGCTCGGGGAACAGGACTTTGAGGGGAGAGACAGGCGGAAAGAGATAAAAATAAAAAGGGAGAGCAGGAAGGGATCGAAAGAGGCGGAAGAAAAAGGGGAGCGATGGGGGGATCAGGGGGCGAGGGAGAGATGGACCCGGGTACCGGCGGCAGCCATCGATCCTTCTTCGGGAAGTTGTGACCTGACGTAGCCCGAACCGTTGACGGCGACATTGAATCCGGCTTTTTCAAGAGCGACAACCGCCTCACGCGCTCCCAGTCCCTTTACTGACGGGATCGTGCCGCGAGGCATCTTGCGGGGGGCTGCCGGATGGACTTCCTGGCTGATTCCGGCGGCTTTGCGGATCGCTTTGTGGCGCGACGGATTGTTGGAGCCATAAAGCATCGCTCTTGGATTTCCGCCACCCCCCTCGGCATAGTCGGACGCGTTGTCGAGCATGCCGCGCGAGTACATCTTAAGGGCGATGTTGCGCATAACCTGTCCGGAGGTGGAGGCCGCCCCGAACATGTTGCGTTTGGGGTAGAATGTCAACACCATGCATGAGTATTTGGGATTGTCGGCAGGGAAAAATCCGCAGAATGCCAGACGTTTGCGGGCTGTGTTGTATTGGCGCGTCTTCGGGTCGACCGAATAGCAGGTGCCGGTCTTGCCGGCCAATGCCACTTTGTCGCTTTTAAGGGAGCGGCCTGTGCCGTGTGATCCCCATACGACCTGTTTCAGCATGTACTGCATCTTGCGGGCGTTTTCCTCCGAGCATACTCTGTCACGGATATAGCTTACGGGGATCACAGAGTCGAAATTCTCGGAAATCAGGGAGCTGACCAGACGTGGCCTGACATATTTGCCATTGTTAGCGATGGCGTTGTAGATCGACAGGGTGTAGATTGGCGGGATCTGGGAGGCGTAACCGTAGCACATACGTGAGAGATCGACGCGACCGGGCTCTGGATTGAAGTATGGGACCCGTTCGCCGGCGATGCCGGTGTTCATCGGTTCAAGAAAACCTATCGACCGTAACCGCTCGACAAATCCTTTCGGATTCTTGTCGTAACCACGGGTGATGATGCGGGCCATTCCGATGTTGGATGACTGCTCGATCACCTCCCTGACACGCAGCGAGCCGTTATAGTGGGAGTCGGTTATCGGGCGACCTCCGGCATAAGCCCAGCTCGCGCCGATGGGAATGACCTCCTCAAGATTGTTTACCAATCCGTCTTCAAGGGCGATCATCATGGAGATAGGTTTCACCACTGAACCGGGTTCGAATCCGACAACAGCGTAATTCAGCGCCTCGATGTAGTCGGTGCCGTCGGCATTGCGCTCCAGATTCGAGATCGCTTTGATGTCACCGGTGGCGACCTCCATTAGTATGGCGCAGCCCCAGTCGGCCGAACAGGAGTCAAGCACCCGCTCAAGCTCGTTCTCGACGATGTCCTGGAGATTGATGTCTATGGTGGTGCGTATTGAGTAGCCCGGGGTGGGGGGCACATCGGTCCAGTTGACGATGTTCTTGGTCAGAGGAATCTTTTTGGCGATCCCCGGTACTCCGTACAGCAGCGAGTCGAGGGCTTTTTCCAGACCGGATATGCCGTGGATTTCCTTGCATTCGCGTGTCTGGCCGACACCTCCGACTGAACGGCGCGCCATGTCGCCGTAGGGATTGGACCGTTTCAGTACCGACTCGACGGTCATGCCATTGCGGTTTGGGTTCTTGATGCAGAAGAAGGGGAAGGTCTTTAGTTTTTGCAGGTCGGCATATGATATGTTGCTGATCACAGGAAACGACCTCGGCCGTTTCTTGGCATCTGTGTTGAGCGGTTTCTGCAGGTGGGCGAACCATTCGTCTCGGTCTCTGCGGGGGAAGTGCAGGGCCAAGGAGTCGGCTATCGAGTCGAGGGCTATCTGATAGCGGTTCTCCATGAATCGTTCTGCCCGGAAATCGAGGCGGACAGTGTAATACCTGAGGTTTGTTGCGAGGATCGAGCCGTCGTCAGAAAGGATCTCGCCGCGTTCGGGGAGGATCGTGTCTACGCGTTGCATCTCGCGCATGGCCTTGGCGTTCCAGTCATCGGCGTGTATGACAGTGGTGGAGAACAGCTTGTAAGAAATCGACCCTGCGAAGAGAAGTATCAGCAGGGTTATCAGTCCGTAGCGGAACAGTATGTGGTTATGGTTGTTCTTCGGGGCCATGATGAATGAAGTTGAGAGAAGATTCAGTCAGAGAGATGGAGGCGGAAAGGGGGTCGGTCCTGTACGGTGAGTCCAAGCCGCAATGAGTCTACTTTCTGTTGCATCTTTGACTCGCGGATTCGGCTCATATAGGTCGATTTCTCGCGGATGCGTTCTGTTTTGGCCACTTCCAGTTCCCGTTCGAGACGTTGTATGGTCTCCATCTGTGTCTGGCAGGTGTAACGGTTTGTGATGTATATCATCAGCATTACAACCACCCCCAGCACCAACAGCCAGTGACGGCGGAAGAAATCAGTGGAAAGCAACCGTCCGTGAAGGGCGCGCAGCATCAGGGAGTCGGCGCGGGCCGCCTGCGGGCGATCGTCCCGGCTCTCCTGGGGGGCGCGTCCACGGGGAGTGGGCTGTTCCTGTGATATCTCGTGGTTCTGCATTTCGTAGGGAATCGGAGTTGTTGTCAGTTGTCAAGTTTAACTGCTACCCGGAGTTTGGCGGAGCGGGAACGCGGATTGCGGTCCATTTCCTGTTGGTCCGGCACTATCGGTTTGGAGGTCAGACATTTCAGTGGAGAAAGAGCTTTGCCGTAGAAATCCTTTTCGATTTTCCCTTCAAGGTTGCCGGTCTTCATGAAGTTTTTCACAAGGCGGTCTTCGAGGGAATGGTAGGTTATTACGGCGAGCCGTCCTCCGGGTTTTAGTCTGTCGAGGGATTGGGTGAGCAATTCGCGCAACGCCTCGATCTCGTCGTTGACCACAATGCGCAGAGCCTGGAATACCTGGGCCAGCTCTTTTTTCTCTTGACGCGGGTTGATCAACGGGTGTGTCACCTCAAGAAGCCGTTCGATTGTGTCGACGGGCGCTTTGGCTCTGGCGGTTACTATCGCGTGAGCCAGTTTGCGGGCTTGACGCAATTCTCCATACAGGTGGAAGATATCGGCGAGCCGTTCTTCACCGGCTTCATTCAGCAGGTCGGCGGCGGTCAGCCGGGCGTTTTGATTCATCCGCATGTCAAGAGGGCCGTCCCAACGGAATGAGAATCCTCGTCCGGGATCATCGAAATGGTGGAATGAGACTCCCAGGTCGGCCAGTATGCCATCCACTTTGTCTGCGCCGTAGAATTTCAGGAAGTTGCTAAGAAAACGGAAGTTTCCCAGCACAGCGGTGAAAGCCGGGTTGCCTGCAAAATCAGGATCGGATGCGGCGCGGTCAATTGCGGCGCGGTCCTGGTCGAAGCTTAGCAGTCGTCCTCCCCGGGAGTTTTCCAGACGGGCGAGGATGGCGCGTGAATGGCCTCCACCACCAAGAGTGCAGTCAACATAAATCCCATCGGGACGCAGGTTGAGTGCCTCGAGAGATTGGGGTAGCAGAGCCGGGATATGATAGGGCTGTGATATGGTCATTGCTTCTTCCATTTCGAGCGTAAAATTACAAAAAAAGTTCTTAAGAATTTACGGTTGCAAACAGAAAAATCGCCGACACAAGGGAAAAAGTTATCAACATGGCGGGAATATGGTTCAAACAGGGGTGAAGGGTTGGTTTATGGAGATTTGGGCCTGTTTGTGTTTGTAAACAGGCTTGTGTCGATAAATGTTTGGGATAAATTTTGTATGAGAATATTTTTGCTGCTTTTTATATTGGATGTTTTGTGATGGTTAATTGTAGGGGGAGATCGTGCGTTGATTTGTTATTATGGGAGTTGCTGTTGTAGGCAATAAAGATCTTTTCCCGGCGTTTCGCGGCGGGAAAAGATCTTTAGGTGTGGGAGATAAGGTGGTCGCTCCGCTCCCGGAACAGGACTTTGTGTATTACAAAGGGTAGGAGGGAGGATTCTTCGCCAAAGGGGGTGGGGTTGTTATTCCTCGCCGAGGAGCTGGAGCGCGGCGGTGAAAGGGGACAGGCGGTTTGAGAGGACAAGCCGCTCGGCGTTGGCTATGGCGGCGGCGCGGTCGGGGTCATCGTAGAATCGGCGGCGCAACTCGGAGTCGATCGTCTCATACATCCAATAACGGGCCTGTTCACGTCTTTGTCGCTCGAAGAAACCGTTGTCGTTGATGAATTTGAAATAGCGGTTGATCATTTCCCAGACTTCGGTTATCCCAAGTTCATAATAGCCGGAATAACAGAGTACTTCGGGCTGCCATCCTGATGGCGGCGTAGGCAGAAGCTGGAGAGCGGACTTGAACTGGGCCTGGGCCAGGCGCGCCCGCTCGATATTGTCTCCGTCAGCTTTGTTGATGACGATCCCGTCAGCCATTTCCATGATTCCGCGTTTGATGCCTTGCAGCTCGTCGCCGGCTCCGGCGATCTGTATAAGCATGAAGAAATCGACCATCGAATGGACGGCGGTCTCGCTCTGGCCGACTCCGACTGTCTCGACGAAGACATTGTTGTATCCTGCGGCCTCACAGAGTATGATAGTCTCGCGTGTCTTGCGGGCGACTCCTCCGAGACTTCCTGCCGAGGGTGAAGGGCGGATAAAAGCGTCGGGATGCTGCGATAGCTTCTCCATTCGTGTCTTGTCTCCAAGAATGCTCCCCTTTGTGCGTTCTGAAGAGGGGTCGATGGCCAATACGGCCAATTTGCCGCCGTCGCGCAGCACATGCAGCCCGAATACATCTATCGATGTGGATTTTCCTGCGCCCGGAACTCCGGTTATGCCGATGCGGCGGGAGTTGCCGGAGAAAGGCAGGCATTTCTCTATCACCTCCCTCGCCATGGCCTGATGGTCAGGAGCGACACTTTCGACAAGGGTCACGGCCCGCGATAGCATGGTCACATCCCCTTTCAGGATACCATCTACGAGTTCGGCAGGTGTATAGGACCGACGTTTACGGGGTCTCATGTAGGGATTTACACATGGTGGCTGAGTCACTCCGGAGTTTACCGTAAGCCCCGAATAATCAGCGGAATTCTCGGGGTGTTCGTAATGTCCGTGATGGGGGTCGAAGAGAAGGTTGCTATCTTTCATGGCGTGAAGTTTTTGTTGTCAGAGATCCTCTAAGATGATTGTCAATGGGCGGCGAGCCAGTCAGGCCCGGTTCCGGCTGAGACTTCCAGTGGGACGGTGCCGGAAAATGCTCCTGACATCTCGCGTATGACAAGCTCTTGCAAGCGGGGCAGCTCGTCAGGATAGACATTGAATACCAGTTCGTCATGGACCTGGAGTATCATCTTGGATTTCAGACCAAGCCTGCTCATCTGACGGTTGACCCGGATCATGGCTATCTTTATTATATCGGCGGCAGATCCCTGGATAGGGGCGTTCACCGCGTTGCGTTCGGCATATGAGCGGACGGTGGCGTTACGGGAATTTATGTCGGGGAGGTAACGTTTACGGCCCATGATAGTGGAGACATATCCATCCTTGCGGGCGCGCTCGGTCGATTCGTCGATAAACTGCCGTATATGGGGATAGGTGTTGAAATATCCGTCAATCAGTTCCTTGGCCTCCGCGCGGGGAATATTCAGCCTTTCAGCGAGTCCGAAAGCAGATATACCGTAGACAGTACCGAAATTGGCGGTTTTGGCTTTACGCCTCTGGCTGTCGGAGACTTCATCATAAGGGACGTGGTATATCTTCGAGGCTGTCGCCCGGTGGATGTCAAGACCTGACTTGAACGCCTCGGTGAGTTCCGGATCATCTGACAGGTCGGCCAGGAGCCGCAACTCGATCTGGGAGTAGTCAGCTGACATTATCAGACACCCTTCATCGGCGATGAATGCTCTGCGCACCTCGCGGCCATCCTCTGTGCGGATAGGTATGTTCTGAAGATTAGGGTTGGCCGAGCTGATACGGCCGGTAGCTGTGACTGTCTGATTGAAAGTGGTATGTATTTTCCCGGTCGTAGGGTTTACAAGGGCCGGGAGAGCGTCGACGTAAGTGGTAAGCAGCTTTTTCAATCCGCGGGCCTCGAGAATCAGTCCTACCAGAGGATGCGCGTCGCGGTGTTTGAGCAACACCTCCTCGGTGGTTGAATATGAGCCTTTGGCTGTCCGTTTGGCGCGGCTGTTGAGCTTCAGTTTCCCGAAAAGGATCTCGCCGACCTGCATAGGGGAGTAGATGTTGAATTTCTCTCCGGCCAGATCATAAGCTTTTTCCTCGATCTCGCGGAGCTGGGCGGTCAGGCTGACCGAGAGACGGCCAAGCTCGCCGGAGTCGATTCTTACCCCGGTCCATTCCATGTCAGCCAATACGGCTGCGAGGGGCAACTCTATGTCATCCAATAGCTTTCGTTGGCCATTCTGGTCAAGAAGTTCGGTCAGCGGAGTCTTTAGCCGCCGTGTCATGTCGGCCTGCTGACAGAGGCGTCTGACTTCTTCTCCGGCCGGAAATGCTCCGAAAGGCTTGCGGGAGGAGTCAGTGTACTCATCCATCTGCACTCCCAGGAGGTTCATGACAATGTCGGCCAAGCGATGTCGCATTTCCGGCTGTAGGAGATAGTGGGCGAGCTGGGTGTCAAAATAGGGAGCGGCAATTGAGATCCCCTCGCGCCGGAGAAGCACCATGTCGCGCTTGATATCGTGACTCACAAGGGTGGTGGCCGGAGAGGTGAACAATGGGCGGAGAGACGAGATCATCTCTGACCGTGCGGGTTCAAGAGGGGGGATGTCGACATAACGGCCATTGCCGGGACCGGTGCTGAACGCTATTGCCCGGAGAGTCGCCGTCATGGCCTCCTGGCCAACCGCGTAAATGGCGATACCTATGTCGGTGACAGTTTTTGCCTCCTTGACAAACTTGTCTACATCTTCGAGTGACTCGATTATGGAGTAATCGGCCGGGATGTTGTCAGCAGATGCGAATGGAGACGAGCCGTCTTGTGTCTCTTCCCCGCTTTCCATGAAATCGAAAAGGGAAGGCTGGGCCGGAAGCTCTATTGTATGGCGTTTGCGCTCGGGCGCGGTTTCTGCTGTCAGCGCGGTTGCCGTCGGGTTGGCATGTTTGGTCAGACGGGAAAGGAAAGTCTTGAATTCCAGGTCTGTGAAAATATCGCGCAAAGCCTCGGTGTCTTCCGGCTCGCGGCGCAGTTTGTCAAAGTCCACATCGATGGGGACATCGGTCTTGATAGTGGCGAGTTGCTTTGAGAATCTGATCTGCCCGGCGTGGTCGCGGATCTTTTGTCCCAAAGCACCCTTTATCTCTCCGGCATGGTCGAGAAGATTCTCCACTGATCCGTATTCCCCGATAAGTTTGGTTGCGGTCTTGGGCCCTACGCCTGGACAGCCGGGAATGTTGTCTATGCTGTCTCCTTCCAGGGCAAGCAGGTCTATCACCTGCAGCGGGGAGGTGATGCCGTATTTCCGGCATACCTCTTCCACTCCGCGCAATTCAAACCCTTGTCCGCGCAAGGAGGGCTTGTATATGAGTATGTCGTCAGTGACGAGCTGTCCGTAATCCTTGTCGGGGGTCATCATATAGGTTGTGTAGCCCTCTTTTGAGGCCATGTTGGCGAGAGTGCCTATCACGTCATCGGCTTCAAAGCCAGGCACCTCGAACGCCGGGATGTGGTATGCTTCGATGATCTCCTTTATTATCGGGACGGAGGCTGTTATGTCTTCCGGCTGGGCTTCACGCTGCGCCTTGTATCCTTCATACATCTCATGGCGGAATGTCGGCCCGTGGGGGTCGAAACACACTGCGATATGGGTAGGGTTCTCTTTTCGGAGGATTTCGTCAAGGGTGTTGCAAAAACCGAATATGGCGGAGGTGTTGAACCCCTTGGATGTTATGCGCGGAGCCCGTATCAGCGCGTAATAAGCGCGGTAAATCAGGGCATACGCGTCGAGGAGGAATAGTTTTTTCATTCCGTTGGCAGATGAGACGAGTTCTATGCAAAGGTAATAAATGTTTGTCGAATTCTGAAGAAAATGCTTTGATGACTTCTTGAAAAAAGATTGCCGTCCTTCAAGATCATCTATATAATAATGTGAAGGGCGGCAATGCTGTTTTAAGACTTGAATATGGTTGGAGGGAAGTGGTAGTCAATGTCATCTTCCTGTATATAAAACAATTGAGGAGGTTGATGGTTCGGTTGGACAGAATAATTGCGGCATGAGTGGCGGTTGGATGGTGTTTTTGTCAAAATAATATCGGAATTGGGAAAAATATGTGTGGCGTAGGGGGATTTTTATAGCTTATTTTGCAGTTGGAAAAACTATGCCGGATGAGGCATGGTGTCTAAATTTCAAATATTTCAGCGCTATTCCTATAAACTGATTATTCCATGAAAAAATTTTTCACTCTTCTGTTGTTGCTTATGGCTGTCACTTGCGGAGCGGTCGCCGCCGACGGATTCTACACGTCGGGTACTCGGCTGATGGATGCCAACGGCAATGAATTCCTGATGAGAGGCTGCAACTATTCCTGGGCATGGCAACGGGGACATGAGTCGACCGTGATTCCCGCCGCAAAAAGGATAGGATGTAATGTGATACGTATACAGCTGTCGACCGGGCAGAAATGGCAGAGATGCTCGAAGAGCGACCTCGAGCGTCTGATAAAGCTTTGCGAGGATAACAAGCTTGTCGTCATTTTCAATACTCATGACGAGACAGGATCCAACCAGTATTCCGATCTTGAGAACGCGGCCAATTTCTGGATCAGCATGAAGGATGTGCTCAACGCCCATCGCAAGAGTGTGCTGGTCAATATTTCCAATGAATGGTATGGCAGTTGGGATTCATACGGTTGGGCTGACGGCTACAAGAAGGTTATCCCCATGTTACGCGATGCGGGCATATTGAATACACTTGTTGTCGATTGCGCCGGCTATGGGCAGTATCCCAAAAGTATTTTCGACAAGGGGCGTGAAGTCGCAGCCACTGACAGCAAAGGGAACCTGATATTCTCGATGCACTTCTATCAGGATGCCGCCGGTTCGGACGATAAGGTGAGAAACAATATAGACAATGCGTTGAATGTCGGGGTGCCGGTTATCCTCGGTGAGTTCGCTTGCGAGCATCAAGGCCACACTATCGCCTGGCAGACGATACTCGACTACACCAAGGAAAAGAATGTAGGCTATCTCGTATGGTCATGGACCGGCAACGGAGGCGGTGCCGAGGCGTGCGACATGTTCGGTGGATATGATGATTCCAATTGGAAAACAAATGGGACCAACACCGTCAAGGGGCGCAATGGAATCCGGCAGACCTCAAAAGAATGCTCCGTGTTCGATCCCAATGGTGACCAAGGGGGAGGAGGTGGAAATGAGAACCCCGGTGGAAACACGTCAGGCACTTCTCTCTGGGAGGGCTCTCTGGCATTGGGGAGCTGGACCGGAATGCTGGAGTATAAACCAGACAATTCCCAATGGAAGGATCAGCAGATGTCGGGCCTTAAGAAAGGAGACAAGCTGGTGTTCCATTTCACAGGTGTTTCTTCCGACGAGGAGGCTCCCGGACAGATACAGCTCGCCACGTTTGGTCTTGACAGCCGTTGGACCTGGACCATTCTTGTTGATGCCGACAATATCCATAACAACGAATACACATACACCATAGCGGACGCGGTTGTAGGTGACTACACTGATCTCGCCATGCTTTCGGCTCATGGATTCGCTGTCAAGGGACAGAATGCAACGCTTACAAAAGTTGAGCTGAAGACGGCCGGAGGCGATCAAGGAGGTGGTGACAATCCGGGGTCAAACGAGTCTGTAGTTGACACTCCCGATTTCAATATGTCTTCATGGGAGGCTCTGTACCATATTTCCAAGAGCAAGCTTGGCAGCCTTGGTTCAACCGACATAGTGAGGTTGTATGTGTCGTGCAATCCTGACGCTGAAATCCAGGTGGCATACAAGACTGCCGGCTCTGACTGGAACAAATATGTCGACTACGCTCCTATTTCCGGCTCGGCATATGAGTTGCCGATGACCGATTCCGGCCTTTGTGAAGGTGCCAATTATGACGGCCTGTACTTCAAGGGCCATGACTACATTATACAAAAAGTGAGCGTCATACGTCCGGGGCAGTCCGGTACCGACGAGATCACCCTCTTCGAGTCAGAGCGACCTGTCATAGATTTCAATATGCCTCATGAAATCTATACCCTCGATGGTCGCCAAGTCGCCGAGATGATCTCCGGCAGAATATATCTCCTTCGTCAGGGCGCGACAGTGGTCAAATGGATCGCCCGCTGATCGGTTAAGATAGCATAACGAAACCTGCCTGTCAGGCCATGTCCTATCCATAAATAGATTGTTATGGATAAGACATGGCCTGACAGGCAGGCTTTGTGTTATATATTGACATGCCAAACAGGCAATACAGCTTGGCAGGGCTTGGGTTGGAAGCAATGTCAACCCTGCCGGAACAACAAGAAAATGCTTTTGACTCGAAATTTCCGCTGACCCTGTATTTCGTTGTTTAGAGACATATAACACCGAAAGCCCGCATTCCTGCGGGCTTTCGGTGTTGATGGCGGAGGTGCCAAGCGGATTCGAACCGCTGTGAACGGTTTTGCAGACCGGTACCTAACCACTCGGACATGGCACCTTGGATTGGGCAGCTTCCTGTTGAGGGGAAGCGTTTGCGGGTACAAAGGTAGTTCTTTTATTTTTAACGGCCAAATTTTAGGTGATATTTTTGGCCGTGATCCATTATTATTTAATGGAAAGATTGTTTCGAGAACTGGAATGTGATGTCGGCTTTTTCGAGATCAAGCTTCGTCATGGCGGGTTTGCCGATATATGGTGTCACTGCGCTGACATATGTTGAAGTTGTGTAGCCGTTTGAGGTTGTTTCTGTGGTGAGAGCCACGGGAGTGAGGGTGAATGTCGCGTCAGCCGGGTCTATGATACCGTCGGCGTTGTATTTAGACAACATTTCGAGGAAATAGTTGCGAAGCCCGGAAAAGACATATCCTTTGGCTGCCGCGCTGTAGGTGGCTATGAAGGATGTCTTGTCATCGTTCAGCGAGTTATTGAGGAAGAACTCATCCTTTTTGGAGGAGAGCACCATCAAAAGGCTTTCCGGCGGTTGGATACCATATGCGTTTTCAATGGATTCTGCCGGAATAGTCATCGAGAGGGTGTTTACGACCGAGAGCGGGCCGCGGTTGTCGATGTAATAGTCGATAACATCGCGGATGGGGAAAGTTATCTCCACATCACGTCCTACCGGGGCCACGATGATGTTCTCCCCCCCATCCATGCGGGCTTGCAGGGCCGGATCGATGTTGAAGGCGATGTTGTTGTTGGAGATTACTTCCGGGGTTACTGCGAAATAGTTGCCTTCTACATGTTTTATGACCGGTTTCCCCTCCGAATCGGTGGAGGTGGTGTGGTAATACATAACCATTGTGGTCTTCTGGATCTGAGTCACGCGTCCTGCCCCGAAGGAATTCCTGACATATATGCCGGGAAAGTGTTTGGCGAACTCGGTGGGGAAGGAGTATGCCTGCGGATTCTCCACATAAAGGGTGAAGAGGTCGCGGGCAAGTTTTACCGGCAGATCTACCTTGATTTCGCGGTAGGACAGGGCTTGTATAGAGTCGTTTTCGCCTTGTGCGTTGCCGACATATATCTTCGAGGCAAGTGGCCGGGCGTTAACGTCGCAGTATTCCTCCGGGTTGAATGTCGAGAAAATCGGACTTGGCAGCTGTCGGTCAAGCAGAAATACCTCGAGGCCCATCGGAGCTATGGAATCGCCTACATAGCCGCCGTTGGGGTATGCGAGTATCAGCTTCATGGAGTCAATCTCGTTTACTGTGACACCGTCGGTAACAAGTTTTGACGCGGGCATGAACTGGCATACGAAGTCAGAGGTGAAGTTACCGTAGCCCTCGGCTGATATGTCGCCCAGCAATTGCACGATGGTGCGCGACTCTATGGAGAGGTTTGGGGTGGTATGTCCGGAGACGCTGAATTCATTGTGTATCACCACTTCCGACTCTTCCTGAATCAATGATGAGCCTATTTCCTGTGTGGTGTTCTCACAGGAGGTGAGCAGCCCTGACAATATGGCTGCGCCTGTGAAGAGGGTGAGGGTCGTTTTCATTGCGATAAAAGAAAGGAGGGGAATCAGAGGTTGGCGCGGACGGAGTCGTAAAACTCCACCACCGGGGTCGCGTCTATCTCCTCGCCCTGATATGGGAGGAATGGTTTGCCCGAGGATTTGGCGTACTCGAGAATCTCCGGGGCTATTTCGGCTGATGATTGTATGATGCCGTCGGCATGGTCGATGGCGAGCTTGTTGAGGGCGATGTAGTCAACGGGGGCGTCGCCGAGCGAGCGGAGGTCATCTTCCGAGAATCCGTCGAGGAGGAGTTTCTCTTTGAAACGTGGATCAAGGGTGCCGTCAAAAGATTCGTCGAAGAGGGAATATATGACCGGGCAATTTCCGATTGTCGGGTCGTCGGCATATGCTTTCTTCAAGTAAAGCGGGGCCAGAGCGGTTACCCATCCCGAACAGTGAATGATTGCCGGCTCCCAACGGAGTTTCTTGACGGTCTCCATCACCCCACGGGTGAAGAACATAACGCGCTCGTCATTGTCCTCCGGGGTCTCTCGGATCTCAAGGTCTGTAACGGCGTGGTGTTGGAAATAGTCGTCTGAATCAATGAAGTAGACCTGCATCTTTGCCGACTGCAGGGTGGCCACCTTTATGATCAGGGGGTGGTCAGAGTCGTCGATCACCAGGTTTATGCCTGACAGGCGGATGACCTCGTGGAGCTGGTTGCGGCGCTCGTTGATACAACCGTATTTGGGCATGAAGGCGCGGGCCTCATATCCCTTTTCCTGGACTTTCTGGGGCAAGATCTTGCTTGCCAGTCCCATCGGGGTTTCGCGCAGGTAGGGGGTTATTTCCTGGGAGATGTAGAGAATTTTCTGCTTATTGTTCATCGATTCGGATTTGTCAAAAAGGGGAATGCGCCCCACGCGTATGGGTGCATTCCGACTGCAAAGTTACGAAATTTTTTTGAAATATTTGACGGAGTTTCGGAATTAGACGGTAAATTGCTAACTTTGTACTCCAAACAAAAATAGTAGAACGATATGAAACTCAACCTGAAAGGATTACCGGCTCGATGGCTTGTCATGCCGTTGTTGTTGCTGGTCATGGTGCTGTCTGCCAACGGGCAGCAATTTGGGCTTGGCGGATCGGGCATTCTCGACCCGATAAGTTGGAAAGCTTCTGTCGAAGGCAATTCCACCGCTTCAGCGACAATCCGCCTTACGGCGAAGATCGAGGATGGGTGGCATCTTTACTCTCTGGATCTTCCGGAGGATGGCCCTAACTCGACGGTGATTGATTTCCAGCTTCCTGACGGGGTGAGCCTTGACGGTCCTTTGACCCCATCGAGAAAGCCTGTGGAGAAATATGACGACATGTTTTCCCTTAACCTGTCATGGTGGGAAGGGTCGGTGTCGTTCAGTCAGAAAGTGAAAATCTCCGATGAGAAGACCCATACGGTCGGTATACAGGTCTCTTTCCAGGGCTGCAATGACCAGACATGCATAGCCCCCAAGACGGAGTTGCTGGAGGTGTCGGTCGGAACCGGCCCGGCGGTTGTCGAGCAGGCCAAGACTGACACGGTCGTCGTGGATGTTCCGGTCGCGGAGGCCCCTGTGGCAGACAGTGACAAGCCGGACCTGTGGGCTCCGGTTGAGTTCTCGGAAGCCGACATGCCGCAGGAGGCCAATGTAAAGGATTCCCCCTGGTGGGTGATCTTCATATGGGGATTCGGTGGCGGCCTGCTCGCATTGCTGACCCCTTGTGTGTGGCCTATGATACCGATGACTGTCAGCTTCTTCCTGAAGAAAGGCACAAGCCGGAAGAAATCTGTGGCAGACGCTATTGTCTATGGATTGAGCATCATAGTGATATATCTGACTCTCGGGCTTGCCATAACGGGTATATTCGGGGCGAGCAAACTCAATGAGCTTAGTACCAATGCGGTGTTCAATCTGTGTTTCTTCCTGCTGCTGGTCGTTTTCGGTATCTCCTTCCTCGGAGGCTTCGACATAAAGCTGCCGTCGAAATGGTCAAATTCGACAGATGCGCGTGCCGAGAAGGCGACCGGACTTGTAAGTATCTTCTTCATGGCGTTCACCCTCGCCTTGGTGTCGTTTTCCTGCACCGGTCCTATCATAGGGACATTGCTTGTGGAGGCGGCCACTATGGGCAATCTGGTCGGCCCGGCCATCGGCATGGGAGGGTTTGCGCTCGCCTTGGCGTTGCCATTCTCTCTTTTCGCTCTTTTCCCGTCATGGCTCAAAGAGATGCCCCGATCAGGAGGCTGGCTCAACTCGGTCAAGGTTGTCCTTGGTTTCCTCGAACTTGCCCTCTCCCTCAAGTTCCTGTCTGTCGCCGATCTCGCCTACGGATGGGGAGTGCTTGACCGCGAGGTGTTCATATGCCTGTGGGTTGTGATCTTCCTGATGCTCGGATTCTATCTTCTCGGCAAGATAAAATTCAGTCATGACGCAGATCTCGATCATGTCTCGCTGCCTCGGTTCTTCCTGTCACTCGTGTCGCTGAGTTTCGCGTTGTACCTTGTCCCCGGACTCTGGGGCGCGCCTCTCAAAGGTGTCAGCGCGTTTGTGCCGCCGCTGTTCACTCAGGATTTCAACCTTTATGCCGGAGGTCAGTTTGAAGAGTTCGACGATTACGACAAAGGTATGGCCTATGCTGCTGAAAACAACAGGCCGGTGCTGATAGATTTCTCCGGGTATGGATGTGTCAACTGCCGCAAAATGGAAGGAGCGGTCTTTGACACAGGCCGTGTAAGCTCGATCGTGAAGGAGAATTTCGTGCTTATAAAGCTGATGGTCGACGACAAGGCTAAACTTTCCACTCCGATGACAGTCGAAGAAAATGGGAAGAAGGTTGTGTTGAACACCGTCGGCGACAAGTGGAGCTACCTCCAGCGTCATAAGTTCGGGGCCAATTCCCAGCCATATTACATAGTCCTCAACCATTCCGGCGAGGCTATGACTGTGCCGTATTTCTATGACGAGGATATCGACAAATTTGTCGGATGGCTTGAAACCGGAATCAAGAACTACAGCGAGAACCCTCAGTGACATATGGAAAAAATTCAACAACATACCCGTCAGGAGAAACTTGAAGCGTTCGGAAGAGTGCTTGACGTGCTCGACACCCTCCGCGTGAAATGTCCCTGGGATGCCAAACAGACCAACGAGTCGTTGCGCCCCAATACAGTGGAGGAGGTCTATGAGCTGTGCGAGGCATTGATAAACGAGGATGACGCGGAGATCCGCAAGGAACTCGGAGATGTATTACTTCATGTCCTGTTTTATGCCAAGATCGGCGAGGAAAAAGCCGCTTTCGACATCGTGACCGTATGCGATTCCTTGGTCAACAAGCTTATTCGCCGTCATCCGCATGTCTATGGCCAGGTCGAAGCCGACAACGCCCATCAGGTTGAACTCAACTGGGAGCAGATAAAGCTGAAGGAGAAGGACGGAAACCGTTCGGTACTCGCCGGTGTGCCGTCTTCGCTGCCTGCCCTTAACAAGGCGTTTCGCATCCAGGAAAAGGCAGCCAATTCCGGGTTCGACTGGGAAGAAGCGTCGCAGGTATGGGAGAAAGTACAGGAGGAGATCGGCGAGTTTTCAGTCGAGGCTGAGAAGTCAAGGATGTTGCGTCACAAAAGTGATGCTACCCCTGAGGAGGTGAAGGCTGTCGAAGACCGGGTTGAGTCGGAGATGGGAGACCTGTTCTTCTCGCTGGTCAATGCCGCCCGTCTTTACGGCGTGATCCCTGAGAACGCCCTTGAAAAGACCAACAAGAAATTCATAGCCAGGTTCAACCATATCGAACAGCGTGCCCGTCAGATGGGGCGCAAGCTTAATGAGTTGACGCTTGATGAGATGGAGGAGCTTTGGCAGGAGGCTAAGGCCCGACCTGAAAAAGACTACTGAATACATCCTCAAACAAGTATCACATTATTTAACAAGTAACACATAATTGAATATGAAAACAATACGATTGGCCGCGATACTTATGCTGGCAGGTGGAGCCGCAATTGTCGCTCCTTCCACTGTTTCCGCACAAGTCAATCAGCTTGACGCGGAGTTCAATGTCATCCCGGACAAGGTGACTCCGACTGATGAAGGAATCCGCATTTCTGTCTGTCTGGTGGGTATCCCCTCCACCTCGCAGCGCATAGATTCCGTTGACCTGACAGTCGGGCCAAAAGTCGTCAAGGCGGTCGATATCGACGGTGTCGACTTTGAACGCGCGTTTCAGTTTGAAGACACCGGTGTGCAGGTCATAGAGCTTGACTTTCCCTTCAAGGGCCAGCTACCCAAGACAGCTACCCTGACATTCCACACTGCCAACGGTGACGTGGTCGCCCCGGCCAGGCAGTGATGATAGTCTGTATAACAGAGAAACCGAATGTCGCGCGTGATATAGCCGCTATCCTCGGAGCCGGGAAAAAAGAACCCGGTTTTTATGAGGGTAACGGCTACCGTGTCACATGGACATACGGACATCTTTGCACACTCAAGGAGCCTAATGATTATTCCGACAGCTGGAAGCGATGGTCATTGGTCCACCTGCCGATGATACCTCCTAAGTTCGGGATAAAACTGATTCCGGTGGAGAATTACGAGAGGCAGTTCAATGTGATCAAGACTCTTTTCGCTGAGGCTGACGAGATCGTCAACTGCGGCGATGCCGGCCAGGAGGGTGAGCTGATACAACGTTGGGTGATGCAGAAAGCGGGGGTGAAATGTCCCGTGAAGCGGCTTTGGATCTCCTCTCTGACCGACCAGTCGATCCGTGAGGGGTTCCGTAACCTGCGTCCGTCATCTGATTTCGATAACCTTTACTACGCGGGGTTGTCACGGGCGATCGGCGACTGGATCTTAGGGATGAACGCCACACGTCTTTACACCCTCAAATACAGCTCCCCCGGAAATGTCC
This sequence comes from Prevotellaceae bacterium, assembly GCA_021772015.1. Classification (GTDB taxonomy): domain Bacteria; phylum Bacteroidota; class Bacteroidia; order Bacteroidales; family Muribaculaceae; genus UBA7173. Next base: position 67,463 of record JAETNS010000010.1, on the reverse strand, counting down.
TCTCAATCGGCCGGGTGCAGACACCGACCCTCGCGCTTGTGGTGCAGCGTCATCTTGAGATCGAGAATTTCAAGCCGGAGGATTACTGGGAACTCAAGACCCTCTGCAAGGGCGCGACATTCAACGCTGTTTCGGGGCGTTTCAAGAATGAGACGGAGGCACAGGCGGCTCTGGAGAAAATCAAGCCGGCTCCCTTGACTGTGACCTCCGTGGAGGAGAAGAAAGGGAGGGAGGCTCCTCCGAGGCTCTTCGACCTCACGTCACTCCAGGTGGAGTGCAACCGGCAGTGGGGGTGGACCGCCGACGAGACATTGAAACTCATACAGACTCTGTATGAGAAGAAAGTCACGACCTATCCCCGCGTCGACACGACCTACCTCTCAGATGACATTTATCCCACAATCGGCGGGATACTTAAGGCCATGACTCCCTATGCGCCACTGACCGCGCCGGTGTTGGCTCTTCCGAAGATCCCCAAGAGTAAGAAAGTCTTTGACAATTCGAAAGTCACCGACCACCATGCCATCATACCTACCGGCCAGTCACCCGCGTCGCTTGTGGGCAATGAGCGGCTTCTCTACCATCTGATCGCGCGGCGTTTCATCGCGGCGTTTTACCCCGACTGTGAGTTCATGCAGACCACAGTCCTCGCGGAAGCCGGAGGGGTGGGATTCAAGGCTTCAGGAAAGGTGGTGGCATCGCCCGGCTGGCGATCGATCTATCAGAAACCCGGAGATCAGCCGTCAATATCCGTAAACGGTGAGGGGAATACTGCGCCGGATCCCGCCGGCGATAGTCAGGATGACGGCATTCTTCCTCCTTTCGTCAAGGGGGAAAGCAATCCTCATGAACCGAGCCTTCTTAAAAAAGCCACACAGCCACCGAAATATTATACCGAGGGTACTCTCCTGCGGGCAATGGAGTCGGCCGGTAAGACTGTGGATGACGAGGCGTTGCGCGAGGTGATGAAAGAGAACGGAATAGGGCGGCCGTCAACCCGTGCCAACATAATAGAAACCCTGTTCAAACGCCATTACATCTATCGCAAGAAGAAAAATATCATGGCCTCGCAGGCCGGTATCGAACTGATCGCGACCATCAATGAGGAGCTTTTGAAAAGCGCGAAACTGACAGGAATATGGGAGAGCCGCCTCCGTCGGATCGAGCGTGGCGAATATTCACCTATCGAGTTCATAGATGACTTGAAAGGGCAGATCGCCAGGATCGTGAATGATGTTCTGACTGACGCGTCTGCCAGACGGATTGATACCGGGCAGGCTCCGGCTGCTTCCGTGGGAACGGTTTCCCTGCCGTCAGGTCCGGATGGTGGCTCGCCGGCGGATAATGCCGGCTCTGTTAAGTCAAAGGCTCCACGCAAGCCTCCTGTCAGGAAGCTGGAACAGATCATATGTCCGATATGCGGCAAAGGGCATTTGCTTAAAGGACGGGCAGCGTATGGCTGTTCGGAATTCAAAGGGGGGTGCCCGTTGCGGCTGCCGTTTGAGGAGTATCCTTCTGACCTTACTCCGGGGAAACTCAACGCGCTTGTGAAGAAAAATGAAAAAAAGATAAAGGCATCCGGGGTGGCTTGATGTCGCTTAAAAATTTATGGGCATGAATGTGAATGATTTGATACAATGGATATGCGTTGGGGTGATATTCGTGATTGTAGCCGGATGGATTGGCCGCTATGTCAGGGGTGTAATGAAATGGTCGAAGGGGATCAAGAGGCCGGGAGGCAACTCTACGCCACCCTGTTGCGGTGGAAGCAAGGAGGAAAAGAAGCCCCGCCGGAACGACGGTCCATGCGCAGGATGCGGGGAGGACTGCCCGTTGGCGGGGAATAAGAAGACTTGATTTTATGGAAGATAAAAAAGCAGTTTCAGGCATTTCCCTCGCTTCGCTCGGGCACAGGACCTGGAGGAGACATCTCTGTGATGAGTTGTCGACGGATGAGATCTTGATCTCTTTCCGGATGATATCTCAATATTTTCGTTTTGCCGACTGATGGCCAATTATCAGAAGCTGTAGCTGAGTCCGATGGCAGGGATAAGGGCGTGGGTCTTGTATTCGGCTGTGAACTCGCCGATATCGGGAAGCGTCGGCAGCAGGTTGGTGAGATGAGCGGCTTCGACCATGGCGTTGTAGGTCGGGGCGAGGAAATCCTTGTATTGGCCGGTACCGGTCGCGCCGCAGCCGTGGACGTACATGAACGCGAGGTCGATCGACAAGCCTTTCAACGGCCTGAAGGAGAGGCCCACTGACGGTTCGATCTTGGTCATCCCGGGAGTCTCCGGGTTATAGTGGTTTTTGTTGCAGGGGGAGCAGTCGATCATCATGCCGGCACGCAGATCAAGACGGGGAGTGAGGTTGTATTCAGCCCCGACATGGTAGGTCATTGAGTTGTGGTAATTCTTCGCCAGGTGCTGGTTGAAGTTGTCAGGTAGTTTGTCGAATATTATGTCGAGAGTTTTGTAAGCGCTCCATCCGTTGAGTTGCGCGTCGAAGGCGAGCAGCAGTTTCGGGATAGGTTTGTACGCGACACCAAATGTCAGGATGTAAGGGCATGGCATGGACGCGTCGAAATTCGCGTAACTGAGGTTGTCGAGGGTTTCTCCAAGGATCATCCTGGCCTGGTCATTGGCATAGCTGACCGACGCGTTCCCTGCTTTGACATGCATGTTCATTTTTGAACGGAACGATGCTCCGAATGACAGATTGGGGAGCGCGTCCCACAAGACTCCGACATTCACGCCCAAGGCCAGCTCTGAATCTCCGGTAAGGTTGACCGAGGCCGGGGGCATCTCTCCGTATGGCTGGAACGGGGCGGGCTGCCCCTGCATCTGGTACGGAAGATTCATCAGTGTTATCAGTCGGTCCATCGATGACGGGGCGACAAGCGCCTTGTTGAGGTTGACATTTCCCCACGAAACCATCATGCCGGCTCCGACTGAAAGGTTTTTAAGTATTCTCCACGAGAATGTGGGCTGTACCGTGAAAACTTTCAGGTCGACAGACTGGTTGAGTACCGCTCCGGGCCAGGCAGTCCCCCAGTTGATCGAGGATCCGTAGGGGGTGTAGAGGGTCACTCCGGCATAAAGATTGTCATAGATGCGGAAGGCCGCAGAGAAATTCATCGGAGTCGAGACTTTGTTGGCGGTAGTGTATTCCTTCCCGTCAACGGTGGCCTCGGCGGTGGCCTTTATCGCGCTCATAGCTGCGGAGATCTCAAGGGTCTCGGTCGAGAAAGCCAACGCTCCCGGGTTGAAAATCTGACTCTCGGAGCCGAGCTTCATAGCCACTCCGACATGCCCCATTCCTTCCTGGCGGGCGCTGAAAGTATTGACCTGGTATCCTTCGGCGGATGCGCTCAGGATAGTGGTGGCCGCACAAAAGGCGGCAAATATTTTCTTCATCTGTTGAAATTTTCGCCAAAATTACCAATAATAATCCATTTGGCAAAATTTATTGCAAGAAAACATGTTTTTTAGCATGTTTTGGTGGATTAGCGAAGGAATTTGGGAGCATGGAAGAAGAGGCCGAAGGAGATGCCGACATTCCAGTTTCGGGCAGGATATGTAAGGTAGTTGACATATCCGCAGATGGAAGCAAAGGGGAGGTTGTAGACCAGATCAAGTTCGGCGATCATCTCAGGATTCCGGAACCATTTTCCGTGGACGGCACGCCCTGTGGCGGCTTCCATCTCGATTTTTCTGAACGGCATGAACAGGTTGGCCGACAGTCTCACCTGTGCCCGCGAGAAAGGCTTCCATACAGGTACCAGACCTATGGCTGCGAAAGAGTTGGCATGGAATGCCTTGTTGAAAACCCCGGTTGTGGCGGGAGTCGGGGTAAAGCCGGGGGCATTGACCAGAGAGGCGTAGTATGAGTCAAGAAGCTTTCGGTTTGACACCAGAATATCCCAGGTGGTCCCCAGCGAGAAGTTTTTCGAGAGCGGGAAATAGGCTCCTCCTTGAAACTCGGCCTGGAACCAATGTGCGTCGCCGTCGGTGTCAGAGAGTGTGCCGTCAGGCAGTGTATGACGGAAATGGTATTTTCCGAGAGTCTGCATCACTGACAGATGGAGGTCATATCCCGATGACGGATAATTCTGGTTGTCGAGATTGTCGAAATCAAGTCGCCCTACGGCCTGTCCGAGATTGAAGACTGTGCGCTCCTTGCCGGACGAACTGAAATCTCCATTGTCGGAAGAATAAAAATTGTCGCGTGACTGTCCTCCCCCGATTCCGACGGAAGCCTTGCCGGCGCGTGTGACAGCCCATGCGTAGCTGAGTCGTCCGAAACCTTCGTAATGAGTTATGAAAGCGGGGGAGTTGTCTTCATAGAAAAGCTTGTCGCTTTCATAAAATTTCTGGCGCGAATACACCCCTTCAAGCTCGAAGGCCGAAGGTAGGTTGGTGGGCAGATATACGCGGCCGGTGAACTGTCCGGCCATGTAGTTCTGGCCGATCCATCCCATAGCCCTAATCTCGGCGGAGCGGAATGACATGGCGGAGTATTCCGCAGACACGAAAATCATGGAATTGATAGAGGATGAGAGATAGCCTCCTCCGCCGAGGGCGAAATTGCTTTTCACATCCGCGTCGAGATCGAGGGTGAACATTCCGGTCTGGGGATTGAACTGTGCTTGTGGGAAAAGGTTACGAAGGCGTCCGGGGGACAACGCGCTATAATATGACATTCTGGCCCGTTCCATCCCGAAAGTGTCGACTTTCGAGGATTTGAACAACCGGGCGATGTAATCATTTTGCTGCGGTGTGCCTCCTGACACATGGACCGAGTCAAAACGGACATATGGGGTTTTCGATTTGAAGATCTGTCGGCGAAGCTGTCGGGTCTGTGGTGGGATGCGGCTTGTGACCCTTGATTTCAACGAGTCCATCGCTTCCATTGCGGTCCGGTAGCCGATCGCGCTTATCTCGTTGGCCTTTCCGAAATCCAGAAGAGAGAAGCGGCTGACATCGATATGTATTCTCATTCCTTCATCTGCCGGGAGGTCGTAGTCATTGTTCTGGATGATCATGTTCTCCAGCTGGTTGATGATGCTGTTTGACTGCGGGGCATCTTCGGAGTGGACATCGATTCCTATCATGAAATCGGGGGCGAAATCCTCGCGCATCACGTCTACAGGGAAGTTGTCGTATATGCCTCCGTCATATACATACACTCCATCCATTTTTATCGGTTGGAACACGGGTGGAAAGGTCATGGAGGCCCGGACCGCGTCGCTAAGTCTTCCGGATCGGCATACGATCTTGTGTTTGGCGACCACATCGGAGGTGACGCATCTGAACGGCACAAACAGCTGGTCGAAATCACCCTCACATTGCGCGGTGTAGGCGGCGAAAAGGTCCATGAAGGCGAAATTCATCGGTAAAGGGGATATCAGGCTTGACGGCAGCAAAGAGGATGTGCGGTCGAGCGAGTCTTTGCGCGACAGGTTTATGTTGAATTCCCCAAAAGCCGGAGTCTGGGGTTTCTTGACAAAATAATAGGTGAGGTTTGGATCAATGCGGCCTGTAGACCAGTCGCTGAACCCCTGGGAGAGTATCAGCTGCAGCATCTCCTCAGGAGTGTATCCGGCCGCATATAGTCCTCCGATTATTGCTCCCATTGATGTCCCTGCCACATAGTCTATCGGTATGTCGTTTTCCTCCAGGGCTTTGATGACCCCGATATGGGCTATGCCCTTGGCACCTCCGCCTGACAGGACAAGCCCGACAGACTGTCCTGTAGGGTATGTACAGGCTGAGTCGGCAGGTACCGCGCCTGAAAGGTGGATAGATGACATAGCGACGGCAAACAGAACGGCGAGAAGCCGTGATAAACATCTTGAAAGCATCATGTCTGTAGGTTGAAACGTGGTCTTTTCAGTAAAAACAACCTGTGGAAACGGGAGGTTCGTTTAGGTGTCCCACAAAAGTAAGGATAATATTTGTTATATTCCATGAAAATGCTTAAATTTGCGCAAAACGTCTTACAAATATCCCACAGCGGAGTAGTCTGAAGTGACAATATCCTTACGAGATTACATATTAACCAATCTATAATCATCCTCACAATGGACAATTACCAGCAGCAGGGCCAATATCAGCAGCCCTATCAGCAGCAGGCTTATGACCAGCAAGCTTATCAGCAGTATGGTCAGGCGGTACCCGAAGCTCCCGCGATGGGATTCGGCGAGGCCATCAAGACCTGCTTCAACAAGTATGCCACTTTCTCAGGCCGCGCCACCCGCGCCGAGTTCTGGTGGTGGCAGCTCTTCACACTCATCATCGGTTGTACAGTCGGCCTGATACCTATTATCGGCTGGCTTGTCAACCTTGCCTTCCTGATTCCCGGACTTGCTGTCGCCTGGCGTCGTCTCCATGACATAGGAAAAGCCGGGGGCTGGTATTTCTTAGGATGGGTGCCTCTGGTGGGCTGGATCTTCATGATCATATGGTATTGCACCAAATCAGAGCCTATGGACAACCGTTTCGGCCCTTATCTGGGTTGATGCATATTCCCCGTCCGGGGAATCATTACTTCAGGACGCTGCGTCAAAACTCAAAATTTTGACGCAGCGTCCTGATTTTGTCAGGCACAGAGTGTGTGATTTTACCCTGAACCATGCGTCGCCACGGATTGTTGGTATGGTATCTCTTATGCCGTCTGCGGCGGGATATCATTCGTTTCAATTATTCAAAATATCCATTGGATATCAACTGATTTACAAGCAATATGGGAATCACAGGTTTATTGCTGTTGCAGGCTGCCGGTGCGGCTGATGACGGGGGCGCGCCCCATCTGGAAAAGGTCGCCCAGAGCACGGTCATCCCGAGTCATGACTTCGCGGTGTGGCTACTTGGTATTGTCGACAAGGTGCTGGATTTCCTTGGCCTTTCGCATGACAAGACGATCGAGGAGATCATCTATACGGCGGTCATACTCGGAGTTTCCATATTGATCGGTATAATAGTCGAGCGGATAGCATTGTTCGCTGTCCGCAAGCTTGTGGCATTACGCAACAGTGGGGTGTCGCGTGAACTTCTGGCGCAGAGGACATTCAGGAAATGCAGCCATTTCATACCGCCGCTGGTGTTTCTATGTCTTATTCCTTTCGCTTTCACTTCCGACCATCATGTCCTGACTTGGATTTTCCGTATCGGAGGGGTGTATCTGCTGATAACGGTGGGAATAGCTGTCAGTGCGATATTCGAGTTCGCGTGGACTCACTTCCAGAAACATGACAATCAGAAGAACCTGCCACTCAAGGGGGTGCTCAATATCTGCCGTGGGATTGTCTGGATCATCATCGCGATTGTCGGGATATCTATTTTACTCGACAAGTCGCCAATGACACTGTTGGCCGGACTTGGTGCGTTCGCCGCCGCGCTGATGCTGATTTTCAAGGATTCCATACTCGGTTTTGTCGCCGGCATACAGTTGTCTAACAATGATATGCTGCGTGTTGGAGATTGGATTGTGGTGCCGTCGACGATCGCCAACGGTATTGTCATTGATGTCACTCTGACTGTCGTCAAGGTGAGAAACTGGGACAACACGATTGTGATGCTTCCTCCCTACACTCTTGTGTCAACATCGTTTCAGAACTGGAGGGGGATGCAGGACTCCGGGTACAGGTTGTTCAACAGGAGCATTTATATCGATCAGTCGACCATCGCGCCTGCCACCGACCAGCTGCTTGACGCTGTGGTCAAGAAATTCCCTGTGATGTCTGATTTCGTGAATGCCCGCAAAGCCGCGAAGGACAGGGGGGAAGGGAATGTCTACAATCCCTCTACCGAGCCGAACGGGACCATCGACACGAATCTTGGTCTGTTCAGGGCATACATATGCCTTTATCTGCTTCATCATCCGCAGGTCGGAGTGGGGCAGGACCTTCTTGTCAAGCTGGAAGCCGCCACGGAATATGGACAGCCGCTCAACATATATTTCTATTCCAAGATAACGGCCTGGACACCATACGCCGCCCTGGGATCTGAAATATATGAACATATCGCAGTTGCCGCCGAGACGTTCGGTTTGACTCTTTACAATGCTCCTGACCGCAATCACTTCACTATCAGTGGTCAGCAGTCTTCTGAGATATCCCGGCCGTCTGACCCGGTTGCGTCACCTTCTTCTGTTACCGCATGATGTGGCTGGTGGCTTCGGAGGAATAGTTGTGGCATATATTGTGGATATGCACAAAAGCCGATGGAGTGTGCAGCTTTTTTGCGGAATTATAAAACGTTAACACAAAATTAGGTTTATTGAGGCTCAAATCGTTGGTTTCTAGCCAAGAAATGGCTAACTTTGTACATCTTTCAACGAGCACAGTGCCGGGAAGGATTTTGCTATGGCGATTTCAGGTCTAAGATGACCTCGCCGGAAACCAACACAGAGTAATGATTAAGAAAATTTGCCTTATCATAGCGGGTTTGCTTGTTGCCGTCGTGGAGATGTCGGCCACCAAACCTGTAGCCAAGAAAAACGTCCCTGTAAAGACCGTCACCGCGACTGTAGCCTCCGCCCATGCGATGGAGGCGGATGAGATGTCGCTTGCCGCAGTGTCAAAGACCAACCCGTTTGAGATCGTTCCTGCCGCAGGCATGGAAATCCTTGGCGAAATAGATGATCAGTCGGCGGATTTCGCGATGATCGACGACATGCTAAACTATGCCCGTAAGTTCATGGGCGTGCGTTATGTCCGTGGCGGTCGTTCTCCGAAAGGGTTTGACTGCTCCGGGTTCACATCGTATGTCTACAGTCAATTCGGTTACAGCCTTTCTCCATCTTCCTCAACCCAGTACACACAGGGGAAAAAAGTCAGCCGCGATGAGATACAGCCGGGCGACCTTTTGTTTTTCACAGGCCGGGCTGCGCGTTCAGGTCGCGTGGGCCATGTCGCTATCGCAGTAGACGCTGATCCTGTCAGCGGCGAGATAACATTCATACATGCCGCCCGTACCGGGATAAAGATCGATAAGATAACAGCTCCTTATTACGCCTCGCGCTATCTCGGTGCGCGCCGTGTGATAGGGCAATGACAGCAACCCCTTCTTACCAGTTAATTTTACAGACCGGAATTCGGTTATTCCCATTGAAAAAACTTGAAAGCGGTGTCCTCTTTTTGAGGATACCGTTTTTATTTGATCGTTAGTGTTTTTGTTGTCCAGTGGTTTTTTCTATTGAGTTTTTTATTGAAGTCATTTAAACTTTTTCTTCACAGCGATTTTTAGACTATTTTCAGTCAGTTTTATCCGAATTAGAGGTGAGCGATGCGGGCATCGCGACCGAAAATGAGGGTAAAAATGGCTGAAAAGAGGCAAAAAGCGCAAAGAAGGTCAAGTTTAAGAAAAAGTTTAAATGACTTCATTGAGTCGTTTTTCTATTAGCCGTTCGCTTCGCTCACGGAACGGAACTTTGAGGGGCTGTTTGTTGTTGTATGACTATGAGGGTGTTTAATAACAACTGTTATGAAACACCCTCCAAGGTCCAACTTAATAACTAAACACGAGAGAATTATGACTTATACAGAGCTTATCAACAGCCAGCCTGTGGTGCTGGTGGAGTTTTTCGCCACATGGTGTCCTCATTGCCAGAAAATGATGCCTGTCGTGGAGCAGGTCAAGACGCTGCTTGAGGGGCGCGCGGGGGTATTTCAGCTTGATATCGATCAGAATCAGGAGACAGCTGATGAGGCCGGGGCCAAATCCATACCGACCTTTATTTTGTATCGGGACGGTCAGGAAGTGTGGCGTCAGAGCGGAGAGATGGATGGAGAAGTCCTTTTGGGCAAAGTCGAATCTTATCTGAAATAATGGAGGCGAAGGGGCATAGCATATTGTCTGACTGGCTGGAGTTGCTTGGCGTGTCCCATACTCCGGAATACTCCGACATGCGGTTTGAAGGAATGCCTTTCAAATCGCTTTTCGGCCTGCAACAGCTTCTCAAGGAGTATGGTGTTGAAAGTGAGGGGTTCAGGTTGAAAGACAAGAGGGATATGTTGCGCCTTGATACACCTTTTATCGCGTCCACGCCCGGAGGGCTGGTCATAGTGTCGCGTCTTACCGAGAAGTGTGAGGGAGGAGAGACGGGGAATGGAGTCAACGGGACTGTTGAATATCTTACACAAGGGGTTCTCGAACAAATGCCGGTTGACAAATTCATGTCGGTATGTGATGGCAAAGTCTTTTGTGCTTATCCTGCCCCCGAGTCAAAAGAGCCTGATTATGCCGTCCATAGGCGCAACGAGGTGATGACACATCTGCGCGACATAGGTCTTCTGACAGGAGTATTCGTTCTGGCGGTATACCTGTTCATAAGCAATGGGATATGGCGGCATGTATCGACCGTCTTGGTGATGTTGCTCGATATATGCGGATTGGCATTGACATATATGCTTGTCCAGAAGTCGCTCAAGATAAAAAACCGGGCAGCCGACAAAGTGTGCGAAGTATTGCAGGAGGGAGGATGTGACACTGTCCTGGAGATGAAGGCCTCGAAGTTTTTCGGGATTTTCGGATGGAGCGAGGTCGGATTCTCGTATTTTTCCGTGAGTCTTCTGACATTGATGATGTTTCCGCAGTGGATCGGCTATCTGGCCCTGTGCAATCTGTTATGTCTGCCATTCACATTCTGGAGCATATGGTATCAGAAGTTCAGGGCAAAGGTCTGGTGCACGCTATGTGTCAGTGTGCAATGCTCGCTGTGGCTGCTTTTCTTCTGTTATCTCGGAGGAGGGTGGCTTAAAGAGGCGTTCCCGCTCAGGATCGAGTTTTTCGTGCTCGGAGCCACATACATAACTGTTTTGCTGGCTCTTAACAAGATCCTTCCCCATTTCAATCAGGGAGATTGATCACATAGACAAAATTATAATCAGAGATAGCCGCATATTATGAAATCTGTCAAACATATACGCCGGATAGATATGACAGGAGCCGAAAAACTTTCGGCTCCTGAACTTAACGCTATTCATTTCTCGACAAAACACACTGTCCTGACTCCCAAAAAGCTGGAGGAGGATTCGACGCAGGAGGATACTGTGGAAGGGTTGTCTGACGGGAAAAGAGATGTGAGCATAATCTACCCGGAGGTCAATCTTAAGAAAGCTCCGGGGAGTTGATTGTTGTCAGACAAGGGCTGCGACCTGCTCGGGTGTCAGTCCGTTTGCCTTTAGCACCTCGGCCGCTTTATATCGGTCGAGGAATTCTTTTTTAAGGCCAAGGACATGAACTTTTACGGGGGAGTTGCCGAGATAGGCTGCTACTTTTTGCCCGAAGCCTCCATCCACGATGCCGTCTTCGAGTGTGATAACGGTTTTGTAGTCACGCAGCCGGTCGAGGACCGTTTTGTCGAGCTGCGAGAGGTTGCGGGGATTGATGACTGTAGGGTTCAGTCCGCGTTCGCGGAGGAGATCGGCTGCCTCTGAAGCGATTGTCAGGAATGCTCCGGCTCCGATTATGGCGACATCCTCACCTTCCCGGATGATATCGTACCTGAAGAAGTCGGTGTTGACCGGGCGGTCTGTATGCATAACCTTGCCGCCGGGAGTACGAAGGAATACGGGATGGTCGGTCTGGCTGATCGACCAGTCAAGCATGGCGAGGTATTCCTCTGCGTTGGCGGGGGCAAGGAATATGAAATTCGGGATGTTGGAGACCAATGGTATGTCGAAGAATCCGAGATGGGTCATGTCGGACATGCCCCATACGCTCCCTGCGAAATCGACGATGACAGCCGGGAGGTTGTTTATGGCGATCTCCTGGGAGAGTTGGTCGTAGGCGCGTTGGATGAAAGTGGCCATTACCCCGAATACCGGCCGTGAGCCACCTTTGGCCAGTCCGGCGGCAACGGCAACCGCTTCCTGTTCGCATATGCCAACGTCGACGAATTGTTTCCCGGCCATTTTGCGCCGTTCGGGGGTGAAGCCGAACGCGCCGGGGGTTCCCGCCGTCATGGTCACCACGTTTGGATTTTCGCTCATTTTGACAAGCATGTGGCGGGTGAAGATCTCCGTGTAACTTTCGGCCGGAGAGGGATTGAGCAGTGCGCCTGTCTTGGGATCGAAGGGCATGGAGTAATGGAAACTTTCCTTGTCTGCTTCGGCAACGGGAAGCCCCATTCCTTTCATGGTGTTTATATGCACGAGGACTGCGTGGTCGCTGTTTTTGGCAGCTCGGAAGGCCTTTATGAGAGCGGCCACATTGTTGCCCTCCTCTACATAGATGTATTGGTAGCCAAGGGCTTTGAATATGTTGTTGGCAGCCGTTCCATTGGTCTTGCGCAGTTCTTCGAGATGGGAATAAAGTGCGCCATGATTCTCGGCGATTGACATCTGGTTGTCATTCAGCACGACGATGAAGTTTGAGCCGAGGGTCGGGGCGAAATCGAGAGCTTCAAGGGCTTCGCCGCCGCCCAGAGAGGCATCCCCGATGAAGGCAACCACGTTTTCTTTCCCTCCGTTGAGGTCTCGTGACTTGGCCAGGCCTACCGCCAAGGCGATGGAGGTGGAGGTGTGGCCGATCTCGAAGAGATCGTATTCGCTTTCGCGGGGACATGTGTAGCCGGTGACATCATTATAATGAGCCGGGTCGAGGAATGCTCCGATACGGCCTGTCAGCATCTTGTGGACATAGGTCTGGTGGCTGACATCAAACACCAGTTTGTCGTGGGGGGCATCGAAGACGTAATGGAGCGCAACGGTGGCCTCGACCACGCCGAGATTGGGCCCGCAATGACCGCCGTGGGCGGCAAGTTTGCCTGTCAGCACACTGCGCAGTTCGGCGCTGAGCGCGTTCAGCTCCTCCGTAGGGATTTTTTTGATATCCTCGGGGGAGGAAATTTTGTCAAGTTCTATCATTGTCAGAGAAGAATGGAAGTGATTAAGAAATGAATAAGGAGCGGCGCGTCTGATTGTTTTTTACATGCGCTGACCAGTAATCATTATTATAATGATCCGAAGCGTATGATTGTTTTAGGAAGGCTCAGTCTTCGGGATGGAAGAAGCCGACATCGGGGCGTTTTACCTCAAAAGACCGGTCGATGACCACTCCGACATTGTGGTTGAACATCAGACGGGCCAACTCCTGACCGTCGATCAGCACGATCTTCAGGGAGCCGGAGTTTCTGACCTGCTTCCTGGCGGCCTCGGAAAAAGAGGAGGTGGTGATGTATATTCCTTTTGTCGCCCCGACATTGACCAAAGCTCCAATGAACTGCTGCAGGTCAGGTCCTCCCACGGTCTTGCCGTTCCAGCGTTTTGCCTGGATGTATATTTTGTCAAGTCCGAGCGAGTCTTCTTTGATGATCCCGTCAATTCCCCCGTCGTTGGAGAACTGGGTCACTTCGGCCGCATCCTCGAAGTCTCCGCCATAACCCATCTTCACAAGCAGTTTCACTACAAGTTCCTCGAAAAATTTCGGAGACTGCTCCTTGACCTCCTGCAACAGATCGTCCATTGTGGTTTTCATGATCTCCCTGTAAGCTTTCTCTATCTGTTCCTGTGGAGTAAGGATGGAGTGCTGGTCATTATTCTCTTCTACCTGCTGATGCTGCCCCTTGGGTTGTCGACAGGCAAATTCGGCGAAAGAAGGGTAATGGTCGATCATATATTTTTGGGTTAGTTCGGTCACGCCGGACTCAAGGAGCTTGCGTCCTTTGTCGGTTATGGCAAACCTGGCTCGTTTGGGGCTGGATATCAATCCGGCTTTCTTACACCATGTCTTGGCCCATGAACATCGGTTCACATGGCGGCTCTGGCCGCTGTCAAGGGTGTCGGCCAGGTCTTCTTCCGAGATTTTCATGTGTTTGGCCACTTTTTCTGCAATGGCGCGGATATCCATTAGCTCGCCGGAACCCATGACTTCCATGAATGGCAGCAGATAAGTTTGAAAGGGGGGTATCATAAGGGGAATGTTCAGGAGTGGCAAAAGTCTGACTAAAGATCGTAAGGGTAAAGGTTTGGCAACTATGACCCTTGCGACAATGCAGCCTGTCGCTTATTATTCCCCAAAGTTACAAAAAATTCATTAAAGGACAAAAGAGTTTCATAAGGCAATTGCTCTTATAAGGAGGGTATGTTATCATATACTGATTGTATTTTGTCACCGCGAGGTTGTCAGACAAGGAATAAATGGAATAGGCTGATTTTCGACGGCATCCACTTACAAAACTCCGTGGTAAGAGATTTCACTCCAATGTTTGCAAAACGCGGTTTCAGTTGCGTCATCAAGATATTCCTGCAAGAATTTGAAAGGGAAAGGGTATGTCATAAGTTCATTCCATCTTCCAAAGCCAAATTTAAGCATATTGGAGATTTCCATGATCTGCGAGTCTATTAATTCGGGAGTCTCTTTATGAAGAATGAAGATACGTCTTGCCCTTGGCATCTTATCCATCTTATTGTCTTTCTTAAGCTGAATGTTATCATTGTTGACTCCGGCTATATAAGAGAATGAAGCATCTGGTTCTCCAGTTATCCCTTCTGTACGCCATAAGTTGAAACCGACATATCCTCTTAGATATCTGTGTGCCTCTGACTTTCTTTTGAAGAATGCCAATGGCTTTTGGCCGTTTACGATCTGGTCGTATCCGTCATTTATCAAAGAAATATCCAACATTGGTATTTCATCGGTGTCGATAATGAGAAACACATTGCCGCGATTCTTGATTGCCATATAATCCCGGGCTCCGTCTATCTTTTCAATTTTGTCAAAATGCAGCTCTTTTTTGGCAAAGCTTTCCAAATCATATGGACTCCCGGAGGGTGTAAATCCAAAGTCTCGTACGCATATCACATTATTTTTGTCAATAGACAAGGATGCGCCGATAATGTTTCCTTGATTTATCTTATATCTGATAAATTCCCAATCTTGAATCAGCTCACCTAAAGCCGATGGCATAATCCGGTTGATAAGGCTATCCTTGACCATTAATTCCACAAGAATCCTTCGGGCTTCTGTTTTGTTGAACCTGTCGGCTTTTTCATTGCCGTTGAATATTTTATGCTGGAGGGCGGTTGTGTTATGTGCCATGCGGTACAACGACTGTGTATAATGGGTCATGGCGGTGGCTTCCTCCATAGGTTCGACAAGTTTTATAAGCATATCGTTAGGCTCACGCTTTTTGGGAAACAGGATAGCGTTGCCAGCAACATTTAGAAATTCACTCTTCATGAGAGCTATGAGTTTTTTTGATTCTTCGGAACCAAAAGGATCTTCGAAGGATATGCTTTTCCCTTTGAAATATTCCTGTATGGATGCCAGCATTTCCTTTTCCGGTTTGTATTGATCGAAATGTATTATGTCGAAATCTTCAAATTCAATGTTTAAAATGGCTTTATACGTATCATTTACAGACTCCATTACTTGTGTGGTGGCAAAAAGTCTGCCGTGAGTGTAGTTTTCCGGATCGTATGGCCAATATGGGACAATGTTATGTTTTTTTGCAAATTTCTTTTTTCGAATATATAGTTCGTCTAATTTAAGTTCGGAATCCTTCATGTGCCTTATAACCACGGGCTTTACGGTTGCTCCGGTCCATGATTGGCCATATACATCATTGCTGATGCGAAATACACAATTGCCATGTCTGCGCAATTGGTTGATGCTGGTGGGATTAGATAAAGATACGGTCTTTGCTGTGAGGTTCATATACTCATTGACCTCCATCTTAAGGCATACCAACTCGTTTCGTGATTTTGGTGTCAGGAAATTCTTATCATCGCAGAGTAAAAGGCTGGCATCATTGTATATCATCCGGCTGTTTTTGATTTTGCCCAATGAATTTATGGCCAAGGAAGCTATTATCCTTTTTATCAAAGAGTCTTCGTAATCAGAAAGATCGTCATCTTTGAAACGGATTTTATCATAATGTCTCAGGCTGTTTAGCACGTCATTGACTTTGGATTTCTCAATGAGAATGAAAAATCTAGTGGCAGGATATGAAAGCCCTTGCCATCTTGCTCTTATACCTGTGACCGACAGGCATGAGACATCAGCCAATTGTTCATATGCCAGATTTTTGTATTCCTTATCAAGGCTATAATAGGATACGATACAATACTTCGCGAAAAATGCCGGAAGATTTACTTTAACCTTTATTTTGTTGGTGGTGAGGGGATAATCGCCGATACTGTTTAGATCAACCATATAGTCGACAGTCGCTTAATTGTTGATAAGATGTATGATTCGTTCTATAGCGTTTTTAATAACCGAGCCATCTTCTGTGATCAGTCCGGTTATCTCGCGTATGCTATCCATGCTTTCTTTTTTGATCTCCAACATGTTGACAGTGATAATCTCACAGCCCAGACGTGTTCTTTTTAATTCACGTTTCCGGGAGGTGGGGATGTCGCCGGTATGATCGTAATGGTCGGCATCCGGATTCATATTTTTGATATCAAAGGCTAATTTGTAGGTTCCGTCGCTTTTTTTGATGACGAAATCAGCCAGCTCATAGTCTTTGCCTTCAAGATGTACGATTTCTTCTTCCCTGCAATCTGTATAGTGGAGTAGAAGTGCTTTAAATGCTTCTTCTCCAATTTCGCCGGCATAGTCGGTTGCCAGAATCCGGGGATGTAGGATTAATCCGTCTTTAGCCCAGGATGTCGCATACCCATGCGCATCGAAATAATCACGAATCACTTTGTTTTTCATCAGCACATCCAGCCTGACAGAAGACGGGGATATTGACCGTCGATATATGTTTGCTGTCGGACAAGTTTTCCGGTCATAAAAACCGTAGAAGCATTCGCCGTTGTCGTGGCGTTGCCAGTCTCCATAACATTTGTCAATGAATGTCAATCTTTTGTCTTCCTCATTTAATTCATCCAAAGAATGAATAACAGGCTTTCTTATGATTGTCTTTTTGTAACATTGATTCATGATTTGGTTTATTATGACGCTATGAGGGATGTTATTGTTTTCATCTTCATCCTCGAAGTCTTCATCGTTGCCGGGGTGAATTGTGTAACGAAGAGCGATTCTGCGTACTCTGTCAAGCTGATTTTGGGCATAATTAGCATTATTGCAACGGATTATCTCATTGAAATCAATCGAAGACTCTTTCCCGGCAGATAGAGATTGGATGTGTCTCGCTAATTCCCGGAATTCTTTTGTAAGTGATTTGTCAATGTTTGGTTTGTCAAAGAACAATGTCATTGACTTGTCAAACAATATGTAAGTGGTGTGAGGCTTGTTCCTCGTCCTGCAAAGTCGGCCAACGGCCTGCTCGATAATCGATTGAGCCCAAGCTGCCTTGTCTTTTTTGATACCGGGATTGCTCTTTTCTCCGAAATAGAATGTATTTGACAGGGCTTTGCCCATCCAGGTGGTAACGTCACTTTTTGAAAGACAGCCACGCTCGTATAGCATCATCAATGTAAGCATGGCGTTGTACAGACTTTTCTCAAAAGTTTGCTCATTGCCATCTTCGGGTATCGTCAGATAGCCGGTAGGTGATTGCAGATAAACAGCGTCCCAGTCCTTTTTAAGTTCTTTGGCTGATGACTCCCAATTGTCTCCGGTCACATAACCTTTCAATCCATCTGGGATCTTATATTGCATGTTGGCTCCTGCCTTGAAACTTCCATAAGCTGAGACAAGCATTAGTTTGGCATTTTTGTCATTACTTAGATCCTGTAGGATTTTGGTTTCCACTTCCTCCCAATCTTTGGAAATCCTTATATGCTTGTTCTCCCAACCGGAAGGTATCCGGCCGTCCAGATCAGGATGTTCCTGTTCTTTATAAGATCCGTCGATCAAACAACTTAAGGTATGAATCTGATTGCGGTCTTTGTCGCCGGTCCGGTTTTGGAAATACAGCATGCTATGTATGTCGTCATGGGTGTAGAACCAATGGTATGCTTCTATGAATTGAAACAGACGGTATAGCTGGAACGAGATATTATCTGCATTTGAAGAATTCGTATTAAGATCCCGAATGGTGATTCTAAGCCATTCCTCGTCTTTCTGTTCTTCCCGGGCTGTATTGGAGAACAAATTCTTATATTTCTCCGGAAGCCGATATGTGTTGGGGTCAATCTTTGGATATTCATACTTATCCAAGGCCACGATCTCGATTTTATGATTGAGAGGGTAAGTCTTAGAGGCTAAATCGTCAAATGTCTCCCTGTCTTCGATAGACAAGCCATGTATCTTGTTCCCTAAGGTCTGTTTCAGGTAGGTGAGGTCATAATTGTTGACCACAGATTTGCTTGACGCTGTGGCCGAACACAACACTACGGAAGTGTGTGGAGTATGAACCAAATCGACGAGTATTTTCTCCGGGGTTGTTGTGATTTCTCTACATGACAGCCGGACGCGATGCTGATTGTCGCGTTCGTCAATTTCTTCTTGGAAAAGTTGGACACCTTGTGAGTACACAGACAAGTCAGGAAGTTTGATGCTTCCCTTCTCGGACTCCATACGGAGATTTTTCCTGTTTGTCATGAATTCACTCATCTGTTGTTCGAACTGGAACTCAGAAGATGTTTCAAATCTTGAAAACAACGTATGGATTTCACGTTCCAGGGTAGGATACGCAAGATAATTATTTTGTGTGGAGATGTTGTTTGCGATAGCTCCGATCTCTTGGTTGAACTTTTCACGGCTGTTTTTTAAAGAGGCGGTTATTACTTTTCGGAACTGTGACTTGATAGCCGTAGTGTTGCTCATTGCCAATGAAAGAAACTTATCCAGAGCCACTGTGATGTCATACTCTGAATTTACTTTGGTGTAATCATCGCTATGAACGAGTCGCAGGTGTCTGTCGCCACCCTTATGGCAAATGAAAGAACGGGTTTTGTCATTGCTTTGAGAGATGTTCATTTTTATAGCAGGACCTGAAAAAAATACTCCTCTACGGTAATCTTCGAGATTTTCACATTCTCCGAGGAATATGCTCTTGTAGGGTTTAGTCTTTCCAAAAACCCTTTCCCAATTGGCTCTTGTGATGAATTGGGCTTTATTTATACTATCCTCCAGTAGCCTGCCATGGTACTCGTTGGAGATATGATCCGGATTGTCGATAAGTGTTTTGTACTGTAGATAACCGTTATAACCTTTGGCAAACCGCTTGTTGCCCCCGGTGTTGTCTATGGCTTGGTCAATGATAGCGTTTCGCATATATACTGCGGCTTGATCAGACTCGTCGAATAGAATCAAAGTCTTTTTATTTTCGGCGAAATCCGACAGTTGAATCTTTTCGGTCAATATAGGATCTACCCCATACATGGCTTTGTGCACAGTCATGATGACAACCATCTTGTTTTTGAATTCCACTTGCGGATATACTTTCGTCAGCGCGGGGAAACTGTTCAAGATGGTTTTATATTGAGCAGTTTTTATCTGTTTCGTTTTCTCCAAATGCTTTTTGTATGCGTTGAAGAATATTCTGACGTTTCGGCGTAACTTTGATTCCAAGTCGTTTATCTGGCTTTTAAGGTAGTCGTTTTTGCCTGTTGTCTCCATTGGCTTTAGCAGCCCGGAAATATCCTCAAAAGTCTTTTTAACCAGAAAGTAGCTGTATTGGAGTCTATTGACATCGGATATTCTCTTCTGCTCTCCGATACAATTGTCCATTTGTTCAAGTAGTTCTTTGAATCTTCCATTCTTGATCGCTTTGTCCATAACTTCCGGATTATTCTCTACAACGAGCTTGTCTGTCGGCTTGATGAGACTATTGTCAGATGTGATGAACCTGTCAATTTCACGATTCATTCCCTCCACCAGTTTGTTCTGGACACAAAGGATAATGATGCGATCAAAATATTTAGGATAGTATTCACAAGTGAGCTTCCCTATGGTGTAGGATTTCCCGCCTCCTGTCGCAAGGTCGCAGATGTGCAAGCCGGGATCTGTATAGGTCTTGAATATCTTCTCGACGTGTTGGCCGAGTAATTCTTTATAGTTTTTATTTGATGAATTGTAAGTCATGTTTGTTTATTATTGTCATGTTTGCATATTATGCTGGAGTCATAAGATGCTCATACGCTAAATCACACTCATCTCATTGCGGGCGCGGATTCATTGCAAATATAATCAAGAATTTTTGATACGACCAAATGAAAGTATGATAAATTGTACTTATCAGGCCGGAAGGTATATATGCGAGCCTCGTGGAGTATAAAAGTCCAATATGATACACTTGTAAGGTTGATTAAGAAATATTTGGTGGATTTGTGAAAAGGTGTTAATTTTGCAGCCGCAAATTGAAACAAATGACAAGACAGCATTGTAACATACTTATTAGCAATGGTATTCAGAGATTAAAACGCTTTGAACGCTTGGCGTATGTACAGATGCCGTCAACAACAGGCACATCATATTGCAGAACTGTCCGACCGTTTTGTTTCAGTAATCCAACTGACATAAGTTAGCCTCCATATATAGGCTTGCTAAGATATAACGACTTTCGGAAAGTCCATGCCAAACTTCCCGAAAGTCGTTTTTTTGTGTCCGAACCGATTTTACCTTCTCCATCGCAATTAGCCGAGGACACAGATTCAAACAATCATAATATCTGTCCAAAATGAATTTTAACGAACAAAAGAAATTATATAGAGAAAATGCTTTAACCGTGTCCGAGATACACCGGCTTCCCCGTAGTCGCGGCCTTGATATAACTGTCGTTTCAGACGGGTGCGCAGATGTAATCCGTAGAATACACGAAGCGATGAACCGTTTGGCGCCAATGGATGATGACGAAAGAAGAAGCCTTTGGTTTGAGGTCAAGGGCAAGAGTTGGGAATGGTATAGGCTTACTACCGCCACCTATAAGGATGTGCATTATCTTTACCTGACAGGAGATGAATACGACCATCACGCCATCTGCGACAAGGACAATGGCAACTCTCACCACTGCCTTTGGGAAGAAGATCTATATGCGGTATTGTCGAATGCTGAACGATATAATGCATATGTAGACAAGTATCTGAGTTACTATCGCAGGTCAGGATTGATAAAGCGGTCAATCCTTAATTCGTTGATACCTGATGATAGTTATGACGGAATCGATATACCGAGAGTTATCAGATTGTACGAGAATCCTTCCGAACCGATTCAATTCGCTGAAATGACTCTTAGAAAGTATATGCACTATGGCGCATAGCATACGAAGCCGTATATGGCGGACAGCATGGGGAGGACATTGAAGTTTTCAAGCACTCAAGCAAAGGATATGTGGTGAAGGATTACGACATTGACTCTGAGGCAGATTTCAAGGAATGGAAAGCTGCGGTGTCTCCATATCATGGTTTTGATGTAGTATATGCCAGAGTCCACATGTATCCGGTGAACGATAATGGCAATTGGCATTTCTATGTCAGCACCCACAGCTATTGGAATCTTGACGAATGTCTCAAGGTTGTTGTCGGTCTCTCAGATGCCGGCATATCGGTGGAGTTAGGAGAGGTCGCTCATATTCTCGGAATTCTGAAGGAGACTGATTATGTTGAGATTACGCCATACGCATACAGATACATGCAGGGTGACAACATCAGCAGTCAGACGAGACTACCATACGCTGACGAAATCGATAAGTATACTCTGAAAAAGATAATCGCAAACACGGAATGGAAGAAGATTGAAAAAGTCAGGCCAATTGACTGATATTCCATAAAGAAGTAAAGATAATGAACTACAAATTTGATGCAAGTCGGGTATTCTTCACATCGGACACCCACTTCAATCATACAAATATAATTGACTACTGCCATCGTCCGTTCCGCAACATCTATGACATGAACGAGACAATCATAGCGAACTGGAACAATCTGGAACAATGTTGTAGGGCCGGATGATATAGTGTTTCATCTCGGAGACTTCTGTCTCGGAGGTGCAGACGAGTGGAACCGGATTCTTGATCGGCTCAACGGCAAGATATATCTTATACTTGGTAATCATGACCTGAAAAATATCAGGCAAGGTTTTATTTACCGATTTGAACATGTCGCCATGTCGATGTGCATACAAATAGCAAAGAAGAAAATCTATTTGAGCCACTTTCCTTATCTGTGCTTCGATGGTGGATATAATCACGACGTATGGCAGCTGTTCGGTCACGTCCATACCCGCCCTTCAAACACCGGAATAGATGCAAGCCGGCTGCAATATCTCTATCCGACACAACTCGATGTCGGCGTTGACAACAATAACTTCACGCCGCTCTCTTTCGTGCAGGTGCAAACTCAAATCCTGAAGCAGATTGAGCTGCAAAACACTAAAATTGAAAAACAATGAGCGGAGGGCATTTTGACTATCATCATTTTTTTTATCAAGGAGATTGCTGATACAATAGAAAGAGGATATAGATCGGACTCTTCAACCAAAACCGGAGATGGTCCATGAAGATTACTGGGTGATTGAGAAGGAGGACACGCCTTATCCATATTACTTTTATCCCCCGGTATGATATTACATTCCCAAGTTATGATGAAGCGGAAGAATTTCTGGTGAGACATAGAAGAGTGACCAAAGCAGACCCGAAGTTTGCGAGTATTCATCCTGTCGAGGGAGAAGATGTACTGTTTCAGTCTATTGATGAATTCATGACCGCGAATCAGGATGGTGGGCAAATTCCAGTATTGTATTCCATACATCATGCTGTCTTTGATTATTATCCATACGATACCGATGTCCTTGAATTTGAAGACACGACATTGGAAACCATGAAAGAAGCATACCGTCACCTCCGCATAGCAGACATTTATGCACAACGAGTTGACTGGATGATGAGTAACGATGACTCTGAGGATACTGTACAAGAACGACTTCAGGCAGAGTTTCAAGCCTTTGAAAAGGAATTCCAGACAAAGGATTGGAGAACCTTGGACAGAGATGAATAATAAATTCATCAATTGATGAAAACGGCCCAAGCTGTATCGCGGAGTTTGGGTCGTATCGTTATTATATCCAAATGATGTTGATGCCTGATTATAAGAAGTCCGATTACCGTCAATCGTTTTTTTTGTTCTATAAAGCTGATTTCAAGTAAAGTAGAGATATGTTTTAGTCTGTTGTTTGTTTTAGATTGGTTTTATTATATCAATTAATGCTCTGAAATTGGTACTTGTCAGTGAAGCCACCGACAGTGCATTTTTCCAATCTATATAGTTTTTTATTTTTGGTAGAAAATCAAGAATGAGATTCACTATTTTAAGTTCCTCTTTTATCGGTTCAGCTAGCGCTTCATTGAATTCAAGCTCGCTGATCTCTGACGATATTTCTTTCTGTTTAGTATCCCAAAATTTACATAATCCGACGCAGAAGTGGTTAACTTATTGATGCTCAATAGAGTATTGAGCTAATCCGTACAAGTGCCGTTCATTTTCGGGTGCGACAAGCGTTAACCAACTGATATTTAATATCCTACGAATCGCTCTCGCCTCACGGCAAGTACTGACTCTATGCAAAGTTAATCATAATCCTCCGATTATCAAAGCGGTATGGCATTTTTAACTTTTGGCTGTCGTACAAACAGCCGCAAAATGCCTCTTTATCATTACGCCTTGGCTTTCTCAGTTTTCATCAACAGTTTTCTTAGCCAATCTGATTTTATTCATGTGGGAATAGGGCCTCGACCAATCTGATTTTATCGTCATTGTGGAGGTTGTAAATATCCCGTTCTGCGAGGTCTGCGTAAAGGTCCATATTGGGTCTGACGAAGCGGCGATGACGTTTGCCGTCAATGTTTGCGACTACCTCGTAATGACCTTTTGAATTGACCGAAATTGAAAAGTCGGTGATTGTCCTACCATGCTTATCAGTGAAAGATGACACCTGATTGTCATTGTTATCGAGATAGCCGAAGACGGTGAGATTGTCGTTCAGAGTCTTTTGGATGATGCCGCGCCACGGCTGACTGATGTTGCTTATTTCGGCATATTCGTTGAATCGTTTAACAGCCTCGGCTATGCGGTTGATTGTCGCTTTGGCATTCTTGATGTCGTTCCGTTTTGCAAAATCAAGTAAGTCAGCCTTAGATATGTCGGCAATTTTGCCTCCGATGCTTAATCGACGCTCGATATTCGGACCAGTGCCGTTTGTGTTGAATATGAATGTTACATCGTATGCCGGAGCTATGTGCCATTTGCCATTCTCTTCAAGCAGGAATGAAAAGTTCTTATTATGGTCATCGGTGTTGTTGGCAATGACATTGAATACCATACTGGCAAAAAGCTGCTCTATTTCTGATTCAGAAATAGATATTTCCCGGCACGTCGCTACAAGATCTTCGTAACTTCTGGCTTCCGGGTTAATGGCCGCTAGAGTTTGAATATGAATTTTTTTGCCATCATTGCGGTCAAAGCGTTTTGTGAGGAAATGATTGATTCCATCGACCGGGAACAACCGGCACGGCTCCATGTCAATTCCTGCCTCATCAGCCATTTTATAATATGCCGTTTCAATCTCGGCGATAGGCATTGACTTATCGCCGAACTTAAGAATATAATACTCAAATCCATCAAGGCTGTCAGACTGCCCTGACCGTATTTCGCCCGTCTCATTGTTTATGGCAATAATTGCCTTCATCTGACGACCGCCTGCGGATGTTCCCACTGCAAGCAAAGCCTGCAACGTCAGCTCATCATTGCTGTCCAATACGATATTGTCACGGTCCTCAAGAACTTTTAGCGACATATCATACAATGCTTTGATGTCGATAGCCTGTGTATGTGTTAGGTCAGCGGCGTATGGTTCATATTCCAATGCCCCCATGCCTCTTGTGCCGATAAACATCAGCTTGTAGAGCGGTGTGACCTTATTACGGGGAATCTTATTATCCTTCACCCATTTATCAAACAGAGTATTGCCCCATGAGTCGGGTAACGAGTCTGCAATAAACGGCGGCAGCCCTTGATAAAGGGGGCGCTCATCACCATATATCGGCAGAAGAATATTGCGGTTTGCGGCTGGAGAAAACAACGGCGCGATATCCGGTATTTCATCCTTCCGTTCGGGATTATACATGAAGTATGTCCGTCTCGTACTGGATTCCCATACAAGACGTCCAATTTCCTGCCCCCATAATTTTACTTTCAAATATTTCATACTGGCAATTACTTTTTAGATGAATGGCGAACACGTTGCGCTTTCTTTTCATCGTCACCATATAGATAAGGGGATTCGGGCAGTTCTGGGAGCAAAGAATCCCAGTTGTCGTTAAGTCCGATTGCCTTCAGAAGCCGCAGTAATGTGCTGAACGAAATGTCGGTCATATTTCCCGACTCGAATTTATAGAGAGTTGTCATGCCGATAGACGCGGCTTCGGAGACCTCTTTACGGGTCATCCGCAACCGCAAACGGTAATCGCGAAATCTCAATCCAAGATTCCGAATCAGGTCAGGTGTTGACAATGATTTATTCGATAGTATCATCATGCTGATATTTACATCTAATATTTGGATTTAACACTCGTGTTAATGATACTTACAAAGTTAGATATAAATTTTCACACTACCAAATTTTCTTCAAGTTTGAGATCGGCATCATTTTCCTGATGGTAAAATTCTGAATAGAAAAACATATAAGACATATTTTTCTATTCAAATTTTAACTGTTTTATTCTTCGCATTCGATATTTGGGTTGATGGTGCGGAGCTGCGCAATGAATTCATCCTGACGCACTGGAGATATAACGAGAGGCATGGAACTTTTCAGCGCTTTGCGGTCGGTGAAGGTTATGGCGATGCGGTGAATGAGCGAAATCGCCGGAGCAGAGAGAATACTCTTGGTCGGTTTGATACTCTTTGTCTTGTTGATTGGGTAGGCTCTAGGAATGAAAAACGAGTACACCACAAGATTTTTGCCGTCAATTCGGTAATAGCATCCGAGAAATGTCAAGATGACAAAAACAAGCATTCCGACACAAATCGCCATAGGTAAAATCCAGTCATCCAAGAGAACCGGCCATAGGCAGGCTATGACAATAGCGTCAACCATTGCTGAAGTCGAGCCATCCCATCGGGAGTTATATCTTGTTCCACCGTATTTCTTCATTATCAATCGTCGTTACTTTGCCAATGATATTACTCCACAGGATTTGCGGAATTGTTGATTATCCAAGTGGCATTGTTTTTTGCACCAGTTCGGGATAGCAAACCGTTCTCTTTGAGATTGCGGATGATACGATCTATCGTACTTTTGGATAGACGCGTATTTGCAGCGATAGCAGAGATGGAAATGTTTGGATTAGACTGGACTTGTTGAATCACAGCCATATCTTTAAGAGATAGAGTAGCTGACAATGATGATGTTTCCAAAACCTCATTTTGACGTTTTGCGACTTTATTTTGATGTTTAGCATCCTCCCATCTGATGTGGAGAGTCCTGTTGCGGAGATCAGCCGGGATGCCGAATACGGCATAATTCATAAATCGTTCCAGTGGCTCATACGTGCGGTGGATGCCCATCGGAATATTCTCATATTGAGAACGAACGAGCGCATTCCGGAAAAACCATGAATGATTGGCAAAACTCTCGTTATTGACATCAAAACCGAAAGAACGCAGATACTTTATCAAGAACACCGCTGTTGTCCGTGTGTTCCCTTCGCCGAAAGCATGAATCTGCCAAATGTCGGAGATAAACCGAATTATGTGATTGATAGCTTCAACAGCTGTGTGTTCACTATAATTATACTTTTTCTCCTCGCTGAAATCAAACGTCAGAAGTTCTGTCAGGGAACCGGCGCTGCCATATTCGATAGACTCGCCATCAAGGATCCATTGATTCTTTGTGATATTGTAATCCCGGTACTGTCCGGCTTTTGGAAGGACGCCATTGAAGAGGAAACGATGAATGCGAGTTAGTTCTGCCGGAGAGAATGTGAATGCCTTCTCTGCCAAAAGAAGATTGATGCGGTCTGACACCTTGTCGGCCTCCAAAGTCCCGTCAGCCTCTGCCTTCTCTCGAACCGACTTTTGCTGATAATACTCCTCGATTCGGCGTCCAACCTCCTCGGAAGAAATCCGTCCCTCAATATTGGCTTTCGCTTGCTGAAGTAGAAACTCAGACGGTTTCAATTGGTCAACGTCCTGCAAACCAATGGCAATTGACCAATTACGCGCACGTTCCTGTTCCGCCGGTTCACCGGCGGTCAAGTATTGTTCAAGTTCCTTGTATTTATCTTCGAATGCCATAAAAATTTTTCAATTATCCTCAATCAACTACCGAGGATTCCTCGGAAATTGAATGATGTATTACTGTCCAATTATTTCCATTTTGGAAATAACTGCTAATGCCGATGGTTTCCATAAGCAATTATTTCTTTCGACGATATTTTTGATTCGGGTCGTTGGGCTTATCAGGGATGGTTGGTTCAAGAACTCCTGCGGCTACCAAATCGTAGATGTATTTCTTGCGATTGTCAAAGTGAGTTGTAACTCCTGTTCTTTCAAGAATCTCACGAGCTGTCCGAGGCACAGAACAGAAATTTTTAATGTCCTCTTGTTTTTTGCTCAACTTAAATCGAGGTTGGTCGGATTTATGCTGAGGTTGGTCGGTCGCTTGGTCGGTTTTTATGGCAGGTTGGTCGGTAACTTGGTCAGTTACTTCTTGGGCTTGATTACTTTTTCGAGGGATGGTGATTACGAACTCATTGGTGGCATGGGTGATTTCCCTGTCGGAAACTCCATTTGAGAAAACCGCGTCCGGGTCATACTCCAATGCACGACGAACTCCGCTACCGGCACCCGTGTAGGGGAGCAGATAGTTAGCATTGGTGAAAAGAAACACATTGCGGGGCATGGAAGTTCCGTTCTTTACGTCCTCGACTGTCAGACCATTAGGGAGCGAACCGGGGCTGTGTATCTCCACCCGGTCATCAAATATGAAGATGCGTATCGGAGCCTTGATATTCAGTGAACGATGGATCAGTGCGTTGACTACATACTCCGTTAGACTCTCGTAGGGGATCTCCAGCTCACCAAGAGAATTGAACTCGCGCTTAACCTGCACTTTCCGCAGATTGCGGGTAAAGAAATTCATGATGATGCGGTACTGGTGAAGAATGTTACCTTCAATCTCCATATCGTGCATCTTGTCTCGGAACTGTGTGCCGCCGACTGAATTACCGAGGAAACTGATACATTTTGCAGTAATTCCCGGCAACCAACGCTGGGTGTATTTGCCGAAAAGCATCATCGCTGCCTTTGTCAGCTGACCGTCGGGACGAATAAAACGGAGATTTCGCAAAAGTCGCTCGATAGTAGTTCCTTTGATGACGAATCCCGCCATTTGGTCAGGCGAATAATCCTTCATCGTTAACTCGTCAAACTCCTTGCTACGGAACACTGGAGCAAAACGCTCCATCATATATAGTTTGATGGTGTCGGCATCAAGATCATCAATAGTGGCATCGCGCGCCGCCTCTTCATCGGCATCATAACGACCGCAGTCGCCCATCATGTCGGCAAGCTCAGAGTTGTCAAACACCTTGCGTTTATCAGCACCATTTTTCACCCATATAATACCCTTGTTGTCATGATAAGGCTTGTTCTTACCTTCGGGAATTGTAGCGACAACAACCGCTCCTCCAGCAGTTGGCACATTCTCAACGTCGATCAGCACATTGGGAATCACATTCTCAGATGCAATACTCGTCAATAGATTGGTGGTTCCCTGCAACTCCATAAATGACAGCGCATTGATTTCTCCCGTCTTGTCATTGATACCAATAACAAGCCTCCCACCGCGAGAGTTGCTGAACGCCACCATCTCGCAACCAATATAATAGCGGTCATTTGCCCCCTCCTTGAATTGCACCTGCCGTGCCTCAGCCTCATCGCTCCGCGCTTTCGCAAGAAAGAACTCGCGCATCTGAAGTATCTCTTGCTCTATCATAAAATTGTCGAGATTATTCAAGAGTGAGAACTGATAGTAAAGCCTGCTTGATTAGCGTATATAATAAATCGTTCCAGGGTGTTTTTACTCCATTGGGTATTTATGAATGCAGTAATTCCGTCTGCTGTTATGATATATCTTTCAGGATTGCCAATTTTATAATATTTGTTAATCAAAGCCTCACTATACATTCCCTTTTGGACATCTGTCATTATATCTGACATTGAGGCTACTATACCGGATAATGGACTGCCTCCATTATCCATAATGGATATCGGGAACAAGGAACGTATCTTTTCATACGTCGTATCTGGATACTGATTCAGATACTCTTTGATAAGACGGAAAACAAACTCGTTTTTATTGTAAAAATTGATGCTGTCAAAAGAATATTTTGTGCGGTCGTGATTGTTGGTTCGTTTCGTTTTATCGAGCTGAACTTTCTCCGGTTTAGTAGCGGTCGGGGATGGATCAGAAACAACTGAATATGAAAATGATTCATCGTAAAGGATGTCCTCAAAGTTCCAGACAACACGGGCATGATCACAAAGCCAATGTGCTCGCTTCCTGATAGAAGATTCATTCCAACTTTCAGAAGAAAGTGGAATCTTCATTGTTTCAAGTCCTATTGCATATTCAAGTAGTCCTTTCTTCTTACCATTGCCGTAGAGCTTGATCTGCCAACTGCTATTCTTGATTGAGGAATTTAGACTCTGGGGTATTATGGCGAGGTTCCCAAGAGTCTTTAAGGTTATGTTACGCTTTTCGATTTCCGTTTCTCCCTCAAATGGCCATTCCTGGGCTTTCCATTTTTTTTTGCATAAGATGCTCCAGTGTATATGATTTTAGCGGCCGGAGTGATGTAGAGTATTTAGTGCTACGAATAAGAGATTCTAACATATACAGAACACTCTTTGCTCTTGAATCATTCAGAAAATTGTTTTCAAATGCATAAACAAGTTCAATGTCATCAGGCATTCTTAATGACGAGTCTGATTCCTTCGTGCTGAGGTATCTCTTGAGATTCTCAGCAGTCAGGAATTGGGGAGACAAAAGTGAGAATGCAAACAAGTCACTGTAATTGTCATTAGAGGCGCGACATATGAATCGACGCATCACATATGATTCAAGAATTTTGGCTATTTTATTTCGCTCATTGATATCCGGCTGATTCTTTATAAGATAAAGGATGTAGGGTATCATTGTGGATGTGTCAAGCCCAAACATAATCAAGTTGATTCGCTCTAGACTGTATGTGTTGCCAATCTCTTCGTCAAGGATATTTGAGGATATGTTTTCCTTGTATATTTTAGCATAGTCCACAAGCTCATCAATTAGTTGCTCGCGGTCAATTTGAGTAAGATCCATAAACTCCTTATACTGACTGAACAAATCGACAGCAGTCCTGAATCGGCCTTTCTGAATGGAAGTCAAGCCATAAACAGGGTCATTTATCTTGATATGCAGATAGGCGTATAGAAGCATATCAAGATTTTCTCTTACATACTTTCCTGATATGGGGCCAGAGGACCAGTATGAAACGACATCATTATCGGCCTCGAATGTAGGTTTCCATTTTGACAGATAGATTTCCTTGGTATCTTCTGAAAAAAGGTAATTCTTTAGGAGCTCGGCAGTGGTCAACATGACACCAATCGAGTTGATGGTGTCAAATATAACTTGCTCATCGTCCTCCCCATGGAGGTCGATGCCAACGAATGTCACATGAGCCAGGATATTGTCGAGATTGAACTTTTCCGGGGTAACTCTTTGCAGGAAGAAATCATATGCCCGTGCGAGTTTTGTATTTGCGTCAACAGATGCAAGTTCTTCTTGCAAGATAATCTTCTCAAACACATCCTTGTCATGCATATTGTGAACAAGCGCGATTCTTTTGCGCGGGAAAAATTTACTTTTGAAGAACTCCTTCTCACCAGATCTGAAACAAAGTACTTTTAGGAACAGCGCGAGGGTGGTAAGTCTCTGTTGTCCGTCTATGACAGTACGTATGTCACCGACCGCTCCGGATGAAGATGTGCTTACTTGTTTCATTATAACCGAACCAAGGAAATACTCCTTACCGGTTTTTGAAACCTGTTCCATACTATCAAGGAAGCGTAGCCAAAGCTCTTCTTCCCAGACATACGCCCTCTGGAAGAATGGGATAACGAGTTGGCGTGACCCATTGTATATATCGTCTATCAGTCGTTTGCCTGCGTCCATATTATTGAATCCAATTACTTCTTATTTGACGAAATGTGCCAAAGACCTTATCGCGATGATGTCTAAGAAATTGGGGATGAGGGCGGAAATACTTAATCTGAGGAATGGTGATTTTGCTCCCGTTGTATTCGTTGATATATGAATCCGTTCGCAAAACATCGGGATGGATTATAATAGTATAATCATCTTCGATGGTGAAGAACCCTTTGTCAAACACACAGTGCATATCCCGGCTCATCGCTATTCCATTGCATGGAAGGAATGAACCATTGTGTGCTTGTGGCATGATATGCGCTGCTTCAAGATTATCAAACCCATTGCAGGATATCACACGCTTAGTGACAGCGCATTTGCCACCGTATGCATTCATGACGAAATCATGGAAAGTACGTGCATTGAACAGGTCTGCTCCCATGGCCTGAGCCATGTCATTGGCGGGATTCATTGAATCCAATGCCTGCTGTTGTTGTTTTTCGATAGCTTCTTCAACTTTCTTGTCTCCGATTATGTTTGCAGACTTGCTTGGCAAAGTGAACTGATGGTCAAATGTCGGAGCTTTATCACCCTCCCATACTGCATAGGTTTTGCCATTGAGCTTGGTATTCCAAAAAGAATAATATGGAGAAAGCGCATCGAAGATATGCAGGACATAAAAGGGAATGCCATTATCACGACAACGCATTATAACAACAATGTCATTTGGCAAGAACAAGGTTTTGTTGTTGTCAAGTTTGCTGTTGAGATAAATGCGGCTTTCGTCACGTGGTTGCCCTTCCACATGTGCAGTGTCTACATGTTTTGAATTGTGATAGACATACTGGGCGTAAATAATCTCATCCGAGTGGTCTGTCAAGAATGGAAGAGCGGTACTGTCATTTAGAACAGTAGTCGAAAGATGCGGAAAGAAATCATAAAATTCCTTTGAAATTAGCATATAGCGACCACGACTAAATTTTAGAGAGCCGTCACTGCGTCGTACAGGAGATCCCATTTCCTGTCGACCAAGTTTTTTAATGAAAAATTCTGCCATGATTATAGTCAGAAGTGAAAAGTTTATAAAGAGCCTCGGCGATTATTGTGGCAAAATCTACGGGAACAGCATTGCCTATCATTTTGAATTGAGCCATAGTTGCACCGAGGAATTCAAAGTCATCGGGGAAAGTTTGAAGTCGAGCTGCTTCCCGAGGTGTAATAGAACGTGCTTGCTCAGGGTCAGGGTGAATATGTCTCATGCCATCCTTGTAAAGATGTGCAGGTATGGTATTGCTTGGCTCATCTTCGCGTAAAACATAGTATTTATGAATATTGCTATGTTTCCCTGTGACTTCAGTATATAATTCTTTCAGCTTCTCAATGCCGACATATTCGCACTTGCCGCTCAAAATGTCATCTGCAAGAAAACGGAAAACGCCTATATCACGCTTACTATGGAAGCGTGGCGTATGGTTCATATAGAAACGCTCGTCATGCTGAATGTGAGAAATCTTAATTGCACCTCTTTTCGTTGGTTCCTCCAACGGGTAAATAGGAGGCAGGTCTCCAATGGCATCTTTAACCGTTCGGGGCTTCCCTTTCAATGATGGAAGTATGATTTTATAAAAATCATTCAGCAAAATCTCGCATTTGTCTCCGAAGGACTCTTCAGAGATGCCGAGAATTATAACACGTTTACGATGTTGCGGAATGCCATATTCAGCGACATCAAAAAGCGCATCTCTGAAATTGTGGGCAACATGATACCCCGCTTCGCGAAATGCTGCATATATTCTTTTTGTAATAGGAGTACCATCTGGCGCAGCGCTTAAAAGTCCTACAACATTTTCAAACACAAAGAATTTAGGCTTAAAATGTTTGACTATTTCAATATATTTCTCAAAGAGATAATTGCGATAGTCATTCTTCATGCCGTGCTCATCACGAATACGTCCGGCCAATGAATATGCCTGACATGGTGGGCCACCAATGATTACGTCAATCTGCTGTTTCCCAATAAGACTTTGTAACCCTTGATGGACTCCGTATTCTGAATCATTGAAGCCATTGATGAGTTCGTCTGTTCTTTGAATATCAAATCGAATTACCGCATTTCCTGATTCCGAATGTCCCCACCTTGTAATAAGACGGTGTTTGATCGTCTCATACGGAGCCTTCTCCCACTCAACAGCACCAATAGTATGATAGTGACCAGACCGAAGAAATCCCTCCGTGAGACCTCCACAGCCAGCGAATAAATCAAGAGTATTTAAGGTTTGAGCTGACATCACAGGTATTTAAGGAGTTGAGTTGCTAAAGCTTTTGCCATTAATACAGGTACGGCATTACCGACTTGTTTATTCTGTTGTCCTCTGTTGCCTAGGAAAATAAAGTCATCGGGGAATGTTTGAATACGCGCACTCTCTCTGACTGTCGGGCATCTATTCCATTTATAATGAAATAGATTCCGATGACCTGTGTCAACAGTTCGAGCTGGTTTCTTGCTGCTTAGACGTGTCCATGCCATGTGAAAGACTCTACTTTCACCCACGCCGGGCGGCAAATCTTTATAGTTGCCTCCATCAGGTACAAGGGCAATTACTTCCTTTACAAAAGGTTTGTGGTTAATTGCTGCGTGATTATGGAGTGTTGTTGATGTTGAGCGCATAAGTTTTTGAAACTCGTTCTGAGGCTCACATTCGTAGACTGAAACTTCTTCGCCTAGAGTAGTTTCAAGCGAAGGCAAATCGCTTAAAGCTTGTTCACAGGTTATATATTCACCTTCAGATAAATATGGTTCTGGGAACACATATTTATCGCTGTCTGAACGCAATCCTACAAAAACAAGACGTTTTCTAATTTGAGGCACGCCATAGTCTGCAGCACACACAATCTTGTATGTGACATTGTAACCCATTGCGGAAAAGCGATGGATAATTTCATCACGGACAGCCCCCTTATAAAGGTTTGCCATGCCAGGGACATTCTCAATAAGAAACGCCCTCGGCTTATATCTCTGAACTGTTTCAATCATCGCAAGATATAATTTGTTGCGTTCATCATCAAAGTTACGGGGACCGGTTAAACTAAACCCTTGACAGGGGGGACCGCCGATAATTACATCAAGAGTCTGTCCACTCAACAAAGAATCGATTATATCAAAGGTTTCAGGCTTGGATAAATCCAACCGGACTCCTTTCGCCGTTTTATGATTGTGATTGAAAGTATTTAATGCACTTTGTTCGAAGTCTACACCTATCAAGATGTTGTATCCAGCCTCTTCAAAACCTTTTGAGAGACCACCACATCCACAGAACAAATCAAGAACATTTGGAGACTTCCTTCTCATAAATAGCTTATCTAATTCTCACTAATTCGGAAAGTTCGACTTCTAATAATTTTGAAATCTGTATCAGGCTAGCAAGATCTGGCTGGCTAGAGTTGGTACACCATTTTGAAATGGTTGTCTGGTCTTTGCCTAATTGCTCAGCCAACCATTTATTAGTCCTTTTCTTCTCGGCCAAAATGACCTTCAAGCGGTTCAAATCATGATTCTCCATGCTTAAAGATGGTTTATTACAACTGCAAAGTTAATCAAAAGAGCCGAAACCGCATAGGATCCCGGCTAAAACTTTTGTGGTATTATCAAATAGATGAATTTATTTCAATAAATGAGGTTTGTTATAACTGATTCATTTCATAGCCATATTGGGTGTCCGGCTCGGCTGCAAGACTTAGCGCCGTATTCTCTTCTGAATACAAATATGGACTTACAATGCTGTTATAAAGTTTCTCCAATCTATCCATGCGTCCTGTGACTGCTTTTATCTCGCATTCCCATATCCGTATGACTTTCCATCCCAAGCGTATCAATTCTGCTTCCGCCTCAGCATCACGTTCAATATTTCTTGCTATCTTGATTCGCCAAAAATCAACATTGGATTTTGGAAAACGGAAATACTTACAACCTTCATGGCCATGCCAGAAGCAACCGTTGACGAAAATAACAGTCTTGTATTTCGGCAATACAATATCCGGAGTG
Organism: Prevotellaceae bacterium; assembly: GCA_021772015.1. GTDB lineage: Bacteria > Bacteroidota > Bacteroidia > Bacteroidales > Muribaculaceae > UBA7173. Next base: position 32,372 of record JAETNS010000010.1, on the reverse strand, counting down.
CCCGGCATCTTACGGACTTGAACACGAAAACGCAGACCCCGCGAGAAAAGATACTTCCGCACAATCATCTCCGGCTTTGTATCCTTCCCCTTGATAGCCGCCATGCAGCGACTCCGTTGCTCCCGTGTCATCACATCCGCCATGTATAATGATTGCTATTTGCTATAATTCAATGTAATCATCACATAAACGCGCATGTGCATCCCCCATAATCCTAATATCATTCTTGAATTCAACTAAATTTTTTAATATATGGTCTTTATGCCTAATCTTAAATTTTGATTTCATCAAGATTTGAATCTCTTTGGTTGTCAAGAACTTTATAGTTTTTACAAACGATTCCACTGTAAGATTCCCCGTTATTCCAAACAATATAGCATATTTTATTATGCGAATAATTATACCTTTATAAATAGCGATACATCTTTTAGACATCGTTTCGCCATTTATAAAATCAGTTGGAATATCCCCAAATCCTATGAAAGCTTTCACCCCAGATTGAATGGCTACATGCCCCAAGCTTTTAGCTGAATTACGATTTGAATTGCATGAAAACGAACAGAATATCTTGTCTCTAAACTCCTGTATATTAGAAATATTAATAAAATTGTGATTATTGTAATAATCTGGATTCTCTTCACGAGCTGCTTCTGATATAGGTTCTTCGCCGAGCGAGCCACACGCACCACATAAATGAGATTCCCCACCATGTCCCATGAATATGATAAACCCATATCTTTTGGCTTCGGTTATTGCATTTTTATGATCGGAATCACAGAAATGCAATTTGAAACATCTCCAATCATTCCCAAGATGCCTTTTCTCAAAAGTGTTAATCCTATTCAGAAATCCCGTTGGATTACTTTTATCTATAGGATAAATAGCAAATACCTTACACATATCCATCAATATCAAATAGTAATGCTATTATATGATCAACTAGTTCCCTTTTTATAGCTTGAGACTCATTGGTGTCGTTCTCTATTGACTCTGCTAATTCGTGAGTTGACATTGATCTAAAAGGTGGAAGATTACATTTAGCCATAGCATTGTCTAATGAGTGTAATTCATCAATTAATCTTTTTTCAATTGATATATTTGGGGACGAAAGAATTAATTGTTTAAACTTGTTTTCAAACTCACCATCGCTCTTAAAGTAGTGATTGTTCTTACCTGCGATTTGTTTTATCAAAGATACCTGTTCATCAATTGAATTACCGGCCTTTGTAAGTATGTCTTGAAGTACAGTCTCTATCTGCGCTGAATATATTACAATTTTTCTTTTATATTTGGGCCTTGATTTTAAGAATAAATTAATAGCTTGCATACCCTTCAAGGTATCGTCAATTAAATTATAGTCTGTGGCGAAGACATCAACTTGATTAATGAAAGGTATGGCATTGAGAGTTTCTATAAATTTATCTTCGTCAAAACCTATATCACCATTCTTAAGCCTTTTGGTATAATGCGTTGGGTTTACTTCCTTATATTGCAGTTTTACCCCCTCCTTATTTAGATTCATTGCAATTCGATCAAGTCGATCTTTTTGAGTTTGCTCGTCAACAACAATTATATAACGATTTTCCATTATTCAAAAACTACTAGGAAGTGAATACCCTTATTATTGATTGGAGCCTCTATACTTATAGACGCATGGAAATTCTTTAATGTTTCTCGTATGAGATACATGCCGAAACCAGTGCCGTTCTTTTTACCTGATTTTGCAAAATTGAATATTTCTTCGGGATCGCAATGGAATATCTGCGATAGGCCAAGACCATCATCAAAAATATGAACGTATAGTTTATTTTCAGATAGATTACAGTTAAACCACACATTATGGGCATCCCAATCTAAAGAATTATTGATAAAATTATCTAAAACAAGACTTAGGTCAAGCTTACTGCCTAACACAAAAAAAGAATTCGTATTGCTTTTAAAGTGACATTGTATTTTTTTATGCACCTCATTGCGGATGTATCCATCAATAAATAAAGGAAGATTTATCTTTTGAGAATCCGATGGGGCCAGATCACATGAAAGGATTAAATCTGTCGCTTTAAGTGATTTAAGAGACAAATTGCGGATTTTAGTAAGAGATTCTATAAGTATTGAATAGAATGATATTTCTCTGATTTCCTTGGGAATAGAGTTTAATAGATCCGTGATCGCATCGTTAATTCTGCTATTGTTGTTTTTGACATGGTGAATCAATGCATCGGTGTCCGGATTTGAAACCTTTTTATAAAACTCGGCTTTTAACGATTCGATTTTTTTCTCCTTTTCAGCTTTTTCGCGTTTCTTTTCTTCTTCAGTTGCTTTTTGAATAGCAATTAATCGAGCATTTTCTGCTTTGACCTTTTCATTTTCTGCCTTGAGCTTGTCTAACTCCGCTGCCTTTCTTCTTTCCTCTTCTTCTTTAGCCTTTTGTTCTGCCCTGTTTTTTTGAGCTAAAGCTTCTTCGGCTTTTCGTTCTGCTTCTGCAGCTTTTCTTTGTGCGTCTGCCTTTTCTTTACTAAGTTGCTCAATTCGTTTTTTCGCATCTTCTACTGTCTGCAAAAGAGTAGTATTGCCGGTCCGTTTTGCAATTGTCTCCATGTCCTGGATAAATTGCGGTTTGATAAATTCTGACTTCGATTGTTCATTCAAAATGTTTGCGAATTCACTATTGTAATATAAAATCTCAACATTTGGATCGGTTGACAATGATTTTAATATCCGAATAAAATCTATCTTACTTCCAATACTATTGTCAATGACATAGTCGGGCGATTCTGAATCTTTGTCTTTGGCTTGAAGTTTGCGTCTTTCTTCTTCTCCTTCTTCTTTTGTGGCGAAGTATTCATTTTTCAAGAATCCTTCACCCCACAATACGCCCACCACATATCTTTCCAGTCTTCGATGCGTGGTTTCAAAAAGTTTCATGACTTGTCGAGACATTTGAGTGTCCACTAAGCCACCATCCCGGCTAGAAACTTCCTTTAATTCGGAAACATTGTCGGTATGGATATCTACTCGTCCTAAAAGGTCACGGCTTCCTAAATAGCGGTTATAACCTTGTTGCGCTCTAAAATCCATTTTCCAACTATCATCTCCAGTGTTGCCAAATGGAAGAATTCTAAACCCGTTTCTAAACAAAAAAACAGATCCATAGTTAATAGCTTCAACCCCCATTAGTCGCGAAAAGTTGTATTTCGCCGCCCTGTTTAAAAATGACAGCGAAACAGTAGCGTCTGATATTAAATTATACTCTAAATTTGATTCTCTAATTTTATATATTTCAGTTCCACGATCAGATAGAATCGTAGTTATATAATCCGAATTTACAGTTACATCTATTTGTGTCGTTTTAAGCTTGAGAATCGCTGAAATACTATTTTTTAGTATCCCGTTTACAATATCACGGTCATAGCCTTTGCCCGACTCAATAAGTTTGTTGTCTTCTTCCAGTTCTCTTTCGCAAATTATTTCAATAGAAAAATCATTTACTTCAGATAGGGGATTGATCAACTTTTCCAAAGATCTCTTTAACTCCAATAAATGCTTCCTTGTCCATGGGGTTTCATTATCGTGAAGATGGGAAATTTCTATAATTGTTCCATGGTTCGAATCTTCCGGATATTCTATTTGTTCCGATAGAATAGAATGAGATATGTCGATTTCTGAAAACTCAACAGATTGATCCTTTTCGAAATCCTTCCAATCCAGTGATATTTGATCTGCTGTAGAACTATTTTGCGCAGATGTAGTAATGGTTAACATTCTGCCTAAACGATCACAAGAGAATCTGCCAATACCCTTTGCGCCGGCGTAAAACCGTTTGATTTTGTCTCTATAAGATTGCTGCTTATTTCTTTCGTTAATCCCAAGTTTCTTTTCCGAATAGCCCACAAAAAGCCATTTTTTCTGAATTTCATCAAATGTCATTCCATGTCCATTATCGGCAATTGTGATTTTATCTTCTGAAAAAGAGATGACAACCTTAGTCGCATATGCGTCATATGAATTTTTAACTAATTCAAATATTGCCACATTATCACTTGTAATCAGTTCTTTCCCTACAAGGTCTTTAAGCGCGGAACTGATTCTGAACTTCAATTTATCCATAAGCAACTATGACAATAAAGATTGTAAAATTAATCCTGCCTGTTGAGCAAACAGCGGAGGAATGGCATTCCCCACTTGACTATATCTTGGGACTTCTTTCTTTCTCATACTTCCGCCCGTTGTATACTTACTGCAGAACTCAAACCAGTCAGGGAAAGATTGTATGCGGGCGCATTCCCGAACAGTCAAGATCCGCGGTTCTAAGTAATGAAGATAATCATCGGGTGCGCCAGTAATTGTAGGTGAGACAGCATCCGGATCTAATACCGTAATACCACGTTGGTGTATGCCCCATTTTTTACGTTCATCTCCATCTATTCTTCTGCCTTTGATGACATTTTTTTCGGACAAAAGCTTCTCAAAACAAGATATCTTTTCTGATGTGTGTCTTGCAAAACTATGACTATTGGGTATGTTATGAGACTCAGGGATAGCCTTTCTTAAAAATGTTTGATAGGGTGATGACGGAGTTCCATATCGACCAGATTGGAACCCATGACGATCCGGAGTCGGAACCGTACCATTTGATCGATACAGGTCGGAAATTGCATCTGACAAGGTCGGGGTCTCTGTCAGTCCATTTTGTTCAATAAAACTTGGGAATTGGGATCTAAGTTTAATTAAAAAATCATTTGAACGATTTTTGTTAGGCTTTCTAACACCAATAAGAATGAATCTTTTTCTTCGTTGTGGTACGCCAAATTCGGCAAAATTTATAATGTGAGGAGTCACCTCATAACCTAAATCCTCTAACTTTTCTACCACTACTTGTGAATATGGTATTGCATCCGGATCTTTAGCCTTATCAAATGAATATGTAAACCCTTTAACATTTTCAAAAAGGATTAATTTAGGTTGAACTAAATCAATGAATGAAATATAAGAAAAAACCAGTTGGTTACGCTCGTCATCCTTCATTCTCTTTCCGGCCATAGAAAATCCTTGGCAAGGAGGGCCGCCTGCCACCAAGTCAATATTTCCTCTAAGCGATTTCAATTCTTCTTCATGGTCATTTAAGAGAGCAACTATATCAAGAGGCTCTTGTGGTAACCACTTAGGCCAATCGAAATGTTTTTTCCTTTCAATCAGATTATATTTTAGAGTCTCAAATGCACATGGGTTTTTTTCAACAGCAAACACACCACTCCATCCGGCTTGATAGAGTCCCAATGAAAGGCCTCCGCAACCGGCGAATAAATCTATTACGGTATATTTTTTGTTGGTCATAACAATTAAATATGCTTGGATGCAGAGCATCCAATTAAGCGCAAAATTACAAATTTATATCCAAATGGCAAAAGGCTACGTTGCTAAACATAAAAAATCGATTATGAATGTACTGGTTTTAATAACCTTGTCCTGTATTTTGCACTAAAAAATGATATAGAGACAAGTTGAACAATCAGAAATCGCCCCGGCAAGAGGGAATTTCTTGTCGGGGCGTTGGGGGGATAGGGAGGTTAGTAGAGGCGGATGCAGGTTACATCGGCGTCTTGGACGGTGGCGGGATGGTCGGGCTTTTCGGTGCTGAAGGCGAGGGCGAGGTGCTGGATTCCGTGTTTCTTGCAGGTGAATTTGAGGAGAGCAAGGAAGCTGTTTACCTCTTTTATGACCCATTCGCTGCCGTTGGTTGAGTTGACATAACCTAGAATCATCACGTTGTCGGGAAGGCTCATTAGGCCCTCTGATGTGTTGAGGATTATGAGCGCGAGGCTGAGGGTTTCGTCATTGCTGACGAGCGTGGCTCCGTTTGCATAGTCTTTGTAGGTCAGGGCTGAGGTGGTAGTGCCGTAGCTTTTGGCGAGATATTTCTCCACCTCTGCGAATGCCGATTTTAGTCGAGTGTCGCTTACGACCGACAGGTCAGTAGGTGGTGGCGTTTCCGGTGGAGTTGAGGTGACTACCGGTGTTGCCTTGCGTCTGAATGTGGATTTGATACGGGAGAGGAGCTGATTGAGGTTGTTGAGTGCTGTCATTTTCCGGAGTTTTTGTTTTGATTTTGGGAATTGAGTTCGTTGATTTTTTCTTCGAGGCGATGCTTCTGATCGAGGGCGCGGGCGGTTTGTTCTACGCGGTCTTCGTATTCTTTCACCTGTTTTTCGATTATCTTGACTTTCTCAGGGTCTCGAAACCAGCTCTGGATACTGTCGAGCCCTTCAGAACTGATGCTGCCGTTCATCAGGATGTAGTGATACTTGATGTCGGAGATTCGGGCCTTTTCGATGCGACTTTCCTGCCAAATTGTTGTCGCTCCGAAGAATATAAGGGTGAATACAGAGATGAACATGGCGAGGTAGACTTGCCATGATTCTTTGGCAATTCGGATGGTCTTTTCAATCTTCTGCACCGGAGGATTGGCGGTGAAGTTGTCCATCTTCTCTGTCATGGTGGCTGAGAGATTGTTGACGGATTCGGTTAGATTCTCGCCGATTTCACTCACAGTTTGGGTCTGTGATTCTATCGTCGATTGCAGGTTGTCAACCTTCCAAGAGACCACGTCGGTGAGGGTTGACCCCATGTTGTTGAGGGCATCGGTAGTAACGCAGTTTAGTTGTGCCTACTTGATTTCGGTGCATACGCCCGAAATGTTGCCGAGTTCGTCGGCGATGTTTCCGAGGAATCCCCCGGAGAAATTTTCAAATTTTTCGCTCATATAGAATGAATTTTGTGGTTACATACTTCTGCCTTTCTTTTTCCTTCGGCGGTTCATCTGACGTATGAACGCCTCCTCTTCCGGGTCGTAGGCAGGGCCGGTTTGGAAGAGTCCGCCGATTCCGGCGGAGAGATTTTCAGCGATACCGACAGTCGTATCAATTACTTTTTCTGCGACAGATGGAGCTTTTTGTGATGGTGGTATCGGTGTCCTTGTGGCAGCTTTCGGCATAGATGGAGTTGCGGTTTTCTTCCCATTCTTATTCTCATCGAGAATGCGGCAGATATTGGAATACGAGAAACGACGTTTCTTGTCGATGTCGGAAGCCTTGAACTTTCTACCGTCCCTGACGAATGAAAGACCCTCAACGACGGTAGTGTTCCGCCTGAATTTCTTTCTCACAGCCACGCCGTTTTTGGCAAGTTCACGCTGAAAAGAAGTCCAGTCTTTGGCAACTTTTAGGGCATCACGCAAGGCGAGATAAATCTCCTGACGGGTCTTGTCGCGTCCTCGTAACCGCTCGGTTTTCACCTTGTCTTTGCCGTTCCCGAAGGTCAGCTCGTACTTCCGTTTAAGTTCCTTACAGATCTCGACGTTTCTGTATCGCTCGAATCCGTCATCGATACATTTACCGTTATTATCGCCCCGGTTATAGACGATATGGCAATGCGGATGCTCTGTATCGAGGTGTCGGGCTATGATATACTGGGTGTTCACGATACCCATTTTTTCCATATATTCCTGCGCCAGTTTCACCATAGCCGCATCGGTGAGCCGTGCCGAATCTTCGGGCGAATAGGAAAGAGAGATGTGTCCGACCCATTTCTCAACACGGTGATTGAGATGTCGCTGGCACTCGAATCCCTCAATTATCGACTGCGTAGAATCGTCCAAAACGCCTTCGGAATACAAAAGACGTGCTTCTTTGTCTTTCTTATCGACCGCCAAAGCATAACTTACACACCCGTCGAAGTCACTTCCTTTACTGATGCTTCCAATCATCCGAGAGCTTCAGATAAAGTGATTTCAGATTCTTCGCTAGATTCCCTAACTCCCATTTCACCACCTTGAAGCCCGCATCGTTGGCACGTTTTGCGAGTTGGTTGAGGTTGTTCGACATGCTTCCGATTTGTCGTAGCAACGCCATATCCTCAGGCGTGGCAACTTGTATGACGTTGGCTTTAAGCAGGGCCTGTCGCCAGAAGTCTGATATTTTTCTGCCGGATTCACGGCATTTCTCTTTTACTTGCCGGTGTTCGTCATCGTTGAGCCGAACGCTCACGACACGAGATTTGACAAGCTTTTTTGTTTCGCCCGGAGGCGATTTCTTACGTTTTATAAAAGTCATATTCGTGTGATTTTAGATGTTGATACTCGTTGTTTTGGTGACCATCGGGAGCGTATCGGCCACCCGGATTTGTGAGGGTGCAAGGTCGGAAATGTTTACATTGCCACAACCTTGCTACCCTCCAAATCTTATCAGATTTTCCGGGTACCGGCTGCGCCGATGGCTTCGCCATTTTCACTGCCGCAGGGCAGTGATAAGAATGACTTGCCGATTACACTGAACCAGCCTTCATCGTTGGTGGCATTGGCATCAAGATGCTCATTGATGATATGCTCGATGAAACTGCCGACGCTGTAGCCAGAACCTCCGAAGAATCGGGCGATACGTTCCACGCGGTCAAATGTGTCATTGCTTATGGCAACCTGATGCTTATTGCCTTTGCCGAGCTTAATCGGCGCAAAGAAGACATTGCGGTATTCGTCGAGGTCGCTCTTGCGCTGCTTGGCTGTGGGACGGGTTGACTTGGATTGAGCGGTTGCGCTCTGCTCGGTCATTGACTGAGTTTCGGGGAAGATTGAATTTCCCATCATGTCTGAATTTTTTGAAGAGTTTGATGTTCCGGTAATTTCGGGTGACTGAGAATTTGGTATTTTCGGTTGTGGCATATTTTGTAAGATTTTTATGGACTTTAGTTCGGTTGTACATTTTGAGTTTGAGGAGTGAGAATATGAAGTATAGCAACGGCTTGTCACGGATATTCGGAAGCCGATGTCGGTTGTTAATTCGGAATGTTCGCATCATCAGCGGGAGTAACATTATTAGCGGAGTAACACGACAGCTTCTTATACCACCCTTGACGGACACGGCGAAACAGAGTGTTGAGATTGCGGGTAAGAAACATCTTAAAAGTATGTTCTTTCATGCCGAATCGCTCTGCTACCCGGATTCCATCGGCAGTTGAAAACTCATCGTTGAGATTGTCATATACAGAGCGATGCAGTTCGTTCAGTTTTTCCTCGCTTATGCAGGTGAGTACGCTCAATGCATTGTTGCGGAAATATTCAGCTAACTCTGTCGCTCCGTCAACATCCTCAACTTCGATAGTATCAGGGTTTGATGAATCCTCGTCAACAGCCCATCGGGCCATGCGGATAATCAGGCAAAACCGGATTACATAGATTTCAAGCTTACAGAAGAAGCTGACAATGCTATCGCTCATCTCATTATCGCACCTTCCGGCATTTTCATGTTGCCATTCATATAACTTCAGTTTAGCATCCGGTGTGAATCGGATTATGAACGGCATCGGCTCGTTTTCATCATTTACTGAACATTGCACCGAGAGAAGCCGACTGAGGATGCGCTCCCAATCATTGTCAAGATTCTCGCTGACATCTTCCTCGTTCCATCTCGGCTTGCCGTTACTTTTGGTCATTGCGAACAGTATGCGATCAATGAAGCCGTTAGCTGCTCTTTCACCGTTGGCAAGTTCGGTCAACAGTCTGCGCTGGATTGTCCCGACAACAGAGATGAACGGATTTTTGATAAAAATGGAATTTTGGGAATTCTTACGGTCGGACATGGTGGTGCTACCATTGAAAGCCGAAAGCCAGAATTGTTCCTCTGAGCCGGTGTTATAACGGGTGAAATTCTTGAACCATGCCGACAGTTCATCAACCCATAGGCATAAGCCACGCGGATTGTGAAAGTGGATGGCACTTAGCCCCTCCTGCGTAACGTCTGATACCAGATAGCGCATACGCTTCGGCTCTTTCGGAAATTCGTCCAATCCGGCATTGATGCGTTCTTTGCGGCTCATTGCTACTGCCTGCTGATATTCGCAATGTTTTTTCAGAAACTCCTGGTTGTTTTTCCAGTCGGCATTGACGAGCGGACGCATCACGAAAGTCAGCGGATGTGACTTGCAATCTCCGGGTCGTCCGACAATCGCGATATAGACGATTGCCGATTCCTGCCAGTTACGTTTCACCTCAATGTGGTGGATGTTGCCGATAGCTACGGATATGGCGGCAAGCATCGCCGATGCGGTGTAATCAATCGGGAAACCACAGGTGGCGTGTAGTTCGAGGATTATCCGTTGCATCCTGGCGGGAAATACATGTACCGGAAAATCGCTGTCGGAAAGCTTTGTGTGAGTAATCAGCGCACTGATTACAGAGTCCGGGGTGATATTCTTTTCCATAGGCTCAGAAATTATATCCTCCATGGGGACGACGTTTCATTCCTGCGGTCATAGCCGCTACTGTTTCGGCGAGAGAAGGAGCGACGGAATGTTTGCGCCCGCCTTCGATCCATGCGTATAGTTTATCCTCATAGAAATATAGGAGCTTGCCGCGCTTGTAGCTCGGAATGGGATCATTCGGAGCTTTGATTGCGCGGTAGAGGGTCGAAAGTGACTTGCCTATTATCTCGCAAGCCTCTTTCGCATACACGAGTCTGCGTGATGATTTGGACTGTTTGGAGTGGCCGGCGATGCCAGCCTTTTCAAGCAGTTAAAGCACGCGGTCGAGTTTTTCGGAGAGACTACCTACCACATGGGGAAGCTGGTCGAAAGTGATTGTGGATGTTTCCATTTTACTTATGGTTTTGGGGTTCGTTTGAAATTCTAACGCAAAGTAAAATGGTGAGTTACCGGTGAAAAATTTAACAATCCGCCTACCTCAAAATAACCACAGGGCAAATTATAACCAGCTGAGAAACAAAAGGGAAAGTCAGAGAATATTTGTATGGTGAAAATATGGCAAAAGGAGTGATTTTCCGGTTAATTTGGATAATCACTCCATAAAGGATGGATTGTTATGTTAGATGATGCGGTACAATACAAAATATTAATTAGGCGGCAAAAGAAATATGTGTTTCAATAGCGGAATTATATATCCTAACATAATTGACAAATGGCTTTTTGCTGGAGATTAATAATTTTTACATGTCATTTAAACGCTTCCCGAAATACTTTCCATTAAAAAGGAGGGAGTTTTTATATCTGCTTGTATAGAATTCTCGCGATTTTTCATTAAATTTGCACCAATAACAACTTTACCCCGTAGATTTTATGAGATTAAATTTACCATATCCTTCAGGCTGGGCTGATTTTCAAGATTTGTGCTTTCAGCTTTGGAAAGAAATGTGGAGAGATCCAGATGCCCATCCGAATGGTCGTAATGGACAAGCACAGCACGGTGTTGATATATGGGGGAAAAATATGTTTGACCACGATTATTCTGGAGTTCAATGTAAAGGTAAAAACGGGAATTATCAGAGTCACTTAACCATGGATGAGATAGATAGTGAGTGCGAAAAAGCCAAAAATTTCCAACCACAACTCTCTTCATTTATTATAGCTACAACATCGCCTAGAGATGTTAAAGTACAACAGCACTGTCGTAATCTTACAAAACAACAGATTTATCCTTTTTCTGTTGATACTTGGTCATGGGATGACATAGAAGACGAAGTGCAATGTCGACCAACAATTATGGAACGTTTCTATCCTGAGGTAAAAGGGGCTACTCTGCTACCCGAAATTCAAATACCGATTTTTGCTTCTGTTGATAAACTTCATGCTTTTTTTTCACGCCCAGGTCTTTTTAATAAACTTAATCCGCTATCAATAAATATCCTAAAAGATTTAGCTTACGAAATAGCCACCAATGCTTTTGAACATGGTCAGGCAGGTACATTCAAAATCAAAGTCGAAGGTAATAAGGTGATTTTTTCTGACAATGGAAAACAGTTTGATTACACGACGCTTTTAGAGAGAGAGGGAAATGGAGGTAAAGCGACTATGAAATATGCAGCTGATTTCTTTAATCTCGCTTATAAATATGACACGGAGAATATTCTAGAATTATCGTTGCCTGATAATCAGCCTATAAATATGGGCAGTTCAAACTATACTATAAGTTTTGATGCTGAGGAGATTTTTGGTCGTGGGCAAGCGGAAGGATTTGTGTTTAAAGAATTAATGAAAGTCCCATCAGATTGTAAAAAAATAATAGTTGATATTTGTGGTCAAGTAAATCCAGCTATAAGTTGTTCATTTGCTGTAATTGATAAATTGTTACAACTAAAATCGGCAGAGCAGACGGTTGTCATTTACTTACCTGAGAATCTTTATTATAAGGAGGATATAATAGATAAGTATAGCAAGAATGTTGATATTAAAATCAAGGAATAAATGATAGGGATTATTTGAAGTAGTCAAGACTTAATCTGACAATCACGGATAAAAACATTACTTTTGTAAAAAGAAAAAGATTAAGCCATGACCACATCAGAAAAAGTCATCAAGAACAAACTGGGACTGCTGGAACTGTCCCAGCAACTGGGCAACGTGTCGCGTGCCTGCAAGATAATGGGCTACAGCCGCGACAGCTTCTACCGCTTCAAGGAACTCTACGAGCAGGGCGGCGAACTTGCCTTGCAGGAGATATCGCGCCGCAAGCCGGTGATAAAGAACCGCGTGGAGGAGCGGATAGAGAACGCCGTCGTGCAGATGGCCTTCGAGAACCCGGCTCTTGGGCAGGTGCGCGTGTCCAACGAACTGCGCAAGAGGGGCATCATGGTCTCGCAGGGAGGAGTGCGCTCCATATGGCTTCGCCACGATCTGGAGACGTTCCAGAAACGCCTGAAATCTATCAGCAGACTGTCATAGACACCTATTCCAAAATTGGCTTCGCCAAGCTGTACGACCGCAAGAATGCCCTTGTCGCCGCCGACATGCTCAACGATCGCGTCGTGCCTTTCTTTGAACAGCACGACCTAAAGGTGATGCGGATGCTCACAGATCGCGGGACAGAGTACTGCGGCAACCGCGAGACACACGAGTTCGAACTGTACCTCGCGATAGAGGACATCGACCACTCAAAGATAAAGGCAAAGAGTCCGCAGACAAACGGTATCTGCGAGAGATTCAACCGTACCGTGCAGAACGAGTTCTACGCCATCGCCTTCCGAAAGAAGATATACACCTCCATCGAACAGTTGCAGGCCGACCTCGACGCGTGGATGAACCACTACAACACAGAGAGAACACACTCCGGGAAATACTGCTTCGGGAAAACGCCTATGCAGACTTTCATCGAGGGTATCGCCGTGGCAAGACGATACGACATACAACAGCAGGGACTCCACTCGCAACAGGGGGAGACCACAAAAATATCACCCTCTTGCGAAACTGAGGACAAATCACTAAATTTGTCAACACAATCTGACAATTTTTTCTCGGTGCCCTAAATAATCTGTCAGGTGAAGTCTTGTCTATTACACAGTAACAATCAATTGTCATCAATATAAATCATTGATAATCAAGCGATTATTTACCGACGCAATTATAGCATATTTCTGATAGTGAGTAGGTTGCGCATATAATCTACAAAATGGAATTTCGCGGGGTTCACACCTCCAAATTTTAACAATTCCGGCTCGTATATGCGTCCATTCTTTACTTATGCAAAGATAATGATTTTCGGTAGATTACACAAACATAGATGCAATAAATGGAGATTATTGACATATTTAATGCTGTTAAATGGGGGATTATTGACAATCCGGTGGACATATTAGCGAATTGGCCCTTTAAAATGTGGAGTCTGACAATGGTTACTTTTAGAATTTTGGGATTAGTGACATTTTTATGTAGATAAATTTAGGGATAATTGACAATTTGCAGTTGGTATATTTGGGGATTATTGCCAAAGTTATTATCTTTGCACCCGAATTATATTTCGAGATTATGATATTCAAGCGTAAACTATATACCGAGATGCTTCAATGGAAGCAGGATAGCAATGGAACGTCGGCTCTTCTGATTAAGGGGGCGAGGCGTGTAGGCAAATCCACTCTTGCCAAGGAGTTTGCCAAGAATGAGTATGATAGCTTCATAGCCATAGATTTCGCCAAATGTAGTAAAGAAGTTAGTGATTTGTTTGATGATATATCTGACCTTGACTATATCTTCATGCGTCTACAGATGATGTATAAGGTAACACTCAAACCTCGTGCTTCTTTAATTATATTTGATGAGGTTCAAAAATGCCCTAATGCACGTCAGGCTATAAAATATCTTATTGAGGATGGAAGATATGACTATATTGAAACCGGGTCACTACTGTCAATTAAGCAGAATGTAAGAGGAATCATCATCCCGAGTGAGGAAGATGAGCTTACGTTGAATCCTCTTGATTATGAGGAGTTCAAATGGGCGCTTGGGGATGAAATCACAATCCCAATGCTACGTCAATTCTTTGAAAAGCAGAAGGGGATGGGAGATGAGGCAAACAGGAGCCTTATGAGAGATTTCCGTCTTTATATGCTCGTTGGCGGTATGCCACAGGCAGTCAAGACATATATTGAATCTAAAAACATGGGGAAAGTGGATCAGGCAAAGAGACGCATTATCCGACTCTATGAAAAAGATTTTATGAAAATCGATCCTTCCGGCATGGCTTCTAAATTGTTCATGGCAATACCCTCTGAATTGACACGAAACGCATCCCGTTATACGGTTAATGCTCCGACTGATGGAGATGGTAGGCATGATCGACTGATGGAAATTATTTTCGATATGCAGGATTCTATGGTTGTGAATATGGCCTATCATGCAAATGATGCCAATGTCGGCATGGCTCTGCATAAGGACACCAACAGATATAAGATGTTTATGGCTGACACTGGTCTATTCATCACACTTGCTTTTTGGGATAAGAAGTTTACCGAAAACATCATATATGAAAAACTGCTCTCGGACAAACTGAGTGCTGACCTCGGATATGTTTATGAGAATATAGTTGCCCAGATGCTGAAAGCCAATGGTCACGAACTATATTACTATACATGGCCGTCAGAAACAAGCAATCATCTTTACGAAGTTGATTTTCTCCTTTCAAACGGAACTAAGATAGAGCCAGTAGAAGTGAAGTCTTCGGGCTATAAGACCCACAGATCGCTCGATCTTTTCTGTGAAAAATTTTCTTCGCGCGTGAATAAGCGATACCTTGTCTATACAAAAGATTTGCGCAAAGAGGAACATACAATCTATCTTCCGGCTTATATGACGTTATTTTTATAATTCTATAGAAAAATATGGCTATGGCAACTTACGATTTTCATATATTGCAACCGAGTGAATTTGAAGAACTTACTCGCGATTTATTGCAGAAAGAGTGGAATTGTTTCATAGAATCATTCACATCTGGGAGAGATGGGGGAATTGATTTAAGATGTTCGACCAATAATGGCGGAAAAGCAATTATTCAAGCAAAAAGATACCAAAGTTATAGCTCCTTATTGTCAAATCTAAAAGGTGAGGTGGCAAAGGTGCGAAAATTAAATCCTGAAAGATATTATGTATCAACATCCGTTGGTCTTACACCTGCAAATAAGGAAGAGATAAAGCAGTTATTTGCACCATATATTAAGGATGTAGCTGACATATTCGGCAATGATGATCTTAACAATTTGCTTGGACGGCATTGCGAAGTTGAAAAACAATATTATAAATTATGGCTAACAAGTACTGCGGTATTAGAGAATATTATTCATAAGGCTCCAGTTTTGTGGTCGGATTTTGAACTGGAAGACATTAAATCACATATATCAACATATGTGATGAATGATAGTTTTGATAAAGCTCGGGAGATTCTTAAGAATCATAATTATGTGATAATATCAGGTATCCCAGGAATTGGTAAAACGACATTGGCAAGGATGTTAGTCTATGATTATCTCGCAAATGGTTTTGAGGAATTTGTCAATCTTTCAGGAGATATTGATACTGCAGCAAAATTATATAAACGAGATAAGAAACAAGTGTTCTTTTTCGATGATTTTCTTGGGGCTAGTGTTTTTGAAGATGGCGGGACTGGCTTCGCTCAAAAATTAATGTCATTTATACGACAAATTAGATTAGATAAATCAAAGGCTTTTATCTTAACAACGCGTGAATATATATTAGCCGAGGCTCGAACGCATTATGAGAAAATGCGTTCGGAGAATATTGAAATGGCAAAATGCATCCTTGATGTAGGAGCATATACAAGGGCCGTTAAAGCGAAAATACTATACAATCACATGGCAAATGCACAATTGCCTCAAGATTATATAACTCAATTTTTGAAAGAGCGGAATTACAATAGAATAATCAATCATCATAATTATAATCCGCGAATTATTGAAACTTATATAGATAAAGGCCTGTGGAAATCCACAGATCCAGATAACTTTATGCCGCGATTTAAGAATCTTCTCTCTAATCCATTTTTGATTTGGGAAATCGCATTTGAAAAGCTGCCTCCCGAATGTAAATATGCGCTTCTTGTTCTGGCAACAATGGGAGAACAGGTCACAATTGATGATTGGAAAAAGGCGTATATACATTTTTGTTCAAATACTGAGCTAGGGGTTGCTCTCTCTTTTGATGACACAACATGGAACAAGGTTGTGAAACTATTACATGATTGCTTTATTAGAACACGAAAGCATCAAAATTTGATAATAGTGACAGCCTATAATCCATCAGTCAGTGATTTTTTGATAAATTATATTGGACAAAATGAAAATATTCAGAAAGCGTTGATTCAAAAGTCCTTTTTCTCGGAACAACTCACATATGCATTCACAGAAGCCGAATCGCACAATTATAAGTTACCCAATTATTTCCAACATAATTATTCTGCTGTGTTTGTAAATAATATAAAGTACCTTCTTGAAAAGTTTTATAACTGTTTAGAAGGCTCTTTGAAATCATGTAAGTTACAGAGAACTTCGGATGGTATAAAAAAAGCTTCTTTTGATACCGCAATTTTTTTAAAACAATTTATTGATTGCTTTCCAATACTATTTAAATCCATCTTAAGTGAGATTAAAGAGTCTTTGATAAGTCTAATTAAGGATGGTGATAGAGATAACTTTTACGCGAGGATGGGGATTGTCAATGCAATGGATTTCTCTCAAAATCCAGCAGAATTAACAGATTTATTGTCCATACTCTCTAAAGAGGATATTCTATTGGATAATTATGCTCCATTTATGGATTTGCTGAAATCAACATATAATGATACTATTATTACGGATACTTTTGTAGAAGATCTCGAAGAGACAATGATTGTGGACATGGATTCATGCATTACTAATGAAGCAGAGTATGCTCAACAAAAGGAAACTTATGAAGAAATAGCAAAAAGACTACCTGATGGCGTTTCTTTGGATAGGGCTTTTGAACATCTGGAAGAAATAGAAGCATCTCTTCCTGCAGAAATGGAAGACTACGATGAAGATTATTATAGAGAGAGCCGAGGAACCTTCGAAGCGGAGGATGATCAAATAGACCGAATGATGCAATCATTACGAAATTGAATATATTGAAACAACATTTCTTGAAACCGATTCAGTAGACGCCAACACTATTATCAAGTCTATAGATAACAGGATTAGGAGAATAAAATGCAACGCAGAAAGCAACACTACTTTCAGATTGATGCTGTAATTTATCGCAATATCGTTATGTATATAGGCGATACAAGACGGATCAAACCCTTGTAAATAGAACTAAACCTAACCTGTACTAACCAAAACCAGACAGAAAACCAGAATTGTTTCGATATTCACAAATCATTATCTCCGAAGAAAGACTTGGGGATTCTTGTCGTATTTATAAAATCAAATTTGGGGATTGTTGACAGCCTTAACTTGTTCGTTAGGGAAAATGTATCAACTATGTGCCAATTCGCTTGGGAAAGTGCGCTATCTTCATGTATATTCGCTTGGAAAAGTGTTGTTGCCCCATATCAGATTGATAAGAAATGCTATTGCATATTCTGCATTATCCGCATTTTCTGGTCGGCCTTAATCAGATTTTGGGTCATTATTATCCTCTTCTTCATCCTCATGGAGAAGATACTCATATTCTGTTCCGATGAGGCTTTCGCGGTCGTATTCTTTGCGGTACTCCATGATGTACCAAGCTATGGATTCGGGATAAATCTGGAAGTAGTGTCGGCATACTCTACGGTACAACAAAAGAATTTTGTCGTTCCCTGCAAAGTCGAAAAGATAGTCGAGCATTCTCTCTACCTCATGCTGAGGTGCTATCCGACTGCAAATATCATCTACCAGTGGGGTATATTCCCTTACGGCCAAATCATTCAATGCCCGGATATGTGAGGCTATCTCTTTTACAAAATCCTTGTATTCCTCATCTTTCTCCATTTGGTGCTATTTTGATGATTGACTGTTCTTCCATTCCTTTGCTGCCTCAGTTAAACGGTATTTCTGCTTAGGATGGTTGGGTTGGTCTGGATACATACGCTCCATTGCTCCGTCTGCCAATGCCGGATTGAGATAATACTTGCGGAAATTCCTTATGTTTTTCAATCCGCATAAGTTTGCAAGTTCCAATGCTGACATATATTCATCAGAACCTTTTTCTATCAAGGTTTGAACTGGTATGGAACTGGTATGGAACTGGTATGGAACTTGTGTGGGACTAGTAGGGTACTTAGGTCTTACTTGGGTCGTGCTTGGGTCGTGCTTGGGTGAAACTTCGGGGGATATGCTTCCTTTGTTGGGTCGTTTGAAGGTGACGATGACGAAGCCCCCGTCCCATCGCCATGTGGGTTCTTCAACGCCTTGCTCGCGACAGGCATCCATGATGCGCTTCGCGCCGCTTCCCCAACTCTCCAAATAGGTGGATTTGTAGAGCGCTTCGGCAATCTTCAGGTTATAGGGGTATGACTCATGTGGCTCCTTGATGGATTCGGGGGATATTTGGGGTGGAAATACACCGGGGTTGGCAATCTCTATGCGGTCATCATAAATAGCGATGCTACCTGTCAGGTTGTGGAGTTCCCATTGGCGGTGGCATAGTGAGTTGATAAGAGCTTCTCGCAAGGCATGATATGGCACTTCAAGGCGTTCTTCGCGCTGGAGGCTGTGGTCGGTAATCCTGCCACTTAGATTGAGATGCTTGAAGAAGAAAGCCATACCAGCGTCAAGCAAGTCAAAGAAATTACCCTCTGCACGTTGATTGTCGATAAACTCATTTTTATCCGCACCCAAGAACCGGGCCATTCTTAGCCGGAATTGCGGATACTCGTCAATTTGATCTGAGAACAGCATAACTGCTCCATTGGTCGGAATACCGTTCTTCAGCAATTGCCATTTAGCCAACGTGTCTTCAATCGGCGCACTCATTGCACTGCTCGGTATTCGTCCACCCTCAACACCAAGCCGGATACATCCTCTGATATGCTTTTCGTTCAAGTCTGCGAGTGTTACGCTCTCCGCTACATGACGCTCCCATGCGTAAATCTGAGGCTGATGCGCACGGATTCGTTCATCATACATATCATGCGGCATCACCTTTGTGGTACTCTCAACCTTATAATACGGACAACCGTGGAATGTGTGCGGTCGTTCTCCCCACACCCAACCGTCAAAGCGCATTGCAATCACCTTATTGCCCGGATAGTCCGGTACATCGACATAGTGAGTCTCGACATCAACCGCCGGTTCCAATCCTGCGATAGCCTGACCAATTTCACGTCTCGTTGCTTCCGTAACTTGCTGTCCAATAATCTTCAATCCAGTAGGTGTGACACCGAAAATAAGCCAGCCGCCATCGGTATTGAGAAATGCACATGCCGAGTGCATACCGTCTTTCAACTCGCCGGTAGTTTTCTTCAGTTCCAGAGTACGTGACTCGTCAGCTGCAATCAATGCCTTTATATCGTCAATAGTCATCATTTCCATAATTCGTTCAAAGATACTCAAAAGTCATCGTCCGTCATGTCGGAGTCGTCTTGCTCATCAAGAAAATCATCATGCGACTGATAGCCCCCATAATCGTAATAATCTTTATGGCTATGGTGGTATCGACCATAATCCGAGCCGTGCATATTTTGCAAATCATCGTCAAGGTCATTGGCGGTGTAGTCCTCAATATCAACACGTCGCGGCGTGTAGTAGGTTGTATCGGCAGGGTGGAGACCTTCGACATTATGACTTCTGTTCCGGTTGCCGAACAGCCACCGAAACAGAAGAAATTCACCTATGTAATTCCAGATACTCATATTATTGATATAATTATTCTTTTGGTATCCAAAGAGGGAGAGAGCAACTAAATCTTGCGTATTTTTGCTTTCTAACAATTCCTACACTTAATCGGGCTCTCGTTATAGCTACATAGAACTTACACTTTGTCCCATTTTGTAAAGCCGTTCCTTTAAATAACCAATCCATCATAGTGTCTGTTGGATATATTAAGACTCTTTGAAGAGTTAGACCTTTTGATTTCCCGAAATTGAAAACCGGGAAATCCATATTAATTGGGACATTAATTTTATCTCTAAGTTGAATTGGGGTATATTTAGCCAAATAATTATCCACATTCCGACAATCAACTAAAAATACACCTAAATGAGATTCACCGTTAGGGTTAAAGTCTGATTGAGTTATGGGCCAATCCTCATTTTCGTATAGTCTGTTAGAAAAATCACAAATCTCTTTCACCGAACGATGATTGGTGTTAAGTGTTTGCTCGTCAATTTCTAAAGAATATTTTGAAGCAATTGATTTGAAATGAGACAATAAATTAATTTGACTTTTGTTCTTATTCTTCGAAGAGTTATTAGTGCGCAATGTACTTTGTCTTGGATCACCCACACATAATATTTCAATATCTGATAAAAATAAAAGATACAAAAAATCAAGATCCCATCCGCTTAGGTCTTGAGTCTCATCTATATAAATGGCATCATAGATTTGTGACAATCTATATATAACCATGCCTTTAGAAAGGTCATTACACCTATATGCAAATTTTGAAATTTTATCAGAATAGATTTTGCCGTTCTTGTCGAAATAATGGAGCGGAATATTTTTTTCGGGAATAAAAGGAACGGATTGTCCACTAATAAGGAACAGATTGTCTATTCGTTGCTGATAAAGTTTTCCCTGATATGGACGGACACATTGACTTAATAAAAAACTGAACCAAGGTTTAATGGATACATTGTTGGGAATACAACCACATTTATCATAAAACTTATGTTTAATTTCCTCGGTGTTTGCATCTGTGTATGTTGTAATAAGGATGTGCTTATTCTTATTACGACAAGCCTCCTCAACAATGTGGGTGGTCTTGCCCGAACCAGCGGCTGCAATAATGACTTTATTCATGATTACTCCACTTACAAACTGCGTCTTGTATATATTGAGGAAATACAAAGTCGTCTCCCTTGTAATCGAACAAGCATAGAGCGCAATCCACTTTATTCGCTTTCATATACTTAAGAAGCTCTTCAGGTGATGTATAACTTTTTCCAAGAATGGAATTTAATATGCTCAATGAGTTATCCCTTAAAATGATTGGCTCCATAGTGTTAAAATTAAACGGTTTACCATCTATTTGGGTGCGATCATCAATTTGAGAATCATAACAAATACTTATTGTGTCACAATCCTCAAAAGGTTTATATTTCGCTCTTAAGGCATTAAGATCGCCATCATTATCAGTTACAACAATAGCTTTCAAATGTAGGGCTTTGGCAATCTCTAAAAAGCGTGGAAAAGAGAGGTTATTAACCGATATTACGTCGATACCATCCTCAATAGGCAAACGACCCTTATGTGAGGTCATATACGCTTTTTGTATAACAAGTTCATCTGATGCTCCTTCGACCAATATGGAAGATTCACATAGTATAATTCGGAGAGTATCAAACCCAGGCAATTTCTTAAAGTATGATGCTGTTGTTTCAGATAAACTATTGAGCCTAAAATATTGTCTATTATGGAGGAATATCAGATTTTCAAGTCCCAACTTATTTGCAACAAAGCTGCTATGAGTCGATATTAACACCTGCTTGTCAGCACATCTTTCACTTATATTTTTGAGTAGTCCATTTAATTTGGTATGAGAAAGATGATTCTCGGGTTCTTCTATAAGTATTATGTCCGCTTTACCTGCCGACTTATTGGCGAGCGATAGTTGAGTTTTAACTATAGCCTGCTCGCCTTTGCCAACAAATATAAAAGGAATATCATTGATATACGGAGTCAAATATTCCTCCCAAGCAGAACGTGAAGTCATATCAACCCCAAGCTTAATGCTTTTTGATGACAAATTACATGATTCTGTAATTTTAGAGTTCAATTTTGAAATAGAAGTATTGGTTTGAAAGGATTCCTGCAATTGTCGAAATGCCTGAGTTACGCCAACGGTATCGCTTTCATCAAAATAGTCTTTTATAATTCGGGATAATAACAAGTCCGTATTATTCCTATTTTTTATATTTGAGGAATCGATTAGTGCGCAACCCATTGGGATTGAACGCGGAATTACATAGTTTCTGGCGAATCCAGTCCAGCAAACATCATAATACTCCAAAGGGAGAGTTTTTAATCCAGATACCAATAAGGCGGCGTATTCATTTTTGAATTTATCATCTAGATGTATATCGAGCTTAACCCCACATGCTTTATCGTTGTTTTTTGAGTTACAGTCTCCCATAAAAGCCGGACAGCTTTCATCTTCAAAAAAAATCTCTATAGATATAGACGGAGGGGGAAGTATATTCGTTGTTTCCAATGACATGATGTAGTCTCTTACGGCATCGTAATTGAATAAGTATTGGGACAAGTCATGTCTAATGGATTTACCTTGATATAGACCAGTTAAAACTAAATTGATTGCTTCTATAATAGTTGTTTTCCCTGCTTCGTTATTTCCCACGAGAATATTTACCCCCTTGCAGAGAGTAAGTCTGAATTCTTCTTTGAAACACTTAAAGTTCTTTATGCGTATCTCGGTAATTATCATATTTACAATGAAAACTTATCAATAGTTGTGAAATATGGGGTATAACGTTGCTGACCCTTGCGTTCTAGTTTGTAGGCATTGGGGTCAATGCCGGGAACAGGCGTGAAATCTTTTATTTCGAAGCCGAGGTAGTAGTCGCCGGACGGTGAGAAGCCCATAGCTTCGAGAGAGGGTTTCGGAAAGAATTTCGGACCATCGCCTTTGAGTCGGATTAGGACACGGTCTTTGTCGTGGTGGAGCAGGAGATACTTAGTTTTCTCGAAGCCCGACACAAGATTGATTGAGCCCTTGCCGAGTGCCGCCGGAACATAGTAGAGGCGGTTGTTGACGATGGCTTCAAGCTGTTCGGTCTTGTAGTAGCCGACAAGCACAAGGTCATCGCCGGAGGGCGCGCTCTCGGAGTGATACACTAAACCCTTTTGAGGAATCGCGTCTTTGATATGGTCGAAAGCTGCGGGTTTGTTGAGAATATTTGTAAGAAATTCAAACAACAAACTACCTTCATTTGTGGGGTCTTCTGCGTCCGGCAACAAGGGGAAAGCCCCGATGTTGACGGTTTCGATACTCTTGTAGTAGAAACGCTGACGGATGCTTTCGTTATCGCCGCGTCCGGGGAACAGTATGTAGCCACCGATAATCTCTTTGGCTGTGTGCGAATAGCGGTCTGAACCGTAATAAATGGCATCGCGGTAGCGGTGCATTTGGTTTATGGCATCAGCCGGAGGAATGTCGGCTCCTATTAGGTTGGCGGCGGCAAGTTCCTCGCGGTCTTCCTGATTGAGCCTGTTATCGTCGATCAAGCGATATTTGGCGTCAAAGAGATAGGTCAGCTCCAAGCCATCAGGCTTGATGATCGTAAGCACAATGTCGGGGCGGTTCTCGGTGGTGGCGGTATGCACTTCGCCTGTGCGGCGGCTGTAAGTATGCTGATAATGCAGACGCACTTCCGAGCCGCCTTTGCAGGTATAATAGACGGTATGCTCTTTATTGTTGTCCTCGAAAGGTTTCACCATCGGCATGGGTTCCTCCGTGATTTCGTTGGGGTTGTCAAAATGAAGTCCGAGAATATCGGCGACTATCTGACGCATTTTCAGAAAGCACCACAGTTCGTACAGCTCCCAAATGGGACGTACCCCAATGGCGTTGGTGCCCTCGAAAAGTTCTATACCCTTTTGGAGCAGTAGCCAGTAGCGGTAGACCTGAGCGTAGCCGGTGCGTTTCTGAAGCACCATGCTCTCCGACCGAAGCGGTTCGCCGCGTAGGTTTCGTAGTAACGATGAATGGGAAAGGCGGCGAAGCGCGGCAACGTAGCCGTTGAGTTCGGCAAGTTCGGAGTCAGCCACTTTTTCCGATTCCTTTGCTTTTGCGCTTTTGGTGGTGATTGTCTCCACAATCGTACCAAGACGCTTTCCGATGCGGTCAAGGGTAAACTTGACAAATCGGTTCTCCCTCGTATTGTGGGTGTGGATAATTTCTTCGTGACGGAAATATGAGCGGTCAAGTGTCTGTTCCGATTCTCGCTCGGCATATTCCTCCTCCATCCGTGGAGACCACCGCTTGATGCGGTCTGCGCGGTCGTGATACACGGTGCGCGTCTGCCGCAGATGCGGACGGTTGACTATGTAGGTCACAGCCCTTACATAGTCAGCCACAATCTCGCGGAAGATTGAGAGCCAAACGACATCATTGTCCGAGCGTCCTCCGCGTTGCAAGGTCTGCATCGTGAGGGTCAGATATTGGTAGATGATTTCGTTGTATTGGGCGTTAATCTCGGCGAGGATATGGTTGTAGTCGTCCTTAGTGTCGAGTTTTGGCGACACAACGCGAAACGAGAACGCATCCGTGCGCTCCGATTTGCCTATGGGTTGATATTTGAATTTCAGTTCAAATATGCCCGGCTCGTTGACAAACGAAAGAGGCGCGGAGAGCAGCCACTCGGTCTTTTCCTTGTTTATCGGCAGAGCCGTAAACAGTTCGGTAACTTCTTTCAGTTTGTGGAGCACTTGCGGCTGAGAGGCAACATCTTTCAGATGTATGCCGATGTTGTATGTCGCCGTTTCATAGAATACAGGCGGCAAGTATTTCCACTCGGTGCTGTTCGGCTCGCCGATCAGCGACAGTGGATTAGCCGTAGGCAATGTAAGCGACAGAGTGCCGGGTATCGTTGAGCGGTAATCGCAATAGGTAATGGCTTTCTCCCCAACACGGCTGCGGAAACGATGCCAACAGTTAGCCATGTCGGCGGCTGTGCCGACATTGATGGCTATGTTGCCGTCTACGCTTATGAAGGAGAAAACATCCATGTAGTTTAGATATTACGGCCAGAACGAAGTGAATTGCGCTCTGTCAAGACGAGATTTCATCTCAGCGATTTTCTTCTTCGACTTGTGGTAGTTATTCGTATCGAAGAAATTGCCGAGTTCTTCAAGCGGCTTTGATAAAAGTTCCACATCACCCTCAATTCGTGGGAGAACTTTCATCATCAGGATTTGGTCGCAAGAAGTGGTGAGTATATCGCGCCACTTCGCTGACTTATCTTCGAGCCATAACTGGTAAAAATACAATAACAGTTCGTTCTGAACGCGATAAGCCACCTTGAATGGCGTTCCGTCAAGGTGACTGTTCAAGTCGGTAAGGAACTTAGCAACTTCTCCTTTCAACCACTCGGTCTTATCGGCGTTATCGGCAGCGAGTCGATCTATTACGTCAGAAGCCTTTACCTCGGTTGAGATGTAAAGCGATGCGGAAGTTGGATTTGCGCGATAAATGAGTTGCGATTTATTGCTGAAGAAATCCATAAACGGCTCGCCGTCGGGCAGGTTCATTTCGATGGTCATGGCGCGGTCGATCACCTTTCGCGAGAATTGGTGAGTGGTTTCGTCCATGTTGACCGTGCCGACCACAACAACGTTTTCGGGGATACGCAGACCATCGCGTTTGAGAATTTCGTAGACTTCGCCCTCCTTGCCATAGTCTGCGGCTATGTCAGAAGTGCTTGTGGCGTTGTAATCTTCATCCTCCTTTTTCAGATTGAAAAGGGAGTATTTGAGTTCAGGATATTTGGCGAAGATTTCAGCCTTTATAAGCGGTTCGGAAATGATGTGACCGTCTTTCTTCGTGCGGCTTTCCAAGACGCTAAGAAACTCGGCGAAATATTGCTCCACCGGGGCAAGGTTCATTTCGTCGAGGCAAACGAAGAACGGCACATCGGGATGCAACATGGCTTTAGCAAGGAACTTGACAAAGGTAGTTGCTTGATAGTGCGCTCCCCCGATTTTACTCTTGTAGCCGAGCAGTTCGGTTGAGTCGTGCCAGTTGGGTTTCACTTCGACCAGGCAGTAATTGCCGGGCGAAGTGGGGTCTGCCCGCAGACCCCACTTGTCGGGGCACGAGTCGAACGCCATTTGCTTTACGATACGGCTTTTGCCAGTGCCTGAAATACCGGCCAAAAGCAAGAACGGCTTCGTGCGCATAGCTCGGAGGTAATCGCTATGCGTTGGTGCTTCAATTTTTGATGCGACTTCTAAACGGCGAGACTTTTCTTGTTGAATATTGACAAGAAAATCGCTGTTGGCAAGAATAGTCAGATAGTTCTTGTAATGAAGATGCGTAGAAGCTACCTCATATCGCCAACCATGATTTTGCCGACCATTTAGTATGAATTTTACATCGGGGGTATTCTCAGCGATTTTGGAGATAATATTATCATACAAGTCTATATCAATGACTTGGAAAATATTATCGTAGCCCAAATCGAGAGCCTGTAATGGCGGATTGAGGGTGTTCTCGAAATTCTTAATAAAGGAATTGTAGTCGGCTCCATGTTGGTCGATTAAATTCCAAAATTTCATGAATGCCTCTCTAACATGTTCTGTAAGTTCGTGGCCCTTGAGAATGGCGACATTTGATTGTTTGGACCGATGAGCATTCATGGGAAATGGGAACGCTTCAGATTGTACATCGGCATTCTTTTCAGCCCATTCTGTAAAATCGTTCGGTTTCGTGGTGAAAATCTGAACGATATTATATGGATTATCAGCATTAACAAAGACTACTGTTTGTAATGCATCATAAACATTGTCTTGAACTTTGTTTAGTATGGTTTCTCTTCGTAAAGAAGAATCGAAAACAAAAACAACGATTGGGCAATTGTGTTTGAACTGTTCCACAACTCGATTGCCAATCTGCTTATCCTCTTTGATATTAGAAACAGTTGCTCTAATACCAAAATTCGAGTTAAACCATTCCTTCATAACTTTGCCCTTGTTGCTATTATTAGGGGAGGCCTCTAATAATGCGACGACAGAGTCTTGAAAAGATTTATAATTACTTTCATTCATCGGCTCTCATTTTTTGAATGTGTGTAACAATTGCATCGTGGAAATAATCGGGGTATCGTAAAGTGCCTAAATCTAAGCGTCTAAGAAATCCTGTGGAAGCTTTAAGAGATAGAGGCTTTGTGGGGTATTTAAGCGTCTTAGATAATTTAGGGTGGATGGTAAAAATGGGGAATTGAGTAACGTTAGATCTACGCCTTATCCCTTTTATACACCATGCGGATTTTGGCCATGATTCTTTACTGTTATATTCCTCGTCATTATCTGCACAATAATGGATTGGAGAAAGTATACGCTTGGCAATCCATGATGCGACATTTACAGTTATAGCATTCCCAACTAAACGCCAACGATATGAGGCTCTACCAATGTTTTCGACAACAGTAGTCCAATCGGCAGGAAATCCTTGCAATAGTTCTGCATCTCTAATATCAATTGTTCCAACTGTACCATTTGAAAAAGCAACTGCGGGAGGAGATGGGATACCTATGGTAGATCCCGCTTTTAGAGTAGGCAAAGCATTTTGCATCAGTCCAAGAGCATATCTACCCTCAGTCCAATAGAAACCTAAATCACAGATATTAGAATTGAAATCAATTTTAGGAATAGATGCCTTTGAATCTTCACTTAATAAAACATTTCTTGGGTCGTTATGAAGAGAAGCAACAACAAAGACACGGCTTCTATGCTGAGGAACAAATGAAAATGAGTCAATGGTTCGATAGGCCCAATTATAACCCAACCTTTCCAAGTTGTCTGCTATAAAACTTATGGCTTCACCTTTGTTAAGACTCAACATAAAAGAAACATTCTCAAAAATCACCCATTCGGGTTTATATGAGTCTAACAGCCGAAATACTTCTGAAACGAGAGATGAACGTGTGCCGGACAATCCTTTTTTTATGCCTACTGAACTTAAGTCTTGACATGGAAAACCTGCACACAAAATATCGGTGTCTGAAGGCAAAGATTTAAGAGTACGTATGTCCGAGATGTGATCACTCTGAGTAAATTGAAATTGTAAAACTGCATTGGCGATTGGATCAATTTCGCAACATAGAGTGGTTTCAATGCCATTTTGTTTCATGGCAAGTTCAAAACCTCCTATTCCAGAGAACAAGCTTACCATGTTCATATTAGCGACCTCCTTTCTATTTCTAAGATATTATGAGCAATCAAATCAATAATTTTAGGAGGAACACTTTCCCCTATAATTTGGCATATTAGATTTTTCGTTATAGGTTTCCCTAATAATGAAAAATCATAATCATATTCAGCGATAGATTGCAAGACTAACGCTTCATAAATGGAGAGAGTACGATTTTGTGAAGGATGTAATTTTTTATCGGAAGAAATATAAAGGAAATTTTGAGTAAGAGTAGGACATGGTTTATCCCATGGCATCCTTCGGTACGCGCTATCAAAACCTTTAATAAGACGGCGCTTACCAGTTGTCTTATCAATCATAGAAGGTCGTGGGAGTAGCGCTCCACACGATTCGCAGTAAAGAGGAGTGTCTTTAAGCGATTGATGAATGCCATTCAACATACACATCCCATGTCTACGATTATAATTGTACCCACACTCAACACACTGATTGTTAAATGCTGTTTCGTTTTGTGGCGTATTTTCTATCCACCAGTATTTTTCTTCGGGAATTACAGGTACGTAATGCCAAAAGCATGAGGAATCTTGATTCATTCCCTTTTTTGAAGCAAGTGGGGGGAAATTGCCGATAACGTCTCTAAGAGTAAGCCATTTGGGCAAACCGTTAGAGCCGCATTCATCATGCGACTTTTCGGGGAAGAATGTTCCATGTATTTTGGCATGGTTTCTTCCCGCCTCCGTTTTTGAAAGAATAGTGATAAGTCTTTTACGAGATTGCCCCATGCCATAGTCTAAGCAATTTATGACTTGTGCGAATCCGCAATATAGAGTCTTTAACTCTGAGAAGATATAATCAATAATGTTGCAATAAGAATTATCCCGTAACCGGATAATTGTGTTTTGCATATCAGGCACATTTTCCAATATTACCCATTGAGGGCGTAAGGCTTTAATAATATCCACGGTTGGGATAATCAACCTATTCCGGGGGTCCTCCTTAAGCCTTCGGCCTTCTCGAATTTCAAGCTGCAATTTGCCAACGCCATTGAAAGACATGCCCTGACAAGGAGGTGTAGCATATAAGATAAAAGGAGAGCCAACTCCAAATTCATTCCACGTCTTGATAATATCGCTCTCTTTATCCCATATATCCCCTTGCAATACAGAAGTAGAGGGGAAATTATGCTGATATAATCTGCATCTATCAGGGAGAAGTTCGTTACACAGCAAAACCTCTAATCCATTAGCCTTAAGCCCCAATTCCCCAACACCAGCAGAAGAAAAGAGGCTCAAAACATATTTGTTAAGAGGTTTTGTCATATCAATACAAAAGGAACTCCCAAATAGGCTGACAGGCGACCAAACCTTTTAACGCTATTTGGGAGCTCCTTTATATGTGGTAATGTATTGTCTACATTGTAGTCGGTCGGTGTCAGCGCAGATGCGTTTAGAGTGCAAAGTTAACGATTTTTTTCGAGACTTTGCCTTTCGGGGGCAAAGATAATTTGAGATTTCGCATACTGAGTAGATTAGATGTAAAAACGCAGCAGAGGGAGGATAAAGCTTCTCTCGGCGGCGTTGCGATTAGTGGAGTTTGAGACCTTGTCGGCGGCGTTTTGCCTTTTGTTCTTCCCGGTAGCGGGTACGGGCTTCGTCAATGGTGAGGCTGGGATGTCGGCGCAGCCATAGTTTGAAGTCATCGGGCAAGGTGGAGCCGTGGGCAAATCCTTCGTATTGCGGTTGGCCTCCACTGGCTGAAACATGGGAGAATTTCATGCTTGTGTCCTGCGAATAGGATGTCGCTGTTCTAGCTAAATCTGGGTTAGAAGAATATATCACTGGACACAGCCGGTCAGGATTGAATTTGATATACAACGTGGAGTAATCTCCCGAACATCCATCAAGTCTGATGGTCTGACCTGCTGTATAATCCTTGATTTGTGAGGGTGTGAGTTTGACTCCGGCATACTTGTAAAACGGCACAATGGAGCCGTCGGCATATATCCATCGGGATTGTGGATGCAGAGGTTTGTTGGCGGTAAGATGGGTCTTGATATTGCTGAAACTGAACCGTCTGTCAATCTTCGATGCCGCAAACCGTTTGTCTTTTCTTGTGTACCAAAGACCCTGCGGTTCGTTGGTGCCACGCCTGTACTTGTATTCGATGCCGACTCCGACAGCCTTTAGACGTGCCTCGAACTGCTCAAAAGTGTGGACTGATTTGTCGTTCCATACAGCGTCAACGGCGTTGAAAATCTCATAACGTATCTTCTCCGCGCCACGCAATTTGTTGACGTTGGTCTGCCGCTTTCCATCTGAAATATGCAGTCCATATTACTTTGTCAGGTCAAGGCAGACCTTTCGATTCCGGTCAAAATCATTCTTGTCGGAGATGGTTTCGGCATGATTGTTTATGCGACTAAACACGATATGGCAGTGGGGATACTCCTTATCAAGATGTCGAACAACGATGTAGGGGGTATCTACAATTCCCATTCTTTCCATATATTTCCGGGCAATTTCGGTCATAGTGTTGTCATCAACTTTGTCTTTATCGTTTGAATGGAAGTTCAGAGAAATATGCCCGACCGGGTTTTTCAGAGCCGGATTCAGTGCGAGATTATCTTCAAAAGATTCGGTAATTCCTTCACGACCCTCAATAATAGAAACCTCCTTGAAGTCGATAATACTCCATTCATCACAGGGCGAACCGTCCGGTCTATCTTTCTTTTTACGGGTGACATAATCAACGCATCCGCCGAAACTACCGCCTTTTGTAATCTTGCCCATCATACGTTTTCGGGAGAATTACGGTAGGTTTTTATCAGCGAAAGAACGAAGTCCTTGCATTGGATTAACTCTTTGTAGGTACGGATAAACTGGTCTTGCGTCGAACCTCCATTGATTATTGCCGCCACAAATTTGGCATTGCGGTTGAGATTTTCGGCTATACCCTGAAGGTCACGGATGGCTTTCAGATCTTTGGGCTTGAGCCGTTCTACTACCTTGCAGTGCAGAGCTGACTGACGGATGTATTCCGAGCGGTTGAGTCCGGCGACAAGTGCCTTGTCCACCAAAATCTGATACTGGTCTATGTCGAATTTCACCGGCACCATGATGGACTTGCGTTCATCTGCCGGAAGTTTGGGGCGACCCTTCGAGGGTATGGAATTGATTTTCTTCATGATTATTTGTGTTTGAGATTTGTGACCATCGGGAGCGGAGGGGAGCGAGTCGTTTGAGGATTACTTGTAATACGAAAACATAAACTCGCTCTCTCCAATTCCGAACCCTTACGATAGTTTCGAGCAGCGCGAAACTACAAGGGCTTAGTCGTTATAGTTAGTGTAATGGTGTACCGACTTTAATGTCAGAGTTTGCGCCAGATTTCGATGTCGTCGGCATAGAAATTCAAATGCTCGGCAAGTACGGCGTTGATGTAGCTGCCGACATTGGCACCGCGGTTGCCGAGGATTCGGCCGATGCGTTCAAGCTGTTCCCAGACTTCTTCCTCGATGTTGACCGGGTGGCGTTTCACCAGTTTCGCCGGAGTTAGGTATGTCGCCTTGAACTCTGTGAAATCGGATTTGCGCTGCTGCTTGCCGATGCGCTGTTGCTTGGGCTGAACGGTCGATACCGTTTTCTCTGTGAACAGAGTGTCAGCAGTTGTGCTGTTATCAGCGTTATTGCTGTTGACAGCAGTATTTGAATTGTTGGAATTATCGGTAATCATAATTTTTTCGGTGTTGTTGGTTGATACTTGGGTTTCGGTTGCATCGGTCAACTCGGTTGACTTGGATGCAGGGGTTGAGATATTTTTCTTTGTTGTCATGATTTTTCAGTTTTTTGGGATTTTGGGAATGTGTCAGTATCGGGATTGTACCGCTCAACTGATACAAGGGTGAGTTGTAGTTCATCAATGAGCGTCTGCAAATATGGATTACGGCGTATCATTGCTTGCAGTACGGCTTGGTCAGGCTCGATTTTCAGGAGGTAATCCGCTATATCAAGCCCTGCTGTCCACTCATCATTACTTGCTGA
>JAETNS010000026.1 GCA_021772015.1 Prevotellaceae bacterium | reverse complement strand
GGGTCGCCATCATAGATATTGTTGATGATAAAAAGCCTATCCGGACGCTTAGCAGCAGTCTGAACCAGGGTCATTGGGTTACCATCGAGCATCATCGGAGCCATCGCTGCGACCGTTTCCTTCTGACTCTTCGCCTGTTCTCCTTTTTCATCTACTCTAACTTCGGTTAGGCCCTGGAGGAGCATATCGATGTTTGGTCTCAGTTTCACCTCAATCCGATCTTCAAAGACTTTAATCCTTTCCACAATCATTTGGACATCTCTTTTAGTAAGCCTATCTTTCGCTAAGATTTCATCAAGCACCTCAAACACGTCCTTAGCAACTCGGTTCACCACAGCAACAGTATTATGGCGGTCCTGCTGCATCTTCAGCATTGTGTTATACATTTCGGCCCTCTTAATGATGTCGTTCTCCAGATCATCATATGTCTCGGTCAATAAATCCTCGTTGTCGGGATGCCGCAGAATGTCACGAACCCTTTGCCTTTTCACCACCTTGAGCTCCTCATGCAGCTCTTGAATCTTTTTTTCTATTTCCTCAACCGACTGGTCTGATACAACCGGCTCAACTCTCTCTTTCTTCAGACTCTCGTTTATTTTCTGAAGCATCTCCTCAGAGCCAGTCCGGAGAATGCGAACATACATTTTCAGCAACTCATCCAGGCGGTCAGCCCGGATATGGTGGCTCGTACACCCACTCCTCAAACCAAACTTGTGGTATCGTCCGCAGTGATAAGCCTCCCGGAGATGGGGTTGACTCAGTGCAAACATGGGATGCCCGCAATCCCCGCATTCCAAAAGGCCAGAATAGACATTATCGTACTTTCGTATTCCCACATAGAACTTCTTTCCTCTGGTCCTCACATCCCTCATAGCCTGAACAGCAGCAAAATCTCTCTTCGAGACGATTCCCTCATGGTGATCCTCAATGACAATCTGATCGTGGGGCTCAATCTTCACATCTTTGCCATTAATTTTCTCTCTGGTGTACTTCCCTTGTCTAAACGTACCAATATAAAAATCGTTCTCCAATATGTGCTGGACGGAAATGATAGCCCACTCAGGGCGGCACTTTCTCTTATACTCAAATCCGGCTGCCTCTTTTCGCTCCCGCTCAACCATCCTTGGCGTTGGGTAATTATTCTCAGTGAGGTAAAGGGAAATCCTCTTGTAGCCCCAGCCATCTAAATAGAGCGAATAGATTTTTCGGACAATCTCTGCCTCAACCGGTACTATCTCAAACTTCTTCTGTGGGGTAACTACATAGCCAAATGGGGCAGCGCAAATCCACTGCCCATCCTTTTGCCTCCGTTTAATGACGTTTCTAACCTTTTTGCTCGTATCTGTCACCGGCATCTCATTGATCAGAAACTGAAATTGGATTTTGAGCCAGTCATCATCATTTGGAAAGTCGATCCCATCGCCAATAGAAATGATCCTAACTCCTGCATCCCGCAGGTCTTCCAATTCCACCAAGCCACGAGAATTGCGCCGTGAAAAACGGGAGAAGTCTTTGACTACCAAAATGTCGTACTCATGGCTCATCAACCCTCGGCGCATCTTCTGATACCCCTCCCGCTGCTCGAAGGTATATCCAGAACGATCTCGATCCTCGAAGAAATCCAGAGTGCTTCCGGGGAATCTCGCTTTTACAAAATCCTCAATGATGGCCTTTTGATTTTCGATCGAGACGTTATCTCGGTCAAGCTCCTCATCAACTGAAATTCTGGTATAGCCAGCAAAGTGATAATTGCAAAGCATGATAATCTCTCCTTTATCTTCGTTCTAACCCCTCTACAATTACTTACTATGAAAGCATCAAAATAACAACAAAAAAAAGAAGGGAACTGAGGGATATAATCCCAGTTCCCTCCTTCTTTTTGATTGGGTCATACTTCGATCGCAGCACCAATTTGCCGTTCTTTCTCACATAATTCCCTGTAATTTGAGCATACAAGGGCACTTGCTGCTTCAAGCAGTTCCTCATTGCCCGAATGAAAGAAGGCAACAAGGTACCCTGCCTTTTTGAAAATACTGGCATCCTTCCGTGCTTTTTCCAGGAATTTATCATCTTCTTTTTCCCCGTTTGTAACCCAAACGGTAAAAAGCTTCTTATCCGGGTCGATAATCACTTTCAAGTAGCCCACCTCAGAATGCAGCGCTTGTATCCGAAATGATAACCCAAAGATTGCCATATTATTCCAGATAATTAGTTGCCGCAGATTGTGGTGGACCCTGTGAAACCCTTTCTCAAACGCTTTGAAGAGCCCTTCCACATAATAAATGTAGAAAAACCCCACCTATCGACCACCCTTCAAAGAGAACTTTTTTGTGCCAGATTTCATTGACCAGGGCCGGCTTCCTGCCTCAATAAGCCCAAGGCTTCTACCATTTCGGTCTGCCTCTCCATCTTTTCAATAAACGCTTTCTCGTCTTCGATATTCAGATGTGAGGGCATAACCGTGAAGTCATTGAACATGATCCTCAATTTATCAATGACCTTCTCAGTATGGTAGTGGCCGGCGTACCACCTCTCGTACTTAAGCTTCTTCTCGATCTCTCCAAGCCATTCCTCAGTGGACTTGTCCACCTGGCTCTGATCGATCCCCGGAATAAATGCCTCAGTCGGCTCATATCGCAAAGGCACAGTGTGGGACAGAACCACATCGATTTTCCAGTTCCTCTCTTCCAGAACCCGTTCAACCTTTGCTTTGATTTCGTCTGAAGGCTGTTCATCCGGGAACCATGACCAACCTTTGGAGAGCCTATAGTACTTGTCTATGCTGTAGGCTCCACCGATAACGATACATTCATACCCACAGAAGTTATATACCTCACCATCGATCGCAAAGACTATGTTGGGGTACTCGGGCTGCACCCACACCTTACCGCCTCGATACTCCTGCTGGACATACCCAAGCTTAGGGCCAGGCCGCTTTTCATGATTTCCATGGATGCAAAAGAGAGTAATCGGTAGGCTGGCGAGCAGTTCCTTGTTGGGCCGGTCTCCCTTTTCGCTCCGGAAGTTTATCCCAGCATCGCCAAGAATGATGAGGGTATTCCCCTTTTCCAGTTCGTGCTCCTTGGTGAACTGGACGATCCTTTCAAACCGGCCATGCGTGTCACCGGTGAGAACCACAAAGTTTTCCGGTGCCATCAGTTCCCGGATATGGGTATCTACTTCCTCCCGGGTATAACACCTTTCCGATCGTTCTGCTTCCTGCAGCAGTTCATCGAGCATCCTTTTTGCCTCTTCCTTGTCCATTGTACTTTCCTCCAATCTTATTTGCTCCCCTTAAGAGGGGTATTATTACTCTTACCTGTCCAAGACGAAAACAACAACGACTTTTTCAAAAAAAGCAGCGGCACCGAAACCCGATGCCGCTGCTTTAACCTCCTCTATGATTTTTTCAAAACAAAGCTAAGGAAAAGGTCATCGATTCCCTTTACGCCTTGATCCCAACTTAGTGGCACGATCTCAAAGCCTTGTGCAATCACCTCGTTGATGGCATAGTTTCGGGCCTCGGCCACATTTGGCTTCACTTTGAAGTCTGAATCGAAGGCCATGACGATCCGGCTGATCCCAAACTCCCTCAGTTCTTGAAGGGCCCGCTGCAGCTGTGATTTGTTTGATACGCCTGTCAACCCTACAAAGCCGATCCTCATTCCGAGTCGTTTGCTCAGGCAGAAGGCAACGTCAGACTTCATCACTCCTTCAGTAAGATACACAGAGGACAGGCTCTCATCGACGCCGACAAAGTGTGGGCAGCAATGTGCCGATGTCCCATAGTACTTTTCACTGCTGGTCAGATTGCGGAACTTACCTTTCTGCGGATTATCCAACCGCACCTGGATCGCTTCAATCTCACCTTTGGAGTTTCTGTCTGGGCACATGATCCCAGAGCTCGGTGTGGCAAAAAGCCAGCCGCCTGTCTCCCGGTCACAGTAGAACCCAGGAACTCCAGCCAGTTTGCATCCCCGCTCCTGAAGCTCAGCGACAATTCGCTTTGTCCTCACCGCAGGAGTAGTCCGATATCCCAACTGATCTATCTCCTCATCGGAGAGGCCCCGCTTGCGTAGGGCCTCTCGATGAGTGTCTGCAAGAGTCAGCATTGAGAGCAGATTGGTGTAGGTAGAGTCTCGCTCAGCGCTTGAAGCCACCTGCATCTCCTCTGAGGCGATAATCTGAACCTCGGGGGAGTTGGCTCGAAGGCTTCGCTCTGCCCTCGCTCCGTTGGAGAACAAGCTCCTAAGCTCATCTCCAGCGGTTCTGAGGGAAACATTGTGATAGAGGGAATAGAGATGAAGTACCCCGCCTCCTCGACCACAGCGATGGCAGCGGAATACGTCATCTGCAACCTTTACGTTGAAATGCGCACTCCGGTCATCACAGAAGGGGCATCTGCAGTACAATTGTGTGCCAGTGTTCCGAATGACGGGTATGCCAAGTATCTCAATCACATCAACGATTGAGCATGGTAGATCTCTGTCGACCGCCATTGGTACCACCCCGTTTCATGGAGTATTAGCTGGCTTTTGCCTGCGCTGCATTGAGCAGGATAGCTGCCCCAGCTTTGACAGCGAGATTCTTGCCAGAGTAGTTCTTCACATACCATTCCAGATCTCCCGGGCTGGTCAAAGCGATGTTTTCCAGGGTTTTGCCGGCATACCGGCCGAAATCCACGACGACTTTTTTCGCCTCGTCCAAGCTCATGGACTCCAGGAAATCCTTCATAGTCTGCGGGTTCCTCTTGGGAGGGGCAGGCTGGGAAGGTGCAGCAGGTGTCTGGACTTCCGGGCCCTTCTCAGTTGGAGCAGTCTTGATAGGCCCCTCCTGCGCCGGTGCTTCACTGCCAGTGCCTGCGCTCAACTCATGGAGCGCATGAACAGAGCCGCCAGCGTTCTCCTCGGCGACCTGGACAGGGGCATCCGAGATGACGCCGCTCAGCAGGTCATTGGGGGCACAGAATTGTGTCCCATAGCCAGCAGACGCCAGGGCCCTGCCAATAGCCGCAGTCTCCGCAATCTCCAGAAATCGATCGCCATACTCATCGGCAGTCCGGAATCTCTGTGCGCAGGCCTGGGCGATGAACCGATCAGGCGCATCCTCCTTGTCTGCGTAAACCCTACACCGCATAACGGCCGCCTGGTCAGTCACAGAAAGGACCTCGGTCTCGATCTTCCCGTTGGGACGATGGAGTCGAAACCACAGGATTCTGTACTTGACCTCCAGGAAGAGGCTTTCGCTCCCATCCTTCTGCTGCAGGGTTCTTGCAAAATCCGCAGGATTAAATCCCTGGACTTCGTTGATGCTGGGCATGGTCACGTTCTTTTTTTGATTATCCACCTTATATTCCTCCTTTTTTGCGGGGCTGGCCAAGCGCCAGCCCCGCAGATTCAGCTTACCTTTTTGACCTTTTCCCGTTCGTAGTAGGCCACCACCCGGTCAGCAAGGACAGTGTTACGCTTATCCACATCGCACTTATGGACAGCAGTAAACAAAGCCTGCTTTTGGCCGATGAGTATGACCTTCTGCTTTGCCCGGGTAACTGCAGTGTAGATTAGATTTCGCCGCAGCATGATGTACTGCTCTTTCAGTAGGGGCAAGATGATGACCGGGTACTCAGCTCCTTGGCTCTTGTGGATGGTCATGCAGTAGGAAAACTCTACATCGTCCATCCCCTCTTGGGTGTACCGTACCTCCCGGCCATCCAGCATCCGCACATTGATATAGGCCTCATCATCTTCCCGCTCGATCCCGGTTATGACGCCCACATCTCCATTGGACACCTCAGGCCGGTTACAGGTTTGGATAATGCGGTCTCCCACCCGAAACACTCGTGCTCCACACTTGACCTCATCCACATAATTGCTCTTGGGATTGACCAGGTCATGGATGACAGTGTTCAGGCTATCTGCGGAGACCACTCCCTTTTTCCGGAAAGGAGAAAGGACCTGCACCCCTTCGATACCGTGCTTATTGGCCTCTTCAACATAGAGCTTCAACACCATTTTGGCGGCTTGCTCACCGGTATCTGCCGGATACAGAACGAAGTCCGAGCCGTAAAGCAGATTCGTCTCATTGGTATTGATAAGATGCGCATTGAGCGCAATCCGGCTGTTGGACGCCTGGCGAAAGACAATCTCCAACTTGGAGATCGGGATCAGATCACTGCGAATGAGCTCTCTGAGGACGTTCCCGGCCCCCACTGAGGGTAGCTGGTCCGGATCGCCCACCATGATGATCTGCGCTCCTGGCTTCAGCCTCGAAAACAAGGCATAGGCAAGTCGCATGTCCACCATACTGAACTCATCTACGATGATGAGATCAGAGGAGAGAAGCTCCTGATCGTTCATAGGAGATTCTTCATCCGTGATGATCCCCAGTGCCGAATGGAGGGTGTATGCTGCCACACCGGTCTGTTCTGTCATACGCCTGCTCGCCCTGCCTGTCGGAGCGGCCAGCAGGATCTCATAATTGGGCTTCGCAGCCTTATAGACCTCCAATATGGCTCGCAGAGTTGAGGTCTTACCTGTTCCCGGGCCACCGGTCAGGATGGAGCAAGGATTCGAAAGGCATTTCGCAACCGCCTTTCTCTGCCCATCTGCGAGGGTGTATCCGAGGGACTTCTCCGCCTT
This sequence comes from Prevotellaceae bacterium, assembly GCA_021772015.1. Lineage (GTDB taxonomy): Bacteria > Bacteroidota > Bacteroidia > Bacteroidales > Muribaculaceae > UBA7173. The sequence goes on along the minus strand of JAETNS010000026.1, from coordinate 20,688 downwards.
CGAGATCCTGTCAGGTAGATTAGAAATGGGCACGAAGTTTGCGTCCCTAAGCATAGATACAACCCTCTTTGCCACCTCCACCTCACACTTTCTCTCGTAGGCCAGATAAAGTCTGGTTCCCTCAAGGTAGAGCGTGCCTTCGCTACAGCCTCTTTTGATCGCATCCCTGATGTCCTGCTCAGTCACTACCTCCGAAGCACAGTCTCTGTTCAGAAGCTCATGGCATTTCTCCACGGCACTGTCTGTTGGGAGAAACAGGTGGCCAGAGACTCTGGCCTCATCCAGAACATAAGCCAGTGCGCCGGCATACCTCAGTGGATGATTGAGACTCACCTTGGTCTGGCGGGCAATGGCATCCACCGTGAGAAACCCAAACCCTTTCACCTTGAACAGCTGGAAAGGGTCAGTCTTGATGATGTCAAGGCTGTCGTCGCCGAAGTGCTCTTTGATCTTCGCAGCCTTATTGACCGAAACCCCATAGGGTGACAAATAGGCCACAAGGTCCTTGAGCCCTTTGCTCTTCTGATAGGAGGCCACGATCTTGTCCATCTTCTTTTTGGAGATGCCCCTGATTTGGAGCAACTCCTCTGGAGAGTGATCAAAGACCTCCATTGTGCGAGAGCCGAACCGCTTCACGATTGCCTTGGCAGTCTCCGGCCCGACGCCTTTGATGAGGCCACTGCTCAGATAGGCAACAAGCCCTCTCTCATCCGTTGGAACCACGGTTTCGCATTGCTCCACGGCAAGTTGAGAGCCATACTTCGACTCCACCCAACTCCCCTCCAGGTCCACTTCAACGGTATTGGTATCAGGCAAGTTGAAGCCCACAGCAACAAAGTGGATGCTGTCGCCACTGGTCCGGCTCGGTTTCCGGGCTGCCTGAGGGACTGAAGGATCATTGGTCCGAAAGAGAAAAACGCAGTAGCCGTCCTTGGACTGAAAAAAGGTCCTCTCATATCGGCATCTCACGTTTTCGTCACCACCTTGAACTTTCGGCACTCGCTGGTCTCCACAAGGGCATCATACATATCAGGTGCCTGCGCCTTGAGCTTATCAAGGCCCGCCTTGTTGATACCGGTACGAGACTCGGGGAGGTAGGATATCTCAAACCTCTCGACGCCATCGTAGCATTCCGCCTCACAGGCTGCGCCCATCTCTGCCACAATGGGAGAATAGAGCGACTTGATCTGCTTATCAAGGCGTCTGGACGCCGCATCCGCTTCCTTCTTCGCCTCTTTGAGATTCATGATCTCACGGATGTCGTTGGCGTACTTCGGTGAAAGCTTCACTGTGGGCAAGCCAGGGTTCGCCTGCCCATAATAGCGCCTGATGGTGTCCAGAACCTGATCAGCATCACCGATCAAGGGCGGTTCATTCCGAGCAAGGACATTATCATTCCAGAACCGCTCCAGTTGCAGGATGGTCTCCTCTTCCTCGTCCAGATCCCGATCAATTCTGACCCACACAAAGTCATTCTCACTATTGGAGAATAGGCAGGCAATAAAGGCCGTGTTGAGGTTCATCACGGAGAGGTAATGCTTGACTTGCAACTCATAGTGCCGGGGAACCGCACCGTTGGCCCACTTGTGGCGTAAGTCGTAGTGAGCCGTTTTGCATTCCAGGATCGCCTTCTCCCCATTGGGCAGGGTAATGAACCGATCAACATCTGCCAGCATGAAAGGGAAAAGAGGATGCTGGTACATCGTCTGATCACGATAGACCGTCAGTCCGGTCTTTTTCGCAAAGATCTTCGCCACCACATCCTCCAGCAGATGCCCAATCTCAAAGGTGATCGACTTATCCTCCCCGGGCTCAACTGCCTCCACCCCGATCTTGTCGTAGTAGAGATCTCGCATGGTCCTGTAGGGCGAGAGATTTAAGGCGGCAGCTACATCGCTGCCGCCTATCCCTTTCTTACGCCACTGGAGCCACTCCTCGTTGGTCAAAGTAGAGGTGTCCACCAGGGACACCGGTTGGTAATTCAAGTTGAGAGCCATGCTCTATTCCTCCTCTCTGGTCAGGGAAAAGGCCTTTCGCCCCCCAAAGCGCTCTTGCAGCAGTTGGACCTGGAGACGAAGTTCCTCCAAAATGATCTCAACCTCCTCTGCGGTATAGGCATAGGTAGCCCTATTGGAGCAGTTGCCCAGCCTCCGCATAGCAATTTCAAGCGCCCTCATGCGCTTTGGCGCAATGCGCTGGAACCGTTCACGCTTCTCCTGGAGCCTACGCTCAGGGTCTTTTGCCGTCCTCGACATGGTTTCCCTCCTCCAAATCTAAGGCATCACGATCCACTTGCACGGATTCATCCACATAATTGCCTTCCGGCAACGGCGTTTCTGCATCCAGTGCGATCTTGATCGCTTTTTCTAAGGTATCAGCCTCGATGTTCATATGTCCGTACTCCATCCAGACAAGCGGGATGCGAAAAATAGGCATGGCGGTCACCACGTAAAGTCGCCCGAATGATCATAGTCATGCCAGTTGATACTGATGGCCTTGGCTACGATATCTTCGATCTGGGTGATCCGCTGCCCGGAAGCGCCTTCCGACTGCGCATTGAAGATGATCTCGGACATGTACATGAACAGCTCATAGGCAGAGCAAGGGGTCGGGCCATTGATACCCTTGAACTGATCCAGGATGTCATAGCTTGCAGCCTTCGGAGCCCCAATCCTCTTCAGCACACGGATCAGGGTCTCACACGGATGCCTGATCTCAACGTCCATCAGCTTGATCTGGTTGTCCAGGGCCATCTGGAAGCGGGAATAGACCATCTTGAGTTGCTCCTCAAAGTAGTCCATATTCGCCCCGCTCTTATGCAGGGTCTTAATGGGCATACCCAAGGGCACGATCCGCCGCTGACTCCCCGCAAGGAGAATCGGATAGAGGTTGGCCCCGCTCATGCCCACGTCCGAAGTGATGAACTTGAGCGCAGGGGTAAACTCCATCCTCTTGAGGCCACGAGTGATGATCTCTTTGCGGTAGGCATCCATGATCTGGTCCGCCTGACCGTCCAGGCTCCAGATCGCCATAGACATCGCATGATCAAAATGGGCCGTGACGAAGGTATTGCCCGGGTACTCGGAAGCCAGGAACTCGCTCACCTTCTGGAACAGTTCCTTCATGTTGAGAATGGCATAATCCTTCGGATCTCCACCGTGAACGGCGGAGATCTTGGAATCAGCCACCTTGACCAGGCTCTCGCCGGACGCCACATCCATGCAGTAGTTCAGGATCTCCGTCAGAGCACTGCAGCTGACCTTGTTCAGCGCATTGCCCGAGATCCTGGCCCGCTCCAGGATGGTCTTCACCGCACAGGAGCGCACCGGGAAGTCCTTGCCCCCAAAGGCCATCATGAGGCGAGTGTTCTCCATCGTGTCCTCCACGACTTCGCCCTCGCCGGCCATCTCGAAGAGCTTGAGGTAGATATCCCCCTCGGTCGTTCCCTTCTCAATGGGATGGAACTTGATGCCCTTGGACGGCGTCACGAGCCAGTTGCTGTTGTTGTCTCGCTCGCCAAGGAAGGACATGAACTCACTCATCCCCTGAAAATCCCTGGCGAAGCTGTCCAGAAAAACTCTTCCTTCGTTCATTGCATTGTCCACCTTTCAAAATGTAATAGGTTTGGCTGTCGGCTTAGGTTTACTCCTCAGCCTCGAAACTGATGGTAGCCAGTGGCACAATATCGCTGTCCCAGTTGGCTTCCTTGGGGTCCTGGATGCCAGCAGCGGCAAGAACCCTCTGCTGGGCTTCCTCTGTGAGGTCACTAAAGTAGATCAACACCTCGTTCACGCTCATCGCCTCCATCATTGCTGCAAAATAAAAAAAGCGCCTCAACTGGTTCATTCCAGTCAAAGCGTTTCCCTGTGGCCCTTTGCGGGCATTGACTTGTTGGCATTCCGCCAGATATTAGGTGGAGTCCATGTCATTCTGCAGCCTTACATCGTTCATCCGTCTCACCCTTTCAAAATAGAATACTCAAAACCCGAAGCTCGGGAATTGGCCTGCCCTGGAGCATACTGTTCCTCATGCCACTGCATCAAGGAGCCTGATGCCATCACTATGAACCCCTTCCGGGTGCATTATCTAATAAATCCAGGGCAATTCTACTACTGAAAAGGATCAGCTTCGATAATACCAAAATCCCGCAGTATCATGGCGAGACGATATCCGGGCAAAGCAGAAGGCTGCCATGAGGCAGCCTTGCTCAACTCAGTCTATATCTGGCCGGGGCACCTTCCGCTCCACGAACCACCTGCCAATATTGTTCCCTGTCAGCTTGGTGGATCGTTCAAAGAAAAGGTATCGCTCCATCCCGTTTACCACGACCGTGTACCGGTCTCCCTGGCCCCCCGCCTTGGCAGCAGCCGCCTGCCGGATCTGCTTCACCCGGTCAATGTCATAGCTCTGCCCATCCTCCCAGGTTATGCGCCGGGGGAGCATCATGCCGTCCTCGTTGAAGTGAACATCAACGGCCACATAGGTCTTGTACTTATCTGTAGGGCGTTCCTCCATCATAATTACATCCTCTGCGTGATGTCTCTTTTCAAAAAGTCACCGTTTGCCGTGATGGGGCTCTCCAGTTGATACCCATCCCGGTTCATGAGCCTGGTTTTGAAGTCAAGCAGTTCAGGCGGCACATTCAGGCAGCAGGCCGCACGGAAGAAATCGTTGGTCTCCCGGAAGGCATCCAGTACATCCTCATCCTCCAGGGTAAACTCTGCTGCAAAAATATTCGCCTCATACTCAAGCCTATCCGTATTATCGCAAACGCTGAACTCATGGAAGGCGTTGATTCCGGCCACACTGGAGTGGAGGATATCATGGCCCAACTCATGAGCCAGGATAATCCTCTGGACATCCTCAGGCATCTCGCTGTTCAAGACGATCGCTTTACATCTGCAGTTGAGCAGATAGAATCCCTTGCAAGCCCCGGGAGAGGTGCCCATAGGCTGGTAGATGATCTGGATATGCCTTTCCTCACAGATCTCAAAGGGATCGGCGCTGCCATACTTCGCCTTTACCCGCTTTGCCTCATTTTTAATTGTCTGCGCATTCATTTACATCACCCCACATCTGAACCGGGAAACCCCGGCTGAGAAATAGAGTCACAGTTCTCAAAATACTATGCTCCTCGAATCTTGCCTTTAGCTTACCACATTTGCAGTCCAATAAACAGTACCACAAAAAGTCAGGACTCCAGCTTATGGGGATTGAACCGCTCGCTGGCATCCCGCTTGGTTGCCACGTAGGCTGCTCTGACCGCCTCGAAGAACTTATCCTTGTCCTCCTGAGGAATATCCCCGCCAGCAAACAGCGCAACATTGTCCCGGAGTAGGGTCTGCATATCTCTCGCCCCTTGCGCCCCATACTCGCTGGCAACGGCCTCGATATAAGGCTCTTCGGCCTTGCCATAGTTCACATCCTCAATCTCCGGATTCGAGAGATACTCCGTAGAAACCCCCAACACCTTCGCAACTGTCTGAAGGCCTTTGCGTGGCGGGACCGTCATATCCGTTTCATATCTGGAGATATTCCTGGGCGTAACACCAAGGAGATCTGCCAGCTGAGCCTGGGTCATTCCCAAAGCACTCCTGCGCTCTTTGATCTTCTGTCCCATAGTCTTCATATTCTTTGTCTCCTTTTGGCCGGCTCCAGAAATTTTTGAATTTGTCTATTGACATATCCCCGGAGACCTGCTATTTTGAAATAGACATCAACAAGACATTTGTCTACAATCCACATTATACACAGGACATATTGGTTTGTCAACAAGTTTTTTCTTGTCCGTTGATAGACATTTTATGTCCGATTTGTCCGGTGCAAGGATTGGAGGCAAAGAGATGCCAGAACGGGTAGTTCTACACAGCGACCTCAACAACTGCTATGCCAGTATTGAGTGCATGCTCGACCCCTCGCTCCGAGGGAAGTATGTCGCAGTTTGCGGCAACACCGAGGAGCGGCATGGGATTGTACTTGCCAAAAATCAACTGGCCAAGCAGCGAGGGGTCAAGACCGGCGACGTGATATGGGAGGCGAAACAAAAGTGCCCTGAGTTGACCATCGTACCACCGCACATGGACCAGTATCTGAAGTACTCCAAGCTGGTCCGAGAGATCTACCTCCGCTACTCTCCTGAGGTGGAGGCCTTTGGAATTGATGAGAGTTGGATCGAGTTGACCGGCTCACCATTGCTCCAGCGCTACTCAGGGGAGGAGGTTGCCCACCAGATCCGAAGGACAGTGAAGGAGGAGACGGGGCTCACCGTTTCCGTTGGTGTCAGCTTCAATAAGATCTTCGCCAAGCTGGGCTCTGATCTCAAGAAGCCGGATGCAGTCACCTGCATCAGCCGTGAGTCCTTCAAGGATCAGATTTGGCCCCTGCCTGCGTCCGATCTCCTCTATGTTGGCCGGGCAACCAAGGCCAAGCTGGATCGGTATGGAATCTACACCATCGGCCAGCTTGCCGGAGCCAGTCCTGATTTCCTCACCATGCTCCTGGGCAAGAACGGCAATATGCTCTGGCGATTTGCAAATGGGCTGGACACCTCAAGGGTCATGCCCTGTACCTTTGAGCCTCCAGTCAAGAGCATTGGCCACGGGATTACCTGTACGGCAGACTTGGTGAACGCTGTGGAGGTTCACCACATCTTCCTGGAACTGAGTCAGGAGATAGGGCTCCGACTCAGGCAGCAGGGGTTATCTGCCCAGCGGATCCAAATCTCTGTCCGGGACTGCGAGCTGGGGTATCGTCAGCATCAGGCAGCGCTCCCGTTCCCCACGCAGAGCTACCTGGAGATCTGTACCGCAGGGGTGGAGCTATTCAATCGCCGGTATGCATGGGAGAAGGACATCCGCTCCCTCACCATCCGGGCTATTGACCTTGTCCCCGTGGACAGCCCCCACCAGATGGATCTGTGGATCGATTACAAGGCCCATGACAAGCGACTCAAGATCGAGGAGACCATCGAGTCCATACGCCGGCGGTTTGGCCACAGTGCCATCAACTTTGCCTCTCTCACCTCCAATATCAAGTATCCCGGCCGGCAAGAGGTTGAGTACAAGATGCCATCCGTTATGTATCAGTGATAGGAGAAAAAGCGATGAAAAACTTAGGTATCCACTTGGATAAGCACCCCATTTCCGTCAACGTGAACGGATTCATACAGATTGCCGGCTTCTCCGGAAACGACCCCTCATCCCTGTGCTGCTTCCAGGTTGGTGAGTGCAAGCACTTTGCCGACTACGGGATCTCGGAGGGGAGCCTCCTCCTGGCCAGTATGAATGCCGCCCCTCAGGACAATGACCTCGTTGTCACGAAGAATGAGGGCGGTGCCGGTGTCCGGGTTAAGATGTACAAGGCAGATCAGAAGGCTGCCACAGGGGACAAGCTCCACCCCATTGCCACCGAAAAAGATCACATTTTAGGCGTTGTCCTGAGCGCTCTCAGCTTCTACCGCTGAGCGTCAGGAGGAAAGGAAAGTATCTATGAACAAGCTTCAATCGTACCTCAGCAGCTTAGACAGCACCACCACCGTGTCCGAAGAGGATGTGCAGAACACCCTCGCCCTGCTCAATATGTATGCCCCCCTTGTCCGGCAAAGCGTCCGGCGTCTGGATGAGTTCTCGATGCAATGCTATGACTCCAGGCGTCAGAGCATCAGCGACTTCATCAACCTGGCCATTGACTTTGACCAGGATGCAGACCGCAAGCGCATTGCTGACCGGTTGGCCTCCATGGGCCACTCCCTGCAGCTGCTGGAGTTGCTGGAGGAGGCCCTGGTCCTGGTCAAGGAGGACCCCCGCCATGACGGGATTTACTACCGGATTCTGAAGGCACGGTACTTCAACGTCTATTGCCGCTCCAATGAGGATGCCTTCCTGGACGCCGGAGTATCCTCCTCCACCTACTACCGGCACATCAAGGATGCGCAGCGGTTTTTCGCCGGGATGCTCTGGAATGTGGTGATCCCGGACATGATCCTGGCTCAGCAGGATCACAATGACCTTGTGAATACACTGTCCGCATAGAAATCGCCTGGGAGTCTCCTGGGAGTCCAGTGAGAGACAAAAGAAGAGCCCCGAGAAACAAAATTCGTAGAAAGGTGGGATGCCAGCGAAATTGAGCCTCAGAGTCCGAGGCCTTATAATAGGCTATGCTGGTAGACCTCTGCCCATCGGAGCCTGAACGGTTCCGATGGGCTTTCTTTTTCCTGTCTACCAGTCAATACAGGAGCATCAGGTCAGACGCCGCTACGGTGTCTGGCCTTTTTTGCTGCCTATGACTGGAGCATAGCCCAATGACCAGGACCCAACCCCGCATCCGTGGCCCTCCCCGGCCTTTCAGATTTTCGCTCCACCCCAAAAAAATCTGAAAGGAACGGTCGACGACCATGAAAACGATCAAAATCAAGGACTATTACGGCAAGTATCAGGAGATCCCCGTCAGCGATGAGCTTTTTGAGGAGTGGCGGGCACTGCAGAACGAAACCCAGCGGGTCTATCGCAGGGAGATGTACCACCGCAGTGGTGTGCCCCTGGAGGAGATCGACATCACGATCCGGTGCGCTCAGCGCAGTGAGATCGAGGACGACTATATCCGGCAGTTCGAGAACAAACGCCTCTATGAAGCGATTTCCCAGCTTAGCGACATCCAGCGCAGGCGGATTCTCATGTATATGGAGAACATGTCTGTCCGGGAGATCGCCCGGCAGGAAGGCTGCCATATGAATGCGGTCCTGAAATCGGTGAACAGCGCCCTGGCCAAGCTGCGCAGGCTTCTGGAGGACTGTGCCCCCTAAAGCTTTCCCTCTGACCACAAACTTTGTGAGTATGTTTGTTGTTATTTAGGAACATAGAAGGTAAGACAATGTAGAAACACACACGGCGTTCTTCTTTAGGAACACGTAACTGATAGGAGGTTATCCAATTGATTATTTCAGTCGATCATGGCAACAAAGCCATTAAGACCCCACATTTCCAGTTCACCTCGGGGATCGTTGTCTCCGAGACGATGCCCGGCTTCAAGAATGACTATCTTGCCTGGAATGGCAAATATTACACCCTCACCGAGCAGAGGATCTCTTATCTGCGGGATAAGACAGAGGATCTCCGCTTCTATGCTCTGACCTTGTTTGCCATTGCATATGAGCTCCAGTATGCGAAGGTCCCTGAGACCCTGGACCCCATCGATGTCACGCTCCTGGTGGGGCTCCCCCCGGCGCATTACAGTCAGCTTCACACGAAGTTTGAGCAGTACTTCCTCCGGCGTCACGAGGCGGTGGACTTTGAGTTCAACGGGAAATACTACTCCATCCGCATCAAGAAGGTCTACAGCTATCCTCAGGCCTTCGCTGCGGCGGTTACCCAGTACTCTGCGCTCAAGGCCCATAAGACGGCCTATATCATTGACATCGGTGGCTTTACCATTGATGTTCTCAAGCTTCGCAATGGCCAGCCTGACCTTTCCATGGTAGAGAGCTTCGAGAAGGGGGTCATTACCCTCTACAACAGCATCACCAGCCAGTGCAATGCCCAGTATGCTCGTCTGTTGGAGGATTCTGACATTGACGAGGTCATCTGCAACCAGCAGACCATCCTCCCGGGTGAGGTGCAAAGGCTTATCCGGACCATGGCAGCTGAGTTTCTCAATGAGTTCTACAACTTCCTGCGTGAACGGGGCATCGATGTGACCACCAGCAAGTGTGTCTTTGCAGGGGGCGGGTCTCTGCTCCTGCGCACCATGATTGAGCGGGGCGGCAAGGTTGCCTTCCCGATCTTCATCGAGGACATCCACGCCAATGCGGTGGGCTATGAGCTTCTCTACCAGAGTGAGGTGGCAACGAATGGCTGACGGGAAATGTCGAAAGGTGCTGCAGTTCAACTCGCTTGACTTCCGTCATGCCAAGGTGCTGGAGATCTTCAATCAGCGGCCTCGGAATATGACCGAGCTTGTTGTCAATGCGGTTTTGCACTATATCAGCTGTCCTGACGCCAGCTTGGAGCTCACCAAGGAGAGTATCCGGAAGATCGTCGCTGAGGTCCTTATGGAGATGCAGGCAGATGGTACCCTCAGCCTGAAGGCTCCCGGTGACGACAAGCAGACCGCAGGCGGCCTTTCCCATAGCGAGCAGGAGGAGCTCAGCGGCTTCATGGGTGCCTTTCGAGGCAGGGGGTAGTGTATGAGCAGCAAGCGATTTGGCTATGCCCGGGTATCCAGCATCGGCCAGCATGAGGATCGACAGGTTGAAATGCTTCTTGCCTACGGGATTCCGGAGCGGGATATCTTTGTTGATAAGCAAAGTGGCCGCAGCTTTGAGCGGCAGCAGTACCTTGCTCTGCGGGACTCAATCCTCCGTGCCGGCGATGTGCTTGTCGTAGAGTCCATTGACCGCTTTGGGCGCAGTTACTCTGCCATCAAGCAGGAGTGGGAGTACATTACAAAAACCCTTGGGGCCGACATCATTGTCCTGGACACCCCCATCCTGGATACCACCCAGTATAAGGATTTGCTGGGCAGTGTCATAACCGACATCGTCCTTGCTGTCCTCTCCTTCGGTGCCCAGTTAGAGGTTGACACGAAGGCCAAGGCCCAGGCGGAAGGCATTGAGGCCGCTCATAAGCGTGGGGTCAAATTTGGGCGGCCTCGTGCCGCTCCCGAGAACTGGGATGAACTGTACGGCAAGTGGCGGGCACATGAGATTACCGCAGTGGAATGCTACCGTACCCTCCACATCAGCTCCTCCACCTTCTATCGTCTGGTGAGAGCAGCAAAGGAGGAAGATGCGAGTGAGTGAGAATGGGAAACGCCTCTGCGCTCTCTACTGCAGGGTAGGCGGTGTCTCCGAAATGGACCGTGAGATGCTGGAACATCAATGCTGGACACTCCAGGACTTCGCCCTCAAGCAAGACTTTGAGGTGGCAGGCATCGTCAAGGCCCTCGAATCCGGGCTCTTCGCCAGCCGACCCAGCATAGATGACCTGGTGGCGTTATGTGGCCGTGAGCACATTCACTATCTCGTGGTAGATAGCCTCAGGCGGCTGTGCCGGTCCTCAGCCCAATGCAACGTGATCCTGCGGAGGCTTTACTCTGCTGGGGTTTGGGATGTCGTCACGAGGAAGGAAGGCACGATCTTCTTGAAGGGGGTATTTGACAACTCACAATAGCTGGATCAGGCGCTCGCTTTTGGCGAGAAATAGTAGGTGGTGAATAACATGAAGGACGAAAATGAGCAGAGGAAGGGGACAATTCGAGCAGCCTTCCAAGAGGAGCAACCTGACGTTGAGCTCCTCCCTGCCCGGGAAGATCTGACCGATGAGCACAAGGAGAATGCCATTATTCGGGTGGCAGCCTACTGCCGGGTGAGCACTCTTTCCGAGATGCAGGCCGAGAGCTTTGAAATTCAGCAGCAGTACTACAATGAGCTCATTGCCCGGCATCCCAACTGGGAGCTTGTCGATATCTATGCGGACGAGGGCATTTCGGCGACGAGTGTGAAGAACCGGAAGAGTTTTAACCGGATGATCGATGACTGCCGGGAAGGAAAGATTGATCTCATCATTACGAAGTCGGTCTCCCGGTTTGCCAGAAATGTCGTCGACTGCATCGATACTGCCAGAAACCTCAAAAAACTGGTGCCACCGGTAGGCGTCCTCTTTGAGACAGAGAACATCAACACCATCGACCAGAATGGTGAGCTCCTCCTCACCGTACTCGCAGCCTTCGCTCAGGATGAGAGCGTGAACAAGTCCATCAGCGTTGCCTGGGGGTTCCGCCAGCGCTTTGCCAAAGGTATTGTCAAGATGCGAAAAGTCTATGGCTATACCGTGGTAGGAAACCGGCTTGAGGTGGTGGAGAAGGAGTTCCGCATCGTCCAGGAGATTTATCGGCTGTACCTTCATGGTAAGTCGACTGGTGAAATCGCAAAGATCCTCACAGATCAAAGGGTTCCCACCCCCACAGGGAGGGCAAAGTGGACCGCCTCCACGGTGGGGTATATCATTGGCAACGACAAGAATGCAGGCGACGTCATCATGCAGAAGACATACTGTGTGGATCTCTTTTCTCACAAGAGGGTCAGGAACTATGGCAAGGTTCAAAGATATCGAAAGAGCAATACCCATACCCCGGCGATCAGCAGAGATCTCTGGCGCAAGGCAAAGAACCGGCTCATGCTTTCCCATCGTGAGGTGGAGATCGTGGAGGAACCTGCAGGTGACGGTTGGAGAAAGGGCTTCCATCGTATCCGTTTCAAGGACGACATCGATGTGATCCAAACCCAAGGGCCACAGTAAGAAAACAAACAAAAGAAGGAGGCAAGGCTAAGGCCCCTATGAGGGCCAGCCGCAATCATGAATCTCTCTCGATCCAATTTCCGCATTGTCACCCCCGCTCGTCCCGGCTTCAGTGCCGCCGAGGCCCGGGTGACGAAGACTTCCGTGAAGTTCAACGCTATCACGGCCTGTGAGCTGGGCTACCCTGAGTACATCCAGCTCCTCATCAGCCAGGACGGCAAGATCCTCTGCATCGCCCCCATTGATGCCACTGAGCCGGACGCTATTCCGTTCATGTTCGGCAAGACTGCAGACGATCTCAACGGCCGCAACAAGTGGCTGAGCATCACCAACAAGATGCTGGTCCAAATCATCCGGTTCAAGATGCAGTGGGATGATTCGAAGACGATCCGCCGGTTCCGCTCTGTTCCCTGGCCTGAGGAGGGGGCCCTCGTGTTCAACCTGGCCCATCCGATGGAGCCGAGGAAGAAAACCTCTGTCGTCGATCCAGAAGAGATGCTTATGTCCTATCGCCTGGCCCAGCAGCCTCTTTATCCTGTGGCCCAGGTGCAAAGCCAGTTTGTCCGGGTGCCGCCCAGTGAGGTCATTGATGCCGCTTACAGCGAGGCAAGGTAATCTGGAGAGCAGGAGGGCACTGCCTGGACAGTGTCCCTCCTCTCTTCTCATAAATAACAGAAGATGAAAGTGAGGAAATATCATGAATAGCTGCAAGTATAAGAGCCCCGAGGAGCTTCCGATGATTCTCAATGCGACTGAGGTTGCCGGTTTTATCGGTGTAGGTAAGTCTCAGATATATGACCTCATTCGGCGAGTCGACTTCCCCTCCTTCAGGATAGGCAAGCGTGTTTTCGTACATCGGGACAAATTCCTTGCCTGGCTTGATAAGCAGATTGAGGAGAAGGAATCCATCTTCTATACCGGCAGGTGATGGTATGGAAGAGAAACAGATCAAGCGCATCTTCCATGCGGAGGATTTACCGGATGTCCTGACAATGGCTCATGTGGCCATGTTTCTTGGCTGCAGCGTGAGTAAGGCCTATGGGCTCCTCAAGCTGGAAGGGTTCCCCCATACCGTTTTACTTCATCGAGTCTATGTCGATAAAAAGAAGTTCCTGGCGTGGATCGATGAGCAGATTCAGAAGAAGTGGTGATGTAGGATGGCTGGAAAAAGGCGAGGCAATGGCGAAGGCTGTATCAGGAAGCGTGTCGATGGAAGATGGGAGGGCCGCTACATCGTTGGGTATAATATCCTGACGGGCAAGAGCATCATGAAGTATGTCTTCGCCAAGACCAGGAAGGAATGTGCGGATAAGCTGGCACAGCTTATTCAGGACAACAAGGGCCCATACTACCGGCGAGGAGTTGGGTACGGTGATCAACCGCTGGCAGTATGGCTCAGGCTTTGGTATGAGTCATTCGCAAAGCCCAACATCCGGCTGGGCACTGCCGAAAACTATGAGAATATGATTGAAAACCACATTATCCCAGCTCTTGGAAATATCAAGCTGTCCCGGCTCTCCTCCATTCAGATCCAGACCTTCTACAATCAGATGAAGGAGCGTGGTAGGCTCAACGGCAACGGGCAAGCCACCAATCAGCCGCTTTCTGCAAGTACCGTCAAACATGCTCATCTGGTCCTGAGCGGAGCTCTCAAGCACGCAGTGAAAGAACACCTGATCCCTTTCAATCCATGCGACAACTGTAAAGTGCCCAAGAAGGAAAAGAGAGAGATGAAGGTGCTCCCGCACAACAAAATCGGGCCGTATTTGGAGGCTGCCCGAAGCCTGGGCTTCTATGAAATGTTCTACCTGGAACTGACCAGCGGCCTTCGTCGGGGGGAGCTCCTGGCCCTGCTGTGGTCTGATTTGGACGTTGAGACTCGGCTTCTGTCGGTGAATAAGCAGGTTGCCCGCCACGGTGGTGAACTTGTCATATCCGTGCCGAAAACGGACAACTCCATACGCACTATCCTTCTCCCTCAGCACACGGTTGACCTCCTGATCATGGAGCATGAAAAGCATCCGGACAACCCTCTGATGTTCCCCTCTCCAAGAACGAACAGCTACTGGTCTCCGGAGGCGGTAATCCGACTGCACAAGAAAATGCTTGCCATGGCAGGGGTGGAGGAGAATGTGAGGTTCCACGATTTGCGCCACACATTTTCGACCATGGCCCTCCAAAGCGGTGCCGATGTAAAGACTGTCGCCAATATGCTCGGCCATTATAGCGCCAGCTTTACCCTGGACACCTATACCCATGTGACCGTCGAAATGCAGGTTTCCACCGCTGAGAAGATAGACATGTTCATGGCCGCTGCCTCCGGCACCGATCTGCAGGGTGGAGATAGCTTGCCAAACCCAACTACTGCTTTGGTCCCGATATATCCAGGTATAGAAAAAGCCTCTGAACCTGCTGGTTCAGAGGCCCTGCAAGGGACTTGGTCCGAGTAGTGCGACTCGAACGCACGATCTCCACATCCCAAATGTGGCGCTGTACCACCTCAGCTATACCCGGATAGGCCATAAAATTATAACAGAAAAGCGGGTCGCTGTCCAGTACCAAATTTTGGAAATTAGGCATGAAGAGGCCCCCAATCCGCCATTTTGCCTGGTTTTCTCCCTTTATGATGAAAGCGAGGAGGGTGCTGTACATAGCGCCCTCCCCAGCTTCATTTATCATATTCGGTGAGCCCAACCCAAGTAATCCCGTAGTTCTCCATATTGTACTTTTTGTGGAATGCCTCTGCCACAGCGGGATTGAACGAAGGGTCTCTGGCCAGCGAGCCGACCTGCAGGAGCGTCTTGCTCTTGAAGTCGAACACCATCAGGTCATCTACGCCCAGGTCCATTGCCTTATCCAAGGAGCAGTAAGCCAGTCCAGGTGGCTCCTTGGGAAGCTGAACGAAGCTTTCGGCAAAGGCCTCCTGACTGAGCCACAACGTCATATGGTCATGAAGAACTGCGATCCCTTCGAGTTCTGGTTGCTCCCGAAGGAACGTGGGCTTTATGCTTTCATCAGGGTTCTTGCGATACTCCACCAGCTCGCCCTGGTATATGAAAAGCTGAATGCCCATGATTTCTTCGTCAAACGGACACTCAAGATGAATCGTCTTCCTGCAGATGGCGCTTGGGGCAGGAATGACGGGCACAAAATCACTCATGTTCAGTTCCATATGTAATCCCTCCCGGGTAGATCAACTACCTGAATGATAACACACATAATCCAAAATGAAAAGAAAATACTTCCAAGCAAGGAGAAAACAGCATGAAATATGTGATGTCCGATATCCACGGTAACAAGCGAAGGTTTGAATCCATCCTGGAACAGATTGCTCTACGGGATGAAGATACTCTTTATATCCTCGGCGATGTCATTGACCGGCATCCCGATGGAATAGAGCTTCTCCAGCGGATCATGGATATGCCAAATGTCCAAATGCTTCTCGGCAATCATGAGGTAATGATGCTCAATGCGCTCTCGGCCCCGGAGAATGATGAGGGACAGGACGACAGGAGCAAGGAGATGTGGCTGTGGTATGACAATGGGGGCCAGATCACGCACTATGACTTCCAGCAGCTTACCAATGCGGAGCAAGATCGTATCCTCCAATATCTGAAGGAGCTGCCCTTGAATCTGGAGATCGAGGTTGAGGGGAGGAAGTATCTCCTGGTCCACGCTTCGCCCATCTCCTGGTATAGGGACTCGGACGGGAAATACAACAGCGAGCGTGACTTCGCTGTATGGAACCGGAACCTGTTCCGCTCGGCCGATGAGGGCACCACCATCATCATGGGTCATACCCCAACATGTCATATGCTGGATGAGAGCCCAATGGTGCTGTTCCATGATAGGCAGGCCAACATCATCCACATCGACTGCGGTAGCGGCTATCCCAATTATGTCGGCAACGAGTATGGCATTCACGGTAGACTGTGCTGCCTGAGGCTGGACGACATGGAGATCTTCTACTCCCTGGAGAATGTGACCGATCCCAATTATGTCCTGAAGGCACCAGAGATCCGCAAAACCGCCCGCTGGCTTTCCAATCTTGACTATGGCCACTACAACTTCTCTGCCACCTATACCGAGAGCAGCATGAAGCTTCTCGATGAGATCTTCTCTCTTGCAAAGGAGATCGCCCCCATGGGCAATTCTGCTGCCCGGGAACTGTATCTGACGGCCGACCGGGGCCCATTTGAGCTTTACTGGGAAATGATGTTTGACAGCGGGTATCCTGAGACCCCCCAGGAGCTCCACGCAGAGTGGGAGCATCACTTCCCCACGCCCTTGGACTGGTTCCACTGTGTCCTGCTGGATGATCCGGAAAACGGCTATAAGGGCATTATCCTCAATCACAAGCAGATCATCGAGATCAACCCCAGGCAGGAACCTTGCGGTTTCCCATACGATGTCACCGACCTTGTCCATTGGCTTTTGACCGCCTTGAAGCGTACGATCGATATGATGAGGCAAGGGTCTTATGCTGAGTTTGTGAGTCGGGAGCTTCCCATCAGGCAGAAGGCTGGAACGGTGAAAAGGAGTGACCTATGGGCTCTGTATCCGGACCTCAGGGATGAGTTCTTTGAGGATCTGACACAGAAGCAGGTAGATCGGTTCCTCAGTGCCATCAAAGGGCAGCCGGCCGACCTGGAGGAGCTTCCGGGCCAGCTGCGCTCCATGACGGCCAATGACTTCTACACCTTCTGCTCTATCGGGTACAAGGCCTTGGGGTATGCTGTGAAGGGGCAGAGCCCTCAGGAGCAGTATAAGAAATATGCAGATGGACGGGATGATGGCCTATCTGAGATAAACCCGGATTCCCCCGAAGAGTTTCATGAGTGGCTTATAAACAGGGATCGGCATGGCGGCCATCCCTGGGAGATCTGCAGGGGCGGAAATAGCACTCACATCAGCTTGTATGTCTGTTATGAGGATACTGGCTATAGTCTCATCCTGGCAGGATCAGCGGTATCGAGAACGATTGAGACCATCAAGATCTACCTGGCCCTCAAGGCAAAGAACCTCCCCGTTTTCCTCCGGGATGGCGACATCTTGGCTCAGCGTGTCACCGGCGAAGAACTGATCGGAATCGTTCCGGAGGGTGTCGTACCCGCTTACTGCAGCACCTGGTTCCCCGGACAGAATGTGATCTCGTTTATGAACCTTCCTGATGATGCTCCGGAAAAGCTGGCAGAGAAATGCACCTGGCAGGAGATCGTCCTGCCTCAACTAAAGGAAGGAGAGTCAGCATGAGTGGTGGACGCTTTTGCCATGTGGATTCCAGCTTGAAGGATGAGATCTTTGGAATGGCCAGACAGCCGTGGAATGTTTTTGAGGACAGGGAGATCTCTGAGCTCATTTGGGATGTGCTTGACCTCATCCACGACTATGACTGGTATGCATCCGGAGATACTGACAAGGATACCTATCTGGAAAGAAAGAATGCATTTAAGAACAAGTGGTTCCAAATGCCCCGGGAGGTGCGCATCCAACGTATCATCGATGAGTCGATAAATGATCTGCGCACAGAACTCTATGAGGCCTTTGAAATCACCCCGGAAAGCGATCAAGGAGGAGCGGATCATGGAAAAAAGTAAGTGTCCCGGCATCTCAAAAGAATGCTTCTGCCAAACGCTCAAGCTCATTCAGGAGCAGGGTGAGATCAATGAGAAGTTCGAGAAGGCCCTGCAGCTTGTTGGCGATGGTCACTATGTCTTTGGCACCGGCAATAAGTACTATGAAGCCCTTTTGGCGGTTCTGAAGGAGGCGCTGGACGATCAGTTCGACTACATCAGCTGGTGGCTTTATGAAGGGGCTCCGGACTACATGATCTGGTCCAGCGATGGGAAGATGCAGTGGTGTCTCAAAGAGCCCGGAGATCTCTTTGACTACATCCTGGACCCTGACGGAAGGAAAGGTGAGCCCAGTGCTGAATGACGAGGACAAGGCGATCCTGTCTGAGGTATATAAGATCGCCTGCATGAAGCACATCAACAAATTCCTTCTCAAAGAAGGCGTCATCTCCCAGGAGGTGTATTGGAAGATGAGCACAAAACTCATCTCAGACGAGAATGAAGTCCTGAGGCGAGCTGAGGCATTGCGTGAGAGGAGAGAACGTGAGTCTCGACTTGTCGGATCAAAAGAATAATGGTAAAATATGTCTGGAAGGAGTTGCATTCTCCATGAAAAGGGTTTGGCTATATGGGAGATCCAGCGCAGTAATTCCCGAAGATCGTGTGCGAGCAGAGCTACTGGATCTGTATGGGGACGACATTGACCTCGATGCGCTTCTTTCTTCCCTTCGAAGCGAATACGATAAAGAGCTTGAGCTATCGGCCTCGGCCAAAGGCACGCCCTTCGCCGCTTTGATCAAGTACGCCAAGGAGCATGACTACCAGATCGTTGGCCTGAGCTATGATCTATCCTCCTGGGAGTATCCCGACCGTGTCGGCCTCAAGACTGCTGCGGAAGCAGTCCTCTCCCACGCAGCAGACGCCATCCTCATGAGGAGTATTTCTGAGATTGCCCGGGATGCTCGCTTTGTCCACGAGTTTGAATCATGCCTGGGCGGTATGCATACTGTGATCACTTTGCTCCAGGACAACACCGACATAGCCCTCCTTGCAGCTATGACCGCTCCCGATCCAGAACCACCTGTTGGCGGCGAGGAAGATGCCGAGTAGGTACAACAGATGTTGACAACGGCAGTACACATATGTTATAATCAACACAACAGAATTTGACCTGCTCTGTCCACTTTTGTTGTTAGGTGGTGATCCTCTATGCTTTACGAGTATCTGACGACCAATTACAAACCCAACGAGCCTATCTTCCTGACAGATGTCAAGCTCCCCTCTGTAAACGACAACACGCTCCGGGCGATGTTCAAAAAGCTCTGTGACACAGGAAAGCTCAGGCGCTTTGATAATGGGGTGTACTACCTGCCGTCAGAGTCTCGGCTCAAAGGCAGCACAGGCCTCACCCCCGAGGTTGTTGCCAGCTACAAGTATATTGAGCGTGGCGGAAAGATCGATGGATATTACACTGGCTTCACGCTGTCCAATATGCTTGGCCTCACCACGCAGGTTCCCTACACCATGGAGATCGTTTCAAACTATGCCAGCGGGAACTACCGAGTTGTCTCTCTGGCTGGCCGGAAGATTGCCCTCCGGCGTCCCCGGACGGAAGTGACGGGCAAGAACCGGCGTGTACTTCAGTTCCTTGACTTTCTGAAGGATTATGAGGAGTATGTGGATGGCAGTCCTGAAGAGGTCTCTGCCCGGCTGTCGCAGCTTGCAAAGACCTACGGCATTACCAAACAGGACATCGACCGGTATATCGCCCTCTTCCCTGAGAAAGTCTATAAAAACTTCTATGACTTGAGGTTATATGATGTATTTGCATGAAGACAAAGACCTCTTCCGAGAGGCAGTGATGTCCGCCGCCACAGCCTTGGGACAGCCAGTCCCGATCGTGGAGAAGGACTATTATGTGACCATGATCCTCAAGCTTCTTTCTGAGCGTGCGCCGGCGTGCGTGTTTAAGGGCGGCACATCGCTTTCTAAGTGCCACCACGCCATCGATAGGTTCTCCGAGGATATCGACATCACCTTCTCCGAAAACCTCTCTCAGGGGCAGCGGAAGCGCCTTAAGAACGAGATCATTCTCAGCATCAGCGAGGAACTGGGACTTCCCATCTCCGACTGGGAGGATACCCGGAGCCGCAGGGACTATAATCGTTATACCTTCTCCTACACTCCTCTCGCCAGCTATCCCACCGAGGCTCTTTCTGCTGGCGTCATGCTTGAGACCGCCCTTGGGTCCATCGCCTTCCCGACAGAGCAGAAGACGGTGGACAGCCTGGTCTACCAGTTCCTCATGAGGGAGAATGCTGAAGTCGTCGAGGAGTATGGTCTACAGCCCTTTACGATGACGGTACAGACCCTGGACCGGACCCTGATCGACAAGGTGTTCGCCCTGTGCGACTACTATCTGGAGGGGCAGATCAAGCGGCATTCCCGGCACATCTATGACATCTATATGCTCATGCCCAAGGTGGTCATGGATGACGCATTCGGTACGCTCGTGGAGGAAGTCCGGGCCCATCGGGCCAAGATGACCATCTGCCCATCCGCCCAGCCCGGCGTCAGCATCTCCTCTTTGCTGGAGGAGATCCTCGACAAGGGCGTCTACAGGCAGGACTATGACACGATCACCAACTACTTCCAGAATCATCCGCTGCCCTATGATGAGGCAATTAAGGCCATCCAGCAGATCATTGACCTTGGCATCTTTGACTCTGAGGAGAAGCGCACAGAGCATCTCCTCTCAGTTGCAGATAAGATCATCGAGGAAAACCGAGAAGCCTATGAAACCCTGGCAAAAGACACGCAAG
>JAETNS010000001.1 GCA_021772015.1 Prevotellaceae bacterium | reverse complement strand
CAGGCGTTCATCCTTTCTGGCCGCCCGCCCGGAACCTCCGTCCCGAAAAGCGAGTGCAAAGGTAGACACTTTTTCCGAATCCACCAAATTTTTCGACACCTTTTTTGAATGTTTTTTTCTACAAAACCCCGACATCTCCATAAAACACGCTTGCAAACATGTATAAACCAGACTATTTCCGGTATCACATTGCGTGACAAGTTTTTTTAAACCCACACCCAACAACCACACCTCCAAACAACGGCACCCCGTCGATACACAAATATAATAACACAAGATTTCACCTTCCTCGCTCAAAATCCAACAACACCCCACATATAATATATGAATACTACACCTCGGAGCTAAAATCAGTAAGAGATCCAACCATTATTCAACTTCCAAGCAAACTCAGCATGCTTTTCTATATGGATGGAGGTCAACACACCAATACCATCGAATAAGCCGAGCCTCCTCGAAAACAGAAAAAATAAAGAGGCCTCGACAATATCGAAGCCTCTTTTGTGATTCGCACAGGATTCAAACCTGTAACCTTCTGATCCGTAGTCAGATGCTCTATTCAGTTGAGCTAGCGAACCATCGATTTCATTTCCGCCCCACGCTTGGGAGCTTTGTGATTCGCACAGGATTCAAACCTGTAACCTTCTGATCCGTAGTCAGATGCTCTATTCAGTTGAGCTAGCGAACCATCGATTTCATTCCGCCCCACGCTTGGGAGCCGTTGTGATTCGCACAGGATTCAAACCTGTAACCTTCTGATCCGTAGTCAGATGCTCTATTCAGTTGAGCTAGCGAACCAACCTTATATCTGGTTTTGTGGCTGCAAATTTACAACAGTTTTTGGAAACCACAAAATTTTTCAACGACTTTTTCCTGTTTGCCTCATATATAAGCACACAGAAGCGCACAGACAAGCCTATAATCCATCGATAGGACGGAACCGGAGCTGATCGGATGGATTGATTTTCTTTTTGGAATAATTCTCCTTAATATAGTTTATGAGGTCATCATAAACTATATTTTCGGACCGTGCTATGACATTCCCGCGTTTTAAAGGCACCATGTAATCTCCTCCTCCGGCAAGATAATCTATAGTAGCGACGCGATAGGTCTTGTCAGGATCGACCGGTTTCCCATCAACGGCAACAGAGACAGCCTTATGTGTCAACGGATCATATACCACCCTGACAGCGTCACTAATGCCGTCCCCATCACGGGATGCGAACACATCCATAGCCTCCAGCAGGTCTTTGCCGGACAATTCCATAACAAGCACCTTGTTTGTGAATGGCTGCATGGAGATGATCATTCCCTGGGTTATGTCGCCTTTAGGCAATCCACGACGCAGACTGCCGACATTCATCAACGCCAGATCAACCAGCTCACCAATCAGCTCCCCTCCTCGTTTCTCGACAAAATCGCTGACAAAATTCAACAGGCCGGGACGGTCATTGGGCAACTCACGGGCAGATTTTCCTATCACCTTTCCCATCAGTTCATCCACACCGAGCCTGTAAGGAGCAATCAATTCGACAAGGTTTTCATCGGCCTGACGGTCATATTCCTTTCCAAGCCTTACCTGCCGGTAAGAAGGAAGCTTGGAATCCAGACTGTCGAGATCAATGGTCACTTCCGTAATATATTCCCCGGACTTGGCGTTCTGGGTTACAAGGACCGAATCCCCGACGGCGTTTACAATCCATTCCCGACCTGATCCCGGAGAAAGCAGAGTATGGGAATGCCCTCCGAGCACGACATCTATATCTTTAGTCCTCCTTATTATATCCTGATCTGATGGTGAAGGCACATTCTCATAACCTAAATGGGAGACAGCGACCACGACATCCGCTCCCTCCTGGTTTTTCAACCACCAGGCAGCGGCGTTAGCCGCATCCACAGCATCAAGATATGTCACCCCTTCGGCATTACCGTCGGCGATCATACCTTCCGGATCGAGATTAAGAGCGATAAAACCAACCTTCTTATCGCCATAATCATATATTCTGAAAGGCTTGAACAGGCGAGCCACTTCCGGATCCGCGAATTTGTAGTTCGTCGCCAGCCAATCGGCATCGCTGATCCCAACATTCCTCGCCATTGCATCCATCCCATTGTCAAAATCATGGTTGCCAAGTATGGCGATGTCATATCCAAGCTCATTCATGGCCTTCATCTCTACCTCTCCACCATAGAGGGTGAAGAAGAGTGTGCCTTGTACCGCATCACCCGCATCGACGAGCAACACGTCGGGCCGCGCCGCGCGGACACTGTCGACAAACGCTTTCCGGCGTTGCACACCTCCATAACCTTTGTCTGTAGGATCTATCTGACTGTGAGTATCGTTTGTCTGGAGAATCACCAGTTCACGCGCCTCAACTCCGCCGAATGCCGCCACGCAGAATGTGGCCGCGATACAGCCTCTGACTATATTCATATTCATTATTGCCATTTTTTAAAATTTCATCGATTTTCTGACTTTTTCAAGCGCGGCCTGATCCGACTTCTTCTTGACCGGGAGAGTCGAGGTGTCCTGACGGACAAAAACAGCTCCATCAGCCATCCTGACCAAACCCGGGAAAGGTTTGACGGAGACAACCGCAAAACAATGATCATCAATGTCGTCAAATTCAAGCGACACGAGCGACGGATATACCTGCCTGCCGTCTATCGTCAGTCCGAACTGGTCTCTAAGCACCTTACAGAACCGCAAGCTGAATTTATCCTTGACATCCTCCATATCATACTCCTCGAAACCATTGTTTATATAGACAAAGTCATTCACGAGGCCACGCGGCACCCCGGAATTGGCGACTCCGATATATAACGTCCCACCCTCAGAGTTCAACATGCCGCATATCACTTGGGCAATCTCCAGCCCCTGCTTCTTCTCGTCAGGCTTCATGTTGTTGCCCGCAGGATAGATCAGAGACTCCTTGAACTCATGCAACTGGTCTTCCGAAGCGTTCACACGCGACACATCTATATCAGGCATCTCAAGGTTGAGCAAATCATATATCGACCTCTTCAGCTCCTGACGCAACGAATTCAGTTTGAGCCCACGGAGCATATTATAAGAAACCACCATGCGCCTCAATGATCCTATGAGCGACGAATCCCTGTCATCAGGAAGCGTGACAATCTCACCCATCGCCGGCGAATCGAGCGTAGACAGCACTTTCAGGATCTCCATCCGTCTCGACAGGTCGGAGTCGTTTCCGGGAAACTGATTCACCCTGCGCTCAAGTTCGGCCACACCGGACCGATCCACGCGCCCGTCTATCACGAACCGCGACAACCCCTCGACCATCGACTGTTTGAGCCCCAGAAACTGGGCGCGGTATGTGTCTCCCGTCAGCAACGCCAACAACCGCGCGGCCGCGAGCAACGTGTAGGTTTCGGTTATGTCATCCCTCGAGACAAAAGCCATAGCGTCAAGAAGGCGCGACAAGCCGTTGACAGCTTCAGGCGTCAGGTAATTGTCAGGCACCTCCCCGACATTTTCCACCGTCTCCACCTCTTCGGCAATCTCCGCTTTTTCTGCCGGTGGAGACCATACGCGCCCTCCGCTCACGGCAATAAGAAGATAATGGAAATTGTCTCTGACCGCATGATAGTTGTCGACAGGATTGTTCCTTTCGGCGTAATCGACAAAACGGGCAGCTATATATGGCTTGTCGCTTTTCTTGTTCCACCCGATATCATTGACCATCACCACTACTTTCTGTCCTTGATGAAGACTCTCCCCATTCTTGTAAATAAGCACCGGATAACCTCCATCTGAGACTGCCAGACATGACTCACCAAGATCCCTGGTGATCACCGCCTCCATCTGTACCTCATCATTACGGTCTTCCTGGGCGAGCCGCTGTATCTCCTCGTCAACCTCCTTTTCCATGGAAAGGCGGAAACGCCCGTCAGGCAACACCCCTATCACTCGCCCGCGAAAAAGCATCTGCCCCTCCTTCCGCCAGAATGTGTCAGGATAAGCGGAGACAGGATAAAGCACTATGTCGCGGGTGTTTATCACCCCGCTACCTTGATAGACAGGATCCTCTATCTCACAACTGAATGTGAACTGGTCGCATTCCTCGCGCCCGACAACCCTGAACGTCACCTCGTCATCCATCACCGGAAGGAGTTTCTTGCTCTCCGATACTTTCGGCAAGATGTTGGCGACAGTCTTCTGATCGGGATCAAAGAGACTGCTCTCCAGCTCCCGCCACATGGCATGGTGGTGAGACAAATTACGGTCGTCAGCTGATGTACGCCCTTCTAACCGTCCATTGAGCAGGACAGAAAAAGCCGTGTCTTTCGACAACGGGAGGGAAATGGCGGATTTGGTGGCAGAGCCAATGGCAACGGGAGCGACCTGCATTCTGCCACAGCTTACGGTCAGCGAAGCATTCTGTCCTTCAAAAGAACTTATGGATTTCTGACGCGTCGCCCCAGACACCACGCGGCCAATACCGCTAAGATTGGCATGACAAAGGCGGTTGACATCATCAAGGTCTTTCCAAGAATACTCCAACGGCATGTCAAGGTTTTCAGTCAAAGCATTGAACGCCTTCTCGGCCAAAGCCTCAACAGGTTTTCCGATGAGCAGCATAGCCAGTGTATACAACCGGCCGCGGTATAGATTCCATCGCGCGTATTCCTTGTTCTGGGTCAGGAGCAGCTGTATGGCGATAGCTTCGATCAGCTCCCTGAGCGCGTCGTGGCTCGAAGTATTGACAAACTTGCTCTCATTGTCTATGAATATCTGGAGCATCATGATGAATCCCTCGGCAAACTCTCCGATAAAACGGCTGTCGGCATGATGGTCGCGGATCACCTTGAATATCTCCCATATGTAGTCATGGACATACGAGTTATTCAATGTGAACAAAGCCATCATCAGCCTCATCTTTTTCTCCGGCTTGTAGAGCCAGCCGGTGGATCGCAAAGAGGCCAGCGTCTCGGTGATGAATTCGACATCCTCCCCCTGCCTCATCAACCGGGCGGCATGAAGAAAATCCTCGCAATCGAGGATCACACCCGAAAGCCGCGACTGCATGACACGCCGTTCCTCGACAGGAAAGACATTGAGGTATTCCGACCGCTCTATAAGACTCAGAGCGAGATCCTTGACTTGTCTTAACAACGTCACACGGAAACCGCCGTGGCTCCTGAACCACATCGGGATATTGTTGGTTACCGCTTCCATCGCCGTCAGCAGCCATTCCGGATTACCTTCATCGAAACGGGAACGCGCGTCATCAAAGACCGGATTGGCCATCAACCGTTTAAAGAAGCCTGTCCAAGAGAGGATCCTCGCTCCCCGGAGATTTTTCACATCAGATAGAGCGAACTTTGCCGCCGGGGCTTCTTTTTCCTTTACATATTCCAATCTTAGCTGACCATTTTCGGTAGACACCACCTTGCAGGTTATGCGCTGAAAACGTTCGAACTTGACTTTTCCCAGATCTACCGGGAAAAATGTCAATCCTCTCGCATCATCCCTTATCGAGACATGGGCGGCGGCATTATTGTCTTGCCTCATTACCCTGAAACGGTATTCTTTCCCTACCTCATATAGCTCCGGGACAACGGAATTCTGGTCCTGCTCAAACCTGTCATTACCTTTGTATACACAGACTATCTTATCTGGTATGTCTGTGATCTGGAACTCAAAAGGCTTGACAATATAAGGGGTCGCCGAAGCCGGATCACGCACTTTGAACACAAGCTTACCCGATTCCCTCGATTTCTCAAATTCATTCTCTTTGAAAGTGTAAAGTTTACCTACTTCAAAAGCCATAAACAAATAGTTTTTAACATTTAATCGAATATTCCAATTATATATACATTGCAAAGATACGTCAAACTAACCCGACGACAAAACATAAATCATCGCCTGATTGAAATATTCGGTCTTTTGGTTGTTAAATATTATAAAAAAGGTGTGTAACTTTGCACCATCAATCGCCGGCATCGGGATAGCATGCTTCCCGACACGCCGACAAAGCGAAAGGACGACGATGACACTCAACCTCACAAAACATCTGGCGGCATTGATATCCGCCTTGGTTTTATTCTCATCCTGCGGCAGGCAAGAAATCTCTGATCCTGTAGAAGCGGTTCCGGCCGGAGCCACACAGATAACCGTGATGAACCTCGATGAAATAGCCGAGGCCAACGGAGCAAACACCCTCACCGATGACAACGGTATGACTCACGCGTCGGAGGAAGCGGTCGCAATGTTCCTGCCCCCCGACCTGCTGCGGCCCCTCTCGGCAGTTGTATCTCGCGGAGACAAGGGTGTTGACACCCATAACGTCGTCATGTTCACCGCATCAAACGGATACACCGGGCTTATTCTGAAAGTAAATTCCCGTGAGCAACTCGAAGAGGCGCTTCAACCCTTCCGCGACAATGACTTCGACGGATATGACGCATACGCCGTAGGCAAGCGGATGATTGCCCTTTCCAACAGTTTATGCGTGATCGCGCCTGATGAAGCCACCGTCAAATCTGTAGGCAACAGCGGACAAGGCCAAGTCATTGCCGAGATGGTGGGTATAAAGGAATTCCTGTCATCAGACAATGCCATCCGCTCAGCGCGCCGCGCCGGCGACATCTTCGGCAAGAAGATGTCCGGCCTATGGCTCTGTACATCCCTGAGGTTCAATCACAGCTCTGTTGTCGTTGACCTCTCGGCAATGCACCCTGACGGGGAACTCGACTCGATCGGGGCAAAAATCGCCGGAGAAATCGATCCTGATGTTCTCCAGTTTGTTCCGGGAGGAAGCTCCATTGTCATCGCCAGCGGACTACAAGGAGATGACGCGAAACTTTTCGGAATTGAAGACCTCATGAAAAGATATTTTCCCGGCGATGTCGCCATGTCTAAAAGCGGCACCACCCTCTGGTATGCACGTCCGGCCGGAACTATCACCGAGGACAACCTCTTATCACCCAGGGTGTGGAACTTCGCTGCCATATCACAGATGCCGCAAGCCGAAGGTGACAAGGCTATGACTCATATGCATCAGATCACCAACGGCGTGGCCAGTTTCGATCCGACAACAGACTGCTACACTGTCAACCGGGGGGACGCATCCGTCTCATACGGCTATGTCAACGGCTATTTCATACAATCAGGCAACGGTCAGGCAAGTTTCGGCAATTCCAACCCGTTCACCCAGGACTTCCTGGGGGCGAGGATCGCCGTCATAATTGACATACCCGTAGACAGCTCCTTACGCACTGCGACCGGCCTCCCTTGCGGCGCGTCGCTCACATTCAAAGTAACCACCGGGCATATCCACGCGAAACTGGCTTTCTATGGCAATTCAGCCCCTATGTTGTCAACAATCGGCTCCATCCCGACACTGCGGAATGTGCTGCCATTCATCATCGGGACAAAATGAGATCTGCAACCCCGATAATATTGAATGACATGCTTCCGGCAGTCTTCATTCCCGAAAAGAGACTGCATTCCGACTCGGAGATATGGCTGACCGAGGACCGGGAGTTCCTGCCCGGCCACAGATACATGATCCGGGCCGAGTCAGGGAAAGGGAAGTCATCTCTCTGCGCCTATCTCTACGGAGCACGTACCGATTACGCCGGCACTATGACTGTCGCGGGAGGAAAGGCTGACAGTCTGTCTAAAAACGACTGGATAAAATTGCGGCGCGAATCCATCGCCTATCTTCCACAGGAGACAGGTCTTTTCGCCCCGCTGACAGTGATGGAAAACATTCTTCTGAAGAATCGGATGACCGACTGCAAGACCAAGCCCCAAATCATGGCAATGCTGGAAGCTGTCGGAATGGGCGCATTCGCAGACCGTCCTGCCGGAAAGCTATCCATCGGTCAGCAACAACGCGTCGGATTGGTCAGAACCCTGTGCCAGCCATTCAGCCTACTTATCCTCGACGAGCCGGTAAGCCATCTCGACGACAATGCCAACCAAGCTGCAGCGCGACTTGTAGAGCAGGAATCGGAGCGCAACAACGCGACCGTCATTGTCACCTCCGTAGGAAACGACCTTAAGCTGCCGGGGTGTGAGATCCTCTCATTATGACAACCAACAGGGAATTTTTCACTACAACACATCCATGATGGTCTGGAAACTTTTAAGAACCAATATAAACCACTGGCAAATCGGAGCGTACGCAGTGGCTAACCTCGTCGGACTGCTCATCGTCGGCATCGCGCTCCAGTTCTACCGGGATGTCTCACAGGATGCCGGCCGAGACGGAGAGGACCCTTTCGGAGCGGCACGATATATGGTCGTTTCCCGTAAAACCCAGCCATCTTTTTTCGGAGGAACGGAACAAGGAATAACAGCTGCAGAAATTGGAGATCTCGCAGGACAGCCGTGGTCTGACGGAGCAGCCCCATTTATCCCGGCCGGCTTCGATGTGACTGTAGGGCTGTCGTTTGGCGGACACGGATTCTCCACCGCTCTGTTTTTTGAAGGTATCCCGGAGGGATATCTCGACATCCGACCACAAGACTGGGGTTTCGACCCGGAAGACCCGGAAGTGACGATTATACTTCCACGCGACTATCTCGCCCTTTACAACTTCGGATTCGCCCCGGCCAGAGGACTGCCGATCCTTGACGAAACCACTGTCTCAATGGCTCCGTTGAAAGTTACCGTCAGCGGCAACGGTCTGTCACAATCTTTACCGGGCAGAATCGTCGGTTTTTCCTCACGTCTTAACACCATCGCTGTCCCGGAAGAATTTGTCCGCTGGGCCAACAAACGCTTTTCACCGACAACAGAGCCTTCACCCAACCGGGTTATAACTCGTCTTCATGATCCGGGCAACCCCGAAATCAGCCGGTATCTCGAATCGAAAGGTCTTGAGGAATCGGGTGACGGGGAGGCACAAGGGCGGCTCTGTCACTTCCTGCGGATCACCACCGGGGCCGTGATGGCAATCGGAATACTCATATGCCTGCTGTCTGTCGGACTGCTTATCCTAAGCATATTCCTCCTGTTGCAGAAAAGCAGGCCGACCCTTGCCGGGTTGATAAACCTCGGTTATTCCCCGAATGAACTTTCCGGGTATTATATACGACTGATTCTCATTGTAAACCTTTCGGTCACACTTCTCGCCACCACCGCGACAGCCGTGGCTTCCGGTTTATGGGAAACGAAACTTTCAGCCCTGGGGATGGGGAGTGCTTCGGTCTGGCCGACCATCGGCATAATGACAGCCGCCATGTTGTCGCTCACACTGCTGAGCGGCATGGTGGTCAGACGCGTCATCCGTAAAATTTGGTAGAAACGTCAACATTTGCGCCGCGAGGATTGTTTGCGTTTTGGATTCTAAACCATTTTTGTTAATTTTGCGAATAATTCAGCCACAATTCATCCCCGGGTGCGTTTATGGAAGACAAAAACAACATCAAAGAAAAAGCAGCTCCGCCAGACAACCTGCGTGAGGCCAACAAGCTCAACGACGCTGAATTGGCCTCACTGCCATCGCTGTATCTCTCATTATGCCGTTCAGCCCGCGAGATAACCGAACCGGCATCCGACCGTAAGCTGCGATCGCTCATAACCCGTGGAGCAGTCGAAGGAATATTCTCCCGTGACCGTTTCGGGTTCAGTTCCCTCATACGGGCATTGCAGAGCGCCGATGCCTTCTGCCGCCGTGTCAGCCCCAACCGCAATGTGATTCTGGCAATGCTCCTTTTCCGCCTCTGCGACGGAGAGTTCCTGACAATGGGACAAATCGAGGAGGAATGGGGCGCGGATGTCGCCAAGATGGTAAAGGGACTGCTGAATGTAGCCTCCCTCTATTCACGCGGCACTACCCCGGAATCGGAGAACTTCCGCCGCCTGCTGATGGCGTTTGCCGACGATATCCGGGTGATAATCATGATGATCGTCGACCGGCTTGTGCTGATGAAGCTTATCAACCATCATCCAGCCGAACGGCTTGTCCGCGACATTGCCGTGGAGTCGAACTACCTTTACGCTTCGCTGGCCCATCGTCTGGGACTTTATTCCATAAAGTCGGAACTTGAGGACATGTCGCTCAAATATACCGACCGCTCGACCTACACAGACATAGCCCGGCAACTCAACGAACGTAAAAACAGCCGTGACGCATACATCTCGGCCTTCATAGCCCCCCTGCGCGAGAAGCTGCAGTCACAAGGGTTGAACTTCGAGATAAAAGGCCGGACCAAGTCGATTTTCTCGATCTGGAACAAGATCAAGAAACAGAAAAACGACATCGACCATATCTATGACCTCTTCGCGATACGCATCATAATAGACACCCCTCCCGAAAAGGAGAAAAGTGACTGCTGGCTGGCATACTCGATCGTGACCGATATGTACCAGCCCAACCCGTCACGTATGAAAGACTGGATATCAGTGCCGAAAAGCAACGGTTACGAGTCGTTGCATATCACCGTGGCCGGCCCTGACGGCAAGTGGGTGGAGGTCCAGATCCGTACACGCCGCATGGATCTCGTGGCAGAGAAAGGACTTGCCGCCCATTGGCGTTACAAGGGAATAAAAAGCGAGGAGGTGCTCGATTCATGGATGAACAAGATCCGTGACCTCCTGGAGGATGTCGATTCCGGGCCGATGGAGCTGATGCGCAATTTCAAGATGGACATCTACGACAAGGAGGTGTTTGTCTTCACCCCACGTGGCGACCTGTTCCGCCTTCCTGCGGGAGCTACACTGCTCGATTTCGCATTCCATATCCACACCAATGTCGGCAGCCAATGTACCGGCGGACGCGTCAACGGGAAGAACGAGAAACTGACCTACCGTCTGCGCAGCGGCGACACGGTGGAGATACAGACTTCCGCCAACCAGTCGCCCAAACCTGACTGGATCAATATAGTGGCCACCTCTAAAGCCCGCACAAAGATCCGGCAGACTTTGAAAGAGCGTCAGAACAAGTCGGCCGAGCTGGGACGCGAGATGTTGATGCGCCGACTGAAGAACCGAAAAGTGGAGTTCGACGAGGCATCCGTCAGCAAGCTCGTCAAGAAGATGGGCTACCGCAACATGACCGACTTCTTCAACGAGATCGCCGAAGGGCGGCTGGATGTCAACGATGTCATGGAGCGTTATGTCAACTTCGACACACAGCCCCATGACAGCCATCCCGAGCGTGTGTCGGCCGAAGAGTTCAACCTCCAGACCGCCCAGCCTGACGAATCCGACACCTCGGGCGATGATGTGCTTGTCATCGGGAACGACATAAAGGGTATAAACTACCGTTTCGCCAAATGCTGCAATCCTATATACGGAGACGACGTCTTCGGTTTCGTGTCAGCCGAAGGTGTTATCAAGATCCATCGCGCCGACTGCCCCAACTCACGCAATATTCGCGAACGTTATCCCTATCGTGTCATCACTACCCGCTGGTCGGGCAAAGTCGGCTCACAGATGGGTGTCACCCTCCGCGTCGTGGGGCAGGATGACATCGGGATTGTGACCAACATCACCTCCATAATAAACAAGGAGAAGAACATGTCGCTCCGCGCGATATCGATAGACTCCAACGACGGCCTTTTCCAAGGACATCTTACAGTCGGGGTGCAGGATACTGACTCGCTCAACGCCCTTGTAAGGAAAATCAAGACCATCAAAGGGGTTAAAGAAGTCTCGCGTACACGCTGAACAGACATCTCCATCCCCCCCTGCCTGCGCGATCCGCCACCAGTTTTGGAGAAATAGGTCAAGGAATTGGTAAAATTGTATCAGTTTCAGGGTCACAAAGAATGTACCTTTGTGGTATCGGATATTTCCGGTCCTTACCCTAAACTAACTCAATTTCAACCATGATCAAACAAATGCTAATCGCGGTGCTGCTTGGAGCAGCACCCTTAGCTCTCTCCGCGGCCGACAATCTCAATGTCATGCCCTGGGTCAATGGAACCGAATGGCCCGGCACTTCGGTCGAAAAGAAAAGCGATGGATCCTACATTGTCAATGTCACCGCAGACTGGGCAGGCGCGGGAATAGACTTTATTGCCGACCATTCTGATTTTCCCCTTGACGGTTACACAGGAGTCCACATTGACGTGACCGCCGACGGAGCCGGCAACAAAATGGTCTATGTGAACTATACCGACGGCACATATCTTGAAGCGACCAATCAGCCGCAAAGCGCGACATACCTGTTCGACTCCGGCAAGACTGTCGAGAAAATAGTCTTCAAATTCGAGAATGCCGGCTCCTACACAATGAGGGAGTTCACCCTGATCACCCCCAATGACCACCAGCCTTCAGAACTTGCCTCCGGCAACTGGGCGCTGAACAAATGGGGAGACAAACATCACATCGGGAAGGAACGCTTCTCTGAGATCAAAGCAGGTGATGACTTTGTGATCACTTACACCTCCTCCGGAGGGCAGGCTCAGATATACGCGCCAAAGAGAGACGGGTCGGTTGATGCCAATTCCTCATCCGAGAGCTGCCATCTTTATGCCACCGTCACCAACAACGGCATATACGCCGACCTGCCACAAGGCAACAACCTCGCTATTAATGTGAAGCTCACCGAGGAGATGGTCAAGTATCTTAAACTATATGGACTGTGTCTTGAGGGACATGACGTGACTTTCACAAAAATAGAACTTATTCCGGGCAATCAGACAGTAGATGTCGAAGAACTTCCCGATCCGGTGCCTGATCCTGTAAATCCCAATGAAGGACTGGGTGGAATCCCAATGGGTGTCGCCCCCAAGACCGACATTCCGCTACTCTTTGACAACTCCGCAGAGACCGCTTTCCGCGCCGTCCGGGCAGACCGGGCATGGGCCGGACTCGATCTCGGAGAGCAATATGTGATCCGTAAAGTTAAATGGATGACAGCAGACAACGACTCCTGGAAAGTCAATCTCGGTGTCTTCGAAGGGGCCAACAAAGAGGATTTCTCCGACGCGCTTCCTATATATATCATCCGTAGCTCAAAAGGAGCGGGAGAATGGAATGAGGCGGAAATCACCTGTTCACGCGGGTTCCGTTACATCCGTTATGTAGGTCCCCGCCGACTGACAAATCCCGAGGGCGGCAATGGAGCAGGTGGCAGCGAGGGATCTCATGCCGAAATGGCCGAACTGCGCTTTTTCGGAGAGAAAGGCGCGGGAGATGACTCCAACCTGTACCGCTTCACCAACCTGCCTACTGTGATCCTCAACACTGTCGACATGGAGGAACCGCATGACCAATATGCCGATCCCGACAAGGAGGATGACCTGGTCGCGACCTTGACAGTTATAGATTCAGACGGTTCGCTGGTCAGCGGGTCAGGTATCACCCGAGAACGGGGCAATTACAGCCGTACATTCCCCAAACGCCCCCTGCGAATGAAGTTTGACAAGAAGAACAAGCCGCTTGCCGCCGCCAAGGCAAACAAAAAGAAATGGGAGCTGCTCAACAATTACGGAGACAAGACGCTGATGCGCAACCTTGTGGCATTCGACATCGCCCGCATGTTGGGCATGGAGTATGTGCCTTTCTGCACCCCCGTCGATGTCATCCTCAACGGCGAATACCGGGGATGCTACCAGCTTGCCGACTCCAAAGAGGTCGACAAGAACCGCGTGAACATCCATGAGATGACACTTGAGGAAGCTCAGGCCGGAGGGGAAGCCCTGACGGGCGGATATTTCCTCGAAGTCGATGCTTATGCCGACAAGGAGCCGCAGGGCACCTGGTTCACATCCGTAGGATACAACATTCCGGTCACGGTGAAAGCCCCCGATGACAAAGATGTGCTGTTCCAGTCTGACGCTCCCCTGAAATATATAAGCGACTATTACTCTGACATGGCATCACGTGTACGAGACGGCAAATTGTCGGGCGAGGGAAGCTACAGGGAGATGTTTGATGTCGAGTCATTCCTCCAGTTGCTGATGACAAACGAGATCGGAGGCAACAAGGATGTCATGTGGAGCTTCAACATGTACAAGGATCAAGGAGATCCCCATATCTACAGCGGACCGGCATGGGACTTCGATGTGGCATTCGACAACAGCAGGTATCTTGATCACCAGGCATACACCGGCAACGAGGGATATCTCTACAAAATCACGGAATCGGTGGCCGGAGGCTTCCGGGACTTCACAGACAAAATTATGGCAGATCCACAGACAGCCGAGGAACTGCGACACCTCTGGGGAGCGGCCCGCGACAATGGCCTCAGCTATGATTACCTTGCCGGACAGATCGACTACTATGCCTCTCTCATCGACGAATCCCGGAAACTGAATTTCGAGCGTTGGCCGATCCTGAACGCCATTGTGCATGA
Organism: Prevotellaceae bacterium; assembly: GCA_021772015.1. Taxonomy (GTDB): domain Bacteria; phylum Bacteroidota; class Bacteroidia; order Bacteroidales; family Muribaculaceae; genus UBA7173. The sequence continues at coordinate 257,176 of JAETNS010000001.1, read as the reverse complement.
CAACAGATATGCCCGTGGCAGCTTCGAGGCGGAAGTGGCTCATATAAAGGATTTCTGCAAGAAAATCATCTTCCACTTCGACACAAAGATCGGTTATACTCCCGGGGATCATACAGCAATGGTTGTTCCCGTGATCCATGACACACAGTCATCATTACGTTTCACTGTGCCTTACGGGAAACTCATGGTGAAAGATGAAATCATCACCACCCCCTCAGGCTCCCCGAGACAGGCAGTATCCCAGGCAAACTTTATAAACGCCGACAAAGAGTGGTCTCTCGACAAGACTACACTCGACGCGGACCACCTTGTGACCGTGTATGCGAAACATGCCGGACGCGTCAGTGAGACTGACTCTTTCTATGTCAACAGCGACGGGACCATCTCTGCGGTCGACTCTGTCAGCGAGGACCTTGACGACAACGCACCCCGCTCCTATTACAACCTTACCGGCTCCAAGGTCGACCCCAATGAAACTGCCCCGGGCGTATATATCTGCCGGCAAGGCAACCGTGTTACAAAGATCGTGCTCCGTTAAGAGCCCATAATTTAAGGTAATATAGTATTTGGTCAATTCAACAAAACTCACTACCTTTGAGGTATGAGTTTTGTTGAATTGTTTTTACAAATACCTGACACACTGTCATGATGCCAACCCACACTTCAAATATCACCAATAAAACAACTACCGCGTTTGCCGGCGTGTTGCTTTTGTTTGCCGGATGCTCCGGCCAGAAGACCGATCCACAGGCGCAGGCTCTCCTTGACGGAGCGTCGCAGGCTTATGAGAATGCCGACTACTCCCGCGCCACATTGCTGCTCGACTCTCTCCAGAAACAGTTTCCCGCTGAAATTTCCCTGCAGAAAGAAAGCATGGCATTGCGTCCGAAGGTGATCGAGAAAGCAACATTGTTACAGATCTCGACAAACGACTCACTGATGGCCTTCGACAAAGTGGAGGCCGACAAGCTGAAACCGAGGCTCAAATGGGTGAAGACACCACGGATGCTCGAAGGATACTGGGTGGCCGCCAAAGGCCATAACCCATCATTCATGTCTACTACAGCCATACAGGGGCGCGTCTCGGAGATCGGGGAATTTTATATAGTATCCTCGGCAAAACCGGCCTTGAACCATACCCGCATCTATTTGTCAGACGGGACATCATCAGCAGCTACCCCGGATGTGCCGTATGACGGCGAAAGCAACTACCGCATCGACGGCGGGGAAATCATCACCTTCTCCCCGGCCCAGAGTGACACCATCGGCCAATTCGCGCTTGCCCATGCAGGCCATCCCTTGACCCTTTCATTCGAGGGGAAATCAACCCGCACCATCAAACTTCCGGCAATTCAGGTAGACGCTCTGGCCGACACTTACGCCTACGCACGCGCTGTACGCCGCGCCCGTGAACTGGCGGTGGAGCGACAACGGCTTGAAGCGACATTGCAGGTGGCACGCGACCAGATAGCCCGCACTTCCGGCGATACAGCCCCTGAGACAAAGGGGGATGAATAAAAAACACCTCCCGACGTTGAGATTGTTGGCGATTTTTTCGTAACTTTGCCCGTCAAAACGGAGCGCGCCAGAGCCGCCCCGAACAGCAGAACATTTCCAACTGATGATCAACCGAATTTTGATACGCATAAAGGTAGTGCAGATGCTTTACGCCTACCTGCTTACCCGTAGTGAATTCCATATCGAGAGCGCCCCGGAAAAGAACACCCGCGACGCACGGTATGCATACAGCCTCTATCTCGACCTGTTGCTGATTATACTGCAGTTGTCAGGATGCAAGGTCAGACCCGGCAATCTCCGAGGCTCGATAGACTCTCTCCGGGAGTCGAACATGCTGGCCGGCACCGCCTTGGCCAAAGCCTTGTCGTCAGACCTCTCTATCCGGGAACTTATCGGCAAAGGCTCTCCCACTCTCGACAGCTTTGACAGCGTGCTGCAAGGCCTGTACCACAAGATCACAGAGTCAGCCGTCTACGCAGACTACCGCAAAAAGAAAGGGAAGAAAACCCTCGCCGAGGATGTCAAGCTATGGACAGTACTGCTGTCTACCGTTCTGGCCAAAGATGCCGCCCTGTTGGAAAAAGCCCGCACCCACGAAGACTTCACTTCGGTCGGTTTCCGCCAGGCGTTCATCATGGCGGCAGACACCCTGAACGCATTCTCAGACACCCGCAGCACTCTCGTCCAAGCCAGAAAATCGCTGAACGACTCGCTTGAAAAAGCGTATGAGCTTTACATCTCCCTGCTGCTCCTCCCATGTTACCTGACCGACATGGAAGCCGAGCGCATCGAGGCCGCCAAGGAGAAATATTGCCCAACCGACGAGGAGCTGAACCCCAACACGCGTTTCATAGACAACCGCTATGTGAAGGCAATCCGCGAGTCGGAAGAAATCGCCGCCTACGTAAAAAATCATCCGATCGCATGGGATGGCGACTACTACATGCTCAAGGAGCTGCTTGACGCGGTCCGCCAGAGCGACATATATAATGAATACATGGAGGCTGAAGCCGCCACATTCCAGGATGACTGCGAGTTCTGGCGGCGCATCCTCAAGAATGTCATATTCCCCGCCGACGCTCTTGCGGAAGGGATGGAGAACAAGTCGGTCTATTGGAACGATGACCTCGCCGTCATGGGGACATTCACCCTCAAGACAATAAAACAGATGGCCAATGCCGGAGATGGCTCCGTCGATATACTTCCCGTCTATAAAAACGACGATGACGCGAATTTCGGCCCGGAACTGTTCACGGGAGCCATCAACAACCGCGAGGAGTACCGCTCATATATCGACAAGTTCATCAACGGCTCGCAATGGGATCCCGAGCGTCTGGCTTTCACCGACATCGTGATCCTCATCACAGCCATAACCGAATTGCTGAATTTCCCCTCGATACCTGTCCCCGTCACCCTCAACGAGTATATCGAGATCGCCAATTATTATTCGACACCCCGCAGCGGACAGTTTATAAACGGTGTCCTTTACTCGATAGTCAACTATCTGAAGGAAGAAGGGAAACTCCTCAAATAAGATTACCCGGATTTTAAAGCCGATGCCACCGGCAAGAGGCTTAGCCCAATATTAACAGAAAACATTAATCACCGATGATTACAAACCTCATCCCCCTCCAGGCCGCACCCGCAGGTGTGGACTACTCCGGAATCATTATGATTGTCGGACTCATCGCCGTATTCTATTTCCTGATGATCCGTCCCCAACAGAAAAAGCAGAAAGAGATACGCAAGTTCCGCGAAGGCCTGAAAAAAGGAGACAGCATAATCACTGCCGGCGGAATCCACGGCAAAATCAAGGAAATCAAGGATGACAGCTTCCTGATCTCCGTTTCCGACAACACCGTCCTCCGTATCGACAAGGGGTCGGTTTACCCCTCCGCCGCCGACGCGCAGGAGCAGCAGGATCCCAACAAGACCAAAGCCTGATCAAAAGACCATTACCTCTCCACATTGGTTGCCCCATGCCAGATCCCGGCAACCGGAGGCTTTACATGCCATTCCTTTTCACCTCATGGTCGACTACAGGAAGTACTACAGGAAATTCAAGGAGGACTTGCGCACCACAGCGGGGCGCAATGTCCTCACTTTCCTTGTATTCCTGCTTATCTCGACCATCTTCTGGTTCTTGATGGCTCTCAATGACGAGATCCAGGAAGATTACAAGGTGCCACTGCGTCTGGAGGAGTTTCCTAAAAACATGACCATAATATCAGGAAACGTCCCGACAATAAATGTGACCATCAAAGATAAAGGATCATCCCTGGCAAAATTCGCGTGGGGAGCGAAACCTGTCTTGAAGTTACGTTACGACGAGTTCACGCGCCAGACTGACAACCACCTGCTCCTCAACGAGGCCCAGCTCAACTCCGCCCTCAGAGGAATTTTCGGGACGAGCGCGTCAATCGTGGCTGTCCGCCCCGATTCGCTGCATCTCTGCTACACAACCAATCCGGGGATTCCCGTAAAAGTGCTGGTTGATGCCGACATCACAACATTGCCGCAATATGAGGCGTTTGGATCTCCCAAAATCTCGACCGACTCGGTGATGTTGTATTCCAATCTTAAAGAACGCCTTCAGATAAAGGAGTTGCCGACCGCGCCCATCTCCCTTTCACGTCTTTCCGACACAACGACTGTTGAAGTCAGCATTCTTGTACCGGAGGGGATGAAAGCGATTCCATCCAAGGTAAGAGTAACATTCCCGATCGAGCCATTGGTCACAAAGACCCGCAAACTCAAGATCGAGACAGTGAATGTGCCCGGAGGGATACGCCTGATACCATTCCCGGCGATAATAGAGGCCACATACCTTCTGCCCAAAAGCACATTCTCGGCCGGCAACTCTCCTCTCCACGCAGTCATTGATTTCAACGACATCACACCGGGGAAAAAGACTGTGCCTGTAAGGCTTACGGGCGTTCCTCCTTATTATCAGAGCGCACGGCTTGCCTCCGCTGAAGTCGAATTTCTAATAGAAAGGGAATGACACCTCTCATAGCCATCACCGGTGGCATAGGCAGCGGCAAGTCAGCCATCTGCCACTGCCTGTCGACATGGGGCTTCCAGGTCTATGACTGCGATTCCCGCGCTAAAGCGCTCATGGACCGTGATCCGCAGATACATCGTCGTCTTAGGGAGGAGATTTCTCCCGACACCGTGACAGACGGGACAATAGACCGCCACAGACTGTCAGAAATCGTATTCTCCAACCCGGAGAAACTCAATGCACTTAATTCAATTGTGCATGGCCGGGTGACTGAAGACCTGCTGCGTTGGAGAAACGACAACAAAGAGGAGCCGTTGCTTTTCGTGGAAACCGCCATATTGCTCGAAAGCAACCTCCACAATGAAGTCGACGAGGTATGGTTGGCCGACGCACCTGAAACCACCCGACTAAGACGGGCTTGCCTGCGCGACTCCGTGACGGAAGAGGCAATCATTGCCCGCATGCGCCGTCAACGCCGTGTCTGCCAGGAGGATATCACTGTACCATTGCTGATTGTCGAAAATGACGGACACCACCCCGTAATTCCGCAGCTATCGCGCCTTCTCGCCCGGCACGGGGCGATTCTCTCCAGTTATCCCGGCCAATGGAAAAACTGATGCAATTTGTGTGGCAGCACCGTCTATGGGACTACACTCCCCTGCGGACCTCAGACGGCAAGCGTGTCAGGATCATGCATCCCGGCACCATCAACACTGATGCCGGCCCTGATTTTTTCAACGCGGCCATAGAGATCGACGGCCAAAGATGGGCTGGCAATATCGAAATCCACGTCAAAGCCTCCGACTGGTTCCGCCACGGCCACGACAAAGACCGGGCCTACGATTCAGTCATACTACATGTCGTGCAGGAAGATGACACTGAAGTCAGACGGCCCGACGGAGCTGTGATCCCCCAAATCACAGTCCGTTGCTCTTCACGCGCCGCCGCCAGGTGCAATATGCTGATGACAGGATCATCATCATCCCTGCCATGCGCCCCTACGATCGCGTCTCTTGAAAAAGTATTCCATACAGAATGGCTGACAGCTCTCGCCCTCGAACGCCTGTACAACAAAAGTGACCGCATCCTGCGTATCGTGGAGCACACTGAAGGTGACTGGGAAGCTGCCGCATACATAACACTCTCCCGCGCTCTTGGTTTCGGGCTTAACGCCGAGCCATTCGAGATCCTGGCCAAGAACCTCCCTCTTAAATTCCTAAACCGCCACCGTGACGAGCTGGTCACGATGGAAGCTCTTGTCTTCGGACAAGCCGGCCTGATCCCTCCTCCGGCAGAGGATGAAGACGGATACGTGACCCGTTTAAGACAGGAATACATGTTCATGGCCCATAAGTTCAGCCTGCGCCCCCTCCCCCTTCAGTGGAAGTTATCGCGGACAAGACCACAGAATTTTCCTCACCGCAGACTCGCGCTTTTGGCTGAGAAAATCCATCGCGGCTTCCATCTGATAGGTAAACTCGACGATGTCGTCGCTGACTTTTACCGCGAACGGGAAAAATCTCTTATCGAGACCGGTCTGTATTACCCCCACCTACCCGAACCGACCATGCCGGAGATTCCTTCCCTCAAGGATCTCCGGAGGGAATTCGATATCAACCTTACCGGATTCTGGGCGACACGCTATACCTTCGACAACGCAGGCCAAGGTGGAGCCTCCCCCAAGGCATTAGCCGGAAGCTCCATAGACAAGCTGCTGATCAATGTCGTGTTACCGCTAATGCTCGCACGCGCCACAACCCGTAACGATGTCATGACCATGCAGATACTGCCTGAACTGCTACGAAAGTTCCATCCCGAAGACAACAAGGATGTCAGACTTTTCGCGACCGCAGGAATTACCTGCCGCGACGCTTTTGAATCCCAGGCCATCATTGAATTGCGACGCGAATATTGTGAGAAAAACAAATGCATATATTGCCGCTTCGGCCACAGAATGCTGGCTCAAGAGATACAATCTTAAGCATAGTTGCCAAATTCGCTACACATTCCAAACCAAATATTCACCACTATCTTTTGCCAGATAAAGCAGAGTTTGTATATTTGCAAATACCTTAAATACGCATGACAAGCCCCTTCACCCTCTCTCTTACCGAAGCGGAGCGAATCGGCAAACGCATACGTAGTCAATATTTATGGTGTCCGATGGATGGTGGACACCATGAATACTTCTAAGAAAACTTGAATATGGAATCTGCTAACGAAGTAAAAACCAGGAGACCACGACGGTCAAAGGCCGACATTGAGGAGGCCATAAACAAAGCTGCCGTCGCGCAGATAAGAAAGAAAGGATTTTCGCTCGCATTGGTGACCGACATCGTCAAAAGAGCAAAAATTGAGCCTATAGTCTTCTACAACCGCTATAAAAACCTTGACGAATTTTACGATGAATTCGTGAAAAATTATGATTATTGGCTAAGCGACCTTGTCAGAGACTCTGTCGAAGAAATCGGATCGGAAGAAGGATACAGCAATATTCTGGAGAAATTGCTGACCAACCTCATGTCGGAAGATATTATGACCGAGTTGCTGCGTTGGGAAATAGCGGAAGGCAACCATATCACCGAACGGACATCGCGACTGCGGGAGCTACACGCCTTGGAGCTCACCAACTCCTACGGAAGCATCTATCACCGCGAACGGTTTGACGTGATGGCGATAACCGCGCTCATAGTGGCCGGAATATACTATCTGGTGCTGCACAAAGACCGCTCTACCTTCGCCGGGATAGACATAAACACAATGGCTGGCAAACGCCGCGTCATGAACGCGATCAGAAGCATCTCCTCCATGATGTTCGGAGCGGAGGAGAATTCCCGCCTTAGTCCGGGAAATAACGGCGAGGAGGCGGAGACCTACCGACGTAATTACGAGGCTGCCTGCCGGGAGCGCGTAGAGAGCGACTTCCGCGATCATGTCGAGGATCTGATGAACGCCCGACGCGGTGCCGACCGCCAACGTATTGCCGCCAACCTGCGTAATGAAGGGATCTCCGAAGATATCATCGCCCGCTGTGTGAACGACCTCATGTCTGAATGACATTCCAATACAGCAGAGAATAAAAATCTTCGGGAAGCATAAGAGCCGCCGGATACAATTCCGATAGAGGCTTATGCTTCCCGAAGATTTTTTATCGGGGATCAGATCCTGTCAAGCACTGTCGATATGAGATCACGTATGGCAGTCTTGTAATTCGGGGTCACATCGTGGCGCATACGGTTGGCGATGATCGAGCAGACAGTCATGGCGCGGTGTCCCATAAGGCGGCCAAGCCCTTGGAGGGGAGCCGACTCCATCTCATAGTTGGTCACCTTGCGGCCATTGAAGCGAAACTCCTCGATGCTCCTGTTGAGGCCTGGATTGGCAAGCGGCAGACGCAGCTCACGCCCCTGCGGACCATAGAAACCCACCGCCGATATCGTGTTGCCTCTCACCATGTCATCCCGGCCGATCTGATCGACAAGCGAACTGTCGGCATCCACCACATAAGGTTTGGCCCAGAGAGGATTCCACTGGGTGTGGTCACAAAATGCCTTCTCGAATTCAAGGTCCGCCACCTCATTGCGACCGGCGTAATAGTTGAGCACGCCGTCAAAACCGATCGCTTTCTCAGCAATCACAGGCGTTCCGACAATCAGCTCAGGCTGCAAAGCCCCGGATGTCCCGATACGCACCATCGTCAGTTGCCGGCGGCGGTCCTTGACCTCCCTTGTTGAAAAATCAATATTTGCCAGCGCGTCAAGCTCGTTTATCACTATGTCTATGTTGTCCGGACCTATGCCGTGGCTAAGACACATGATAGGTTTCCCCTTGTATGTCCCCCCTATGGTATGGAACTCCCGGGACGAGACCTCGAAATCACGGGTGTCGAAATGCTCGGCCACAATATTCACACGGGCCGGATCGCCGACAAGTATGATACGGTCAGTCAGCTGTTCAGGGAGCAAATGCAAGTGAAACACAGATCCGTCAGCATTTATGATCAACTCTGACGGGGCGATGATTTTCTTTTCCATGGTCTATCTATGGGTGTTAGTTAGTTTTGTTTCTTTCGATCAGTTTTAAATCACTCCTAATTTATATATAAGGCAGGGAGAGCCTGTTTTGTTTATCGCGGGGATCATGCCAACCGATAACGTGAGCCAGGCAAAGCCATTACAGCCCCGTCCATCTCAAGCTCCATCAACATACCCATCAGTCGTCCGACAGGAATCCCCGTATGAGCCGTGAGCATATTAAGCTGTCCCTCCCCATTGTTGGTAAGATAGTCGATTATTGATTGCTCTTCAGGCGTATACTCTTTGAACAGTTTCTGCTGATCTCCCTCCACAGCCCGTGGAGTCCATCCCATCGTATCAATGAGATCATCCGCACCCGTACAGAGCGTAGCGATCTGGCGGCGTATCAGCTTGTTGCATCCACCACTGTAATGGTCGCTTGTCCGGCCCGGCAACGCGAACACCTCGCGGTCATACTCGCGGGCCAACCGCGCGGTATGCAACGCCCCTCCATGGTCTGCCGCCGACTCAGCCACCACAAGGCAGTCGACCATGCCAGCAACGATCCTGTTGCGGGCCAGGAAATTTCCTCTGAACGGACGTGTGCCGGATGGATAATCGGTCAGCACGACCCCGGCTCCACGAGCCATGCGGGCAGCATCATTGCGGTTCTCGGCCGGATACATGGTGTCGAGTCCGTGAGCCACTATTCCGGCGGTCGGGACTCCAGCAGAGATAGCGCGCCTGTGGGCGGCAATATCACACCCCAACGCGAGTCCGCTCACGATCAACAACCCATCGAGCCTCGCAGCGAGATCATCGACAAGCTTGTTGATGAAATTGACTCCATACAAAGTGGCGTTCCGCGTTCCTACGATCCCGACCACATGCCTGGCATTCAGATCGCAGTCTCCTTTGGCAAAAAGCAGCAGAGAAGCGTCCTCACATTCCAGCAAACGCCTCGGAAAATCATCATCCGTGAAATAAAGGCACCTGACGGCATGACTGTCGACAAAGTCAGCTTCCCGACGGGCGCGATCAAGCACTTCCTGCCTCATCCCGGCATTGAAATGACGGCTTCCAAGCCCTGTAAGACGCTCTATCTCTCTCATATCAAGCCTGAACATCGCCTCCTCTGATCCGAGAATCTCAAGAAGATGACGCGCGGCCTCGAGATTCATACCCTTTATGAGGGAAAATCCTATACGGTATGTCAGCAATTCTTTCTCTGTCATCAGGCTTATGAATGAGGATTAACCAACAGAAATGCAATCGGAGAACGCGGAGGCCAGTCTGTCTCCACGCGTCAGCTTCCCGTTTTCAAGCGCGACAATCGTGACATGTGATTTCACGACCTGCTCCCCGGCGGCATTGAAGATATCCTGGTGAAAGATGAACCTCGCGCCTTTGCGCTCAAGCCACAGACAGCTTTCCATCGTCTCGGCCAGCCGTAAAGGGGTCATGTAAGAGATCTCTATCTTGCTGACAACCGGGTCTATCCCCTCGCGTTGCATGTCACGGAACGACACTCCGCGCTCCTGACAGAATTCATGGCGCGTGTGCTCGAGGTAATGAAGATAGTTGGCATTGTTGACAATGCCTTGGGAATCCACCTCATAGTCCCTGACTTTCAGTGGCAGCCTGTATATGTATGGTTGAGTCTTCCGTTGTGTCTCCATAAAGATATGCATGGGGTATCAAAATTCAAAGTTAACCATTTTCAATGAAATCCCCCACAGTTCCCGTCAAAAATTTTGGTGTCTCGCCGCAAACCCCTATCTTTGCATGAAACTTACAGGATGTCGTGGATCGGCCCTACGAAACGCGACCACCATGAACAAAGCTCTCTGCAATGAAGAAACTTCTTACAGCACTAACAGTTACATTAAGCCTGATGTCATCAATGTCATCGCAGGCACAGCCTGCCCCGGGCGCCGTGTTCGCCGACAAATTCAACACCGTCCATTCTACCGCGCCCTTCTCCAAGATAACCAATGCCGACTATGAGCCGGCCATTGATCGTGGGATAGAGAAGGCAAAAGCTGAAATCGAGGCGATCGCCAACAACCCGGAAGCGCCGACATTTGAAAACACGATTGTCGCCCTCGACCGTTCGGGTCAAGACCTCAACCGTGTGCTGAATGTGTTTTTCCCGATCCTCTCAGCCGACGCTGATGACGAACTGATGGAAATCTCCATGCGCGTCACACCCAAACTCTCCGACTACTCGACTTCGATCGTCCTCAACGAGAACCTTTGGAAGCGCATAAAGACTGTCTATGACAACCGCGCCCAAATGTCACTCACCCCGGAGCAGAACATGCTTCTGGAAGAAACTTACAACAATTTCGCCCTTTCTGGAGCAAACCTCCAGGGGGATGACCGTGAGGCGTACCGCAAAATATCGTCAGAACTATCAGAGCTGACCACCATCTTCGGCCAGAATGTCCTGAAAGAACTCAACACCTACGAGATCTGGCTGACTTCCGACGACCTCGCCGGACTTCCCAAGGGAATCGTTGACGAAGCAGCTCAGATGGCCCAGGCCAAAGGGCGACCGGGAGAATTCCTTTTCACCCTCGCCCAGCCCACATACATGGCGTTCATGAAATACTCCGACCGCCCCGACCTGCGCGAGAAATTCTATCGCCTCTACACCGGCCGCAACACCTCGGGAGAATACAACAATCTGCCGATCCTTTCCAAAATAGCTTCCCTCCGTCTCCAGCTGGCCAACCTGCTTGGAAGCAAGACCTACGCCGACCATTCTCTCAGACGGACGATGGCTCGCACCCCCGAGAACGTCTACAAGCTTCTCGACCAGTTGCGCGACGCATACCGCCCGGCCCTCGACAAGGAGATGGCCGAGCTGACAGCCTTCGCCTCAAAGACTGAAGGGAAACCGGTCGAGATAAACGCCTGGGATTACAGCTATTACGCCAACAAGCTCAAAAACGAGCGTTACTCCTATGACGAGGAGCAGCTTCGCCCCTATTTCGAACTTGACAATGTGATCGACGGCGTGTTCGGCCTCGCCACCAAACTCTACGGGCTGAAATTCACTCCCAACGACTCGATCGAAGTCTATCATCCCGATGTCAAGGCATTCGATGTGACAGATGACAAGGGAGAATTCATCGGAGTGCTTTACACCGACTTCTTCCCTCGTGACACAAAACGTCCCGGAGCCTGGATGACCGGCTTCTCCGATCAATGGAAAGACGCGGCCGGTATCGACCACCGTCCATTGGTGTCTATCGTCATGAACTTCACCAAACCGACCGCCGACAAACCGTCGCTCCTGACACCCTATGAGGTCGAGACTTTCCTGCATGAATTCGGTCACGCCCTCCACGGGCTCCTGACCCGTTGCAACTACGCATCCCTCTCAGGAACCAATGTATATCGCGACTTCGTCGAACTCCCCTCGCAGTTCAACGAAAATTACCTGACCGAGAAGGAATTCCTCGACTCTTTCGCCAAGAACTACCAGACAGGCGAACCGATCCCCCAGGAACTCGTCGACAAAATCATCGCCTCCTCACAATTCGGGGCGGCATACGCCTGCATGCGCCAGCTCTCATTCGGTTATGTCGACATGGCTTGGCATTCGCTGGCCGACACCACAGCCGTTGCCGATCCGGTTGCCTTTGAACGCGCCGCTATGGAACAGGTCAGAATTTTCCCCAACGTTGACGGATCTGCCACATCACCCCAGTTCAGCCATATTTTCGCCGGAGGATATGCCGCCGGATATTATTCCTACAAATGGGCTGAAGTACTCGACGCTGACGCGTTCGCCCATTTCAAGGAGAACGGGATCTTCGACCGAGCAACCGCCGACTCATTCCGCCGCAATATTCTCGAGAAAGGAGGAACCGAGGCACCCGATGTGATCTACAAACGTTTCCGCGGACAGGATCCGTCGATCGACGCGCTTCTGATCCGTGACGGCATAAAAGCGCCGGAGTCTCCCGCATCGTTGCTCAAAAAGGACTGATCCTACAGCCACAACGTTTTTTCAACATACCGATTTGCAAGGCCGGGAGTGGAACGCGAAAGACACGATCCATCCCCGGTCTTCTTGTTTATACGTCCATGAAATGATCAGCCCCGCATAATATCGCGGCCGCTCAACTATGTTTTTAAACATATGTCCTTTTTGCGTTATTTTTAGCATTTATCAGTACCTTTGCGGCGAATTTTGATTCTTATTCATTTTTTGAAGTCGCCTTTCAATGGCGGCTCCATATCATCTATCGTTACTTACATTTATCTCAACCATTAATCTATTAACCATCCTCTGAGAATGAGAAAGTTGACACAATGGCTCATTATGGCCATTGCCATGCTGGTGGCAATGCCCTCGATGGCCGCGACTTTCGTGGGAGACCGCACGGACTTCCGCGACGAGACTATTTACTTCGCCATGACGACCCGTTTCTATGACGGAGACCCGATGAACAATGTCTGCACCTGGGACAAGCAGGATCAGCAGATCAGGACAAAAGACCCCGCATGGCGAGGCGACTTCGCCGGTCTTATCGAGAAGCTCGACTACATCAAAGCGCTCGGATTCACCGCGATCTGGATCACCCCGATCGTACAGAACGGCTCGGGTATCGACTACCACGGCTACCATGCGATGGACATGTCGACAGTAGACCTGCGTTACGAGAGCCGCACCGAATGGGGTTCGGAAAAAGATGTCAAATTCCAGGATCTCATCGATGCCGCCCACGCCAAAGGCTTGAAAATCGTGCTTGACGTGGTGCTGCAGCACACCGGAAATTTCGGCGAGGCAAAACTCAACCATCTTTTCACACGTAACCAGAACATCCGCAACCAGGCCAACATCGAGTTCTCGATGATCCCCGATGACAAACTCGGCGGCAGGGATTACTGGAAACTTCCCAACGAAGGCTCCAAGACCCAATACAGCGAGCGGTGGAAATATTTCAAGAACCCCCAGTACGAGTCCAACAACTACTATCATCATTACGGCACAGGCTGGAACTGGGACCTTCCCAACCGTTGGTGGGGCCAGATCGCAGGTGACTGTGTCGACCTTAACACCGAGAACGACGCAGTGGCTCAATATGTGGTTGAATGCTACGGCAAATTCATCGAAATGGGCGTTGACGCGTTCCGTATCGACACATCCGGCCACATCTCCCCGCTGACATTCAACAAGCAGTTCATCCCCCAGTTCCAGGCTCTCGGAGAAAAACACAAGAGCAAGCGACTCAATAACGCCCCCTTCTACATGTTCGGCGAGGTTTGCCAGCGTTACCAGGGAACCGTTGTATACCGCGACCAGCCAAACCTCTCAAGCTACTTCTACACTTGGAAGTCAGACCAGTCTTTACTTGACGAATTCAATGGCGACCCCGCATGGTGGCGGCAACAGAATCTTCCGGAAGGCCATGACACACCCGTCGGGCCTATGGCTGTCTGCGAAAAGGACACTAAAGACAAGCCCCGTTCAAACAACGCCCTGCTGCAGAACGGAGCCTGGCATGAGCCTGATTATTCCCAAGCTTCCGGGCTGAATGTCATTGACTTTCCGGTCCACTACAGCTTCAAGAGCGTAGGTGAGATACAGCAGTATTTCAGGCAAGACAATTATTACAACGACGCTTCTTTCAATGTAGTGTATGTTGATTCCCACGACTATGGCCCCGGCCCCAACGACGGCATACGTTTCAACGGCGGCACAGCCCAGTGGGCCGAGAACCTCTCATGGATGTTCACTTTCCGAGGCATCCCCTGTCTCTACTACGGCTCCGAGGTTGAATTCCAGGCAGGAAAGATTATCGACGACGGCATGAGCACCGCCCTCAATGACACAGGCCGCGCATACTTCGGCCATTATCTCGAAGGCTCCGTATCGGCCAGCGACTTCGCCCAGTACACAGCCAGCGGCCAGGTGGCCAGCACCCTCAAAGGTGACCTTGCCCACCATATCCAGCAGCTTAACAAGATCCGCGCTGCTGTCCCCGCCCTCCGCAAAGGACAGTATACCTTCGACGGTTGCTCGGCAAACGGCGGATGGGCATTCAAACGTGCTTACAAAAATGAATCATACGTTCTTGTAGCCGTCAACGGCGGCGCCACATTCAGCAACGTTCCCGCCGGGACCTACACCGACATCGTTACCGGCAAGACCTATCAGGGGGGCGGATCAATCACTGTTGACGCGCCCAAAAGCCAAGGTCAGCTCCGCGTGCTCGTAAAAGACTGGAAAGGCGGCAAGGTTGTTGAAGACGGCAAGTTCATCTACTCCACCAGCCCCGTAGCTCAAGGTGGCAAACCCACTGCCACAGATCCCGGAACAGATCACTTCTACACCAAGGAAGATGCCATCGACGAGACCGCAGGTGTGACCTTCAGCCCCATGGGCGGCAGCTTCAAGACCGAGACTCTCACCGTCACCGCATCCCTCACCGTAGGAGCCGTTTCCGGTTGGTATCAGGTTGAAGGGCAGCAGAAAGTCAACCTCACCAAGGGCGACACCTCCTCATTCACCATCGGCGCGAACATGAGCTACGGCGAGACCGTCTCAGTTTCCTGGGAGGCAAAAGCCGCTGACGGCACAGCCTACACCGGCAAAGCGACCTACAAGAAAATCGACCCCAACGCCTCCATAACAATCTATGTGACCGGCAAGGATGGAGCCGACATATCCGGCACAAACCTCTACGCGTGGGCAACCGGGGCATCTGACCTTCTCGGAGCATGGCCCGGCAAGGCCCTTACCGAGACCGTGACTGTCGATGGCCGCAAATTCTATTACGCATCCATCGACGACCAGGAGACCGTAAGCGTGATCTTCAACCGCAACGGATCACAGACCGGCGACATCGACGGCATCACCGAAGACACCTACTTTGAATACGACGGCGGCTCGAACGCCTCCAAGATCAATGTCAATGTCACCAAGTCTCCCGTGGTTAAATTCTCACCCAACGGCGGCGAGTTCGTCGACAACGTTTCCGTGACAGCCACCGCGCAGAACGCCACCTCCGCATGGTACAAGATCGGCAACGGCCAGCAGATCTCGATCAACGGCTCCGCCAACTTCACCCTCGGCGCAGGAATGGCTGTAGGAGAGACCGTGACAGTTACATGGAGCGCCTCCAGCGCCACCGAGACCAAGACGGGAAGCGTCACCTTCAAGAAAATCGAGAAGCAGCCCGAACCGGAAGGCCTGACGGTATATTACGACAACTCCGTGACAAACTGGAGCTCCGTCAAGATCCACCATTGGTCTGTAAACGCCACCACATGGCCCGGTGCCGACATGCAGAAGATCGCAGCCAACATATACATGTACACCTGCCCCACCGGCACCGAAGGTGTTGTCTTCAACAACGGCAACGGTGACCAGACCAACGACGTTACCCCGATCCACAACCATATCTACAAGGGTACCGGCAACCGCAACTTCGAGGATGGCGGCGTTTACTCCTCTTCAGTCGAAGACAACTTCTACGACATAGACGACGAGCCCGTGGAATATTACAACATCCAGGGTATCCGTGTAGAAAACCCCACTCCCGGCTTCTACATCATGCGTAAGGGCAACAAGGTACAGAAGATCCACATCTACTGATTCCCGGCTACGGCAAGCGGAATCATGATCACACGCTAAATCTTGCATTCCGCTTTCCACCCCCTTTTCTGAAACCATAACAGATAAGTTCCCGGCGATTTTGTCGGGAACTTATTCTTTTTTTATGATTTTTGCCGGTTATTTCGGCAAAAATCACTAACTTTGTCGGCTGAATTGGTTTCCTCTCCAAAAACAGTACCATTACCTGCGGGATCTTTCGCTGTAAGTCACAGACATCCATCCCCCATACGCCACAAGGAAAAAGTCAATTTACCACAAGCTATGAAGTTGCTTCAAGCCAAATTAGCCAAATACACCGCGCCACAGCAGGCCAAGGCCGCCGGCGTATATCCTTATTTCCGCGCCATTGAGAGCGAGCAGGAACCGGAGGTGATCATCAACGGCCGCAAGGTCCTGATGTTCGGGTCAAACTGCTATTCCGGACTCGTCAGCGACCCACGCATCAAGGAAGCCGCCATCGAGGCTACCCGCAAATACGGCACCGGCTGCGCCGGCTCTCCATTCCTCAACGGCACCCTCGACCTTCACAAGAAGCTCGAACGCCGCATAGCCGAATATATCGGCAAGGAGGATGTCATGATATATTCCACCGGCTTTGAAGTCAACCTCGGCGTGGTCTCCTGCCTCACCGGCCGCGAGGACTATGTGATCTATGACGAGCAGGATCACGCGTCTATCATCGAAGGGCGCCGCCTGAGCTTCTCCACATGCCTCAAATACAAGCACAACGACATGGAGTCGCTTGAAAAGCAGCTCCAACGTTGCGAGCCTGACAAAGTGAAGCTCATCGTGACCGACGGAGTGTTCTCAATGGAAGGCGATGTGGCAAACCTTCCGGAAATCGTCCGCCTGGCAAAGAAATACGACGCAGCCGTCATGGTAGACGAAGCCCACGGCATCGGAGTATTCGGTAAAGGAGGGCGCGGCACATGCGACCATTTCGGCGTGACAAAAGATGTGGATCTCATAATGGGCACCTTCTCAAAGTCGTTCGCATCGCTCGGCGGCTTCATCGCCACAGACAAGGAGATCACCAACTACCTCCGCCATCACTCCCGTTCTTATATCTTCACGGCATCCATAACTCCGGCCTCGACGGCGGCCGCACTGAAAGCCATAGACCTTATGATCGAGGAGCCGGAACGTCAGGAAAACCTCTGGAAGATCACGGAATTCGCCCTTGACGGCTTCCGCCAGATGGGCTGCGAGATCGGAAACACAACCACTCCGATCATCCCCCTCTTCATACGCGACGACTACAAAACCTACACTGTGACCCGTGACCTTTTCGATGAAGGGCTCTTTGTAAACCCCGTCGTAACTCCCGCAGTCGCTCCCCAGGACACATTGATCCGCTTCTCTCTGATGGCGACCCACACCAAGGAGCAGGTGGAATTCGCATTGGAGAAAATCGAAAAGGTATTCCGCAAGCACGGAATTATCAAATAATCCTGCGACATTATCTTGATTTCTCCAAAATAATTATTACCTTTGCCTCCGAAGTGGCCTTTGACAAGACGGCCCGAGGGCAAAGTATCGCGCAAGTGGCGTAATTGGTAGCCGCGCCAGACTTAGGATCTGGTGACTTCGGTCGTGGGGGTTCGAGTCCCCCCCTGCGCACTCAACATACATTATCACCTGAAAGGGACGCAGCAAGCTGCGTCCCTTGTTTTAGCGGGCTGGCCCGTCATACCCTGGAAGCCAAACGCCCACTCAGCCGTATATATGAATAAAATATTAGAAAAAGAGCATTTCTCGGAAAAAGTTGTCAAGCTCGTCGTGGAGGCTCCGATGATTGCCCGCGCACGCAAACCGGGACATTTCGTCATTGTCATCCCCAACGAGAAAGGAGAACGTATACCCCTGACTATCGCCGACGCGGACACACGACGCGGTACTGTCACACTTGTCGTCCAAGCCATCGGTGAATCTACAGCCGAGATCTGCACCAAAGAGCCTGGAGAATACCTCCACGATGTTGTCGGACCATTGGGCAAAGCTACAGAAATCAAGAATTACGGCACAGTGGTCTGCTGCGGAGGCGGAGTAGGTGTCGCTCCTCTCCTGCCCATACTGCGGGCCATGAAAGCCGCAGGCAACAAAGTCATATCAATCCTTGCTGCCCGCTCCAAAGACCTCATCATCCTCGAAGACCAGGTCAGAGAATCATCTGACGAGGTAATAATTATGACTGACGACGGCAGCTACGGCAACAAAGGACTCGTGACAAACGGGTTGGAGGATGTCATAAACCGTGAGAATGTAGACCTTGTCTGCACGATCGGCCCGGCTATAATGATGAAATTCGTAAGCCTGCTGACAGCGAAATATAATGTGCCGACCATCTGTTCCCTTAACACCATAATGGTTGACGGGACCGGAATGTGTGGGGCCTGTCGCGTCACTGTCGGCGGCAAAATGAAATTCGTATGCGTTGACGGCCCGGAATTCGACGCACACCAGGTCGATTTCGATGAAATGCTGATGCGCCTGCGCTCTTATTGACACAACTTATCCAGAACCCGATGCACAATCAAACCACCATATCTCCACGCGACGCGCAATGGCGCGAGGAGCTTAGAAAATCACATACGGCCAAAGAGCGCATGGCGATTCCACGCGTAAAGATGACCGAATTGTCCCCCGACTACCGCGTCACCTGCAACGAGGAGGTAAACCAAGGGCTCACTCATGATGAAGCCCTCATCGAGGCCACCCGCTGCCTTGATTGTCCTGATCCCCAATGTGTGACCGGATGTCCGGTCTCCATCAACATACCGGGATTCATCAAGAACATCGAGCGTGGCAATATCGAAGATGCCGCCGCCGTCTTGAAAGAGACCTCCGCCCTTCCCGCTGTCTGCGGACGTGTATGCCCACAGGAAAGACAATGCGAGTCGAAATGCATCTACAATAAAACCGGGCGCGAACCCGTGGCCATCGGATATCTCGAACGCTTCGCCGCAGACCACGCCTGCAAGAGATCCGTCGGGGAAGAATCAGGTCATGCCGAATCCAGCGGAATAAAGATCGCCGTGGTCGGATCAGGCCCTGCTTCTCTCTCCTTCGCCGGAGAGATGATCCGTCTGGGCTACTCTGTACATGTCTTCGAGGCATTGCATGAAATAGGAGGAGTGCTGAAATACGGTATTCCTGAATTTCGACTCCCCAACGAAATTGTCGATGCCGAAATCAAACAGTTACGCGATGCCGGAGTTGAATTCACCACCGATTGCGTTATAGGCAAGACACTCTCCTATGAAGATCTTGTACAGCAAGGTTTCAAGGGAATATTCGTAGCCTCCGGTGCCGGGCTGCCCCGTTTCATGGGAATCCCGGGCGAGAACTATATCGGGGTCATGTCAAGCAATGAATACCTGACAAGGGTGAACCTCATGGGCGCAGGCCGACCCGGATGGGCGACCCCGGTTATCAGGGGAAAACGGGTGGCGGTCATCGGTGGAGGAAACACAGCGATGGATTCATGCCGCACCGCCCGCCGCATGGGAGCTGAGGAGGTCTATATAGTATACCGGCGTTCAGAAGCTGAAATGCCGGCCCGTGTCGAGGAGGTACGCCATGCCAAGGAGGAGGGTGTCAAATTCCTGACCCTCCACAATCCGGTCGAATATCTCGCCGATGACAAAGGCCGCGTAAGGGCGATGCGTCTCCAGCGCATGGAGCTTGGCGAGCCGGACGCGTCGGGTCGACGGTCTCCCGTCCCTGTCGATGGAGACATAACCGAAGTCGCCGTAGACGAGGTGATAGTGAGCGTCGGAGTCTCCCCCAATCCCCTTATCCCCGATTCGATATCGGGACTGGATGTCACCCGCCGAGGCACCCTGGTGGTCAACGACGAGACCTTGGAGACAACCGTCCCGATGCTGTATGCCGGCGGCGACATCGTCAGGGGGGGTGCTACAGTGATACTCGCCATGGGCGACGGCCGCCACGCCGCAGCCTCAATGCATGAAAAAATCCTGACAACCATACATAGATAACTCCCATGGAAGAACTGACAATCGGCGAAATATACCGCGCCCAGATGGTGCTCCGCGATGTGGCCCGTCACCCCAAGATCATAGGCCCGACCCAACTTTCAGAAAGCTGCGACATATACCTCAAACCTGAAAACCTACAGCATACCGGGGCTTTCAAGCTTCGTGGGGCCTACTACAAGATCTCCCAGCTCACCGAAGAGGAGAAAGAACACGGTGTGATCGCCTGCTCAGCCGGCAATCATGCCCAGGGAGTTGCTCTCGCAGCGACCCATAACGGCATAAAGTCGCTGATATGCCTCCCTGCCGGTGCACCTATATCCAAGATCGAGGCCACTAAACGCCTCGGCGCGGAGGTATGCCTTGTGCCGGGAGTTTATGATGACGCTTACGCCAAAGCATTGGAACTTAAAGAGGAGAAAGGCTACACATTCGTCCACCCCTTCAACGACCCCAAAGTCATTGCCGGACAAGGTACGATCGGTCTGGAGATCCTCGAGGAGATGCCGGAAGTAGAAGCGATAGTGGTTCCGGTCGGAGGTGGAGGACTCATAGCCGGAGTCGCATTCGCTGTCAAGACATTGCGTCCCGACATAAAAGTCTTCGGGGTTCAGGCCGCCGGGGCGCCCTCCATGGCGGAATCAATGAAAAGAAATGAAAGGGTTCATCTCGACTCCGTCTCGACCATCGCTGACGGCATCGCCGTAAAGGAACCGGGCGATCTCACTTTTGAGCTATGTGAAAAATATGTCGATGAGATCGTGACGGTAAACGATGACGAGATCGCAGCCGCGATACTCGCCCTGATCGAGAAGCAGAAACTCGTCGCCGAAGGGGCCGGAGCCACCGCCGTGGCCGCCGCCATGTTCAACAAGCTTCCTATTGACGGGAAAAAGGTTGTATGCCTCGTCTCCGGCGGCAATATCGATGTCAATATCCTCAGCCGCGTGATCAACCGCGGATTGCTCAAGAATGGCCGCCTTTGCCAGCTTGAACTGGAAGTGCCTGACAAGCCCGGCACACTCTCGCAGGTGCTGAAAGTCGTAGCCGATCATGGGGGAAATGTCCTTTCCGTAAACCATGAACGGGTGTCGGCCGCCTCGCAGATAAATTCATGCACCTTGCATCTTGAACTGGAAACCCTTGACAACCACCATGTCGAGCGTCTGACAGCCGCATTGGAGGAAGCCGGCTTCCCCGTAAGATAAAACCCTCCGACATACCGTCAACCGAATAAATCAGGGTAAAATACTGCCAACTCGGCGTTATACCCTGATTTTTTATATATTTTTTTCGTTTTTCCCGACATAACGCATTGATCTAAGCATTTTTTTGCTAACTTTGCCAGAAATCATCGCGAATGCTTCCAGTCGTGATCTAACACCCCGACCAATCAGCATCTCAAAATCCTTAAATATCCAACACTGTTAGACAATGAAAGAATTAGTAGAAAAGGTAGCTTCCCTTTACGAAGCCTTCCAGAAAGAGGCCAAGGCCCAGCTTGAAAATGGCAACAAGGCAGCCGGCACCCGTGCCCGCAAGGCTTCCCTCGAAATCGAGAAGGCAATGAAGGAATTCCGCAAGGCTTCCCTCGATGCCTCCAAGGCTTGACCCGACCAGTCATTCCATACCGCTTTAAAGGGCGGGAATCCGGGACTAACCTCCACACGGATTCCCGCCCTCTGCGTATACTGTCAATTAAGGACAAGTTGCTTAGAGGGTATTTAATATATGCTTTAAATTATCTTCATCGCTTTGGCGATCCTGCAAGCAGCCATTGAGTTTTTCACATTTAACTTTGCCAATATTTCCTGACGATGCCTGCTGACTGTATTTTTGCTGATCGATAATATATCCGCAATCACCGCGCTTGTGCTGCCGGTATCAACAAGCCTTAGGATCTGCAGCTCCCTTTTGGTCAAAATCGAAATATCCTTTTCAGGAGTAAGTTCTTCGGTAACACCCGTGATGGAATTGACGGCATAACTTTTACCGACAAAATCAAATGGCAGACATCCATACATACACAATGCGTAACATACAATGTCGGAATCAACCGGATAGACATAAAACATCCGATGTAATACATTGAGTACATCTCCTCCCACAGCTCTGACACGTAACTTCGACATCAGATAGAAGTCAGAACGCTTATTTCGTGGCACATGCCGCAGAAAATTATAAAACCTCAATTCTGCGAGATACTTTTCTTCCTGTTCCTCTTGGGTCATCAGATTGAGAATGGAATTTTCCCAAATGGAATTTTCATGCCTATAGTCCCCAATTCCCAACACAGCACCGAATTTGCCGGAAAATATATAACTGTCATTATTTTTGATATCACTCACAACGACCACAACATTTTCAATCGTGGCCATATTCTCCGCATAGCATAACAGATTCTGCAAATTGAAGAATCCCGAATGCGACAATTGATTTTTCAGAAGTCTGTCAAGTATGGGCCTGTTGCTCATCTAAATGGTTATTTATAGTCATTGTTTGTTGCTCAACAAAGTTCTACCTTTGCAAAGGTAATAATTTATATGGTCATTCCCATCATACATTTTGGAAGATGACCAGCCCTTTACAGCTATCGAAACATGAGGACCAAACTTTTATTCTTACTATTATCTCTCTTTTCCTGTCTGGTATCAGAAGCCCAGACCCTTGAGAAGATGAACTGGTTCAATGAACCAAGCGATTGGAGCATATCCGATAATAAGCTCTCCATGACGGTGACACCCAAAAGTGACTATTGGCGCATATCTCATTATGGATTTACGGTAGATGACGCTCCATTCTATTACAGCGAATATGGTGGCGAATTTGAAGCCAAAGTCAAGGTGACGGGAAACTACAAGATTCGTTTTGATCAGGCAGGATTGATGATACGGCTTGACCATGAGAACTACATAAAGGCCGGTATCGAATATGTTGACGGGAAATATAATCTTAGCACTGTCGTGACCCATCACACATCCGATTGGAGCGTGATAGCCCTTGATAATCCGATAGAATCGGTATGGATCAAAGCTGTGCGCCGTATGGACGCGATTGAAATTTTTTATTCCTTTGACGATAAGGAATACATACTTATGCGTAACGCCTGGATGGAGGCCAACCGTCCGGTCAGAATCGGAATGATGGGTGCATGCCCCGACGGAAACGGATTCAAGGTCACATTCTCCGATTTTTCGGTAAAGCATTTACCAGACACGGTTAGGACAAAATGGCTGGAAAGCAACAGGTGATTTCCACTAATGTGATAAGACTTTTAAAGCCTGCTCTCGGGAAACAGATTTTGCTGTTAACGGCATTTTCAGTAATTTTGTGTCATGGAGCAGACAATGATGAAGCCCGACGAGAACCTGCGGCGGGCATGGGATTTTGTGGAACGGACCGGGGTCAGCATTTTCCTGACCGGGAAAGCCGGAACCGGCAAGACCACATTCCTTAAGGAGGTGCTGAAAAACAGCGCGAAGACCGCCGTGGTGGTCGCCCCAACCGGTGTGGCCGCCATCAATGCGGGAGGGGTCACGATCCACTCATTTTTCCAGATCTCCCCTGCCCCTTACATTCCCGGAGCGGAGACCCGCGACAATTATGGCTTCTCAAAACATAAACTCCGCGTTATCAGGTCGATCGATCTGCTGGTCATAGATGAGATCTCAATGGTGAGGGCCGACCTGCTCGACGCTGTCGACAACGCATTGAGAAAATACCGCCGTGACTCACGTCCTTTCGGGGGAGTACAGCTACTGATGATCGGCGATCTCCAACAACTCGCCCCGGTAGTGACTCCGCGCGACGAAGAGATCCTGCGCGACCATTATTCCACTCCATATTTTTTCGGCAGCCATGCGTTGGCGCAGATCCCCTATGTGACAATACGGCTGGAAAAAGTTTTCCGACAGCAGAACGCAGAATTTGTCGAACTGCTAAACCACGTTCGCGACAACCGACTCTCTGATACAGACCGAAAGATGTTGGACTCCCGTCTGAATCCGGCATTTATACCAGACGGTGAAAGCGGATTCATAAGGCTGACCACCCATAATTCATCGGCAGATTCTTACAACGAGACCCAGTTGCGCAAACTACCTTCCGCTCCCGTCATCTATCACGCCCAAGTCAAAGGGACATTCCCTGAACTCGCCTACCCTACTGCCGACAGATTGGAGATCAAACCGGGAGCGCAGGTCATGTTTGTCAAAAACGACACAGCCTCCCATGAATACTACAACGGCCTTATAGGCCATGTCCTCCGTGCCGACAAGGACAGCGTGTCAATCCGTGTGGCCGGTCGCCAGACTCCTATAGAAGTTACACCGCAGGTATGGGAAAACGCCCGCTACAAGGTCAACGAACAGACAAACACGATAGAGACCGAGGTACAGGGTACATTCACGCAGATGCCTCTGCGCCTGGCCTGGGCCATAACCATCCATAAAAGCCAGGGACTTACCTTTGACCGTGTGATAATCGACTCGGGGGCATCATTTGCTCCCGGACAGGTATATGTCGCCCTGAGCCGCTGCCGTACACTTGAAGGGATGGTACTGGCTACCCCTATCGCCGAGGAATCGCTTCAACCCGATCCGGCCGTGGCGGAATATATAACCCATCAGTCGGAGGCTGCCCGGCGAAGCATTGAGATGCTCGAAGGTATAAAAGGGGACTATTACCGACAGTTGCTGATAGAGTTGTTCACATTCCGTGACATTGTCACCAGGGAGGAATCACTCGCCCGCATGGTATACACCACTTACCGCCACAGTTACCCCCGGGAGAGCGCAGACCTCGACCGTATCGCGGGACTGTTACGGAGCAAAATCGTTGAAGTCTCTGACAAATGGATATCGGTGATAAGGACAATGACATTGACGACCCTGTCAGATCCAGACTTCCTGTTACGTGTACGCAAAAGTGCCGTGTATTTCTATAATACACTTGTCGATGTTTTCGGCAACATCATCCAACGTTGCAGGAAGATCAAGACCGAAAACAAAAAAGCCAATACACGTGTGGCCGAGCTGACCCTCGACCTCAAGCAGTCGGTGCTCGCGCGCCTGTATCTTCTGCGCGACATCAACGAGAATGGCTACACCATCTCCAACTACCTCGGATCCAAGCAGCAAGCCTGGATGAAAGCCACCCGCGATCCCGCAGAGGAGACCAAAGCGCGTCGCCGCGAGGAAAAGGAGCTGCAACGCAAGGCAAAGGAGCGTGCCGCCAAGGCTGCGCGTCCTCCTAAGGAATCAACCTACGACATCACTTACAAACTGTTCCGACAGGGGCTTTCCCGCGAGGAGATTGCCCATGAGCGCGGGCTGGCCATCTCGACAATATCGGGTCACCTTCTCAAATGTGTGGAGGCCAACAAGCTGACTTTGGAGGAGGTGTTGCCGGCTGTGGCTATCAACGCCATCAATTCCGTACTTGACCGCATAGGCCCCGAAGCCGGCTACGCGTCATTATTGGAAGCACTCCCCGGAATTGACTACAATGACATACGCATGGTTCTCATCTCCCGCGAGAAGAATCACGACTCAGTCTGACTGTTTTTCAAGCTCTCACAGATTACACGGATTACACAGATGCCATACGGATGGTTAACCTGTGTAATCCGTGTAATCTGTGAGAGCCTTGGCTCTAATATGCCGTAAGCATTTGGGAGATTTAAATATTGGTTGTAAATTTGTGAATGGAAAACCAACCATTTGCAATATTACGACCATGAAAAAGATTCTAAGAAGAGTTGCCTGCGGTCTATGCGCCATACTGGGGCTTAACGCAGTAGCCCAGGAGACAATGCAGGTAAATGTGCCTGTGGCCGCACCCACAAAAGTAAAACACCCCTGTTGGAGCCGCAGCGCGGTAATCTATGAGGTGAACTTACGGCAGTTTACCGATGAGGGCACACTTCAGGCGTTCGACAAGGAATTGCCGCGTCTGAAAGAATTGGGGGTGGATATTTTATGGTTCATGCCGATCCATCCCATCTCGGAAAAGAACCGCAAAGGGACTCTCGGCAGCTACTACGCTGTCCGTGACTACAAGGCTGTCAATCCTGAATTCGGAAATCTCGAAGACTTCAAGACCACGGTCAGGAAAGCCCACGACCTTGGAATGAAAGTGATCATCGACTGGGTGCCGAACCATTCTGGATGTGACAATGCCTGGGTCGTGGAGCATCCCGACTGGTATGTCCGCAACGACAAAGGTGAGATGTACGGCCCGTATGACTGGACCGACGTTTACAAGTTCGATTATTCCAACCCGGCGATGAGGGCCGGCATGATCGATGCGCTCAAGTTCTGGCTCACCGAGGCCGGAATAGACGGGTTCCGTTGCGATGTGGCCGGAGAGGTCCCGACAGATTTCTGGGATGAGGCCCGTCCACAACTGATGGCGGCGCAACCCGGACTTTTCATGCTCGCCGAGGCCACCAAACCCGAACTTCAGGTGGAAGGTTTCGATATGGGCTACAACTGGCCGATGAAAGATCTTTTCTCGGAGATTGCCGCCACACAGGGACAATATACATTTGTCGACTCCCGCAACGGACAGACCGAGCCCCGCAAGTTTCCGGTTAAACACGCCGTGGCCATTGATTCGCTGCTCAACCAGCAGGCTAAGGAATTCCCCGCCGACACATACCTGATGGAGATGATCACCAACCATGACCTCAATTCATGGGAAGGCACCGAGTTCGAACGTCTCGGCAACCTGACAAAGGCCTTCGGAGTGTTGAGTTTCACCCTCCCTGGAATGCCACTGATCTACACCGGCCAGGAGACCGGCATGAACCGGGCATTGGAGTTCTTCGAGAAAGACAAAGCTCCGCAATGGGAACCACGCAATGAATATTTCACCTTCTACCAGACTCTGGCTGCCCTGAAACACGCCAATCCCGCGCTGGCGGCAGGCAATCCGGAAGGAGCGAAGATGACGCGCTTCCCGACCGTCTCCCCCGACCTGTATGTGTTTGAACGCTCGTTGGGTGACTCACGCGTCCTTGTAGCCGTCAACCTGGGATCGAAAGAGGAAGCCGTGAAATTCACAGGAGCTGCCCCCTCGACAACCGGAATGACAAACGTTTTCGCACCCGCCGCCACAGCTGATATTCCCGCGACACTACTCCCCGGAGCTTATGTGGTATTGTCCACTCCTGCGGCTAAATATCCATGCTGCCGTGTGAAATGAGATCTTAAGAGACATACGATACTTGTAATATGAAAACTGCCTGTGGGTTTCAGTAATGGAAACCACGGGCAGTTTTCATATTCATAAACGGCTGGATTATCTTATATGAAAAAACACACAAAAGAGCCCGACACCTCCGGCGGGGAGGGCGGGCCGAGAAGGATAATCATTTTTGAGTGGTAGACTTTTTAATAACGTCAGTAAAATGCCTTCTCTTGTCATTAATAACGCCATCCTCCGGGATTAGTTCACATCTGCCGGTCAAAATCCCAAATAAACCTGTGATCACAGACTAATTCGTAATGGTCTTTCGTTAATGAAATGTTTCAATCGAGGAAAAATGATAAAGACAATGCTTCTTGCCGGATGTGGCGGATTTGTAGGGACATGTGGACGCTATCTTGTATGTCACTGGAGCCGCAGATTGTTTCACGGGGATTTCCCGCTGGGGACTTTCATCGTCAATATCGTCGGTTGTTTACTCATAGGATTGATACTTGGCATTCTGGAGAAATCCAGGATCACCACCACTGCGGAAAGCGCGGTGCTGATAGCCGGCTTCTGCGGAGGCTTCACGACCTTCTCCGCCTTTGCCAACGAACTATGGAATATGGGAAACAAGGGGGAATGGGGTATGTCAGTCTTGTATCTGCTGGCAAGCGTGATATTTGGCGTATTGATGGTATGGGTAGGCCGTTTGATCGTCAGATGAGCGTTATCCCGCGACCTCTTCCATGACATTTTACTGATATTGTACAGACCGTGGCGTTGCCTGGCATAAAGTCTTGGCAACGCCACGGTCTGTTATTCTCACAAAGAGGTTA
Source organism: Prevotellaceae bacterium (assembly GCA_021772015.1). Classification (GTDB taxonomy): domain Bacteria; phylum Bacteroidota; class Bacteroidia; order Bacteroidales; family Muribaculaceae; genus UBA7173. The sequence goes on along the minus strand of JAETNS010000001.1, from coordinate 228,974 downwards.
CGCTCAGGGACGTACCTCCAATGTCGGTATGTCGTGTAAACGTATGTTGAACTGCAGGGCGGAGTAAGGCGGGATCAGTTCGCTTGGATTGGAGGATCCATATGCCTGATTGTATGGCAGGATGATCTGCACGGAGTCACCCACGTGCATGTTCTGCAACGCCACCTGCCATCCGGAGACGACATTCTTCACAAGGAAGAATGTCCCGTTCTCGCTGGTCGAGTCGGCATCGAAAACCTGTCCGAGATAGTTGCGGCCTACATACCGGGTCCTGACAGATGATGTCAGCAGCGGGCGTAGGTTGCCGGCGGTTTCCGATCGGTCGTTGAACCAATGGATAAGGATGTAGCTGTTGGCGTTCCATGCAGGTTGAAGCCGCTCATAATATTTCGAGCCATCAGGATTAAGCTTGGCCTCCTGTTGGGCGACCCATGAGATATTCGTCTCACGGTACTCCTCGTAGCGGTCCCAGAGAGTTCCTGCGTCATTGTCATTTTCGTCGCTGTCACTGCAGGATGATACCACGGGCACCAGAAGCATCGCTCCGGCTATGTATGTAAGGATTTTCTTCATTGCAAGTACTTTACCGACAAGAGTTGATCAAGCCGGAGATCATCAGAATTCAACAGTCGGGGCTTTCTGCGCACCCTCTTCGGCCTTGAACATCTCTTTCGGATCGAAATTGAAAAGTGAAGCCCATATGCTTCCGGGGAAACGCAACACCTTCTTGTTGTAGGTCTCCACATCTTCATTGTAGCGGCGACGCTCGGTGGCTATGCGGTTCTCGGTCGATTCGAGCTGCTCCTGCAGGTTGAGGAAGTTTGTGTTTGCCTTAAGGTCAGGATATGCCTCGCGGACAGCGTTGACATAAATGTCGAGCGCACCGCGCAGGTTGCTCTGGGCCTGCTGGTAAGCAGCGATATTGGCCTGTGCGGAGTCCCCCGATATCGCGTTGGCCTCGTTGTAAGCCTTTGTGAGACCGGCACGCGCGTCAGTCACATTCTGGAGAGTGGATGACTCATGGGCGGCATAACCCTTGACCGTATTGACAAGGTTGGGGATCAGGTCGGCACGACGCTGGTATTGATTCTCGACCTGGCCCCACTGTTTCTTCACGGCCTGGTCTGCGTCAACCATTCCATTGTAACTTGAGCATCCTCCTGCAAACAGGAAGACGAGCAGCAATACGATGACGATACCGACGATATAGCTTTTTTTCATACAAAACACATTGTTAAAAAATGACAATTTCCTAATACACTGCCGGATTGGCAGACACTCTCGGAAATATTAACGGATACGACACACTTATTGTTGGCGCGCCGCAGTACGCGTCTCCGAATCTCAGGCGAGCTTGCGCAGCAGGGAGTTGAGCGAAACGCGGTCGTGGATCAGCGCATGGAGATCTTCGACTTTCACACGTGTCTGAGCCATCGAGTCGCGCTCACGCAAGGTGACGGTGTTATCTTCGAGTGTCTGGTGGTCCACAGTAATACAGAATGGAGTTCCGATGGCATCCTGACGGCGGTAACGTTTGCCGATGGAATCTTTCTCCTCGTAGTGGGTGTTGAAGTCGAATTTCAGATCGTTTACGATCTCGCGGGCCTTTTCGGGCAGGCCGTCCTTGCGGACAAGGGGCATAACGGCGCATTTCACCGGGGCGAGAGCTTCGGGAAGATGCAACACAACGCGCGAGTCTCCCCCTTCGAGCTGCTGCTCCTCGTAGCTGGAACAGAGGACACTCAGGAACATACGGTCAACTCCGATCGAGGTCTCGATGACATAGGGGGTGTAGCTTTCATTAAGTTCCGGATCGAAATACTGGATTTTCTTGCCGGAGAACTTCTCATGTTGTGACAGGTCGAAGTTGGTGCGGGAATGGATACCCTCCACCTCCTTGAACCCGAACGGCATCTGGAACTCGATGTCAGTGGCGGCGTTGGCGTAATGGGCAAGCTTGTCGTGGTCGTGATAACGGTATTTCTCATCGCCCAGGCCAAGAGCCTTGTGCCATTTCAGACGGGTCTCTTTCCATTTATTGAACCATTCAAGTTCCGATCCGGGGCGTACGAAGAACTGCATCTCCATCTGCTCGAACTCACGCATGCGGAAGATAAACTGGCGGGCGACGATCTCGTTGCGGAAAGCCTTGCCGATCTGCGCGATTCCGAAAGGTATGCGCATGCGGCCGGTCTTCTGTACGTTCAGGTAGTTGACGAAGATTCCCTGTGCGGTCTCGGGACGGAGATAGACGGTCATCGCGCCGTCGGCGGTAGAGCCCATCTCGGTCTTGAACATGAGATTGAACTGGCGTACCTCGGTCCAGTTGCGGGTTCCGCTCACAGGATCCACGATCTCCTCGTCGAGGATGATCTGGCGCAGACCGTCGAGGTCATTGTCATTCATTGCCTTGGCGAAACGCTCATGGAGCGCGTCACGCTTGGCCACATGCTCGGCCACACGGGGATTGGTCTGGCGGAACATCGCCTCGTCAAACGAGTCGCCGAAACGTTTGGCCGCCTTCTTCACCTCCTTGTCGATCTTCTCGTCATACTTGGCGAGCTGCTCCTCGATCAGGACATCCGCGCGGTAGCGCTTCTTGGAGTCGCGGTTATCAATCAGAGGGTCATTGAAAGCGTCGACATGACCCGATGCTTTCCATATGGTGGGATGCATGAAAATAGCGGAGTCGATCCCGACAATATTCTCATGCAGAAGGGTCATAGCCTCCCACCAGTAGCGTTTGATATTGTTCTTCAGCTCAACGCCATTCTGTCCGTAGTCATACACGGCGGAGAGGCCATCATAAATTTCACTTGACTGAAAGACAAAGCCGTATTCCTTGGCATGGGAAACGATCTTCTTGAACACGTCTTCTTGTTGTGCCATTGTCTATTATAGAGGTTGTTTGTTTTGTTTCTCTGTCACGAGCCTCGAGGCATATCCCCGGATCGCTTTTAAGCGACAAATTTACGAAAATTTCCCGAATCCCCAAAATCGGCGTTTTCAGCCTCAATCGGCTCAATCGATATGAATATTGGGGTTTCGCCGCAAAAATGCGGCGAAAACTTGACAGATTCACCGCAAAACAAACTTTTTACATGGTGAGCTGGCCGGAGACGAAGGAGGCATAGCGGCCGTTGAGGGAGAGAAGGGAGGAGTGGGTACCTTGCTCGATGATGCGGCCGGAATCCATGAAGAGGATCCGGTCGGCACGGCTCACTGTCGACAGGCGGTGGGCGGCGATGACCATCATGCGCCCTTTCCCGAAGCCGGTGAGATTCTCGACAATGCGGCGTTCGGTCTCCGCGTCGAGCGATGATGTCGCCTCGTCAAGGAGTATTACGGGAGTATCGCGGTAGACGGCGCGGGCGATCATCAGGCGTTGGCGTTCGCCTCCGCTCAGCTCCATGCCGGAAGGGCCTATCAATGTCGCCGCTCCCAAGGGGAGCTTTCTTGTCAAGGGATCAAGGCAGGCCATCCTTACAGCATCCTCCACCCTATCCATGTCGGGATTTTCATCTCCAAGAGCGATGTTCCGGGCTATAGTGTCGGAGAAGATATAGCCTGACTGTGAAACACTTGTGCAAAATTTCCCCCAGCTTTCTTCCGAAAGAGAAGCAATATCGGTGTCGCCTGCGAGAATCCGTCCGTCTGTCGGGATGTAAAGCCCTTGCAGAAGCTTCATCAGCGTCGATTTCCCGCAGCCGCTCGGTCCGACGATGGCCGTTGTCTTTCCCCTCGGGATCGTGACTGAAAGGTTGTCGATCACTTTGCGGCCATCGCTGCCGGGGTATGAGTATGACAAGCCTGTCAGAGAGATGTCCCCGTCGAAACTTTCAGCATCCGCATCCCTCTCCCCTGCCGGCTCATCCATCACGTCATTGCTGCGGTCAAGAGATATCGAAGTCTGCTGGAATGCCGAAAGATAGGAAGAGACCGTGCTGAATCCTGATGACAATCGCCCCGCGACAAACGCCACTGTTATCATTGTGCCGAACGTCATCGCATCCTCAATGACAAGTGTGGCGCAAAGGCCATTTACCGCCAGATCACGCGTCTGATAGAGCAGAGTGCTTCCTCCCGATTGCATGAGCCGCATCGAATCAGACCGCTGACGCAGACGGTTGAGCTTCTGCTGCATAGACCGCCACAAATTCACCCGCCGGTGATGGGCATTGTGGATCTTAAGGTCTGCGATACCGTTTACTATCTCATAGACATTATTGTTGTTGCGGGCCTGGGCGACACGTATGTCATAGTCGACACCTTTGCGCCGGCGCAACATCCATCCCTCCCACAGCAGCCCTCCGCAGGTCAGCAGGAGAAATCCGGCAAACACCACCGGATTGAACCACAGCAACATCCCCGCGAAAAGGAGTATGTTGACCATTGTCAGCACCAGCGATACCGGGGTGTCGAGCAACTGCTGTTGCATGGTCTCCTGATCGTAGGATTTCTGGATCAGGTCGGCACTCACCCGCGAGTCGAAAAACCTCATCGGCAGACTTACAAGCTTTGTGAGATAACGGTCGACCGCTCCCAACGACAGGCGCAGGCCGAGACGGTTGACTATGAACCCCGAAGTAGAGGTTGTCATCTGACTACCGATGAAAATCGCGATCTGCGCCAACACAAGCAGCCACACCAACGATATATCCTTTCCCGCGATCCCCTCGTCGATCGATCTCCGCATCAGCAAAGGGACTAAGAGATCCGCCACAAGCGTGACTACCGCCAACGCGGCTATCACCCCGTAGGCACGGCGGTGACGGCTGATGTTATCCCGCAGTGTCTCCGCGATTTTCCGCATACGCGACTCGCGGGGATATGTCGCGGTGTAGAAACTATCGGTGGGAGCAAGGAGCAGGGCAATACCCCTCTCCCCGTCGCCGCAGAAATGGCGGGAGAACTCATCCTCGGAATATCTCAACATACCTCCGGCCGGATCGGCGACATGGTATGTCTCCTTTTCTATCCTCCACAACACCGCGAAGTGATTCTGGTTCCAATGCATGATCACAGGCAACGGCGCGGCATTCAGATTGTCGAGGGTCAGCTTCACCCCGTAACCTCTCATGCCGAACGCCTCGGCGCAATCTTTCAGCCCGCGCAGCGATATGCCGCCACGCGACAGGTCAGCCCTGCCGCGCAGCGTCTTTGCCGGAATCCTCTTCCCGAAATGCCGGGCGACCATCCGCAGGCATGTTATGCCGCAGTCAGACTGCTCGACCTGATGATAGTAATGGAACCGTTTCCTTGCAAACATCTGTCGGATGGATAGTCAATCATTATCGTCCCATCAGGCCGCCACTGGAAGGATTGCTGCGCTTGCGGAAACGCTTGCCGAAATTGTAGGTGAATTGTATTATGAAGGATCTCTCGATGTTGGTAAACTCGTAGGACTGGGAATACGCGTCGCAGTCATACCATCCCCGACGCTTCTCGTTCAACAGATTGTAGACCATGAATTGCACGATACCGCCGAATCCGAATTCCTTTGAGAACTCCAGGGAGATATTGGTCTTGTGTCTTTCGTTGTAAAACGTGGAATGATAAGCCGGTTCATATGAGACCGAGACCCCTGCTTCCCAGCTTCGGTCACTACCGACAGTCACGGACGAACGCCCGTAGAACTCCCATCGCGAGTCAGTCTCGATCGCCGGGGCGTATGACAGCGGGATATTGGAATTATTGAGCCGGTCATGGGTCCATGTCAGTCTCCCGTAAACGCGCCATCTGCGCGAGAAGAACGCGTCGGAATATCCCGCGAAGATCTGCGAGCGGCATCGCTTCCCGGTTTCCAAAGGCATATAGAATGTGACTCCGTTCTCTCCGGGCAGTGTCGCCCGATTGGCTATGTTATTGGTGAAACGTACATTGCCGCCCAATGTGATTTTCTGGATCAACGCGTAATAGAGGCTAAGTTCATGTGAAACCGCCGCTTTCAGGTCGGGATTACCCCTGTAATAATAGTCCGGGCTCAGCCAGTATTCTATAGGGTTGGTGTCGAAATAATAAGGCTGCTTAACGGAGGAGTTGTATGACAGCGTTATCATATGCATCGGACTGGGACTAAGGCTTATGGAAGCCATAGGCATGACATACCAATGCTCGTAATCCCGCGAAGTGTTCTGTACGCGCTGGTCAAGCTGACGGTGATACCATCGGCCTCTCACCCCTACGTTCGCCCCGAAAATGTCGGAGAACTTGTATTCGAACGAGGTATAGGCATCGACCTGCACCTGCTGTTGGCAAAGGTCATCTTCAGTGGTCAGGGGCCCGGTCAACAGTCCGTCCGCGCTCCTCCGGAGCTTGTTGTTGACCTTGTCGTAGAATGATTCCACTCCGAGGGAGAATGAGGCCTTTGAATTGAATATCTTGAACCATGTGGCGTTCATCTCGACTGAATTTGAGATGGTCCGGGCAAGATAACCCCGCATCGCATCCGCCGGAAGATATGAATTTTCAGTCTTGGTGTTTACACCTGTATAATTGACCGAAGCTGTAAACTGGCTTCCCAAGGTGTCGAGGGTGTGGTCATAATTGACACGTCCGACCATCCACTTCGGCAGTAACGGATTCTTGATTTTGCTATTGGTCGTTTCGGTCTTCTGTGATGGCAGAAACGAGTTTATGGTTGTCCCGTCTGTGTTTTCCTTATGAAACCAGGTCATCAGTGAGAGGCCGATGGAATTGTCATGCCCCAGATCCAGACTTGCTCCCAATCTCGGCACCAAAGAGAAGGCCTTGTCAATTGATTTGTCGTATGTCAGTTTTCTCCATAGGAAATCGTTTGCGGAAGGTGAAGAGGAGGACTTCGATTCACTGTTGGAAGGATTTGTATAACTGGTGTACATAGAGTTTTGCTCCGTGGTCCCTTTCCCCTCGTTGAAGCTTACACTTGCAGAGAACTGCCAGCGGTCATTCTCAATATCCACACCACCGCTTTCACGAAAACCATAATGGGAAGCATTCCTTATAGAAGCCTGGAGATCTCCGTATCCATAAAATCCTTTTTGAGGCTCCATGACGATATTTATGACAGCTCCCTGAAACTGACGGGAAATGTCGGGTTGCAGCCATACTTCTATTTTCTTTATGCGGTTGGGATCGGTCGCCTGAAGCTTCTTCAAGAGTTGTTTATCCCCCATTATCGGATTCTTTCCGTTGACCAGTACCATGCAGGTTTCCTTGCCTATTATCGATATCTCTCCTTTGACGGCATCTACACGAAGCAGCGGAACGAAGTTAAGCACCGACAGGGCGTTGGTCACATCTTTCACTATGTCACCCGGCAAAAACGAAAAGCGGCCGGGAGACACGCTGAGCTTCGGGGGAGTGACGACTACCTCAGAAAGGGCGATCTCGCTGTGAGGCAATTTTATCGTGGTTGTCTGACCGTTCCGGAGATTGACAGCGGTTTTCTTGTAACCGATAGCTTCGACATTCAATAATACTTCATTAATATTGCCGGGGATCGCGATGTCGAAAGCACCGTCAATTTCGGTGACAGTCCCTGCGACATATGTGCTGTCTGGAAGTTGCAAAGCCACCACTGCCGCGCCCTCGACAGGATTGTCTTCCTCATCAACGACCGTTCCTTTGATCTGAGCGGACATGGAGAGAATGCCGGTAAGCAAAGCGATAAACAACAGTGTCGGTTTTATAAATGAATACTGATACATAGTTCTGCTGATTGGTGTTTGTTATGACTGGAATGTATAATGGGTGGAGGGAAAATCGAGACCTTGGTCTCGGCCCCATCAGGTGTTGAGATACTGATATTCGAAACGCTGCAGGATCAGTTCATCTTTGCGGGCATCGTCATATCCCAACGGACAACTGCCGTCGTCAGGGCTTTCCAACCCTCGCTGACGACATCCGCCGAGACAGATCGGAGCGATCCGGCAACTGCGGCACACCTCCCGTGAGAACTTCGCTTTCTCCCATGCCTCCTTGCGTCCCGGCTCCCAGACAAGTGTCCCGTCGGGAGCCAGATGCCCCGCGCGTCTTTCCGGCTTGAAGTCACGGGCCGTGCATTTGAAGAAGTCGCCGTTATAGTTGACACAAACGTAGTTGGCCTTGTCGCCGTAACAACTCGACTGACGGGGATTGGATAGATCCGGCAGACTGTAACCGATCCCTATATCATTCAGTTTCTGGCCGCAGCGTCCGATTGTTTCCTTGACTTTTTCATCACCTCCGTTAGACTTGTCCTGCCATACACGCTGGAAATCGACCATGATTTTTTCGGGATGTTCCGGCTTTTTGGCAGAAAGATCATCGACTATATTCAACGTCGAGTCGATATTATCAAGGGTATAATTTATACGCAGTACTACTCTAATCCCCGCATCGGATGCCATCACAACGTTTTGAAGAATTCTGTCATAAGAACCGATCCCAACTTTCGGGAAACGTACTTTGTCGTGGTATTCCCTGTGGCCATCCAACGTGATCTGTAGACAACAGTTGTATTGCTTCAGGAAATCCACCATCTCTTGTGTGAGAAGATAAGAATTTGTCGTGAAGTTGGTGCTGAAATCAATATCTTTCTCCTGACATCTTGAAGCCATCCATTCTATAAGCGGTCTGCACACCTTTTTGAACTTCAGAAGCGGTTCTCCTCCAAAAAATCCGAGGTGAAAACTTTTTATTGGCGAATTAATGACAGAAAGCAGATAATTTTGCAACGAATTGAAAACCTCCTCGCTCATTTCCGATTTCGGCTGATGCTCCTCATAGCAATACCAGCAACGGAAATTACAATTAAGAGTCGGATTCACATGCACTTCGGCATGTCCCTCATCGAAGTCCCGCGCGATTGTCTCCTTATCCAGCAAAGAGACCTCGTCTTTATCGTCCGGGATAATGAAACCGGCTTTGACAAGGCTGTCAAAAGTCTCTGATACCTGGCAGATAGCTCCCGTATGATTCAAAAGGTCTTGCGCGATATCGTGAGGCAGCAATGCGAATCGCCGTGAAAAAGCATTATAGCCCAACACGTCTCCATTGCTCAATCCCACATAATTGTTGTATCGACTGTATTTCATATAAAGTTTGCTATAATCTTTGTGAGTCAAAGACAATAAATATAATAATACCGCTTTGACTCACAAAGACGATAAGTTACCTAGCTGAACAAGGGTCCTTACTTACAACTTCTACAAAATTATCGCATTTTGATGCATTGGATGCACCCCCACAGGCCTTACCGAAATTGGCACATTTCCCATTTGATCCACAGGCTGCAGCCTCTGTATTTGTACATACAGCATTAGCTTTGGGACTAACGCCATTGGAACCATTGGATTCCATTTCTGAGTCCAACAAAATCACGGACGCAGAGTTCGCATCTTTTTGGAGATTGCCGAGGAATTGCTCCACTCTGGCAAGTTGGTTTGGTTGTTTCATAAACAAAGATATTTAGAGTTGAGGTGTCGAGGTCGGAGTGACCACGACGATACTGTTATACGGAGGGATATAAAATATGATCAGGATCCTTTATGGGGCTGCCAGTCATCCGCCTCCATTTTTCTGTCTAAATTCAGGCATTTGACATTGGAGGAAGTACCACACGCACTCTCATAATTGGCGCAATTACCATTAGATAAACGACAATTTTCTGGCCTGTTGTTAGTACAATTGCCATTTGTTGGCACCTTATCCTTGGAATTGGACGCGCCGATGGTTTCCATTTCGGAGCCGAGGAGGATCACCGAGTCGGAGGATTCTGATTTCCGGAGTTTGCCGAGGAATTGCTCCACTCTGGCAAGCTGATTGTCTCTTTCTGTTTTCATTGGTCAGAGTTTTGATGATTGACGCACCGGCAAGTTTCGGAGACGAAACTTACCCGTTCACAAAGATATAATGATATTTTTGAAATTCCAAACAATTTTTAAGAAAACTGAAAAACTTTTTTCTAAAATAATTTTTGGGACATCAACGGCCGTCGACTTCGCCATAGGAGGGGTTGCTGCGCATACGGAAACTCTTACCGAAAGATATGTCGAATTTTACAACTATCGAGCGATAGCCCGTAAGCCAGCGCGATGACTGGGAATAAGCCTCGCAATCATACCATGACTTGGTCTTGTGGTTGAGTATATTGTAGAACATGACCATCAGCCTACCCCCGAATTTGAAATGTTTGAAGATCGTAAGGTCGATATCCCCGTATCCTTTATGATTGTTAAAGGCCGTATGGACGGGTGACTGATAACTGCCGGCAAGCCCGATCGACCATGACCTGTCGCTCCCTAAGGTAAGATCAGTGGAGAGGTAAAGCCGCAATTTAGAATTGGTTTCCGAGCTGCGTGTCATTGAGACCGGAAGGTTGCTGTCGTCGAGACGGCTAAGATTATAGGTGGCATTGGCGTAGATGCTCCACCGGTGGGAGAAAAACGCGTCGGAATAGCCTGCGGTCAGTTCAAACTCCTTTGAGTTGCTGACCTCCATCGGTTTCTGGTATGTCACACCGTTTTCTCCGGGCAATGTGGCGTGTTGCACGAGATTGTCTTTCAGGATCCCTTTGGCCCCGAAGTTGATTTTCTGCAAAAGGAAATAGTTGAGATAAAATGTATGTACGTTGCTCGCTTTCAGGTCGGGATTTCCTGTGTAATAATAATCGGGTGACAGCCAGTAGGAGATCGGATTGGTGTTGAAATAACGCGGTTGCTCCACAGTGGCGGTGTAACCGACCGTGGCCATATTATTCTGATTGAAAGCGAAGCTCGCCGACAGAGTCGGAAGAATATAGAAATCCTCGAACTTTCGGTTGACACTCTGTACATACTGGTCGATCTCGCGGCGGTACCATCTTCCTCTGGCCCCGGCACTCATGGAGAATAGGGATGAGAACTCATATTCCCCTGAGAGGAAAATGTCAAACTGTGTCTGCAATTGCCGCAGATCGTCATCGAGACTCAATAAGCCGGAGAGGGAACCGTCGGCACTTCTGCGCATCTGACGCTTGATCCGGTCATGGAATGAGTCGAAACCAAGATCTATGCTCGCCCTGTCGTTGAAATACTTGTTCCAGTCACCTTTCACCTGTATCGCATTGATGTCAGAGGCTGTTTTGTAAGCCTGCATCACACTGACAGGAATGAATGAGACCTCCTCACGGTCGAAATGCCCTTGGTAAAAAGCCGACAGCCTCAATTGACTTCCAAGGGAATCGAGATTGTGGTCATAGTTCAGTCGCCCGAGTATCCATCCCGGCCTGAATGGCGACTTTGACCGGTTATCGGCCACATTGACGGCATCACCGGGCGAAAATCTTATGACATCCGTTGTGTTACCGTCACTGCTGCCCATATCGGCTCTAACCGACATTCCGAGAGAGTTGTCATGACCAAGATCAACACTTGTCCCGACATTTCCCGCGATAGAATAGGAGGTTGTTTCAGCCTTGCTTGTTGAATGCTTGCTTATAATAGAAGTCACGCCGAGGTTGTCATAGGCTGATTCCGAAGAAGACAAGCCGTAAGTAGTGTAGGTGGATTCCCTTTCCCGCTTGTCTTGCGACTCCGTTAAGTATATATTGGCTGAGAACTGCCATTTGTCCCACTCGCCTCCATACCATGACTGCAGACGCGATGAGAACTTCTGATTACATGTCATGGTAAGGTCGGCGGTACCCATGCTTCCTGTCCGGGGAGCAATGACGATATTCAATATTGGACCCTCTCCTTGCCGAGCGATTCCCGGTTGCAATATCAACTCAACCTTCTTTATCCTCGCGGCATCGGACCCCCGCAACATCTGCATTATGCCATCGGAAGACATGATAGGCTCTTTCCCGTTGATCAGAATTTTGGTCGCTTCCCCGAGTATCGAGACATCATTCCTCATCTCGTCAAGTCTTGTCAACGGAACGTATTTCAGCACCGAAAACGCGTCATTGACATCCTTGATTATATCGCCGGGATAAAATGTGAATTTCCCCGGAGATACCGTCAGTTTGGGTGCTTCGACAACAACCTCGTCAAGAGCTATCCCATTATGTCGCAGGATTATTTTCGGATATGAGTCACCCGATACCTCAACTGTCGTTTTTTCATAACCGATCGCCTCGGCCCGCAGAACCACACTTTTTTTCGTCGACACCTCTTTAATGACGAAACCGCCCTCCTGATCTGATAACGCTCCTCCGAGATAAATGCTGTCTGGCAATTGCAACGCCACTACCGCCGCGCCCTCCACCGCAACATCTTTGTCATCTACAACCCTACCTTTTATCTGGGCCAAGGAGCAAATGGTACTACAAAAAAAGATCACGCAGGCTGATAAGAACCGCTTGCTGCAACGATAAGGGAAAAATCGCATAATGGATTGACCTATATCGGGAATCTGATTGTCAGGCACTCTTTTCATCTAAATGAGTTTTGGTTTATTAGATTTGCACTGGTCAGTTTCGGAGATGAGACTGATCTTCGCCACAAAGGTAACACCATCTATTTGGAACTCAAAATAATTTTTAAGAAATTTTATTTTATAGATTTCTAAAAATAATTATTGTCACCCAACAAAAAACCGGGCATCGATTGATCGATACCCGGCATAAGAATGTCAAAAGAAGCCTTTTTTCAACCTCCTGTCACCCTTGTGACTTTGCCGTCGGTGAAAATCACCACACTGCCGTCTCCATAAATCCACCGTAGACGTTCACCTGACTTGCGGACCTCGAAAGGAGCGCCTTTCACCAAGGTCACTTCGTCGGGATTCATCCCCGTCACGACCTTACTCTCCCTGATATCCCGCAGATGAGTGATCGAGACATCTCCGCGACTTGCCGCATAAGAAGCCATCGCGTTAAGATAATCGGAGTTGACCCGCGTGAATTCCGTGACCAGTTCGGCATGACGGTCATTGGATTCGGGATGGAGCTTTTCAAGCGCGACCGTGCGGGGTATTATCCCCTTGTCCCGGTATTTGGCTGAAATCCCGGTGACACGGCAATCCAACCCTCCGTCACGTGCCTCGACGCGTAGATTGCGGGCATAGGTTGTCTCGCGGGTAGATGCCCCTTGGGTGGAGCGCAAAAGGATGACGAAAGATCTCTTGTCGTAGTCAACCGCAAGCACGCAGTCGCCGCTCTCTTCATCAAGATTGCTCACTGCATACAACATCGCGGCATAGAATGCTTGCTCGGCCGACAGCTTTTCCACAGGCAAGGAAGCCACCACAACCGCCACACTGTCGTCCGTATTGTTGGTCGGGTAAAACAGCCGATTCCCCGTCTCGTCGGTCGACGGAAGCTCCATTGATTTTACCCAGGCGGCGAAATCAACCGTAGGTTTATCCTCTTTCTTCAATTTCAACTTGAACGCCATCGCCGACGGAGCGGCAAGCATAGCGCAGAGTAAAAGAATCGGGATAATGGTCATCCGGCGATATCGCCTGCCTGCGATCCGGTCTGATATTGAATATTTCATATAGATACGATTGTTGACATGTTAGTGGATGGAATGTGGTTTGACTGTAAAAAGGGAGGCATGGCTTTTCGCCTTCAACAGGTTATCAGCCATGCCTTTGTCCCTCAGGTTTTACATCTTATTGTGTTGACTATATAATGTCATCAGAATGCGACTCCGAGACGGATCATGAAGTTGCTGGAGTACAGCTTGTAGGTTTCGGATTCGTGACCCACGTAGTATCCATTGGAATATATGGAATATTCCACAGTGGGCTTGCACATCGGTACAAAACCTCGCTGGTAGGTAAAGTCGAGATTGAAACGTTTCCACCAGATACCGATACCGGCCTGGATACCTGCGTCAACCTTGAGATAGTCCCAGTCATCCTCAAAGTCATCCCAATCCCATTTGTCTCCGTCACTATCCTCCATTTTCATCTTGGTACCGGCGAAATCATAGCTGGCGTAGATACCAAGATGAGCGTCAAGTTTCAGGTCATCCGTGACGGAGTACTTGTAACCGAATGTGAAAGGTGAGTATTTCACATTCCAGGCAAGGAGTTTTCCCTTTTCCCACTCGTCGCTATCTTCTCGGTCAGTCTCCTTGTAGGAAGCCCCACGGGTACCGATACCTAGCTCCATCCCCCAGTAGAGACCGAAGTTGGAGATGGGACGTTGGAAACCGAAGTCGATAGACATCCCGGTGCGGCTGCCCAAAGAGGTTTCAGTGTAGTCATCAAAGTCGTTGATCGACTTTACCATGTCTCCGCCGGTCACATTGTTGACCGACAGCCCCAGACGGGCATACCACATAGTGGCACTTTTTGATTTGTTGTAAGAATAGGAAGTCACAACCTGTGAAGAAGCGGAAACGGCCATTACAACCGCAGCCGCGAATAACAAAAACTTTTTCATATGCGAAAAATTTTATTCGGGGGGAATCCCCATAGGTTTGGTTTAGATTTGTATGCTATATGTTGTCGTCTGACAAGGTTATTTGGTAGAACCCTCCTGCTTGGGCAATGCGACCTGATTGGGATCAGCGTGAACGAGAACTGAAGTCGACTGTGGATAGACAACCTGAATCATCTGGATTTCATCCTTGGAGGCAGGACGGAAATTGGTGTATTTCACCGGATATCCTGATAATTCCACAACAAGAGTCTTGGTATCCTTATCATACACATATGAGTCAAACAGTGGCTCGATGATGGCATCGGCATCTGCCTCCTGGCAAGCACGATACATGGCTCTCTTTTCATCATTCTCAATCTCACCCTTTGTCACATTCGAGTCGATCGAATTACTTAAAGGGAAATAGTATGGGCCATACGATTCCCTCGTCTTGCTCAACATCTGTATGTCGCAGATCTGTGGGGTGACAAACGAGCGTACTTCAGGCTGAATCATTCGAGCCTGTGCGGCTTCCCATTTCTTGGGATTGGGATCTTTCTTCTGGGCGAAGGCCGGCAGGGAGGAGGCCAGCACAGCCACAGCAAGAGACAGGAGTAACCTGCTTTTCATAATTGGTATCCCCTAAGTTCGTGTCGGGGGCAACTGCTGGGGGCGGCCGATCCCTCGCCGCCGATGAGATATTCTTCCTTGTGTGTCTACATACATAAAAAAGGCGGGATCTGCATCACTTTGCTTATCCCATCCTTAAGGCTTCTCGCATTGCCATCGACAGAGGATAAGCAACGTCAGTCAGCCCACGCCTTGGATATGGAAAACACCATTTTCCATGCCGACATCTCCCGAAAGTCGGGGCAGCCAGCGCGAAAATGGAGATTGATTTCCACAATCAGCGCGAACGGTTTCGTTGCATCATCTTCTCTGTCTTGAAATTTTGCGAGAATTTTAAGGATAGAAGACAAACGTCATGAAACGTTCTTTACATATGTAACCGGTCTGCCCCTCCGGGCTAACCGACTCTGCAAATTTACAACTTTTTCACATATCCACAAAATCTTCCTTATTTTTAACAATTTCAGTATGGCAATAAGGCAGTGGTTATTAAACACTCTCTTATAAAAAAGGCGACCGATCCTGATGGATCAGCCGCCTTTTTCGTTTTATAACTTATGTGTCTGACTGTCGTCAGCCGATATGTTCGGGAGCGGGAACGGGAGCAAGCTCACTGTCGGAGACCACGACATCGTTGATATCCTCCTTGGAACCTACCACAAGACGCTCGTATTGGCGCAAGCCGGTTCCGGCAGGGATCAGATGGCCGCAGATGACGTTCTCCTTCATTCCTTCGAGAGTGTCGGTCTTGCCGTTGATGGCAGCCTCGTTGAGCACCTTGGTGGTCTCCTGGAAGGAGGCCGCCGACATGAACGAGGAGGTCTGCAGGGCAGCACGGGTGATACCTTGGAGGATCTGCTCGGAGGTGGCGGGGACAGCGTCACGGACGGCGACGGTCTTGAGGTCGCGGCGTTTGAGGGCGGAGTTCTCGTCGCGGAGCTTGCGGGCTGTGATGATCTGACCGGGCTTGAGATTCTCGGAATCTCCGGCATCCACGACAACTTTCTTGCCCCAGATGCGGTCATTCTCATCCATGAAGTCGCGCTTGTCGACCACCTGCTGCTCGAGGAAGCATGTGTCGCCCGGATCGATGATGTTGACTTTGCGCATCATCTGGCGGACAATCACCTCGAAGTGCTTGTCGTTGATCTTCACACCCTGCATGCGGTACACATCCTGAACCTCGTTGACGATGTATTCCTGCACGGCTGTCGGACCCATGATGTTAAGGATGTCGGAAGGAGTGATGGCTCCGTCAGACAGCGGAGTGCCGGCACGTACGTAGTCATTCTCCTGCACAAGTATCTGCTTCGACAGAGGCACAAGATATTTCTTCTCCTCGCCGAGCTTGGAGGTAACGGAGATCTCGCGATTACCACGCTTTATGCGGCCGAATGTAACCTCTCCGTCGATTTCGGAAACGATGGCGGGATTGCTCGGGTTGCGGGCCTCGAAAAGCTCGGTAACACGGGGCAGACCGCCGGTGATGTCACCCGCGCCGGAGGTCGAACGGGTGATCTTCACGAAGACCTCACCGGGCTTGATGTCAGCGCCTTCCTCCAGCATGAGGTGAGCGTTGACGGGGAGTGCGTATGTCTTGAGGATGTTGCCGTCCTTGTCGACGATACGGGCCTCCGGCACACGGGTGCGGTCTTTCGACTCGATGATGATCTTCTCGCGGATGTTTGACTGCTCGTCAGCCTCGATGCGGTAGGTGACATTCTCGACCAGATTCTCATACTGGATCTTTCCACCGACTTCGCTGACGATGACGGCGTTGAAGGGGTCCCATTCACAGATGACATCACCTTTCTTGACCTTGGCTCCGTCGCCGAAATAGAGCTTGGAACCGTAGGGAATCTGGGCGGAGGTCAGCATAAGACCTGTCTTCGCGTCGATGATGCGCATCTCGGCGAGACGGCCGATGACAACCTCGACAGGACGGCCGTTCATGTCTACCTCGTCAGTGGTGACGGTGCGGAGCTCGTCGATCTCAAGTATACCGTCGTAACGCGAGGTCAGGGTGGAGACGGCCGCGATGTTGGAAGCCACACCACCGACGTGGAATGTACGGAGGGTAAGCTGTGTACCCGGCTCACCGATCGACTGGGCGGCGATCACGCCGACAGCCTCGCCGATCTGGACGGGACGATGGGTAGCGAGGTTGCGGCCGTAGCACTTGGCGCACACACCATGCTTTGACTCGCAGGTCAGCACCGAACGGATCTCAACCGACTCGATGGGAGACGCGTCGATACGGTCGGCGGCAGCGTCGTTGATCTCCTCGCCGGCGTGTACGATGATCTCACCGGTGGTGGGGTCCACGATATCATGAACGGATACACGGCCGAGGATACGTTCGGCAAGCGAAGCGACCACCTCGTCGTTGTTCTTGATCTCGCGGCAGACAAGACCACGGAGTGTGCCGCAGTCCTCCTCGCGGATGATCACGTCATGGGCGACATCGACCAGACGGCGGGTAAGGTATCCGGCATCGGCGGTCTTGAGGGCGGTGTCGGCAAGACCCTTTCGGGCACCGTGGGTGGAGATGAAGTACTCCAGCACGCTCAGACCCTCCTTGAAGTTCGCGAGAATCGGGTTCTCGATGATCTGGCCACCTTCGGCACCGGCCTTCTGGGGCTTGGCCATAAGACCACGCATACCGGCGAGCTGACGGATCTGGTCTTTTGAACCACGGGCCCCGGAGTCGAGCATCATGAAGACGGAATTGAAGCCCTGGTCGGCCTCAGTCATCTGCTTCATCAGCACCTGGGTCAGCTGTGAGTTGACATGTGTCCAGATATCGATGATCTGGTTGTAACGTTCGTTGTTGGTGATGAAACCCATCGCGTAGTTGTTCATCACCTCCTCGACCTGGGCATAGCCCTCCTGGACGATAGCCTCTTTTTCCGGCGGGATGATAACGTCACCGAGGTTGAACGACAGACCTCCGCGGAAGGCCATGTAGTAACCCATGTTCTTGATATCGTCGAGGAACTGGGCCGAACGGGGAATACCGCATTTCTTGATGACTTTTCCGATGATGTTGCGGAGCGACTTCTTGGAGATCAGTTCGTTGACATAACCGATTTCCTTGGGGACGAACTCGTTGAAAAGGACGCGGCCCACCGATGTGTTCTCTACAAGACGTTTCACGGGATTTCCCTGCTCGTCCACGTCGTCGACCATCACGCTGACCGGGGCGTGGAGAGTCACGCGGCCCTCATTATAGGCGATCTGGGCTTCTTCAGGTCCGTAGAACTTCAAGCCCTCACCTTTGGCTCCCTTGCGGAGCTTGGTGATATAATAGAGGCCGAGCACCATATCCTGGGAGGGAACGGTGATAGGCGCGCCGTTGGCGGGGTTGAGGATGTTGTGGGAGCCGAGCATGAGCATCTGTGCTTCCAGTATTGCCTCATTACCCAGAGGAAGATGGACGGCCATCTGGTCGCCGTCGAAGTCGGCGTTGAACGCCGTACATGCCAGCGGGTGGAGCTGGATTGCCTTGCCTTCGATCATCTTGGGCTGGAACGCCTGGATACCGAGACGGTGAAGGGTCGGGGCTCGGTTAAGCAGCACGGGGTGTCCTTTCATCACATTCTCCAGGATATCCCATACGACCGGCTCTTTGCGGTCGACGATCTTCTTGGCCGATTTCACGGTCTTGACGATACCGCGCTCGATGAGTTTGCGGATTACGAAAGGCTTGTAAAGCTCGGCCGCCATGTATTTGGGCAGACCGCATTCATGCATCTTGAGTTCCGGTCCTACGACGATTACCGAACGGGCGGAATAATCGACACGTTTACCGAGAAGGTTCTGACGGAAACGTCCCTGCTTTCCTTTGAGTGAGTCGGAGAGCGACTTCAAAGGACGGTTGGCATCGGTCTTGACAGCCGACGACTTGCGGGAGTTGTCCAACAGGGAGTCGACAGCCTCCTGAAGCATACGTTTCTCATTGCGCAGGATCACCTCCGGAGCCTTGATCTCGATAAGACGTTTGAGGCGGTTGTTGCGGATGATCACACGACGATAGAGGTCGTTGAGGTCGGATGTGGCGAAACGGCCACCGTCGAGAGGAACGAGCGGACGCAGTTCGGGGGGGATGACAGGCACTGCCTGGAGAATCATCCATTCAGGCTTGTTGCGGCCGGCCGACGCGCGGAACGACTCGACTACCTGGAGGCGTTTGAGGGCCTCGGTCTTGCGCTGCTGCGAGCCGTCGGTGTTGGCCTGGTCACGCAGGGCATAGGAAAGGTCGTCGAGGTTGAGGGTCGACAGAAGGTCGTAAATGGCGGTCGCACCCATCTTGGCGACGAACTTGTCGGGATCGTCGTCCGGGAGGTTGCGGTTTTCGGCCGGGAGCTTCTCGATGATATCGAAATACTCCTCTTCCGAAAGGAGATCATATTTTGCCACGGGGCGTTCAGGATCGATTTCGGCTGCCGCTCCGGGGTTGATGACAATATAGCGTTCGTAATAGATCACCGCGTCGAGCTTCTTCGAGGGAAGACCGAGCAGATAACCTATCTTGTTGGGGAGGGAACGGAAATACCAGATATGAGCCACCGGAACCACTAGCTTGATGTGGCCCATGCGTTCGCGGCGCACCTTCTTCTCGGTGACTTCCACACCGCACCGGTCGCAGACGATACCTTTGTAACGGATGCGTTTGTACTTGCCGCAGTGACACTCATAATCCTTGACCGGGCCGAAAATGCGCTCGCAGAAGAGTCCGTCGCGCTCCGGCTTGTAGGTACGGTAGTTGATGGTCTCTGGTTTGAGCACCTCTCCCGACGATTTCTCAAGGATCTCTTCGGGCGAGGCAAGCCCGATGGTGATCTTGGAGAAACCGTTCTTAGCCTTTGTTTCTTTTCTAAAAGCCATATATGTTGTTGGTGTTTTTAGCTGAAAAAATATCTGATTCCCCGTCGGAGATCCCCGGCTTCCAAGCCGGGGATATTAATAACGGGAAAATCGGCGTATTATTGCTCAAGGTTGATGCTCAGACCGAGACCCTGAAGCTCGTGGAGGAGCACGTTGAGGGATTCCGGAATACCGGGAGTCGGCATCGGTTCTCCCTTGACGATGGCCTCATAAGCCTTGGAACGTCCGGTGACATCGTCTGACTTGATCGTCAGGATCTCCTGGAGGATATGGGACGCGCCGAATGCCTCGAGCGCCCAGACCTCCATCTCTCCGAAACGCTGACCTCCGAACTGGGCCTTACCGCCGAGAGGCTGCTGGGTGATGAGGGAGTACGGGCCGATCGAACGGGCATGCATCTTGTCCTCGACCATGTGACCGAGTTTGAGCATGTAGATCACACCGACAGTAGCGGGCTGGTCGAAACGCTCACCTGTTCCGCCGTCGTAGAGATAGGTCTTTCCGTAACGGGGAAGGCCGGCCTTGTCGGTCCATTCGTTGAGGTCATCCATTGTCGCTCCGTCGAAGATGGGAGTGGCGAATTTCTCGCCAAGCTCACGGCCTGCCCATCCGAGGACGGTCTCGAAGATCTGCCCCAGGTTCATACGTGAAGGCACACCCAGAGGGTTGAGGCATATATCGACCGGCGTGCCGTCAGCGAGGAACGGCATGTCTTCCTGGCGGACAACGCGTGAGACGATACCCTTGTTACCGTGACGGCCGGCCATCTTGTCGCCCACACCGATCTTACGCTTCTTGGCGATATAGACCTTGGCGATCTGTATGATGCCGGAGGGGAGCTCGTCACCTATGGAGATGTCGAACTTCTTGCGGCGCAGCTCTGCGTCGATCTCCTTCGACTTGCGGAGGTAGTTGACAATTGTCTGGCGGATGAGGTCGTTCTGGTGAGCGTCAGCTGTCCATTTCGAGAGGTTGATGGTGTCATAGTCGATACCTTTAAGGACTGACGGTACGAAATTCGCTCCCTTGGGAATGATGTCAGTACCAAGGAAATCCTTGACTCCGGCAGATGTACGGCCCTCGGTGAGAACCATCAGCTTGTTGACCAACAGATCTTTCAGACTGTTGAGACGTTCCTCATACTCTTCGTCGAGTTTAGGCAGCAGAGCCTGGGTGGCTTTGTTGCGGCGGCCGGTCTTGTTGGCGCGCGAGAATAGGTTGGTGCCGATGACGACACCTTTGAGCGACGGGGAAGCCTTGAGTGAAGCATCCTTCACGTCGCCGGCCTTGTCGCCGAAGATCGCGCGGAGCAGTTTCTCCTCGGGGGTGGGATCAGACTCACCTTTAGGGGTGATCTTACCGATCATGATGTCACCGGGAACCACATGCGCTCCCAGACGTATGATACCGCGTTCGTCGAGATCCTTGGTGGCATCCTCGGAGACATTGGGGATATCGGAAGTGAGTTCCTCCATTCCTCGCTTGGTCTCGCGGACTTCAAGGGAATATTCATCAACATGGACGGAGGTAAGGATGTCTTCCTTGACCATACGCTCGTTGAGCACAATGGCATCCTCATAGTTGTAACCTTTCCAGGGCATGAAAGCCACTTTCAGGTTGCGACCGAGGGCGAGTTCTCCATTCTCGGTGGCGTAACCCTCGGTCAGGATGTCACCCTTGGAAACACGCTGGCCACGGGAACAGATCGGGCGCAGGTCGATGGTTGTCGACTGGTTGGTTTTGCGCCATTTCGGTATGTTGTATTCCTTGACGGCATCCTCGAAGGAGACAAATTCCTCTTCGTCGGTGCGGTCGTAACGGATGCGGATCGTAGTCGCGTCGACAAACTCGATGACTCCGTCTCCCTCGGCCATGATCTGGGTGCGGGAGTCGCGTACGAGCTGCCCCTCGATGCCGGTACCGACGATTGGAGCCTCCGAACGCATCAGAGGCACAGCCTGGCGCATCATGTTGGATCCCATCAGCGCGCGGTTAGCGTCGTCATGTTCCAGGAAGGGGATAAGCGACGCGGCTATTGACGCGATCTGCTGGGGAGACACATCCATCAGCTCGATCTCATTGCCGGGCACGATCGGGAAGTCGGCATCCTGACGCGCCTTGACCTTCGGATTGATGAACGATCCATCTTCATGAACAGGCGCGTTGCCTTGAGCAATCATCTTGCCCTCCTCCATCTCGGCGGTGAGATAGGTGACATCATTGTTGTCGAGATCGACAACGCCATTCTCAACCTTGCGGTAAGGTGTCTCGATAAAGCCGAGGTCATTGATCTTGGCGTAAACGCAAAGGGAGGAGATAAGACCGATATTCGGACCTTCAGGGGTCTCGATCGGACAGAGACGGCCATAATGGGTATAGTGGACGTCTCGAACCTCGAAGCCTGCACGCTCGCGCGACAGACCGCCGGGGCCAAGGGCCGACAGACGGCGCTTGTGGGTGATCTCGGCCAGAGGATTGGTCTGGTCCATGAACTGCGACAGTGCGTTGGTACCGAAATAGGTGTTGATCACCGACGATATCGTCTTGGCGTTGATCAGGTCGATCGGGGTGAACACCTCATTGTCGCGGACATTCATGCGCTCGCGGATAGTACGCGACATGCGGGCAAGACCGACACCGAACTGGTTGTAGAGCTGCTCGCCGACAGTACGGACACGGCGGTTGCTCAGGTGGTCGATATCATCCACATCGGTCTTGGAGTTGATCAGCTCGATCAGATACTTGATGATCTCGATGATGTCCTCTTTGGTAAGCACCTTGACATCCATCGAGGTGTCAAGGGAAAGCTTTTTGTTGATACGGTAGCGGCCCACCTCACCGAGATCGTAACGTTTCTCGGAGAAGAAGAGGTTTGTGATCACCTCCCTGGCCGAAGCGTCATCTGGCGGCTCGGCGTTGCGCAGCTGCCTGTATATATATTGTATAGCCTCCTTTTCGGAGTTGGTTGTATCTTTCTGTAGAGTGTTGAAGATGATGGCGTAATCCGACGAATTGGCTTCCTCCTTGTGGAGCAGAATAGTATCCACTCCCGATTCGAGAATGAGGTCGATACCCTCCTCGTCAAGCTCCTTCTCGCGGTCGATCACAACCTCGTTACGCTCGATGGAGACCATCTCGCCGGTATCCTCGTCGACAAAGTCTTCCACCCAAGTGCGCAGCACACGGGCGGCAAGCTTGCGGCCGAGAGCCTTCTTCAAATTAGTCTTGTTGACCTTGACCTCTTCGGCCAGGTCGAAAATGTCGATGATGTCCTTGTCGGTCTCGAGGCCGATAGCGCGCAGAAGAGTCGTCACAGGGAGCTTCTTCTTGCGGTCGATGTAGGCATACATGACATTGTTGATGTCCGTCGCAAACTCGATCCAAGAGCCGCGGAAGGGGATGATACGGGCAGAATAAAGCTTCGTGCCGTTGGAGTGGGTGCTCTGTCCGAAGAATACACCCGGCGAACGGTGGAGCTGCGACACAACGACGCGCTCCGCTCCGTTGATGACGAAAGTGCCCTTCTCGGTCATATAAGGGATCGGGCCGAGGTATACATCCTGAATCACAGTCGCGAAATCCTCGTGATCGGGATCGGTGCAGTAAAGCTTAAGCTTCGCTTTCAAAGGCACACTGTATGTCAGACCGCGCTCCAGACACTCTTCGATAGTGTAACGGGGCGGATCGATGTAATAGTCGAGGAATTCGAGCACGAAGTTATTACGGGTGTCTGCGATCGGGAAATTCTCGGAGAACACCTTGTAGAGTCCCTCGTTGTTCCTTTTTTCGGGAGGGGTGTCGAGTTGCAGGAAGTCCTGGAACGACTTGAGCTGGACCTCGAGGAAATCAGGGTAAGGAAGC
This sequence comes from Prevotellaceae bacterium, assembly GCA_021772015.1. GTDB lineage: Bacteria > Bacteroidota > Bacteroidia > Bacteroidales > Muribaculaceae > UBA7173. The sequence continues at coordinate 205,279 of JAETNS010000001.1, read as the reverse complement.
GGATTCTTTACCGAGGCAAAATTTACGCGGGGCTTTGCGGTGTTTGCTTTGGATGACATCTATGATATTGTTAAGGGAACTCGAAAAGATATTTTATATGCAAGAGGAAGTCGATTACATCTAATCTTCAGATATGATGGAAGTTAGATTCAGACGTGGGGCTATGTCACAAGCCGACGCTAAGCTAATCTTTCTTAAATAAACCTAAATTAGCAAAAACTATGCCAAATTACGTTAAATCACAACCCCCTCTTACACAAAAAGGTTAAGCGTCTGCCGACGGCAGACACTTAACCAAAACAGCCTGAGGGATCAGGCGAAGTATTATTTCAGCTCTACTTCAGCGCCGGCCTCTTCGAGAGACTTCTTGAGGTTCTCGGCATCAGCCTTGGCAAGACCTTCCTTGACAACGCTGGGTGCACCGTCAACCATCTCCTTGGCTTCCTTGAGGCCCAGGCCGGTGAGCTCCTTAACGAGCTTTACAACCTGAAGCTTGGCAGCACCGGCTGATTTGAGGACCACGTCAAAGCTGGTCTTTTCTTCAGCAGCGGGAGCACCGGCTGCGGGACCTGCGGCAACAGCGACAGCAGCAGCTGCGGGTTCGATGCCGTATTCCTCCTTGAGGATGGTAGCGAGTTCGTTTACTTCCTTTACGGTGAGGTTAACTAATTCTTCTGCAAGAGCTTTGATATCTGCCATTGTAGTATTGTTTTTTGAGTGTTTGCGTTTTGTTGAATGTGAATGTTGGCGAAGGTGCTGTTATGCCTCCTTCTTGGAGAGAGTTTCGAGGATGCCATGAATGGTATTGCCACCGGACTGGAGGGCAGAGATGACATTCTTGGCAGGCGACTGAAGCAGAGCCACAACGTCGGCGATAAGCTCGTTCTTGCTCTTGATGCTTGCAAGAGTCTCGAGCTGGTCTTCACCAACATATACTGTCTCTTCAACATAAGCGGCCTTGAGACGGGGCAGGACATCGTCCTTTTTGCGGAAGCTCTTGAGGAGCTTTGCGGGGGCGTTGCCCACGTTGGCACACATGATTGAGCTTGCACCCTTGAGAGCGGGATAGAGCTCCTCGTAGTTGCCATCAAGAGACTCAAGAGCCTTGTGGAGCAGAGTATTCTTGACAACCATCAGTTTGATGTCGCCCTTGAAGCACTCGCGGCGAAGCGCGGATGTCTTCTCGGCATCGAGGCCGGCGGTCTCCACGAGGTAGAAGCAGCCATACTCCTTGATAGTGTCAGCGATTTTCGATATGATGAGTCCTTTCTCTTCTTTTTTCATTGTCGTAGTCTTTTTTGAGATTAGTCGTCAATGGTTTTAGAGTCGACTTTGATGCCGGGGCCCATTGTGCTCGAAACGTAAATACTCTTGATATAAGTGCCTTTTGCGGTAGCAGGCTTGAGCTTGATGAGAGTGTTGATAAACTCCTTGGCATTATCCTTCATCTGCTCGGGGGTGAAAGATACCTTACCGATAGATGTGTGGACGATACCGTTCTTGTCTACCTTGAAATCGATCTTACCCTTCTTGACCTCCTCGACAGCTTTGGCAACGTCAGGAGTGACAGTACCGCTCTTGGGGTTAGGCATCAGGCCACGCGGACCGAGTACACGGCCGAGGGCACCGATCTTACCCATGATGGCGGGCTGGGTGATGATGACATCAATGTCAGTCCATCCACCCTTGATCTTTTCAATGTATTCGTCAAGACCAACATAATCGGCTCCGGCAGCCTTGGCTGCATTCTCCTGGTCGGGAGTACAGAGGACGAGTACGCGGACCTGCTTGCCAGTTCCGTGAGGAAGGGTAACGACACCGCGGACCATCTGATTGGCCTTACGGGGATCCACACCCAGACGGACATCTATATCAAACGAGGCGTCAAACTTGGCGTAGTTGGTTTCTTTTACCTTTACTGCGGCCTCAGCGAGCGAGTAGGCCTTCCCGGCTTCAATCTTCGATAAAGCTAACTTCTGATTCTTAGTAAGTTTTCCCATGTCAATTGAAGTTTATTAGTTGTTTTCGGGGAAAGCACCCTTCACGGTGATACCCATGCTCCTGGCAGTACCGGCAACCATTCTCATGGCCGAGTCAACGGTAAAACAGTTCAAATCGGGCATTTTGTCTGTAGCGATTTCCTTTACCTGATCCCAGGTCACTTCAGCAACCTTGTTACGGTTGGGCTGAGCGGAGCCTTTCTTTACCTTCGAAGCCTCAAGCAGCTGGATAGCCACAGGAGGAGTCTTAACGATAAAGTCGAAGCTCTTGTCGGTGTAGTAAGTGATTACTACAGGCAGAACCTTACCGGCCTTATCCTGGGTGCGGGCATTGAATTGCTTGCAAAACTCCATGATGTTGATACCCTTGGAACCCAGGGCAGGACCTACTGGGGGCGAGGGATTGGCAGCACCACCTTTGATCTGCAATTTGATCTGTCCAGCAATTTCTTTTGCCATTGTGATTAAAGCTTTATTTATTTGACGAAACGCGTCTATCCGTTAGCGGGCGTGGAGATGCGTAACCAACTCTCGATACCCTCCGGCAAAACGCAATACTTACAAAACCTTACGATGACTTCCGGCGTTCACCCGCCGGACACCTCACGTAGCCAAGGCCATCTCACACAGACAATCCGCGCGGCACTCTCCCGACTTTCCACCAAACCGAGGATGAAAAGCAAGTATGACTGAATCCGTGCGTATAACCTGGAGGTGAAAGAAGATAGATCACTCTCTTTCGACCTGGGAGTTCTCAAGCTCCAATGGTGTCTCGCGTCCGAAGATGCGAACCATGACCTTGAGTTTCTTCTTATCGGGGAACACCTCCGTGATCTTCCCGTTGAATCCGTTGAAAGCGCCATAGTTGACTTTGACGGTCTCACCGACCATATAGTCATTGACACCTTCCTCGATATTCTCGTTGATCTCGTCAGCTGTCCCGAGCATACGCATCACTTCGCTCTCGCGCAACGGCTCAGGCTTTGCATCCTTGCCGCGTCCTTTAAGGAAATCGATAACGTTGGTGGTGTTGGTCAGCTCATGGACTACTTCGCCGATAAGCTCAGCCTCCACAAAGACATAACCGGAATAAAGGTTGCGTTCTTTCACGACCTTTTTCCCGTTTTTGACTGTGAGAACCTTTTCAGTGGGGATCAGCACCTGAAAGACGTGGTTGCCGAGATCGGTGTTTTTGATGGCACCGTCAAGTAGTTCCTTGACCTTGGCTTCCTTTCCGGAGATGGCACGCAGAACATACCAAGCCTTACGGGGAGCCGAGTTCCTTGCAACTGCGGATTTTTCGGTATTCTTTTCAGACATCTTGGATCAACACTAAAAAAGATTACTTGCTAAGGCTGTAGATGAGATGCATCAGATTTTCGACCACTTGATCCATGACTAATATTATCAGGGCGATAATAACGGAAGCAAGCATCACGATACAAGCGCTCTTGATCAGCTGCGTCTTTGTAGGCCAAGAAGTCTTATAACGAAGCTCGTCGTAAGACTCCTCTATGCTCGTAAGTAATTTCAATTTTTTCATTTGCGATCTTTTAGCACGGGTTGAGAGACTCGAACTCCCGACACTTGGTTTTGGAGACCAATGCTCTACCAACTGAGCTAAACCCGTATGGAGGTCAAAGGCGCGTTTCCGGCAAGGGCCTTGATGACGGCACCTTTGACCTTTTATTCTGACTATCGAAGAGTCTTACGGCTCAACGAGGTATTAGTCGAGGATTTCAGTGATCTGACCGGAACCAACGGTGCGGCCACCTTCACGGATAGCGAAGCGGAGACCCTGGTCGCAAGCAACCGGAGTGATCAGCTCGACGATGATCTCAACGTGGTCACCGGGCATAACCATTTCTACGCCCTCGGGGAGAGTGATCTCACCGGTAACATCCAGAGTACGGATGTAGAACTGGGGACGATAGTGGTTGTGGAACGGAGTGTGACGGCCACCTTCCTCTTTCTTCAGGATGTAGACAGAAGCCTTGAACTTGGAGTGGGGCTTAACGACACCCGGATGGCAGATTACCATACCGCGCTTGATGTCCTTCTTGTCGATACCACGGAGGAGGAGACCAACGTTATCGCCGGCTTCACCCTGATCGAGGAGCTTGCGGAACATCTCGACACCGGTAACGGTGGACTTCATGTCAGCACCGAGACCCATGATCTGAACTTCGTCACCGACCTTAACGATACCGGTTTCGATACGACCGGTGGCAACAGTACCACGACCTGTGATCGAGAACACGTCCTCAACAGGCATCAGGAAGGGTTTGTCGATATCGCGGGGAGGCAGGGGGATCCAGTTGTCAACAGCGTCCATCAGCTCAACAACCTTAGCTTCCCATTCGGGCTCACCGTTGAGAGCGCCGAGAGCAGAACCACGGATGATGGGGGTTTCGTCGCCGTCGTATTCGTAGGCTGAGAGGAGTTCGCGCATTTCCATTTCAACGAGTTCGAGCATTTCCTCGTCGTCAACCATGTCGCACTTGTTGAGGAACACAACCAGACGGGGCACGTTCACCTGACGGGCGAGAAGGATATGCTCGCGGGTCTGGGGCATAGGACCGTCGGTAGCGGCAACCACGATAATAGCACCGTCCATCTGGGCAGCACCGGTAACCATGTTCTTCACATAGTCGGCGTGTCCCGGGCAGTCAACGTGAGCGTAGTGACGGTTAGCGGTCTCGTACTCAACGTGAGCGGTGTTGATTGTGATACCACGTTCCTTCTCCTCGGGAGCGTTGTCGATCTGGTCGAACGACTTAACCTCGGAGAGACCTTTCTTTGCGAGAACGGTCGTGATGGCAGCCGTCAGAGTGGTTTTACCGTGGTCAACGTGACCAATGGTACCGATGTTAACATGCGGTTTGGTTCTTTCGAATTTCTCTTTAGCCATAACTTGCTATAAACTATTTTTGGTGATTAAAATCTGGAGGCGCGCATATTCCGCATAAGCGGATTTAGCGCAGAAAGCCAACCGTCAGTTAGCTGTTCAGCCTTTCCGGAGAGGAGAGGTGACCGCCGGACTACACCGAGACGGGGACTGACAACGATTGGCAACTTTCTCTTTAGGATCACCACCGGCAAGCCGGCAGCCATCTTCAAGACTTTTCAGGCGAATTGCCACGGAAATGACAGGCATCACCGGGGCTATCGGATGTTGATCGAGCCGATGACGGGATTTGAACCCGTGACCTCTTCCTTACCAAGGAAGTGCTCTACCACTGAGCTACATTGGCAAATGTGAGGTTCTGAAGACACCCTTCAGACCATACGAGATTTACTCTCAGAGCGGAAGACGAGGCTCAAACTCGCGACCCTCAGCTTGGAAGGCTGATGCTCTATCAACTGAGCTACTTCCGCATGCAAGGACTTCGAAGCCGGCGCGAACGCCGAGACATGAAGCTGGAAATTTTGTGGGCGCGGATGGATTCGAACCACCGAAGGCATAGCCAGCAGATTTACAGTCTGCCCCATTTGGCCACTCTGGAACACGCCCTATAGCGAAATTAGATTTCCAAATGCAATAAACAAGTGAGCCTCTTGTCGGATTCGAACCAACGACCCCGAGATTACAAATCACGTGCTCTGGCCAACTGAGCTAAAGAGGCATTTTTCAAAGTCCTAAATCGAAACGAGAAACTTCCGCTTTCATCACCCTCCCGTCAAGCATTGAACCATCCAAGAGAAAGAGGCGTTGTAACTTCAAGCCTGATCAGCAGGGCTTCCGTCTCATTTGCGGTGCAAAGTTACACACAGTTTTTGAATTGACAAAATTTTCAGCAAAAAAAATCAGCGTTTTTTTGAAAGTTTTTGTCAACCGCCCCTGTCATCACACAAGTTTTATGGATTTATACGACTATGATTCAAGGCTTTTCAAAAAATCGGCTTTCAATGTCATGATCATAAGGAAAAAGATGTATATTTGCAGTTGCAGAAAAGAAAACGCAAACACGATACTGTATGAAAACTGAAATCACGGAACGTTTAGATGCGTTCAGAGACAAAATGAGGGCAGCCGGCATCTCGGCAGCCATCATCCCGCAGACCGACCCCCACTTAGGAGAATATATAGCCGATCACTGGCAAGCACGCCGCTGGCTAAGCGGATTCACAGGCTCGGCAGGCACACTCGTCATTACCGACAAGGAGGCTCTGCTCTGGACCGACTCACGTTACTTCCTCCAGGGCGCAGAGCAACTCGAAGGCACCGGCATTATACTGATGAAAGAAGGGTTGCCTGAAACCCCGACCATATCACAATATCTGATCAGCCAGCTCGTGAAGGGGGCAACCATAGGGATCGACGGCCTACTCTTCGCATCCACCGAAGTGGCCGCGATGCGCAAATCTTTAGAAAAGCATGGGTTAAAACTTGACGCTCATTTCTCCCCCGTCGGAGAAATCTGGGCCGACCGCCCGCAACTCCCCTGCGACAAACTGTTTCTCCACGACGAGAAATATGCAGGGAAATCAGCAGCCGACAAGATCCGCGACATCCTCGCGCAGGTCAAGGAGCAGGGAGCGCAGTCAATCCTCGTTTCCGACCTTGCCGAACTCGCATGGGTGTTGAATATCCGTTCCAGCGATGTCAACTGCAACCCTGTCGCGACCGGCTTCCTATACCTCTCCCCCACCCTTTCAGTGCTTTTTATAAAGGAGGAGAAGCTCACTCCCGCCGTCAGCGACGCTCTCGAAGCGGCAAATGTCAGGATAGCCCCCTACGACTCGATCCTACAATTCCTTGAATCGTTGCCCGACTCCGCCACCGTATTATACGAGGCTCCGCGCACTGCCGACCGCCTCGTTGACGCGCTCGGGTTGCGAGCAGTCGCCGGAGTCTCCCCCATACCCATGATGAAATCGGTCAAGAATCCGGTCCAGATCAGTGGCATCCGCAACGTCATGGAAAAAGACGGCGTGGCTCTTGTAGGGGCATTCATGGAGATCGAACGCCGGCTGCGCGAAAACGAGCCATTGACCGAACTCGACGTTGCCGACATCCTTACGGAATATCGCTCACGACAGGAACTGTATGTCGGCGAGTCTTTCGAGACAATAGCCGGATACGGCCCCCACGGGGCGATCGTCCATTATTCCGCCACACCCGAAAGCTCATCCACCGTTCAGCCCAAGGGGTTATTGCTGATCGACTCCGGGGCGCAGTATCTCGACGGCACTACCGATATTACCCGAACAATCGCCGTCGGCACACCGACCGAGGCCGAACGACATGATTTCACCCTCGTCATGAAGGGGCATATCGCCCTGGCGACAGCCATATTCCCTGAAGGCACCCGTGGCGACCAGCTCGACGCGTTCGCCCGGCAATTCCTCTGGAAAGAGGGACTCAGTTATCTCCACGGCACCGGCCATGGCGTGGGCCACTTCCTCAACGTCCATGAAGGCCCGCAGAGCATCCGCCTCAACCATGTCCCCGTTGCCCTGCGCCCGGGCATGCTGACCTCCAACGAACCCGGCCTCTACCGTGCCGGAGTCCACGGCATCCGCTGCGAGAACCTTGTGCTGACAGTCGACGCGTTCACCACCGAGTTCGGCCGTTTCTACCGCTTCGAGCCTATGACCCTCTTCCCCTGGGACCTGTCGCTCTTCGACACCGCCATCATGACCCAGGAGGAGATCAACTGGATCAACGGCTACCATGAGGAGGTCTACCGCCGCCTGTCGCCGCGCCTCGACGAGGAGCAGAAAGCATGGCTCCGCGAAAAGACACGCGAGTTGAGAAAATAACTTTCCATTTGTTTTACTGAAACTGAAAAGGTCTGACTCTCCGACCGGTAACGAATCAGAAAAAGATGCCACTGATAATCCCCCTGCGCGGCTTCACCCCGAAGATAGGCCGCGACTGTTTCCTGGCCGAGAACGCCACCGTCGTCGGCGATGTCGTCATGGGCGACGAATGCTCGGTATGGTTCAACACCGTCCTGCGCGGCGATGTCAACTCCATCCGCATCGGCAACCGCGTCAACATACAGGACGGCTCTGTCCTCCACACCCTCTACCAGAAATCGACTATCGAGATCGGCAACGATGTCTCGATAGGCCATAACGTCACCCTTCACGGCTGCAAGATCCGCGATTTCGCCCTCATAGGCATGGGCGCGACAGTCATGGATGACGCAGAGGTCGGGGAAGGCGCACTGGTAGCAGCCGGGGCGGTCGTCCTCTCGAAGACAAAGATCGGCCCCCACGAGATGTGGGCCGGAGCCCCCGCCAAGTTCGTCAAGATGATGGAGCCGGAGAAAGCCAAGGAGCTGAACGAGAAGATAGCCCGCAACTACCTCTTCTACTCCAAATGGTACACCGACCCCGACAACGCCCCCATCCCCTGACCAATCTCTGATCTTCCAGACAAGCATAGGGTGTGCCATCCGGGTCGATCGCCGGGATGGCACACCTTTTCGCATCATTTATCTATAGGCATTAAGACACCCGAGGGGGTATAATATCCGACAATCCAGTATATTTTATACCCTTTCTGATGTAATTTAAAAATATTTCCATATCTTTGTACCCCAAAGGGTATACCGCTATGACGAATTTAGCACAATATGTAAAATTGAGGCGTAAACAATTCGGGATTACGCAGGTCGAATTGTCACAAAAATCAGGTGTAGGATTACGGTTCCTGCGAGAATTGGAACAAGGAAAGGAGACTCTGCGCCTTGATAAAGTAAATCAGGTCCTAAAAATGTTCGGCGCAGAAATGGCTCCGGTAAAAATCACCGAATCATGAAGAAAGCCAAGGTATATGTAAATACCACTCTCGCGGGAATCTTGGCCGAGGATGAAACAGGCTATGAATTTAGATATGATACCGACTACCTTGACTCGGCGACTCCTGTCGCCATCAGCCTTACTCTTCCTCTGCAGAGGGAGCCTTTCCATGAAAAGGTCTTGTTCCCTTTCTTTGACGGTCTGATTCCGGAAGGGTGGCTGCTTGATATAGCTGAACAAAGCTGGAAAATATCTGCTCGTGACCGTTTTTCTCTGTTACTCGCCTGTTGCAAAGACTGTATAGGCAATGTAAGCGTCATCCCTTCTGAAGAAAGCGAGGCAAACGATGAATAAATGTCTATATTGTTACCAACCGTTAGGAATCGGCGAGACAGATTTTCATAAGGGTTGCGCCCGGAAGTTTTTTGAATCGACATCCATTCCCGCTCTCCCCTATACCCGCGCTAATATCAAAGATCTTGCACGCGAGATTATAACGGCAAGTACCACCGTTACCGGTGTACAAGCCAAGATTTCTTTAGATATAGCACGGACTGGAAAAAATGAGCCCAAAAGATTCACGATAGTAGGGCTGTGGGGGCGTTTTATTTTAAAACCCCAAACCGATCGTTTTCCTGCTCTTCCGGAAAATGAGGATGTAACTATGCACTTGGCCGAGGCCACGGGAATCAAGACCGTCCCCCATACCCTAATCAGATTCTCTGATGGCGAATTGTGCTATATTACCAGACGGATTGACCGCACCAAAAAGGGAGACAAGATAGCGATGGAGGATATGTGCCAGCTATCGGAACGACTTACCGAAGACAAATACAGGGGTTCTTATGAACGTATTGCCAAACTTATACATCAATATTCGGGAGCACCACTTCTTGATGTAGCAAATTTCTGGGAGGTGGTCATGTTCTCCTGGCTTACCGGCAATGCGGATATGCATCTCAAAAATTTTTCCCTGTACCGTCCGACAGAGAACTACATGCTTACACCTGCATATGATTTGCTATCCACTTCCATTGTAATGCCGGAAGACAACGAAGAACTGGCGTTGACATTGAACGGCAAAAAAAAACGGATAAAACGCATTGATTTTGAGACGGCGATGCGTGAAAGCGGGATGAATGAAAAAGCGATTACCAACCTTTTCGCCAAGTTCTCGAAAGCAATTCCCAAGTGGAGAGAACTTATAGATAACTCTTTTCTCCCAAACGACAAAAAGGAATCATATTGGACAATAATAACAAAGATGTCATCGCGCCTCGGACTTTTATGAAATGATCACCTTAATGATTTAGACTGATTCTTTACCTATAAAACCGATTAGATATTATACACATAGACCAACGGGGTGTGCCGTCCGGCTCGATCGCCGGGATGGCACACCCTCGGTGTTGCTATGAAAAGAGCGTAGGGTTCATCGAAGGTTGAGATACGACTTCAGAGCGTCGACATATTCCTCAAATGACTTGCGGCCCAGGGGGGTGATGCGACAGACGGTGCGTGTCCGCTTCCCGACATATCCTTTCTCGACAGTTATGTAACCGGCGGAGGAGAGTTTATCAAGCTGCACACTGAGATTTTCCGCCGTCGACTCCGTTTTCTCCCGGAGGTAGACGAAATCCGCTTCCTCGACATTCATCAGTATCGACATCACGGCCAGTCTAAGCTGCGAATGCAACAATGGATCAAGCTCCTTCATTTCGTTGTCTTGGCTTTATGATTGAGTATATGCCCCGGCACAATCATCATTGCTATGAAAGCGGCCATGAAAAGCGGCATGAACCACGAGGCCGCAAGGGGAACTCTCCCAACTATACAGCATGTAGTGAAAATCCCGATCAATAGCCCCACGCTTCCTCCGGCGACAAGAGATTTCTCCCGGATGACGATTCCTTGCATGATCTCTCCGAAGGGGACTATCACAAGCGCGAAAGCAAACATCATCGGCCAGGAGTCTTTGCCTCCTATCAACAAGAAAGCGAGGCAGCAAAGGACCGACGCTATCGCGGAGAATCCGACAACGGTCCAGATCCGGTTACTGAGCTTGTCGCTGTAGCTCCTGACCCCGGTCTCCACCTCTTGTTTCTTCACCATGATCGGTGTAGCTATCCCTCCGATTATCCAGATAAGAAACCAGAGCCAATTGACCGCAGGATTTCCGGTGGTCATGAGCAGCACCCACACAAGCAAGGTCACGACGACCACCAGATAGCCCCACATGAGCATTATGTTGCCCCCTCCCTTTACAAGACGGTCTTTTGTACGGGAAATCATCGATGCGATGATTTCGATCCCCTCTCTCTCGTTGATTACTTTTTCTTCCATAACGTTTGTTTTTTTGAGTTTGCAAATCGGTTTATAACGTAAACCATAATTCCAAAAATAAAGGAGCTTTGATTCGACATTCAGCTCCAACTCATTTTTCTTACCGCAAAGATAAACCGATTTATTTTATAAACCAATTTTCAGACAAAAAATTCAAAAAAAGTGCTGTTTTTCGAGCGAAATCAGGTCTGACAACGTCGGATATCATCATAAAGCATCAGGGAGAAAGTCAAGGAGAGAAGAGTCAAAAGTGACGTGGCGGCCGGGGAAGAGGGACGAAAGAGCATTGCTTTCGATCAGCTCGCGAGGGGAGCCGTCAATCAGGCCACGGCGGCAACTTCCATGACTGCCTTCCCCGTCTGATTTCTCGACAATCAGCCAGAGGCGTTGGGAGAGGCGGAGGGCAGAGGAAACATCATGTGATGAGAGAATCACCGCTTTCCCTTCATTCCTGGCGAGACGGGAGAGGAGCTGAAGAGTCTCAAGCCGGGAGGCGACATCAAGGAAAGCGGTCGGCTCGTCAAGAACCATTACCGGGGTTTCCTGTGCCAAGGCACGGGCAATCATCACTTTCTGTCGTTCGCCGTCGGAGAGAGAAGCGACCTGACGGGAAGAGAACGCAGCCATACCGACTGCTTCCAAAGAACAGCTTACAACCTCACGGTCGCGGCGCGACAATCTGCCGAAAAAACCGGTATGAGGCTGCCGGCCAAGGGCAACCAGTTCCTCGACAGTCAACGCTCCGGCCAGCGCACGATCTGTGCTGACAATGCTGACCAGCCTGGCAAGCTCCCCTTTCGGAATCCCAGACAAAGAGCGGCCTGTGATCTCGACATGGCCGCGCAACGGGGCGAGTCGCCCGGTCACGCAGCGGAGCAGTGTCGACTTGCCGGCTCCATTCGCGCCAAGCAACGTCACCATCTCACCACGGCTGACCCGGAGGTTCACATCCTCGTAAAGGGGAATCCCCCCGTAGCCTACAGCGACATTGTCAAGTTTCAGCAAGGTATCGTTCATCGGAAATAGCTCAATTTGTCGCGGTTGATGATAACATACATTATTATAGGTATGGCCAACAGGGGGGTGATGGCATTTACAGGGAGTAATCCTCCATTTCCCGCAAGGAGGGAGAGGCAAGCGCACAGCAAGCCGGAGAAGCCGCCCCAGAGAGCGGAAGCAGGGAGCAACCGTTCATGATTGGAGGTCGCGAGTGTCAGCCGGGCGACATGGGGCATCACCAGTCCAAGAAATCCGATCGGTCCGCAGAAAGCGGTGACAACGGCGGTCAACACCCCTGACAGCAGCAGCAGACGGTTGCGCGTGGCTCTAAGGTTGACACCCATTGACTCGGCATAATCGCTGCCAAGCAACAATGCGTTCAGCGGTTTGATCATCAGGAAGGAGGCCATGACCCCAATCAGGATCAACGGCCCGAAGACCGCGAGATCTCCCAACGTCACCCCCGAGAAACTTCCGAGTCCCCAGATGACGAAAGAATGCACCCCCTCCTCGGTTGCGTAGAAATTCAGTATGGATATCGCCGAGGAGGCGAGATAGCCCAACAGAATCCCGACAATCAGCAACATTGCCGTCCCCTTGACCACACGCGAGAAGATCAGCAGCAAGACCAGCATGACAGCCGCCCCCACGCAAGCCCCGGTCAACGCTCCGGCATAATGGGCTATCCCTACGGCCGATCCCCCTCCGAGCAACAGCATCATCACCGCCACGCCGAGCGAAGCCCCCGTGGAGACTCCAAGTATCGAAGGACCTGCCAACGGATTGTTGAAAGTGGTCTGCAACAACAGCCCCGCCACCGACAACGCCATCCCGGAGAGAAAGGCGCAACATGCCATCGGCAGACGCAGGTCAACGACAATAAGGCTCGCCAACCCACCATCTTCCCCGCGCCCGGTCAGGACCCGCCAGACATCTTCAGCAGGTATTTCAATCGTCCCGAAGAACAGGAGGAACACAAACATGGCGACCGATACCACCGCTAACGGCAGCATGACCCGCATTGTCTTCCCGGATATGGTCATCTCTTCAGTCATTATCCCAGTAAATCAATATCTTGGCAACATCATGCGGCGCGACCGGCACCGTCACTGCCTTTGGCATAGGGGACACATCATCATAGCACATGACACCCAAAGCGCCGACATCGGCAATATTCCCCTCCCGACTGTAGATTGCATAATAAGCCGCCCCGGTCGCGTCACGCTCAACCCGCGACAATTCAGCAGTCAACCTGAAATTGTATTTCTCGGCAGCAACGCACGAGACAGCGGCGACCCGCAAGCCCAATCGACGTTCATTCTCCCGGTTTACTTCGATAAGCCCTGACAGAAAGCGGCATTTTTCCTCATCGCTCCAATGGAAATCCCATATTACAGCGGAGGCGTTTCCGTAACTTTCTTCCGGTTCATTGACCTCACCTTCCCCGCTTCCAGCCCCTGTCTTTTCCATGTTTTTCTCCGGGAAAGAGGGAATAACCGGAGGGACAGTCAACAATCCGGTCGCATACGCGAAACTTTTGAAGAAATAATCACTGCATAGCGGATGGAAACCTGTCAATCTCGCGAAATCAACGCTCATCCTTTCAATCTCCGCCACTGATTCCGCCATCTGCAACGGGCGCATAAATCCCGACGCAGGTAATGCCTGCATCATATACTGCACCGGCGGGAAAGCCGTCATAGCTCCCTCACGGTTAAGCCCGACAAGCATTTCAGGATAGCTCAAAAAGCCCCTGCCAAGCAGCTTCTTCAACGCTTCGGGGAAAGATGTCGTGTCTTCTCTATTCATGCGGGGAATTTATTCAAGAACATTCAAAACAGTTCACCTTTATAAGGCTTCACTATCCTCTCTTAATATTGCAATTATATCCGCAAAATTAAGATATTTTTGAATACAATCCAATATCCGCCACTTCATAAGCCGTTCAAAAACTCTTTGTTCCCTATTCATGTTAATATCCTGTAGAAAACAAACTCTTATGATTCCATTCCAACGACCGAGATTCCTTTCAACATGGATAGGCAAATGCCTGTGGGGGATTTTGCTCACGGGATTATTGGCGGGGATTTTTCTCCCACTTCGTCCAGATCAAGCACTGACATACTGGTCCGTATATGCGGTCGTGGCGACAGTAATTCTCGTAGTGCTTATTGTCGCAGGCATAGTTGAGAAGTGCTATGGCTTTTCCGCGCAGTTGTTTGTCGTGCTGGCTCTGATGGCAATGGTTTACTTCAAGATCCTTCTTCCGAATCTACATTAACATTCCAACAAAAAAAGAAGTCACCGATGATATTCCCGGAGGAATTCGTCGGTGACTCCAATGGCTTTTCTGCGAAGAATCCTCGTCAACGGGGATTACTTGCGGATGCCGAGCTCTTTCTGGGCGATGATGGCGCGGTAGCGGTTGATGTCCTTCTTGATCAGGTAGTCGAGAAGGCGGCGACGCTTGCCGACGAGGGCCTTAAGAGCACGAGCGGTTGTATGATCTTTGTGATTTGACTTGAGGTGTTCAGTCAAATGAGCAATACGGACCGAGAACAATGCAATCTGGGCTTCAGGAGAGCCAGTGTCAGTCTTACCCTTACCGTATTTCTCGAAGATCTCGATTTTTTCGTCAGAATTCAGATGCATTCTTTCAGAGATGTTTGAGAAGTGAGTAATAAAATATATAAAGCGGCTGCAAAGTTAAGGAATTTTCCGGAATGCACAAAGCGACAATCCGGATTTTTTCAATAATCGCCTCAACATCGCAGCATTGCGGTCAGATTATAACCAAAGATCAATCGTCAAGCGACAGACGCTCCTTGGCCGGATTGCGGTAATGGATCTTACCCTCGATGTATTCCTGTGTGGCGATCAGGGTCGGTTTCGGCAGCTTCTCGTAATAACGGGAGATCTCGATCTGCTCGCGGTTCTCTGATATCTCCTCGAGGTTGTCGTTGAGCGAGGCGAATTCCTGAAGCTTTTTGTCAAGCTCGTGTTTCATCTCGCCTGCGATCTGGTTGGCACGCTTGGCGATGATGCTTACAGTCTCATAGACATTGCCGGTGTCCTTGCAAAGGTCCATCATGTCACGGGTGACGGTGTTGAGCGGGGCGTTGGTCTTCTTGTAGTCCATTTATATTTATGGTGTTTGTTTGTCTTTCAGTATAATGCCTAAGCGGTCAGTCCTTGACATACTTACGGGCGATCTTCAAAATGTTCTCTGCCTCGGAAAGGTTCTTGGACTCGGGATAATTGTTTGTGAACGAATAATATTCGTCGATCACATCACGGAAACGGTCGGCTTTCTTCTCATCTACTGAAAGCGCGGCCTCCTGATACTTGGCTTTCAGTACGAGCATCTCAAGGTCTTCCTTGTATTTGGAATAAGGATATTCCTTGATGGCGTTGCGGGCCGTCACGATACAGCTCTCGTAATTGTTGCCAAGATATGTCCCGAGGTTATAGTAAAGCTGTGCATTCTGCAATTCCTTTAGGGTCAACTTGTCCTGCAGCTCAAAAATCGCATTCTGCGCCAAGGAGACCTTGTCGGAACGGGGGAAGTAATCGAGGAAACCCTGCAGCTCCTCAATAGCCTTGATGGTCTCCGACTGGTCGAGCTGCGCCTCGGGGGAGTCGAGATAGTAGGAATACCCGGCATAATAACGGGCAGGCTCGGCATACTTCCCTTTGGGATAACGCTGGTAGTAAGCCTTGAAATAGGATGCCGCATCAGGATATTCCTTGTTCTCGTAATGGCTCATGGCCAACAGGTAGAGCGACTCCTCGGCCTTGTCGGATCCCTTGAACACGGTCACGACATCTTTCAGCAGAGTATAGCTCTGGACATATTTTTTCTGTTCGAACGCGCGCTTTGCGTACTCGAACTTGTAATTGGCATCATTGCTCTTGAGGACTTTCTGGTACTCCCCGCAAGAGGAGAGGGAGACAGCGGCCATCACCGCCACCGCAAGCCACAAGATGAGTTTATGAACCATATGTTTTTATCAAGGTAACAACTTAATATCACATCCGGCCTTTTTTCAGGACAGACGACAAAACCGCGCCCCAAATCCGGCGGTAAGCCGGGGGCGACTGTTTCAAGCGGCAAAGTTAACCATTTTTTCCGAAACTCTCGCCAACTTAACATTATTTTTCACCCCATCCTCCCGCCACTCTTAGTTATCGCTCTCAACCGGCAATTGCATAATTCATGAATATCCGCAAAAATATTTTCATTTTTTCTTTTGGGGGATTTTGACTATTTTTGCAGATTGAAATATCTGCGGGTCTCGCTTCCGTCTGCCGACAATGTTTTTCCAAAGGGCACAAAGACTTACGAAACGGATGCATGGGACCGAACGACAACAGACAAGATAATGAACGACCGACAGGAATACAATCCGGGCAAAAGGCAACGCCATAACATAGAGTTTTCAGACCGAGACCTCGAAGGACTCCGTGAGCAGCCAATCGCCAGCGGACTCCACGATGAATATCCCGATGACTATCGCGACGATAAGGAATTCTACCCTGATGACAACCATTATGACCGATACCCCGACGAGGACCGATATGCCGAAGATGCCGGAGGATATCAGGAGGATGGGTATGATGACAGGTTTTATCGGCAGGAAGACATCTATCGTGAGGAACCGCGCCGGGAGAGAAACCGCAATCGTGAGGATTATTATCCGAATGAGGCGGACCGCGACGGCTACCGGGCCGGATATCGTGACGGATTCCGCGACAACAACACTGCCCGCGATGGAAGAACGGAGCAATATTACGGCGACGGATACAATGACGGCATGAACGACAATCACAAAAAAAGTTTCCGCAAGCGTCACCCGGTCATGATGAACCTGCTATACGCCATATGCGCAACCATATTGGCTATCTGGATGGCACTCTGGTTCCTCGATTTCTGGACATTCCACGGCCAGGAGCGCGCTGTTCCCGATGTCAAAGGCCAGAGCTTCGAGATGGCCCAGGGCAACATTTCGAGAGCCGGGCTGCGGACTGTCGTGACAGACTCCGTGTATGACAGTTATGCGCGCCCGGGGACGGTTGTTGAGCAAAGCCCTATCCCGCTGGCTAAAATCAAGCGTGGCGGCACTGTCTACCTGACGCTGGTAGCATATACGCCCAAAATGGTGACAATCCCCGATTTCTATGATGTCTCCGAACGTCAGGCGCGCTCGATGCTTGAAGGTCTCGGCATAACCCAGGTCATGACTGTCAACGTCCCCTCGGAATACGCCGGGCTGGTGTTGGGAGCCAGATTCAACGGAGTATCACTGCGACCGGGAGCGAAAGTGCCGGTGACAGCCGTTATCACCCTTGAAGTAGGAGGAGGGATGGAGGATGTCTCCCAAACAGGGGAAATCGTTGACACCGTGGCCATCGAGGAGACAATCGAGGCGTTGAACATAGACTGACCCCATGAACGCACATGCCACATACCCCCGAGAAGTAGAATCGCCAGACACCCGACCCCTTACGCCTGAAGATGAGATTTCCGACTTCGACGATATCGAAGCCGAGGATTCCGAAGAGGAGGGTGAAAACGGACTCTACGAGCATTTCCGATTCGTCGCCGATCAAGGACAGCAGCTACTGCGTGTCGACAAGTTCCTCGTCGACCATATGCAGAAAGCCTCCCGCAACCGCATACAGCAGGCCGCCGAGGCCGGCTGTATACTCGTCAACGGCAAACCGGCCAAGTCAAACTACCGTGTCAAACCGCGCGATGTGGTGTCGGTCGTCATGGACCGTCCGAAATATGAGATGGAAATCACTCCGGAGGATATCCCTCTCGACATCGTGTATGAGGATGAAGACCTGCTTGTGGTCAACAAGCCCGCCGGACTGGTGGTGCATCCGGGTCACGGCAACTGGACCGGGACATTGGTCAACGCCCTGGCGTGGCATCTGAAAGACAATCCGGATTACGATGTCAACGATCCGCGCCTGGGCCTGGTACACCGCATAGACAAGGACACCTCCGGGCTGTTGGTCGTGGCGAAGACCCCCGATGCCAAAACCCATCTCGGGAAACAGTTCTTCAACAAGACCACCAAACGAGAATACCGGGCATTGGTATGGGGAATCCCCTCCCCTGCCGCCGGACGAATCGAGGGGAACATAGGCCGGTCGACAAAAGACCGACTGCAGATGGCCGTGTACCCGGCCGACTCGGAGCTTGGGAAACATGCCGTCACCCATTATGAGGTGATGGAGGATTTCGGACATGTGTCACTCGTGAAATGCGTATTGGAGACCGGGAGAACCCATCAGATCCGCGTCCATATGCGCCATATCGGCCACCCTCTATTCAACGACGCGAGATACGGCGGCGACGAGATCCTGCGGGGAACAACCTCCGCGTCATACCGGCAGTTTGTCAGAAACTGCTTCGACACCTGCCCCCGTCAGGCACTACACGCCCGCACCCTCGGATTCATACATCCACGCACCGGTGAAGAAATGTTCTTTTCCGCTCCGTTGCCGCCGGACATGGAGCAACTACTTGAACGCTGGCGCAATTATGCCGGCACAACAAGATAGCCATACAACTTAACCCTCAACGATAAAACCAATGAACGACAACCAGAACCAAACCCCGGAAGGCTACAGGCAGGATCAATACCGGCAATCCTACAACCCGTCACAGCCGCAGTATCAACAACCATACCAGCAGCAATACCACGGGCAATATCAACAACAAAACCCGTATCAGCAGCAGGCACCCTACACACAGCAAATCATTGTCAACCAGGAGAAGAAGAGCAACGGACTCGGAACAGCCGGCTTCGTGCTCGCCCTGCTGTCACTTTTGTTATGCTGGGTTCCCGTCCTTGATTTCATACTCTGGCTTCTTGGCGCGATTTTCTCGGTGATCGGATTATTCAAGGCACCACGCGGACTGGCCATCGCCGGCACCGTCATATCTTTCCTCGGCATCATCATCCTGATACTCTTTTTCGGTGCATTGATCGGACTTAGCGGCATGGCAGCGCTATGACGTAACAACCATGACGCAACAACTATGACGTACCCGTCACATGACGTTCACCCCTACTCTACAAAAACATGAAACCGGACTCGATTCACATCGGATCCGGCTCCTTCCTTATTGGCATTTGTAATATTGTCAGTATTGAAATGACTTGTATGTTAATAATTTAACACATCGCAATATGAAACAAACAATGTACCAAACAAATTCATCACATTAATTCAAAATTCTAAATCTATGTAGGTGCAATCAGTATTCTCCTTTTTTTAATAAAATAAAGGTGCAATCAATCAGTATTCTTTGTAGGTGCAATCAGTATTCTCTTTCATTATGATGTCACAAAGTTACAACGAAAACGCGACATCTACAGCATATTTTTGGTTAAGATATGTTAATGTCACTGAAAATTTCTTGTCGATTTCAATTTCAGATTATAAACTCATTGAGATTCAACAAGGAAGACATAACCAGCTTTTTTCACTAACTTTGCAGCCGTAATATCGACCGTCAACTGACATGCCAACATATACCAACTCAGACTCGCTTCCACACAAGACAAAGCTTATAGAAAAGGTAAAATCGACCTTGGACAAGGCCGCCCTTAAGCTTGACAGGGCAGACAAACGGATCGGGATAGCCCTTAGCGGAGGTGCTGACTCCGTAGCCCTGCTGTCCGTCTGTCTGGAGATGGGATGGGAAGTCGATGCCCTCCATTGCAATTTCCATCTCAGAGGAGAAGAGAGTGACCGTGACCAACGGTTTGTCACCGAACTCTGCGGCCGCCTTGGGGTCGGATTGTCAACAATCAGCTTCAATGTGGCTTCGCGCATGGCCAACACCAATGAGTCAGTCGAGATGGCCTGCCGCGAACTACGTTATGAGTGGTTCGCCGAGATGGCGCGCAAGCTTCATCTCGACTACATAGCTATCGGCCACCACCGCGATGACAACGCCGAAACTTTCCTGCTCAACGCCCTGCGCGGATGCGGGATTGCGGGTGTCAAGGGGATCCCTTTCCAAAGAGGGATTTACATACGCCCGTTGCTTGACGTTTCGCATCAAGAAATACTCGCCTATCTTGAAGAGTCCGGACTGCCACATGTGACCGATTCCACCAATGCCGAAAACGAATACGGGCGAAACAAGATCCGTAACATGATACTCCCTGAAATCGAGGAGCATTTTCCGGGAGGAAGCCGACTGATAGCGAAAACAGCGAGAATACTCTCCGACCAACACCGCCTGTTAATTTCATTGCTCAAGGAAAAACGGGAGAAATATGTCGATAGAGACGGGAGAATATTTGTAGCGCGGCTTCTTGAAAACGAAGATCCGGATGTCGTCTCCTCATTGCTCTACCATCTGCTCGACGGTGAACTCGAGGCTGACCGGATAGACCGACTGATCGCATGCGCAGGAAACAGCGGCAAGATATACGCCGGACGTGACGGGAACGAATACCTGTTTGACCGCGGAATACTGAGTCTTCTGCCCGACAACAGGCAGTCAGACCGCGAGACATTCACATACGAATTTCCGACACTCACCATAAATGCACTTAAAGCCACCCCTTACAGAATAGACACAGGTGTAGACGGGATGACGATAGAGGCCAGGATAGTCACACGAAATGAATTCAAGCCATTGCGTGACCCGTCATACGCATGGTTCGACACGACGCTGCTTTCCTGTGGCACGATCCGCTTCAGGCACTCCGTCAGAGGAGACAGGATCGAGCCCTTCGGAATGAAAGGGAGTACCCTTGTCAGCGACATCTTTTCAGATAACAAGCTGTCGTTCAATGATAAAAAGAAGCAATTGGTAATGACAGCCGAGGACATGATAATATGGATTCCGGGACTTCGGAACTCCCGACACTTCCCTGTCACCGTCAGCACCGAGAACATTCTGGAGTTACATATGCTGAATGTCGCGAAAAAATCGTAACTTTGCGTGTTTACTGCCGCTGAAAATCGCGGCTATCCACTTACACGATTCTAACACAATGTCCCCATACAACGACTACAGACAGGATTCCCACCGCGAACAATCAGCGGCCAACCTTTCATCTGAAGAGAAACGCCGCCGACGCAACCGCAAGGTCATCGGATGGATATGGAAGACCTTCGCCATCGGCTTCGTGGCCGTAATCCTGCTATTTGTTTTGATATACAACGGATGGATCGGCTATATGCCCCCGATCGAAGAATTGCAGAACCCCAACGACAAATTCGCCACTGTCATCTATTCAGCCGACGGAGAGGAGATGGGACGCTATTACCGCAACTCGGGCAATCGTGTCTACGCCGACTATTCCGAAATATCACCTTATATAATAGACGCTCTTATCTCGACTGAAGACTCACGCTTCGAGGATCACTCGGGAATCGACCTCCGCGCAATGGCCCGAGTGGTTGTCAAGACCCTCCTGTTGAGACAGAAAAACGCCGGTGGAGGCTCGACGATCACCCAGCAGCTCGCCAAGCAGCTATACTCCCCGGAAACGGAGAATCTCTTTGACCGCGCCCTCCAGAAACCGATAGAATGGATGATAGCAGTCAAGCTCGAACGTTACTACTCCAAGGACGAGATCATCAAAATGTATCTCAACCAGTTTGACTTCCTCTACAATGCCGTCGGCATCAAGTCGGCCGCACATGTCTATTTCGGGAAACAACCCAAAGACCTGACCATCGAGGAAGCCGCCACACTGGTGGGTATGGTCAAGAACCCGGCATACTACAATCCGGTGAGACATCCCGAACGCACACGCGAACGACGCAATGTAGTCTTCGAGCAGATGTACAAGAATGACAAGATCACCAAAGAGGAGTTTGACTCGCTCAAGCAGCTCCCTCTGATATTGAATTTCAGCCGAGTAGACCACAAAGAAGGGCTTGCCCCTTATTTCCGCGAGGAACTGCGTCGCATCCTGACCGCAAAAAAGCCCAATCTCGCCGATTACCGTGGATGGGAAAAGCAGAAATACATCGACGACTCAATCGCCTGGGAGACCAATCCCCTCTTCGGCTGGATTGAGAAAAACCCGAAACCGGACGGATCAAAGTATGACCTGTACACAGACGGACTTAAGATCCGTACGACAATCGACTCCCGCATGCAACGCTACGCGGAGGAGGCGGTGCAGGAACACATGTCATCGCTCCAGGCAGCTTTCTTCCGGGAAAAACGAGGCTCGCGCAACGCTCCTTACACATCAAACAGCGAGGAACTGGGGAAAGTCTCGGTGGCCTCGCTTATCAACCGGGCGATCAAGCAGACCGACCGTTACCGCGTCATGAAGAAAGCCGGAGCGTCGGAAGAGGAGATCCAGAAAGCTTTCAATACCCCACGGGAAATGAACGTGTTCTCCTACCACGGAGTTGTCGACACGGTAATGACACCCCGCGACTCCCTTATATATCAAAAACATTTTCTCCGCACCGGATTCATGTCGATGGATCCGCGCAACGGATATGTCAAAGCATATGTGGGAGGCCCCAACTTCTCGTTCTTCCAGTATGACATGGTCTCGACAGGCCGTCGACAGATCGGATCGACAATCAAACCGTTTCTCTACACCTACGCGATGGAGGAAGGATTCACTCCCTGCGACCGCATGCTCAACGCACAGCCCGTCATTATCGACGAAAGCGGTCGCCCTTGGGCTCCACGAAACTCAGGCCACGGCCGCATAGGCGAGATGGTCGACCTGAGATGGGCGTTGACTTACTCCAACAACTGGATCTCAGCGCGGCTTATGGAGCAATTGTCGCCCCAGACACTGGTCAGGAACATGCACAATTTCGGCATAACCAATACCCTTACCCCCGTCATGTCGATATGCCTCGGATCATGCGAAGTCTCCATCCGGGAGATGGTCGGAGCCTACACCGCATACGCCAACAACGGCATGAGAGCCGACCCGCTTTATGTCACCTCGATCTCCGATGCCAATGGCAATGTGATCTCTGAATTCTCCGCGCGCCATACCGAGGTCATCTCCGAAGCCGCTTACGCGAAAATACTCTCGATGCTGCTCAACGTCGTGGATTCAGGTACCGCCAACCGGCTGCGTCGCCCCCCCTACAACATCACAGCCGAGATGGGAGGAAAGACAGGGACGACCAACTACAATTCCGACGCATGGTTCATGGCATTCTCTCCCGAGCTGGTCAACGGCGCATGGGTAGGAGGCGAGGAACGCTTCATCCATTTCAACACCATGGCCCACGGTCAGGGAGCGGCTGCCGCCCTTCCCATTGTCGGACTGTACCTGCGCAAAGTCTATGCAGACAACAGACTGCCATACAGCCAGAACACCCGCTTCGAGACAGATTTCTCCCAAGTCTGCGACAAAGAGTTCTACGATTATGTCGAGGAATCTCCCTATGCCGAGGAAACCATCTCCGATATCTTTGACTAGCCCCATCAGGTGGCTCGAATCAAAAAACAGCTATTGGGGGGGTAACCCATAGGCGTATTAACCGCAAAATATCTTGTCATATTTTATTTTCAAGTAAAATATTTGCCTTGCCTCTGCGTTATAATAGAAAACACAATTCTACGGCATCATGAGTGAAGTTGAACTTTTCCTGATAAAAGACGGCGAGAACTGTACCATCTATACATTGCAGTTTCTCAGGGACATGGAGTCTGAATTTGAAAAGTTCATCGCCAAGTTCAGGAATGATGCTGAGTACAGCGAAGATTACGCTCATATTGCGGCTTTTATTACACGGATAGCTCGAACAGGCGCATTAGAGCGCTATTTTCGCAACGAAGGCAAAATGAGCGATTCAGTGGTGGCCCTTCCGGTCACATCCTCAAAACTACGCCTCTATTGCCTGCGGCTTTCTGATAAAATCCTTATACTCGGTAACGGCGGAATCAAAAACACCCCTAAATATGAAGACGATCCTGTATTAAATGGGTATGTCATGACATTGCAAAAGTTTGAGAACCTCCTGAGACAAGAAGTAGCCAACGGCAACGTAAGTATAACTGAATCCACAATAGAAACCGACAATATTTTTGAGTTATGAAGCGGACGACCAAATCTCTTGAAGAAATGTTGGGGCCTATCCCGGAGAGGATCCAGCGGGAAACCGACCTTTCATTTCAAATTTCCGACCGCATCTATGACTTGATGCAGGAACGCGGACTGTCAAAGAAACAATTTGCCGATGCACTCGGCAAACGCCCGTGTGAAGTTACCAAATGGCTAAGCGGACAACACAATTTCACGATCTCAACCCTTGCTATGCTCTCGGCGTTCTTCGGTAAATCCATAATCACAGTATAGCTTAATAGCCACAACCAATCCTTGAGCATTTCTTTATTGCCAAAAGTAATTTGGAGTTATTGATTATATAGGAGGGTGCTCTTCGCTATGGAGTGGAAGCGTATTTGGAGTGCCAATAACGCGTCACCTGAAAAAGTGACATCAAGATTATTGACAGCATCGGGAATTTTTGTAACTTTGCGCCATCTTTTTAGGTTTCACTGATCTTGACGAGCCGCTTTCCGACATATGCCGGTTGCCAGCTGTCAATAGATTCTAAGTTTTCAATATGGGAGGTTTTTTCGGCGCCGTAATGGCAAAGCCGTGTGTCAATGACCTTTTTTATGGCACTGACTACAACTCACATCTTGGCACAAAACGTGCCGGCATGGTGACTTTTGACCCGGAGGAGGGTTTCAACCGTAAAATCCACAAACTTGAACGAGACTATTTCCGCTCGAAATTCGAGGATGAGCTTGACTCTTTTGTCGGCAACCAGGGGATAGGCGTGATCAGCGACACCGATCCGCAACCTATAATCGTAAATTCCCATCTGGGACGCTACGCGGTCGTTACAGTGGCCAAGATCAACAATCTGCGCGAGATCGCCGACAGGCTTCTTGAAAAAGGGATGCATTTCAGCGAACTTTCGGCCAACAAGATAAATCAGACCGAGCTGGTAGCGCTCCTGATAAACATGGGCAAGGATTTCGTCGACGGCATCAATCTGGTATACAAAGAGATCAAGGGATCCTGCTCGATGCTTATCCTGACAGAGGACGGAATCATAGCCGCCCGCGACTACCTCGGACGCACCCCGGTGATCATAGGCCGCAAGCCGGGCGCATACGCCGCGACCTCCGAGTCTTCCGCTTTCCCGAATCTCGATTATGAGATTGTCCGCGACCTCGGACCGGGGGAGATTGTAAGGCTACGGGCCGAATCCATGGAGCAATTGCAGGCTCCGGCCAAACGAGAGCAGATATGCTCTTTCCTCTGGGTCTACTACGGTTTTCCGGCCAGCGACTATCTCGGCATAAACACAGAAGCCATGCGCGAGGCAGGCGGCAAGACAATGGGTGAAAAAGACCCGACAGAAGCGGATTGCGTATGCGGCATCCCCGACTCCGGAGTCGGGCATGCCCTCGGCTACTCCGAAGGTCGCGGGATCCCTTACCAACGGGCCGTCTTGAAATACACCCCCACATGGCCCCGCTCCTTCACCCCCGGCAACCAGTCACGCCGTGATCTCGTGGCGAAAATGAAGCTCATACCTAACCGCGCGATCCTCGACGGGAAACGGGTCGTTTTCTGTGATGACTCCATCGTGCGCGGGACGCAGTTGCGCGACAATGTGAGGACATTCTTCGGATGCGGCGCAAAAGAGGTACACGCCCGTATTTCATGCCCCCCGTTGGTCTATGGATGCCCGTTTATCGGATTCACCTCTTCCAAAAGCGACATGGAGCTTATCACCCGCCAGATAATCAATGATTTCGAGGGGGATGACAAAGCCGATCTCGAATCATACGCCACAGCAGGCACTCCGAAATACGAGCGTATGGTAAAAGAGATCGCACGCCGGCTCGGACTGACATCCCTGCGTTTCAGCGAACTGGAGGATATGGTAGCGAGCATCGGATTGCCCAAATGCCGGGTATGCACCCACTGCTTCGACGGGTCTGGCTGCCACCCCGACGATGCCTACCGGGAAGACCACGAGGAATAACAATCCCTCCCCCCTCGGTGTTGAGACGGTGATCAGGTCACGCGGCAGTCTTTTGACGGGCCGTCGAAAGAGACCCTCACCGTGGTTATTTTCGCGCCATTCATCGCGACAATTTCAAACGCAATCCCGTTCCATTGATACCGCTCCCCGCTCACAGGGACATGTTTCAGCTCTTCAAGCAGGAAACCACCGAGAGTGGAATATGAGGCCGGAGTATACAATGACTCCAGATCGAAATGGCTAAGGAAATCATAGAACGAGATCCCGGCTGCCACATCCCAGGCTTCCTTCCCGCCATCAGACACCACCGTGACGATTGATGATGAGGATGACACTCCCTGTGACATCTCCCCTACAAGACCGTCAAGGATGTCGCTTGGAGTGACCACACCCGCCATATCGCCGAACTCGTCACAGACAAGAGCGAAATGTGTCCCCCTTGACTTCATATAATCCAGAGCGTCATACACATTCATCGCTTCGGGGAAATATATCGGAGCACTGACCACGTCCTGCAATCTGAATCCGGGCTTGTCTATTGTCAGTATCAACTGTTTCAAGGAGACCACCCCGCAGAGAGTCTTCTTCGCCTCATTGCAGTACACCGGATAAGAACTGTGGAGATTCTCTGCCAGATTATTTTTGATCTTAGCCGCGTCCATGTCGAGATTCAAAGACACGACTTCCATCTCCGGAGTCATTATTGAAGACACCCGCAAGTCTCCGAGTACCAAGGCCCGCTCCATGATGTCCTGTTCCACTTTCCTGACCTCACCGGCATCAGTGCCGTCTTGGATCAGAGACTTTATCTCATCTTCCGTCACATTGTTGTCCTTGCCTTTCAATCCGAGCAGTCCAACCAGCGCGGATGTTGATTTCGACAACAGCCATACGGCGGGAAGCGCCGCTGCCGACAGCAGCCGCATCGGGCGCGATATGAGTTTCGCCACACTGTTGGCCGCCGCCAGCCCTATCCGTTTGGGGACAAGCTCTCCCACCACGATCGACAGATATGTGACAATCACTACGATTGTTACCTGACCTATCGAGCGCGCTGTCTTCGGGCCGAGTCCGAATTCCTCCAGCATACGTCCCACATCGTCAGCCAGAGCCGCCCCCGAATACAGACCGGTCAGGATCCCGATAAGGGTGATCCCGATCTGTATTGTCGACAAAAACCGGTCAGGATCATCGGCGAGGCGCAACGCGACAGCCGCGCCTTTGCTCCCTTTGCGGGCATCAGCGGAGAGCCGTGATTTCCTCGCCGAGATCAGCGCGATCTCAGCCATCGAGAACACGCCATTCAACAATATCAAGATAACAATTACAATAATGTCGCCCATAAATCATTGATTATACAACTTCAGCTTCGGAAGCCTTGGGATGAGTGAAACTGCGGTATGACGACGGAGCCAGATTGAGTTTTCCGGAGGCCCTGAGCATTTTTCTCAAGGAGGTGATGAGTTCCTGGCTCTCCTGGAGAAGGTTCAGGTAAACATACGCCACTGTCATGTTTGCATCGTCATCCTTACGCAGGAATTCATACACTCCTCGCGAACTGGCTGTCAGCATGTTTTTGATCTCCTCACATCTGCGGCGCAACGAGTCTATGACATCCGGGCGGCTCTCGTCGACCGCAGCCTCCGAGTCATGGATAATATCCGTGATTTTCTTACGTATATCGGCAAGTCGGTCATGGAACTGCGCGGGAAGCGGTCGGAAATTATTGTCGACATGCTCCTTGCACACCTCATTTATGCGTCGTAGATTGTAAGTCATGGACATGGCCATGTTGTTTTCAAGATGAAACCAGGTGCTTTTCTCAATAGCCGTCTCCGGGCTGACACGCCGCAGACAAAGGGTCAGCTTCCGCCGTCTTGACTTAAGGATATCCTTCTCCGCGACCAGGGCCTTCTCGGCCCTCGACAAAAGTTTGGTATTGTCGGTCAGGAAGCCGCCGGCCACATCGTCATATGCGGATGCGACGAATTTCAGAAACATCTTCTGCTTCTCATTTATATACACACGCAACAACGGCCATACCTCCGCCGGATCCTCCGTAGACAATATCGTCTGGAAGAGAGTGTCGCTCTCAACCTCTTTCTTCTTTTTGCGGAAACGGATATTGCTTCGCACCAGCAATCCCAGGGCGATGATCCCTCCCGCTATCATGACCGGCACACCTCCAAGATGCATCAGTGAGACGACCATACCCGCACCGATAAACGCTACTCCGGCGGTGATGAACCACCCTCCAATGACGGAAATCACCCCTGTTATACGGAACACCGCGCTCTCACGTCCCCAGGCACGGTCGGCCAGCGACGTACCCATAGCGACCATGAATGTCACGAATGTGGTAGACAGCGGAAGCTTCATGGATGTACCCCAGGCGATCAATATGCCCGCAAGCATCAGATTGACAGCACCGCGCACAAGGTCAAACGCCGCGCCCTCTTCCGGCTGGGGATTTGAGGCATCCATCCGTCGGGCCACCCAACGCTTGACCGCCGAGGGAGTATGGCTGCTGACCCAGTTGAACGAATTAAGCGACACTCTCACCAGAGACCTTCCGATCCTCGAGGATCCGAACATCTCGTCCCCCTGGGCCTGCGAGCTTAACCCGACAGTGGTCTGGGTGACCTGCCGCGCTTTCCGGGAAGTCGCCAAAGAGACCACCATTATCATTCCGGCTCCTATAAGGAAGTAAAACGGGGTGTTGGCCGGTCCGTTCAGGCTTTCCATCATGAAGCCGTGGAGATTCCCTCCTCCGGAAGCCATATATTCCTGATATGAGGCCATCGATGTCAGCGGGACACCGATGAAATTCACCAAGTCGTTCCCGGCGAAAGCCATCGCCAAAGAGAATGTGCCCAACAACACAACCACCTTGAAGACATTGACCTTCATCCAGTGGAGCAGCTGCATCAAAACCGTGAACACGACAAGTGATCCGAGCAATATCACGGCTGTATGCGCTCCTATCCAGGCTTTAAGATCAGGAGTCATTATAGTAAGATCCTTTATTCCCTTGAGAAGCATGAAATACACAATGGCCGTACATGCCACCCCCCCGAAAAGCGCGACCTTCCATTTCAACTTGCTTTTATACTCGAATGTGAAAATCAGACGCGTCAGAAACTGCACAATCGTTCCGAAGACAAACGCTATGGCCACCGACAGGAATATACCGAGAATCACCGACAAAGCCTTCTCGGTGTTAAGCAAGTCACCCATCGCGAGGGTGCTTTCAGGAGCCGCCGTCTTGAACAGAGCCACCACGAAGGTTGCCCCCAACAGCTCGAAAACCATCGAGACGGTCGTGGATGTAGGCATCCCGAGAGAATTGAATATGTCGATCAGGATCACATCAGTGACCATCACCGCCATGAAGATAGCTATCACATCGTAAAACGACAGGTTTTCCGGCCGGAAAATCCCATGACGCGCTATATCCATCATGCCGTTGCTCATCGCCGCGCCAATGAAAACGCCTATGGCTGCAACCAATATGATTCTTTTGAATGAAGCTGCCCGCGAACCGACAGCGGAAGAAAGAAAATTCACCGCATCGTTGCTGACCCCCACCGACAAATCTATGACTGCCAGCAGAAACAGGAAGACAACGATTCCAAGAAACAATATATCCATATGTCTGTATCTGTTGTTTACTTACGGAACAAAATTACAGACATGATGTTTCATAAATATTAAGGTTCGGTTGTCTTTTTGTTAACTGCATGTGGCTCCCCATACCTCACGGGATTATCCGAGATGAAAGTCAAAACGCAGCCCTCCATCGTTGGACGCGGAGATCGTGCCGCCATGTATCATCACTGCATTCTTGACAATCGCAAGCCCCAGCCCTGTACCACCGGCTGCCCGCGACCGCCCTTTGTCAAGGCGGTAAAAACGCCCGAAAATATGCGGGAGATGCTCGGCCGGGATTCCGCATCCGTTGTCACGAAACACGAAATTGCCCCGCGTGTCGGCTGTGATTGAGATTTCCGTGCCGCCGCTGTAGGCGATGGAATTGTCTATGAGATTCCGGAAAACAGACTCAAGCAACACCCGATTGCCATGAATCCTCAACGGAGGAATCTCTACATTTATCGCCATATCGGTCATAAGCCTCTCCTCCTCGACGATCCCGGCCACCAACGCTGCAAGATCAAGCTCCTCTTTCTGAATCATATCCGCCCCCTCATCCATGCGGGTGATCGCCGAGACATCCTTCAGGAGCGCGTCAAGACGGCGCGCATTTTTCAAAGCCCGGTCAATGAACTCACCTTTCTTTTCAACAGACAGCTCTGGATGATCGCGCAACAGCTCCAGACACACAGTGATAGCTGCCACAGGAGTCTTTAACTCATGGTTTATATTGTTGGTCAACTGCTTTTTCAGGCTTATCTTCTCCTGCTGCTGCCGTAAAGCCTCCCGATGCTGACTGTCGCGCTGGATGTAGAGCCTGACGATATGGCTTGCTATGCTTCCCAATTCGTCATCCGGGAATCCCTCATCACCAAATATAGGCTCTCCCCTCTCGGCTTTTCCCGCGAAACGGTTGAGACGTGATATGCTGAGGGAAATCTTGCGTGTGGCCAGGAATCCGGCCAGACTCATCAGCAATGTCATCACCGCCAGCACCCACAGCAGAGTACGGTCAGCCCGCAATAATTCCTGCAAGGAATGGGTGTATGGAACAGCTGACCTGACAATTATCCCCCCGTCACCCCTCATGGCGGAATAGAAATAGTCCAGGTCGTCACTCTCGGAATGGCGTTCGACCGTGAAGGCACTCCCCTTTTGCCTCGCCCCGATGATTTCAGGACGGCTGCTGTGATCTCCCGAAGGGAAAGGGGTACTGTCGTTGTTGTCGGCGATCACTTTACCGTCAGCTCCGACGATTGTCACACGCAACGGGCCATCAACTTCGCCTATCGCCCTTATAACACTGTCTGGGGAGCCTCCACGTCTCAATTTCTCGATCACCCCGGCATTATACGCTTGTAGGCGGGTATCGAGCAATGCCGTCTTGAATTCCTTCTCACGATGATACTGGAAAACCATGAATGTCCCGACCAACACCCAGCACAGAGCCAGAACGGTCAGAAGCACACGGGAATGGAACGACAACCTGAGCCGTCTCCCCATGTCATCACACCTGCCATCCATAGCCATATCCCGAACGGGTGACGATATGTTTGCCATACGGAGCTATCTTGCTCCGCAACCGGGTGATATGCACATCTACCGACCTGTCTATGACAACCACCTTGTCAGGCCATATTCTTTCAAGCAATTCATCTCTGGAAAACACCCGCGAAGGATTGTCAAGCATCAAGGCCAGTATCTCGAATTCCTTACGTGTCAGCTTCACAGGGACACCGTCGACGGTGCATGTCAGGGATGCCCGGTCACAGACAACCCCTCTCGACATCTTACGGTCAGAAGGATGTGAACGCCGCAAGACTGCATCCACCCGCGCCAGAACAACTTTCGTGGAGTATGGTTTCGATATATAATCATCTGCCCCGAGACGCAACCCCTCGACCACGTCGTCATCAGCATCTTTGGCTGTCAGGAATATTATAGGTGTGGAAGCTGTCTTCGGATTGTTTTTCAACAGCTCCGCAAGCTCACAGCCACTCATGCCATCCATCATGATATCAAGAAGCATCAGGTCATATGACGGCAGATCAAGCGTCAGCGCCTCCTCGGCGGAGGAAGCTTTGGCGACCTCATAACCTTCCAACTCAAGATAAACGCCAAGACCCTCGCGGAGAGCCTCCTCGTCATCGACTATCAGTATTTTTGCTTTTGCCATGTCATATCATGCCGGCTTGATCCAAGAAACAAGCCATTTAGAGGATATTTGTCACATTACTTCATTGAAATAATTGCAAATATATCCTATTTTACGGTCATAACCGGCATCCCCTTCGGATTTTAATGAAAATTTAATATCTAAAGCCCCGTGACCTACCTTCATTCAGGCCGGTCACGGGGATCTCACATAATATTTGACTTACAGATCCTACACACCAAGCGCAATCATCTGTTGTCTGTAAAAGGCTGCATTGTAAGATTCTTGTGTTTCGACAGCTTCTTTTTATTTTAAGGAACTATTGGAAACAAAACAGCTCTTCAAACGATTCTATAACTCTTACTTATTTCATATCTTATCTCATCAAAAAATATCTTACTGCTTCCCTAAATCAAAGTTTACGAAACGAGATCGCGAATCCGCCACCGGGAGCCATCCTGACGGGAATGGCGTCTGACGAAGCGACCTTGCGGCGAGTTATGACATACGCCTCGGGATTGGTGTCATAATGGGCATCCGGCGCATCAGCGTAAATGGTCGCCTCATATTCGGCGGATGGATCAAGGAAGTCGAGTGAAAGGGTGGCCGAACGCTCATCTTCATTTGTCACTCCTCCGGCAAACCAGTTGTCGCTGTTCTTGTCCTTGCGGGCGACAATGATGAACTGTCCCGGCTCCGCGTCGATGTAGCGGCTCTCGCTCCAGTCGACAGGGACATCCTTTATGAACTGGAACGCGTCCATCTTCTCGGCATAATGCTCCGGCAGGTCGGCAGCCATCTGCAATGGTGAGTACATAGTCATGTACAGAGCCAGCTGGTTGGCGATAGTCGCCCTCTTGTGCTCATGGTTGCCGGGAGCGAAAGTACTTAGATCCATCCTGAATATTCCGGGGGTAAAATCCATCGGTCCACCTTTAAGACGGGTAAAAGGGAGGATGGTCACATGGGCCGGCGACATACTCTGGTATTCGGTGCCCATCGCGCTCTCGTTGCCTATCATGTTGGGATAAGTGCGCGCCAGTCCGGTAGGCCTGACAGCCTCATGCCCGTTGACCATTATCTGCTTGTCAGCGGCCTTCTTCACAGCCCGGAGATAATGGTTGACCGCCCACTGGCTGTAATGGTTCTGCCCTTTTGGAAGGATGTTCCCGACATAACCGCTTTTGACGGCGTTGTATCCATATCGTTTCATAAGGTCATAAGCCTGATCCATATGACGGTCATAGTTGGGTATGGATCCGGAAGTCTCATGGTGCATCAACAGACGGATTCCCTTTGAATGGGCGTATTCGTTTAGAGCATCGATGTCGAAATCAGGATAAGGAGTGACGAAATCGAAGACATAGTCCTTTTCTTTTCCAAACCAGTCCTCCCAACCGACATTCCAGCCCTCGATCAGTAACTGATCCATACCATTCTCGGCAGCAAAGTCGATATATCTGCGGACATTCTCATTGTTGGCTCCATGACGGCCATGAGGAGCAGCCTTTGAATAATCGAATGTGGAGAGATCGAAATTCTCCGCGTCGCAATATGACCACGCGCTCTTGCCGGTTATCATCTCCCACCATACACCCATGTATTTCACCGGGGTTATCCAAGAGGTGTCTTCAATCGCGCATGGGTCATTCAAGTTGTAGATCAAGTTGGACGCGAGTATGTCAGTCGCTTTGTCGCCGGCCATCACCACACGCCAGGGTGTGCGGAACGGGGTGGTGACACGGGCTTTCGTCCCGTCGGGGGAAGGTGTCAGCCAGGACACAAAGGTCAAAGTCGAGTCATCGAGATTAAGATGCATGGCCGGGAAATCGACAAGCGCGGCTTCATGCAGGTTGATATACTTGCCTGACGGGGTTTTCAACATCAGTGAGGTCTGCACCCCTGTGGGAGAAAATGATGACTGGGAGACATTCTCCATATGCTTTTTCTCTGAATAGCCGCGTATCTCGCTCAATCGTGATCGGGTGTACTCATACTCCTGGGTGTCATAATCGCCGGGGATCCACCAAGCGGTATAGTCGCCACCCATAGCCATCTCAGTCAACTCGTCAGTTATGACGAATTCATGGCAATCCTGCTCCGGGAAAAGATAACGGAAGGCAGCCCCGTCGTCATATGCGCGGAACTCAATATCCATCTTCCCGATCTCTTTTTCCCCTTCGAGCGGCTTTGACATATGCACAACCATGTAGGAATAACGGTCGGAAATCTCACTGTTCTCGCCCCACACGGGAGTCCATTTGTCATCCACATTCCCACGGGAAATACTGTCCACCCTGAAACCGTCAGTCAGCGGGTCCTTCTCCTTAAGATTAAAACCCATCCGGGAAGGACGGACAATCTCTTCTCCCATGAATGAAACAGAATAAGTCGGCTGTCCTGAATCTGAAAGTTTGAAGTCCACCACAACCTCTCCATCAGGCGAAGCGACCCGCTCTCCGGCGATAAGATTAGCCCCATAAGCAAGAGGCAGCAGAATTAAGGCAAGTTTTTTCATGATGTAATATTTCTCGGTTTTACCGCAAAATTACATCCTGAAACAGACTATTCCATGGATCGGGAGTAAAACAGTAGTGATTTAAAACCACAACACACTAATAATAAACCGTTTAACCAATAAGAATAATCATCAAACAGTAGTGGATTCAATGTCCTATTTCCCTGACTTTATCCTCAAATTCATCCCGGGGACACACTGCGGCATTACGCATCTTGACCCTGTAATTATAAATGGTGGAGACAGACCTGCGCAAGAATCCGGCGATCTGCTCGGAATCCACTACTCCCAGTCTGATCAGCGCCAACGTCCGCAGTTCGTTTGACATGGAGCCGTCACGGTTAAGCGAGACATGCCGGTCATCGACAAGCAATTTGTTGAGCTCACTGATGAAATCGGGAAAGAGGGACAGGAAAGTAGAGTCAAAGTTGGAATAGAACTTTTTCAATTCCCGATCATCGTCAGCGTTAGCCAAAAGCTTTTCCACTCCTGCCAGACCTTTCGTACGGGCGACGGCCGACACACTGCCACGGAATTCCTCAAATCGCCCGACAAAATATGAGCAAAGATTGAAATACTGGACCAGGTAGGCATCCTTCACCTTGTTGCTCTCTGAAATCCGGAGGTTCATCGTCGCCAGCTCTCGGTTGCTTGCCCTGAGACGGTCGTTAAGGTCACGCTCCCTGGCCGCGGCTTTTCCAACCATGTTACGGGAACGGACCGTCAGCACAAGAGCCATGACAAGGCAAATAGCCAGAAATGTGATTCCTGCGGCAAACCACCGCTGGACACTCCTTTTCTGCTCTACCTGACGGTCATGCTC
Source organism: Prevotellaceae bacterium (assembly GCA_021772015.1). Lineage (GTDB taxonomy): Bacteria > Bacteroidota > Bacteroidia > Bacteroidales > Muribaculaceae > UBA7173. Next base: position 170,000 of record JAETNS010000001.1, on the reverse strand, counting down.
CCTGACTATCTGTGGCATTATCCGGTTTACGGCCAGCATGTTGTCAAACGCATTGGCGGCGTTGGCATCGTCGACAGCCAGGTCGACATATCTGTAAGCCCTCTCGACATCACCGGTTGAGAGCAACAATGAGGCAAGCTCATAAAGCGACTTGTAATCACGGGCCGGAGTCTTAAGGTCGTTTATGGCGCTCAATGTTATATGCTTCACAGCCTGCGCCGTGTCACGCCTGTGGAGGTAGATCTCCCCGAGAAGATAGTGGGTTATAGCCTCGCCGTGATAGTCTGAGGGCAAATTGTCACGGTTCTCCTCAAGCATCCGTGCGGCCCCGGCAAGATCACCTTTCAGCCAAAGGAGATTGCACTGGTTGTAGATCCATGCAGGTGACGCGGAATCGAGCGATATGCTCAGACGTTCATGCCACTTCATCGGATCCCTGTTTGACACCTTGTCATAAGAGGCCATGAAGTCATACAGTTGTCGTCTCACTCCCTGATCGGCGGTGTCAGGCAATGCCAGCGACATCGCCACCACCGCCTCATGAACATGTCCCTGAGACAAATGCATACGGGCAAGGTGGAGGTTTGAAGCCGCGACTTTTCTGCTGTCACCGAGCATCCGGGCAGTCTCTACTTTGCGTGAAGCATATGTTGCCGCCGAATCAAGGTCATATGAATAATATTCCCCGAATATTCTGTCATACAAATTATATCTGCCTTCAGCATCCATGCCTGTCACAAGCAGTTTCAGGGAATCGATGCGGCGTTCCTTTTTCCTTATGTCCATGTCATGGACGGCAATGACAGAGTCGAGCTGACACAACGCGACTTCGACCTGCGGGTCAAGACCGTTGATGTCCTCTTTTGGAGAGGAACATGACACTGTCAGTATGTCAATGACAAACATAAACGCCGCAATGACTGCAATGATCTTTTTCATGGCTCATGCATTCCAGTTGCAAGTGGGACATCTGACCGGCTTATGACCTGCAAAAGCGATCCATAAGCAGGGATTTCTCTCAAAAAAACGTAAGCCGATCTATGTGTCAGGCAGCAAAAATGCCGTAATCCGTTGGACACAATAAGTACGGGAGCACGCATCACGAGGTTATAACGCGCTATCTGGTCAAAGACTTTCTGGGTAATCTCTATTTCAGGAGACTTGTATTCCACAATGACCATCGGTCGGAGATTGCCAAGGGTGAAAGCCCGATCCGCGCCATCCTCGGAAATGGACGGACTATTGGCCGCAGGATAAAACATCACCGTGTCGCAACGGCGGCGTGTCGTATTCAAAGACAGCGAAACCTCGTTTGCCAGCAATCCTTGGGGATAACCGCGATCGCAGACAAGAAACTCCACGAAATGCTGCCTGACCCATTCCTCAGGGGTCAATGCGACAAACTTGCCACGCAGACGGTCATACACGCGCCATACCCCGTCGTCACACCGTTTCACGCGCAATGAGACCCGGGGCAAATTCAGTTGCGGATAACGTGGCATCCCTTTTCCCATTCAAGAGCCTGTTTTTCTGTTTCAGCTATAGAGATAACGCTTGATTGACTTCTTTGGAGTCTTCTCAAACTCATGAGGTATGAGCTGAATATGATCAATCTTCTCGTAAGGAGCCACAAGAGAGTTAAGTTCCTGTCGGTTACGCTCCATAAGCTCCGTGAGGTGGGTGTTGTCGACATGATCGGCATCCATCCGCTCATAATCAGGATAAACGATGGCTGTCAGCCCTTTACCTCTTTCCACGATCAGGCTTTCATTGACATAAGGCATATTGTTGAGCTTCGCCTCTATCTCTTCGGGATAGATATTCTGGCCGGAAGCTGAAAGGATCATGGTCTTGTATCTTCCACGGATGAAGAGTGTCCCGCCCTGCAATGTCCCCATGTCACCGGTATGAAGCCAGCCATCATCATCTATTGTCGCGGCTGTCACGTCAGGATTCTTGTAATACCCTTTCATGCGGTTCTGCCCACGGACACATATCTCACCGGGAATAGCCGCAGGATCGTCGCTGACTATCTTGGCCTCCATATTGGGCAGCACGTGTCCGCAGGAAGTAGGCACGAACTGCCGCCAGGGGGTATAGCTGATCAACGGGCCGCATTCGGTCATGCCGTACCCGACAGTGAATGGGAATTTTATCTTATAAAGGAACGCTTCGACCTCACTGTTGAGCGGCGCGCCGCCGATAATGACCTCCTCGAACTGTCCGCCGAATGCCTCCACGAGCTTGTTGCGGATCTTGGCATATATCGCACGGTCGACAAGAGGCACGGCAAGCACCCACCTTATAGCGCGGCGGGTGATCATCGGCACAATCTGCTTGCGGTATATCTTCTCGAGAATCAGCGGCACACATATGACCAGGTTGGGCTTGACCTCTCCCAAGGCTTTCAACAGCAGCTTGGGTGTCGGGGTCTTGCCGAACACCGTGATAAAGGATCCGGTAGCCAGAGGCACCAACATGTCGAAAGCGCATCCGTAGGCATGGGCCAACGGGAGGAAAGAAAGGGCGCGTGATCCCTGGTAATGAAGGCGCGACCTGATTCCGAAGCCCACATTCCCGGCGATATTTTCGTAGGTCAGCATAACTCCTTTGGAAAACCCCGTGGTCCCGGAAGTATAGTTCAGTATGGCTGTGGCATCCTTGTCCACATCGGGATATCTGACATCATCCCTTGAGAATCCGTTGCGATAGACCGACCGGAATTTCCGTGTCAGATTCCTGATGATCCTTTCAGCGGAAGGCTCTCCCTCGGCCGGACGTTCGGCCAGCACATGACGTGTCTCCAATGACAACACCGCGCGCAACAGAGGCATCTGGTCGAAATCATAGGTTTCCCATGCACTCTGGCTGACAATCAAAATGGAAGCTTCCGAATGGTTGATTATATGCTGGCTGTCATGGGAATTGAAATCCGACAGAATAGGCACGATAGTCGCTCCATATGTGATCGTCGCCATGAAAAACATTACCCATGTAGAGGAATTCTTTCCAAGCAAAGCGATCTTGTCGCCGGGTTGTATCCCAAGCTGTCTGTAAAAAAGATGCACACGGGCGATACGGCGTGCCAGATCGCCGTAAGTTAGCACTTCATCCGAACCGAAGTCGGTAAGAGCCGGCAACTCCCAAGATTCTCGAAAAGAGTTCTGGTAGATTTCAAGGATATTGTCAGGATAGCTATGGAGTTCCATAATCAATTTGTTTTCAAAGATACCGCGTTGAGACGCAAGTCACATAACACTGCAAAATACAACACTCCGCGATCATGTTTCGTTTTCTTGCCGGCAGAGAATCCATACGGTTTCGATCGGAAGGCAAGTCACTGTGAGGCCTCATACCGGGACGGGGAGAGCCGACAACCGTTTTTCCAGTTCGGTGGATGACAGCCTCGTCGACAGCTTGCCCCGATAGGCTACCGATATGTTGCCGGTCTCCTCAGAGACCACTATCGCGAAAGAGTCTGTCGCCTGTGAGATACCGAGGGCAGAGCGGTGGCGAAGACCCAAGGAGCGCGGCACATCCGTGTCATGGCTCACAGGCAGTATGCATCCGGCGGCTTTCAGCCGGCCTCCGGCGATTATCAAAGCCCCGTCATGAAGAGGAGAGTTCTTGAAGAAAATGTTTTCTATCAACCGGGAATTGATCTCCGCGTCAATCTTGTCGCCGGTCTTCTCATAGTTCTCCAGCGGGACATCCTGCTCGATTACTATCAACGCGCCTGTCTTGCTCTTTGACATGGACATGCAGGAATAGACGATGGGCATCACCCTTGTATGAAGATCCGAGGAATCCCCGCTCCCATCCTTCTTGTGGTGGAAAATCGAGGTGAGGAATTTCCATCGTTTCTTTGATCCGAGTTCGACAAGGAAACGTTTTATCTGGTCCTGGAATATGATCACAAGGATCAGAAGCCCGATGCTCATGAACTTGTCGAGGATCGATCCTATGAGTTTCATCTCGAGGATCTCGGAGGCCACGACCCAAACGACAATAAAGGCCAGCACTCCGTAGAAGATGTTTATCGTGCCCGATTCCCTCATTATCTTGTAAAGATAATAAAGCATCAGGGCGACAATCGTGATATCAAGGATATCTTTTATGCCAAAAGACTCAATCATGGTCTGGGGAGTGTTTAAGAAGCATTTCCATCACCTCCACCGTCTGGCGGCAAGGGGCGACATCATGGACGCGCAGTATCGCAGCTCCACGCTCGACAGCGGCAGCGTTCAAAGCGTCTGTAGCCGGGAGGGCTTCATCCGGGGTGATACCGAGCGGCTTGTAGATCATCGACTTGCGGGAAATCCCGACCAGCAACGGTCGATTGTCGAGCAGCATCTCCAGTTCCGGCAGTCCCGCCATCAGTTCATAGTTCTGAGCCGGAGTCTTGGCGAAACCGAAGCCGGGATCTATAATGATATCCCCTATTCCCGCCTGCAATGCCGCCACGATCCGCTCGCGGAGTTCTGACGCGACCCCCGCAACCACTCCGTCGGGGTAATCGGTCAATGACGACATATAGTCGGGAGTGCCGCGCATGTGCATCATCACATAAGGGACGCGGAGGCCGGCGACAGTCGGGATCATCTCTTCATCCATAAGCCCTGCGGATATGTCATTGATGATATCGGCTCCCCACTCCTCGACAGCCCGCAGGGCGACTTCCGAGCGGAATGTGTCGACAGAGACAAGAATGTCAGATGAAAGAGCCCTGACCGTCTCCACACCGAGCCTTACCCGCCTTAGCTCCTCCCGCAGAGAAACCGGGGCCGATCCGGGGCGCGTCGAACATCCCCCGACATCGATAATGTCGGCTCCTTCGGCTATCAGCCGTGAAGCCATAGATTCGACAGAAGATATCTCGTCATGGCCGGAATCCGACGGACAGGATGACGTGAGAGTCCGTGATCCACCGAAGAATGAATCAGGAGTGACATTGAGGATACCCATCACCATAGGGCGCGAGAATCCATGTATGACTCCGTGTATGTTGAGTGAGAACTGTTTCATATCTGTTCACAGACGCGTTGCTGACAACGCACAAGCTTTCAACCTACGAAGTTAATAAAAATCCCCGTCAACACCAAATCAATTTGGACGTATGGAGTTTTAGCCGTAAATTTGCGGTAGCGAAACAAGACGGATTTACCGAACAAGATGACGACTATACCAGGCGACATAATTAGCAGCCCTGCCAGCGAACCGACCCGCAAGGAGCGTTTAGTCCGTTTCCTAACCCATATCATATGCCTTGGCATATTGTTTATCCTTCCGGAGATCCTAAACTCGATGGGAAGGCCATTCCGGACTGTGCCGGAACTGAAACTGGGGGTCTATGCAAAAGCGCTGGTGTTCATAGCAGTCTTTTATGCCAATTACTGTTTCATTATCGGACGTTCATTCGAGCGGAAACGGTTTGCATGGCGTCTTATCGGCTATAATCTCTTCGTGATAGCTGTGGCTTTCGTCTTGTTCAGTCTCATAAGCGTATGGATGCAACCTTACTGGGATGAAGCCTGGCGGATAAAGCAGGCTGCCAAGGGGATAACGGAGTCTGTGACCGCCAGGCCACATCACCATGGATGGTTTCGGACGCTTAATTTCTATGCCCGCGACTTCGTGATGCTTGTGTTGACGATTGGATTAAGCATCGCCCTTAAACTAAGCGACACATGGCTCCGCATATCCCGCCGGACCGAGCAGCTTGAGGCTGCCCGACGACAAGAGGAACTACAGAATCTTAAAAGCCAGCTCAATCCTCATTTCCTTTTCAATACCCTCAACTCGATATACGCCCTGATCGCGGTATCGCCGGAAAAAGCCCAGGATGCCGTGCATGAGCTAAGCGGCATGCTGCGGTATGTCCTTTACGACAACAGAAAGGAGGTCGAACTCAACCGGGAACTGTCGTTCGTGGAGAATTACATAAAACTCATGAGCCTGCGCCTGCCGACCTCCACAAAAGTCAAATGCCTTTTGGATGCCGGGCCGTCGGGGAATGCCCCGGTCGCTCCGTTATTGTTTATCCCTCTGATTGAAAACGCGTTCAAACATGGCAACACAGGCGCTACCGACAATATAATCCGAGTGTCAATCAAAGCGGACGGCACCATTGTCACTTGCGAGACTGAAAACAATTTCCGTGCGGCCAAATCATCCGGGCATGACACCGGAGGGGGGATCGGGCTGCAAAACCTGCGCCGCCGCCTGCAGCTGATATATGGAAACCGCGCCACACTGGCGACCCAGGTCAACGGGACGGTCTTCAGGGCCATGCTCTCCCTGCCTCTAAACTAAATGTCTTGTAAAAAATACGCGAACATCAAACCTGTTGTCAACATCATCCTTAACGACTTGCCATTATGCCAACCGAGATATTGAGATGCTGCGTCATTGACGACGAGCCGCTTGCAGGAAATCTGATAGGAGGCTACGCCGAACGTACACCGGGACTTTCACTATGCGGGATCTTCACATCCGCACAGGACGCATATCCCGCCATCTCCTCCGGAGAGATCGACCTGGTATTTCTCGACATACAGATGCCGCAACTGTCGGGAATGGAGCTTGTGAGCTTGTTGCCTGAAGACACCCTGGTCGTCTTTGTGACAGCTTATGACAATTACGCCATCGAGGGGATAAAATCAAACGCTGTCGATTACTTGCTGAAACCGGTAAGTTACGGGGAATTCCTTGGAGCCGTAAACAGGGCATTCGCCCGGCGGGGAGCCGTCTCACGTAAAGATGTCCCCGAAGACAAGACTACGGGGACTGAATATGAGGTCGCGCCCGGCGACAACGAACATATAATCGTAAAATCGGAATACCGTCACCGACAGATACGCAAAAAAGATATCCTATACATCGAGGGTCTGAAGGACTATGTCAGGATATTCGTGGAGGGGGAGGCGCGCTCGGTGATGACCCTTCTTAGCATGAAGACATTGGAACATAACCTCCCGATATCGGATTTCATGCGGGTGCATCGCAGTTTTATTGTCAATCTGTCAAAAATCCATACGATCGAACGTAACCGGCTCCTTGTGGCGGACAAGGCAATCTCTCCCTTGGTCACGCATGAGATCCCGGTGGGGGATTCCTACCGGCAGTCACTGGCAACTTATGTCGCGTCTCATTGTGTAAATCCGTCTGATTGACTTGGACGGTGGCTGTTTTGGAGAATGTCAAGAACCTGAGGAAGAAGTGGCATAGCGGGGGAAATCCAGTTTACCGATTTGTCACGACGCAACCATGTAAGCTGCTTTTTGGCGTAGACACGCGTGTTTTTCTGAATGCGGGCGACAGCCGTCTCCAGATCCCACTCTCCGTCAAAACAGGCAAACAGTTCCTTGTAACCGACCGTATTGAGCGAGTTAAGATGGCGGTAGGGATAAACCCGCCGTGCCTCATCAAGCAGTCCTTGAGCCATCATGGACTCCACCCGGCGGTTTATCCTGTCAAACAGCTCCTCACGAGGATAGTCAATGGCGAATTTAACGATATCGAATTGCCGGGCTTTTTTCTTTCCGGTCAGCAGGGATGAATAAGGCTGCCCTGCTTCGATTGTGATTTCCAAAGCATGCACGAGCCGTTTGTGGTTGCATAGATCAGGCGCACGGCGAAGATATTCAGGGTCGAGTAGCTCCAGCTCCCCGACAATCGCGTCAAGGCCTTTTTCCTGATAGAGACGTAATGTGGAGCTGCGAACGCCGTCGGAAATTGTCGGCAGCCGGTCAATGCCGTCACAGACTGCGTCGACATACATCATTGATCCTCCACACATGACGGCGTTGCCGCAACAACGGGAAAACAGTCCCGGAAGTATCGCCATCACATCCTCCTCAAACCGGGCGGCCGAATAATAGTCAGCCAGACCGAGTGTCGCGACAAAATGATGGGTGACTGCGGCAAGCTCTTCAGGGGTCGGCATAGCGGTCCCTACTGGCAACTCACGGAAAAGCTGACGCGAGTCGGCGGAAATGATTTCAGTTCCGAGGACTCGCGCCAGTTGTATGGCGAGCGATGTCTTGCCGGAGGCTGTCGGGCCCGTTACGACAATCAGACGGTTCACGCCTTTTCGTTGACAATCCGGGCTATCTCGACGATCACATCCCGGGCTTTATCCATCGAGGGGATTGGCACAAACTCGAAGCGGCCGTGGAAGTTCAGGCCACCGGCGAAGATGTTGGGACATGGGAGACCTTTGAATGAAAGCTGCGCGCCGTCTGTGCCTCCTCTGATCGGCTGCACTTTGGGGGTCACACCAGCATCTTTCATCGCCTGCTCCGCGATCTCGATGATATGCATCACCGGCTCTATCTTCTCCCTCATGTTATAGTACTGATCCTTGATCTCTATCGAGCAGCACTCGGGGAACTCGTTGTTGGTCTTGCGGACAAGATGCTCCAGCTCTTTCTTACGGCGCTCGAAACGGTCTCGGTCGTGGTCACGGATGATATAAGTGAGAGTGGTCTTCTCGACATCCCCCTCAATCTGTACAAGATGATAGAACCCTTCATACCCCTCGGTGTGTTCGGGAGTCTCCCATCTGGGCAACATGAGGATGAACTGGTTGGCCATGCGTATGGAATTGACCATCTTGTGTTTCGCGTAGCCGGGGTGGACGTTGCGCCCCTTGAATGTCACCTTGGCGACAGCGGCGTTGAAGTTCTCATATTCCAGTTCCCCGATCTCGCCGCCATCCATGGTGTAGGCCCAGTCAGCCCCGAAACGGGCGACATCAAACTTATGCGCTCCCTGACCGATTTCCTCATCGGGGTTGAACGCGATCCTTATTTTCCCATGCTTGACCTCAGGATGTCTCTGCAGCCAGACAACAGCCGAGATGATTTCCGCTATACCGGCCTTGTCGTCAGCCCCAAGTAGAGTCTTGCCGTCGGTTACTATCAGATCCTGTCCGAGATAGTTCAACAGTTCCGGGAATTGCGATGGTGACAATATGATGTTTTCCGCCTGATTGAGAACGATATCTCCTCCGTCATATCCTTTGACAACCCGGGGGTTGACATTGTGGCCCGACATGTCAGGAGAGGTGTCGAGATGGGCGATAAATCCCACAGTCGGCACTCCTTTCTTTTCGGTATTGGCAGGCAAAGTGGCCATAAGATAACCGTTTTCATCAAGGGATATCTCCTCAAGTCCAAGCTCTCGAAGCTCTTTCTCAAGCACTTGGGCGAATTTGAACTGGCCGGGAGTAGATGGAGTCAGATTGGTAAGCTCATCGCTCTGGGTGTCATATTTGACATATCTGAGGAATCGGTCTGTAACGTTCATTTATCAGGGTGTTAAAAGGTAGTGACACCGCAAAGTTACGATTTTTTTCTTCCTGCGTTAACAAATTTGTGTTAAAATCCACAATGATCCGTCGGGCTTGATGCGACTACCTGTATTATTCCCCGTCAACATATCGAACCAAAACAGCCATAGCGGGGTTTTTACTTCAAAAAGACAATGACAGTTATGAAATCTATTGTAAACAAGCTTAAAGAATTGCTCGGAAGCGCGGCTCCGCAGACGCCTCGCCTTCAACCTGTCCCGGTTAGGGTACGCGTAAGATGAATTTCAGAACAACTGCGATCACATACGGATCATTTGTCAGGATTCTGCCGCAACCACTCCTCACAAGCTACCTTTAGTTCGGCATACCATTCCGCGCCAAACCGCTCCGTCAACGGACCTTCCAGAAACTGATACAGACGTATGCCGAGCTTGCGTCCGTTCTCGACAGCGTTACGGCATATTGCCCAACGATGGTAATTCACCGCCGTGAATGTCGGATATTGTTTTAGCCTGACAGGATACAGGGCGCATGAGGCAGGCTTGCGCCATGACACACGCCCTTCCCGGTAAGCCTTGTCTATGGCACACAGACACACGCCTCCTTTCGCGAAGGTGCAGAAAGCACAGTTCGCGCCATCAAGCAGCGTCGTTACCATCTCGCCGTCGGCATCGGGGTATGCGACCCCGTTTTCCTCCACTTCAGTCACAGCGCGTGGCAGCATGTCATCTTTGATTTCAGGAAACACCTCTTCAAGTTTTCCGATCTCATCAAGAGTCACGGGTGCTCCGGCATCCCCTTCTATGCAACATGCGCCAAGACATTTGTCAAGATCGCAACAGAAATATTCCTCGGCAAGATCAAGCGAGACAAGGGTGTCATGGATTTCAAGCATCATAATATTCGTAGTAAGAGAATGCTATTTTTCACGCCATTGACAGGCTAATTTTCCGCAAAGTTACGGAAAGTTGAGAAAAAAGCAGTAATTTTGCAGTCATAAGTAATTGGTCAAAATTATTTATTACTGAAATACCACTGTCACGATGTCAATAAGTCTGGATGGCCTCGGCATAGCCCTGGCGACACCATTTAAGGAAGATTTCTCGATCGATTACCAGTCTCTTGAAAACCTGATTGATTTTCAGGTCGAGAACGGGGCCGACTATCTGGTTGTGCTCGGGACCACAGGCGAGGCCGTCACGCTCACCGACAATGAACGTCATGAGCTGGCGCGTTTCGTCGCCGGGCGCGTCGCCGGACGTGTGCCTTTGATATTGGGGATGAGCGGTAACTCCACATGCCATCTTACAGAAACGATAGCCCGCACTGATTTCTCGGGCTATGACGCGATACTCTCTGTGGTGCCTTTTTACAACAAACCCTCCCAAGAAGGTATGAGGCTCCATTTCGAGGCCGTCGCCCAAGCCTCCCCCCTGCCTGTGGTACTCTACAATGTGCCGGGGCGGACAGGAGCGAACCTTGACGCAGCGACGACACTGCGGCTCGCAGTGGAGCATCCCGACAAAATAATAGCCATCAAGGAAGCATCCGGAAGGATGGGACAGATCCGTGAGATCCTCGAAAAGAAGCCATCTGATTTCGTGGTCCTTTCAGGCGATGACGCGCTGACATTGCCGTTGATGGCCATGGGAGCGAAAGGTGTGATCTCCGTGATAGGCAATGCATTGCCGGCAGAATTCGGCAGAGTTGTGCATCTGTGCCTGGAAGGGAGGTTCTCCGAGGCATCCGCTCTCGACCGTCCCCTGCAACCTTTCTACCGCTCATTGTTCGCCGAAGGGAATCCATCCGGCATAAAGGCGTTGTTGGCGATCCGCGGAATGGCCAAGGATATTTTGCGCTTGCCGCTGACTCCTGTGTCCGACTCCACACGCGCCCACCTTCGCGAGGCACTTGACGCTCTCAGATAAGACTACCGCAATAGCCACGCGCCACCGGACAACGTTCCGCATGTCGGCCTTACCCCGCCTGATATTCCGTCGGGTCATCCAACTGAGCGATCTGGAAGGCCTCCTTACGCTCGACACACGTACCGCAGCATCCGCAGTGCTTCTCCCCTCCTTTATAACAAGAATATGTCAATGAGAAATCCACCCCGGCATTGTGTCCCCGCAAAGCGATTTCCCCTTTCGTAAGGTTGGTGTATGGGGCGAAGATCTCTATCCCCTCGTAAGTGCCGAGCCTCATAGCTTCCGACATCGCCTTTACAAATCCCTCCCTACAGTCAGGATAAATCGCATGATCACCTGAATGATTGGCTATCATGACTTTGCCAAGCCCCCGGCTCTCGGCCAGACCACACGCGACGGACAGCATTATGCCATTACGAAACGGCACAACAGTCGACTTCATGTTTTCCGAACTGTAATGTCCCTCTGGTATCGCCTCCGCCCCGCTTAGCAGCGATGATTCGAAATAACGTCCGATGAACTCAAGCGGAATCACCAGATGATCCACTCCGAGCAAACGGCAATTTTCCTTGGCGCAAGCGATTTCGCGGGCATTATGGTTGCTGCCATAATCAAACGTGACCGCCAAAGCTATCCGCTCCTTATATTCATATAGGAGGGAAACCGAATCCATCCCCCCGGAAAGCACAATCAGGCAATCTCTTTTATCCATATTACTTCGCAGTTTCTTTGACAGTAACTCCGGCTGCCGGCTTCTCGACATCCTGAAAACAAACAAGGGATTGACAAACCATCAATCCCTGTCAGTGATTCGGGGGGGACTCGAACCCCCGACCGACTGCTTAGAAGGCAGTTGCTCTATCCAGCTGAGCTACCGAACCGACCTTGCCTCGAAAGGCAACGCAAAGTTAAGGATTATTTTTGAGTTGGTGAAATCCGACGGGCGTATTTTTTATCTTTTGCCTTAAACTTTACCAATGACAGTTTGTCTACATTACAGATACACTTGTAAAACATCAAACAGACAAGATCATGAACGACAAAAAACTCGGATGGATGAGGCTGGCAGGAATGGCCCTCGTCGCGGCAGGCATTTTCTTCCTCGGGCTATTCATCAAATCAGGCATTGACAACATCGCTTACCGTGACCGGAATGTCACCGTCAGGGGACTCGCCGAGCGACAGGTGCAGGCAGACTTCGTAACCTGGCCCATAACATACAATGTCGCCGGAGACAATCTGATGGCCCTTTACGATCAGATAACCCAATACAACAATGTTATCGTCAATTTCCTCACATCCAACGGGATCGACAAGTCGGAAATCTCCGTGAATCCCCCTGACACATACAACGCGACAGCCAATCAATATGGATCAAGCACATTCAAATACAAATACTCTCTGAGCTGCAATATCACCGTGGCGACAAATAAAGTCGACAAAGTCCGCGAGCTTCTCGACCGCCAGACAGACCTGCTCAAAGAGGGAGTACCATATTCCAACTCATACATCAACTATGAGTTCCGAGCCCTCAACAGCATCAAGCCCGACATGATCGCCGAAGCCACAAAGAATGCCCGTGAGGCCGCCCAACAGTTCGCCAAAGACAGCGACTCAAAAGTAGGAAAGATGAAAACAGCCTCCCAGGGACAGTTTTCAATCGAGGACACCAGCGCCTCCACCCCATTCATGAAAAATGTCAGAGTTGTCTCCACAATCGTCTTCTACCTCGAAGACTGATTTTTCACGAGGCAGGATTACGGACGTTGTTTCTACGAAGACTGGATCCAATAACACCTCTTCTTTATCAAAAGGCGGCTACCCAAAGCCTTCTCAGCCCTCCTAATTCTGTCCGCGATAGCAAAAAGAGAGCAGTCGATTGCAAAAAACGCAAAAAAAGCCCTTAAAATTTTGCTGTTATGAAAACCTTTCGTAACTTTGCACTACCAAAACGCGATGCCCAGGTGGCGGAATGGTAGACGCGCGCGTTTCAGGTGCGCGTGCTGAGAGGCGTGCAGGTTCGAGTCCTGTTCTGGGCACCACAAATAGCTGTTAATCGCAAGATTTTCAGCTATTTTTTTCATTTTATCCACAAGCAACAAACCATCGACTTTCAATATTGGCACTGGACACATATTATGTTATGTGGGCCAGATCAAATGGGCAATATCACATCTCAAATATGTAGACACATCTATCAGGATATGGCCGTCGAGGAGATTGACTGCTCGGATATAAGACATGCAGAAACCGGGAAAACACTTGCAATGGGGAGAAATAAACAAATATCTCCACCTCTTGCGCAACTGAACCTAAATCACTAAATTTGTCAAAATAATCTGACATTTTTCTCGCTCCATTAAATTCTTAGATATTAGAGCCATGAAAAAAATAACCGCTTAAAACAAATTCCATGAATAAAATATTTTTAGTGATATTGGTATTCATCGGCCTATCCACCGCGACGCGGGCTCAGACATTCAACGAATGGGCCGACCCGGCAGTAAACGCCGTGAACCGAGCGCCAATGCGTGCCGCCCATTTTGCCTATTCGGCAAAAGATACTGCGGCGTTGTACCGTCAGGATAAGCGATCTTCAAGCAACTACATGTCACTCAACGGTGTGTGGAAATTCAACTGGGTGAACGATGCGGATCAGAGGCCTGTCGATTTCTGGCGCACTGACTTCAACGACAAAGGATGGGACAACATCCGGATCCCCGGCGTATGGGAGCTTAACGGCTACGGCGATCCTATTTATGTAAACATTGGCTATGCCTGGCGCAACCAGTTCAAGAACAATCCGCCTCAGGTTCCAACCGAAAACAATCATGTAGGCACCTATCGTCGATATGTCAAAGTCCCCGCATCATGGAACGGTAAAAACGTTTTTATCCACTTCGGCTCTGTTACCTCAAATATCTATCTTTGGGTGAACGGCAAATATGTCGGTTACAGCGAAGACAGCAAACTTGAAACGGAATTCGACATCACCCGCTACCTCAAACCCGGTAAAGAGAATCTTATTTGCTTTCAGGTGTTCCGCTGGTGCGACGGCACATATCTCGAGGATCAGGATTTCTTCCGCTTTTCAGGTGTCGCCAGAGACTCTTATCTTTATGCCCGCGAAAAAAAGCGCATTGAAGACATTCGTGTCACTCCCGACCTTGATAACAACTATACGGACGGTGTACTTAATATCGACCTTACTACAACCGCATCTGCTCCTGTTGAGCTAATTCTCTGCGATGCCGAAGGCAAAGAAGTGACCCGCAAGGAGGCCAAAGGCACGGGCAAAACTACAATCAGAGTGGCCAATCCCCACAAATGGTCTGCAGAGACTCCCTATCTCTATACTCTTACAGCCAGGATGGCCGGCAATGATGAAGTCATACCCGTGAATGTAGGTTTCCGCAAGATTGAAATCAACAACAGCCAAGTACTTGTCAATGGCAAACCGGTCCTTTTCAAAGGTGTGAACCGTCACGAGCTCGATCCCGACGGCGGATATGTCGTGTCGCCTGAAAGGATGTTGCAGGATATAAAGCTTATGAAGAGTCTTAACGTGAATGGAGTGCGCACCTGTCATTATCCCAATGATCCATTGTGGTACGACCTGTGTGATAAGTACGGCCTTTATGTGGTGGCCGAGGCCAACATTGAGAGCCACGGCATGGGCTATGGAGATGAGACCCTTGCCAAAAACCCCGCTTATGCCAAAGCCCATATGGAGCGCGACCAAAGAAATGTGCAGCGCAACTTCAACCACCCGTCGATTATCTTCTGGAGTCTCGGCAACGAGGCCGGCTACGGTCCTAATTTCGAGGCCACATATGAGTGGACTAAAAAAGAAGACCCCAGTCGTCCCGTGCAATACGAACAGGCCGGGTGGGACAATAAAACCGACATTTTCTGCCCTATGTATTACGGATACCACGGCATGGAAAATTATGGTTCAAATCCTCCGAGCGACAAGCCTCTTATCCAATGCGAGTATGCCCATGCTATGGGCAATTCGATGGGAGGCTTTGACAAATACTGGGAGCAGATCCGCAAATACCCAAACCTGCAAGGAGGCTTCATCTGGGATTTCATTGACCAGGCCGTGCGCACGAAGGGTCAGGACGGAGTTGAAATCTTTGCCTACGGCGGTGATTTCAACCGTTTCGATGCTTCCGACGGCAATTTCTGTGTGAATGGCTTGGTCAGCCCCGATCGCGTGCCTAACCCACACGCCGCCGAAGTCGCCTATTATTATCAGAACATCTGGACAAGCATTGCCGGACCGGATCCTCACAAGGTTAACATCTATAATGAGAACTTTTTCCGCGACCTGTCACATGTGAATCTCGACTGGACACTGCTCAACAACGGTGTGCCTGTTCGCGAGGGGCGTATCACCGAACTTGATATCGCCCCCGGCAAGACAGTCCAGATCACAATTCCATATGGGGAAATCTCCGACAAGGGGGAATGGCTGCTTAATGTATGTTACAACCTTAAGCAAACCGACGGGTTGCTTCCGGCAGGCCACACTATCGCACGCAACCAGCTGATACTCGTGCCTGCATCAGGTGACAGCGACGCATGCTCTGCATCCGCCCCACAGGGCATGATGCCTGAAATTGTTGACAACGACTATAATTACCTGACTGTCAAAAACAGCGATTTTGAAATAGAGTTCAACCGCCATAACGGCTTGATGACACGATATGACGTGCAAGGGATCGACTTTATCCGTGAGGGAGGTTCCCTGACCCCCAATTTCTGGCGCGCCCCCACCGACAACGATTACGGCGCAAACCTCCAGCGGGAATTCGCGCCATGGAAGAACCCCGAGATGACGGTCACCGGCCTGAAAGCTGAGATCATCGACGGTAACGCTGTCCTGTCCGTGTCATACGATATGCCCGTTGTGAAATCGAAACTTGCCGTGACATATGTGATCTCACCCGACGGCACCGTGAGAGTCGAAGAATCGCTACATACTACCCCGGGCGAGAAAATCCCCGGTATGTTCCGTTTCGGCATGAAAATGGAAATGCCGCAGGCCTTTGGCAATATTGAATATTATGGTCGCGGTCCCGGCGAGAATTACGCCGACAGGAAATCAGCAGCTTTTCTGGGACTGTACCGCCAGACTGTAGACGAGCAGTTCTATCCATATATCCGCCCCCAAGAAACCGGCACCAAAAGCGATATCCGATTCTGGAGACAGCTCGCCAATGGCGGTATCGGACTTGAAATCACAAGCATGAAACCGTTCTCGGCTTCGGCGCTCAACTATACTGTCGAAGATCTTGATGGCGGTAATTCAAAACGTAATACCCATTCGCCTGAGATCAAAAAAGCCGGTTATGTGACCCTGTGTCTCGACGAGGTTCAGCAAGGTACCGCATGTGAAAACAGCTGGGGAGCGCGTCCACAGCCGCAATATATGGTGCCTTATGCCGACCGCAAGTTCGTTTTCACGATGAAACCTGTATTTGGTAAATTTTAAATGCACTCGTAATGAAAGCAACAAAATATCTCATATCCTTGTTGGTGACAATCGTGTCGGTCTTCACGGCCTCTGCAGCCAATGACACCGGCAATGGCGAATCACAGAAATTCGTTGCCGGCGACGGCACTTTTCTCCTAAACGGCAAACCATTCGTGGTCAAAGCCGCCGAACTGCACTATCCCCGAATACCGAAGGAATACTGGGAGCAGCGCATACAGCTGTGCAAGGCTCTCGGCATGAATACCATCTGCCTTTACACCTTCTGGAACTCTCACGAGCCCAAGCAGGACCAATTCGATTTCACCGGTCAGAACGATCTGCGGGAATTTGTGAAACTCTGCGAGGCAAACGATATGAAAGTCATCCTCCGTCCCGGTCCGTATGTCTGCGCCGAGTGGGAAATGGGTGGTCTCCCCTGGTGGCTGCTTAAAAAGAAAGATATCCGTCTGCGCGAGAGTGACCCCAATTTCCTTGAACGTGTCGATAAATTCCAGCATAAAGTTGCCGAACAGGTGGGCGATCTGACGATCGCTGACGGAGGGCCGATAATTATGGTGCAAGTCGAAAATGAATACGGCTCGTATGGAATCGACAAGCCGTATGTCTCGGCAATCCGCGACATGCTCCGCAAAAACTTCGGCAATGACGTGACCCTGTTCCAGTGCGACTGGGCATCCAACTATCTTAACAACGGCCTTGACGACCTGATCTGGACAATGAACTTCGGCACGGGGGCGAACATCGACCAGCAGTTCGCCTCTTTGAAAGAACACCGTCCAAACTCTCCGCTGATGTGTTCGGAGTTCTGGAGCGGTTGGTTCGACAAATGGGGCGCAAATCATGAGACACGCCCCGCCGCCGACATGATAGCCGGAATCGACGAGATGCTCTCCAAAGGGATATCATTCTCACTCTATATGACCCACGGAGGCACCAACTGGGGACACTGGGCGGGTGCAAACTCTCCCGGTTTCGCTCCGGATGTGACAAGCTACGACTACGACGCGCCCATTTCGGAATCCGGCCAGACAACACCCAAATATTGGGAGCTGCGCAAGACTCTCGCAAAGTACATGGATGATGAGAAACAAGCAAAAGTACCGGCCACAATAAAACCGATTTCAATCCCTGCGTTCACTTTTACGGAAGTTGCTCCGCTTTGGGAGAATCTTCCTGCGCCGAAAGCGGATGTCGACATTAAGACGATGGAGGAATATGACCAGGGCTTCGGGAGCATACTCTACCGCACAACGCTCCCCGCACTTGCCGAAGGCGCGTTGCTGACCGTTAACGACCCTCATGATTTCGCACAGGTGTTTGTTGACAGCAAATACATCGGCAAACTCGACCGCCGCAACGGTGAAAAGGATCTATCACTCCCCCCCTGCAAGAAAGGCGCACAACTCGATATTCTTGTGGAGGCAATGGGCCGTATCAACTTCGGCCGTGCAATCAAGGACTTCAAGGGCATCACAGACAATGTGACCCTGACAGTGGAGAAGGGTGGCCACAAGTGGATTGACGACCTAAAGAACTGGCAGGTCTATAATATCGAAGATGAGTATGACACCTATACTTCAATGAAATATCAACCAATTTCTGAAGTTGTCAAGGATAACGACCGACTGCCGATGGGCGCATACCGTGCCACATTCAGCATAAAGGGCAAGCCCTCCGACACCTTCCTCAACTTCGAGACATGGGGGAAAGGACTCGTCTATGTGAACGGCCATCCGATGGGGCGCATCTGGGAAATCGGCCCGCAGCAGACTCTCTACATGCCCGGATGCTGGCTGAAAAATGGCGAGAACGAGATTGTCATCTTCGACATTCTCGGGCCGCGAGAGGCCAAATCCGAGGGTCTGAAAGAGCCGAAACTTGACCAGCTGCTTGTTAAGAAGCGTCAGATACACCGCGAACCCGGGCAGAACCTTGACCTGTCAGGCGAGAAGCCGGTATTCACCGGCTCGTTCAAGCCCGGCAACGGTTGGCAGGAAGTGAAATTCAACCCCATCCGTGGCCGCTACGTCTGCATAGAGGCTCTTAACGCAATTGACAGCAAAGACATCGCCGCCATCGCCGAGATATATCTGCTCGACGATAAGGGGGAACGCCTTTCCCGCGAGCCGTGGACGGTGATTTATGCCGATAGCGAGGATACCGACGGCGTAAACCGCTCCGCCGACAAGACTTTCGATCTTCAGGAATCGACCTACTGGCAGACTGCCGACGGCGTAGCCTTCCCGCACACGGTCGTAATCGACCTCGGTGCCTGGCACAACATCTCCGGCTACCAGTACCTTCCTCGCATGGAGGCCGATGTCCCCGGAGCGATAAAGGACTTCCGAATATATGTAAAAGAAAAACCCTTTAAATATTAAGGGCATGGGGCCCATGTTAATATATCACAGACAATACATCCATGACTATCAGGCAGATAGACACTAACAAACGCCAATACATACCACTGTTGTTGGTGGGAGACGAATCGGAGAGAATGATAGAGCGTTATATTGATGAGGGGGAGCTGCATGTAGGATTCCTTGTGGACCGTCCGATAGCGGTATGTGTGACATTAAAAATCGATGACAACACCATCGAAGTCAAGAATCTCGCGGTCGATCCGAATTTTCAACACAAGGGTTACGGCAGACTGATGCTGACATATGCCGAACGGCATAATGAAGGCAAGAGGATGCTGATTGGCACCGGGGAAACTCCGTCGACATTGCGTTTCTATACCTCTTGCGGCTATAAGTTCTCCCACCGCGTAGCTGATTTCTTCATTGACAATTACGACCATCCGATAATCGAGGAGGGTGTATTGCTCCGCGATATGGTCTATCTCGAGAAACAAGCGTAACATATCAGCCGACCTCCAAGTTGACCTCCAATTTCCAAGTGGCTGACATACGATTTCAACCGGGGGAAGCGTTATTAATCTGTATGCGATCAAATGTTAACATGAGAATCAATTTACGCAAACTGGCCGGCTCGGTGATGATGGCTATGATTGTCCTGCTCCTGGCCGGGATTTTGACCGGATGTCGCGGAGCCAAGCTCTCCGTAGCCAACGAGCAGTTTGAGCGGGGGGAATATTTCGAGGCGCAAAAAACTTACCGCAAAATCTACAATAAGCTGACCAAAAGGGAGGAACGTCCACAACGCGGAGTCGTGGCCTACCAGATGGGACTTTGTTACGAGAAGCTGGGAATGAGCGCGAGAGCCTCTGCGGCGTTCGCCAACGCCATACGTTACCAGTATCCCGATTCAACCGCCATATTACGCATGGCCAGATCCTTGCAGGAAGAGGGGAAATACCCCCAGGCCATCAAGGCTTATGAGGATTATCTGGCTCTCGATCCGAAATCAGCTACCGCCCAGACCGGTCTCGCGGGCTGTCGATGGGCTGTCACCCAGAAAGGCCATCCGACCCGTTATGTCGTAAAGCAATCGAAACTGTTCAACTCGCGGCGTGCTGACTTTTCCCCGATGTTCCTTGACCGCTCCACAGCAGATGTCCTCTACTTCACCACCACCAATGAGAAGGTCACTGGGGAACGCAAAAGCGAAATAACCGGAATGAAGAAAGGTGACATATGGATGGCCCGCAAAAATGAGAAAGGTGACTGGCAACGCCCTGAGCCTGTCGAGGGGGAACTGAATACGGAGATGGACGAGGGGGTATGCTCTTTCTCCCCCGACGGTTCGACAATGTATCTCTCCCGCGCCCGACGCGAGCCTAACGCCGCCACATCCGTGGAGATTTTCACCTCGCAACGCTCCGATGCAAAATGGAGCGCGCCGGTAAAATTTGAAATTTTAAATGATACTGTATCAGCCGTAGGCCATCCTGCCGTCAGCCCGGACGGCAACTGGCTCTATTTCACCTCCGACATGCCGGGCGGTTCAGGTGGCAAGGATATCTGGCGCATCAACCTTATCGACCGTGTCGGGACTCTGGAAAACCTCGGAGAATTCATCAACACCCCCGGCGACGAGATGTTCCCCTATGTCCGCACTGATTCTATCCTGTATTTTGCTTCCGACGGCCATCCCGGATTTGGCGGTCTCGACCTGTTCAAGGCAACACTCACCCCTTCCGGCGGATGGAAAGTAGAAAACATGGGTCAGCCTGTCAACTCCGCTGCCGATGACTTCGGCATCACGTTCGGCCAAGGGGAATCGGGATTCTTCTCCTCCAACCGTGGAGACGGCCGCGGCTACGACCACATTTATTCCTTCATCCTCCCCGACCTGGAGATCTGGATCTCAGGATGGGTGCTCGACCGCGACGAGGAGCCGGTGCCTAACGCCGTGATCCGCATAATCGGCAAGGACGGCTCCAACCAGAAAGCTGTCGCAAAACCGGACGGATCGTTCCGTTTCCCGCTCCAGCGTGGTGTCGATTACGTGATGCTCGCCGGAGCGAAAGGTTATCTCAACGCCAAACAGGAGTTCACATCCGATACAGCCGAGGAGGATGCCGAATACAGTGTCGATTTCATCCTTGCCTCCATCAACAAGCCGGTGGTCATAGACAACATCTTCTATGACTTCGACAAGGCGACTTTGCGCCCGGAGTCGAAAGAAGCACTCGACGAGATGGCGCAGGTGATGCGTGACAATCCCAACATCACTATCGAGATGGCCTCCCACACAGACCGCAAGGGTTCGGAGGAATACAACATCGACCTTTCTGGCCGAAGAGCCAAATCAGTCATAGACTATCTCATTTCGGTCGGGATAAAACCTGACCGGCTGCAATGGCAGGGCTACGGGAAAAGCCGTCCCAAGACCATCACCAAGAAACTCGCAAGGCTTTACCCCCAGTTCAAGGAAGGGGACATACTGACCCCCGAGTTCATCGACACCCTCTCGGAGGAGGATGCCGTCGTCGCCGACCAGATCAACCGCCGGACAGAGTTCCAGGTATTATCCATCGATTACGAGATGTACTGACAATGAAATTCCGCACTGAGATACAACCGCTTCCAGGACTGCAAGGCACAATCACCCACAGCAGCCATATCTGGACCATCGGATCCTGCTTCGCCGACAATATCGGAGACTGTATGTTTTCGGAGGGGTTTGACATAGAGGTGAACCCTCTCGGCACACTGTACAATCCTCTTAGCATCCTGAACGCTGTCTCCAACCTTGTCAACGGACGTGTCTACACCCCCGCCGATTTCTTCCCCCACGAAGGGAGATTCCGCAGCTATGACTTCCATTCCATATTCTCCCGCCGGACCCCGGAAGAATCGGCAGAGTTTGTCAACTCACGCCTCTCCGAACTGCGGGAAGAGATGTCAAAGCTCTCCACGCTTATACTCACCTTCGGATCGGCCCGGTGTTTCCGCCTCAAAGCGACCGGTCAGGCGGTTGCCAACTGCCACAAACAACACCCTGATATTTTCCAAGTCGAGGACCTGTCGGTGGATTTATGCATCGAAGCCATTTCCGAGACCATCGCCCTCTTGCGCCGCAGTTGTCCCAATCTCAAGCAGATAATCCTGACCGTAAGCCCTATCCGCCACAAGGCATACGGATTTCATGCCGACAAAATTTCAAAGGCCACCCTCCTGCTCGCCTGTGAGAAGGTACGTCTCGCCAATCCATCGATGATCACATATTTCCCCGCATATGAAATAATGATGGATGATTTGCGCGACTACCGTTTCTACTCCGCCGACATGATCCATCCATCCGAAACCGCCGTGGATTATATCTACAAAATTTTCTCGCATACATTTTTCTCCACTCTGACATTGACGAAAGCCGCCGCCCATCTGCGCGATTTACGCCGTAGCTTGCATCGGCCATTTGCCCCCGACAACAACGACCCGTCATGAGATCAGAAGTCAAATTCAGCACATTCTCCAAGATCCTGACAACGGGTGTTATCATCCTGTTGGCAGCAGGACTATATAGTGTCTACGACACATCCAAATTCATTCCCGCCTTGATTATCACAGGAGTGTTAGCCGCATTCTCCTTATGGTTCGCGCCATTATCGATATCATTGACTGACAAGGCAATAGCCACACACTCACCGTTACGCGTCCATTCAATCCCTTTCGAAAAAATCCGGGAAGTAAAACTCTTCCAGCCGACAATGGGAACATTCCGTCTATGCGCCTCCGGCGGTTTCATGGGTTATTGGGGCATATTCCGCGAAAGCGACATAGGGAGTTATACCGCCTTTTACGGCAAAGCTTCCGACTGTTTCCTTGTGACCCTTAAGGACGGTTCCCGCTATATACTCGGCTGCGAAGCCCCCGCCGACATGGTCGCCGCCATCAAATCCCGGCTCTCATAGACCTTGACAGAACTCCTCATTGGTTACAATCAGGAAAAAATGGTGTAAATTTAAGGAGAAATAAACTTTGTTTTACGCCAAAGTCATTATTATGACGTATCTTTGCGGATGAACCAAATCCATAACCTTATGAAAGTTGAGCTTGTCTTAGTTTTGGCACTTGCAGGTGCGTCATTGTCGGCGACAGCCGAGGAGACCGACCCATTTCTCTGGCCGGCAGGAGCGACAATCGAAAATAACAAAGCTTTCGTCGAACCGCTCGAAACTGTCACGGTTTTCTACACATGGCCGATCAGGCCCTATGGAGACCAAAAGGCATCAATTCTTTGCGATGGAATAACAGTCGCTGAATCGGTGTCCATCGAGACGGTGAACGACAAGGACGTTACGGGCTACGAGGGAGCCGCCATGATCCATTTCGACAAACAGGAACTCCCGAAAGGAAAACAATACCAATTATACCTTCCCTACGGATTACTTGCCTGGACGGAAAAGCCGACCTGGATCCAGGTCACAACCCATGAGGCTTTTATCTCATTTTATGTGCCGGATGATTTCGGGCCGGAGGAGATATATTTGTCAAACGCTTTAGTTGATTCAAGGGAAGGCATGTGCATATCCTTCGACTATCAAGTCGAAGCCACAGAGGATGCCTGTTTCAATCTTTATCGGGAAGAAGAGAAAGTGGCGCAACTCCCGATCGAGATTGAAAGCTGGCCTTGGATGGGAAGCCATATTTCACCGCATTTCGATGACATCTTCATTTTCGAGAAAGATGTGCGTTACCGGCTGGAACTTCCGGCCGGAAGTGTCCGTTGTATCAAACGCAATGACATTGTCAATACCGAGGTGTCCCACCCATTCGTTGGCCTTTGGACCGATCCATCTTCCGACTTCACCTATGAATTCTGCAGCCTATATAACGATCATTCCGGCATCATCGGCGAGGTGACATTCCATTTTGACCGTCCGATATCGTTGACCCCCGACGCGAAAGTACAACTGTGGGAAGGCACGGAATGCGAAACCCTCATCAAGGAAGTCACTCCGTGGATCAACACCGATGTCAACCACTGGGTACTGGT
Source organism: Prevotellaceae bacterium (assembly GCA_021772015.1). GTDB lineage: Bacteria > Bacteroidota > Bacteroidia > Bacteroidales > Muribaculaceae > UBA7173. Next base: position 145,849 of record JAETNS010000001.1, on the reverse strand, counting down.
GGCAGACTTCGGCGGCATCCCCCTCACCTCCGAAAAAGGCTATCTGCTTGTAATCCCGCAAGGAGTCATCCTAAGCGACAACGAAATAATCGATGGCAAGAAACCGACAAACGCCCGCAGCGAGCTTCGTATCTATGGATGGTCCTCCATCGACAACATCGACGCAGACACCCCGTCGGTAGATCCCGATGCCCCGGTCTATAATCTCCAGGGCATCCGCGTGGCCCACCTTATCCCCGGCCAACCCTACATTCAGAACGGCCACAAATTCATCCACCGATAAATTTATTTATATAAAAGACAGGGAGACACATCCGCAGTGTCTCCCTGTTTTTATTCTTATATATCTATATATCACCTATATCTATATATCACCGGGGCGGTTACTCGACAGTCCCGTGCTGGGAGCGATGGAAAGTAACGGCATTCAAGCGGGGATAGGTGGCGGCAATGACGAGGAGGGTAAGGACTTCGGCAGCGGGGATGGCGAGCCATAGGCCGTCAGTACCTATCAGGCCGGGCAATATAATAAATGACGGGACAAGAAATATGATGCCTCTCAAGATCATGTAGATGGTCGAGCCGGCGGCTTTCTCAAGACTCTGATAATAGCCGATCATGACGATATTCAGGGCGAAGAATACAGCACTTAGTCCCAATAACGGCAAACCGTGTACGGCGTAACTGAATGACGGGGTGTCGGATGGCAGGAAGATTGCCGTCAACAGGGGCGAACCGACCCACATCAACAATGACACAACGGCCCCGCAGATCGCCCCTGTCATCAATGATATGCGCAACGCCTGCGTCACCCGGTCCATTCTGCCTGCGCCATAATTAAAGCTGACAATCGGCTGGGCAGATTGCGCCACGGCATTGCTGACCGAGAATATCAACGGAAAGAGATAGCATCCCACCGAGTAGGCGGCCACACCATCCTCTCCTAACATGGAGATGAACATATAGTTGCCGGTAACGATCATTATTCCCAAGGCAAGTTCGGCGATAAAGGTGGCGAAACCGATTCTGGCCATATGACTGACATTACGCAACAGTCCCGACAGTGATTTCCGGGAAAGATCGAGCCGTATAAATTTAAGTTTGTCGGAATACCGCAGGAAATAGACCAGCACGAGAGAGCCGCCGACAACACATGAGATAGAGGTGGCGATCGAAGCTCCGGCGATCCCCCATTGCAACGGAAACACCATCAGCCAGTCAAGGAATATGTTACATACCGCCGTGGCGATCTGTATCCCCATAGCGAATTTCGGCGATCCGTCAAGCCTAACCAGCATCATACCGACACACTGGAGATAGAAAAAGAAGAAGCCCGGCAACAGCCACAGCAGATAATCTGTCGCCGGATCCTCCAGAGCCGGGGAGCAACCGACAAGATACAACAAGGGCCTGGTATAAAGAAGTGTGAGCAGAATGATCGCCCCGAATATCACCGCCCCGGCCAGATAAGCCTGGGTCATTATCGTACGGGCGTTCCTGACATTCCCCTCCGACAGCCTGATCGAGGCGATCACCGATGCTCCGATGCCGAACATCAGCCCTATTCCTGTCGTCAGCAGAAACATCGGAGCGACAATATTGATCGCCGCCAACGCCTCGGGTCCGACTCCATGCCCCACAAACATCCCGTCACAGATATTCAGCAACGAATTGGAGAACATTGCTATCAGTGTCGGGAAGAACATCATCCTGAAAAGCCTCCCGATCCTTTCATTTCCAAAGTCAAGTCTATCTTTATTCATAAGTCCAAACATAAAAATGGCCGGCAAGACCCTTGGTTTTACCCAGTCATCTTATCCGGCTACTGTCAGCCCTCCGATGAGGATTACAAAACACAGAGCTTGTAAGCTTTGGTAATACAAAGGTACGAAATTTTAAGATGCTTGCAAAATCAGGATTCACCAAAAAGATCCCCTAAAAAGATATTTGGCCATACGGAGGGATTGTAGTAATTTTGCGGTGTTTAATGAGACAGCAAAAGATGTTTGAGGATTTGATCCCGTTGACCGATTCGCGGTCACTTTCTGATGCGACACGCACCGTTTTCTTCGCCCTGCGCACCCCCACCGGGGATGGCCACCGATATATTCCCGAACTTTACCGCCGTGGAGTAAGGCATTTCGTGGTGACCCCCGACTCCAATCTTTCATCACAACTGCCCGACGATTTCCCCGACGCGGAATTCCTGACAGTTGATTCCCCCTTGAAAGCGTTGCAGGACTTCGCAGCTGAAAAACGACAGGCTTTCGGCGGAAAAGTGATAGGGATAACCGGAAGCCTTGGAAAGACAATGGTCAAGGAATGGCTTTGCTCGCTAATGTCTCCCGAATGGAACATATGCCGCAGTCCACGCAGCTACAATTCCCAGATAGGAGTGCCGCTGTCGGTATGGCGGCTGTCTGACTCCAGTAACCTCGGCATCTTCGAGGCCGGAATATCCCGTGCCGGAGAGATGGAGAGATTGGTTGGAATAATCCGTCCGGATATCGCGGTAATCACCAACATAGGCCCCGCCCACGACGAGGGATTCATCTCGCAGGAGGAAAAGATCAAAGAAAAGCTCATGCTTGGCCGTGATGCCGGAATTCTGGTATATTGCGCCGACGACCGCCGGTTGGCCGAGACCGCCCTGTCGCTCTATCCTGAAAAGACACATATTTCATGGAGCATTGACGGCAAATCGCAGGATGCACCTCTGAAAATCAGCCTTCGACCGACACCTGACGGCAAAACCGGGCTAACCTATAAATACGGCGAGGAGAAAAGCCGGGAGGAGGTCTGCCTCCCCTTCGACAACAAATGGGAAGTGGAAAACGTTATCACCGCTTTGGCTGTGATGCTTGCATGCAACTACGATGACATTACCATAAAAACGCGGCTGGAACGGCTATACCCTATCGGCACTCGCCTGCAGGTAAGTGCCGGAGTCAATGACTCATTGATCGTGCATGATGATTATACCTGTGACCTGTCATCCTTGTCGATCGCCTTGGATTTCTCAGCCCGACGCATGACCGCAGGACGCAATCTGACAGTGATTCTCTCCGATATGGAGGCTGACGGGGCTGATCTGTCCTCGACATACCGTCAGGCCGGTGAATTGCTCCGCATGAGAAATGTCTCCAGACTGATCGGTATCGGGGGGGAGATCTCACGCCATTTTCCGGAAACTGAAATCGCCGGGAAATGCTATCCGTCGGCCGAGGCATTCCTACGCGAGGCCACTCCGACCGATTTCAGCTCCGAACTGATACTGGTCAAAGGTGTGCCCGGACAGGATTTCGACAAGATTGTCAATCATCTCGAAGCCAAGACCCATGAGACCATCCTTGAGGTAAACCTTGACGCGATGGTCGACAACTTCAATTTCTTCCGCTCAAAACTGAAACCTACGACCGGACTGGTGGCGATGGTCAAAGCCTCCGGATATGGAGCCGGATCGCTCGAACTCGCCAAGACCCTTCAGGCCCACGGCGCGGCTTATCTCGCCGTGGCCGTAGGTGACGAGGGGGCGGAACTGCGCCGGGCCGGCATAACAATGCCGATAATGGTTCTGAACCCGATGGTGTTGAATTACACCCAACTTTTCGACAATCGGCTTGAACCGGAAATATTCAGTTTCGACTCGCTCCAAGCGATAATCTTCGAGGCTCGCCGCGCGGGCATCACCGACTATCCCATCCATCTCAAGATCGATACCGGGATGCACCGTCTCGGTTTCCGTGAGGAGGAGCTGCCACGTCTGTTTGAACTGCTCGACAAGCAGCCCGAAGTGAAAGTCACGTCGGTATTCTCCCATCTGGCGACAGCCGACTGCCTCGACCAGGACGCTTACACCCGGTCACAGCTTGAATATTTCACCCGCTGTTCCGAAAAAATCGTCAGCCATTTTCCATACAAGGTATTGCGTCATGTCCTCAACACAGCCGGGATCCTGCGCTTTCCCGAACACCAGTTTGACATGGCGCGGCTTGGAATCGGCCTGTACGGCATACCTGTACTCAACAACGGCATGGAAACCCAATTACGTCCTATATCCACACTTCGCTCCGTCATCATCGCCTTGCGCCGTTGGGACGAGACCGAAACCGTCGGTTACGGGCGGCGGGGTGTCCTGTCACGTCCGAGCCTCATAGCCACCGTCCCGATAGGCTATGCTGACGGATTCAACCGTCATTGCGGACGAGGCAACTGGAAAGTCGCCGTCAACGGCCATTTATGCCCGACAGTCGGGAACATATGCATGGATACCTGCATGATAGATGTCACCGATGTGCCCGGAGTCCGTACCGGCGACCCGGTAGTGATATTCGGGCCTGACAATCCCGTGACAGACATGGCTGAATTGCTCGACACCATCCCCTATGAATGCCTTACGGCAGTATCTCCGCGTGTGAGACGGGTATATTACCGGGAAAGCTGACATCCTGCATATTTTCCCCGGCTGCCGGCTTCAGGGATTCAACAGATCGGGATTGAAAAAATCCATGATGGATCTCGAATGAGCCAGCAACAACGCCGCCGGGCCGTCAGGATCAAGCCGCGCGCCTTTCTCATACGCAGAGATCGCTTCGGCACGTCGGTCTGACTTCCACAGCAGTTTCCCTTTCTCGGCCCACAAAAATCCCCTCTCCTTGTCATCATGAACGGAACTCATCAGGTCGTCTATGATCAACAACTGCTCTTCCGGCCCTTTTCCGGCGATTGTTTGTTTAATATTTTGAGGTGTCAACATAAATTCGTATTTTCGTGGCTATATTGGACGAATCGATATCCTTATCCGCAAAGATACGAAATTAAACCAGAAAACAATGAGGAGCCTTACGATAATAATGACGTTGCTTTGCGTCTTCTGCCTGCGCGGAGCCGACCCTACGGAAACAGCCTATACTTTCGCAGAATGTGAAGGTTCGGCGATGCCATACCCTATCCCGACGGAGACATATGAGTTGCCCGACTCGCTGACAGCTATCTTCGTCAACCATGTGGGACGGCATGGCGCGCGCTTTCCGTCATCCCCGCAGAATGTCTCGAGACTTATCAAAGAGCTGGCATCCGCCGATTCGGCCGGAGCGCTCACTCCTGCCGGAAAAGAAATGCTCGCCCTGACTCGGTTCGTCAGCGAAAAATCCCGCAACCGCTGGGGCGCGCTTGACTCACTTGGAATGGCCGAGCAACGAGGCATAGCGTCGAGAATGTTCCGCAGATACGGCCTGCTGTTCAACGACACCCGGATTTTGGCCATAAGCTCCTATTCACCCCGATGCGTTATGAGCATGTATGAGTTCACCCACCAGCTCGACCGTCTCAATAACCATATAGAGATATTCACCTCTTCGGGCCGTCAGAACTCACCCTTGATGCGCCCGTTTGACATTGATGAGGATTTTATCGAATGGATGAGGTCAGGCAGCTGGAAAGAGGCATATAACATGCAATATGAGACCATTATGCCGACCGCGCCCGGACGCAAGCTCTTCAAAGGGGAATATGCCCGGCAGATGACATCTGAAGCTGCCCGTGACGTGACTTATCACATGTTCAAACTCCTGCAGGGATTGCCCGCGATGGGACTCCCCCCACAAATGGAGAAGTACTTCACCCTGCCTGAAGCCAACCGGGCATGGAGTTGCACCAACCTGGGCCATTACCTCGAACGGACCGCTACCACTCTCTCCACTCTTCCGGCGGAGATCGCCGCTCCATTGCTGGCCGATCTGCTGACCACTGCGGAGAATGCACTGGAAGGGAAACAGGATTATAAGGTAATACTGCGTTTCGGCCACGCCGAGACCCTTATGCCATTATTGTCTCTTATGCGCCTTGACGGATGTTATTATCTGACAAATTATTTTGACACAGTGGCCCTGCACTGGAAAGACTTCCATGTTGTCCCGATGGCTGCCAATCTCCAGATGGTCATGGCAAAGTCAAAGTCAGGGCACATCTATGTCAGGTTCGACCTCAACGAACGCCCGATACCGCTTCTGCCCGGCTCAGACAGCATCTATACCCCTTGGGAGGATGCCAGGGAATACCTGTCACGCTGCATACCCCTTCATATGCGCCCTTAACATCCCGGCGGAAGGTCTGCGCAGCCGTAACACACGTTTAGCGGCTGTTCCTTGCGAACTGTTGCGCAAATTGACGGTCAGCAGTCCGTCAAGTCCTGAAAGACGAACTTTGACATTTTCCATCAGCTCCTCGACAGAGCTATTGCCTGAAAGTGTCACTGTCATCACCTGACGGCCGATGGCCATCACATTCACGAAGACAACATCTGAATTTTTAACGGAGAAAGAATTGTTCATAACTTATCTTTTTGATTTATACTGCAAAGTTAGACCACACAGGGGCAATTATATGACCCACCCATGTTAACCTATACTAAAATGAGCGATAATAACAATCATCCACTCGGAGAAGCACCCTGGTTTCATGTCATACTGTCTACGGGACTCGGCACAGGTTTCTGTCCCGGCGCGCCGGGGACTGCCGGAGCCTTTCTGGGACTATTGATCTGGTACGGGCTGTCATTCGCCGTGGGAGTGACATCATTGTTCTGGATAACAGCGGCATTGGTGGTATTGACCACAATTGTCGGCGCGTGGACCTCCAAAGTCATGGAACGGTACTGGGGAGAGGATCCGCGCACAGTGGTGATAGATGAATTTGTCGGGACCTGGATTCCATGCCTTGTCGCGGGTGTGGCCGGCAATCACCTCCAGACCGCCATACTCGGATTCTTCGGCTTCGCGATGTTCCGCGTAATAGACATTATGAAGACTCCTCTATGCCGCAAACTCGAGAAGGTGCCCAACGGGTGGGGGGTGATGCTCGACGATGTCCTCGCCGGGGTTTATGCCTTGGTGCTGACCCTTGTCTTGCGTTACGTGCTTACAGGCAACCTTTCAGGCATTCTCTGATTTTTCTCCTTGACAATGAACCAATCCATGAAAAGGAGCGTTTGAATTATGTCAGGCGGAGCAAAGACAGTCTCTGTCGGCAAACACGTTTCTACTACCTTTATTCATGAAAGGGAAATTTGGAATTTTAATGGTGATAGCGGTGCTCTGTCTCCCCGGCGAGATGTACGGGGAGGCAGGCTCCAGTATTTTGTCAATGGCGGAACGGCTTGACCGTATTTCCCCTTATTCCGCAACCATAGACTATTCAGTGGCGCTCCCTATGGCGGATGATGATGTGGTTTACACTCTCCGCGTCGCCACCTCCGACAATTCCTCCGATCCACTTTTAGGGCGGGACTACATCATTGACTGGGAATTGCCCCTCGAATCAGGCAAATCGGAAGGATTCACGGCATATTTCGACGGCCACCATTACCGCTATCGCGACCACAGGCTGCAGGAGAACCATTTCCAATGGGACTCCATACCATTCCGGACATCAGCGGGCGGCATACAACGCAACGGACAGTTTGTCAATCTTCTCCCTTTCAGTCTCGCGTCACAGCTGCGTGAGATAGCCAATGACTCGACTTACACCGTCACACTTCATACAGGAAGTACAGAGGGACACAATTCTGACATCATAAAGGCCACACGCCACATCAACGGCATAGAGAGCCAGCAATGGGAACTCGCCATTGATCAGCAGACCGGCAATCCGGTCAAATTGTCGGTGCTGTATAATCCCGGACTGCTCGGCGAGCAAGAGGTAAATGCGGTATATACATACGACGCATCGCCTGCCATCGAGGCCGTCAGCTCGGAGGAGAGACTTATGGCACGCTACCCGGAAGTATTCGAGAAATACCGGGTAAGCAATTATTCTGTCGAGAATCTGCGGGGACTTCCTCTGCCGGGATTCGCTCTTCCCACATTGACACGCCAACGCTATCTTTATCAGAAGAATGCCCCGTTCCATTCCCCGACAATAATCGCCGTGATCGATCCCGAAGTCATTTCAGCGGAGGCCACGATCGCGACGCTGCGCCAAGTGACAGATAAACTTCCGCGACAGACAGGGCTGCTACTGATATTCAATTCAAACAACGCCGATAAGATCGAATCACTGACCGGAAGGCAACGCCCTGGAGAGGAACTGCTGACTTCCGCGACTCCGTTCATACGTGACTGCGGCATCAACGCATTCCCCACGATCATCCTTTGCAACACATCCGGCACTGTCGCCGATGTCATCCTCGGGACAGGATCCTCACTTGAAGAAGACCTCCTACAGGGAGCCGCCCTCCTGAAATGAACCACACCTCCCCCAATCTGTTTAATTATCGTAGGACAGCCCATTGTGCTTAGTCCCGGACAGAGAAAAATTTCGAACAGTTACTTATAACCAAATATTTATATTTATATTATGGAGACCATATATTTCAAAGGCACACCTTGCCATACCTACGGGACAATGCCCCGCGCGGGAGAGAAAGCTCCCTGCTTCAACTTCGTGACCCCGGAACTAAAGGAAATACAATGCGCCGACCTGCGCGGACGACGCGTCGTGCTCAACATATTCCCGAGTCTCGACACTGAAGTCTGTGCCGCATCCGTCCGCCGTTTCAACCAGGAAGCGGCCAAACTTGAGAACACCACTGTCCTTTGCGTCTCGATGGACCTCCCGTTTGCCGCAGGACGGTTCTGCACCGCCAATGGCATCAAGGATGTGACACCCGCATCCGCTTTCCGCTCACCTATGTTTGCCGAGAAATACGGCCTTGAAATCGTTGACGGACCTTTGGCCGGACTGCTCGCCCGCGCAGTCATAATCCTCGATGAAAACCGCGACATCATCTACTCCGAACTTGTCGAGGAGATCACCCACGAACCTGACTACGACGCAGCGATCGCGGTACTGAAAGGACAGGATTGACAGGTTTCCTTATCTCGCTCAAAATTGCTACCTTTGCAGGACATGAGCAAGAAATCCAAAAACCAGTCCGACGAACCGGAAAAGACAAATGCCGCAAGGCTGCTTGACAAAGCCGGGATAACTTACAGGCTTGTGCCATATGAGGTTGACGAGAATGATCTCTCGGCAACCCATGTGGCGGCTACCCTTGGAGAAGATCCGGCCACAGTCTTTAAAACCCTCGTATTGCACGGCGAGCGCACCGGCGGTGGCGGATATTTTGTCTGCGTTGTTCCCGGGGCGGCGGAAGTCGACCTTAAAAAAGCCGCCAGAGCGGCCGGTATGAAAAAAGCCGAGATGATCCCGATGAAAGAACTTCTCCCCCTGACCGGATATATCAGAGGGGGGTGTACTGCCATTGGAATGAAAAAGCCATTCCCTGTGTTTTTCCACACTACCGCCTTGGATTTCGACATGATATTCGTCAGCGCGGGGCAGCGTGGTCTACAGCTGGAACTTTCACCTTCTGACCTTATAGGCTTTGTCAAAGGGGAAGTTGCCGACATCATCAAGGATTAATCCAGTCTCGCCATCCATGCAATGAACACATTCGGCAACATATTCCGCCTGACAACATTCGGTGAGTCTCACGGCCCTGCTGTCGGCGGCGTTATCGACGGATTGCCCGCAGGCTTCCATATCTCCATCTCAGAAATTCAAAACGCCCTCGACCGCAGACGACCCGGAACAGGACATGGTGTCTCGCCACGTCAGGAATCTGACCGATTGCAGATCCTGTCGGGGCTCATGTCATTGGACGAATGCGGAGAACCGATCCCTTTCAGCCCTGACAAGGACACGGCGATAACCTTGGGTACCCCCGTAGGATTCATGATACCGAACACTGACGCAAGATCGAGTGCCTATGATCATTTGCGCGAGGTATATCGGCCCAATCATGCAGACTTCACATATGACCGCAAATACGGACTTCGTGACTGGCGTGGAGGTGGGCGCAGCTCCGGCCGGGAGACCGTCGCGAGGGTCGTTGCCGGATCATTCGCGTCACAGCTGCTTGCTACTCGCGGCATAACCGTCCATGCCGCTGTATCCGAACTCGGAGGTTGCCCGGATACCCATGATTTCAACAAGATACTTGAAGAGACAAAAAACGCGTGCGACTCTGTCGGCGCGACCGTGACATGCTCCATCCACGGTCTTCCGGCTGGAATCGGTGAACCTGTTTTCGGCAAACTGCAACAGATGCTCGCCTCGGCGATGCTCTCAATCGGAGGAGTGCATGGATTCGAATATGGCGATGGATTCGCCCTATGCGGCATGAAAGGGAGTGAGGCTGCCGACCGGATGTCATCCGACGGTTTCCTTTCCAACCATTGTGGAGGGATCCTCGGAGGGATCTCTACCGGCCAGGAGATCCTGTTCAGAGTAGGGTTCAAGCCGACACCATCCATTGCCATCCCCCTGAACACAATCGATGCCAACGGCCATCAAACCGAGGTCAAAACTTCAGGCCGACATGATCCATGCATCGCAATACGCGGCGCGGAAGTGATCAAGGCTATGACCGCGATAGTGCTACTGGATGCCTGTATGATGGATCTTTCGGCAAAAAACATCTTTTCTGACAGATAAGCAGCTCCTATGGGACGTTTTTACAGGGATTACGCAGATTTCCTTGCAGAGCATTTCCCGGACCGGAAAATGCAGAAACTGACCGTGGATGCCGGATTCAGCTGCCCCAACCGTGACGGGACCCTGTCGACAGGCGGTTGCGCCTATTGCAACAACAACTCTTTTTCTCCCGGCAGCCACTCAGGACGTAACCTGACGCCCCTCTCTCTCCAGATCGAGGAAAGCAAGCACTTCTTCCGACGCAAATATCCGAAGATGCGCTACCTTGCTTACTTCCAGAGTTACACCAACACCCACGGAGATCTGTCGCGCCTCCTGTCTCTATACGATGAAGCCCTTGACACAGAGGGTATCGACGGCATTGTGATCGGCACTCGGCCCGACTGCCTGCCGGACACGCTCATCGACGCGCTTGCAAAACGCCGTCATGAAGGGCGATGGATAATGATCGAGATCGGCGCGGAAAGCAGTCATGACGAAACCCTCCGCAGGGTAAACCGGTGTCATACATGGCAGGCGACCGTCGACGCGACTACCCAACTCCAACACGCCGGATTGCCGGTAGGATTGCACCTCATAATGGGACTCCCCGGAGAGGATCATGACATGATGATGGAGACTGTCGAGAAAACCACCCTGCTGCATCCCGATACAGTCAAATTCCATCAGCTCCAGATCATCAAAGGCTCCGCTCTGGCCCGCGAATGGGAATCAGGCTGTCACTTCGACCTTTTCACACCCGAATCATACCTGCCCCTTTGCCGCGAGATAATCTCCATAATGAACAAACTGTCTCCACATACCGCCATCGAACGATTCACATCCCAATCCCCCGACGAACTCCTTCTCGCTCCCCGCTGGGGTCTCAAGAACTACCAGTTTGTCAACCTTCTCCACAACCTACTGGCCCATTCCTGACATCATCTCCTCCAATCGCGCCTCCAACTCCTCCCAAAGTTATTATCAAATAAGCCATTATCAAAGTCCGGTGCCCGAGCAAAGCGAGGGATATCCCCGATCCTCATCTATTAACTCTTCTTTCCCCCTCATTTCTCCCCCCCCTCTCATCCAAAAACAACCTCCTCTCCCCGTATAGCCGCGAACTTTTGGTGTTACATTTCTGTTTCAATACTAAAAGGGATGTCGAACCCCTAAATATAAGAGGTTATGAAAACGAAACACTTGTCACACAGCATTGTCGCCCTCGTCCTGTCATTCATATTCGCAGGATTCTGCGCAGCGCAGACAATTAGAGGAGAAGAAGCGCCAAAAAGCGATGGCTATAAATATGAACAGCAGCGTAATGCAATGCCCGATATACCTGAAGGCTTTACAGGAGTCGGCCCGGTTGTCGCCGGCTCCGTCGACTACGCCGCGTTACCTTCCAAAGCACGCAAGTTTCTCGAAAAGCATTGCGACGGACACGCCGTGGTAAAATGCGAGAAGAAATTCACTTCGGGTGAATTTGAAATACAGCTCGCCGACGGCATAGAATTCGAGTTTGACGCGAAAGGCAATGTCATTGAGACCGAGGCCCCCGAGGGCTATTCGCTCTCCTCCCCTTTGCTAAAAGCAGTCGTACCCGGGAAGCTCTATCAGCTATTGATACACAATGGATTCGAGCAAAGCGTAGAGGCTGTCCACCGTGACCGTTCCGGCTATCGCATCGATGTCTCCGATCCGGTATTCAAGGCCGTCGCCTTCGATCCGTCAGGTGTGCTGACTCTCGTTGTCAACGACTGACATAATCCCTCAAGGCTTCAAAACAAACCTCGACAATAAAGTTAATAATAAAACAATCAGGACGCTGCGTCAAAATTCTGGCGCAGCGTCCCGACTTTGTTGTTTCATTCTGTCATGAAAGAGATTTCATCACGAAGTTGCCTGCACACGGATGCTGTCAGCGCCACCCCTCGTGACTCCTCCATTTCAACCGCATGAAGAAGTGAGTCAATTGCAACCTTGTTCGATTGCAACAAGTTAAGCCCAAGCCGCAACCCCACGTAGCGGGAAAGAGCGTCATCCTCATTCATCAGCAATGTCATCAATCCGGGCGCGTCACGGAAATTCCGCAGCAACTTCAGACATAACACATCGGCTATTTCAGGGGTAGCCACAGACTTAGCCCACTCCAATGCCTCTTCCTGGGTCAGATCCTCCACCGGGAAAAGCATCGGAGCTATCAGCATGCTCTCACGCGTGGATCGGTTGTCACGAAGACGACGGGCGAAATCCGCCATATCAAAGGTTTCCGGCAAACTTTCACGCTCACAGCCTCCCGCCAGGAAGTCACGAGCGATATCACTTATCTGTGGCATGTTAAGCCCGAAATTGATACGGTATCGCGCTCCCCGGTCAGCCATCTGCTGAGCAAGATCGCCATTGCGCATGGCGAAAAAACGCCGTTTCACTCTCTGCATCGCGTTAAACTCCGGCAATTCCCTCTCTTCGGAAGTCGGCAGTACGGTTTCCTCCCTCAATTTTGATCGCTCTTCCATCATGTCCATGTTTTTACCACGAAGTTAGGAAATTACTCGGAATTTTCCTAACTTTGCGCGTCCAAACAAGTTTGAAGGGATACTTAAGTGCTTGATTTTCTTAAACGGATAATAACCTTCGCGGCTATGCTGCTGGCCTGGGCACTCGGATTGGGAGCGGAAGAACCGGCTCCACGGGTGTCGTTACTGACTGTGTCGCCCGGCAAGGAGATATATGAGCTTGACGGCCACACAGCCATGAGGTTCGTTTCACCCGGCCGTTATGACTATGTGGTCAACTGGGGAGTGTTTGACTTCAACGCCCCCAATTTCCTATACCGTTTCGTCAAAGGGGAAACCGACTACATGGCTTTGCCTTTCCCGTTCGAGGCCTTTCTGGAAGAGTACCGCCGTCAGGGACGCGAAGTCACCGAGCAAGTGTTTGATCTCTCTCCGGAGCAGGCTCGCCGTCTGGAGGCTTTGATTGCCGACAACCTGCGCCCTGAAAACCGCACCTACCGATACAATTACATATATGACAATTGCGCCACACGTCCGCTTTCATTGGTCGAGACCGCAATTGGCAGCCCACTTGACATCAACGATTTCAGCGGATTCATTTATGGAGAAACCGGCATCGCTGACGGCTCCGGCAAGCATACATTACGGCGAGAGATGACACGCAGCCATGCCGACTACCCCTGGTACCAGTTCGGCATCGACCTCGCGCTCGGCAACGGTCTCGACAAGGAAATCTCCCCACGTCAACGGACCTACGCCCCTCTTTACCTGAAAGCCGCCCTTGATCACACCACTTACACTGATGATATGGGTGAAAAACGACAACTGGTAAGCTCGACATCAGTTATCCTCCCGGCTTCCGGACGCGTAACAGACCGCCCCACTCCATTTCTGCTGTCACCGTTTTTTATCTCCATACTTTTCCTTGCGGTCACCCTCGTTATAACGTGGCGCGACATACGGCGCGGGAAAATCACACGATGGTATGATTCGGTGGTCTACGGATGCCTCTTCACAGTGAGTCTGTTGCTGACATTCCTTATATTCGTCAGCGTACATGAGGCTACATCCCCCAACTGGCTATATCTTTGGATCAACCCCCTCACAGTGATCCCCGCCGGACTGATCTGGTTAAAAAGTTGCAAACGTGTGGTTTATTGCTATCAAATTTGTAACTTTGTGGCATTGTTTTTGCTGGTGCTGACAGGGATCTTCGGAATCCAAGGACTTAACAGCGCGTTTTATCCGTTGATAGCAGCCGACATGGCGTTGTCCGCAAGATACATACATATAGTCAACAGACATAAAACGCCCCGGCCGTCAGCCACCGAAAACGACAAACGATGACAAAAGCCAACAACCTGCCGAATATCAGCCGCAACCGGCTGGCAGCCCTCCTGCTGGGGGCCACCGCCGTCATGCCCGGCTTCGGGCAGGAACTGCCTCCCAGGCCACAGCTTGTGGTCGGAATCGTTGTCGAAGGGCTGTCTGACGATTATCTCGAACTGCTTCGCGGCCGATTCGGCAACAACGGATTCCGCCGGTTATCGGAAAAAGGGATCACAATCCGGGATGTCGATTTCGGGACACCTCTTGACGGAGCGGCATCCACCGCCCTCCTTTTCACCGGGGCCTCCCCCGCTGTCAATGGAGTCGGCGCGGCTACTGTCTACAACCGCGACGAACGCCGCCCGCGGCCTGTGTTGAACGATGAGGCCACAATCGGCAATTTCACCACGGAGACCATGTCACCGACATCCTTGGGAGCGTCGACAATCTCCGATGAACTGCGCATATCCTCAGGAGGACTCGGTTATGCCTATTCGATAGCCGCCAATCCGGCCGAAGCGATAATAATGGCCGGTCATGCCGGCAACTCCGCATTCTGGATAAACGATCTCACCGGGAAATGGGCCACCACCACATTTTACCGTGACCTTCCGCAGAAGCCACAGGAAATCAACCACCGGAACCCGCTCGAAAACCGGCTCGACACCCTCCAGTGGGTGCCGATGATGGCCATCGAAAGCTATCCCGACCTGCCATCCTACAAAAAGGCATATCCGTTCCGCCATACATTCCCAAGAGGAGACAAAAACCGCTTCCGCGCTTACAAAGCCTCCGCGGCGGCCAACGCAGACATAGCCTCCCTGGCTGTCGATTACCTGCGCACAATGCCGTTGGGCAGACGCGACGTGACCGACATGCTAAGCCTCTCCTTCACCCTTGACCCATACCCATACTCGCGCGATGCTGACAGCCGCCCCGAACTGATGGACAGCTATCTGCGCCTTGACCGCGACCTTGGCCGGATATTCGACGCGATCGACGCGTCAGGACCGGGGATGGAGAAGACCCTCGTATTCGTGACAGGCACACCGCTTACGCGCCGCCAACGAAGGGATGACGAGAAATGGGCCATTCCTTACGGAGAGTTTTCCTCCCGGAAAGCTGTCTCGCTGCTCAACATGTACCTGATGGCCATCCATGGAAACGGGGAATGGGTATCAGGCTATCATGACAGCCAGGTTTTCCTCAACCACAAGCTTATAAAGGAACGCGGCAAGGAATTGGCCGACATGCGGCTTGAAGCCGCCCGTTTCCTCGAAAGGATGAGCGGAGTAAGCCACGCCTGGACAATAGACGAAGTACTGTCACGTCAGGCTTCCGAAAACCCCGAGGCCTTCCGGCGCAACACAGTCGCCACCACCGCCGGGGATGTCCTCATAGCCATCGCCCCGGGTTGGCAGGAGATCGACGATGACTCCGACACGGAAGCTCCCGTCAGGGTGACACGCGCCGTCGCCTCGACAGCCCCTGCGTTCATACTCGCCCCGCAGACAGCCCCATGTAAAATAGAGATCCCGGTAGACGCGCGGGTGATCGCGCCGACGGTATGCCGCCTGCTGCGTATCCGCTCACCCAACGGAGCGTCACTGCCACCGCTGCGCCTGTGAACCGCAGCGAGATCTGAGCGTTATATCAACTGACGCGTCACCACTGACATTTTTTCATCATAATACAAACCAACACCCCAACCATATATCATTTTATGTCACTGACAACCTTCCTGAGCAAGATTTTCGGAAACAAGTCGCAACGCGACCTTAAGGAGATCAAGCCCACAATAGATAAGATCAACGCTATCGGCCCGACACTCAAAGGGCTTTCAAATGACGAGCTCCGAGGGAAAATAGATGAAGTTCGCGCAGATCTGGCGGCCTCTACCAAGGATGACCAGGAGGCGATAGTCTCATTGAAAGAGAAGATCGAAGAGCTGCCTTTCGATGAACGCCAACCTCTATGGGACGAGATCGACCAGCATGAAAAGAAGATCCTCGACACCTTGGAGGACAAACTCAATGAGCATCTCCCTATAGTGTTCGCCACCATGCGCGAGACCGCAGCGCGTTTCGCCGCAAACGAGACAATAGAGGTCACCGCCACCGACCTTGACCGCAAACTCGCCGTCGAGGGCCGCGAGTTCGTTACAATAGACGGAGACAAGGCGATCTGGAAAAACAAATGGATGGCCGGCGGCAACGAGATCACATGGGACATGGTCCACTACGATGTGCAGCTCATCGGCGGCGTTGTCCTCCATTCAGGAAAAATCGCCGAGATGGCCACCGGTGAAGGGAAAACCCTTGTGGCCACGTTACCTGTCTTTCTCCGCTCCCTGTCGAAACGCGGCGTGCATGTCGTGACCGTCAACGACTACCTGTCGAAACGTGACTCTGAATGGATGGGACCGCTCTACATGTTCCACGGATCGACAGTCGACTGTATCGACAAACACCGCCCGAACACCCGCGAGCGTCGCGCCGCCTACGAGTGCGACATCACATTCGGTACCAACAATGAGTTCGGTTTCGACTACCTCCGCGACAACATGGCGATGGCTCCGGAAGACATGGTACAACGGAAGCATTATTACGCCATCGTCGACGAGGTCGATTCGGTGCTTATCGACGATGCCCGTACTCCTCTGATCATATCCGGCCCCGTCCCCAAGGGTGAGGACCAGCTCTTCAACGACTACAAGCCCAACGTCGAGAAGGTTTTCCAGGCACAGCGCAAGCTCGTCACCCAGATCCTCGCCGAGGCTAAACAGAAAATCGTGTCGGAAGACAAGGAGGTGCGCAAAGAGGGTGAACTGCTCCTGTTCCGCGCGTTCAAGGGTCTCCCCAAATATGGTCCGCTGATCAAATTCCTCAGCGAGGAGGGTATGAAGAATGCCCTTCTCAAGACCGAGGCATATTATCTCCAGGACAACTCCCGTGAGATGCCGAAAGTGACCGATCCCCTCTATTTCGTGATTGACGAGAAGAACCGTTCGGTAGAGCTTACCGACAAGGGATTCGACGTGCTGACCGACCGCAACCAGGATCCGCAGTTCTTCGTCCTCCCCGACATCGCCGCCAAGCTCTCCGAGCTGGAGAATGTCGCCGACCTCTCTGAACGCCAGCAGCTCAAGGATGAGGCGATGGCCGACTATGCCATCAAGTCTGAACGTGTCCACACCGTCACCCAGCTCCTGAAAGCCTACACCCTCTTCGAGAAAGACAACGAATATGTCATCGACGACGGAAAGATCAAGATCGTCGACGAGCAGACAGGCCGTATCATGGAGGGTCGCCGATACAGCGACGGTCTCCATCAGGCCATCGAGGCCAAGGAGGGTGTGAAAGTAGAGGCTGCCACCCAGACTTTCGCTACGATCACGCTGCAGAACTACTTCCGCATGTACCACAAGCTCGCCGGTATGACCGGTACCGCCGAGACAGAGGCCGGAGAGCTCTGGGACATCTACAAACTTGATGTGGTCACGATCCCGACCAACCGCCCTGTGGCGCGTTTCGATCTTGAGGACCGTGTCTACAAGACTAAGAAAGAGAAATACGCCGCTGTGATCGATGAGATCGTCAAGCTGCGCGACGCAGGCCGCCCCGTGCTGGTCGGCACTACCTCCGTGGAGATCTCCGAGCTGTTGAAACGAATGCTTGACATGCGCAAGATAGACTGTCAGGTGCTCAACGCCAAGCTCCACCAGAAGGAGGCGCAGGTCGTAGCCCTCGCTGGCCGGGCCGGGACAGTGACCATCGCCACCAACATGGCCGGCCGTGGTACTGACATCAAGCTTACTCCGGAAGTCAAAGAGGCAGGAGGTCTGGCTATCATCGGCACCGAACGCCATGAGAGCCGTCGCGTAGACCGTCAGCTCCGAGGCCGTTCGGGTCGTCAGGGAGATCCCGGTTCGTCTGTCTTCTATGTGTCCTTCGAGGATCAGCTTATGCGTCTGTTCGCGACCGACCGCGTGATGAAGATGCTCGACACCCTCGGCCTCAAGGAGGGAGAGATGATCGAAAGCCACATGGTCACAAAGGCGATCGAGAATGCCCAGAAGCGCGTCGAGGAGAACAACTTCGGTATCCGCAAGCGTCTCCTCGAATATGACGACGTGATGAACAAGCAGCGTACCTACATCTACAACCGCCGCCATCACGCCCTGCTCGGCGAACGTGTCGGAATCGACATCTCCAACATGATCTACGACCTTGTCGAGAATCTTGTACAGAGCTACGACCAGCCTACCGACTTCGACGAGCTGTCGCTGGAACTGATGCGCATCCTGACCATAGAAGCCCCCTTCACCGAGAAAGAGTTCCAGAGCCTTAGCCGCGAGGAAAAGACAGAGCGCATCGTCAGCGCTGTCAACGAGAACCTCGACCGCCGAAGCGAGCGAATCATAGAGATGGCCATGCCGGTTGTCAAGGACTGGGTGGAGAATCGCGGAGCCAAAGGAAAGATCATGGTACCTATCACCGACGGCAAGCGTATCTTCAACCTCGGCGTAGACATCACGGAGGCCTACAACTCCGGTTGCAAGAACATCGTAAAGGAATGGCACAAGGGTGTACTCCTGGTCACCATCGACGAGCTTTGGAAAGAACACCTGCGCGAGCTTGACGAACTGCGTCAGAGTGTGCAGAATGCATCCTATGAGCAGAAAGATCCGCTGGTGATCTACAAAGTCGAGTCGTTCCACCTCTTCGAGAACATGCTAAACAACCTCAACACAAAAGCTCTGTCGGCTTTGATGCGAGGACAGATTTTCGTGCAACAACGCCCTGCCGCCACAACCGTGGCGACACCTTCCACAGCTTCGGCCACACTTGAAAGCGAACGCCGCAAGGCCGCGATGTCTGATGATGAGAAGAAAGCAGCCGCCGAAAAAGCCCTCGCCGAGGCGGAGGCTCGTCTGCGCGCAGCCCGTGCCCAGCGTCCCGAAATAAAAAGCGCGTTGCCCTCACGCGGCAATGACTATTCCCAATACAAGGCAACCAAGGAGGGACTTCCCGGAGAGAACGCCCAGCGCGCGGCAGCTGCCGGAGCCGGAGCAGCCGCCAACCGTCGTCCCGAACCGGCAAAAGCCGCCCCGAAGGTAGGCCGCAATGAACCTTGCCCCTGTGGTTCAGGCAAGAAATACAAGAACTGCTGCGGAAAGGGTTTGTGATCACTGTAATTGAACAATTACTTAAAGTCATCCAAACTTGATTGTCAATGGATCCCAACGATAACAGAAATCCAATGCCGCAACCCGGAGCGGAGTCGCTTAACGAGCGACTCCGCAGGGCTGCGGAAATGGCTCGCCGAAACATGGCGGAGGAGAAGCCGGCTGTCAATAACCCGCAGCCTCCACGGCCAACGGTGACACAGCCGATGCCTCCGACATCTCCTGTATCGACACCCCCTCCACAACAACCACGGCAACCAGTGCCACAGCAGCCCCGACAGCCGATGCCACAGCAACCACGGCAGCCGGAGCCGCAGACTTACGCGCCACGATATGAGCAGCCTCGCCAGACGGCAACGCCACCGATGCCGCCGCAACAACCGCCGCGTAGCTATCAGAGTCCCGAACCGCCACGGCCACCACGGCGCGCCGCCACCCCTCAGAGATCCAGAAAAACGATGATGATCATCGTCATTCTCGCTGTCTTGCTGGGTCTGGCTATCCTTGCCGTAGTGTTGCTGACCGCAAAGAATTCGTCTGAGATGCAGGCACAGCAGCAACAGATCGAGCAGTTGCAGCTCCAGAATGAGCAGATACAGCTTGCCAACGAGTATGAAAGCCTCAACAACGAGTTCGCCCAATATGAAAATCAGACATCGCTGCTGGCCAATGACTCTATCGTACAGAAATATGCCGCAGCCCGCGCTCAGGTCGAGAAACTGCTGAATGAGTTGCAGAATGAGAAAAACAAATCCGCAGCCCAGATCGCTCAGCTGAAAGGTGAGATAGAGACCCTGAAAGCGATCCTCCGCACCTACGTCGAGCAGATCAACGAACTCCAGAAGGAAAACCAGTCGCTCCGCACGGAGAACGAGGAGGTGAAGGCCCAGAACACGCAGCTGACACAGACCGTACAGTCTGTACAGGCCACCAACCAGCATCTCAATGAGCGAATGACCCTCGCCGAGAAACTGAATGTGACAGGGGTAAACCTCATTCCTCTCAACAAAAAGGGAAAGAGGGAAAAGAATGTCACCAAGGCACGCCAGCTCGAAGTGACTTTCACCATCCCCCAGAACAATTCGACTCCTGTAGGAGAGAAGACCATCTACCTGCGTATCACCTCTCCGGAAGGCGATCTTCTCGGTAACGGCGGCTCATTCAGTTTTGAGGGAGCCAGCCTCCATTGCACTGCCCGCAAGACGATTGAATATCAGGGAGAGGAGATCGGCGGCATCAAGATCTACTGGGATGTGAACGCTACCCTCACCCCCGGCGACTACACTGTCGAACTTTTCGCTGACAACTACCGTCTTGCCTCCCGCCGCTTCACCCTCAAGAAGTAACCGCGTCGAGAAATCCTCCCGCAAATTCAACCTATGGATATCTTGAAACCGGAGATCCGGAAAGCAGAATTAAACCATATTGATGAAATAATGAAGGTCCTCGCCGACGCGAGGACCTTTCAACGTTCGCAAGGATTCTGTCAATGGGAAGATGGCTACCCGGATGTGGCGACCGTCACTACCGACATCCTTTCAGGCAACGCCCGTATATTCGTCGACAATGAGGAGATTCTGGGATATTGTCTGCTTGCCATAGGTGACGAGTCATATGACGCTCTCGGTGATATCTGGCACACTCGCGGTGAATATGGAGTCATACATCGTCTGGCCCTCTCATCGAAGTCACGGGGTAAAAAGCTTACCTCACATATTTTCCCGATGATAGAAGAGGAATACCGCCGAATGGGAATCACCGTAATCCGCGTGGATACCGGTGATTCCAACCGGATAATGCAGCACATCCTACTCCGCCAAGGCTACCATCCTCTCGGACTCCATACCTTCACCTGGGGCCCTCGCCTCGCCTTCGAAAAACAGCTGTAGCAATATCCTTGTGAACGGTCAGTCTTTAGCAGAATTCGTGAGTATCAACTCTTTAGAGCTGGTAGCTACAAGAGAATACAAGGTTTCTTTCTTTCGCAGGGATATTGGTTATGGCCGTCATTGTCAGTTGGAGGAAGTGGTGCGGGTAAAACGATAGAGCCGGGCGGTCTGACGCAATACCGGACGGGAGGAATCGTAGAGGTGGGTGAAGCGGTAGCCCTCCTCCTCGAAGCGTGGAAGATACACTGCGGCTTCCGCCTCGGGGATCAACAGATATCCCTCGTTGGGCTTGTTTTTCATAAAGTTCTCGATACGGTCGCCCAGATAGAAGTTCAACTCGAAAAAATGGACAGGATCGCCGGCGGCCAGTTCAGCAGCCTCGATGAACTCGTAGATCGTGCCGGACGAAGCGGGAGCGACAGCGTCAATCTCCAATGCCACGGGGCGTTGTGACTTGGCGTTCAACACCCTTGGCTGATATGCGCCGTCAAGAGCCATATACAGGCCGAAGGTCAACGCGCAGATGGCGAAAAGATAACTAACGGAATATTCCTTATTGCGGCGCATGAAAATGAACCAGCCGATGGCCATCAGAGGGGGCAACGCGACCATAATCCACCCGAAGCCGTCAAGACGAGCGATTTCCTCCATCATGGCGATATTCTGGGCGGCGTGGCGGCCATGAAATATGGTTGTCGGTATCGCTCCGCATTTCACCATTGTGAAAGCCGCTGTCAGCAGAATTCCGGCGACGGCCAATATCGAACCATAAACCTTTACCGCCTTTGACCTTATCCCGACAAGCCAGACCATATAGCGAGCGAGGAAATATGCTATAAAAGGATATATCGGCATAAGATAAACGCTCCTCTTGCTCTGCGGGAAACAATAGAACAGGAAGATGACAACCACACAGATAGCGGAAAAGAGATCTACCGGATCTGCCTGCCGGATCCGGCCTATAAGCCGCGACCAAGGCCGTCCGGTGCCCGACCGAAGGGAGGGGGTTGTAAGGGAGGTATCCAGGTTAGTGTCAAGCGAGTCGCCTTTCTCCATTCCCCGTCTGATCTTTCTGAAACTGAACCGCGAGAGGATGACCAACAGAATCCAGGGGACATACCCCGCTATCAATGTCACGAAGTTGTAATGCCAAGGATTGACGCAGGAATCATAGCTCATAGTGTTGGTCATGCGGCCGAAATTCTCCTCCATGACAAGATCAAGAAACTCCCGGCCTCCATCAAGCCACGCCGCATAATACCAGCAGAGGGGCAATATGAATGAAGCCAATCCCCAGGCGGAAAGCAGCAGGAACGCCTTGAAGAAATTAACTCCCCTGAACAGGAGGAAGACTCCGAATGCAAGACATGGGATCAGCGATCCCACAGGCCCTTTTGTCAATGTGGCGCAGCTCATCAGCAGTATCGCAAGCCAAGGGACACCTTTCAGCCCACGCTCATAATACCGGTAGAATAGATACAATGCGCATACTGTCAACGCGGTCAACACCATGTCGACCCTGCAGTTGGCTCCCGCACGGTGAAGCTCGAAAGCTGTCAGTGAGACAAAAGAGGCCAGCAACGCGACCGTCACGCCTTTCCTGCGGGCATAAAACAGATACCCCATCAGTGTCATCGCTATCAAAGCCAGCGCTGACGGCAACCGCGATGAAAACTCGCTGACGGTCCCCCCGGTCAGTACCGAGCAGGCTGCCACCGTCCAATGGAAAAACGGGGGCTTGTATGGGATCTCTCCACCGTTGTTGCGCGGCAGGACCCAATCTCCGCTCTCCAGCATCGAATACGCCACCACCGCCTCACGCGGCTCACCTTTCGTATGGAAATCAGCCAATCCGAGAAACGGAAGTATAGTGACACATGCCACAATCAGCAACAACCAGAAAGCATTGCGGGTATTAAGGATCTTCATATTGCCGTATGATTGAGAAAGCAAGGCAGCACAGAGCTTACGCGCTGTTAACTTTTTATTAAGTTTACGCAAAGTTACGAATTTCCCTCCTTATTCCTATACTGTTAGTACAAAAATATGTAACTTTGTCGTTGCAAATGATACTGCTAAGTTTCGACACAGAAGAATTCGACGTGCCACGGGAAAGCGGGGTGGAATTCACTCTCGCCCAAGGCATGAAAGTCTCCAGATACGGCACAGAAAAGATCCTTGACATCCTCGACAAAAACGGGGTGAAGGCGACATTTTTCTGCACGACCAACTTCGCGGAGGACGCCCCCGACATAATAAAACGCATCATTGATTCAAGCCACGAGATCGCAGCCCACGGATGCGATCACTGGCAACCGCGTCCGTCTGACGTTTTCCACGCAAAGGAGCGACTTGAGGAGATGACCGGCAGGAAGGTGCTGGGTTACCGACAGCCGAGGATGTTTCCTGTCTCCGACGATGACATCCGCAAAGCCGGATACCTCTACAATTCGTCGCTCAACCCTTGCTTCATCCCCGGCCATTACAACCACCTCGACAAACCGCGCACCTGCTTCATGCACGACGGGGTGCTGCAGATCCCCGCGTCGGTCACGCCACTGATCCGTTTCCCGCTCTTCTGGCTGGCCCTCCACAACCTGCCGCTATGGCTTTACAAAGCGTTTGCACGCCGGACCGTCAACCATGACGGCTACCTCTCAACTTATTTTCATCCCTGGGAGTTTTATCCATTAGGCGACCATCCCGAATTCAAAGTCGGTTTTGTCAGCCGCAACCATGCCGGCCAAGAAATGGAACGCCGCCTCGACAGTATGATAACCATGTTTCGGCAACGCGGAGAGGAATTCCTGACCTACGGAGAGTTCGCGCGGCGGAAAATAGCCGAACCGGCCGGCCATAAACAGCGTTAATCAGAAAAAACAAAATGATCAGACTCGCGATAGTTTCCCCATGCTACAACGAAGAGGAGGTGCTTGACCTTTCGGCCAGACGCCTCGACGAGCTTTTCAACCGGATGGTGTCGGACGGACTCATCTCCTCCGACAGTTTCGTGATGTTTGTCAACGACGGCAGCCGCGACTCCTCATGGAGGATCATAAGCCGGCTCCACCATGAAAATCCTCGTTTCAAGGGCTTGAATCTCGCCCGCAATGTCGGACATCAGAACGCCATAATGGCGGGGATGATGACAGCCCGCGACATGTCAGACGCGGTGATCACCATTGATGCCGACCTGCAGGATGACCTCGAGGCCATTCCCCGCATGGTGAAAGCTTTCATTGATGGCTATGATGTCGTCTACGGAGTCAAAGTCGAACGCCAGGCCGACCCGGTCCTCAAACGCCTGTCGGCACAGGCGTTTTACCGCCTGCAGGAGAAAATGGGGGTAAAAGCAATATACAACCATGCCGATTTCAGACTGCTGTCGCGTCGCGTGCTTGACGAGCTGAGCCGTTACCGCGAGAAGAATCTCTACCTGCGCGGAATAATCCCCCAGATAGGTTTCCCCTCCACAACCGTCGACGATGTGATAGCCCCCCGCGCCGCAGGGAAATCGAAATACTCCCTGCGGAAAATGCTATCGCTCGCCCTTGACGGCATAACTTCCTTCTCCGTCAAGCCCCTCTACGCAATCCTTTATCTCGGCCTGGCATTCATACTCATCAGCCTCGGGATCGGAGTGTATGTGATCTACTCGCTTTTCGCCCACACGGCGGTCCACGGCTGGGCATCGCTTATGCTGTCGGTATGGATGGTCGGCGGATTCATTCTGATCTCACTCGGCGCTGTCGGCCTGTATGTCGGCAAGATCTACAAGGAGATAAAAGACCGGCCACTGTATCATATCGAGGATTTCCTTGATTGACAGCCGATCCCAACCATACTTCCCTACTCCCCTCTCCCTCCTCCTCTCTCTTCCGCAACGTAATCATCTTTTCCCCAGGATAAAATGTCAACCCACCCGCAACTTACAGGCCTCACCTCCCGGCAAGTGGAGGAGAGCAGATTGAAATATGGCAGCAACATACTGACTCCCGCCAAGAAGGAATCTCTCTGGATCTCTTTCCTGAAAAAATTTCGCGATCCGCTCATCATAATCCTGCTTGTCGCCGGAGCATTGTCGATACTCATCTCCTTTTATGAGTATTACGGGCTTGGACATGGATTCGCCGTTTTCTTCGAACCGATAGGAATATTCATCGCGATAATTCTCGCGACAGGATTGTCATTTTTCTTCGAATACAAGGCAGAGAAAGAATTCGCCATACTAAACCAAGTCAATGATGACGAACCTGTACAGGTCATCCGCGAAGGCAACTCGATCGAAATCCCTCGCAAGGATGTCGTCGTGGGCGACATCGTCATCCTCAATACAGGCAACGAGGTCCCCGCCGACGGGCAGCTCCTGGAAGCCATTTCGCTCAACATCGACGAATCGACACTCACCGGGGAGCCGTTATGCCACAAGACCGTCAATCCTGACGACTTCGATCCCGAAGCTACCTTCCCGTCAGACATGGCCATGCGAGGCACGAAGATCATGGAGGGACATGGCATAATGCGTGTCACTGCCGTCGGAGACCATACCGAAAACGGCAAGGTCTTCGAGGCTGCCCAGATTGATGACTCCGTGAAGACCCCCCTCAACGAGCAGCTTGACCGCCTCGGGAAACTGATATCACGGGCCAGCTATGTCATCGGCGCGCTTATCGTAGCCGGACGCATACTGATGTACTTCATAGATCCGAAGATAGAGTTCCAATGGCTTGACTTCATGGCCTATCTGCTGCAGACTCTGATGATAGCCGTGACCTTGGTGGTGGTGGCTGTCCCCGAAGGATTGCCGATGGCTGTCACCCTCTCGCTCGCCTACTCCATGAGACGGATGCTGAAGACAAACAATCTCGTCAGGAAGATGCACGCATGCGAGACGATGGGAGCCACAACCGTGATCTGCACAGACAAGACCGGCACACTGACCCAGAACCAGATGCAAGTCTATCAAACCGATTTTTACGGGCTTGACAACCAGCGTCTCGGTGACGATCCTCTCAGCCATCTGATCGAAGAAGGGATAGCGGTAAACTCCACCGCCATGCTCGACCATTCCGACCCCGACCGCCCGAAAGCTCTCGGCAACCCGACCGAGGGCGCGCTCCTGCTATGGCTTGACAAATCAGGAATCGACCCGGCGAAACTCAAGGAAAGCTGCACCATCCTTGAAGAACTGCCTTTCACCACCCAACGGAAATACATGGCCACGGTCATCCGTGACGCATCCGGCCGTCGCATATTATACGTCAAAGGAGCCCCGGAAATCGTCTATTCACTCTGTAGCAGATTCCCCGCCGGAGCCACGAAAGGAGCGGTCGACAGCCGCCTGCTCGAATACCAGCAGCAAGCGATGCGCACCCTCGGCTTCGCCTACCAGATCCTTGACAACGACACCGCAGCCCTTGAAGAGAACCGCGTCGTGGCTGACAACCTCGAATTCCTCGGATTCGTGGCCATCTCCGATCCCGTCAGGGCCGATGTCCCCGACGCTATAAAGGAAACCATCGATGCCGGAATAAATATCAAGATCGTCACCGGCGACACACCAGCCACAGCCCGCGAGATCGGCCGACAGATCGGTCTCTGGACTACAGCCGACTCCGACCGCAACATCATCACCGGTCCTGAATTCGAGAAACTTTCCGAAGAGGAGCTGCACCAACGCGTCGGCGACCTCAAAATCATCGCCCGCGCGCGGCCGCTCGACAAGAAACGCCTCGTCGAAGCCCTGCAGGCCAACAACGAGGTTGTGGCTGTGACCGGCGACGGGACAAATGACGCACCCGCGCTGAAAAGCGCCCATGTCGGCCTGTCGATGGGAGACGGCACATCCGTGGCCAAGGAGGCCTCCGACATCACCATCATCGACAACTCCTTCGCATCGATCTCCCGCGCTGTCATGTGGGGACGGTCGCTGTATCTCAACATACGCCGTTTCGTGATGTTCCAGATGACAGTCAATGTCGCCGCCTGTCTGATCGTGCTCGCAGGCGCATTCATGGGAACCGAATCGCCACTGACCGTGACCCAGATGCTGTGGGTCAACCTTATCATGGACACCTTCGCGGCGATGGCGCTCGCTTCTCTTCCCCCTGACCGCTCGGTAATGGACGAGAAGCCTCGCTCGCGGACGGCATTCATCATCAACCCAACCATGTGGCGGGCAATCGTCGGTACAGGGGCATTGTTCTTTTTCATCCTCTTGGGATTGCTGTGGTATTTCGAACACACCAACCTGGAATCACTGACAGAGATGTTCCAAGTGCCGTTCCTTCCCGAAAACAAAGGGCTCTCTCCCTACGAGCTGTCATTGTTCTTCACGATCTTCGTTTTCCTGCAGTTCTGGAACATGTTCAATGCCAAGGCGTTCGCGACAGGGCGCTCCGCGTTGCATTTCATCCACTGCGGGGAATTCCTGATGATAGCTGCGATAGTACTTGGCGGCCAGCTGCTGATCGTCGAGTTCGGAAGAGAATTCTTCAACGTCGTTCCGCTTAAACCCATAGACTGGCTTATCATAATCGGATCAACCTCTCTGGTACTGTTTGTGGGAGAGGCATGGCGTTTCTTACGGCGGACACTGCGCTGACACACAAGAGGGATGTAACATCATCGTGATTATTTTTCAACACTACCGTCAATTTTTCTTGGCAGTGTTGAAAAATAATTGTAACTTTGGGGCAGGTACAGCACTACAATGTCAGACTGTTACCACATTATAGCTTCATGGCCGCCAGTCAGCCACATTTATGCATTTTTCGTTATCCGGAATATTACCATCCCGTCGCCTGCTCAGCATTTGCACTTTAGCGTCAATACTCGCGACGTTCATACCTGCGGCGGCCCGCAGCAGCCACCATGCGGAACATATGCGCGTGGCCTCCGCTGACCAACAGACCAGACAGAAAATCATCGACAGCCTCGAAGTGGAGTTGTCACGTCTCTCAACGCCGGAGGATTCAGTGACGACACTTTTCAACATATATGACCTCGCGGTCCAACCCCGAAAGATCGAATACGGCAAACAGTTGGCCGCCACGGCGTGCCGCGCGGGAAAGTCATGGATGACCTTCGACGTACTGCGGAATATAGCCAACAACAACCAACGCAATGTAGATATACTCGACGAAGTGCTTGAAATGGTGAAGAGATATCCTGAATCTGAAGACCGCGACAACACGATCACCTTCATCAGGATACTGCGCAACTCCTCACTCGCCAAAGCGGCGGCCACCACCGATGAGCGGGTCGCCCGTATACAGGAACTTGTAAGGGAGGCTTCAGCCACACCTCCCAAATCTCTTGGGGACCGCATCGTATTGCTCCACGCCCTATGTCTGCATCTCTCGGAATTATCGGAAGGAGACCTGCTTGCAGACTATCTCCATAAGCTCGGGGAAATGATCGAAGAAACCTCAAGCGACAACCACGCATTAAGGAATGTCTATTATGTCTGGGCCTCGATGATCTACACGAAAGTCGGCCAACGGACTCTCGCCATACAGACCTGCCGCAACCTGCTCGACGAAATCGACGCCCTCGACAAGCGCAACGAGGATATCGGGCGCATATACCGCTGCTACGACGCCAACCGCTATATAGTCTACACCCGGTTACTCGAGAATTACGAAGAACTTGACCCTTCGGAGGTCGATCTTTATTACAACGAGGCCATGCGAATGGCCAAATCTGACCCAAGAGCCGCCGCCACATACGCCAAAGCCCCCCTTCCATCCATATACCGGGCTTTCTACAAGAAAAACTACCGCAAGGCGTTCGAACTGATAGACTCTTGTAAAAGCGACCCTTACCTCGACAGCCGCAAGCTCCAGCTCACAAAGATGTACATAGGAGCCGCAACCGCTATCGGCAACCATCAGGCACTTCTGGAAGCATATCCGGCATATGCCAGGATGCTTGAGGAGGAGCTTGACAGCCGGCAGAATGAACGCTACCGGGAATTGCAGGTGCTGTATGATGTCAATGAAATCAAACTTGAAAACCTGAAGCTTAGGGAGGAGGAGCAACTGGCGCGCAAACAGATGTGGCGCACGGTGACTATCGTATGTGTCGGGCTGCTGCTCGCCTTAGGAGTGTTCATATTCTTCCTCCTAAGAATGGGACGGCGAAAGGCTATGATGGCCAATCGCCTGAAAATCGCTAACAAAAACCTGCGTAATGAGAGCCGCGAGCTTAGAGAGACACGCGACAAGCTCGAGATCGCCCGCGACGCTGCGCGCCGCGCCGACAACCTGAAGACTGACTTCATCAACAACATGAGCCATGAGGTGAAAGTCCCCCTCCAGGCAATGTCGGAATATTCACAGATGATTCTGGAAAATGTCGATGACGAGCATAAGAAATATCTGTCTACTTTCGCCGAACGCCTCACTCTGAACTGCGAACTGGTCAACACTATTGTAAATGATGTCCTGCAGTTGGCTGAACTTCACAACTCCACCCTGCGCATCAAAGAGAAACCCTACAGCCTCTTGCCCATATGCGAGACATCGGCCGACGCAGTCAGGCGCAAGTTGCATCCGGGGGTAACCCTCTCTGTGATCGCAGACAAGGGTGACATGATAATCCGCACAGACCGCCACCGGCTGATACAGATACTCGTCAATCTGCTCTCCAACGCCGCGAAATTCACCGAAAATGGAGAGATCACTCTGCGCCTTGACACTACGGAAGATGGCTCACAGGTTGTCTTCACAGTCACTGACACCGGTGTGGGAATCGACCCGTGTAATAAAGATACCATCTTCGAGCGGTTCTCGAAACTCGACAATTCAGTTCCCGGCGCGGGTATCGGGCTGACAATATCCCGCATGCTGGCCGAACTGATGGGAGGCACACTGATCCTGGACACAGCCTATACAGAGGGAGCTCGTTTTGTGCTCTCCCTACCTAACCGGGCCTGACAGACAGCTAACTCCAAAAGAAGGGCTCGGTATCAGAACGGGAATATCAACGGCAGCGCGAAAATCATCAATACTCCGAGGATTACCTGCAACGGAGCGCCTACTTTCAGATAGTCGGTGAAAGTATATTGTCCGGCTGACATCACAAGCGCGTTTGGAGGTGTGGAGAACGGCGAGGCGAAACACAGCGACGCGCCGAGGGTCACGGCAAACAACATCGGGAGAGGATTGACCCCGTAGGCCACCGCGCTCTGCATCGCGATCGGAGCCATCAGGACCGCCGTGGCCGTGTTGGAAATGAACAAGGTCATCAAGGAGGTGGTGAAATACAGGCCTGCCAGCAGCCAATGGGGACCGAGCGAACCGAGATGAGTCACCAATGCGGCCGACACCGCGTCAGAAACACCGGTCTTCTCCAATGCGAAGCTCATAGGCATCATCGCGGCGATCAACACTATGCTTTCCCAGTTTATCGTCTTGTATGCATCTCCGACAGACCGGAAACAACCCGTCAGCACCATCGCGAGAGCAGCCATGATCACTGTCATCACCGCCGGGACAAGATCAAGGACAAGCATCAGGATCATCGCAGCCATTATGACCGCCGCGATCGGAGCCTTGTAGTCGATAGTCACTTTGGAAGCCTCGGAAAGGGGCTGTCCGAGCACCACCCAACGACGGGTGTCTTCGCTTAGCGCGTCTATGGCTTTCCATGTCCCCTGCACCAGAAGTACGTCGTTTTTCCTTACCGCCAGCGACGCGAGATCATCGGTTATGTACACCCCTCCCCTACGGACTCCCAGCACGTTGACATTGAATCGATTTCGGAAATCAAGCTGTGCTATTGTCTGTTTCAGGATCGGAGAATCGGGCATCGGCACGATTTCCGCCACTCCGATATCATAAAAACGGAGATTATGACGGGCATCCTCCGGATTCAAGTCAAGCTCAAGCCCGTAGTGGGTAGCGAACTGGTCGACCCCCTCTTTGGGACCTCGTACAAACAGCACATCGCCGGGATCGACTGTCGAACTGGCTGTAGGGGTCTCCTGAGTGATATTCTTCAGCAGACGACGGGAATGCTCCCCTGTACGGAGTTCCAGCACATCAAGGTCGTAGTTCTTGCGCAACGCGAGATTTCCCAACGTCAGCCCCGCTATCGGCGATGTCGACGGGACAGTGACACGCCACAGGTCATCGTTAAGGCCGTATTCATCCACGATCTCGCTCAAAGAACGTGTCTTGCGCCCGGTTGACCCGGCCTCCTCCGATGATGATCTTTTACGGATCAGTATGCGGCTCAAAGGTATCATCAGCAATGTCCCCGCCACGAGACACAATGCCCCTGCGGGGAGGAACGAGAACATGGTCAACGGTTCATGTCCCCCCTCTTCCCAGACCTCGGCTATGACAAGGTTCGGGGGAGTACCGATAAGGGTAAGCATTCCTCCCATGCTCGACGCGAAAGCCAGCGGCATAAGGAAACGTGACGCGGAGGAGCCGGAAGCAGCCGCCATAGACACCACAATCGGCAACATCAGCGCGACCGTCCCGGTGTTGCTGACAAAACCACCTATAAGCCCGGTGGCCAGCACTACCACCAGAAACAATTTCGTAGGATTGCCGCCGCCGAGTTTCAGCAGGCGCGCCCCCAGCATCTTGGCAAGGCCGGTGTTGAAAATAGCTCCACCGACCACAAACAGGCCGACCATCATTATCACTATAGGGTTGGCGAACCCCGACAAGGCTTCCTGGGTGGATATGACACCGCTGACAGCCAACACGACCAATGCCAGCAACGCCACCACATCGGCGCGCAAGCGCCCCCAGACAAAACCGACAACCGCCAATCCGAGGGTCAACAGGGAAATCAACATAATCTTGGTTTCTCGTTTTAATGACTAACTGTCCGCAAATTTACAACAAAACTCTCAATACTGAAAACGCCCTCATAAAGTAACCGGTTAAAACTTAAAGCTATCACGGATCGCACAAATGGCCGCAGAGTTTTTTATGCAAGCCATAATCAACCTCTGTGACCATCTGTGTGATCCGCGAGAATCTCTCTATGGGGATAGAAATTCCCCGCGAGATCAGAGAAGACGACGTTTATTCTCGATTTTTTTCAGACGATGGTGGATGCGGTCAAGTTCGTGAACCGCCATGATCGCTGTCGCAAGGGTAGCCACCTGTAGGGCGACCTTTACAATGAAATGTACGCAATGTCGTCTTGATTTTTCAGTGTCGTTCATAATTTACTTGTTTTTAGGTTATGCGTAAGTTGTCGATCATACGACAATCTGTAAACGTTTCACTCCCGAATAAAGTTTGAATCGTCCCAACTCCATTCATTAACAAAATTTAACTAATCGGGGGGGGTAAATCGCAGCCTTTTGTCTAATTTTGTATCGGATTGTAGGCATACCACACCTATACTCACACCACAGAATAAAGTATCACTAAAAACCAACCATCTTTAACCTTATATGAAAAAATTTCTACTCTCATTAGGTTTTGTCACTGCTGCAATATTCTGCTCCTCAGCCGCAGAAACCTCTTGGTCCGTGACTTTCACCAATGGAAAAGACAACAACCAGTCGGCTTGGTCGACAACATCAGCAATGACCGCTGTATGCTCTGAGGGAGCAACTAATCTCACCGGTTTAACTGCTGCATCCAACTGCTCTCCCGGTTTGTACGGTTTGAAAATCGGCACAAACAAAGGCACCGGTTCCGCCAGCTTCGGCATTGCCACCGACAAGCAGGTGACACCTACAAAAGTGGAAATCGAAGTATCTGCGAACAAGAATCCTGCCAAATTGGCATTCAAATTCAACGACACAGCCATGGATGCTCTTGGAGCATCTGATACAAACGGCACCTACAAAACCTACACCCTTACCAATACCGGCTTGCTGTCCTCTCTGAAATTCGAGAAAGCTGCAAGCTCAGGAGAAGGCTTTCTCTTCATCCACAAAATAACCGTTTATTATGAGGCAGGCGAAGCTCCCTCTGTGTCAGCACCGACCTTAGAGATGGTGGAAGGCGACGAGTCTTTTTCTGTGACCATGACATGTGCCACGGAAGGCGCGGGAATCCGCTACACCACTGACGGTTCTACCCCCACTTCCGAATCCACCCTCTACTCCGCTCCTGTCGAAATCTGGGAGACCACCACATTCAAGGCAGTAGCCATAAAAGACGGCGAACTCAGTAATGTAAGCACATTCACCGCCAACCCACCCTACATCCTTGACGGATTCGAGGCCCTGCTCGGCATGGAGGATGTTCCCGAAACCGGCATCGATGTCATCGTAAAGGCACCCATGACAGCTGTCTACCAGAACGGCCAGAACCTCTACGTAAAATGCGGCCACAGCTACATGCTCATCTTCGGCAACATAAACAAAACGTTGAGCAACGGCGATACCTTCAACCGCCTTGCCGGAACATTCAAGGTCTACAACGGGCAGCCCGAAGTGACAAGTCCCGAAATCGGCACCGTGACAGCCGGCGATCCCGTCAACCCCTCTGAAGCTACCCTCGACATGCTCACTCAGGCCATGATGTGTCAGTATGTGACTGTCGAGAATGTCAACATAGCTCTCGGCTCCGACGCCAAGACCTTCAAACTCTCCGATGCCAACGGCAACACTCTCACAATGTACAACAAATTCGGTCTCACCGGAATCGAAGCCGGCACCGGCTGCACTGTCACAGGATTTATCGGCATATTCGGCACCACCCTCCAGTTCCTTCCCATCGAGGTTACCGAAGGAACTGAAACCCTCGCAGCTCCTGTGTTCAATCCCGCGTCAGGCACATCCGTAGAGTACCAGAGCTATGTTGAGCTTACGGCAGGAGAGGGTGCTGAAATATTCTTCAAATACGGTTCCGACGCATTCGAGCTTTACAACGCCGATGACAAAATACTGATATTCACACCCGCCGGACAGACAGCCACCATCGAAGCCTATGCGAAGAAAGGAGAGCTTCAGAGCGAAACCGTAACCGCCGCATACACCGTTACCAAAAAGAACCCCAACGTTCGCTGGCTCAACGCCGAAGGGGGCATAGTTGAATCAGTCGACTACGTGATAGGTTCTGAAGATCCGTTCGAACTCCCCACGTTCGACTGCATGAGCGACGGCGAGCCCTCACTCACCTCCTCTGATCCGGAAGTGGCCTCCATCAACGAATCCTACGGTGTTGACATCCACAAGGCAGGAACTACTGTGATCACTGTCACCGTTCCTGAAACCGACTCTTTCGCTGCCGGAGAGGCATCTTTCACACTCAATGTCCTCACACAGCAGCAGGCCACTGACATAACCACCGCTGTTGTATTCGCCGACCAGACATGGAGCGCATACACCGCCGCCTCAAAGTCACAGACCTGGGTTTCATCCGACAATTTCGAATTCAACACTACGATTGCTTCCACAGGCACATATGCCAAAATATACACCAACGATCTCCGTATCTACGGTTCGGGCAACAACAAGATAACAGTTTCCGCTCCCCAAGGCTACGGATTCAAGTCAGCTGTATTTACTATTGACACCGCCAACTCCGATGGCAACACCCCCGTTGTCGACGGCAAAGCCACGACAAAAGTCACCACACAGGCCGCAGCACCACGTGCTGCCGCCAAGTATGAGGACTTCAGCTATACGTTCCCTGACTCTACTCCGACAACTTCATATGTCCTTAGCACCAGCACTAATTCCACCCACATGCGAGTGTCCAAAATCTCAATGGCGATAGGCCTCATCCCAAGCGGCATCGACAACATTGCTACTGACAAAACCGATGCTCCTGTCGTATACTACAATCTCCAGGGTGTACGTGTACTCACCCCCGCCGCAGGGATCTATATCCGCGTCCAAGGCGACAAGGCTGAAAAAGTCTTTATTCGTTGACATCATAGTGATTGCGCATGAAATTCAGTTTAATTTCATGCGCAATACGCCACATTAACCATCTTTAACAGTCGGGGGGGGTAAATCGGGCTTCTTTGCCTACCTTTGCATCCACAAGTCCCACCCTTCCCGCCATCAAAGATCTTTACAGCCGCGAGGCTGCAAGCCCAAAAAAGTTTTAGTATAATTGAAGGAGGGAGGCTACCATGACGGTCGCCTCCCTCCCCTTTTTAGTTCTGCGAGGAACTATTCATTATAGAAACACGAGAAAACCGAAATGGACCCTACCTCCTTGCCAGACAAGAATAAGAAGAATATCGTGTTGCCCGATTTTGCCATGAAAAAAAATATGGTATCTTTGCGGAAAACCGAAGTTAGCGATATCGATATGGACGAAAACGGATCAGGGCATGATTCCCTGCGTTATTCCGAGTCATTGAATGTTTTTTCAGGATATTATTGGCAAATATTATTCTGAAAAAGACATATCGTTTTATCGCACTGTCAGAACGAATCCGCCGACTGACGATGATCTATTGCCTCCAAAATTCATAAACAAAACGCCGGATGAAATCAATGAGCTGCTGATCGAGTATGATGAGGAAGACATTGAGGAACTGACCGAAACCGAAAAAAAGCAGGAAGTCGGGAGTTACGCCACTTCGGGATTCAAATCGGCCGAAAAATGCAAATCTGAAGCCATACGGACATATAAGGGGATAAAGAGAAAACATCCGCCGGAAGTCGCAGAGACATATAAACAAAAAAGAGGCCCGTATGTCGCCAAATTCCATATGAGACCGAATTTGGGGGTCATGTCAGATTTCGACCGCAAAAAGGGCCATGCCAACATTATACCTCGCGACAATGTTAGAATAGAGGATATCTGGGACGATTCGTTCCCTCTGGAATATATCGATTATGACAACGAGTCGGACGACAACGAAAAGTAACATGTATCTTGTAGGGACACTGCAAGATTACGGAAGCCCATATGTGTCTTTGTTTTTCGACAAAGACACCAACCAATTATATCTTTTTGTCAAACATATAGATTATCCGCAGAACGAGCTACGTTATCTGGTAACTAATGTTTCATACGAAAATATTCAGGACTATCTGAATGAGAAAGTTTGTCTTGGAGATCTTTTCGTGCCGGAAAACACTCTTTTTGCTGTAATACAGAACGGAACTGTCGAGATAACACCTGAAACCAAAGATTGGGAATGGCTGGCAAAAGAGGGAAGATTTGAACCTGACTTCTGCTTTGACAAATTGAAATTGAAGACATTCTTGAAGCGATATCATAAAAACGTCTGTCTCACCGCCTAATAACACCGTCATGAGTACCAACATACTGAAATACCGTCAAGGAATATTTTTCTATGATGCCGAAAAAATGAAATCGGCAGAAGATTCCAAAATCAGGATAGGTCTGTCCCCGCTAATGACCTTGAAGCCTGACATTGAACTATTTGGCTTTCAGTTGACTATTTCCATCGCTGATGACGAAAACGAGCTGATGCGTTACGGATTTGTCTTGTCGATGATGATTCCAGGATGGATTCCTTTGACAAGTTCCGATATGACGATTGCCGGTCAGGAAGAGAATATACCCTCTAAAATCCGTGAATTGTTGTTTTCAAGGGCTTCCAACCAGATAAAAGAAATATGCGAAACAGCCATAGGCTTCGCAAACGGGGCTGTGACTTGCAAGATGGCTGATGAAGACACCATAGATGCCATTTTGACAGGAGTTGACTTAAACAGATTTGTCTCTTCTCTGAAATTCAGGGTTGTGTGACCTGCTAAATCCGACGGCCCGCAACACCAATTGACATAAAACAATTGTCGGGCCGGCCAATAATCGGCATAATAAAAATGCATGCGGATCGATTGAACCGCATGCAGCGTTTTGTTTTTCGGGTTGTGGGCGCTGAGGGATTCGAACCCCCGACCCTCTGCTTGTAAGGCAGACGCTCTGAACCAGCTGAGCTAAGCGCCCGATAAAAAGCTTGTTGGATGGCGAGATTGCTGTCAATGCCCGGTTTCTCATTGTCCCTCGTCAGAGAGGATTCGCCGCTGAGGCTTTTAAGCCGCTTTGGCTTTGAGAATCGCCCTCTCCAGGGCCGAAACGCGGATTGCATTGAAGCGAGGTTGTTTTGTGGGCGCTGAGGGATTCGAACCCCCGACCCTCTGCTTGTAAGGCAGACGCTCTGAACCAGCTGAGCTAAGCGCCCGTCTCGCTCCCAAAAGCGTTGCAAAGGTATGCACTTTTTCGTTAGCCACCAAATTTTTCAGGCACTTTTTTCAAATATTTTTTGCAATAAATTCATACTTCATTGAAAATCCACGATTTACAGAATCTCCTTTTTAGGCAGGATTATCTTGACAAGTTGGGGGCTACGGAGATTTTTCGTAACTTTGCACTTTCAAACCAGGCAACCGTCCGGAATTATCCGGGACGATTACTTGATAACCTTTAAAAGAAGCTCGTTTTGGAACTGACCACTCTTACCGCCATCTCCCCCATCGACGGCCGCTACCGCTCGAAGACCTCAGGCCTCGACTTGTATTTCTCGGAATTCGCCTTGATCCGCTACCGCGTGAAAGTCGAAGTGGAATATTTCATCGCCCTGGCTAAACTGCCGTTGCCCCAGTTGGCCGACATCCCTGCCGAGACATTGGAGCAACTGCCATCGTTATACAAGGATTTCACCGAAGCTGACGCGTCACGCATAAAAGAGCATGAATCGGTCACCAATCATGACGTGAAAGCGGTGGAATATTTCTTAAAGGAGCAGTTCGACCGTATGGGGCTGTCTCAATGGAAGGAGTTCATCCATTTCGGACTTACCTCCCAAGACATCAACAACACCTCCGTCCCGATGTCGGTAAAAGATGCCGTCCATGAGGTGTTCCTTCCCCTGCTCGACGAACTGATCAACGCCCTCGAAACCCGCGCCGGGGAATGGGCGGATGTGGCGATGCTCGCCAAGACCCACGGGCAGCCCGCCTCTCCCACACGCCTTGGCAAGGAGATAGAGGTGTTTGCCTATCGTCTGCGCCGTCAGCGCGAACTTCTTGCCTCCACCCCTGTCAGTGGTAAATTCGGCGGAGCCACAGGCAATTTCAACGCCCATAACGCGTCATTCCCGACGATCGACTGGCGCGCGTTCGGCAACCGCTTCCTCAATGAGAGACTCGGTATAGACCGCGAGGAATGGACCACCCAGATCTCCAACTACGACAACCTGGCAGCACTGTTTGATGCCCTCCGACGCATCAACACCATCATCCTCGACCTCGACCGCGATGTCTGGATGTATGTCTCCTCCGAATACTTCAAGCAGAAGATCAAGGCCGGGGAGGTAGGATCTTCAGCGATGCCCCACAAGGTCAACCCCATCGATTTCGAGAACTCCGAAGGAAACCTAGGGATCGCCAACGCCATCTACGCCCACCTTTCGCAGAAGCTCCCCGTTTCGCGCCTGCAACGCGACCTGACCGACTCCACGGTGTTGCGCAATATCGGCGTACCGATGGCCCACAGCGTAATCGCCATCCACTCCACCCTCAAGGGTCTGGGCAAACTCCTGCTCAACCGTGCGGCAATCGACCGCGACCTCAACGCAGCCTGGGCGGTAGTGGCCGAAGGGATACAGACGATACTGCGCCGCGAAGGGTATCCTCATCCATACGAGACCCTCAAGCAGCTCACCCGCGTGAACACAACTGTCACCGCCGAATCGATCGCCGAATTCATCGAAACCCTCGATGTGACACCGGCAGTCAAAGCCGAGCTAAGACAACTCTCCCCCTCAACATACACAGGAATCTAATTGCCCGGCTAATGCCCGATACACGAAACACCTTATATGTCAGCGACCTCGACGGCACCCTGCTCGATCCTTCGAGCAGGGTTTCCGCCGAAAGCGCAAAGATCCTCAACTCCCTTATCAGCCGGGGGGCAATGATAACAGTGGCGACAGCCAGAACTCCGGCAACCGTCCAGCCACTTCTGGATCATGTCGACCCGGCCACAACACCCTCCGGGCGCGACATTCCCGCGATCGTGATGACCGGAGCGGCCTACTGGAACCGCCGCCTTGAGCGTTACGATTATGTACGGATGATGTCTCCTTTCGACACCGAGACCATCATAAAGGAATTCGCCGCCGCAGGAATCAATCCGTTCAATTATTGTCTGGGCCGGCATGAGATGCTGAATGTATATCACACAGCCGGATTGACCACCCGCGAGGACGCTTTCTATCAGGAACGCCGTCATCTGGCCCTGAAACGGTTCCATCTCGGACAGAAACCGAAGGATTATGAGGCGACCGTCTTGTTTTTCGCCATAGGAAACCCGGCGAAGATGGAGCGTCTTTGCGAGGCTATACGAAGCAAGACCGACTGCTCCGCCGCCTGGTACCGCGACATCTTCAACCCGGAGGTGGCTCTGATGGATGTCTATGCCCCCGGCTGCTCGAAAGCCTCGGCGGTGAAAGATATCGCCACCGAACTCGGCGCGGACCGTATCGTGGTCTTTGGCGACAACCTCAACGACTTGCCTATGATGAAAGCAGCCGACCTCGCGGTCGCCGTCGAGAATGCCCTTCCGGCGGTCAAGGAGCAGGCAGACATCGTCATCGGTCCAAACACCGAGCCATCGGTGGCAAGTTTCATACTTTCGGACTTCAACCCTAAAGAATAAGAACAAAGACATTTTCTGCTGCGATTGTCAAAAAAATCATATTCGGTGTGCAACCTTTCGGTTGCGGAATCCGTCTTATATTTGGGATCACTCCCAAAACATACATATCACATTTCATCGCAGACAGAACTCAATGGAAACCACCACACGGAAACTATCATTCCTGCTATCGATCATATTTCTTCTGATCGCCACCGGCCACATTTCGGCTCAGCTCAAAGTCACGGGAGAAGTCACCGACTCGGTCGGCGAGCCGGAGATATACGCGACCGTCAGAATCTACTCCACCATCGACTCCGTGAAACCTGTATCTCTGGGGGTAACGGATGACCTCGGCAAATTTTCCCAAGTACTCCCCGGTGCAGGGAAATTCCGGCTGACAATCTCCTCTGTCGGGAAACAGACACTGGAACGGGAATTTGATGTCACCGCCGCCGCCCCGGTGATGGATTTCGGCACGCTCACCATCCTCGAAAACAAGAATGAACTGTCAGAGGTCGAGGTTGTCGCCCAGCGGCCATTGGTCAGCCGTGAGATCGACCGTATCGGATATGACGTGAAAGCAGATCCGGAGGCACAGTCCAACACCCTGCAGGAAATGTTGCGGAAAGTGCCGCTTGTGACCGTGGAGGCCGACGGCACGATCAAGGTCAAAGGATCGACAAACTTCAAGATATACAAGAACGGCCGGCCCAACAACTCCTTCACGAAGAATGCCAAAGACATCTTCGCGGCCATCCCGGCCTCTTCGATCAAGAAAATCGAAGTAATCACCGATCCCGGCGCGCGAGAGGATGCCGAGGGGGTGGGAGCGATACTCAACATCGTGACTGACTCCGAGACATCAATGCGCGGAGTGACCGGTACTGCCTCCGCATGGATAGACAACAACAATCTCGAGCCGCTTCCCAACGTTTATCTGACCTCCCAGATCGACAAGGTGACATTCTCTGTCTACGGCGGGGAAAGCTACTCCAACCGCAAGGAGTCGCGCCGTAGCAATGAGCAGACCGACATCTACCTTGAATCAGGCAACCGGCTTTTCTCTTCAGGGCAGTCCGATTCAAAGAGCCGCAGTGGCTGGGGCGGCATCGAGGCAAGCTGGGAGCCGGACACCCTCAACCTCCTGACGTTGGAGGCACAAGGCTGGATCTGGGGACAACACGGATTTGACGGATGGGGCCACACCTCCTTGTCAGACAGTCAAGGAACTGAACTGTACAGCTATTCCCGCCACAATACCTACCCGGCCAACAATTATTTCGACCTTGACGGATCGGCCAACTACCAACGTTCGACCCGCAGAAAGGGGGAAACCATCACCCTAAGCTACCGCCTCTCGACAACACGCCAACATACCAACTCTTTGACCGAGTATTCCGACAAGGTCAATTGCGCGTTTCCATATTCGGCCATAGGCAACAACTCCCGGCTGACATTCACCGAGCAGACCGGGCAGGCCGACTGGAGCCGCCCCTATGGAGCGAAACACAAACTCGACGTGGGAGCGAAAGCCATCTTCCGGCGCAACCATTCGACAACCCTGCAGGATTACCGCGATGTCGGGTCGGACGAGACCGAGTTCACCCACCAGACCACAGTGGCCGCCCTCTACGGCGACTACCGGGTTGTGCTTGGGAAATGGAATCTACGCGCGGGAATACGCTATGAATATTCCTATCTTTCCGCCAAATTCCTCCGTCAGGGAGGCGACCATCCTGATTTCTCGGCCAAACTCAACGACTGGGTACCGTCGGCAGGGGTATCGTTCAACATATCAGACGCGATCACCCTTAAAGCGTCATACAACCGCAATATCCGCCGCCCCGGCATCAACTATCTCGATCCATCGGTAAACCTGACACCCACCACTGTCAGTTACGGCAATCCAGACCTCGAAAGCGAGGTATACAACAATGTCTCGGCCGAGATGTCGATGTACACCAACAAGTTCAATCTGAGCTTCTATCTCGGCGGCACAGTCGTAAACAACGCCCTCAGCGAAAAGAAATGGGTGGAGAACGACATAACCTATTCCACCTACGGCAACATCGGGCGGCAGCGGAGCTTCACCACATGGGTCTACGCCCAATGGAGCATCACCGACAAGACATCAGTGATGCTAAACATGAGCGCGGGTTACAACCGATACCGCAATCCCGACATGGCACGCGGAGGATGGTGGTGGAACCCCTTCATGCGGGCCACACAGAAGCTTCCCTGGAAGCTGGAAGCCGCCGGAAGCATGTGGTACTGGTCAGGGGCCATCAGTTCCCCCTATTCCGAAATGAAGATGCTCGACGGCTCCGGCCTCGGGTATGAGATCACCCTCAACCGCAAGTTCCTCAAAGATGACCGCCTGACCGTCACATTGGTAGCCTCCAATTTCGCCGGACCTGCCCGTCAGAAGTTCCTGATGACCACCGACACCCCTACCAGCCGCAGCGAATACCTCAACATCAGTCCCGCCACGCGTCAACGCTTCGGTATGCGCGTCACCTACCGTTTCGGCTCGCTCAACGCATCCGTCAAGAAGACCGCCGCCTCCATCACCAACGATGACCTCCAGGGGCGCAAGAAGTAACCGGTCGACTTGTTGCCATCCCAAACTTTTACGCAACCGCCTCCACGTTTTTGGAGAATTGTTGCTAACTTTGCAGTCGGAATATACCGTCGGAAGAAGTGAGAACCCTCTGCAAGTTGGTGGCGTTGGCCTTGGCAGTTGTGCTGTGCGCGATGGCGCAGGGGTGCAGCTCGACCAAACATGTCCCGGAGGGGAGCTATCTGCTCGACAAGGTCGAGATCGCGGTGGTGGATTCCTCCGATGTCTCGACAAAAGGGTTGATCAACTACCTGCGGCAATCTCCCAACCATAAGGTACTGGGATTCTGGAAGCTGCAGCTCGGTGTCTACAATCTGTCGGGGAAATCAGACAGCAAATTCAACCGTTGGCTAAGGAAGATCGGCCAGGAGCCGGTCATATATGACCCTCAGCTCACAGATCAGAGCGCGCGGCAACTCCGGCTTGCGATGGTCAACCGTGGATACAATGATGTGGCCATAGAGGTTGACACCGTTAGCGACGGTAAAAAGAAGATGACCGTCAGCTATCTTCTGCGGCCCGGCGCGCCCCACAAGGTCAGCGGTTTCACCACCGAATACTCCGACTCTACTGTCCGCGCTGTGGTCGCGGCCGACTCGCTGCGTTTCCCTCTGGGGATAGGCGACAATCTCGACCGCAACAACCTCGACAATATCCGCGCCGTGATCACCGAGGAGATGCGCGAGCGCGGTTATCTCGCTTTCACAAAGGAATATGTATCCTTCACCGCCGACACCCTTTCAGGATCGAAGGATGTCGACCTGAAAATGACGGTCAAGGATCCGGGAAAGCGTTAC
Organism: Prevotellaceae bacterium; assembly: GCA_021772015.1. Lineage (GTDB taxonomy): Bacteria > Bacteroidota > Bacteroidia > Bacteroidales > Muribaculaceae > UBA7173. The sequence goes on along the minus strand of JAETNS010000001.1, from coordinate 102,471 downwards.
CGGTTCAGGAATGTATTCATCGTGACCGACTTTTCCCCCGGGGATGATGCCAACGCCATGCGCTTCGCCGCCAACGACACCGTCACCTGCGACGGGATCCGGATTCTCTACGGCCCTGACCGCTTCCTGCGGCCGAAAGTGCTGGCCGAACAATGCTATATCCGTCCCGGCGAGCTTTACTCCACTTCGGCTGTAGACCGTACTTATGAGAACTTCAACCGTCTGGCCATCCTGCGGTATGTCAACATTGTGACTTCTCCGGCGGGAGAGACCAATGGAGAGATGGACCTTGACGCGTTCGTGCTGCTCTCCCGGACGAAGAAACAGGGGATAACGTTCGAGCTTGAGGGGACCAACTCGGAGGGGGATCTCGGAGTCGGAGGAGGGGTCACATGGACCAACCGCAACATTTTCCACGGAGGTGAGATCCTCAATGTGAAGTTCCGCGGAGCGTACGAAAGCCTGTCGGGCAACCTCGAAGGGCTTATCAACGACCGCTACACGGAGTTGGCGGCGGAGGTCGGCATAACCTTCCCGAAAATGGAGGCTCCCTTCCTTAGTTCATCGTTCAAACGCCGCAACCGCGCGTCGACGGAGTTCGCCCTGACTTTCATGTGGCAGGAGCGGCCGGAATACACCCGCGTGATCGGTGGGGCGGCGTGGCGGTTCAAATGGGCTGACCGCAACAACCTTACGCGACGCACATTCGACCTTGTCGACATAAATGTGGTATCGCTTCCCCGCTCGACGGTCGATTTCATCAACCATATCGCGCCTAACAATCCATTGCTGCGCTACAGCTATGAGGATCATTTCATCATGCGCACCGGCTATACCTGGTATCATACCAACCGCCGGCCGGCCTCGACCGAGACGGGACTTTTCCGCCTGCCCCGCCAGGTCAACACCTATACCTGGCGCGCCTCGGTGGAGACCGCAGGGAACCTACTCTACGCTATCTCCAATATCGCCGGGCAGAAGAAATCTGACGGAGCATACAAGATCTTCTCCATCCCATACGCCCAATATGTCAAGGGGGAGATCGACTACACGATCAACCATGCTTTTTCCGACCGCAATTCCATCTCGTTCCATGCCGGCGGGGGGATCGGCTATCCCTACGGGAACGCCTCTATGATCCCGTTCGAGAAACGATTCTATGCCGGCGGGGCCAATTCGGTCAGGGGATGGAGCGTCCGCACTCTCGGCCCGGGCAACTACGACTCGCGCAACAATGTGACCGACTTTATCAACCAATGCGGCGACATCTCCCTGATACTAAGCCTCGAATACCGCAACAAGCTCTTCTGGGTGTTCGAGGGTGCGGTATTCATCGACGCTGGCAATATCTGGACCATCAAGGATTATCCCAACCAGCCCGGAGGAATGTTCCGTTTCAAATCGTTTTATAAGGAGATAGCGGCCGCCTACGGACTTGGCCTACGCATGGACTTCACATACTTCCTATTGCGTTTCGACCTCGGTTTCAAGGCCCACAACCCTGCCCGAGGACAGGAGCCTTGGCCGCTGATCCATCCCAACTGGCACCGTGACGCTACGTTCCATTTTTCAGTCGGCTATCCATTCTGACAACGAATCCCCCAACCTATGAAACAGCTCGTGATATTCGACCTTGACGGCACCCTTCTCAACACCATCGCCGATCTCGGCAATGCCGCAAACCACGCCCTCGAGGTTGCCGGCTTCCCTACCCATCCCCGTCAGGCTTACCCCCGCTTCGTAGGCAACGGTGTACGCAAACTTATCGAACGCGTCTTGCCTGAAAGCCAGCGCACACCCGAAAAAACAGACTCTCTGTTGTCCGACTTCAAGGAGTATTACAACAGCCACATGACCGACTTCACCCAACCATATCCCGGCATCCCCGAACTCCTCCGGGAACTCACCGACCGTGGGGTGAAACTCGCCGTCGCCTCCAACAAATACCAGGGCGCGGTCGAAAAGCTGATCAACCATTACTTCCCCAATATCCCCTGGGCAGCGATCGAAGGGCAGAAAGAAGGGATTCCCGTAAAACCCGATCCCTCGATCGTCTTCGAGATCCTCGCCAAATCACCCACCCCCAAATCCGAGGTCCTCTACGTCGGCGACTCCGGCGTAGACATGGAGACCGCCCGCCGCGCCTGCGTCGAGTCCTGCGGAGTCACCTGGGGTTTCCGTCCCCTCGACGAACTCCTCTCCAACCACGCCGACCACATCGCCGGCACCACCACCCAACTCCTCCACCTCATACTGTAATTAATCCCTCTCATCACCCATCTATACCGATTTCCAAAAAAAATTCTGAACGCTGAAACATCCCCGATGTGCCAAATCCGGCATCACCATTGGTTTGCATATTCCACCTTTGATGCCGATCCCCCTTCGCTTTAGCGATCTTTCCCCTCCACAAATAAATGATTGTAAGTAGATAGATGAATTCGTAATCATTGGGGATTGACAGATCCCTTAATCCTTTGCCACCTCATCGCTATCTGTAATATGGGAAATATCACGAAGTTTTTGATTGGCAGCTTCAAGAAGCATATTCTCAACGGAACACAAAGTGAAGGAGAATTACAACAATATATCATATATCCCCGTTAATAATCCAAAGGACATAAATTTTTATTTCTGAAAAACTTGCGGCAATGAGATTTATGTCGTAATTTTGCATAATAAAAACTGCTTAACTAATTGATATGGAAACGACAGGCACCATCAGAATCCCTCATCCCACCAAGGAGTTGGTCGCTTTCATAGAGGAAGCGCAACAACAAAAACAGGAGCGCATGAAAAAAATTTGCGATAAATACCGCAAGTTAATCAATAATAATTGATTAATGGAGACTGTAGAAACTTTAATCCCCGATAATGAGGGCAATCATTTAGTGGTTGTCCTCTATTTTTATGATGAGGATTATAAAGTAGTGACATTCCAAATACCATCGGAATTTGCAAGTTTAGATATCGCGGACATAAATATCAATAAACTTGAGATAAATAAACCACTAAGCCTACGCGCATTCTTTAGGATGTGCAATTGGTTGATCGAGCAATTCATGACATTTCCCAATGCCGTGTTTACTTTTATATGCTCGACGGATCCATTGGATACAAATCATCCGGGAATCTCACCCGAACAATATAGATGGAATCTTTTCGAATCTTTTTACCATCGGTATTTCGCCCGATTAACTGAATTAGGAATCGAATCGAAAAATATCATTGTCGGGCCGGAAGATTATCAAACATTCGCAAGGGTTTTCTACAGAATCAAACATGCTCCTATAATTCACCTCGTAACACAACATCTTAAAAATAAGTATTGAGATTTATTCCAAAGAGAGTATTTGGGAGTCAGGGGAATGATGAATGATCGCCGACTTGTGTATTGGATTGATACACCCGAAATCCCTTTGAAATATCTTAGGCTGTTATTACAACGAGGGCCTCAGGATCTCACCGGAAATACCGGCGAGGAATCCTGAGGCCCTTGGAATATAAATAATTTAGGATTAGTGGAAGATCTGCTTGGATGCCCGGTCGCCCTTGATTACGATATAGAGGTTACCGACCTCAGGGTTGCTGACTTTCTGACCCTGCAGATTGAAATAAACAGGAGCATCAATTGGAGCATCGGAAATCACATCCTCTACTCCGGAGACAATCTGCTGGGAAGCAGTCTTGGTGGCTTCGAGAACGAGGTAATTCGAGGCGTTTCCATCGGCACGTGCACCGGTAGGATCTACCCTGCCACGAAGTATTGCCGGAATAGAGGGACAATATGCCCGCAGGACGTATTCAGCGTTAACTACGTAATGGGATGTTTCCGGATTAACGTTCAGGATATCCTTGTTGGTCCAGGATCCGGGATCGTCGGAATATTGCAGGGCGTTAGTCCCTCCGAAAGCTGCCGTATACCAGTAATTATATGTGTCGGCCGGAATAGTACCGGTTGCCGCCACGTTGTCGAACAGTACGTTGGGATAGGTGGTCTCCGCATCTTCCTCATGCCCCTCCCATACATATTTGGGATCATCATACCTGCGCCATTGCGAGAATTTAACCTCCTGGGGGGTGTCGCAGTTGCTCAGCTTCCATGAAGTATCTGCGTGGAGAAGATTCGAGTCTGTGCTGTTTCTGGAGAGGATGACATCATTGAATACCAGTTCGGGCATTTCGCATTCATCGGGGTAGAATCCGAAATGATTCCAGCCATTAAATGGTATTCGGTCGTTCTCTATCATCATACCGTATTTGTCTGTCGGCTCCAGATCAGAGGCTACTACGAAATGACGGCAAGGATCAGTCTCGGTCGGTTCTATTGTCTGGATGAGTTCAAATTTGGAAGAACTTTCGGTATTACATATCCACCGGTCGTTTTCCATATAAATCTTACCTAACTTGCCACCATCTTTCTTCAGAATAAACAGGCCGGTAATTTTCTCCTTCCCATTCAGGTCGGGATCAGGTTTATAGGAAATAGTTAAATAGGTACCGTTTTTGATGGGAGCAAGGTCTGCCTTGGAAGCCAAGTGCTTGACTGCATTGTCGGCAAGATCAATCTTGTCCATGGTACCGCGCGGTTCGACTACGATATTTCCCCATGGAGAGGCAACCCAGTCCCTGTTGGTGATTACGTGGCGACCGTCGCGGAATGCGAAGTTCATAAGGAATGTCCTTTGGCCGATATATTCGTTTTGGGGATTGATCTTCTCGATGTAGTTTATATAGATTCCGTTCATATCCCGGAGAGGAATCGGATTATAGTCATTGTCAGCCCCACGGGTGTGTTCGATGTAGGTATCCGCAGTCCCGGCCCAGGTTCCGTTGAAACTATCCGGAAGTTTATCCAACGAGTCGGTCATACCATACTCAATACGGTAGATAAGGTTTTCATTATTGAGGTCTTCCACCGTAGGAGTTTTGTCGTCAGGCAGACGGGCACTTTTTTTGAATACAACGTATCCGACGACAACTCCATCTTCGTTGTCAGGAGTGAACTGACGGATTGAAGCCCATGTGTAGGAGGGCTGGAAATCGCCATTTGCAAAAGTCACAGGCTGCAGGGCACGGGAATATACCCTTTTGTTATGGTTGGGGTCATCATCAGGTGTACTGAGGGCAAACTTGAATTTGTACTCATTTTCCAGTTTGCCAAGATATTGCTCGACTTCCTGAGTGACTTTCAGATTGACCTCTGAATCGGAGATCACATCGAGAATAGGATTCTTCACCCCGGTAAGTCCGAAACCGAGGTCGTTCATATCCAGATCTCCTACAACACCTGCAAAAGGCTGTATACAGTCTTCCCAAGTCATGAAATTGATATTCTCAAGTGTGCCATGTTCAGAGTCTGTGTAAGTGAAGTTCACACCAACGGCAGCAAACACACCTCCATCACCATACTTTTCAGCGGCTAAATTATAATTTATGTAAGCCGCATCTTTTTCAGGATCTGTTTTCGTGGGATCCGGCCACCATCTACCTTGGTTTCCAAATTCCCCGTTAAGAGCCCGATAGGCGAATTTTACAGAGTAAGGCTCCCCGGTACATTCAGCATTGAAATAAGTGCATAAGATAAAATAAATACGCGTGCCGGCAGGAAAATTGTCGGAGGGCTGAGCTGTGTAGTCATCCCCGAAGTATTTCAATCGGAATACTTTCCCTTTGACCTTATCTTCGCCCATCCCTTCGAAGGTAGAGCTATTCATTACAGATCCGAGACGTGAATCGCCAACGCCACCTACGTATTCCCACTGATCATTCTCACCTTTCCGATAATGATTCATATGTTTTGAAGTACTGATGACATCATCAATACAAAAAAGAGGGATATTATTGGCATTCAGCTCGTTGGCTATGGCTTTCGGGTCGAAAATGATAGGAGAGCCAGCAGGGAGATAGAAATAACACAGACGTTTCCCGAAATCTCCTGCCCCAAAGATATAGTCAACCTCAACAGGCTGGTCGCCCAAGGCTTCATAGACGAGACGTGTACCTGTCATCAGCGGGCTTGACATCACTTTGTCGAGATTACTCTGTTTCCCGCTCAACAGGCCACCCATTCCGAACATAGGTCCGAAATCCTTGATTATAAACCCATTATCTTCGCGAGCATCAGTTCCGGGAGAGAGATTGAGCTGGTAACATACAGGATATTTGTGTTCGGCGCCTTCCTGCCCCTCCTCGGTGATTTCTTTCCATGAGCCTAAGGAGATTTTATCAAGGCCGGTTATGGCGGTGTTAGACTGCCACGTGGCAGTCTCCTGGGCCTGGAGGCCCAGGATTCCCGTTGTGGACACAAGTGCCCACAACAGGAAGGTTCTTATTGTTTTTGCCAACATAATGAAGAGTGATAATTATGGTTATAAGTAACTAAAATAATTTTGACCAGTTACTTAAGTAACTGGTTATTTGGTTGAAAAATGGAACGAAGTGGTCGACTGGTATTTTTCGCCGGGATTGAGGCGCACGGAGGGCCATTCAGGTTTGTTGGGGCTGTCGGGATAATGCTGGGTCTCCAGACAAATGGCGGCGTTGCGGTTGTAGGGGATATTGCGTTTGCCGGTCACCGAGCCGTCAAGGAAATTACCGGAGTAGATCTGGATGCCGGGCTGGTCGGTAAACACCTCCATCCGGATTCCCGAAGCAGGGGAATAAAGGGTGGCGACAGCTTTATCGTTGTAGTCAAAAACAAAGTTGTGATCGTAGCCCTTGCCATTGAGAATCTGGATGTTGGCGGAACCGATGCTGTCGCCGACGGGATGGGCCACGCGGAAATCAAAGGGAGTATCCTCAACGGAAGCGATCTCGCCGGTAGTCATGAAGGTGCTGTCTACGGGAGTGAAACCGGAAGCGGCAATCATCAGGGTATTGTCGAGAATGCTCTTCGAAGGATCTCCGCCAAGGTTGAAGTAGCTGTGGTTCGTAAGATTGATCACGGTCGGCTTGTCGGTGACAGCGGCGTAGTCGATACGGAGGTCATCGGAGGAGGTAAGGGTGTAAGTCACCGTGGCGTTGACCTTTCCGGGAAATCCATTGTTGCCGTCGGCATCCTCCAGGGTGAGGACAAGAGTTGAGTCATTGGGTTGGTCAGCATCATATACCCGGTATTGCCATCCCAAGGTCCCCATATCGGTCCCTCCGTGGAGGCAGTGGCCGTAATTGTTCTGGGGGAGGAAAGCGGTGTCTCCGTCGATGACGAATCTTCCCCGGTTGATACGGTTGGCATAACGGCCGATGGCGGCCCCAAAATCGGTCTGGTTATTTTCGGGGAAATAATCACGGATATTGTCGAAGCCGAGTACTACATCCTTCATCTCGCCATTGCGATCGGGCACGGATAGGGAGACGATTCTGCCGCCATAGTTTGTGATACAAGCCTCAAGTCCGCGGCCATTGGTAAGAGTGAAGAGCCCTACAGGCTTTCCGTCGACAATCGTGTCGAAATCAGCCGGGTTAAGCCCGGAGACGGTCAGCGGGGCGGAAGAGTGATTACATCCTGTCATCGCGGCGGCCATCGCAAGTACAGGAAACAATAGTTTTTTCATATCAAGCTATTTTTGAGAGGTGAATTTTTCGACCGGAACGGAGGGCCCGACGTATGTCGGTCTGAGTCCACCCCAGTCTACGAGAATACGTTGTATAAGAAGTCCGGGAGCACCACAGGTAATGGTGAGCTTGTGGTCGGGAGCCTCACGGTCAATGCGAAAAGCGGTCCGGCTGACCATCGCGTTCCGGATCACATTGTCTTTCCACTGCCTGGACTGCTCTACAGGCAGGTAGTTTATGACTTCCGGCGCGGAATGGTCAATGGAGATTCCGAAAGCGGTAGAGGCTCCCTTGTAAACGGGGAAGCGCGGTACGGTATAGACAATCACCCTGACTGAATCGGCATCAATCGCCGGGAGTGTGTAGCTGACCGAAAAGTCCCCCGTGTCCGACGGATCTGCCTCCGGTTCGGTGACTTCCCCCATCTGGACAACCTCCCAATCATATCCCAGCCCCTTGATGAGGCGGAATGAATGGTTATCGGAAGCGCAGACCTCCGAGAAGGAGTTCACAGGGACATACAGGCAGCTGTCGAGACGGTACTCTTCTATCCGGGGGCTCAGATCTATCTCCTCCGGGGCATCCTGGACGATGGATACATGGGGCATTTCCTGGTAAAGGGCGCAGACCCCTTTGGGAATCTGCATCATATGATTCCACTTCCCGTCAAGCAGCCCGTTATAGCGGCGGGTAAGTTCCTGAAGGTCGCTGAAAGCTTTCTGCGCCTTCTCCCCGGCCCAATTGGCTTTTCCAAATTCCCCTTTCAGGGCCATTTCCTGATTGAGCTGGGCGAGGAGGAATTTCTCGTTCATCAGCGCGGAGGCCATGACGGGATATCCGAGCATCTCGTAAAACATTGCCTTCTTGTCTTGGGGAAGTTCCTCAAGAATCCCGGCGGCATGCTCCGAGACAGCGGCATAGTCGGCCAGACGGGATTGCGCGTCATTGTAGTTCTCAAAGGAGAATTCAGTGGACTTCATGCCGGTGAATTCCGGGGAATCCCATTCGCGCTCCCACCCCATATGCTCCGGTTTGCGGCTCCATGCGAGGCGGTAATACTCGTCGAGAATCGATTGGAGTTGCGGCAGATATCTCTTTCCGATAAGAGAGGCAAGAAATTCCGCCTGATAGCTGTTTGCGTTGTTATAATTGAAACTACCGAAGTCCCAGGCCATTGCGGCGAACATCTGTATTGAAAGCTCCATCGGTTTGATGTCTCCCACGTTAAGGAGCCAATAGCGGTCAGCACCGGTGTCGTATGCTTTTTTCAGCTCTTCGTACATAAGCGCGGGAGGAGTGGTGCTCAGCCAGAGGTAATCGTGTGGCACACCAAGATAAGAGATATGGTAGTAGATGCCCGAACGCCCGCGACGCTGCTGTTCGCGGGGATTGCTCAGCATCTTCATATATCCGTAATTGTCATCGGGCCAGACAAGTGTGATGTCATCAGGCACATCCATCCCGGCCTCATATATTTGCTGCACTTCTTTATATGGGACAAGGATCTGGGGGATCGAGTCAATTGGCGCTTCAATATGTTTTCCGAGAATCTCACGTTGATCCGTTACCGCCTGCTCAAGTAGTCTGACCCTGTCATACATCGAATAATTACCGCGCATACCTTCATCATGAAGTCCTCGCAGCCCCATAGTATAGATGTTTTCATAAGGGGACGCTTCTTTCACACGAGCGTCAAGCTTGTCGTATATGGTCTGCCGGTTTGTGCCGTAATCCCATTCCCCATCTCTGTCGCCCCGCCATTCATAGCTTGACAAATTATTGAAAAGCAATGGCTCGCAATGGGATGTGGTAATCATAATACCATATTCATCCGCTATTATCTTGTTTTCCGGATGTGAATAAAATGTATGGGAACAAAGATGCATTGCAGGTGCGAGCATATTGCATTTCAGACGCAACAGCAATTCGCAGACCTTCCGGTAGGTCTTAGGTCCGATACTGCCTGTCTCCGGTTCAAAAGTTTTTGCAGACCACTCGTAAAGTCCCCAATCCTCATCATTGATAAAGATACCCCGATAACGGACTGACGGACTGTCTGACACGTAATCGGCTTTCACATAGACAGCATCATGTCTCATGACCGGAACGTCGGCCCACCAGAACCAAGGGGAGACACCCATCTTCTCACTTAACGTCAGCAAACCATAAGCCGCACCACGAGGATCGTTTCCGGCGACAACAAGAGTACGGCCGTCGATGGTGTAAACAAGAAACCGTTCTACTCCACCCTTCAATGTCTCGACGTTTAACAGTCCTTTGGATACCAGACTTTTAATGTGTCTGCTGTCTAATGTACCGAAAATTATATTCGGCTTTCCAGACCGTCTGTTTGTTATGGCAGGTGAAGAACCAGTTACCATCTTCATATCTCCCGCAAACATTTCAGCGACGTTGCCAATGAGCTTATCATCGGATGAATCAATCACGATATCAGCTCCAACAAGGGCAAACCCGCCATCAGCCGGAGAGAAAGAAACAGACAGATGTTCTTTCCCATTTGCAGCTATGGCGCAAAGTATCGATATAAACGCGACAAGGAGTTTATTCATGATTGCTGTTTTGATTGTCCAACATTGACAAGGCATATGTGTATGCCCCGATTGAAATAGCCTTGGAAGCTCCCAGCCGGGAAATCGTGACACCCGTACGTTTCATGGGGTCGTAAGTGACATACTCGTCGAATCCATAGACTTTCAGCTGACGGGAATCACCTTTCGCGAAATTTTCAAACTCAACTTCATCATCAAGATTGAAAACATTGAGCTGGACACGGCTTACATCTTCCCCGTTTATTGATTTTATTGAAGACCGCAGTCGTTTCAGGAGCTCGGGCATTATAAGGTGGGAGGCTCCTGTGAGTCCACCTCCTATGACGATCAGAGAGTCGGTGAGAGTGACTGCCGTGGCCATAACGTCACCGGCTTGACGGCCAAAACGCGCGAACGTCTCTTTTGCGGCCTCCCTGTCTCCATCCCGTTTTCCATCGGCAATCTCGCATATGTCACGAGGTGTCAGACTACATGTCGCGTCACCTGTAAGGTTTCCATACTCCCTTACCACCGCTCTTATGGAGCAGTAGTCTTCGGCGATGATATTCTTATCTTCATGTGAAGGGAGACAGAAAGTCTCGACACAAGAATTATTGCCAAGGTTAAGCCTGCCATCAATTACTTGCCCGATGCCAAGGCCTGTGCCGAAAGTGTATCCGAGCAGGTTTTTATACTTCTTGTCGGATCCGGCTTCTGAAAGGCGCCTGTTGATTTCCGGCAATGCACCGGCCATGGCCTCGCCAAAGGCAAAAAGGTCACCGTCGTTATTGATAAAGACAGGCAAGTTGAATGTCCTGCTCAGAAATCTTCCAAGAGCTACTCCTTGACGGAAGCATGGGAAATTCGGCAAATGTCCGCCAATGATACCGTTAGGGTAATCTGCCGGACCGGGAAATGCGAACGAGATCGCGACGGGTCTTTCTTCAAGAGAATTGATGATATGGCGGAACCCTTCAACCATCTTTGCAAGACAGAGGTCAAGATTCGTCGAATTGGACGGAAGCGTGACCGGCTGACCGATAAACTCACATCCACGCATTGCCCCGAATACGAGATTAGTCCCTCCGGCATCGAGCGTAGCCACGATGCGTTTATCTTCATTGTACATACGATTATTTTTATGAAATTGTGACTAATACGACTTCCCCGCTCCCATTGAGAGAAACCGACTCCATCGAGGCGGGAATCAAAACTGAATGCCTTTGATAAACTTTCATGGCATCACAGCCGGATGTCAAGTATTTTACTTTGAAAACGCGGTGATTGATATCGGCCTGGCAGGAACCCCGTCAAAGGTGATCTTTACCGGGGCAATTGTGCCATCCTCGTTGAATTCCATACGATCGATACATGTGTGACGATGGTCTCGCCCGGTGTCTCCAAGAGGACGACGATGATATACTATGTAGTACTCGTCGGTATTCGGGATTTGAATCACGGAATGATGGCCCGCACTGGAAGCGACTGCCGGATCCTCAACAAGGATTTTCCCAACCCGCTCAAAAGGACCGACGGGGCTGTCCGAAATGGCATAGGCGACGGAATAGTCGGGATTACCCCAACCCCCTTCGCTCCACATGAAGTAATATTTGTCGTTACGTTTGAGCATAAACGGGCCCTCGGTATAGTTTTGCGGTGTCACTTCCCGATACAGGTTGCCGTCTTCCCATTTTTCCAGGCCGGTGAAAGTATCATTGAGTTTCACGACATTGCAATGTCCCCAGCCTCCATAGTACATGTACCATGAACCATTGTCGTTATAGACAAACTGGTCTATCGGTTGTGCGCCATTTACAATTTCATTTATGAGCGGTTTCCCCAGAAGGTCTTTGAAGGGGCCGGTGGGAGTATCCGCCACGGCCACACCAATTCCCCCGATCTCTCCTTCATGGACATCATTGGCCGAGAAGAAGAGATAGTATTTGCCATCCTTTTCGACCACGGCTGGGGCCCACATGCATTTGTGTGCCCACTTGACCTCTTCGGTGTCAATTATCGCATGGTGGCGTGTCCAGTTCACAAGATCGTCAGAAGAGAAGCAGTCCATGAAAGTCTGGTTCTCGTATAAGTCGCTCCATGTAGGATAGATGTAGTATCTGTTACCGAATATCACCCCTTCAGGATCGGCATACCAACCTTCAAACACTGGATTGACAGCCCCAAGCCACGCCGGGCTTAACAGTAACGCGACTGCAAGAAATACTTTTTTCATTTCAAATTGAATTGAGTAGTTCGAGTTTGCCGTCGTTGATCAGTTTCAGGATCAACTCTCCGAACAACGTGTTCTGCCAGGCAAACCAGGGACGGGTAAAGTTCTCCGGATTGTCCTTATGAAAGGATTCGTGCATGAAATTCGTATTGGCATCCGTCGCCATAAGCATTTCAATACATTCCTTGATCTCCGCATCATCGGTGCTGGTGAATGCTTTCATCATGATGCTCATGGGCCAGATCATATCATAGCCCACATGAGGCCCCCCTATCCCTTCTCCGGCACTTCCCTTGAAAAAGTATGGATTGGAATCGCTCCAGACAAAATTGCGGGTATTCCGGTAAACAGGATCATCAATGTCGACATCTCCGAGATATGGCATCGCTATAAGTGACGGGACATTCGCATCGTCCATGAGCAGCCGGTTACCAAATCCGTCAACCTCGAAGGCATATATTCTGCCATATTCGGGATGGTCATATACCGCGTATTCATGCAGCGCTTTCTCGACCTCATCGGCAAGGGAATTGCACTCATCGGCCAGATCCTTTTCATGATTGACGGTCGAAAGGATCTCCGCCGCTTTTCTGAGGGAGGTCACGGCAAAGAAGTTGGAGGGAATGAGAAACTGAAACGTGGTGGCATCATCAGAGGGGCGGAACGCAGAAGCAATCAGTCCCACAGGTTTAACCGGGTTGCCGAGTCCATCGTTAGTCATGGTGTCAAGGGCGCGTTCGGTCTTCCTCTGGAACTTATAAGAGCCGAGATCCGTTTTACGCTGCTGCGCCTTGAATGTCAGCAACACATTCTTTATGGCGTTGATCCAGTCTTCCCCAAAGACACTTGTGTCTCCGGTTCTCTTCCAATACTCATAGGCAAGTCTGATAGGGTAACACAAGGAATCTATCTCCCATTTCCGCTCATGGAGTTCGGGCTTCATGTCAGTCATGTCGGTCATCCAGTGACCGTCAGGGATCGCCCCGTCATTGAAAGCATTGGCATAGGGATCGATGTTTATGCACATGAACTGCCGGAGGATCACACCGGCGATCATCTTCTGAAGCTCCGGATCCTCATTTGCCAGCATCACGTATGGCCAGACCTGCGCTCCGCTGTCACGCAGCCACATGGCATGGATGTCGCCCGTATATACAAATGTATCAGGGGTACCGTCCTCCATCTCCCTGAAGTGGACGGTTGTATCAATCGTGTTGGGGAAACAGTTGACAAACATGAGCGCAAGCTTGGGATTTTTCAACCGGGACACAACCTCGTTGATCTTCCTCTCCACTGCTTTTGAATGGAAAAGCCGCTCTGATTCCTTCGGCCGGTCATTGACAGCAATTGCGTCTGCGGGGCATTTGCAGACCTCCGGAGCGGCAGGGGCAGCAAATGTCACTGCGCCGGTCGAACACATTGCCGCCAATATGATATAGCGTAATTGCATTGGGATGTGAAGCATTATTTTCGAGTTTTGTCTGTGGTGAATGAATAAGGAGCGTCGGAGGGGAGTGTGCCACGGGATCTGTTTGGAGCCGCGCTCATGGCAAATCTTATTTTCGCCCCGTCGGCAAGCTGCTTGTGTGAAAGAAAATTCTTTGAATATTTTTTCCCGTTGACTGTCATCGCGTCAATATAGCAATTGTCGTCGCTGTTGTTCTCGGTCATGATATCGACGCTCTTACCGTTCTCAAGGTTAAGTTTCATATTCTTGAAATATGGGGTGCCAAGGACATACTCGTTGGCTCCCGGACACACAGGATAGAAGCCCATCGCCGAGAAAACATACCACGCCGATGTCTGGCCGTTGTCCTCGTCGCCGCAGTAGCCGTCGAAATTGGCATTGTACATCTTGTCCATCACCTCGCGCACATGCTGCTGGGCTTTCCATGGTTCGCCGGAGTAATTATACAGGTATATCATATGTTGAATGGGCTGGTTGCCGTGGGCGTAATTGCCCATGTTCATGATCTGCATCTCACGTATCTCATGTATCACAGATCCGTAATAACTCTCGTCAAACACAGGGGGGACAGTGAATACGGAATCAAGCATATGGTTGAACGTCTCCTTGCCACCCATAAGATCTATCAGGCCCTGTGGATCGTGGAAAACGCTCCAGGAGTAATGCCAGCTGTTACCTTCGGTAAAAGCGTCGCCCCATTTCAATGGACTGAATGGGCGCTGGAATTGACCGTCCTCATTTTTACCACACATCAGGTTGTATTCCTTGTCGAACAGATTTCTGTAGTTCATCGCGCTTTTCGCATAGCGTTCAATATCTGCCGCCGGCTTTCCAAGCGCTTTTCCAAACTGATAGATACACCAGTCGTCATAGGCATATTCAAGCGTCCGGGCAGCATTTTCATTTATGCCGACATTGTAAGGCACATAGCCAAGCCGGTTATAAAACTCATGACCGTATCTTCCGCTTGATGTTCCGGGCAAATGGTTGTCCGCGCCATGGACGACGGCTTCCCAAAGACGATCCGCATCGTAACCTCTTATGCCTTTGAGATAGGCATCCGCCACCACAGACGCAGAGTTGTTGCCGACCATACAGTTGCGATGGCCCGGGCTTGCCCATTCGGGAAGAAATCCACTCTCATCATAGGCATTGACAAGACCTTCCTGCATTTTTGACGCTTCGGAAGGATACATGAGATTCAACAAAGGGAAAAGCGCGCGGAATGTATCCCAGAAACCGGTGTCGGTAAACATGTACCCCGGACGGACCTCGCCATTATATGGGCTGTAGTGTACAACGTTGCCGTTTGCGTCATATTCATAAAAACTTCTGGGAAACAACACCGAGCGATACAGGCAGGAATAGAACGTACGCAGTTTGTCTATATCGCTGTCTTCAATTTCTACGCGTCCGAGAACTTCGTTCCATCTGTCACGGCCGTTTTGCATGATCTGATCAAACGTCTTGTCGTTCACTTCCCCAAGGTTGCGCAGAGCTTGTTCGGGGCTTATGAATGAGGATGCGACACGAGCATGGACCGTCTCACCTTTATGTGTCTTGAAGCCAACGATCGCACCGGCGTGATCGGTTGTGACAGATCCCCGTTCTCCCTCATTTATTGTTCCGTCTGCGACTACAGCTTTGTATGTAAAAGGCTTGTCGAATTCCACGACAAAGTAATTCTTGAAATTGTCAGGCACACCGCCGCTGTTTTTCGTGGTATAACCGACAATCATATTCTTTTCCGGGACAATGGTCACGGATGAACCGTTGTCGAATGCATCAATGACGACATAGGAGTCGTTGTCGGGAAAAGTGAAACGGAACATAGCCGCGCGCTCCGTTGGAGCAATCTCGGTGACAACATCATGATCGGCAAGATAGGTCCTGTAGTAATATGGTTTCGAGACCTCGGCCTTATGGGAATACCAGCTTGCACGCTCATCTTGATTGAAAACCGGACGGCCTGTCACGGGCATAATCGAGAATTGTCCGTAGTCATTCATCCACGGGCTTGGTTGATGGGTCTGTTTGAAACCTCTGATTTTATCGGCATCGTATGTGTAAGCCCACCCGTCTCCCATTCTGCCTGTCTGCGGGGTCCAGAAATTCATTCCCCATGGCAATGCCGTTGCAGGATAGGTGTTTCCTGTAGAAAGTTCATGTTTGGAATGCGTTCCCACCAGAGGGTTCACATAATCAACGGGAGTATTCTCGGCCCATGCCATCACATTACCCATAAGAAGCAGAGGCATGGAGGCTATAAGGTATCTGTTCATTGATTGGAGTGTAAAAAATGACGGCCGGGGCCGGACATGGCCCCGGCCGTCCGATAGTTATTTCAAAGATGTTGAAGGATATAAGACTTTGTGTACGGTGCCATCGGCCTCCTTAACAATATTTATGCCGGGCTGTGGTTCTTCAAAACGCATGCCCATGATGTTATAGTAGACCTTCTCGCCGATGCCACCATCAACGAAAGGGACCTCGACACCTGACTCTTTATCGAATACCGATGTCAGCTTCTTGACAGCCTGCCGGATACGGTCCTCGTCAAACTTGACTATCTCACGGTCGTAGGTCATGATGCCGTTTACTTCGGTCTCCACGTCGGTGGTCTGGGTATAGACAGCTGCGCTGTATGCCATCTTGTTGCCGTTTTTGTCATATCCCTCAGCGATGTTGAAGATCTGGTCGACGAGTTTCACAAAAGCATCAGTGATGGACTTTTCACCGGAATAAGTATTATAGGTCTGTGAATTCCGTTCAAACCAACGGTTGCCGGGCATATTGCGGCCGAGGCCACCATATTCGCCGAGAACGTATGGGCGGTTTGCGTCAAAGACACCTTCCTCAAGAAGGACAGGCTGTCCGTAGGTATGCTGGTCAACGATCGTGTTCTCGCCGAGTTTATAGTGGTTGCCTCCGCTGGCAGGATTTACGAGACGGGTGTTGTCAATACCCTGTGTGTATGCGACAATATCCGCTGTCTTGAACTGTCCCCAAGATTCATTGAAGGGGGTCCAGACCACAATACAGGGATGGGAATAGAGTTGGTCCATGATATCCTTCCATTCTGCACGGAAGTTCTTTTCAAGAACAGGATCTTGCTGACAATCGTGATCTTCAAACCAAGTGTGGGCGATCCACGCCTCGTGATTGCGGTATTGCGATGGCATGTCCTGCCATACGAGGATTCCCAGACGGTCGCAATGATAATACCAGCGGTCAGGCTCTGTCTTCATGTGCTTGCGGATCATGTTGAATCCCCAATCTTTTGTTTTTTCAATGTCATACAAAAGAGCCTCGTCTGTAGGCGCGGTCATGATTCCATCGGGCCAGTAACCTTGATCAAGCAGGCCGAACTGGAAGAGGTCCTCGTTGTTGAGCTGCATACGCCAGAAGCCGTTGTCATCCTTTTTGGCAGATATCTTACGCATGGCAGCATAGCTTTTGACCTTGTCTGTGTCGCCGAGAGTGACTTCGACATCATACAGGAATGGAGAATTCGGGCTCCATGTCTTTGCGTTTGCGATATTGAGGACGATATTATTGTTGGCAGCCGCGTTGACACTCTTGGTTGCCACCACATTGTCTCCGTCCATGACTTTTACTGTCAACAGTTCGGAGGGATTTCCGATTGACGCTATGTCAAAGATAAATGAACTGTTGTCAAGGTCGGGAGTTATACGGAGATTGGAGATATGGGCCTTATCGACCGGCTCAAGCCAAACAGTCTGCCATATGCCGGAAGTAGAAGTGTAGAAAATATCACCGCCCCCGTTTGGATAACGACGTTGTTTCCCGACCGGCTGCATGCGCTCGTCGGTATTGTCAATCACTTTGACATAAAGAGTTGCCTTGCCATCCTTTACCTTGTCGGTAATATCAAAAGCGAACGAGGTATGGCCTCCCACATGATTGCCGACACGATAACGGCCGGTGGTGCCATTGACATATACTTCAGCCTGATAGTCTACCGCCCCGAAATTGATAACGACGTTTTTGCCGGTCCATTCAGACGGAATCTCTATTTCACGTTTATACCAGATGGCTTTTCCGGGTTCGAGGGGGTACATCACGCCAGAAAGGCTTGACTCAATCGGGAAAGGCACCAGAATCTGATTGTCAAAAGTCTTGGGGGTACCATTGTATTCAGTGATGCAATAATCCCAAAGTCCATTCAGATTCAACCATTCGTCACGTACAAATTGAGGACGCGGATATTCAGGCAGTACATTTTCGGGATTGACATCAGCAGTCCAGCGGGTCTTGATATGATTCCCTCTTGGAGCCCATCCGGTATTGACCTGTTCGGGCAAAATCTTGTCCATCAGGACTTTCATCCAAAGGCCTCCGAGTACCGACCGGGCACTGAAATTGACATCACGGCCTGTGTTTGACCAATAGTAGTCGCTGAGAGGTATTCGCGAGGTAGTCTGATCGGCATAGTCATACACACGGTCAGCGAAAGCGAGGAAAGTATCGGTATCGGGAGACATCGCAGCTGTCCACATTATCCAGTCGGCCTTGGTCTGCAGGTCTCGGCTATCAAGCGGAAGGCCGAATTTCTGCTGCTTGGTCAGATAGAATTTGATCTCTCTGTCAAGGACTTCAGCCGGGAAAATATTATAACCCCACATTTTGTCCCATACGAGATTGTATTTCTGGCTCCATGTTCCCCCCTTATGGAATTCCATACGGTAGTGGTCTCCATCGCGGGCATCCGCCTCCCATAGCAATGCCATGTTTTTGGCATAGTTCTGGAAACGCTCTATATCACGGCTGTTTGCCCCGATATAAGGAATAAGTTCCGCATATGCGGCGACTGCCATAATTGCCTTGACAGAGAGATTGGTATTCTGCTCGCTGGGTCCCTTGAAATCATCCGTACAAAGCTGATTACCCGGATTTTGTCCCTCCTTATAACAATAATCAGCCCAAGTACGGAGGACATTCCTATAGGGTTTGAGCCACTCTCCGTCACCTGTGATACGGCATATCGCGTTGGCGAGAATTATAATGTTGGCTGATTCCTCAAGTGGCATTGTGTCGCCATATACCATGCCGTTGGCAAGCGGGTATTGGCCAAGGTCATGGGCCGCACAGTTTTTCCCCTTACGGGCATCGCTCATAGCATAATCGAGAATGGAGAGAATCATACCCTTCTGTAAGGTAGGGTTATACATCAGATAGAGGGGAGATTCGGGATAAGTCAGGTCAACGGTGTTGACGCAGCCGTTAGATTTGTTTTCTTTTGAGAAATACAACGCCTGCCCCTTGTCATCCTGGAATAACTTATGGGCACCCATCACAAGGCGGTACACCCCTGATAGAAGCTCTGCATATTTCTGATTTCCAGCAGCCAACGCATCCTCGTAGATTGTCTTGTCAAGAGCGCGGCAACGTTTCATGATGCTGTTGTAATTTTTATTCAGGTCTTTGAACGCATCGAAGATCGTTTTTCCGTCGCGCGCGTAATATGCCTTGTAGTTTTTATGCATGTATTGCATATCGTATATCTCGTCATAGCCTATCATCATGTAACTGCGGCCCTCTTTGATTTTTCCGAGGTCGTTCATGAATGAAAGGACAGGCATATCGCTGCGGTTGGTGCTCGCAAAGGTCTGTCCGGCCGGGGTGTCGGCCAGCTTTCCGTTGGTCACGAAATAGTTCTCCCCTTCTATGCCGGAGGCTATCGAGACCTTGCCATTGATGGCCGGGATATAAAGGTAACCCCAGTCAATGGAAATCAAATCACCGCTGCGGCCAAGCACTTTTTGTTCCTTAGACCCTGATTTGATATACTTTGTGCCGTTTTCAGTCACTATAGACGACACGGTCGGCTGGTTCATCTCGTTGACCGTCAATTGCGGTGTTGTGCCGATATAGAACTGGACATCATGTGGTTGACCGTCGGTCGAGGTCACCTGATATGACACATAGTTTATAGGAGTGGATATCAGATCGAGGTCATCGATAAGAAGCGGGGCGGTAAAAACCACATCAAGTTTTACCGGGCCACATTCGAATACGTAATATGAGCTGGTAGCCATCACATCCACGTCGGTCTGGTTTGCCTGTCTGATAGCGTTATTGTCAGAGAGGACGTTTTCATACAGGCCAAAATCTATATATGACCCTCCGTTCGTGTTATGACAATGAGCTGCGATGACATTATTGCCCGGTTTAAGCAATGCCTTTTGGGCCGCTGTGAGTTTTTGCTCCTCACCTTGGAGCCATGTCAGGCCGGTTTCAACTATTTTCGTGCCATTGATGTACAGCTCAAAAACATCGTCATGGGAAAATTTCACCCACAAATCCTTGGTGAGGTCTGCGTTGGAGAGCTCCACATTGCGGCGTACATAGATGTCCTTGTCGTCACCGGTCCATGTGTTGTTGACCGACGGGTATTCTCCCGGGGTACCCCAGGCGGCCTGTTCGGTCTGCCACGATGAGTCGTTGAAGGAAGGTTGCGCCCACTCATCACCGGTCTGCCTGTTGTAGTTTACTTTCCCTGACCAGCCCGGGCCATCGACTGTCATGGGGGCTATCGGTTTGAGCAGGTTTTTCTTTTGATGTCCAAGAAATCGATAGGTAGTACCGTCGACTCTAAGAAGACCGTCGACGGCCTTTTCCTGCAGGCTCCAGTGAGTGGTGGCTCCTCCATTGAGGTCATCCTGGTTAGACCAAATGGAAAAATACGGATCATTGATGAGAATCGGCACTGAGGGCAAACGCAACTCCGACTGCCGGTAAGGGACAAAATCCTCCGCTGTCTGAGCCATAGACGGGAGCGACAACACCCCGAACACAGACATGGCAAGAAATGCTTTTGAGACAGGTTTCATGTGGTGAATAATAAGATTTAAGTTTGTCACAAAATTACACATTCATAATAGTCTTTATCGCAAACGTCTGTTCAAACACTTGCAAACTCCGTTCAATGACAATGCATTAAGGGATATATTGCCTGAATTGACATGATATTGTCCGTTTTTGAACAATGATTTTCCAACGACGAAACAGCAAAGCCCTAATTTTGCGTCGTAAGCCATGCTACAACCTTAAACAAGCCGAAAGACCAATCCCCAATATAGCTAAACTTAATTAACAAATCCAATCTTTATGGACAAGAGACATTTACTCTTAGGCATGGGCGTGATCACCTCGCTTGCCATGACGGGAGCGTCACCTTATGCAGGCTCTGTACTGCCCGCAGATGGAAGTGGTGATTTCTTTATGTACCAAGTAGAGAGTGGAAAGCACACCACCCACGCCGCTCTTGGAAACGTAGGTTTTGACCTCGAAGTAATCAAACTCGACAATGGCTACCAGCTGAATCCCAAATTTGGCGGGAACAACAGCATCGCCGGAGGCAATGACCGTTTCTACATGGACACCGGCCAGCCTGTCACGGTATGGCAGATCACACCTGTCGAAAAGGACGGGGTGACAAACGGCTATCAAATCACTGCGGTAGGTGGAGAAGGCAATCCTGAGCAGTCATTGCTCGGCGAATCCGATGGGAGGCTCCAGTCTTATGCCGAAACCAACAACACCTGGCAGTTTGTGACCCGTCAAGACCGCCTGAATGTCATGAAATCGGAAGCCGCTTCCGGAGAATCCGATGCCACATGGCTTATTCCCGGAAATGGTTTCGCCATGAATGACAGCAGAAACAGCCTCTGGACATTACACTATTCAGGCAACTCCAATGTCACCGACGGCGGAACGATGAGCAACAAGGTTCGCGAAGCCTGGAACAATGCCCAGAACTATGTCCACTATATTGTGCTCGAGGGGCTGCCCAACGGCACATACAAGCTCAATGTACAGGGATATTACCGTGACGGCCGGGTAGATGACTCTGAATTCCAACAGCGAGTTACCGCCGGAACCGAAGTTCAGCGTGCGATATACTTCGCCGGAGCAAACGAGGCCAAACTCATGCCCCTGTCAAAAATCTCCTCACCCAATGAGGTCGCGGATCAGTTCTCATATAATATAGAGAGCGCCGGCATCTGGGTGCCCAACAACCTTGACAATGCTTCCAACGTATTTAATCAGGGACTTGGCTTCAATGAATGGATCGATGCCGTTGTGACCGACGGGACTCTCATTCTGGGTATCTCCAAACCTGACGGCATTGCAGATGACTGGCTGGTATATGACAATTTCCAGCTCAAATATGTGAGCGCCGCGACTCCCGCACAGGATTGCAGCAAGCTCAAGAGTGAACTTGCCACTGTGATCGGCCAGGCAGAAAAATTGCCCTCCACACCGGCTGTGGCTGCAGCTCTTGCAAGAGCCAACGAAGCGAAGGCAGGCAATAATCCTACCGCTCTTCGTCTGGCAATGTATGATCTTTACAAACTCATTGCAGGCGTGACTTCAGCCATGAGCGAGATTGAAGCTTTCAATGCGACAAAACAGATCACCGATGCCGCAGGTATCGATGTGTCCTCGGCTGTAGCAATGTTCAATGCCGCAGAAACCCGTGATGATTATGTAAATGCCCTCCGCGAGCTTCGTTACCTGCGCCGTGCGGCAGTTGCCATCACGCATCCCGACGTGTTCCCCGGCCAGGCTCCAGTTGCCGGAGGTCAGTATTATCTCTATAATGTAGGCAAGAAACAGTTCCTGTGCGGAGGCGCTGACTGGGGTGCACACGCAGCTCTCGGGATGCCCGGTATTCTTCTCACTCTCGAAGAAGAGAATGCTGACAACCAGTCCTTTGCAATCGAGACCGGTCTTTATAACGGAGATGACAGACATTACCTGAGCTATCGCGGATATATGGACGGATCAAGAATGGATGCCGGAGGCGGCTGGAAATTCCTCCCGGTTGAAGGCAAGCAGAATGTATTCAACATTGTCCAGGGCGACTGGCAGGATGCTTATATGACATGGGATCCGTATGCAAGCACCGATGGCGGCCAGGGTAATGAAACCACTGTCAGCACAGAGTGTCGCTCACCCAAATTCGAGGAAGGCAAGGATAATCCCAACGCGCAGTGGAAACTGGTCACAAGAGCTGAACGCGAGGAATTGCTTGAAACCGCATCTCTCAATAATCCGGTTGACGCAACCTTTGCTATCGTCGCACCGGGATTCAACCAGCGCGAACCGGTGGAAACTGCCTGGACAATCAACAACGGAGCAATTTGGGAACGTGGCAGCAACCGTAACGATTTCTGCCTTGAGTCTTGGAACTCAACTGATTTCGACGCAAGCCAGATGGTTGCAGGGCTTCCGGCCGGCGTTTATGTACTCCATGCCAACGGTTTCTATCGCAATGGCCGTCATAACACAACTGAAGAAGTCACAGGCCAGGCCGATCTCGAACCCCTGCGAAACGCTTATATCTATGCCGGTGCAGAAGGGGAAGCCTACCTTCCCAATATCCTCAGCGAAAGCTTTAAGGCTCCGGGCGAGGGTCGTGTCGTGACAAGCGCGGAAGGCACCAAGTATGAAATACCCGAATATTGCGATCAGGCCGCGAACTATTTCCGTTCCGGTCTCTATCCGGTCCATTTCACAGTAGCCAAAGGTGACGAAGACCTCGTTATCGGTGTCGGCAAAGATGAACAGGGTTCCCCCGAAGACTGGGTTGTGATAGACAATTTCCGTCTCAACTACTATGGCGCGGAAACCACCGTTGAGGAGGTAGAGCAAGCATTGTCAGCCGGTATTGACGAAGTTGTGACAGACAATAAGCAATATCCTTCTGACAATAACATCTACAATCTCCAGGGAATCAGGGTGATCAACCCGACCGTTCCCGGAATATATATCCAGAATGGTAAAAAATTCATTGTTCGATAAGCTCTGATCTAAACTAAAACAAAAAGAGAGAGCCGGATTGTCGGCCTCTCTTTTTGTTATTTAAAAATTTTACTAATTTTACATCCTGAAGTCTTATAATCATACGCCAAAAGGTTCTATATGAAAAGAAAATTATTTATACTTTCAAATATCTTTCTTTCACTAATATTTGCCTCAATATCAGTGTCGTCTGCGGCAGCTGAAAGCAGTAAATTTGGAATGATTGTTAATTCAGGAGTCCCACAGGGGAAAAGCAATAACTGCCTCCTGAGGGACAAATATGGATTTTTATGGATCGGTACCACTTCAGGTATATGCTGCTATGACGGAAATTACAACTCAGTAATAAATTCATGGCCTGGTGTTCTGGACGGCACCGAACGCAAAAATATCAACACAATATTTGAACACGGCAACGACATCTGGTTTGGTGATCTCGATGGTCTTTATGTGTTTGATCGGAAAAACAACATCTCCAAACCATTTTCCTACAAGACGAAATACGGAGTATCGATCAGCTCCACGGTCCAGAAAATATGTGATGTCGGCAATGGCACAATCTGGATACTTACTTATGGCCAGGGAATTTTCATCCTTGATGAGAAAAGCCACACACTCGTGCAGAACAGCCGGAACGGGATTTTCTATTACGACATGGTTATCGGCAGCGACGGCCGCGTATACACCGTGTGCATGGATGGTACAGTAAATGTGTTTAATACCGCCGGGGGATTTGTCAACAGTTTTGTATTACCCCAATATGCGGCCGACAAGCGTATGATCCGGCTCGCGAGCATAGGTAATGAAATATGGATATCAGCGCATAACAAATTATTCAGGTACGATATAGAGAATCGGCTTGTCGCGTGTCTGCATCAAGACAAAAGTTACAGCCAGATCAATTGTGTAAGTCCGACCAATGACTCAAAAATACTTTTAGGCACCGATAGCGGCGTATGGCTTTATGACATCCCCGGCAATCGGATCAGTGACAAAATCATTGACGATTACGACGTTGCCCAGATCACTTATGACAACGACAGCAGTATTGTCGTATTGTCGCGTTTCGGAGGACTGTCATACATACTTCCCACTCCAAATGATTTTCTGAAACTGGATTTCTCAAACGAATCAGACTCTGATGAAAGGATCACCGACATGCGCCTGTCGTCAGACAACAAGGGCGTATGGTTAGGCACAGAGTCGGGTGTTTCCTATTATGACATATCGGATAAAACAATACGACATGATGTGATGCCCGTCAAGGACAGAGTAAATGTCACCAACATGGCGGTCACCGAAGGGCGTATTTATGTGGGCACCATCAATAACGGCGTAATCCTATGGGACTTGAACACGAATGACGTAGAGGAGTTTGCGTATAACGACAATACTCCATACGCAGTCATCAGCAACAACATCAAGAATATCTATCATACAAGCAACGATGAGTATTACGTGCTCACCGGTTGGGGAGTGTGTAAATTTGATCCCAAGAAAAAGACGTTTACCACAATAGGAGAAATAGACAATCATATTCCGTTCATAGCCATAGAGGAGGATCGCGCGGGGCGTGTCTGGCTTGTGACCGCAAGCAATATTATCTACATGAAAGAACACGCCTCCCACCAGTTCAGACCTTTTTCAAGCACAGTCATAGACAAGACTCCTGTACGTCTCTCACATCTTGACACAAACGGCACTTTATGGCTGATCAGTCAGGACAATGATATTTTCTCTTTTGATGAAGGACAGGATGATTTTGTAAAACTTGATGTCGTGCTGCCTAAAGACAGTCCGGTCTCCAATGTCTTCAACGATAGAGACGGCAATCTGTGGCTTGGCGGCAGCTATGGTCTTGCCAAGCTTACGCCTGATCATCATCTTGCTTATTTCACTTATCCGGCGGCGGCAAATGCGAATTCATACACAATGGCCGCATGTCCCCTGCCGGATGGCCGCATTCTTTTCGGTTGTGACGAAAATCTCTGGCTTTTCGATCCCAACAAGATAAACCCTGACAGCCAGAAAGCACGTTCCTACGTCCAGTCAATTTCTTTCCCATATGCTGAAAGCAATGGTAATGAGATAAAGGATCTGGGACTTGACAAATTACTCTATCTTACTGATGAGATAAAGATTCCTTATTCCCACAATAGCTTCACTCTACATCTTTCAGCTTCACGCGGAAACAGTATGCCGGATGTCCGGTATAATTATAAACTTGAAGGAGTCGATGAGGGGTGGATAGATGATGCCGGTTCAGAAACGACATATACGAATCTTAGCCCGGGTAAATATACGTTCTTGCTCAAACCGAGTTTCGGTTCTGACCTGGACACACAACGTCTTACGATCATCGTGCTTCCTCCATGGTACCGTAGCTGGTGGGCCTATACGATCTACGCGGTGCTCTTTGTGCTGGCGCTTTATGTGACAGGGATGCTTTTCCGCAACCGTATCCGCCGCCATTACAACCAGCGCATGGAAACACTCAAGCACCAGCAGGAGAGGGAATCTTATGAATCAAAGATGAAATTTTTCATCGACCTCGTGCATGAAATCAGAACACCTCTTACCCTGATCAGCTTACCGCTTGAAAAGATGGCCGATGATCTCAATCAGGGGAAATTCCAAATAGAAGACAGCAAAAAGCATATTACCTCTGTACGGCGAAACGTGAATTATCTCCTCGGTATTATCAGCCAATTGCTTGAATTCCACAAGGCTGAAAATAATAAAGAGGTGCATCTTGTCCCGGAAAGCAGGAATATCAACAGGTTCATTTCGGAGATTGTAGGCCGTTTTGAGCATCCGATGGAGGCTGCGGGTCGGAGTATAACATTACACACATCTCAGGGAGAAGTGATAGCATCAATTGATGCGGGTAAAATCGACCGCGTCATGATGAATATTATCGGCAATGCGGTCAAATACTGTAGAACCGGCATTGAGGTGGCATTGACCGAGACGGCCGACGGGCTATTCCAGATTACTGTTTCAGATGACGGCCCCGGCATTCCGTTTGATGATTGCGAGAAAATATTTGATTCATTCTATCAGGTCAATAATGACAATGTCGCCGGTTCCCTCGGGACCGGCATGGGACTTGCCTATGCGAAAATGATAGTCAGGGCGCATGGAGGTGACATAAAGGCTGAAAACAACAGCAACGGGGGCGCCTCCTTTACGATAACATTGCCTTTGGCAACTGCCGGCATGTCAGAAACGCCGACAGAAACGATGCCTTCCCCGGAGGTCCGCGCCGCCGGATCAGACACCTGCAGGCAACATGAATTATCCGTGCTGCTCATTGATGACAATGTCGAACTGCTCAACACCATCAAAGGGTTGCTTTCGGAGAACTATAACATCATCACGGCCGAAAACGCAGATGAAGCATTGAAGAAGCTTGACAGCGGGATAGAGGTCGACTTCATTATCAGTGACTTCATGATGCCGGGCATGAGTGGCGCGGAATTGTGCCGGAAAGTAAAACAGGATGTCAGATTCTCCCATATCCCATTCATAATCCTGACAGCCAAGACAAACAGCGAGGCCAAGGAAGAAGGCATGGAATGCGGCGCGGATGTCTATATAGAGAAACCGTTTACGATAAAGCAGATCACCTTGCAGCTCGCCAACATGATAAAGACCCGCGAGCAGTTCTATTCACGTATATCTTCAGGCGACATCTCTGCAGAAAGCGCCACTCAGGAGGCCCCCTTTATAAATCAGGTTGACACGGAATTCATAGAAACGCTCAACGACTATATACGGGAAAAGATTCTGGTCGAGGAATTTTCCATAGACGAGTTGGCGACACTCATGAATATGAGCCGTTCAACCTTCTATCGCAAGCTCAAGTCGGTAACCGGATTGTCGCCTAACGACTATCTGAAAAACTTCCGTCTTGACTATGCCGCCCGCCTTCTTGTAGCCGGTCTCAGAGTGACGGAAGCAGGAGAACGGGCCGGCTTCACCTCCTCGTCATATTTTGCCAAGTGTTTCAAAGCACGTTTCGGAATGAGTCCTAAAGAATATGTCAATTCCAAAACCTCTAATAATAATTCATCAAATCCTGTATAAATGAAAAAATTTGTCTTATTGGGGTGTCTGCTGTTGGGAGCATCCGCGACTTCCGGAGCCCAGACACCGGGCAGGTACTATACCATAAGCTCGCAGTCAAAATGCCTGTCACCCGAAAATTCCGATATTGCAAACGGATCTGACATAGTTGCCTGGACAACAACCGACACTCCGGCAGAGAAATGGCTGTTGGCAGATAACGGCAATGGCACCGTTTCACTGCGCTGCGGCTATAAAGACAAGTATATCTGCACACCTACTTCGGCAAAAGACGGCTCGACGTTGACAAGTTCCACTGTTAAACGGAATGCGGCCTGGAAACTTCAGGCCGTGCCAGGCAAGAACAATGTCTACAATATCCTGTCATCAAACGGCTCGTTCGTTGTGATGCTTGAGGATCTTGCCGACGGCAGCCATCCGACACTCCGACCCGTCGGAAATGTCAGCGTCCCGACTGAATGGTCTTTCGACGAGGTCACAGATATTATTCCGGAGAGATTTGATGCCAGAATCCGTGACCGCATGATGACCGGATTCATCAACCAGTACTATCGGCCCGGCTATAATGGATATCTGCTGGGGAGCGGAGGGTTCTGGAGTGACGCGGAGATGATAGAAGTCATCCTCGATGCCTTCGAGACTACAGGAAACGCAAAATACCAGAACTATTATCAGCAGCTGGTATCGAATTTCTTGGCCCGTCAGGGTCGCGACTGGAGTTACAACGCCTTCAATGACGATATCGCATGGATGGTGCTGGCTTGTGTCAGAGGTTACAAATATTTCGGTGACCCGGATTATCTTGACCTCGCCCGTGAAAACTTCGAGCGAATGTATGCCCGTGCCATTCAACCCGCAGGCACCCTGCGCTGGAGCCAGAATGCCTCCGACCACGGTTCAAATTCCTGTATCAACGGTCCGGCGATTATCGCGCTATGCTATCTTTACGAGATGACCGGCGAGGACCTATATCTCGACCGGGCAAAAAAACTTTGGAAAGCCCAGTACGACACTCTTTGCGATAAGAATGACGGACATATATGGGACAGCGGTTCATGGTCCGATGACTGGACCACATTCAACGTCGGCAACTATTGGGGATCCACCTATAACCAGGGCACGATGATAGGGGCTTCAATCAAATTGTACCGGCTCACAGGCGACACCTCTTATAAGTCTTATGCCGATAAAGTGTATAAATGGGCTTATAACAGCCTGACCGCAAACAATAGCCTGCGTGTGATCAATGCCTGCCAGACTGCCACGGGAGACCTTTCCGGGTTTAAAGGCATACTGGTGAGGTATGTGAGGTTGTATGCCGAGGAAATCGGTGACGAGAGTCCGCTGCAATGGCTTGAGGACAACGCTTTTCACGCATTCCAGAATTCAAACTCAAAAGGTGTGGTCTGGTCGAAATGGATGAGCAAAACACCCGAGAACTTCAAAAGCATTGAAGGAGAGGAGGTCAAGGATTTTTCAACGGATGCTTTCGGAGCCTCCACAGCCGTTTCGGTCGCATTCAATGCCCATGTCAACCGTACATTCGCGAAAAACGCGTATGACGAGATTACCGCCGACATGATGGATGATATTAAATGGTGGCGCCTTTCTTCCCGTAACACCACAACCACAGACAAAGCCACATGCGGCTCATGGCTTTGTTTCAAGAATGTGGATTTCTCTTCCGGTGGGGCTTCTGCGATCTCGGTCTCTGCAAGCGGTGATGACGAAACGTCAATTGCAATATACCTCGACAATATCGCTGACGATTGTCTTGTAGCAAAAATTGAAGACCTGGACAGCTCCATGAGACAGCACACTGTAGAGTTTGACCGCACTATAACAGGCTCCCATACGGTCTATGTCGTAAACGTCGGAGAAGGACGCGGTGTGTTCCGTGACATGGTCTTCTCATCGGCATCCTCAATACAGGAAGTAATGGCGGATTGTCACGAAGATTATGCCATCTACGATTTGTATGGCCGCAGTTACATGAATATCCCGGGCAAGGGGATATTCATCGTCAACGGGATCAAAACAATCATCAGATAAAAAGGAGATAACCTGCAAACAACAGTTTTAGACAGTTACTTAAGATAATCTGAATATGAACACAAAACGTCTCCTGCTGCCGGCCATGCTCGCATGCGCGACTGTGATTTCCGGTTTTGCAGATGTCAATGAAAGTCCGTCATCATCGCAAAGCGAAATATTCCTTGCAGATCCCACCGTATATGTGGAGGATGGCAAATATTATATGGCCGGAACACGCAGCTATGAGCCAATGGGATTCACCTTGCTTGAAAGCTCTGACCTGCGCAACTGGAAATACGCCATGCCCGACTCGATGATTCTGCAGAAAGGTAAAAAGACATACGGCACAACCGGTTTCTGGGCACCACAGATTTTCAAGGATGGCGACCGGTATCTGCTGGCTTACACCGCCAACGAACAGACAGCAGTAGCCAAGGCCGCCAACCTGACCGATCTTTACAACCAACGTTCGATACGGCCCGTGGACAATAGCGCGAAAAACATCGATCCCTTCATTTTCAAAGATGACGACGGGAAATACTATTTCTATCATGTACGTTTTGTGGATGGCAACATATTGCATGTCGCGGAGTTCGATCCGGTGACTTTCCTGCTCAAAAGCGAGCCGATAGCCTGTTTCCGCAATACCGAGAAATGGGAAGACACCGGAGCATATCCCAGCGCGCCTATAATGGAGGGGCCCACGGTAATAAAACTCGACGGCACGTACTACATGTTCTATTCGGCGAACCACTATCTGAGTCCTGACTATGCCGTGGGATATGCCACAGCCCCCTCCCCTACCGGACCGTGGACCAAACATCCGGCCTCACCGATTCTGCATCGTAACATTGTAGGAGAAAGGGGGTCGGGGCATGGTGATATATTTTTCGATAATGACGGCAAAATCCGCTATGTCTATCACGTGCATCATGACAACACCCGCGCAAACCCGCGCCGCACGCGTATCATCACACTCAATATCGACAAGTCAAAAGGACAGCCTTACACCATCACCGCCGATCGGGAATCGATAATAGTGCCGGTGTTTGTCGATGAGAACGAAAATGCCGGAATCACGACAGACTTTGTCGCGCCATCGGATGCCACTCCCGTGGCCTATTATTCTGTCTCCGGATACAGCATCGAACCGTCAAAAGCCGATAAAGGACTGTATTTAGTAAAATATTCCGATGGAAGCACGCGTAAAGCAATCCGCTGACCTCCATCCTAATTGTGTCTGAGATGTTCAGGGTTTTCCGAATACCGGGAAACCCTGTTCATTACAGACGATTCGTTTCATTCTTACCGATTGATGCTCTTCACCCTCGGAATCACGTTGTTTTGCCTGATATAACATTATGTATTCCGAGAAATCTGAAGAGGGGATTATCGCTATGTTTGAAGTCCCGTATATGCTGTCGGTGTTGTCCGATGTAAACTGAGGCTCAGGCAGCTTCACCCATGAAGTCGGGTTTAACAGATCAGCATCGGTAGAAGCCGAAAGGATGCCGAGGGTATTGTAGACAGTCCATATTCCGCTTGCCGAATAGGCAATGATGATCTTGCGCCCGTCAGGCGATACCATAGGCTGCGGATTCTCATTCACAAAAATAGGATACGGGGAGCGTGAGCCATCGGGATTTATCCATTGGCGTTCCCATTCATATTCAGGCTGGGAGATCATCACTCTTTCCGATTTTGTTGTCCACGGATTGGACATCTCCGCGATGAAAATACACTGTGTCTCGTTTTCTATACGACGTTTAGGCCACCCGGACCAGATCAGGTATTGCCTGTCTTTGACAACGAATGTCGATGGGTGAAGCCCGAAATTCCAATCTTTGTCGGTAATTATCGGTCCGTGTAGGCTCCATTCTCCTGACATTGGATCGTCTGACGGATTTTCAAGTACATAAAGCTGGTGATTGTCAGTGTTGTCGCCATCATCGGCCTCGAAATAGACATACCATTTATCCTTGATCCTATGTAGCTCCGGCGAATAGAAATTGTGCATTTTATAATCTTCCGACTTCAGAATATCCCGCGTCTCCCCTTGGGCTATTTTTGAAATGTCAGAAGATGAATAAAGAGTAAGAACCCCCACACGCGGCCCTTGCATGATATAGTAATAAGTACCATTATGCTCCACCGCCGACGGATATGCCCCATCTTCAAACAAGACGGTGACTTCTGTCTCAGGATGCTTTGAACATCCTGACAAAGCGGCGGCAATAATCAAGACGAGTATGCTACATAATACTTTCATGATATAGATTTTATAACACAAAGTTATAAAAAAGAGAAATACTGACAAAACCAATTGTCGTTTTTATTTTATCTGTATTGTACATGTCTCGGGGAGTCCGATTTTCAGGGAAGTTTTTCCTGGATAACCAAGTGTTGTCAAAAAACGATCCATGTGACTTGTTTTTGGCCATAATTGAATCATGATTTATAATTGCTCTGACTTTGACCGGCTAATTTTGCAGACACAAGTTGTCCGAGTGATAAAACTAATCTTTAAAATCTAATATCCTTTATGATAAATTTCAAGCAGGCCCTTTCTGCCATTTTTATGGGTGCCTGTATGACAATGTCAGCACAGCAACATTCGTCAGGCCTCAGTGAACATGGCCAAACAGATGTCGCATGGATGGAACACCTCTCCCCCACGGCATACCTCGATCAGATTTCAATACCCGGAGCCCATGATGCCGCGACAGGCAATGGCACGAAGCTCGACAGCTTTGCCCGGACGCAACAACTTTCTCTGACCGAGCAGTTCGTGGCAGGGGTAAGAGCCTTCGACCTGCGCCCGTCCGTTGATAACGACATATTGAAAATTTATCATGGCATAGTCGAGACCAATGTCACCTTTGAAGATGCCCTCGATGAGCTCTTCGACTGCCTTAAGGCATACCCTACCGAATGGATAGTGGTGGTCATACGACATGAAGATGATCATGAGAATGATGATGAGAAGGGTTGCTGGAACGACATGATTTCCCGGCTTCTTCGTTCGGAGAAATATACCGGCCGTATTGTTGATTTCAATCCCGGCCTTACAGTAGAGGATGTCCGGGGCAAAATGCTGCTGCTGAGCCGTGACAAGTACTCATCCAGACCGATAGGCGGTTTTATCTCCGGCTGGAACCACAGTCCCGATTTTTCCGAGCAAGGCAACGGAAATATCAAGGGGGAATCACGAGGATACTCTCGTCTATACGTCCAGGATTTTTATGAAGTCGGAAGCTCCGAAAAAGATTTAAAACTACAGTCTATAAAGAATCTGCTTGACTATTCGACCACACTCAATCAAGACAACGGTCACACCTGGGTAATCAACCATACTTCCGGCTACATTAAAGAGGGCCTTTTCTCCACAGCCGACAGCTATCGCAAGAATGCGGCCAACACCAACGCTTTTGTGATAGATTTCCTTGCAGACACAGACAATGCAGGCCCAATCGGGATGGTCATGATGGACTTTGCCGGGGTTGACCAGGCAGGTTCGTATGATGTAAAAGGAAGGCAGCTTGTAAACGCGGTCATCGAGAATAACAACCACTACATCCCCAGAGGCAAACAATCATCGGGCATTGAGGCGATAGGGAATAGAGGCCCCGATAAAGACAGGATATCAGTAGTCGCGAATGGGGATATCCGCGCCGATGGAGAGGTGTCCGTTTATACCATGACAGGGGAATTATATGCAGCCGGATATGGTCGTGTTGCCGTGACCGTCCCCGGAATATATATAGCCCGCACAGCCTGTTCTGCGGTTAAAATCATTGTCAGATAAGGTTGATCCGACACGGGCTGATCAATTATTTCACAATTGGACGGTCTGTTATAAGTACCTGTTCATTGGTCAAATAATACCTGTTCAACAGCCAAGCTGACTAAAAATTACACATATTTGAACATTGTTTTTCATGTCGCTTAGTTAATAGATGCTAATTTTGCGACTAAATAATAAGCCAAACATAAACCCAATATCATGACAAGAATTTCAGCGGTAATATCTGCCTTGGGGACAGCATTGCTTATGACTGCCCAAAACGCCGAGATATTCCAGCCTTACCAGAGTATCGACCTGCGGTTGCCATCGGTGCCGGTGATAGTATCGGATCCATATTTCTCCATATGGTCGCCCTATGACAACCTGACCGACGGATCAACCCGCCATTGGACAAGTGCAGACAAACCGATCCAAGGACTATTGCGAGTGGATGGCGACACATTCCGATTCATGGGCGAGCCTCTCTCGGTTCTTGAGACGCTTGTGCCGATGGCCGGTGAAAAAGCATGGAATGCCGCCTACACCCACGACAGGCAACAACCCGGATGGGAAAAGCCGGGATTTGACGACTCCTCCTGGAAACGTGGCCAAGGAGCTTTCGGTTCAGACGGCCTTAATGATGTCCGTACACGTTGGAACGACGAAAACAGCGATCTGTATGTAAGACGCGAATTCGAGCTGAGACCGAGCGATCTCGACGAGGAACTGATTCTCATGTATTCTCATGATGATGTTTTCGAGATATTTGTCAATGGTGTGCCTGTCGCCAAAACAGGCGAGACATGGCGTAACGGTGTCGAAGCACCTTTGACTCAAGAGATAAAAAAACACTTGCATGCCGGCAAGAATATCATAGCCGCCCACTGTCACAATACGACCGGAGGAGCTTTCACAGACTTTGGCCTTTATGCAAAGAAGATGGGCGTGGATAAAAACGTCAATATCGCGAAACAGAAAAGCGTCGACGTGCTGGCCACCTCCACATATTACACTTTCGAGTGCGGACCTGTGGAACTTGATGTGGTGTTCACGGCTCCGATGCTTATTGACAACTACGACTTGTTGTCTTCTCCGGTCAATTATATCTCATATCAGGTAAACAGCACCGACGGGAAAGAACATGACGTGCAGCTAATGCTCACCGCGTCGCCAAAGATTGCCACCAATACCGACAACCAGCCCACACGGACCTCGATCGTCGAAGACAAGGGGGTAAAATATGCCAAGACCGGGACTATCCAACAGCCCATCCTTGCCAAGAGCGGCGACCATATTTGTATTGACTGGGGCTATCTCTATCTGCCGGCCATAAACGGAGAAGTGGCCATCGGCGCGGACGATACGATAAAAAACACATTCATGCGTACCGGCAACCTTCCCGCGTCCATGCCTCAGGAAATAGTGGCAGCGAATGCCGCCGAAGCCCCCATACTGGCCTACGTACATGATTTCGGCAAAACCAGCCATGCCGCCAGCTATACTCTCATCGGCTACGACGAGATCAAGGACATAGAGTATTTCCACAAGCAATATCAGGCTTATTGGGCTCATGGCGGCGACGTGTCGATCTTTGACATGTTCAACATGCTCAACAGCTCTTATGCCTCGATCATGAACCGTTGCCGCGCATTTGACAAGATGATATATGACGATGCTTTCGCCGTGGCCGGAAAGAAATATGCCGAAATCCTGTCCGGCTCATACCGCCATGTGATCGCAGCCCACAAACTGTTTAAGGATGATGAGGGAAATCTCCTGTTCTTCTCCAAGGAAAACGACTCCAACGGCTGTGTCAACACTGTTGACCTCACATATCCGGAAGCACCATTGTTCCTGATTTACAATCCCGAGCTGCAGAAGGCCATGATGACCTCCATCATGGATTACAGCAAGTCGGGACGGTGGACAAAACCTTTCGCCGCGCATGACCTCGGTCAATATCCCTTGGCAAACGGCCAGGTGTATGGAGGAGACATGCCTCTTGAAGAGGCCGGCAACATGCTCACACTGATCGCCATGTGTTCCAAACTCGACGGCAACACCTCATACGCCGACCGCTACTGGGACATCCTCAAGACATGGGCCGACTATCTTTCCGAGAATGGCCAGGATCCAGAGAACCAGCTTTGCACCGATGACTTTGCCGGCCATTGGGCTCATAACGCCAACCTTTCGGTAAAGGCCATAATGGGTATCGCCGGCTTTGCCGAGATGGCAAGGATGAAAGGGGATGAGGCCACGGCAAAAAAATACAACGACCGTGCCAAAGAAATGGCCGCCGTCTGGGTAGAAAAGGCGCGTGAGGGCAAGAAAGGCGACACGCATTACAGACTGGCCTTTGACCGTCCCGACACATGGAGCCAGAAATACAACATGATCTGGGATCAGCTCTGGGACACAGACATTTTCCCCGCCGAGGTGATGCGTGATGAGATTGCATATTATCTCAAGAAACAGAACCAGTACGGCCTGCCGCTCGACAACCGCAAGGATTACACCAAGAGCGACTGGATCATGTGGACAGCCTCCATGTCACCCGACAATAAGACTCTGACCAAGTTTATTGATCCTCTCTATGATTATATCGATCAGACCCCTACTCGCGTAGCGATATCTGACTGGTATGACACCAAGACCGGTGAGAAGGTAGGATTCATGGCTCGTTCGGTGATCGGCGGCCACTGGATGCCAATGTTGGCCAAACGCCTCAAATAACCAGTATACACACATAGGCTGATATTCAGGGTAATTAAAGATTGTTTTTAGATGGCATTCTAAGGTCTCCGGGATTCTTTGATCCCGGGGACCTTGGAAGAACCATCAGGTTTGCAGCCTGTTCAAGGAGTATTTTTGACCAAATTAATATATCTACCATGAATTTAAAAAAGTTAAGGATGAGATATCAGCACTGCCTCAGGATTGTCGGTATTGCTTTTATCTCTGCAATGATGGTGGGATGTAATGACGACAACACGGAAATTGACACTTCGATGCCGTTTGATCCGTCAAAGCCTATTGTCATCAGCTCATTTACACCAGAAAGGGGCGGTTATCAGGATCAGATAATTGTCAAAGGACAGAATTTCGGCATTTCCAAGGATGATCTGACCCTCGAAATCGGAGGCAAGGAGGCGGTCGTGGTCAATGTCATGAGCGACAAGCTCTATGCCTACATCCCTTCGGGAGCTTTCTCAGGTGAAATCAAGATCTCTGTCGACGGACCGGACGGCAAGACACATACCGCAGTGGCTCCGGCTAAATTCAAGTATGAGCCGAAAAGAGTCGTCGGGACGCTTTGCGGTTATCGCAATGAGCAAGACGACCAAGGGGAGATGTGGGGTTCCTTCGACATCTGCTGCGGCTTCAGCAATGAGGGCTGCATGGCCTTCGATCCCCAGCACCCCGATTGGATATACATCGCATACGATCGTGGCGACGGTTTCGTGGCCAAGCTCGACCTGACCAAGCGGGAGGCTACCAAAATGATTTCAGCCAACAAATTCCAGAACAAGCGCCTGCGCAACATAGCATTCACACTCGACGGCAAGTACATGCTGGTCTCCACCGACCGCGATGACAACAATTTCCATTCCACAAGCGTGTGGATCGTCAGGCGTAATGCTGACGGCACTTTCAGCGACAGCTCCTCATGTCAGCCGCTTGTCGCCTACAAACAGTGTAACGGTGTGGCCGTTCATCCCCGCAATGGCGAGGTGTATTTCAACAGTTACTCCAACGGAGAGCTCTTCCGGATGAACCTTGACGATTATTTCAACACTGTCAACGGCCAGGTGGTCGATGAAAAGGGAGAACCCGTGAAATGGACGGGCTACAAGGAAGACGGCTGTTTCCGCGAGCTTTTCAAGATCATGGATCCATCCTATGAGTTCCAGATCACTATCCATCCCAGCGGCAAGTATGCCTATCTTACGGTGATAAACCGGAATTACATCTTGCGCACCGACTACGATGAGAAGAAGATGGAATTCACGACCCCCTATATCATTGCCGGAGCCAACGGCATCGCCGGATGGATGGACGCAGTCGGATCCAACGCCCGATTCGACAAACCTTACCAAGGGGTCTTCGTAAAGAATCAGGATTATATCGACGAGGGTCGCGAGGACATATACGACTACTACTTGGCCGACTGCCGCGGATGGTGTGTCCGCTACATCACTCCCGACGGCCTTGTGCGGACCTTTGCAGGGCGCTCCCCCTCCACCAATGGCAACATCTGGGGAAGCGAGGACGGCGACTTGCGTAACGGAGCCCGTTTCCGCGATGTCTCGGGCATTGTTTACGACGAGGAATCGAAGATATTCTATGTGCTCGACCAGACCAATCGCCGCATAAGAACTATCGGATGGGAAACCGAGGACAACATGCTGCCTGATCCCACTCCTGATCCCGAACCTACTGAATAAACCATCTCCTAACTGATAAATCATTGCAATGAAAAAGAGATTTATGACCCTGTTGGCGGGGATGGCTTTGACCACCTCACTGGCGACAGGCAAAGAATATGTCGGAACTGTCATGGGAAGTGACGACGAAGAGCCTCTGATCGGGGCCTCGGTAATGGTGAAGAACACCAATACCGGCACCATGACCGACATTGACGGTAACTTCAAGATTGACATAAACGACCCCAACAAACTCCTGGTGATCAGCTATGTCGGCTACGAACCGCTGGAAATTGCCCTCCGGAATCTCAAGGATGAAGGCAACATCCTCAGGCTCAAACCTTCTTCCAACGCCCTGGAGGAGGTGGTCGTGACCGGTATGGGAGCGCGCAAAAAAATCACCGTGACCGGAGCCGTGGCCAATGTCAACATGGACGACCTGAAACATTACAGCACCTCCAGCATGTCTAACGCCCTGGCCGGTAACGTCCCCGGTATCCTGGCCATGCAGAGCTCAGGACAGCCCGGCAAGAATGTTTCCGAATTCTGGATCCGAGGTATCTCCACATTCGGTGCCTCAAAATCAGCCTATATCCTCGTGGACGGTTTCGAGAGGGAGAACATCGATGACCTCAATATCGAAGACATCGCATCATTCACCGTTCTTAAAGACGCGTCCGCGACAGCCATCTACGGATCCAAGGGTGCCAACGGCGTAGTGCTCATCACAACCAAACGAGGCAAAGAGGGGAAACTCAATGTGAACGTCAAGTTCGAGACATCCTACAACACCCGCACCAAGACCCCCAAATTCGCTGATGGTCTGACCTATGCGTCCCTCCTCAATGAGGCGTATATCACCCGCAGCAAGGGGACTTATTTCACACCGACAGAACTCGAGCTCTTCAGCAACGGCCTTGATCCGGACCTCTACCCCAACGTCGACTGGACAGACCTGGTGCTTAAAGACGGTGCGATGAGCTATCGCGTGAACGCCAACATAAGCGGCGGCGGTCCTAAAGCACGTTACTACGCCTCCATCTCCTATGTCACTGACGAGGGTATGTACAAAACCGACAAAACCCTCCGTGACAAATACAACACCAACGCCAACTACAACCGCTGGAACTATCGTTTGAATCTCGACATAACCCTGTCGAAGTCAACCATCCTCCGTCTTGGCACCGCCGGCGACCTGTCGACACGCAACACTCCCGGCGTGGGCGATGACGACACTTGGCTGTCACTTTTCGGCTACAATGCGATCCTGACCCCGGTGATGTACAGCAACGGCTATGTCCCTATGATAAACCTCGGGGGCGGTGACAAAGTAAGGGTCAACCCGTGGGTCATGGCCACTCAGTCGGGCTATCGCCAGGGATGGGACAACAATCTCCAGAACAATGTCGCCTTGGAGCAGGAACTCGACTTCGTGACCAAAGGGCTCAAATTCACCGGACGTTTCGGATACGACACTTATAACACCAATTTTATCGACCGTATCCAGTCTCCGGAACTCTGGTATGCCACGGGACGTAAGAAAGACACCGGCGAGCTGGAATTCCAGCATATGGCCAACCAGTCGCCTATGACGCAATCTTCGGGCAATGACGGATCGCGCCGAATCTTCCTCGACCTGCTTCTCAGCTATAACCGTGATTTCGGGCCCCACAACATCGGTGCCAACCTGAAATACACTTATGACAACAAAACCTCTACCCAGAATATCGGCTCTGACATCAAGAACGGTGTGGCCCGCAAGAACATGGCACTCGCAGGACAGGTGTCCTATCGATTCAAATCGCGATACTTCGCCGACGTGAACTTCGGTTACAACGGCTCCGAAAATTTCGCCGACGGTCACCGTTACGGATTCTTCCCCGCAGCCTCCGCCGGCTGGAACCTCGCCGGCGAGCCGTTCATGGAATGGGCCGGCACATGGCTCGACATGTTCAAATTCCGTTATTCTTACGGTAAGGTCGGCAATGACCGGTTGGGTGACAACCGCTTCCCTTACCTCTACGAGCTGGAACAGATCGGCGGCAATATATATAATTTCGGAACCATAGGCTCCCCCACGCGTCCCGACTGGATGCAGGGTAT
The DNA here is from genome assembly GCA_021772015.1 of Prevotellaceae bacterium. Taxonomy (GTDB): domain Bacteria; phylum Bacteroidota; class Bacteroidia; order Bacteroidales; family Muribaculaceae; genus UBA7173. The sequence continues at coordinate 62,399 of JAETNS010000001.1, read as the reverse complement.
GCACTACAAGTCACTCGCTTCCACCAACGTAACCTGGGAAGTCGCAACCAAGCAGGACGTAGGTCTTGACGCGACATTCCTTAACAACCGCCTGTCGTTTACGGTCGACTATTTCCACGAGAAGCGTACCGGCATCTACATGGAGCGCAAATTCCTTCCCGGCATCCTGGGTCTGGAGTCGAATCCCTCGGCCAATGTCGGTGCCGTCAAGTCTGAAGGTTTTGATGGTTTCTTCCGTTATGAAGACCGCTTCGGCGACGTGACTTTCACCCTGCGTGGCAACATGACTTACAGCCGCAACACGATTCTCAACTACGATGTGGAGAACAATGTCTATCCCTACCAGTATCAGACGGGCTATCGCGTGGATCAGCTCCGCGGATTGGTCGCGCAGGGCCTTTTCAAGGATTACGACGATATCCGTAACTCTCCCAAGCAGATGTTTGGCGACGTGCAGCCCGGCGACATCAAGTATAAGGATGTCAACGGCGACGGAGTTGTGGACAATGGCGATATCGTCGCCATCGGCGCAACGACCAAGCCCAATCTCATCTACGGTTTCGGCTTCTCGTTACAGTGGAATGGTTTTGACCTTAACGCCCATTTCCAGGGCTCCGGCAAATCAAGCATGATGATCCAAGGCAAGAGCGTATGGGCCTTCAGCATGAACCGCTACGGGCAGATCTTCTCCGACCTGGTCGCCGACCGCTATATTGACGCTGAGACCGCCGCCCAACTCGGCATTGCCCCCAACGAGGACCCCAATGCCCCCTATCCCCGCTTGCAATTCTGTAACGACAAGGGGGTGGTGACCAACAACTATCAGCCCTCATCCTACTGGATGCGCGACATCAGCTACCTGCGACTTAAAAACCTTGAATTAGGCTACAGCCTTCCCAAAGTATGGCTCAGCCGCATCCATCTGTCGGATGTCCGCGTGTTCTTCCAGGCCACCAATCTCCTGACTTTCTCAAGTTTCAAACTCTGGGATCCGGAAATGGGCAGTGACAACGGCGAGCGTTATCCTCTCTCCAAAGCCTTCACTTTCGGTCTACAGATCAACCTCTAAACTAAAAGACATGAAAAAATATATAAAATATGCTTTGTTGGCTTTCTTGGGCGTTGCTTCGTCGGCAGTGCTGACCTCCTGCGAGGACACACTCGACTCCGACAAGTATTTCGAGGATCGCCGTACTCTCGACAAAGTATTCACTGACATCAACGAAACCAACCAGTGGCTGACACAATCCTTCTCTTTTCTGAAATACGACCTGGCCGACTGTATCACCAAGGAACGAAACGGAGTTGGATTCCATTGCTTCGCCGATGATATCTATTTCGGTGACCGCGACACGAAATACGACAATCTCTATCCCTATATTGATTCATATAACGCCTTCAAGCAGGGCGACTATAATGAAACTTACGGGCAAGACGCATGGTATAACGCCTACAAGGGCATTTTCCAGGCTTCCGTTTTCATCCAGAACATTGACCGCAATGTTGCCCTTAGTGAGACAGACCGCCTTGACATGAAAGGACAGGCACGTTTCGTACGCGCCTATTACTACTGGTTGCTCCTTCGCCGCTACGGGCCGGTCTCCATCCTTCCCGATGAAGGAGCCGACTACACTCTGGACTATTCCGACCTGTCATATCCCCGCAGCACTTATGAGGAATGCGCGCAGTACATCGCCAACGAGATGGTCCAGGCAGCCAAAGAACTGCAGTCGTGGAGCCGCTTCACCGGCAACACCTCGGCAGAAAGCATTATCCGCCCTACCCGTGGAGCTGCCCTGGCAACCCGTGCTCTGGTGTATATCTACGCCGCCAGTCCTCTGGCCAACGGTCAGCTGGCTAACGGATACCATCCCGGAATGGTCGATGACAGCTTCGCAAAAGCTTTCGTCGACAAGGAAGGGAAGCATCTCCTCTCGATCACCTATGACGAATGGAAATGGGCGCGTGCAGCCGCTGCCTGCCGCGACGTGATGGAGTGTGAGGCCCACTACGAACTTTACCATGCCGGCATCAATAATGTCGACAATAAGACTACCGGCTATCCTAAGACAATCAAGCCCTTCGACGACGGAGACTTCTCCACCAAAGGGTGGCCGGAAGGATACGCCGACATCGACCCCTATATATCCTACCGCGACCTTTTCAATGGCGTTGTAGGTCTTGACAACCCGGAGATCATTTTTTCCCGTGGTTATAATACCTCGAATGATGGCGCCCGCCACAGGAGCATCGACGGCTTCGTAACCCATGCGATGCCCAACTCACTGTTCGGCTTCAATTGCCACGGCCTGACCCAGAAAATGGTCGACGCATACTATATGGCCGACGGCTCCGACTGCCCCGGCAAGGACAGCGAGATGAATGGAGGAGATGGCTCCGATCGAGCAAAGGGATGGACCACCGGCCGCGATGCCAGCAAGTATCCTCAGATCGGGATCGGAGTATCCATGCAGTATGCCAACCGCGAACCACGCTTCTATGCCTGCGTGGCGTTCAACGGCTCCAACTGGTGGAATCCCAATTACCAGCAGAGTGGCAACAAGGATCCCTATCCCCAGATTTTCTACTATCGTGGCACCTCTTCTTCTTCATCTTCCTCCGGCGACAAGACCGACAACGGGAATAACGGGTATACCAACTCCTGCTATTATCTCCGCACGGGAATCGGATGCAAGAAGTTTGTGAACCCCTCCGATTACCGCACATTCCGCGATGGAGCCGACTATGACCATATCACCCCCAAATGGGAGCCGGCCATCCGTTATGCCGATATCCTGCTCATGTATGCAGAATCGCTCAATGAACTGTCAGGTTCCTACACCATGGCTTCCTGGGATGGCTCCAAGACCTACTCCGTAAGCCGCGACGTGAATGAGATCAAACGCGGTATCCGTCCGGTGAGAATCCGTGCAGGAGTACCTGATTACTCACCATCGGAATACTCCGATCAGGCTACTCTCCGAGAGAAAATAAAGCGCGAGAGAATGATCGAGTTCCTGGCCGAGGGAAAACGTTACTATGACCTGCGCCGTTGGATGGACGCACCCGTCGAGGAGTCCAAGCCCATCTATGGCTGCAATGTCATGATGACAGACAAGCAGAAAGATGACTTCCAGCGCATTGTCCCCGTCTACAGCCTTCCGACAGTGTTCTCCACAAAAATGTATTTCTGGCCTATTCCGCTCGAGGAGCTCAAACGCAACAAGAACCTCGTACAGAATCCCGGATGGAAGTATTTCGATTAATCTAAAAAAAGGAAACCATGAAACTTTATAAATCCTTGCTCTTCCTGACCACCGGTGTCGCAGCCGCCATGTCGTTGGTTTCATGCAACAACGATTGGGAGGAGGAACAATACGCCCACTACGTGGGCTTCAAGGCGCCTCTCGACACTGAAGGCAACAGCGTCGGGGTCACTACGGTCTATGTGCCTTACACCAGAATGAACAGTGACGGAAGCCCAAGATATGGAGCCGAAGGCCTTTCGAGCTATCAGCTGCCGGTGCTTGTCAGCGGTTCTACCACCAATCCATCTGACCTGACGGTGCAGGTGGCCAAGTCAGACACCCTCCCAATCCTCAACCTGGAGCGTTTCAGCCACCGCAGCGAGCTATGGTATGTAGACATGTCGGACTACGCCTCATATCCTTCGACGGTGTTTATCCCCGCAGGTCAGGACATCGGCCTTCTCGATATCCGTTTCGACTTCAATGGCATAGACCTCTCCGACCGTTATCTCCTCCCGCTGACAGTGGCCGAGACCCCCGACTGCGGCTATAAGCGCAATCCCCGCAAGAACTATGCCACCGCCATGCTGAGGGTGCTTCCCTACACTGACTATTCCGGAGTCTACCAGGCCGAGAACATGCGGTTCTACATTGTCACGGATGGTCAGGGCGACAACGAGCCGGGAGCAATGTCGACCGTGCAGACATATGTCGTGGACCAGAACACGGTGTTCTTCTATGCCGGAAATTTCGACGAAAAGAGCTTGAAGAGAAAATCCTTTAAGGTGTATGCTCATTTCGAGCCTTCCGCTCCCGGAGCTACCCGTGGGTCAGTCACATTCACATGTGACAATCCCGAAATGAATTTCACCCAGAACAAGCCCGCTACGTTCAACATCATCCAACAGCGCGATGAAGTGCAGAACTATATCATGCGCCGCACGGTAATCATGAATGATGTGGATTACACGTTTACCGATTATCTTACGGCCCCCGGCAGCAGTATAGTGTACAATGTGAACGGCTCCATGACAATGGAACGCCGACTCAACACACAGATGCCGGAAGAAGACCAAGTCATATTCTGATATACTCAAATGGGGACGTGCCGGGAGGAAATCCTGTCGGCACGTCCTCGCATATAATGCAGACAAATGAATAAAACAATTGCCCTTGTCGCTGCTTTCTGCCTTTTTGCAGCCTCCCCCTTTAACATCCATGCAATGACTGATGGAGAACTGGCGATGAGGAATATCGACAGAGCCATGGCAATAGCCGACGCGGTCTGGGATAAATGCATGATCGGCACACCCGACAACATGCATATGGCCGACAGTTACGATACAACCAATGGCAAAGTGAGCGGCCCGTCGGACGTATGGCCGTTTACCGCAGCCATTGAAGCCCATTGCTCAATTCTTGAAGCACTTGAAGCGGCGAATGTTTTCGACGACAATTATGACATTTACAAAACACGCCTGGAATTACTGATTGACAATCTTGAGTATTACAGAGGCACCTATCGTCTGCCCTCTTATGCGAGCAACCGGCAATGGAGCCCCTTCGCAGTGCCTCGCGCCGGCGAACGTGGCAAAGCAGACGTGACGGGCATCCTGAATGTCTATGACGACCAGATGTGGTTGTCGCGTGAACTTATCCGGGCGTACCGCATCACGGATAAAAGTGAATACCTTGACCTCGCGACATATCTTGCCGATTATGTCATCGACGGATGGGATTGTTGGCGCGATGCCGCAGGCAATGAATACGGCGGTATAACATGGGGACCCGGATATAACTCGAAGCATGCGTGCAGCAATGCGCCGATTATCCAACCTCTTGTTTGGCTCGCACAGATCTACAATGGGACAGGCGATGAAACGACATGGTATTATCGCGACAAAGATAACAATGTACGCCAGGAAACCGTACCGCGCGCTGAATTGTATCTTGATTTCGCCCTTAAGATCTACGACTGGCAGAAATCAAAGTTAGGTCATTCTTCCGGAGTGTACTGGGACATGATGGGCGGCCTGAAAGGCGATATCGAGGTTTCGCGAGGTTATCGTCAGCATGTCGATTGCGGCGGCCCCGGCGGGACATTCTACAGCTACAATACCGGGACTATGCTTGCCGGTGGTGCGGAGCTGTACAACGCGACCGGCGACAAATCATTGAAAAATGACATGGACAAAACGTCGGCCGGAGCCTTCAACACTTTCGCCCATTATGTGCGCAAGGCCGGGGTGTATGAGTTCAACACCGACAAAACCGCAATGGAGGGCTTCAACACATGGTTCAACAATGTGTTGCTGCGCGCCTATGTTGACTCCGAACCTTTGAGCGAGGGAAATGTAGCCAAACGGGCAATCGACAACCACCAGAAGTGTCTTGACTACGCTTTTGAAAATCACAACCGTGACAATATGCTGCCGATCCACCTGATTGACGGATGGGGTGACGAGACCAAGACCAAGTCATTCCATCAATTCACATTCGCCTCCGAATATGCCCTTCTGGCCACCCGCCTGCTCAACAGGGGGACGGCCGGACTGGATTGTGTCACTGAATGTCCGGCAGAAGCCGATGCTTCCATATATACTCTCGGCGGGATGTTTCTCGGACGCTATGATGAAATATCCGATTCCCTCCAAGAGGGCTTTTATGTGACTTCTCAACGGAAAGTCATATTCAAAAGAAATTAAATTTAATCCAATAAGCCACAAATTCTGACAATGAAAAAAAAATATCTGCTTTTACCGGTTTTCCTGACGGTGTTGGCTCCGACATATGCACAGGATCATTTCTCCTCTTTCAGGGAAATATTCATCACAGAAGGCGAGACCGCCGAAATTAACGGCGAACTCTATTCAGAGCCTGATGTCTACAAAGTCAGGAAAGAGGATGGCACGTTTGAAGCTGTGCGCCTCACAGTAGCTCCCCGACCCGCAGTGTCAGAAATGACACAGCCTTATCTAAACCTGTGTACGCCCAATTCCATTTGTGTCAACTGGAAGACAAAGACAAAACCCACATCGGCAGAGGTAGTCTACGGCGAGGATAAAGACCATCTCGACAAGAGCGCAACTGCCACGAATGTGATGTTGGCGGGACGGACACATTGCTGGAATACGGCTGAAATCTCCGGCCTGCAGCCGGAAACGGATTACTACTACCGGGTCAACAGCGGTGACAAGCATTCTGAAATCTACCATTTCCGGACAATGCCCCGCCATGAAGACAAGAGGAAGATCCGCATATTGCTGCTGGGCGATCATCAGCGCAATGAACATTCCGACTATGAATGGATGCTGAATGCCGCCCGGGAGACAGTCAAACAAAAATACGGCGACGGCCCGTTTGAGAATCACATCAACTTTCTGCTCAATGACGGCGACCAGGTGGATGCCGGTCTGATAAACCTCTATGAAAAAGTACACCTGTTCAAGTCAAGATCAGTCTCCCCTACTCTGCCGGTCATGACCACAGTGGGCAACCATGAATTGAAACAGGATCCTCTGTTGCAAATCTACAACAAACATTATAGCGGCTACGGAAGGATTGATTACCAAGGCATAACGAGTGGCACGGCAAATTACTATGCCTATCAGGCAGGGTGTGTGTTGGTTGTGTCCATCAATTCCGACGAGGAAACCGATGCTCAGAAACAATGGATCAAAAAGGTGATAACTGCCGCCGCGCAAGATGAATCCGTTGAGTTTATCGTGAGCGTTCAACACCGTCCGCTCTATGCCGAGCTTTGGAACTGGGATGTAAGCCCGTGGATGCTCAATGAAATCATGCCGATCCTTTCATCCACTCCGAAGCATGTGTTGAACTACAGTGGCCATCACCACCTTTATGCCCGAGGCCAGATGACCGATTATCCTTGCTATCATATCATAAGCGGAGGCGGGGTCGGAACATCCGCCGAAGGTTACGATCAGTTGTTCGGCGTTTCTCCCGACCCTCTCAATCGCGATGAGGTCCAGAAAACCATCGACGTATGGTCTTATCAGATTCTGGAATTCGACCCTGTCACGAAGACCATGACAGCCGAGAGCTATTCGGTCGGGAACTCGCGTCGTGCCCTTGATAACGAGATGATTGACTCCTTCTCCCGCTCTCTTGCAAACGGGACAACACTCCCGACCCCGACATTGGATGAGCCTGCGACCGAAATCTCCCTTCCCGTCACCATCTCACAGACTGCTGTGCCTGCGGATCTGCTTACCACGCAATTCGAGATTTCACAGACAGAGGATTTCACAAATCCATACCGCAGCATACTGAGAAATGTCGAGGATTTCTTCGACGTGGATGATGAGTTCCGTCCGGTTGACCAGAACAAGGGAATTGACATTTCAAACCTTACGATTGATAACGGCGCGCTGCCTAACGGGGTTTACTATGTACGCGTACGTAACCGTAATTCCAATCTGGACTGGTCTGACTATTCCCAACCTGTCAAAATAACGGTCGTGGGGGAACAGGATTTGCCGCATGCCACTGTAGAACGTCGTTTTTACAGTCCCGGCGACAATGTCAAGACGCTTTATTACAGCGCGCCGGTCGGTACGGATGCTTGGGTTGGGATCTATGAATCACATGTAACCCCCGGAAACGGAACCGAATCTGTGGCATATGCCTATACTTCCGCCCCCGAAGGTTCCGCCGAATTCAAAATTGAAAAGCCCGGTGCCTACTATGCTGTCCTTTTCAAGGACGGCGGATATAGCGAGCTTGGATCCCGTGGATATTTTATAGTGAGCGACAATTGTGATGAAAACAATCCCCCGTCGATCTCCACCGACAAGGAGGTTTATGCCGAAGGGGAACCTGTGGTCGTGAGCTATGAAAACGCCACATGTTTCCATGATGACTGGATTGGTATATATCGTAAAAACGAAGTCCCTGTCAATGCCAAAAGCCGCTCTTATCTCTATGTCGCAAATCCCGAACCCAACGGATCTGTCACCCTCAATGTTCCCGGCACAGAGAATTTCAGCACTCCGATTGAGCCCGGCGAGTATTTCGTAAGCTATTTCAATTGCGGAGACTACTATGAACCTGTGAAACGGGCTTACTTCTCGGTAGCCGCATACAGCAATCTGCCCGAATTGGCAGAGGCCACTGATATTGCCATAAGCGTAGACGGCCATCGCATTAAACTGGACTCACCAACCCCCATTGACAATGTCAGGATAGTCGGCTTTGACGGCAAGGTCAATTTTGACGGAAACTTCAATGGCTCTCGCAATGTCCTGATAGATGCCAAGGTCGCCGATGGTCTGTATATCATCCGTATAAACAACAATCTCTCTTATAAAGTAGCCATAAACGGATGATACGGGAGCTGATACTTATCCTTGTCATGGCGACAGCCCCCGGTATTATCTTCGCCGGTAATCCGTGGGATGATTATGATATCGAAAAGGTCACGTTTACCGACAATGCTGCCGGGACTGAAGGGTCTGAATTATATAACAGAATCATACCAGATCCCGAAAAACTGATTCGTCAGGAGGCCAAGACCGTGTTGTCCACACTTTATTATTCTCCTGACGACAGTATTCCCGTTGTACGGTCACTCCACTACTCTTTGGATGATCTTCCGGGAATATCCGCAAAAAGCGGTGGCGCAGGTAATATCCGTATTTTTTTGAGCAGCAGATATATCGCACAATGTGACACCACCAAGCTCCTGGACGAGAACCGTGGAGTGTTGCTCCATGAGCTTACACACGCATTCCAACTCGAACCTCAGGGAATAGGCGATTACGGTTCGAGCCACATCGTCTGGTCGTTCATCGAAGGAATGGCTGATGCTGTCAGAGTGGCCAACGGTGGTTTTGGACCAGATGACCGTCCAAAGGGTGGAAAATATGATGATGGCTATCGGGTCACAGGATATTTCTTTGTGTGGATCAAGGACAACAAAGATCCTGACTTCCTGCGAAAACTGAATCGTTCTACTCTTGAAATAATTCCTTGGAGCTATGACGAGGCATTCCGCAGCATTCTTGGCGAGGAAGTCACCATCGAAGATCTTTGGCAGGAATATCAGTCCGGTATTGCCAATGACGTGATTCATTAGAGAGAAGGCTAGATTTCACGTATTTAGGTTTATTCCTGACGTAATATTTGGAAGTAAGGGGGAAATGATGTAACTTTGCCGCCAGCTTAGGTGAGAGCTGAACCGCAAGAGGCGGGGAGGCTTTCTTAATAGGGAACCGGGTGAGAATCCCGGACAGGCCCGCTACTGTAAGTCGCAACTTACTGCCTTTGCCTTTGACGCGCGTCAGACTTCGACGACGCGTCGGTCACTGCCGGACGGTGTTCCGGCGGGAAGGCCGGCCAAGACAGGCGACAAGTCAGGAGACCTGCCTGAGCTGTTTTTTCAGCTTGCATCTCGCGGAACAGATACGGAAGCTGGCCGGCATTGCCCTCCCCCTCCCCTCTCGTAATACGATGCGGGGATCAAACTGATGACATAGGGATTGTCGCGTCACACCATCACGGCTCTCCGCCGATGCTCGCCGAAAAGGCCCGCAGGCGGAGAGCCGTCGTTTTTTCATGTGGATGCTCTATCCGAGCAACGTGACCGATTCTTTTTTCCAGTCGTGGAATTCATTTAACCTTATGTCATATAATATGAGGAAACTATTTTACTTCAGACCCGGGAAAGCACGACAGCTTCTGTTGGCGGCGTTGATGCTATTGCCGTCGTCGGTCTTGGCCGAGACGTTCAACATGCCGCAGTTCGGGCGCGTTGAGAAACAGGTGACCGAGACCATTGACTTCTACGATTACAAGGGAACGTCATCGATCTCGGGAAACAACAACAATTCGACCTACGCCACGGTCGTCTTCACTCCGGCCAATCCGGGGGAGGCGGTACAGATCACCTTCTCCAAGATCAACCTCAAAGGTGACGGGGCGAATTATCCCACCTCCCTGTCGATCTTCAACGGCAATTACAATGAGGTATCTGACTATCCAACTTCCGGGATGAATGTCGGCACCACCGACTTCCCCGACAACGGGAAACTGCTGGCCCGCTATTTCTCCGGGGCTGACAAGAATGTCATAAACGAACAAAACGTGACATTCACCTCCACCGAAGAGGATGGCTCGCTTAGCGTCTGCTTCCTGTGGAAATACGCGGCATCCTGCGAAGGATGGGAAGCAAAGGTGAACTCGGTGACACTCACCGACATGACGCTCCGAAGCGCAGTCCCGGATTATACGGATGTCCCCTCACAGATTTACACCGGACTGAAAGATATCACTCTCGGATCGCTCAATCTCACTGCAGAGGGAATCCTCAATCCTTTCAGTATCACCGCCATCAGCTTTGAACTGAACGATCCTGACGGAGCGATGGAGAACGTCAGGCTGATAGCAGCAGGACAGGAAGTAAACTCACAGCCGACCGTGAGCGGGAATATCTACACCTATACTTTTGACAAGGAACTTGCCTCCGGCGACAACATCTTCACCGTCAAAGCCGATGTCAGCGGCTCTGCCCCCTTCTACTCCACTTCGTCTGTGAAGTTCACCGACATCCGAACCACTGCCCCGGCCACTCCTGCGATCGAAACTGTAGAGCCGGTCAGTGTGACTGTCGCCGCGTTGGTAATGATGCCTGCCGACGGATCGCATGTCATAGCCACCATAGAGGAGGGGAAAGATATCCTCTTCTATGACAACGGTGGCCCTGACAAACCCTATACCGAGAAGACTTCAGGAATCGTTACCTTCAAACCAGCCCAAGGAGCAGAAGGGAAAGTAATGCTCGATTTTTCCTCCATACAGCTGTTCAACACCTCCTCCACAGGGCTTAACGATGAAATGATAGTCTATGACGGATCGGAAGTCGATCCCGAAAAGGTGCTTGTGACTCTGTTGAAACAGACCAAAACTTTGGTACGTTCAACCTCCGGGGATGGCGCGCTGACTGTCAGCTTCAAAACAACGACCGGAATACCGAAAGCCGGATGGGAAGCCACTGCGTCGCTCTTCACCCCCAGACCCATGAGCCTTGTGGGTACAGATGTCACCGCCTCGTCGATGGAAACCGTAAGCGGTGGCGACACCGACTGCAACCTGCTGCGTGTCTATGTCAAAACCCGCGACACGGAGCCGCCCATGACAGCTTCGGCCATCACTCTCGACTTTGACGGCACTCTCGCACAATGGGAAAAAGTCAAGGTCTACTCCACCGCCAACACCGAGACATTCAATCTCTCTTCCGCCAAATTGCTCGGAGAAGGTATTCCATCGGTAGAGACCATTACTCTCGACTTCTCCGACCCGTTGACATTACTTGAAGGGGACAATTATATCTGGGTACTCGCCGACGTGAAAGAATCCGCGCAGTCAGGCACAAAAGTCAATGCCATCGTCAAATCATTGCACCTCAACGGCGAAGACACCAACATGGCCGCTCCCTCCGAGACCACTGGGCGCGATGTCCGCAATCTCGTCTATCCCGCCGCATCCCATCCCGTCAAGACCGTCTACGGCCCGATTGAAGTGGCCCACAAACCTTACTCCTCCACCTATCAGGGATATGAGGGCACCAAGACCGACTTGATGGTGACATTTATCCCTGCCCATGACAACAGTGTCTGCGAGGTGGACTTCACGAAACTGAACCTCTACTTCTATGAATCGTCATGGTATCCTTCGTCAAACGTCAACCCGGTATTCAAGATCTACGCCGGACAGACCGCCGAGGGAGACCCGATATACACCCATGTCAAGGACAATAACCTCAAGGCAGGGGAAGAAGACACCGGAATAGGGGTCATCCGCTCAACCGCCCCCAACGGTTCGCTGACAATCCTTTTCAACGCCGACGCTACCGGCTCCTCCACAACAAAGGACGGCCAGTTTGGATTCTCCGGCATCGTAAGGGAATACACCAACCGCCCTATGGTTGCCAAAACAGCAGAAGCCATTCCCGGTGAGCTTACCACAGTGGCAGTCACCTCCGCAGTCAACATCCCCGTGATCGGAGTGAATGTCGTGACGGAAGGTAATGTCAACCCGGTCAAAATGGATAATGTGACCTTCGGCCTTAAAGCTGACACATCAATCTACACCGCCATCCGGCTCGCCTCTTCCGGGCGACAGCCTTCCGCCAAAACCGCTACAGTGATAGCCACCGCCGAGATTTCCGATGGCAAAGTCACATTCACTCCGTCGGTGGACCTTGCCGAGGGAGACAATCATTTCTGGCTGTTGGCCGATGTTAGTCTCAACGCAGCCCCCGGATCGGTGATAGATGCCAGAGTTGAGACACTGACCGTAAACGGAGCTGAAATGACTGTAGCGAATGCCGATCCCGAAGGGGAGATAGTGACAGTCAACACCTATGATCCGATTCTCGGAGACAAGGAGCAGATGGTAATGGTCGGAGAATACCCGCTGCAGGTCAACGGTGTGACCGCCGCATACATGACCAATGAATACACCATCACAGCCAAGCCCGCACTTGAAGGGGGCAAAGTGACGGCCACATTCACCGAGGGAGCGTTCAATGTCAACACATCCAACCAGTATATAACCGTCATCGGTGGCGCGGAACCCTTCGGAGTGGACGCGGAGACCGTCTACCCTGTCTCTGTCACCTCCGCCCGCGAAGACGGACAACTGATCATCGAATACCACTCGATGACAATCGGCAAGGAAGAGGGATGGAAATGCATACTGACATGCGATGCCCGCAACTCCCTGAAGATGGAAAACTTCGAGAGTCTTCCCGCCGCGACCGACCGGTCAACCCGTGGCAGCGAAGTGATGCTTGGCGGCCTCAAATTCGAGGTCTCGGGAGACAAGGACCCGATCACTCTGACCTCTTTTGATTACGATATCACCGATTGCGAGGAGATTTTCAGCGAACTGCGTATCTACGCCACCGGGGAAGGGGCAGAATTCCTCCGCAACAATCTCGTGGCGACAACTGACGGCACGTCATCACTTCTCATTCCGTCAGAACCTCTGATCATTTCCGAGGCAGGATCTCAGCACTACTGGCTGCTCGGCGTTGTGAAGCCGGAAGCCGCCATCGGAGCGACAACCGCCATCAAACCTGTCAAGATAACCTACACCGTCGGCGAGACCGAAAGCACCGTCGACCTGTCAGATATTGACGCTGTAAACCTGACAGTCATCCAAGGCTTCAATGGAGAGTTCCGCATCGGCAAGTCAGCCGAAGCCATCTATCCCGACTTCGGAACCGCGATCCGCGACATGGCTGCCGGAATCGAAGGCCCGGTGAGATTCATCGTCGAAGCCGGCACATACAACGAACGTGTCGACATAGACCATATACAAGGCGCATCGGAGACAAACACCATAACCTTCGAGGGTGAGTCGGGCGATCCCTCAGATGTTTCCATCGTGTGGAACAACTGGGTTGAGCCTCCATACTCCGACGACAAGCTTGAGCATTACTATGGAGTCGTTACCCTGCGCGGCACCTCCAACGTAATTCTGCGCGGCATGACCATCCGTACAACCAATGTCGAGATGCCATCCGTAGTCCATATCGCTGATGGATCCTCTGACCTGACCATAGAGAACTGCGTCATATCCGCCCCGACATCCAACACCACTTACAACAACCTCACTCTGGTCAATTCATATGTCGGACAGTCGGCTACAACGCTCAACAACCGACTGACCATCGCGCAATCAGACCTTAAAGGCGGATATTGCGGTATACGCTTCGGATCGGCAAACCTCAACCAGCCCGAAAGCGAAGGGCTATCCGTCACCGGCTGCTCATTCGCCGACCAGGGTTATCAGGCCATCTATGCCTACTTCGCTAAAGATGTCACCATCGAGTCAAACTATCTGCACGGCAATGCCGGTATCTCCGACAAGAACTATTGCCAGATAATAGACCTCGACATCTCCGGCCCCGCAAACATCGGGCGCAACATACTCGACTACGCCAAGAATGGCACATACGGCCTGTATCTACGCCGTCTGGCCGGCTCTGACGACGCGCCGGTCATCATCGCCAACAATATCCTCGACATCGATGCCGCATGCAAACCCGGAGCCGCCATCCAGTTCTACAACTCGAACTCCAAGCCCTTCACCGGCTTCGTGATGGCCCACAACAATGTCCGCGCATCAGGATCAGATGTGATAATGCCACTGATCATCAACGTAAAGCCCAATACCAAAGTTGAAGGTCTGATAGCCAACAACATCTTCCAGAACACTGTCGGGCTGTATGTCATAAAAGAGCAGTACGGACCTTCAGGAGCCACCTTCCGCAACAATGCCGGATGGACTTCAGGCGACACATACGCCTATTGGGGTGGCACCTACGACCAGGAGATGACCTACACCCAGTGGATGCTCGCCTCCGAGGAAACCGATGGCGTGAACGCCGAGATCCGATTCGACAATTCCGACGAGACAAGACCATTATGGCCGGAGTCATTCGCGTCGCTGAAAGCAGGTGTCCCCCTCTCACTGGTTCCCACCGACTATCTTGGTCTGACCAGAGACACAACCACGCCGACCATCGGAGCCTACGAGTCATTCAATTCAGCCATCGATATCCCCGGAGCCGACCATCCCTCAATCACAGACGGCTCCACCTTGGCAGCAGCCGACATGCTGACTGTCGAGGCGGACAATGCCGCGCTGCGTATTTACAGCCTGAATGGAGTGATGCTGATGAGCGTCCATATTGACGGCCTCACCTCAATCCCGGTCGGCGAACTGCCCCGAGGGATGTATGTCATGACAGTCGATGACCGCAGCCAACGCCTACTGTTGCGCTGACCCTCGGTAACATACGGTTGTCAGACTGATTTTTCGTAATTTCCAAAACCGTTCTATTTTTTTGAAGGCTGCCGCAGGCTGTGAAGTCGGTGGCAGCCGTCTTTTTGAGCCGCAACCATTGTAACCGACCAGGCCGCCCGATTTTGTGGAGGATTGGGCGATAGGGTTTGGAGATTTGTAATAATTTCTTAACTTTGCGGTCGGAATGGGAGCCGGAAATATTCCGCCCCTACTCCTGACACCAAATGGAATACTCCCTACTTGATTTCTTAGGGCTCTTAGGAGCCGTCGGCCTCTTCCTCTACGGAATGAAGGTCATGAGCGAGGGTTTGCAGAAAGCGGCGGGCGACCGTCTGCGCAACATCCTGTCGGCGATGACCCGCAACCGCTTCACCGGGACTGTCACCGGTTTCTTCATCACAGCACTTATACAAAGCTCCTCCGCCTCCACCGTCATGGTGGTCAGCTTCGTCAACGCCGGATTGATGACCCTCGCGCAGTCAATGGCCGTCATCATGGGAGCAAATGTCGGGACGACATTCACGGCGTGGATCATAGCCCTGTTCGGATTCAAGGTCGACATATCGGCGTTCGCCCTTCCGCTGATCGGCCTGGCGGTACCATTGTTGTTCTCCAGCAAGAGCCGCACCAAGTCAATCGGGGAATTCACCATCGGCTTCGCCTTCCTGTTCATGGGCCTTGACATGATCAGCAAGTATGTCCCCGACCTCCAGAGCAACCCCGAAATGTTCGAGTTCCTCCAGCGTTACGCCTCTATGGGCTTCGGGTCGGTGCTGATCTTCTGCCTGGTAGGACTTGTGCTGACCATGGTGATCCAAAGCTCGGCGGCCACTTTCGCCATCACCCTCATAATGTGTTCAAAAGGTTGGATCGACTTCCCGTTGGCATGCGCGCTGGTACTCGGCTCCAACATAGGGACCACCATCACCCCCCTTCTGGCCTCGATGAGCGGAAACACCGCCGCCAAACGTACGGCAATGGGCCACTTGCTTTTCAATTTCCTCGGCACCCTCTGGGTGTTGGCCGTCTTCTATCCTTTCGTCGATCTTAACACATGGATCACAGAGGAGATCGGGCAAGGCAATCCAGCCACCCTCTACCAGTATGTCAGCGACCTCAAGGCCAACAACCCCGACATATACAACCAGCTATATTCCACCTCCCTCCCCACAGCCGACGGCGAGATACTTAAACATCAGACCATCATCACCCAGCTTCAGGTCAGTGTCTCATTCGGACTCTCGATGTTCCATACCGTATTCAACCTAATCAATCTTTCGATCATGATATGGCTGACAAAGGCATATGTCAAGATCGTCGAAGTCCTTGTCCCGGCGAAACACAACGGCGACGACGAGTTCCAGCTCAAATTCATCTCCGGCGGTATATTGTCAGCCTCGGAGCTTAACATAAGCCAGGCCGAAAAGGAGATTTCAGTCTTTGCAGAGCGCGTAGCCCGAATGTTGCCTATGGCTAAAGAGCTGATTTTGACCAAAGACGGGTCTGATGATTTCAACAAAGTATACTCCCGACTGGAGAAATATGAGGAAATCTCCGACCGTATGGAGATCGAAATCGCCAACTACCTCAACCGATGCGCCGAAGGCCGCCTGTCAAACGAATCCAAACGCAGGATAGCCGCAATGCTAAGCATCGACTCCGAGATAGAGAGCATCGCAGACTGCGCCCTTGGTGTCGGGAAAATATTGCTGCGCAAACAACAAAGCTCCGTGCAATTCAACAATGAGATATACAAGAACATTGACACGATGTTCAAATACGTTGACAAGGCGGTGGAAAACATGCTTGTGCTTCTTAACAACATCGAACACCAGAACGAATCGACCATCATTGTGTCTTACAACTGTGAACGGGAGATCAACAACCTTCGCAACCAACTGCGCACCAACAATATCGAGAATATCAACGAACGCCATTACGAATATCAGAGCGGAATATATTACATGGACATCATCTCTACTCTCGAGAAGATGGGAGACTATATAATCAATGTTGTCGACACCGTGAAAGAAGAGTTCCGTTCGATCCAGAAAGTCTGACGGGATCAGGCCTCACAATCCATGTCATTTTACCGATCACACGAGCCACAAGCACCTACATCACCCTCTGACCAGACACTATACACTACCCGCGAGCCGGGCTGGCTCAGCGGGATCGAAGGGGTAGAGCGTCCGGTGACACCCGGCACTGACACCGGAATATTGGCGATGGTTGTAATGCTTATGGTCCTCGTCGGTCTCAACATGCGCCATGTCAGGCGACTGTTCAAGGCGATAACCCAGGATCTGTGGTCGATACGCCGTCGCGCCAACGCATTCGACGACCATACGGCCAAAGAAACCCGTACCATCGTGATCCTGCTGCTCCAGCTCTGCGTGTTCGAGGGAATACTTCTATTTTTATGGCTTGGAGAAACCGGCCCTGCGGTCCATGATGTCTTATTGCCGGTGGGGGGGCTTGCTTGTCTTGCAATGGGCTTCTACCTTTTTGAACTTCTGGCCTGCACGACCGTAGGATATGTCTTCACCGACCGCGTCAATGCCGTCCAATGGCGGCGCGGACTAAACGCATCGTCAGTGCTGTTAGGGATGTTCCTGACCATCCCGACGCTTGTATCGCTCTTTTATCCGTCAGTCACGACAGCAATGCTGTGGATTGCCGCCTCCCTATATGTAATGTCGCGAGTCATATATGTCGTGAAAGGTTTTAGAATTTTTTACAATAATTTTCCCTCGTTGCTTTACTTTATTTTGTACCTTTGCACCTTGGAAATCATTCCGTTGATTGCCATCTACTTTTCGGCAATGGAAATTTGTAACCGTTTATAACCGCAGACCGGGCGATTCTTTCGCCCAAAGAGGGAGTAAATTACTGCCGGTTATCATTTTACCTCGACAATAAGCAAAGTGAAAGTAAAGAAGATTTTAGTCTCGCAACCCCAGCCGTCGTCCGACAAGTCGCCGTATTATGACATCGCCCAGCGTTATGGTGTCGAGATGGTGTTCCGTCCTTTCATCAAGGTTGAAGGACTGTCTGCCAGGGAATTCCGTCAGCAGAAAATCAACATATCAGACTACACGGCCGTGATCTTCACTGCCCGCACGGCCATCGACCATTTCTTCCGCCTTTGTGAAGAGATGAGGATCACTATTCCTGACACGATGAAATATTTCTGCACCACCGAGCTTATCGCTCTATACCTCCAGAAATACATCATCTACCGGAAGCGCAAGATTTTCCACGGCACCACGGGCAAACTCGACGACCTCATCCCGGCCCTGACGAAACACAACAAGGACAAATATCTCTTCGCGATTTCCGATGTGAACTCTCGCGGAGCGGAGCTTCTTGACGCGAACAAGATAAACTACACCAAGGCTGTGATGTATCGCACCGTCAGCAACGACTTCACTCCGGAGGAGAAATTCGACTATGACATGCTTCTTTTCTTCTCCCCCGCCGGAATCGAATCACTGAAAAAGAATTTCCCAGACTTCAACCAGGGAGATATCCGTATCGGCTGCTTCGGAGCCTCGACAGCCAAAGCTGTCGAAGATGCCGGCCTGCGACTCGACATAAAGGCACCGACCCCCGCCGCACCCTCCATCACGGCTGCCATAGAGAATTATCTAAAGGAGGAGACCGCCAAGGAGGACAAATAAAACCTGACGAGACATGTCAGGCCCGATGGCCTGACAATAGCCCCCCGTTTTTCACAATCAGATCACGAATTGAACGACTTCCGTCTTCCCAAACCCGCAAAGCTCTGCTCGCAGACAGCCATAGACCGGTTGTTCGCGCAGCGAGACGTGAAGAGCGCTCTGGCTTATCCGATCCGTGCGGTCTGGGGCGACAACCTTCAGCGTTACCGGGGAGATGCCGTCCAATTTCTCGCGTCTGTCCCAAAGAAAAGGCTACGTCACGCTATTGACAGGGTGACAATGCGCAGGCGCATCCGGGAAGCCTACCGCCTTAACAGGCAGAATTATTTTCCCGATTCACTTGACGCGCCACTTGACATCCTCTTCGTATATGTGGGCAACCATCAGGAACCGTACAAAAAGGTTGAGTCATCCATGAAACGGTTGCTCCATAAGATCTTCCATCGCTGAAAACGGCCACTGTGTCCTCCCTCCGCAAACAGATATCCTCCTTGCTGGCAAAAGCACTGATACTTCCCGTCAGGTTTTACCAGCTGTGTATCTCCCCGATGTTTCCGGGGAGTTGCCGTTTCTACCCGACATGTTCGCAATACGCCATCGAGGCATTACGTTTCCACGGGCCCATAAAAGGGCTGTGGCTCTCATTGCGCAGACTGGCGCGCTGCCATCCGTGGGGCGGCTCGGGCTATGACCCGGTTCCTCCCGCCGCCTGCCCTAAAGTGTTCGACTCACATACACACAACCCCTCTTCCCACGACTCAATCTTATCCCTCTCTCCGAAAGAATACATCTCCCGACAAAGACGCGAAGGCTTCGTGTCGGTCGGCGTGCATCCGTGGGACACGACAGAAGAGCCTCGATACCCCGCCGAAATAATGGAGCAGGCGATGGATGACCCTGCGGTGGTCGCCATCGGAGAATCCGGGCTTGACTCACTGAAAGGCGGGGCTATGGATATACAAGACTCCCTTTTCCGTGAACATGTCAATGCCAGTGAACTGTCAGGCAAACCATTGGTGATCCATCTGGTCAAAGCACTCGACAGATTGCTGCGTATCCGTAAGGAATTGACTCCTCGCTCTCCTTGGATCCTCCACGGGTTCAGAGGGAAACCGGAGATTGCAAGGCAGCTGCTATCTTCCAAAGGTAGCAACAATATATATTTTTCAATAGGAGAAAAATTCAATCCTGCGTCTGTGAAAGCCATCCCGGCAGACCGCCTTCTGATCGAGACCGACGAGTCTTCTTTGCCGGTCTACGAGATACTGCGGCGTGTCGCCGAAGCACGAGGGGAGTCGCCGGAAAAACTCGCCCAAGCCATCAACACCAACTTCAACCGCCTGTTTATCGAAAAAAACACTACCAAAGAAAGCTGATTAAGAAGTCCTCTAAACTTTTTCTTAAACAGGTTTTTCTTTGCGCTTTTTGCCTCTTTTTGGTCATTTTTTATCTTCATTTTCGGTCGCGATGCCCGCATCGCTCACCTCAAATTCGGCTAAAACTGACCAAAAACAGTCTAAAAATCGCTGTGAAGAAAAAAGTTTAGATGACTTCTAAAATAAAATGCTAACTTTGCAGTAGGGTATGCCCCTTTTGGCTCCCCTGATTTATTTGAACCATCGCTTATCCGTCATCCTATGGAAGAAGATGTAAAGAAGAGGCTCTCCGCCGATTCCGACGGCCTCCTCACCTACGAATATATCGCGAACCACATCGACACGGTCGAGCCGGAGCTCCCCTGGCTGGTCGAGAACATGGAGAGGGTAGACCTTACCGGCCAGTTCGTGATCTCTGCAGCCCGGTATCTGTTTGCCATCGACCCGGAGATGTTCGCCCCGCATATCGACAGGCTGATCAAGGCCGGGATCGAGAAAGACCGCGAGCATCGATACCTTGGCGACATGCTGCGCCAGATGTATGGCCCGGATTACGCCGACCGCGCGGCGGAGTTGTCGGCAAGCGACGACAATTTCAGGCGCATATACAAACGTCTGTTCCCCACATCAGCTATCTGAAAAATGACCCGCAAACGTCTAATCATTTCCCTCCTGACAGCCATCGCGGTCGTTCTCGTCGGAGGATATGCATATTCCAGAACAAAATCAAAAGTCATCATGACCTCCCAGCTCACATCCGAAGCTCCTGTCATCGAGAAAGGAGACGCTCTGGTCGATATCAAGACCTCACTCGGAGATATCCGCATACGTCTTTTCGGCGACACCCCCATTCACCGCGACAATTTCCTTAAACTCGTAAAGGAGAAATATTACGACGGCGTGCTTTTCCACCGCGTCATAAATGAATTCATGGTGCAGACAGGCGATCCCGACTCCAAAAACGCCACAGAAAACGCCCGTCTCGGAGCGGGAGGCCCCGATTACACCCTTGAGGCGGAAATCGTCTATCCCCGCCACTTCCACCATCGTGGAGCATTGGCCGCCGCCCGACAGGGGGATCAGGTTAATCCCGAACGCCGTTCCTCCGGGTCGCAATTCTATATTGTGACAGGCAAGGCATATAACGAGCAGCAACTCCAGCAGATGGAACGCCAACTGCAGATGGCCCGGAAACAGGAGATCTTCAACAAACTGGCCGAGGAACATCGCGACTCGATCATCACCCTGCGCAAGAACCGCGACCAGGCATCTCTCCAAGCCCTTCAGGATGAACTTGTGGCGATAACCGAAAAGAAAGCCGCCGAAAATCCCGCCACATTGACTGCAGATCAGAAGAGAGCATACACCACAGTCGGCGGAACCCCTCATCTCGACAACCAATATACCGTCTTCGGAGAAGTCGTCAGCGGCATGGATGTTGTCGAAAAGATCGAGAAAGCGCAGACCAATTCCCAGGACCGCCCTCTCGACGATATCCGCATCATTTCCATGAAAGTGGTTAAAAAATAATATCCCCTTCTGACAGGCAGCAGAGAAACCTCCAAAATGACAGACACTTACCGTTTTTCATTGCCAAACGGGCTGCGCGTTGTACACAACTACAACCCGCATCTCTCTATGGCGGTGGTCAATACCCTCTATGATGTCGGAGGACGGGACGAGGCTGCCGACCATACCGGCCTGGCGCATCTGTTCGAGCACCTGATGTTCGGAGGGTCTATCCACATCCCCGATTTCGACGCGCCGTTGCAAGCCGCCGGAGGAAGTTCCAACGCCTGGACCTCGAATGACTTCACTTGTTTCCACAACATAATCCCGGCCCATAACATAGAGACCGTATTCTGGCTCGAAAGCGACAGGATGTTATCACTCGCTTTCTCGGAAAAAGCTCTGGAGGTACAACGCTCTGTGGTTGTCGAGGAGTTCAAAGAGGTCTGTCTCAACCGGCCATATGGCGACATGGGGCACCTCCTGTTCGGCATGGCATATCCCGACCATCCCTATGGTGTGCCGGTTATCGGACGCGACTTCCATGACATCGAGAAGACCACTCAGGATGATGTCAGACAATGGTTCTACAACCATTACGCCCCCAACAACGCCATCTTGTCTGTGGTCGGCAATATCCCGCCACGCAAGCTGCGTGAACTCATCGAGAAATGGTATGGCGACATTCCCCGCCGCGAAATACCCGTCAGGTCATTCCCGGATCCCCGCCTGCCTGACTCACCCCGGCTTGTCGAGGCAAAAGGAAATGTACCCCAGACGGCCATAACCATCGCCTACCCGATGGGTAGTTACAAATCGCCGGGATATGTCCCTGCAGACCTCCTGACCGACATTCTCGCCAACGGGCAGTCATCGCGGTTCTACCGCCGCCTGCTCATGCCCGGCAAGCTGTTCTCCGACATAGACGCGTCGATCCTCGGCACAGAGCACCCTGGCCTACTGCTGATCAGTGCCAAACTGCTCGACAACGGCAAGCAAGCCGAACAAGCCGCCATCGAGGCGATAAACAACGAACTCCTCGAACTTACCCTGACCGAAGTCAGCGACGCTGAACTGACGCGCTGTGTCAATCGCCTGGAAAGCGACCGTCTCTTCTCAATGATGAGTCCGTTGCAAAAAGCCCAGTCACTGGCTCTTGCGGAAATTCATAATGAGGACCTCGACGACATCCTTCCCCGCTACCGATCAGTGACCCCTGCCCTCCTCCGCCGGACTGCCGCCGACATCTTCACTCCGTCACGCACGATGACCCTCATCTACCGCCCCTCCTGATAAATTATCATATAGACAATTTCATTACATCATGGAAGGTCGTGATCATCGTTCTCTCCCATGATTCCATAGAAAGCTTGATTTTCCGCAGCGGCATAACCTGCCGAATCGAGACGTTCCTCCTCTGAGACATATGGCTCAGGAGAGGATAAGGGAAATTTTTTGTTAGATGCCGCGGAGCGTTGCAGACGGAGGAAATTGTGGTTTATATAGTATTCAAGGCCGGAAAGGGTCTTTTGGCGGACAGCAGGTTTCAACTGACACTCCCAGATCGTTATCACTGACCATCCCATCGAGATCAATTTATCCTTGTCGCGGAGGTCACGCGCCTTGTTGCGCTCTATCTTGGCCTGCCAGAAATCGCGGTTGGAGGTGGGGATACGGCCATCAGCCTCATGACCGTGCCAGAAACAACCGTGGATGAATATCGCCACGCGGTATTTGCGCATAACGATGTCAGGCGTTCCGGGCAATCCCCTGACATTCTTGCGGTAACGATACCCGCGCGAGTAGAGATACCGCCTGACGATAAGTTCAGGCTTGGTGTCGCGACTCCTGATCCGAGCCATTACCTTTGATCTCTTCTCTTTGCTCCAGATATCCATGATATTGGCTTATTGATGGCGGTAAGCATGAAAGCTCCTCCATAACTAACGTCGGTAAAGTTAAACATTTTTCTCTATCCGGAGGTTTGTTCACCTATATTTTCCTCCACCATGGTACGACATGCAATGGAAAAATGTGGAAAAACACGCATATCACAAGGTTATGTAAAAAAATGTTACTATATTTGCAAAACTAATCAACCCCAGTTCTAACCCAATCATTATCATATCAGATGAAACGCTACCTGTTTCTTATTCTTGTTCTCCTCTCTACCGTAACAGCTTTCTCACAGACCACGAAAGGTTTCCGGGGAATGTTCAATGTCGGATATACCGTTGGCAATTCTATCACTGAAGTTTATTCTTCTTCATATGGCAATCAATACTATGACGACAGCACTAATCGCATAACCTTCAAGCTTATAGGAGGCTATCAGCTATCACCTGCTTTCTTTGTAGGAGCTGGTGTCGGGATGAATTATTGCACTTATGCAGAGGAATTTGCTATCCCGATCTTTGCTGATGTCAGGTATGACTTGCGCACGAGAAGTCGTTTCAGTTTTTTTGCAAATGTTCAGATCGGTTATTCCGTAAATTATATCGAAGGATTCAATATGCAACCCTCTGTGGGTGTTAGATATGCCCTTAATGACAGACTTGGCCTAAGCCTGGGGATAGGCTACGAGATACAAAGTTTTGATATGGGAGGAGAAAGCATGAGTTCATACAACTATAAAGAGGGTAACGCCAACGGCTTCGCCGTGCAGCTTGGATTTGAATTCTGATGTCCCGATCGAGCATTCATAAACCCATGCGTATTCTCAAAAAGACAGCCGGAAAAGCAAGCTGTATTGTATCCTTTCTCTTAATCAGCTGTTTACTGTTCTCATTCGGAGTAACAGCTCAGGAATTAAAGGTCGAGCGGTTCGAGCTTGCTCCGTCTGATATTTCCGGGGCAAGGTACTCTGTAAAGGATGCCAACGGCATAGACTGTGCCCTTATAAAAGTCCAGATACCCCGTTCGGGAGTTGTGTTTGAGGGAAACATCGTCAAGCAGGATTTCCGCGTCAACGAATATTGGGTGTATGTCACCCAAGGAACCAAGATGCTCAATATAAAGCATCCTGACGCGCTGCCCCTGATGGTGTATTTTTCCGACCATAAGCTCAACCCGGCGACATCGTCGGCGACCTATGTCATGACTCTGCAAGCACCTACGGCAGCCTCGCGATCCGTAATGCAGAAAATCTATTTCGATGTGCAGCCTGCTAATGCGATGGTGATCTGCAACCGGAAAGTGATCAAACTTGTAAATGGCAAAGGGGAACTTGAAGCTCCGGCGGAAGAGGATTATGAATACACCATCGGAGCCGAAGGGTACTACCCCTCGGAAGGATCGATCCATCTATACGCCACGGCTCCCGGTCAGGTGATCGCACGTCTTATCAAAGAGACTACGGCGGCTCCCTCAACGCTTCCCGCAGCCTCCCAATCATCACAGCCCGTGCCAATCCCTGTATTGACGGCATCCAATGACCATCAACAGGAGACTCCATCCCCAACGCGCCTGAACTTCTTCAAGCCCACGGAGGATCCGCTTTACGCCTATCGCAGACATCTCCATCCGAATCTCGTTACCGGAGACTCTCTGGCTTATATCCGCAGATACGACGAAGCCCAACGCTATTATGCCACATTGGGCGATGATCCGCATGGTATATTAATGACCGGCCTATGCTTTGACCAAGGATGGGGTGTGAACCGAAACATATCTGAAGCCGGGAAATATTACAGTCGTATTTCCAGACTCGACAGCCCTGCCGGCGCGATCGCCAAGGGGAGGCTTGACTTCCTGGCGCAAGGGAAGACTGCTCGGAAGGCAAGTTTCAACAAGTACATGACCGCTGCCCAGGTTGGCGTTCCTGCGGCCCAGCTGCTCGTGGGACTCTGTTATGGCGACGGAGAGGGAACAAAACGTGACGAAAAGGAAGCAGAACGGTGGATCAATCTCGCCTATCTCAACGGATGCGTGGAAGCCGCGTTTGTCATGGGAAGCTGCTATGAAAATTCCGACAATTTCCGGAAATACAAGATCCCTAAAAAGGATGTGGCCTTCCAATGGTATCTGACTGCCGCAGAAAAAGGCCATCCGAACGCACAAATGAAAGTCGGGGAGGCATATTATGAAGGCCGGGGAGTCAAAAAGAACCAACAGGAAGCAAAAAAATGGTTCCGAAAAGCCTACGAAAGCGGCTACCTTCCGGCATTGGAGTGGATAAACAAGATCAAGTAAATTGTCTGTTATCCCCTCCTCCCAATTGTCGCAGTATTGGGTTTTGGAAGTCCGGCATGTTTATCTCGGCTTTTCAATAGGCAGAGGAATGCAACATCCGATTTAAGAGGGTTTAATAACATCTAATTCAAAAACTGTCAGTCAGGTAAAGATTGCTGAAAGCTTTGTCGAGCCGTTGTATTCCAAACTGATAGTGGTTGCCCGGCACCATATCTAATTTCACCTTCACCCCTTGGGCTTCCAGATAGTCAACAATCTTGACGGTGGCATCCTTCACACATCTGAACTGCGGTACGTTTGATTTATTCTCCAGCTCACCTAAAAGGAAATAGGCTTTCCCCCGTTTGCCTGCCGGCATGTTTTTGCAGAACCACTCTGTAAAACCTCCAAACCAGAAGGACCCCGACAAGGAGGCAATGTTGAGGAATGTGTCGCATTCCACCCATTGCCAGAGAGTAAAAAGTCCCGAAAGCGAGACACCTGTCAAGTCCCGTTCTGCCGGGTGGATTTGCAGCTGCTTTTCAACTTTCGGTATGACGGTGTGCTGCAATGTGTATAGGAATTGAGAGGCGAGTCCCTTGAAAGCGGGACTTCCCTTGGGAACACCCGGAAGCCGCCACGGCGTAAGGTCATCATCCCAGTCCATGCCGGTGATAACAACTATGCTGACATCATATTTCTTAGCCGCTGTCTCAATCCAGTCAGACAGCATGTCCATCGGATAGAGTATGTATGCAATCCGTTTTTCGGACTGTTTACAGCACAAACAGTCCAGTTTGCCAATTTTAATCCTGCGTTTCATTATCCAATCCGGATTTCTCACATTTCACTCCGCCGAGGGAGTTCGCAATCAATTTTCATCATTCCTTTCATCGGCATGAAGCCGATTGATCTGTATAACGTCTCGGCCATTTCCGATGTCTCGAGATAAATCTTGAAACATCCCCGCTTTCGGGCCACTCCGACAAGATACCTTATGATTGACTCGCCGACTCCCTTATGACGAAATGGCTCACGGACATAAATATTCATCAGATAGGCGCATCTGCCTGTCGGGTTGTCGGGAGAGGGCAACTCCTCTTGAAAGCACACCCCTCCGCAGCCCATGTCGGTTCCGGCGGCACTTGCCGATACAGCTATATGCGAGCCGTCGGCAATGTGGCGTGCAAAATAGTCCCGATTGGAGTCAAGCAACTTTTTATCAGGAGATTGGCCGAACACGGCCTCAATCACCTCCTCACGCCACGCCATAAGGGTTGGTATATCGGTGATGTGCTTAAATTCCACCATACGGACTGTTTTCTTTGATGACAGCGGGCAACGCCTGCATATCTATCTTGCCGCGACGGGTAAGTGGGATTGTTTTCATTGCCACGAAGAACTCCGGGATCATGAAGTCTGTGAGTTTGGAGGCAAGCCACGAGCGCAAGGACTTTACCGACACTTTCGGTGACTTCGGCACAAAATAAGCGGCGAGATATGCCAGCCCGTTCTTGTCGGTAAAACTTCTCACCACGCCACGTTCCACATCCGGGGCTTCGTTAAGCACATTTTCCACCTCTTTAGGCTCCACACGTTTGCCAAGAATCATCACCTGCTCATCCTTGCGGCGAAGAAAAGCGATATTTCCATCAGACATTCTGTAACCGAGATCGCCGCTGCGATAGACACGGCGCCCGTCAGACATTGTGGTATAATTCCTTTGCTCAGGAGGATTGCCCATATACCCGAGACCAACACCCTCGCCTAAAATACATATCTCACCGACAGTTCCCTGGGCGACCTCCTTCTTATTCCTGTCAAGAATCTTTATCTCGACATTTTTTATCTCCTTGCCGATGGAGAACGTTCCGTCGTCAAGTGGCCGGGCATTGTCAATCCGGTAATATGTAGCACAGACTGTCGTTTCCGACGGACCATAAGTGTTATATATCATCACCCCTTTATTCCTGAGATTTGCAATATAGCTTGAACGTATTACATCACCGCCACTGATAAGAAGTCTCAATGAAGAGGGGATAGAGGGGAGCTTGTTCATGTCGGCAAGGAGATATGGGAAGCCGCTTATCACCGTCACATTATGACGGGTTACAAAATCCATCAGCCCCTTGATGTCGCCCTCCATTATCCCTTTCGATGGAATTGCAAGTGTCGCTCCGTTGAGCAATGTCGTGAAGACCTCCTCGACGAATATGTCAAACGAACATACGGAATATTGCAGCATAACGTCTCCCGCAGAGGTATGGAACTCCCTCTCAAATGCCTCGGCGTAGTTGACAACACTGCGGTTGGCAATTACCACCCCTTTCGGTCGGCCTGTCGTGCCGGAGGTAAAAAGCACATAGGCAGGGGTATCGGGTTTGGACTTGTCTGTTATTACAGACGGCTTTTCCGGCAGATTGCAGCAAAACTCATCGTCAATTACAAAGGAGACTCCGGCGTTACGCATCATGTAGTCAATCCTCTCCTTTGGCAATGACGGCTCCGCGGGAACGTATGCCGATCCCGACTTCAACACGGCCAACATCGCGGCAATCTGTTCAACTCCGTGCGACATCACGATCCCGACAAAGCCATGTTCTCCTGCGGGGAACTTAGACGCAATGCCATCCGACAGCTCATCGAGCTGCCTGTAGGTAAAAAGACGACTGTCCTCTACAATGGCCACACAATCGGGATTGATGGCTACCTGATGCTTGAAACGGCGAGATATAGTCTTATATTCCATGTCTGTGGTCTTGGAAGGATTTTGCAGTAACAACACGCAAAAACTCTCTATGGTTTAGGATTTTTGATGTCGCGGACAAACCTCTCCATATGCCGCGATGACGAAGTCATGAAATAAAGTCAAAAAAACGGGTCAAAAGGATGATATGTGAAAAATTGTTGCTATATTTGAGGCGTGATTCCCGTAATTACCCGGAAATCACATCTTGTAAGTGTTATAAGGGTTTCACACGATGTCACGACCCCACGCCACCCAGCGGCTGCTTACCAATGTCGTGACCACGCGGGATTCCCTGTGCTCCTCATTTCTAACCATTCTCATTTTTATGGAAACGCGTGATCTTAACCCCGAGGCCGTCAAGCCCGAGGTTGCCACCACCCCCGCCTCCCCTGCGGAGTCTCTTGAATCTCAATCCATCGCCGACACCTCGCTTAATATCGCCGAGGCAGAGGCCGCAGCCGCCGACAAGGCGCAACTCAATGTCGAAGCCGAAGAGGCGCAGTTGGCCGAAAAGGCATTTCAGGCCGAAGAAACCGTCAATTCGGTGGAAGCCGAAGAGGCTGACACTATCAGCGAAACATCCAAGTCCTCCACGGCCAATGACGAAGCCGCAGGCAACACGGCTGCATCAAAAGAAGCCGACGATGAGTTGAAAACCAAGGAAGACATCATGGCCAGGCTCACAAAATTGGCCGTGGATGAAACCGTCGAAATCTCCAGGGAGGAGATCGCCCACCTCAAACAGCGTTTCTATGCCATCCGTAAGGTTGAACAAGAGGCCGAACTGGCCGCCCACCTCGCGGAGGGGAAAGAGGCCGAGACATTCATCCCGGCTCTCGACCCCACGGAGGAGGACTTCAAGAATCTTATGAACACCGTCCGCGAACGCAAGGCGGCCATCGCCGCAGCGGAAGAGGAGGAGCGCGCCCGAAATCTAACCCGCAAGCTTGCCCTCATCGAGGAGCTGAAGACGATATCTTCCGACACCGACAATGTCAACCGTGCCTTCCCCCGCGTAAAGGAGATACAGACCGAATTCAAGGAAATAGGAGAAGTGCCGGCCACAGAGGCCACCGACCTCTGGAAAAACTATCAGGGAGCCGTGGAGCAGTTCTACGACCAGCTTAAAGTCAACAAGGATCTGCGCGATTACGATTTCCGCAAGAACCTCGAACTCAAAACCCTTCTCTGTGAGGAAGCTGAAAAACTCAACGACGAGGAAGATATAGTGCTTGCCTTCAAACGCCTCCAGAACCTTCATGACGAATGGCGGCAGACCGGCCCGGTAGCCAAGGATGTCCGCGAAGAGATCTGGGCGCGGTTCAAAGACGCGTCAACACTCGTGAACAAGAAATACCAGAATTTCTTCGAGGAGCGCAAAGCCCGCGAGATGGAAAACGAGAAAGCCAAGACCGAAATCTGCGAGCGTGTTGAAGCTCTCGATTTCTCTGGATTGAAGACCTACTCCGCGTGGGACGAGATGACCAAGCAGATCCTCGCCGCCCAAGAGGAGTGGAAAAAACTCGGATTCGCCTCACGCAAAGCCAACAACACCCTCTTCTCCCGTTTCCGCTCGATCTGCGACAAGTTCTTCACCCTCAAGGCAGAGCATTACCGTGAGATGAAAGACGAGCTCGCCGCCAACCTCGCCAAGAAGACCGCCCTCTGCGAGAAAGCCGAGGCATTGAAAGACTCCACCGACTGGAAAAAGACAGCCGACGAACTTGTCCGCCTGCAGAAAGAATGGAAGACCATCGGCACTGTCCCCAAGAAACATTCCGACAATATCTGGAAACGTTTCCAGACCGCATGCGATTCTTTCTTTGAAAATCGCAAGGCCAACCTTTCGGAGAGCCGTGCCGCCGAGCAGGTAAACCTCAAGGCAAAACGGGAAGTAATCGCCGCCCTGAAAGCGATCCCCCTGGATGCAAACCGCGCCGAGACAATGCCCAAAGTCAAGGAGCTGCAAGCCAAATGGCAGACCATCGGCCATGTCCCCATGCGCGAGAAAGACAAGCTCTATGACGAGTACCGCGCCGCCTGCGACGCGCTTTACAACGGGCTTGGCCGCGACCGTGGAGGCCGCTCGCGCTTTGAGGATGTAATCAAAGAAATGGGAGCAGACGAGCAGAAACTCTACCGCGAGCGCGAACGCATATTCCGTGCTTTCGAGATCAAACGCAACGAGCTGAAGACCTACGAGAACAACCTCGGCTTCCTCTCCTCGAAAAGCAAATCGGGCGACTCGATGGTCCGAGAGATGGAACGCCGCATCCAGCGCATCAAAGACGATCTTGCCTCCATCGAGGAGAAAATCAAGCTCATCGACTCCAAACTCGCCAAGTAATCCTACCGATCACTGGTGAAGTATAAAAACTATTCTGAAAAAGCTGGCTCAAAAAAATCATGAGTCAGCTTTTTTCATAATGAAGTCATCTAAACTTTTTCTTAAACATGCTTTTCTGTGCGCTTTTTGCCTCAAATTCGGCTAAAACTGACCAAAAATAGTCTAAAAATCGCTGTGAAGAAAAAGTTTAGATGACTTCAATAAAAAACAACGCGATAAACCCATGATTAAGTATCGTTCAAAAGTCAGCTTACTGATTCCGGCGACAGCTCTTATTGTCGGGAACACTCCTGTCATACTTGGAATTATCGCAAAGGAGATATCATTGACGTTAGGGTTGATTTTGATAATTGTAATCACCGCCTCCATATTACCAATCCTGTGTATCTCCTACATTATCGATGGGGATAACCTTGAAATAAGATTCATGTATTTTCTCAGGCAACGGTATAAGATCGACGATTTGGAGGAGATCAGCAAGACAAGTAATCTGACGGCAGCTCCGGCCGCATCCGTCAACAGGCTATGCCTGAAATTCAGAAATGGCCAGACTGCTCTCATTTCACCTGTAAGACAACAGGATTTCATAGGCTCTCTGCTTGGAATCAACCCCAAGATAAAAATTCACCTGTGAATTTTAGATAAAATATTGGGAATAACAAAGAAAATAGCTAACTTTGCACAGTTTTTCCGGGCTGATCGGCTTGCGGGCGACATCGCCTGCCCGCTGACATCGCTTGGAAATGTTTGATATTCACCGCATAAACAACCAACAAGTGGGTAAGTTCAGCGAATTTAAGCTCCCGTTGAAGAGCTTGGCCGAGGGGACTCATGAGTTCCACTACGACCTTGACAAGGAGTTCTTCAAGAACATGGAGAGCGCCGACATCCGCGATGCCAATGTCGCCGTGGATCTGACGGTGACCTACCGCAACGGGGTATATGACCTGGCTTTCGCTTGCGACGGCACGGTGACAGTCGCCTGTGACAGATGTCTCGACGACCTGGAATTGCCAATCGAGACCGCCTACCATGTGACGGTCAAATATGGAGACTCCTACAAGGAGGACTCCGACGAGTTCATCGAAATCCCTGAGAGCGACAATTACCTCAACGTCGCCTACATGATTTACGACACAGTCTCGCTGGCTATTCCTATCAAACATGTCCATCCATTGGGGAAATGCAACCGCGCGATGAGTTCGCTGCTGAAGAAGCACCGCTCCCATACTCCGGGAGATCCTGATTCCGAGCTGGAAGACGAGCTTATCGACGAGATGGAGGCAGGAGACATCGGCGAAGAGACCTCTTCCCGAGATCAGGAGCCACCGACAGATCCCCGCTGGGACGCGCTGAAAAATCTCGGCGGTGAGGAATAGGCCATTCCAAGCCAATGCCGACAAACCGGCAGGGACATCCCCTCCCCGGACTTCTCCCGCCTCGATGATCAAAGAGGCTGATTCCGGAAGCAGGATTCCCGCCTGATATAGAACGAAAGAAAAAACAAAACGATAAAAGAAAAATGGCACATCCTAAAAGACGTCAATCCAAGACCCGCACCGCAAAGCGCCGCACCCATGACAAGGCCGCTATGCCTACCTTGGCCATCTGCCCTAACTGTGGCGCCTGGCACGTTTACCACTGCGTATGCCCTGAATGTGGCTACTATCGCGGTAAGATCGCCATCGAAAAAGACGCTGTAGTATAAACGGAGAGAAAGGTGGAACTCACCTTGAAAACCGACTAACGGCTCTTTTTGAAAGGGCTGCCTCCTGAAAAGGCAGCCTTTCAACACTTTTATACCCACCATCCCCAAACCAGCCTGCAAAGGCTGGCCAACCCCCTCACTTCCCAGAACATGCTCAACGCAACAATAACCGGGATAGCCTCTTATGTTCCAGATGACATCCTTGACAACCATATGCTGTCAGAGATGGTCGACACCAACGACGAATGGATAACCACCCGCGTCGGCATCAAGGAACGGCGTATTCTCAAGACAAACGAAGGCTCATCCTTCCTCGGCATAAAGGCCGTTGAAAAACTCCTCGCTGAAACCGGGACAAATCCTGAGGAGATTGAATTGCTGATCTGCGCTACCTCCAATCCGGATTACCGCTTCCCCTCGACGGCATCCATCATATGCAAGGGAGCCGGCCTCAAAAACGCCTATGCCTACGACATCCAGGCTGCCTGCGCGGGCTTCATAGTGGCCCTCGAAGATGCTGCCGCATATGTCAAGAGCGGCCTGCGCAAGAAAGTCATCGTGGTCGCTGCCGAGAAGATGTCTTCGATGATCAATTACAATGACCGCGCCACCTGTCCCCTCTTCGGCGACGGTGCAGGCTGTGTGCTCGTCGAACCCACAGAAGAAAATGTCGGCGTTATGGACGCTGTATTCCATGTCGACGGCAACGGATTGGAGCATCTTGTAATGTGGGGAGGCGGATCAGCCGAACCGGCATCCCGGGAAACGCTTGATGCCGGCCGTCATTTCCTCTTCCAGGATGGCCGCAACGTCTACAAGAATGCCGTCACCGACATGTACACCGCCACCATCGATGTCATGAACCGCAACGGCCTGACCGCTGAGACGATTGACTATCTTGTGCCTCATCAGGCCAACATGCGTATCATCGAAGCTGTCGGATCACGTGCGCAAATCCCCGCAGAGAAAGTTCTGGTCAATATCCAGCACTACGGCAATACTTCCGCCGCCTCGATTCCTCTTTGTCTTGACGAATTCAAAGGACAGCTCAAAAAAGGCGACAAGATCATCCTTACCGCCTTCGGCGCAGGTTTCACATGGGGATCAATGTACCTCGTCTGGGGTATCTGATCATCATAAGCTCGCCTTCAAAAAGAAAAATTTTCATAAAAATAGCATCTTTTAAGGTGCTATTTTTGTTTAAATTTGGAATACCTAAATATTACACCTATGTCAGAAATCACCACTCTCCCCAATAGCGAGGCCACCGAACCTTTCGTGAGCGAAGTTCCCGGCCAAGAGACCGCCAAAGAGATCCTCAAAGAGAACCGTGAGGTCAAGCCGGGCCATAAAGCCGGATTCGTAAACATCGTCGGCAATCCCAATGTCGGGAAATCAACTTTGATGAACGATCTGGTCGGTGAACGCGTGAGCATCATAACCTCAAAGGCCCAGACCACCAGACACCGCATAATGGGGATTGTCAACGCCCCCGATTACCAGATTGTATTCTCAGACACCCCCGGAGTACTGAAGCCCAACTATAAACTTCAGGAAAGCATGCTGAACTTCGCCGAGGGAGCCTTGACCGACGCGGATGTGCTGCTCTATGTGACCGATGTCATAGAGACGGCTGACAAGAACTCCGAATACCTCGCCAAGGTAGCAAAGCAGAAAATGCCGGTGCTGTTAGTTATCAACAAGATCGACCTTCTCAAAGGTAACGGAGAGCTTGACGCGATTGTGGCCCGATGGAAAGAGACGCTCCCAAACGCCGAAATATTCCCCATATCGGCAAAGGAGAACTTCAACACAGCCAACCTTATGGCACGCATAGTCGAGTTGCTGCCTCCTTCGCCGCCATATTTCGGCAAAGACGCGCTGACCGACAAACCGGCACGTTTCTTCGTCACAGAGATAATCCGCGAGAAAATATTGCTCAACTACGAGAAAGAGATCCCCTACTCCGTAGAGGTTCTTGTCGAGAAATTCGACGAGAAGGAAAACGGCATCCATATCATGGCGACAATATATGTCGAGCGCGACTCACAGAAAGGGATCCTTATCGGAAAAGGGGGATCCATGCTGAAACGTGTCGGCACGGAAGCCCGCAAAGACATCGAGACTTTCTTCGGCAAACGGGTCTATCTTGAACTGTTTGTGAAAGTCGAGCCTAACTGGCGTAACCGCGAGAACAAACTCAAGGCTTTCGGTTACATCGAGTGAACATCATAAGCGACCGGTCAGAATAATTCTGACCGGTTGCCTGACCATCATTTCTAATATTCATCCTCTTTAAATCGAGACAAACATATGAGTCAGCTTGTAGCCATTGTCGGCCGCCCGAACGTCGGGAAGTCAACCCTGTTCAACCGCCTCACCGAATCGAGGCAGGCCATCGTTGACGGCACCGCCGGAACCACCCGTGACCGCCAGTATGGCAAGGTCGAATGGAGCGGACGGGAGTTCTCCATCGTCGACACCGGCGGTTGGGTCGTTAACTCCGAAGACATTTTTGAGGGAGAGATCAACAAACAGGTCGCCGTGGCCATCGAACAAGCCGACGAAGTGCTGTTCGTGGTAGACGCGATGAACGGCGTGACCGACCTCGACGACCATGTCGCCGAAATCCTGCGCAAGTCAAAGAAGCCCGTGATCCTTGTCGCCAACAAGGTCGACTCCAATGACTGGCTTTACAATGTACCTGAATTTTACAGTCTCGGTCTCGGGGATCCCTATCCCGTATCTGCTGTAAGCGGCTATGGTACGGGAGACCTTCTCGACGAGATCGTCAAAAAGCTGCCGGAGCCCACAGACAACGACGAGGACCTCGACGATATCCCGAAATTCGCCATCGTCGGCCGCCCTAATGCGGGTAAATCCTCCCTGATCAATGCTTTCATCGGCGAAGACCGTCATATCGTCACGGACATCGCCGGGACAACCCGCGACAGCATCTATACCCGCTACGACAAATACGGCTTCGATTTCTACCTTGTAGACACTGCCGGTATACGTAAGAAACAGAAGGTAAACGAAGACATCGAGTATTACTCTGTCATACGCTCGATCAGAGCCATCGAGGCTTCGGATGTCTGCATTCTTATGATCGATGCCACACGCGGTATCGAAGCCCAGGACGCGAATATCTTCTCACTGATACAACGCAACAAGAAAGGCCTTGTCGTATGCGTCAACAAATGGGACATCGCCGAAGACCGTTCGGAGAAGGCGCAGAAGCATTTCGAGCAAGCGATCCGCAACAAGTTCGCGCCTTTCACTGACTTCCCGGTCATATTCTGTTCGGCCCTGACAAAGCAGCGCATATTCAAGGTTCTGGAAACAGCAGTCGAGGTATACAAGAACCGCCGCCGCGAGATCCCCACCTCTCAACTCAATAAAGTGATGCTCGAAGCCATCGGAGCCTATCCCCCTCCTGCCAACAAGGGTAAATACATCAAGATCAAATATGTCACCCAGCTCAAGGGGGCGCAGATCCCGACATTCATTTTCTTCTGCAATCTTCCCCAATGGGTAAAAGATCCATACCGCCGTTTCCTTGAAAACAAGATCCGCGACACATGGGATTTCCATGGCACCCCCATCGCTGTCTTCATGCGGGAAAAATAAACACTCCCTCTTCCGGCAATCTCCCATATTCCGATTCGGTCGGAAATACAACTATCCCCGGTCAGAGTTTTACCTCCCGCCGGGGATAGTTGTATTTTATCGGAATGATTTATTCGTCAGCTTCGTCCATAGCCATATAGTGTTCACGCGGATGGTCACAGCCGGGGCATACGGCAGGCGGCTCCTTGCCTTCCACGATGTAACCGCAGACAAGACACTTCCACTTGATGGAATGAGTGCGCTTCCAGACCGTCCCGTCCTTTACCTGTTTCAGATAACGGGCGAAACGCTTGCGGTGATGCTCCTCAACCTCTGCGATTGCCCTGAAATGCGAGGCGATTTCGGGGAAGCCCTCTTCGTCGGCCACTTTGGCGGCGTTGGTGTAGAGCTTGACACCCTCGTTCTCCTCCTCTTTCATTGCAGTCTCAAGGTTTGAGGCTGTATCCCCGATCTCTCCGGCATCGATACCCAGAGGCACTTCCACATTGCCTCCTTCGAGGAATTTGAAAAAGACCTTCCCGTGATGCAACTCATTGTCAGCCGTCTCACGGAAAATCTCACCGATAGGATAATAGTTCTCCTTGTCTGCCTGTTTGGCATAATAGGTGTAGCGGGAATAAGCCATCGACTCGGCGGCATAAGCCGTCACCAGATTCTTCTCGGTCCGGGTTCCTTTGATGGATTTCTTTGTTGCCATAGTTTTTGGATTTTATACTGTCATGTTGAATTACTATGTATATAACCAACATACCGACAACAAAGTTTGCCCCAATCATCATCTCATCGATTGCGGCGGATATGGGAGAATGCGTTGAAATCACAACGCGACTCCACCCTATCCTCTAACGAGTCAGGCAAAGCCGAAAAAAAGTCATAGCCGGTGATGGCCTCGACCTCATCGACCGAGACCGCCGCTTTCTGCATTCCTCCCGCCACATAACCGTTTGGCATGATGAATCCGATCGCCCACGGATGCTTGACAAACGGCGAGAGTATCACTTTGAAAAAGCCTTTAGGGACAGCCACACCTGTGGCCCCGATCCGCGCAGACGGTCCCGACTTATCAAACATCGGTCCGCAGATTATTATGAGCGAACTGTCGGCGAGTGCTCTCTGACGGCATTTTTCCTCCAGCTTTTTCCAAGCGCCCCGGTTGAGATCGGAAGCCTGCGGGCAAATATTTGTCATGTAAAATGATTCCCTCATAGCCTGCGGATGCCATTTCATGTCTCCGGCAGGAGCCATATGCCCACGGTCGAAGCCGGTGTGGCGGTAATCCTCCGGCAACGCGCATCCATCGACAGCCGCATCCACAAGAAATCCCGGCTCGCGGCCGGATTCCCCCGAAACTTCGCTGCCGAGCAGTTCCCAGGCGACCCAGTTGGGCTGGTGCGTGTCGCTGTTGAACGAAACCGTCATGCCTGTGTATGGAATGACCTCTTCCCGGAGTCCCTTGGGATTCCGGACCTCCTGAAGCTTCACGGCAGTTGTCGAGACCCTGCTGTCATTGCCGCCGTGGGTCTCCTTGGCTGTTGTCACCAGGTATATGATCACTGCCACCACAAGGAATATCAGTATTATTCCGAGCATTCTGACATTACCGGGCATGCGGGACGGGGAGGATGTTCGGCGAGGCGTTGATGACCGGCGGCGAGCCACGGAGGAAACCCTCCTTGTCGAAGCCGACGGACGGCGCGGCGCAGAAGATGGTGTTGTTCTTTTAGCCATATGATATTATTATTGGGACGCGTCATGAAGTCAATTCAGTCCGCGCCCCAATAAATTCAAATCGTTGTTGTCAGATCAAAGTATGGTCGAGAGATTGAAGTTCTTGAACTCAAGATCGTTCATCGCACGTGTTGCGAGAGTACGGTCAAGCTTCACTGCCTGGCGGAGATTTGAGCTGACCATCTTGTCATTGTTTGTGCGCGCCCCAAGTATGGCTGTCAGGTAATAAGTCATAGCGTCGGGATTGTTGATCGCGCCGAGGGTCGACTTTGCTTTGCTATAGTCCTTGGTCAGAATCTGCGCGAGAGCGGCATTATTGCTCTTTGCCTGTCCGAAGGCCTTTACCGCTGATGGAGCGTCACCGGTCATCAGATAATAGGTGCCCATAGCGTCGCCAAGTTCATCGATTCCGGCTGCCGAACCGAATTTCTGGTTGGCGATACGGTAGTCTTTGTTGACAAGCGAGATAAGCCCGAGATTCATCTGAGGCTCCGCCGCCGCAGGGTTCAAGCGGGCTGCCTGATTGAAGTTTGCGCGCGCGCCGTCATAATCACCGGCCACATACTGGGTCAAGCCAAGGTCATTGTAGACACGGTAGTCATTTGGATAAAGCTCGGCGGCCTTGTTGTAGACCTTCATCTTGTCAGCGTTGTTGTCATAGAGAGTGGCGGCATAAAGCATCTCATCTACTGAAAGCTTCGAGGGATCTGTCTCAAAATATTTCAGGATCTCCTCGTCGCTCTTACCAATGACATTGATGGATGCTGTGATACGGCTCTTGCGGAGCTGCGGGAGAATCTGCTCTGCCAGCTGGTCGAAAATAGACGAGAGGTTGCGGATCTCCTTCTCACGCTGCTCCGGATCCTTGTACATGGAAAGCACACTCAGAATCAGCTCCTTGTCCTGGATATCGCTTGCAGCAACCAATTTCTGGAAACCTTCCCAGTCTTCGGGGGTGAAATTGGCAGTAAGCTCGCCGAACTCCGTTACGTTGTCTTTCTTCAGACGGCTCTTCATGAAATCCGTGGTGGTTGCCTCGCGCTTTTCTGCCAGACGGGTGTTGAAGTCAAGCGAACCTTCGGGCGAAGCGTAGGAGGAAATGTTGATTTCCTCAATCTGACGGGTGGAATCCCCCTTGGCGTTGACAATCTGCTGGTTGAGAGCCAACATCTCCGCCGATTTTGTCTGCGCGTCGCGGATGTTGGCCTGATTGATCAGGAAGTGGATGTCGGCGTTGTACTTCTCGTTGATGACCCGCTGGAACTTGTCGGGAGCAAGCGCGGGATTGACGGTCTTCGCGTCTGCCAAAGCCGCCGTTGCAACGACACCGTCGGCTACTGTCACGCGGGGAAGCACATACTGCTTGTTGCCTTGCGTGACGTTGAACGCCAGCTGAAGAGTCGACTTCAGCATCTCGGGCGAATAATTGTACATCACCGGAATAGTCACCGTACCGCCATTCTCATAGCTGATCACCGGAGCATTGCCACGGACCTTCTCTCCCTGGAAGGAATATGGCTGCGAGCTGACTTCTCCTCCCTCAAAACAGAGATATGGAGTCACAGTCACCTGGGCGTTCTTCACAAAGAATTTGGCAGGAATACGCGCGGTAACTGTGGCGGGAACGCGGTCGCCGGTCACTTCAAGAGGATTGGGATTGACCGAAAAATAATCTGCCTGAAACTGGTTGAGCTTCTTGCTGCAACCGGTCAGCATCATGAGGGCTGCGCCTGCGGCAAGCGCCAAACCCGAAAAGCGGTTTGAGGTTGACATCTTAATGTTGTTTTTTACTTCTGATGCAAAATTAGCCAATT
Organism: Prevotellaceae bacterium; assembly: GCA_021772015.1. Classification (GTDB taxonomy): domain Bacteria; phylum Bacteroidota; class Bacteroidia; order Bacteroidales; family Muribaculaceae; genus UBA7173. The sequence goes on along the minus strand of JAETNS010000001.1, from coordinate 22,602 downwards.
TTAAGGGATTCTCAATATTTCAAAAATGAAATATCACCTAATTTAGGTTACAAAAGATACCGTTTTGGTTAAAATTAGTTAATAGCCTGATTGTTTCAAAATTGTACAATCGGCGTAACACCAACGTAATAACGATATAGTAATTTTGCACCGTAGTCAGGAACCTGACTGCAACCAACAAAGTTAATAGCACTTAAATCACCATACCTCTAAGAAACACAGTCTACAATTCATAGTATTAGAGCAAAGTAAATAAAAGATACATCATTATCCCAGAGAACGGGCCGTCGTGATTGACGCCCCGTTCTTGCTTTATATAAGTAACCGGTCAAAATTATTTTATTAACTTATTCCCTTTCGTCACATTGTCAATGACAGGCACGACCTCCTTGAAATTGAAAACGCGGACCTCCCCGCTTCGGAGACGTAGTGACAACGGGCCGTCAGCAGCGACATCTATGATTTCCGCCTCAAAGCATGAGCCTGCAGAAAGAATCTCATTCTGCGTGACAGCCGTCGGGGCAGCAGATGATGAAGCGACTCGGGAAATATACCGGTGAAAACCCTCGCGCCGCCAGAGCCTCGCTTTGTATCGAGAACTTATCTGCGCCGCGTTTTCCGGCAGGCAAGCAAGGTTTCTTTTGAGTGAATCTACGAGAAACGCGCATACGTCATTGACCGGCAGATCCTTTCCGAAATATTGAGCCAGAGAGGCCGGATTCGGAGCATCGGACAAGAACCGCCGCTGATTCACATTCAGGCCGACACCTATTACCGTATGGGCGATCCTGTCGGCAGACTGCAACGCATTCTCTATCAGAATGCCGGCAACCTTCCGATCACCGACATATATGTCGTTGGGCCATTTAACACATGCCTCCGGCACATCAAGACCACCCAGATACTTGTCAACGACATCCAGTACAGCCAAAGAGACCGCTTTCGACACAAGAAACTGGGCTGACGGATGAAGAGCCGCAGGGGGGCAAAACAACATCGACATCAGCAGGTTGCTCCCGGACTCCGACTCCCAGTGATTTCCACGCTGGCCACGCCCGGCGGTCTGATAGTCGGCACGGACTACCGAGAATCCGGGCAACCCCTCAATATGCTCCTTAAGGTAACTGCTCGTGGAGGGCAGTTCCTTGAAATGCATCACCATGACAAATGTTAAGCACGCGTTTAGACAACAGTTTGTCAATCAGGAATATCAATAGTAAGAAGGCGGGAATCATCAAGAGGATCGACGGTTATCTTCACCACGACTGTGTCATCAGGCAACAGAGGCTCGATACGTTCAGGCCATTCGAGCAGGCAAAGGGCACCGGAATCAAAGTAATCCTCCACTCCGATTTCAAGAGCCTCCTCCACATCTTCCAGACGATAGAGGTCAAAATGATAGATCAGTTCGGCGGTAGTGTCAGACCGATACTCGTTTATTATAGAGAACGAGGGGGAGTTTGCCTCTTCGGGATCAACCCCAAGCTGCTCGACAAGCGCGCGGATGAAAGTGGTTTTTCCGGCACCCATCTCCCCATTAAATGCATAGACAGTCTGATCTCCCATAAGGGAGACAAATTCCTTGGCAGCGGCAGGGAGTGAGTCGGTATTCGGAATTCTTATTTCATGTCTCATAACTAAGTGACTTTTTATTTACCGGATTGGAGAGTAATGGGAAAGAGAGAAAAGAGAAAGCAAAGAAGGTAATTCAGCGGGGAGTGAGAGTGACCAGCGGGACAAGCATCTCCTCAAGCGATATGCCTCCATGCTGGAAAGTGTCAGCGTAATACTGCACGTAATAGTTGTAATTGTTGGGATAAGCGAAGAAATCATTGTTGCCGGCGAAAATATATGTCGACGACACATTCGGGGCAGGAAGTCCGAACTGCCTCGGTCGTTTGATCTCAAAGACCTGACCCGACTTATAACCCAGGTTCTTGCCCACCTTGTATCGGAGGTTTGTGTTGGTGTTCTTGTCGCCGACAACCTTGACCGGCTTGTCCACGCGGATTGTGCCATGATCGGTTGTAACGACAACTTTCCATCCCGCATGGGCTATCATCCTGAACAGCTCAAAGGCGGAAGAATGGCGGAACCAGGACTCTGCCAATGAACGATAAGCCGCATCAGTACGGGCAAGTTCCCGGATCATACGACTTTCGGTACGGGCATGCGAAAGCATGTCAATGAAATTCAGCACAACAATATTGAGATCATTCTGCTTCAGGTTGGCAAACTCCCGGAGCAGTTTCTCTCCTCCCGCCGAATCATTGATCTTGTTGTATGAGAATTTGCAGCGGCGGCGGTAACGTTCAAACTGCGTCGCGACCATCTCACTCTCATTTAGGTTTTTCCCCTCCTCCTCATCCTCGTCTACCCATAGATCGGGAAACATGTCAGCGATGTCTGACGGCATCAGTCCCGAGAAAATCGAGTTCCGGGCATATTGCGTGGCAGTCGGAAGAATAGACGTGTAGAGCGACTCCTCGAAAGTGAAATACTCCGCGAGCATTGGTTTTATCGACAGCCAGAGGTCAAGGCGGAAGTTGTCGATCACAATGAAAAACAGTTTCTCTCCATTGTCAAGGCGCGGGAACACAGAAGATTTGAAAACCTGTGGAGACATCAGCGGATGATTGTCGGTCGTCACCCACTCCTCATAGTTGCGTTTGACAAACTTGTAGAAAGCCGAATCAGCGTCGGATTTCTGCATCCGCAGCATCTCGTCCATGTTGGTGTCGGCCGCCGCAAGACGCAGCTCCCATCCGGTCAGCTTCTCATAGGCCGCGTACCAATCCTCTATGGTCGAGGCGTTGTCTATCATCCCGGATATTTCAGGGAATTCCCTCCGATAAGCGTCGGCTGCAGTCTCACTGACAAGCTTGCCCCCATGAAGATTGCGTTTGATCGACATGAGGATCTGCATTGGGTTGACAGGCTTTATCAGATAATCGGCGATCTTGTTGCCGACAGCCTGATCCATTATGTTCTCCTCCTCGCTCTTGGTTATCATGATGACCGGAGTCTGGGGAGAGATCTCCTTGACCCGCTGCAAGGTCTCCAGCCCTGTCAGGCCGGGCATGTTCTCGTCAAGGATGACAAGGTCAAACGGGCGCGAGGCCACAAGCTCCAACGCGTCACGGCCATTGTTGACCGTGACCGGCTCATATCCCTTCGATTTCAGGAAAAGCACATGGGGTTTGAGGAGATCTATCTCGTCGTCAGCCCATAATATGTTGTATTCGCTCATTATGATGTCAATCTAAAAGTGGGTCATCTCCCTCCGAACCTTCGGGATAATCGGGCAAAGCAGGCGAGACAGGAACCGCAGCCGGAGGCGCGGATGGTGTCGGCGCAGGTGAAGTCGGAGGTTTCGGCAATGCCGTAGGCTCGCCGGTCGGACTTGCGTGGCCATTTGGCGCAGCTGTTGTTGGCGGCACAGGGGTCGGCTCCGGAGAGGTGGTCTCCTCTGCCTTACTACCTGATCCTGCAGAGTCATCCGACTCATCCGCCTCGACGGATCCATCAGGTTTGTCGGACTCATCAGGCTCGTCAGGCAATTCCTCTACTTCATACCCTTCCGGAGCGACACCCGGAGGCTCATGCTCGAAGAAATCGGACGGAAGCACCCTCTCCTGGGTGTCCTCATATGTCTTGTCGCGCATATAGTTGAAATACTCGTCAAACGAGCCGCCTTCGCGCAACAGAGTGTCGAAGTTATTAACCGAGATGACAACCGGCCTTACCTGCGGGGGGAGTTGCAGTTGGGTGGATGAGTTCATCACCTTCAGATAATGGTTGATCTCGTTGACATTCGCGAACCCCTTTATTATAAGGAGTCCGAGCCGCCCGAAGTTCATCTGCTCAAGGTCGAAATCCTTGACAACGAAAGAGGAGAAGTTGTGGCGCGCCACCTCGAAGAGCAACGCGTTGGGATTTATCTCATCTGTCGGGAAAAGCAACACCAGCAGCTGTTTCTGATCGGGATCGAGGTCAAACTTCAACTGAGTTGTGTCAGAGGGAATGGAATCATTGCCAAGACGTGTGTCCCACAGCATTCCGCGCATGTTGGACATTCCATGCTGGAGTTTCCGGCCCTGGGCAAGTCCTTTCAGATAGGAGGAGGCAAATTCCGTAAGGTCTGTGTTGGGATACCGCTCCAGCAGCTCCATCAAGGTTTTCTTGAATTCCTCGGGTTTACGGTCGGTGACATACGACAGCGCTTCGAGGAACATGAATTTGGGCATCAGCTTGCTAAGGGGGAAATCCTTGCTCACCGTCCCGTAAATGGCATGCACCTCACGGTTGTCATTTTCGAGGTAAGCGTCAAGAGCCTGGTCATACAGCTGCCCCTCCATCTCCTGCATGCGCCGCAACGAACCGATATAGTCGGGATCGCGCAAGGCAAGTCCGTACTTTGTCTCGGGGAAATCGGAGAGTATAAGCTGGCGGTAACGCTCTGCCTTGGCCAGATCCCCGGCGCGCATGAACATCAGGTACAGATTGTAGTATGCGTCAAGACGATAGATATTGTCGGGATAGCGGCGCAACAAGGTCTCGAATTCGGTCTCCGCAGCCGGGAAATCCTCCATCTTGTCTTTCAATATCACGCCCATGTTGTAAAGCCCCTCCTGGATGATGTCATTGGCCGTCTGCTTCTCGAGGTCTGTCTTCGGGATCTGCTTGAGATAGTATTCGGGATAATGGGGATCACTCTCTTTCTTGAGGGCCTCCTGATCGGGAGCGGCTACAGAGTCGGACGGCTGCTCACCATCATCGGCCATTTCCTCTTCCGCGCCACCCGTTTCCGCACCGAAATCATTGAAACTGAAAGTCTGTTTGTTTCTGCGCCGCCAGTCATCCTCCAGTTTTCTGTTACCCCACCTGCGCTGGAATTCCGTACGGCCCGCGTTCTTGGTGGCAGTATTGTAGAAATACCATGAGTCATCGCCGGTGTTCATCGTGAACACCTGATTGTTCTGATCCTGCAGCCCATCCTGCCCACGGTTGGCGAGGAACTCCTCGCGGGCGGCAGCTTCCGCCTCCTCCTTCTCCTTTTCCTTCAAGTCGGCGATAAGCTTGTCAATGACCTTCATCTGCTGTTCGGGGGTCATGGCGGCCAGCCGCAAAAGGGAGTCCTGCAACTCTACATTCTGGGAGTACACGGCCAACTCGTCGAGCACATCGCTGCGGCGTTTGAGTATGGCATAGTCGGGATAATTGTCGGGGATGACAGGCAAAGCCTCCGAATAACATGGCTGCGCTTTGGCATACAGCCGCCGGTCGTAATACAGTCCGCCGAGGGTAAGCTGGGCCATAGCCTTGTCGATACCCGATCGGGTCGATTTCTCTACCGCCAACTCATAATTCTCAATGGCGTTGGCAGTATCGCGCCGCGACAGATAAAGATTTCCGATGGCATAATATATCTGGTCGAGAAACTCCTTGTTACGATCATAGCGGGTCATGCGGCGCAAAGCAGCCACCTCTTTGGAGATGTCCTGTCCGGTGAATACCTCGCTCTGTTTTATGCGGGCGTTGAATTTCGTACGGTAAGAGGCCGACGAACTTCCCCCGGCTGCCTGAAACGCCTTGTATGCCCGCTCCTTGTCGCCGGCCCGCGAATAAACCTGTCCCAACAGGAAGTTGAGACGTATGCGTTGCTGCTTTGACACATGAGGAAGAGCCTGACGCAACATCCCGGCAGCTTTCTCCCATTCCTTCTCCTTGATCAGCAAGTCTGCCTCGGCGGTGTAATACAGTCCCTTCAGTCGCCCATTGACAAGGTCTTCTTCCGGCTTGACGCGTCTAAGGATAGTCTCCGCCTCAAATAGCCAGTCCATCGCCAGATATGACCGGGCTTCCCAGAGCCGGGCTTCAGTGACCGTGTTGGGCAGCCATGAGAAATGCCGGGATATGTAGAAAAATGTCGACGCGGCTCCTAAGAAGTCACCGTTAAGATATTGGCTGCGTCCCATCATCATCCACGCGTTATGGAGGAAAGGGTTATACTCGTCGCGTTTCATCCACGCCTTGTAAGCGGGATCTGACGACTTGCCGGCCTGTTTCTTAGGCTTTTTCTTTATCGACCGAAGCTGGATCGCTTTCTGGGCTTTCTCTATGGAGCGGTCGAAGTTTCCTGCTGGCTGTGGAGCCTTGGGATTCGCGCGGGCGACAGCCGGATGTATCGGTATCAGGGAGGAATAATCATCCTGATATGCCTCCTCCATCTCCTTCAGAGTCTCCTTGTAGTGGGTATCGCCGTTATAATATATGTTGTAACGGGTTATGAACGCCTGATACTTGCGCGTGGCTGCATTATTCTTCTTGGGCGAGCATGACGAGAACGCGGAGGCAGCTATCGCTGCCGCCAACAACAGCCACCATAATTTCGCAGCTCCGTGGTTTGTCATTCTCATGCCGTAGTATTTACCTGGGACGCGTCAGTCACATTCTACCTTGGATTATAACGGGATGTCAGCCCTGTTTATTACTCCTTTGACTCCGGGATGCCGGATTGAGGATCCTCTTTTTTCCCGTTTTCCACTCCATTCGAGGTCTTGACCCTTCGGAGGGAGAAGATAAACTCCAGGCCGCCACCACGGCGGTTTCTGACACTTATGCTGCCCCCCATGGTGTTTACCGAGCTTTTAACAATAGGCAATCCCAGGCCCGTTCCACCTACCTTGCGTGAGCGGCCGGTATCTATCCTATAAAAGCGGTCAAACAGATGTGACAGGTGTTCCTCTCCGACTCCCACTCCGTTGTCATAGAAAGAGAACGTATAGAAATTTTCGTTACGTCCCATCAGGACAACCCCGACCTCTGTGCCTTGTGAATAAGCGACAGCGTTCTTGGTAAGATTCGACAGCATCCCGATAAGCAACTCCCCGTTTCCATATACATGGCAATCAAGCGGTATGTTGTATCGGAAATCCATTGATTTCAACAGCCCGCTCTGGGTGAAATCCTCGGCCAACGAGAACACAAGATCATGGAAATCAATGTCAGAGATCGGAATCTTATCATTTGACTCCTCCAGGCGGGTCATGGTCGACAGATCATTCATCATCGACACAAGACGCTCGACATTGCTTTGGGCTTTCCCGAGGAAGTGGTTTCTCTCCTCGGCACTCATGTCGGGATTGGATATGATCATCTCCAGGTATGAACGTATGATCCCTATGGGAGTCTTCAATTCGTGGGAGATATTGTTGGTCATCACCCGTTTGAGGTTGTTTTTCTCCTCGGTGGCCTTGAGGGCGATTACATGCTCCCTCTCCCGCCTGACATTCGCCTGCATACGGGCATTGTATATGGCTACTATCTGACGCGAGATATCGCCGATCTCATCTTTGGGGAAGTCTCCCATAGGGATGAACTCGCGATCTGAAGCCGCTCGGGAAGCAAAATCATGAAGGAGGGTGATGTTTTTGGCCTGATGGGCGGTGACTACCCACGCGATCACACTTCCGGTCAATATCACGAACGCAACAATCAGCCAGAAGGAGGAGCCTATACTCAGGATATTGTCGATTTCTCCCGACTGAGGAAGATAAGTATGTATGATAATTTCCCCGTCGGCAGACTCCCTCTTGTGGTAAAGAAAGATTTTACGGCCGTCTTTTAGACGTATGTTGAAGACCTGTATCGACCGTGTGCCGTCAGCCCTAAGCGTCGGCTCCATTCCGACAGCATCAGCCGGTATCTTCCTTATCGACTGCCCTCTGGAATAAAGCAACTTGCCGGAACTGGCATCGTATATGGCCATGCTCATCCCTTTCAACGGGGAGTCCTCGAGATAGCTCTCAAAAAAATTCATGAAAGGGGTCATGTCGCGTCCGTCCTCATGCCCCGCGAGTATATTGCCTACCGCGAGGTCAACACTGTTGGCCAGCGATTCCACACGGTAACGTTTGACATTCTGGTACTCCAGGACGGCAAATACCCCCACCACTCCCCACAGGCTCGCTATGGCGATCAGAAAGAGCTTGAGCTGGTATCTGAGACGGCCTTTCACATGGAATGCCCGTTTTGAAGGCGCATTATTGTTGTTGGTATCCACTTTCAGATCTCAGCCTTGAAGCCATAACCGAAACCAAGACGTGTGACGATATGCTCGCCATACTGTCCGATTTTCTGGCGCAGGCGAGTGATATTGGTATCGATCGCCCTGTTTGAAACCTCCTGGTTGCCCCACACTTGGTTCATTATCTCGTCACGCGAATGTATCCTTTCGCGGTGTGTCAGGAAGAAGAGCAGCAGCTGGATCTCTTTTTTTGTCAGCACGATCTCCTTGCCGTCTATGTAGCATACCTTGTTGTTGCGGTCAATCCTGAGTGTCTTGAATGTGATGTCAGGCTCGTAATTGCTCTGGGAAGCGTTGTAAGCCACCTGCTGGGAAGCCTGGGTACGACGCAGCACGGCACGGACACGGGCGATCACCTCTCCGATCGTGAAAGGCTTGGTTATGTAATCGTCCGCGCCGATGTTCAGCCCCATGACTGTGTCATCCTCGCCGTTGAGGGCAGAGCAGAAAATTATAGGGGTGTTCTCCGTGGCCGGGTTGTTTCTCACGCGCTTGGCGAAATCGAAACCGCTGAGCCGCTCCATCATAATGTCTACTATCATCAACTGATAGATAGACAGATCGAGGCGCAAGGCTTCTTCAGCCGACTCCGCGGTGTCAACCTCATAGCCTTCGCGCTGGAGGTTGTATTTGAGAATCTCACAGTAAGATTCTTCGTCATCTATCACAAGGATTCTGATTCTCATTGCTCTATGTATGTTAAGGTATGCCGCCGGTAAAACACCTGCGGCCGCCGGTAATATTCCTCGATTCATCGCGGTTTACCGCGATTATTTTTCGCGACATAAAGTTAGAGAGTTTTGATGAGGCTGGAAAGGTTTTATTTGTTAAAGAAAGTTAAATCAATGGCATCATTGAACTATCTTCATCCGAAGGCGTTTTGATGGTATAAATACTATATTTGCACTGTGTTTTTTCATGGTATTAGATTTAAGGTTAAAGATAAAGCAATAAGGGCTGTCGTGAGACAGCCCTTATTGTTTACCGCACGTTCCGTTTTCCTGCATCCAAGCAGACTTGACCCCAATCACAGACCACCCACACGGCGGACTTTAAACCGATCTTTAGATGAAAGGCCAGGGGTTACAATCAATGCGCGCAAGCCGGCTGCCGAAAGTATCGAATCTGCGAAATCGGGCGAGGGAGCTGCCATTGCCGCTGTGGCGAAAGCGTCAGCCTCGGCACAGGTGGGAGCAACCACTGTGACAGACAACACCGCCCCGCCACAAGGCTCCCCGGTAAGCGGATCGATAGTGTGTCCGACCTTACCTCGCGAGCTTTGATGATAGTTACGGTAATTTCCCGAAGTGGCCACGCCACAATCCGTGACATCGATGGTCTCAAGCATATCGTGTGCCGGCAACTCCGCCTGGTCGACAGGCGCGTCAATCTGCAACCGCCAGAGCGAACCGCGCGGGCTGCGCCCCCTTACGGCCACTTCCCCGCCGATCTCGACCATGACGTTTCGCGCTCCATTACGGCATAGCATGTCAGCCACAAGATCACAGGCGTAACCTTTCGTGACCGCCGAGAAATTGAATGTCGTCTCCGGAGTCTTCTTGCATATCCTGCCGGCGGAATCGACATGACAGTCGAGAATTCCCACGAAAGCCATCACACTGTCTATCTGGCCTTGCGTCGGTTCCCAGATCTCATCCGGGGCAACCTTGCCGGTGTATCCGAATTTCCAGAGATTGACTGCCGGCGACACCGTGGGGTCGAATTTTCTCCCGGAACGGCGACACACGTCAGCCGAAACTTCAAACATCCTACGGAACAGACTGTCTGACCGGTCTGTTTCACCCCGGTTGACACGTGACACCAGCGAATTCTCATTAAACGGAGAGAGAGAGAGTTCCACCCGGCGGAACACCTCTTGTATGGAATCAGACATGTCGCGGTCTGCCTCATACGTCATATTATACACCGTGTTCCACACAACCCCGGATGTCTGTCTCCATTCCTTCCTGCCGACACACCCCGTGACAACAAGCCCGGATAAAGCCATCACCATCAATGCCACCGAAGCAGTCCCGACCTGCCGGAGCAAATATTTCTCAATTGCGAGGAAACTCATAAAAACACACTCAATTATTTCAGATGACAAAATTATGAAAATATTTCTTGCATTTTCAAACAAATTGTGGTAATTTTGTGTTAACTAACCAATGAGCTTCCTTAGAAGACTTCAACCAGAGGCATGTTACGCCAGTCTAAACAATAACCAACCGACATAAATCGATTTTGTCATGAACACTTCCTACATTTTTCTTGCCGCCGGCTTCGAAGAAATAGAAGCCCTGACCGTTGTTGATGTTATGCGCCGTGCCGGCATGGACGTTAAGACCGTCTCTATAACCGACAGCCACACCGTGATCGGCGCACACGGGATCCCCGTGACCGCAGACCTGCTTTATGACAAGACCGATTTCATAACTCCGGAATGGCTGATCATCCCCGGCGGAATGCCGGGAGCCGAGAACCTCTCGAAATTCGCTCCCCTCAACACCCTTTTGATCAATCAGGCCGCCACAGGCAAAATCGCCGCCATATGCGCGTCGCCCGCCGTGGTGCTCGGTCCGTTGGGCATCCTTGACGGGAAAGAAGCCACCTGTTATCCCGGATTCGAGAAGAAGATGGGAGAAGCCATCCGCCGCGATTCCCCTGTCATCGCCCTCGACAGGCTGATCACCGCCAACGGCCCGTCAGCGGCAATGCGATTCGCCCTGGCCATCGTGGCCAACTCGATGGGTGAGGCTGTCGCCCAGGAAGTAGGCTCCGGAATGCTTTTCTACCAGAAAAGTGTCAACTTCTACTTCTGACCCCGGACAACAGATAACAAAGGAGACCATCGGCCTGCAAGACCTGATCCCCCCGATATATTTTGAAGAAAACTTAAAAAATGAGGCCGGCGATGCTTTCCGCTGGCCTCATTTGTTGTATCTTTGCAAAGTTATTTCCCAAAAGAGGATATTTCCCGATTTTCGATATTCGACAGTCCTGCGCGATAAGCCTCTTGTAAAAGCAGTAAACATTTATATCATCATGACTTTTGAAGAATTAGGCGTCAGCGAGCCTCTAAGAAGAGCTGTCGAAGAACTCGGTTTTGAAAACCCAATGCCCGTGCAGGAGCGCGTCATTCCCCATCTGCTGAACGAGGATGGCGACGTGGTGGCTCTCGCCCAGACGGGCACAGGCAAGACGGCAGCATTTGGATTGCCGGTGCTGCAACGGCTTGACCCGGATCTGAACAAACCCCAGGCACTCATCCTCTCCCCTACCCGTGAACTATGCCTCCAGATCGCGTCCGATCTTGCCGACTTCTCGAAATACATGCCCGATCTAAAGGTCATCCCTGTATACGGAGGATCAAGCATACAGAGCCAGATCCGCGCCCTCAAGACCGGCGCGCAGGTGATAGTGGCGACCCCCGGCCGTCTTATAGATCTGATCAACCGTGGGGTGGTGAAACTTGACGCGGTCCACACAGTCATTCTCGACGAGGCTGACGAGATGCTCAACATGGGCTTCCTCGACTCTATCAACGAGATACTCGACCATGTCCCACAGGAGCGCAAGATGCTGATGTTCTCCGCGACCATGCCGAAAGAGATCTCCCGCATCGCCCAGAAATACATGCACAATCCGCAGGAGTTTGTGGTCGGCACCCGCAATGAGGGAGCCGCGAATGTGCGCCACATATATTATATGGTGAACGCCCGAGACAAGTATCTTGCCCTGAAACGTATCGCCGACGACAATCCCAACATCTACGCCATAATCTTCTGCCGCACAAGACGCGACACCCAGGAGGTGGCCGAGAACCTGATCCGCGACGGCTATAACGCCGACTCGCTCCACGGCGACCTCTCGCAGCAGCAGCGCGACATGGTGATGCAGAAATTCCGCGACCGCGTGATATCCCTGCTTGTCGCCACCGACGTTGCCGCCCGCGGCCTGGATGTCGACGATCTGACACATGTGATCAACTATGGCCTGCCTGATGACGCGGCTGTCTACACCCACCGCTCGGGCCGAACGGGACGTGCCGGGAAATCAGGGGTGTCAATCGCCATCATCCATTCCCGAGAGAAAGGCCGTTTGCGTGAGATCGAGCGGATTATCGGCAAGACTTTCGAGCGCAAGGAGGTACCGACTCCCGACCATATCATCGAGAAGCAATTGTTCTCCCTGGCCGACCGCATCGAGCGCGTGGAGGTCGATGACAATGAGATGGGAAAATACCTCCCCGGAGTTTTAAAGAAACTCGGATGGTTGTCATCCGAGGATCTCGTGAAGCGCGTGCTGTCGCTTGAATTCCATCGTCTTCTCGAATACTACAAGGATGCCCCCCGCATCGACTTCATTGACGACAAGCCGTCAAAAAACAAAAAGGAAGGAAGAAAGGATGGCCGCAAGGACCGGAATGACTCACCCCGCACAAACGAGGAGAAAGACCGCCGCACAGCCTCCAAGGGTATGGCGAGAATATATGTCAATGTCGGTAAACGAGACGGTTTCTTCGCCGGAAACCTTATCGAGATGCTCAACAAGAACATCGAAGGGCCACGTGTCGACGTGGGACGTATCGACCTGTTGCCTGCCTACTCACTCTTCGACGTGAAGAAATCCGATTCCAAACGCGTAGTGGCAGGCCTGAAGGGAGCTGATTTCCTTGGAAAACGTCTTTACAGCGAGGTCGCGGAAGCCGACAAGGACTATGCCCACGCAGCCACACGCCGCAGCAAAGAGCGCCGTGAGACTCCGGAAGAGGACCACTATGCGGTCTTCAAGAAAAAATCACGCCGCAAATGACCTGTCCGGTCAGACTTTCCCAAAAAACAACACCCAGTCATAACAGGCATGAGACTAAACAGATATTCCATCCTTAACCCATCAGGCATGGTGGCGGCGCTGACCTTTCTGACAGCTTTCCCTTCCAACGGGGAAAGCCCTGAAGTGGCGGCATCGGACAAGACAACGGCATCGGCTGATTCCGTGGAGATCATGACTGAAGCCGAAGCGGCCGGTCCGCTGGTGAACATTGTGGAGGAAATCTCTCCCGTGGAGTCCAGGTCGGATTCCACCGCCGCGGATTTCTTTGTCAGCGCACCGGCATCGGTGTTCCCCACCATCGACCCCATGACCAGGATGGACATGATCGATTATTTCAAGGCCGGATCAGACAAGCCTTCGAAAAATCTCATCGGAGGAGAGTGCCGCATAACTGAAGAATCTCCCGAAAAACTGGTGTTCACCACATCGGCGGTCTCGGAATACACCATTGCCCTGCTTCCTGCCCCCGGGCGCAAGCTCGACAAGATAATAATGCTTTCCCGGACGTTGAAAACCCCGGCTGACGACTCGACAGTGACTTTCTATGACACCGACTGGAAAGAAATAAAGGATCTCTTCACCGTCCCGACTCTCGACGACTGGATGCTTCCCGAAGCCAAAAAGAACCGCAAGGATGTCGAGAACGCCATACCGTTTGTCCTTGCCAGGCTCGAATATTTCCCCGAAAAAGGGATGATCACCTTCACCAACAATCTTCCTGACTATATCCCGGAGGAATCCTTGGGGATAGCGGAATCTTCCATAAAGAAATCATTGACTTTCCGTTGGAATGGCAAACGCCTCATAATGGAGAAATAACAACAAAAGGCCTCTTATGAGCAATAATCCGATAAGCCTACTCGAACTGGCCAACAGGATCACACGGCTCGTCCAGCAACCGGAGACGCAGAATATATGGATCGTCGCCGAGTTGCAGGATGTGGCCTGCCGTGGCGGTCACTGCTACATGGAGCTTCTCCAGAAAGATGACGGGGGAAGACAGCTCGCCAGGGTAAGGGGTTGTTGCTGGGCGAACGTCTACGGCCCGTTGAGCCGGAGTTTCATGGAAGCCACCGGACAGCAATTCTCATCCGGGCTTAAAGTGATGCTCCGGGTGTCAGCCTCGATGCACCCCGTTTTCGGCCTGTCGCTTGTCATCCATGAGGTCAACCCCGAATACACAATGGGGGATCTTCTGCGCCGACGCAACGAGATTCTGCGCCGCCTACAGCAGGAGGGGGTGCTGGAAATGAACCGATCGCTGAAATGGCCCGTGGTGATCCAACGGGTGGCGATAATCTCCGCGCGAGGAGCCGCAGGTTACGGCGACTTCATGAACCAGCTCATCAACAATCCATCGCGTCTTAAATTCAAGACGCGGCTTTTTCCCGCGACCATGCAGGGAGCTTCCGCCCCCTCTTCGATAATCAAGGCTCTGGAAACCATCGCCGAAGAAGAGGAGAAATGGGACGGGGTGGTCATAATCCGGGGAGGAGGAGCCACTTCCGACCTGCAGGCATTCGAGGATTACGACCTGGCGGCCTCCGTCGCCCAGTTCCCGCTGCCGGTGGCGATCGGCATAGGCCACGAACGCGATGTGACCGTGCTCGACTGGGTGGCCAACATCCGTCTGAAAACCCCGACAGCCGTTGCCGAATGGCTGATAGGGAAAGGAGAAAATGTGCTGGGGGCATTGATAGCGGCCGGAAACAGGATCGTACAGTTCGCGACCCAACGCGTGGCCGGAGACAAAGAGCGTCTTGCCCAGGCAGAGGCTCTCCTGCCTGTTGCGTCGCGGAGACAGATCGAGCGGTCAAAAGCATCCATGATACGCGCCCTCGCTTCTCTGCAAGGACTCTCCGCAAGTAAGATCGGACCGGCAAGGACGCGGCTTGACATGATTGCCACGAATCTCTCCACGATATCATCCAATCTGCTCAGACGGCAATCCGAACGGCTCGACGCGGCAGAGAAACTGCTCGAAGTGCTTTCTCCGGCGGCAACGCTCGCCAGAGGTTACTCTATAACCCGGATTGACGGCCATGCGGTCACATCCGTAGAGGATGTGCCTCTCGGAGCCACACTGGAAATCACCCTGTCCGATGGATCATTCCTTGCCCATACACCTTAGAAAAAATATTATAAATATGTCCGACGCGCTTAAACCTGTAAAGGAACTGACCTACAATGAGGCTTTCGCCGAACTTGACGGAATATTGCGGCTTATGCAAAACGACCAATGCGACATCGACCGCCTGGCAGCACTGACGCGCCGGGCCACTGAGCTTATAGCCGAATGCCGTTCCCGCCTCACAGCGACAGACGAAGAGTTGAAAACCATCCTCGCGGAACTGGAGAATTGACCCTCGTCTGATACTCTGACGATGAATATCTATGATATCCGCCGTTTCGGCACGGCCATCTTCTTCGTGATCTCCATCACAGTGGTGGTTGTCTTCGTGCTTGTCTCCAACAATCTGGTAGCCGATCTCGGAGCCCAGGAGCGGGAGCGCATGCAGATATGGGCCGACGCGACCAAGCAGATAGCCGATATCGGACAGAATCCCGATGCCCCTGACGCGTCGCCTGACAACCTCGAGTTTCTTTTCGGCATAATCGAGCAAAACCACTCAATACCTGTGTTGCTGACCGACAACGACGGCAACATTCTTCTCCACAGGAATTTCGACCTACCGGAGGCGGTTGACTCGCTCGCGCCCTGGGTGATCTCTCCGGCAAACGAGAAATATCTGCGCGGGAAACTTGCGTCACTTGAGAAACGGGCCAATGTAATCCACATAATAATCTCCCCAAACAACCTGCAACAT
The DNA here is from genome assembly GCA_021772015.1 of Prevotellaceae bacterium. Classification (GTDB taxonomy): domain Bacteria; phylum Bacteroidota; class Bacteroidia; order Bacteroidales; family Muribaculaceae; genus UBA7173. The sequence continues at coordinate 6,849 of JAETNS010000001.1, read as the reverse complement.
CTCTATTACGATGACTCCAAACTGCTCAAACGGCTGAGCTACTATCCATACGTCCAGTTGCTCGTGATGCTGGCTTTCATCGCAATCGTGTATTTCGCAGTGAATTCCACCCGCAAGGCGGAGCAAAACAAGGTCTGGGTGGGATTGTCGAAAGAAACCGCCCATCAGCTCGGCACCCCGATTTCCTCCCTCATGGCATGGATAGAGCTGCTGCGCTCGACCGGCACCGACGAGGAGATGGTCAAGGAGATGGACAAGGATGTCAACCGCCTCTCCATGATCGCATCCAGGTTCTCGAAAATCGGATCCCGCCCCAACATGGAGAAAGAAGATCTCAACGAGGTCGTGGGACGCGCGGCCGCCTACATGCAGACACGTATCTCCTCCCGCATAAAGCTGACGGTAGATCTTTGTGCCGGACCTCTTCCGGTCGAGATGAGCGCGCCTCTTTTTGAATGGGTGATGGAAAACCTGATAAAGAACGCGGTAGACGCGATGGAGGGATCAGGCTCTATCTCGGTCAAGACTTTCTCCGACAGCAACCGCGCATGCGTGACAGTGACAGATACCGGGAAAGGAATTCCCCGCAAGAACCACAAGACAGTGTTCAACCCCGGATTCACCACCAAGAAAAGAGGTTGGGGACTTGGACTTGCATTGGCCAAACGCATCGTCGAGCAATACCATAAAGGCCGCATATGGGTCTCATGGTCAGAGCCCTCGCGAGGTACAACTTTCCGAATCGACCTTCCCCTCGCCAACTGAAAAATCGCTAGCCATTCATATTCTTAAATTTAACCATCAGTTGGAAAAGAAATGCTAAAAAGCCAACGGTTTGGTTAAAATTCAAGAAGGCAACGCTTTAAGCCTTGGGGAAATAAAAACAAAACCGTAACTTTGTTGCGGATTTGGCAACGGACCGTTTTCGTTGCCGTCAAAGCAGCCCCCACCGGGTGTAGCGGGATATCCATCCTCCGAAACCGATCACGGGCTACTCTCTCCACGCCGATGACGGCAATGGCCGGCCGGTTCCGATATTTGGAAACCGTGAGGCTTCTTCTGTTGAACTTTGACTTTCGGTTCTTTTGACTCCATGACGCGGCCGGTCACCTCACCACCGCGTCAAGTCCTGCTCTCTTCTGCCCGTGGCGGGTAGGTCTGGACAATTTTGTCATAGTGATAGCAAACAAGGCAACTATGCTTAAGTTTTCATGATGATATGTATGTGTGTTGGGGGAACCGGTCGGCAAAAGAAACGGAATGATGACCATGCTTCGCGATGAAACGCGTTCATTACCGGCGTTTGAATCCACCCGGAACTCACTCCTCTCTCAAAACCGGAGCGGATGCGCTTGAACCAAATGTTTGTGCAACCATGTGAATTCCAACCAAGCCGTGGCCTTCGGGCCCCGGCTTTATTTTTTGAACAGTTACTTACATAACGGTTTTTCGCCGAGTTTTGTTAACTTTGCCGTCACGAAATTTGTTAACCTCAAATACCCTAACCCCCATATTTGATACTGATATGTTCAACATCATTGGATACGCCGCCGCGCTCTGCATGATTTTCGGATACCTCCCACAGGCCATCTATACCCTGCGCACCCGTGAGACCGACTCGATCGCCCTGCCGACATTCATGCTCATGGGTCTCGGATCAGCGTTTTTCGTAGCGCAAGGCTTTCTGAGTGATCCGGTCAACTGGCCTCTGATCATAACCAACATGATCACATTCGTCTGTTCAGCCGCAGTTTTCATCATCAAGATCCATAACGACTACTTCTCAAAAGGCAAGAGGAAATAACAGAGATACCCGCTGACAAAAATTTGCGATTTTGGCCGAAATGAGCTACCTTTGCACCCTGGAAAACTGATTTTGCGATGGCCACCATAAAGATTGCCGCCATAATGCGTGCCGGGGCTTTCTCCCCCAACCATGTCGGAAACGACGCCACGATCCTCAACACCGTGGCCGAGCAGCTGCGCAAACGTGGCTGTGAGGTTCGCGTATATTCCGAGGAGCAATTCTGTTCGGGGGCCGTCACCGAGCCGGTGATAATCAACATGTGTCGCGAACGGCGCTCCACCGACCTGCTGCAGTCTCTTGAGGATGATGGGCAGCTCATCATAAACTCCGGGTATGGCATCGAGAACTGTATCCGCGAGCGGCAGGCGCGGATATTGCTCGGCTCCAACATTCCATATCCGGCCAGCATCATCGTCGATACCGATGAGGTGGTCAAGACACGCCTCCAGAAACTCGGATTCAGCCAATGCTGGATCAAGCGCGGAGACTTCCATGCCCAGCACGCCGAGGATGTGAGCTATGTCCGCACCCCCGCTGAAGCCCAGGATGTGCTGCAGGAATATTTCCTGCGCGGATTCAAACGCGCTGTAATATCCCGCCACCTGCCGGGGAAACTCGTAAAATTCTATGGAGTCGCCGGCACACCTTTCTTCCACTGGTTCCGCCCCTATGAGCCGGAAGCCGTGAAGCCCCGCGACGAGGAGACGCGCCGGACCGACGAGACCCTCAAGGCACTTTGCCGAAGGGCGGCCAAAGAACTCAACCTCATTGTCTATGGGGGGGAGTGCATACAAGCCGAAGACGGTTCGCTGAGCATCATCGATTTCAACGATTGGCCGAGCTTTTCGGCATGTCGGGCGGAGGCCGCCACAAACATCGCCAAGGCGGTAATGGCAGCCATAAAAGACCGTCGTCAGTAAACCCTATTGTCAAACCTTACGACCCAACGACGAAACCACAGACAAAACCCGATGGGCATCAAGTCTCTGTCAAACAAAGTAGCCGACAAGTTTCTGCACGGGAAAGGGATCTTCACCTTCCTCCGCTCATCGGTATCATCCCAGATCGCCTCATGGACCGACATGGGAGTCTGCTTCGTTTTCTACGCCTGGGTTTTCTCGCCGTTGGGGAGCGCCCCCATGCGGACTTTCCTGGCTACAGCCATCGGTCTTGTGGTCGGCGGCGTGGTGAACTGCATCGTCAACTACAAGTTCACATTCCATGCCGACAACTGCTCGGTCAAGGCTGTGGCTATCAAATACCTCCTCATATGGGGAGGAAGCTTCGTCCTGAACCTCGGCGGGACCACCCTGCTCGAACAGGGGCTCCAGCGTCTCGAAATCCTCACTAACATACATTGGATCAAACCTGACGGGATCTTCGCCTTTGCCCGACTGTCGGTGTCGCTCATCGTGTCGCTGGCCTGGAACTTCGTCATGCAAAAGAACTTCGTCTACCGCCCGACCCGTTTCGACCCTCTGGCAATAAAGGTCGTCGACGCTATGACATTAAAAAAAGAGAGAAAATCAAGAAACAAATGACCGGCAAGAATACTTTCAAGAAGAAACGCGACGGGATACAGCAAGGAATTTATTTCATCATCAATCCATTCGTAAGGTTGCTGATCCGCATCGGAGTCACCCCCAACATGGTGACCACCATCGGTCTGCTGGGCAATCTCGCCGCTGCCTGCATAATTGCCTGGGCCGGATATGCCGCCGCGTCCGATCCCACCCATCTGCGGTTTGACCTCATCACATGGGGTGGAGGCGTGACAATCCTCTTCTCCCTGTTTGATATGCTCGACGGGCAAGTGGCTCGGTTGGGAAACATGGTATCGCGATTCGGAGCTCTGTACGACTCGGTCCTTGACCGCTATTGCGAGCTTCTGACCCTTGGGGCGCTCAGCTATTTCCTTATAATGGCCGGCTACCCGGTAGGGGCGCTTGTCACTTTCGTCGGCCTTGTCGGCTCTGTCATGGTCAGCTACGTGAGAGCCCGAGCCGAAGGTGTAGGCATAGAGTGCAAAGTGGGGTTCATGCAACGCCCTGAGAGAGTTGTCGTGACCTCTGTGGGATGCCTCGCCTGCGGGATAGCAGGACTTGCCTCCCCAAACACACCACACGTAGCGATGACCATCCTCATCATATCAATGGCCGTAATCGCCGTTTTCGCCAACATAACAGCATTCGCCCGCGTGGGGGTATGCCGCGCGGCCCTTTCCGACAAAGGCGACGGTAAAGTCCTTAACGACAAATGATGTCGCGGATGACGCTCCCCTCTACCCGTGAAATGACCAGCGTCGCCACCGCATTGGCCATCTGGCTGGCTGTGACGGCCATGTTTGTAGGTTTCCGTCCCGAGCACCTGTGGCTTGCGCTTCTGCTGGCCGGCCTGTTTTTCGCATGCCGGACTTCACGCAAGATCGTCGTCGCGCTGCTTCCTTTCATTATCTTCGGGATATCATACGACTGGATGAACATCGTCCACAACTACGAGGTCAACCCTGTCGATATCGAAGGGATCTACAAGACTGAGAAATCATTGTTCGGCATCCATCTGGCCGACGGGAGCGTATTGACTCCCAACGAGTTCTTTGCCCTACACACCACTCCGGTCCTCGATTTTCTCGGAGGCTTCTTCTACCTCTGCTGGGTACCGGTCCCTATACTCTTCGGACTATACCTTTTTTTCAGCGGACAACGCCGGATCTACCTGCATTTCGCCATTGTGTTCCTGCTGGTCAACTTCATAGGCTTCGCCGGTTATTATATCCACCCCGCCGCTCCGCCATGGTATGTCGCCCTGCACGGGTTCGACTTCAACCTGTCGACACCCGGCGAGGTAGCCGGACTGGTAGCTTTCGACGAAATGACCGGCCTTGGCATATTCCACGGACTCTATGGCCGTAACGCCAACGTCTTCGCGGCAGTGCCGTCGCTCCATTCAGCTTACACATTCGTGGCGTTCATATACTCTTTGAGATCAAAGTCTCCGCTCTGGATAAAGATATTCCTCGCCGTGGTAACCCTCGGGATCTGGTTCACGGCGGTCTACACATCCCACCACTATATAATAGATGTGTCGCTCGGAGTTTTATGCAGCCTTGTCGGCTATGCGCTGTTTGAATACGGACTGATGCGCATACCATCGTTCCAAAGATTCATCACCCGGTATGCCGCATATGTGAACCCGGCAAAGGTTAACGAACATTAATGAAGTCAATCCGGCTTTCAAAACGCGCCTTACCCCGCATAAAGGCCCCAATACGCGATGATATCTGAAAAAAACCTTGATTTTTTCATCAAACCGAGTTAACCAATATTAACAATCAGGCCTTCACATCAAGCATATTTCAGCCAATTTAACCAAAACAAGCCATATTAAACATTTATTTACGAAATTCAACAAATATTTCCTCAAAATTATTTTCACAATTGGAAATAACTCCGTACTTTTGGGGGCAATTTTGCTTAGGCCAATCGCAAAGACTCTCTTCGCCCGCATTGTTGGCCGTAAAGCTATAATCGGTACAATTTAAAGTTGCCAACAAAAAACAAACCATACTAATAAAATGAGTAACGTTAAGAAGGCCGAGGGCAAGCTCGGCGTGTTAGTCGTTGGTCTCGGTGCTGTATCCAGCACCTTCATGACCGGAGTGTTGATGGCCCGCAAAGGATTGGCCAAACCTGTCGGCTCGATGACCCAGTACGACAAGATCCGCGTCGGCGAAGGCGAAAACAAGAAATACCTCAAATACAACGAGATCGTTCCCATCGCAGACCTCAACGACATCGTGTTCGGATCCTGGGACGTATACCCCGCGAATGCCTATGAGGCTGCCATGCACGCTGAGGTGCTCAAGGAAAAAGACATCTTCCCCGTGAAAGATGAGCTGGAGAAGATCGTCCCCATGAAGGCCGCTTTCGACCACAATTATGCCGCACGCCTCGATGGCGAGAACATCATGGTCGGCAAGACCCGCTGGGAGATGGTAGAGCAGCTCCGCGAGGATATCCGCAACTTCAAGAAAGAAAAAGGTGTAGACCGCGTGGTTGTCCTCTGGGCAGCTTCCACCGAGGTTTATGTACCCGTCGATGAGAACGTCCACATGACTCTCGCCCAGCTCGAGGCAGCCATGAAGGCCGATGACAAAGAGCATGTCGCTCCCTCGATGTGCTACGCATACGCAGCCTTGACCGAAGGCGCTCCCTTCATCATGGGCGCTCCCAACACCACCGTCGACATCCCCGCAATGTGGGAACTCGCCGAGAAGACAAAGATGCCCATCGCAGGCAAGGACTTCAAGACCGGCCAGACACTCGTAAAATCAGGCTTCGCTCCCATCATCGGCACCCGTTGCCTCGGCCTTAACGGCTGGTTCTCGACCAACATCCTCGGAAACCGCGACGGACTCGTGCTTGACGAACCCGCAAACTTCCGCACCAAGGAGGTATCGAAGCTCTCCACTCTCGAGTCTATCCTCGTTCCCGAAGAGCAACCCGACCTTTACGGCTGCAACTGCGGCGGCGAAGGCAATGACCACAACGGATATTACCACAAGGTCCGCATCAACTACTATCCCCCCCGCAACGACAACAAGGAGGGATGGGATAACATCGACATCTTCGGATGGATGGGCTACCCCATGCAGATCAAGATCAACTTCCTCTGCCGCGACTCCATCCTCGCCGCTCCGCTCTGCCTCGACCTCGTCCTGCTGAGCGACTTGGCCGCCCGCAACGGCCGTTACGGTATCCAGCGCTTCCTGAGCTTCTTCCTCAAGAGCCCGATGCACGACTACACCAAGGGTGAAGTTCCTGTCAACCACCTCTTCCAGCAGTATGTGATGCTCAAGAACGCCATCCGCGAGATGGGCGGATATCCTGCTGACGAGGCAATCGACTAAAAGCCTTAAAGACATCCCCATCCGGGGAGCGTACCAATAAACACGACGCGGCGTCAAAATCAAGATTTTGACGCCGCGTCTGATTTTTACCCGGAATAAGAAGGATGTATGTCAGATCCTCATTTCATTTTTT
>JAETNS010000031.1 GCA_021772015.1 Prevotellaceae bacterium | reverse complement strand
AGACAGGTGGTGCATGGTTGTCGTCAGCTCGTGTCGTGAGATGTTGGGTTAAGTCCCGCAACGAGCGCAACCCTTATTATTAGTTGCTACGCAAGAGCACTCTAATGAGACTGCCGTTGACAAAACGGAGGAAGGTGGGGATGACGTCAAATCATCATGCCCCTTATGACCTGGGCTACACACGTACTACAATGGCACTGAAACAGAGGGAAGCGACATCGCGAGGTGAAGCGAATCCCAAAAAAGTGTCCCAGTTCGGATTGCAGGCTGCAACTCGCCTGCATGAAGTCGGAATTGCTAGTAATCGCGGATCAGCATGCCGCGGTGAATACGTTCCCGGGCCTTGTACACACCGCCCGTCACACCATGGGAGTCGGTAACACCCGAAGCCAGTAGCCTAACCGCAAGGAGGGCGCTGTCGAAGGTGGGATTGATGACTGGGGTGAAGTCGTAACAAGGTAGCCGTATCGGAAGGTGCGGCTGGATCACCTCCTTTCTAAGGAGAGAGCCTGTGATGGAAGTCATAGGAACTCTGGTCAGACAAGGGATAAGGAAACGACTTGTTGTTCATTTTTGAAGGCGCTGCCTTCAAAGGGGAGAGGAAGCGAAAGCCGACACCCCAGCCCAGCAGCACTTTCAAAAGTTGGGGGTGTAGCTCAGCTGGGAGAGCACCTGCCTTGCACGCAGGGGGTCAGGAGTTCGAACCTCCTCATCTCCACCAACGCACCTTGAAAATTGAACAATGGAAACAAATATCTGCAAATTGTAAAGTTGAACTTTAGAAATAAAGGGTAACGAAAAACTACAATGAGCTGAGGAAAGATAGCAATATCGAAACTCAAAGAGAACCAAGATTCTAAGCATGGTCAAGCTACAAAGGGCACAGAGTGAATGCCTTGGCACCAGGAGCCGAAGAAAGACGTGATAAGCTGCGAAAAGCTGCGGGGAGCTGCAAATAAGCCTTGATCCGCAGATATCTGAATGGAGCAATCCGGCGGATGTAACGGTCCGTCATGGCGTACTGAATTCATAGGTACGTCAGGGGAACCGCCTGAACTGAAACATCTAAGTAGGGCGAGGAAGAGAAATCAACAGAGATTCCGCAAGTAGTGGCGAGCGAACGCGGAAGAGGGCAAACCGAGACCAGAAATGGTCTCGGGGTTGAGGACTGCAATTAGCATTGAGGTAACCTAGAAGAACTGCATGGGAAGGCAGGCCGGAGAGTGTGAGAGCCACGTATTCGAAAGGTGAAAACAGCGAGCAGTATCCAGAGTACCGCGGGACACGTGAAACCCCGTGGGAAGCCGGGGGGACCACCCTCCAACCCTAAATACTCCCTGGTGACCGATAGAGCAGAGTACTGTGAAGGAAAGGTGAAAAGGACCCCGGGAGGGGAGTGAAAGAGAACCTGAAACTCTGCGCTTACAAGCACATAGAGCACGTCAAAGTGTGATATGGTACCTTTTGTAGAATGGTCCGGCGAGCGTACGCATGTAGCAAGGTTAAGCACTTAAGGTGTGGAGCCGAAGGGAAACCGAGTCTGAATAGGGCGAATAAGTTTCATGCATAGGGCCCGAAACCGGGTGACCTATCCATGTCCAGGTTGAAGTGGGAGTAAAATCCCATGGAGGACCGAACCGACCTCCGTTGAAAAGGCGGCGGATGAGGTGTGGATAGCGGAGAAATTCCAATCGAACCCGGAGATAGCTGGTTCTCCCCGAAATAGCTTTAGGGCTAGCGTTGTATTAGATTACCGGAGGTAAAGCACTGAATAGGCTAGGGGCCGAGAGGTTACTGAACCTTATCAAACTCTGAATGCCGGATAATTGATGTACAGCAGTCAGACTACGTGAGATAAGTCTCGTGGTCGAAAGGGAAAAAGCCCAGACCCACAGCTAAGGTCCCAAATACACGTTAAGTGGAGAAGGATGTGGAGTTGCTAAGACAACCAGGATGTTGGCTTAGAAGCAGCCACTCATTTAAAGAGTGCGTAATAGCTCACTGGTCGAGTGACTCTGCGCCGAAAATGTAACGGGGCTAAACGTGTAACCGAAGCTTGGGATTCCGTAAGGAATGGTAGGGGAGCGTCGTATACGGGGTGAAGTATGAGCGCAAGCGCATGTGGACTGTATACGAGTGAGAATGCCGGAATGAGTAGCGAGAATTATGTGAGAATCATAATGGCCGAAAGTCTAAGGTTTCTGGAGGAAGGTTCGTCCGCTCCAGGTTAGCCGGGAGCTAAGGTGAGGCCGAGAGGCGTAGCCGATGCACATACGGTAGAAATTCCGTAGCTGCCGAAAGATTTAAGCAGGAGGACACTGTAGAAGGGTATGACCCGGGCGTTGGTTGCCCCGGGCGAAAGGGACCGAAACATAGTAGGGAAGCATACTTGGATACAGGCGAGAAAAGCCCTGTGGATATCTCAGGCACCCGTACCGCAAACCGACACAGGTAGACAGGAAGAGGATTCTAAGGCCAACGGGAGAAGGGTTGTTAAGGAACTCGGCAAGTTGACCCCGTAACTTAGGGAAAAGGGGTGCTCACGAGAGTGAGCCGCAGAGAATAGGTCCAGGCGACTGTTTAGCAAAAACACAGCTCTATGCTAAATCGAAAGATGACGTATATGGGGTGACACCTGCCCGGTGCCGGAAGGTTAAGAGGAGGAGTGAGAGCTCTGAATTGAAGCCCCGGTAAACGGCGGCCGTAACTATAACGGTCCTAAGGTAGCGAAATTCCTTGTCAGGTAAGTTCTGACCCGCACGAATGGTGTAACGATCTGG
>JAETNS010000009.1 GCA_021772015.1 Prevotellaceae bacterium | reverse complement strand
TCCCTCCAGGAGGTAAACCGACTGCTGACCCAGTTCGAGCAGACCCGCAAGATGATGAAGGCTGCCACTGCGATGAAAAACCCGATGAAGATGATGCGGGCTATGCGTGGCCGTAGATAATCTGCTGTTACAAACATGATATACTTTCCATATCCTTTTATTCCACTCCAATGATCAAGATTGACGGAAAAGAGACGGCCGCGAAAATCAAGGCCGAGATTGCCGCCGAGGTCGCCGAAATGGTAGCCGGCGGAGAGAAACGCCCCCACCTGGCAGCCATTCTGGTAGGTCATGACGGCGGAAGCGAGACTTATGTAGCCTCAAAGGTGAAAGCCTGTGAGGAATGTGGCTTCAAATCCACACTCATACGTTTCGAGGATGATGTTGATGAGGCGACGCTGCTTGATGCAGTCGATAAACTCAATCGCGACGAGGATGTGGATGGTTTCATTGTGCAGCTCCCGTTGCCGAAACACATTTCCGAACAGAAAGTGATCGAGGCGATAGACTATCGCAAGGATGTCGACGGTTTCCATCCCATCAACGTGGGCCGGCAGGCTATCGGATTGCCCTGTTTCCACAGCGCGACCCCTGCCGGGATAATGACATTGCTTGAACGTTACGGTATAGAGACCAAGGGAGCCAACTGTGTGGTGCTCGGCCGCAGCAATATCGTCGGGAAGCCGGTGGCCACATTGATGATGCAGAAAGGATATCCGGGAGACGCTACTGTCACAGTCTGCCATCGCGCGACCCGTGATTTAAAAGAGGTATGTCGCCAGGCTGACATCATCATCGCGGCTATGGGTGTCCCCGGCTTTGTCACCGCTGACATGGTCAAGGAGGGGGCGACTGTCATAGATGTCGGAACTACCCGTGTGCCGGACTCCTCGCGCAAAAGCGGTTTCCGCCTGCGGGGCGATGTGGAATTCGACGAGGTCGCTCCAAAATGCGCCTATATAACTCCTGTCCCGGGTGGGGTCGGTCCTATGACGATTGTCTCGCTGATGCGAAACACTCTCCTTGCGGGCAAAAAGGCCATTTACAAGTGAGATCCGCACGACATGAAATGTGATTGCGTTTCCTGACCGGCAAATGAAAATTTTGAAGGGGTGGTTATGTCGATAAGCAGTCTTGTGGCGGCGGCCGCCGCTTTCGCGGTATCTCTTGCTTCCGGTAACGAGATCGACCTGGTGTTTGCCGGAGACGCTATGATGCATACCGGTCAGCTTGAGGCCGCCAAGCGAGGGGAATCCGGGTATGACTATTCCTATTGCTTCTCTGTGATAGCTCCATATGTGAGGGAAGCTGATTACGCTATTGTCAACCTTGAGACACCACTCGCCGGAGGAGCATATTCAGGCTATCCCCAGTTCAATGCTCCCGACAGTTACGCGGTCGCGCTTGCTGAAGCAGGGTTTGACCTTTTCCTTACGGCCAATAACCATACGCTTGATCGGCGCGACCGTGGATTGATGAAAACCGTAACTACACTCGATTCGCTTGGATTGGCCCATATCGGCACATATCTTAATGCCGCCGACAGGGATAAACGTCTGCCTTTCATTGCCGACATAAAAGGATTCAAAGTAGGTTTCGTCAATTACACTTACGGCACGAATGGTTTTTCAGTGGCCGGTGATGCTGTAGTGGATTATATTTCCGCAGATGGCATACGCGCTGATATTGCCAAAGCCCGTCATGCCGGGGCGGAGATAATCGTCGCGGCAATGCACTGGGGGGAGGAATATACCCTTTCGCCGGTCCGTTATGAGAAACAATGGGCGCGTTTCCTTGAGGAGGAGGGTGTTGACATAATCATGGGAGGACATCCCCATGTCATACAGCCGATGGAGTTTCGTGAAAACGCGGTTACGGGCAAGCCGATGTTTCTGGCATATTCCCACGGTAATTTCATATCAAACATGATGACCCGCGACACCCGTGGAGGACTGATGACCAGGGTGACTGTCGCACGTGACAGCCTGGGCGTGGCTTATGTGAAGAATGCCGCTTATAAGCTCGTGTTCACGGTGCCTCCGGTCGACACCGCTTTCAAGCCGTCACCTTCATCGGGAACAGCGCCTGTCGGTAAACGTTATGGGTTTGTCAGGGAAAATTATAAGGTTGTCCCGTTGGATTCTGTGCCGGATGCCTGGCGTAGCCGGGCATATGATTTCGCCTCCTCCGCGCGTTCAGCGTTTTGCTCGGGCAATATAGGGGAGATTCCCGAGGAATAATCAAGACCTGCTGTTGTCCCCGTTTTCTCCGGTGCCGAAAAATAACAAGATAAAAAATCGACAAAACGTTTGCGAAATCAAAAAAAGTTTGTACCTTTGCACCGTCTTAAGAAACGATCTGCTTTGCCGGACAGTTCTTGGATAAACATGGTGAGATTAGCTCAGTTGGTTAGAGCGTCGGATTGTGGTTCCGAAGGTCGTGGGTTCGAGACCCACATTTCACCCTTTAAGGCAGCGGTCGATCCGTAATAATGCCACTGATATTAAAAAGACATCCTATAGGATGTCTTTTTTTGTCATGATTATTTGGCAGGTTGCAACCAAAAAGTTATTTTTGCAGTCAAAGAGTAAAAATAAACTTTTCACAAGTTTGCCAAAAGAATCATGAATCCCAATCAACCTTACGACTCCGGACAGCAAGCCGGACAGGGCTATCAGCAGCAGGGCTATAGCCAGCAACAGACTTACAACCAGAATTATAACCAGCAGGGTTATCAACAGCAGGGAAACTATCAACAGCAAGGCTACCAGCAACAGGGGTATCAGCAAGGATATAACCAAGGCTATCAGCAACAAGGTTATCAGCAGCGTCCTTACCAGCAACCTATGCGCCCTTATGTGGAGACCACTTCCAATAACGCTTTCAACTGTGGCCCCGAAGGTAAATGCCGTGGGATCTATGCTATCTTCGCGTTGATGCTCGGCTCCATCGGATTGCATTATTTTTATATCAATAAGGTCGGCGCAGGCATTCTGACAATTGTTCTGGTGGCCATCACTTGCGGAGCATGGGCGATACTTCCTGTGATCCAGGGTATACTTGCTTTCTGGAATCTGACCAACGAGGAATTCGACCGCAAGTTTGTCGCTTCAAATTCGTTCTTCCCATTCTTCTGACAGAAGAACAACAATCATTAGTGCCATATACAAGTACTGTAATAAAAGAGTTGCCGCCCAATCAGGGCGGCAACTCTTTTATTATATCCGCAGGATAGGTACTCGTGGATTACATGTTCATACCGCCGTCAACCTGGATAACCTGTCCGGTGACATAGGAAGACATGTCGGAAGCAAGGAATGTGGCCACATCGGCGATGTCATCGACCTTTCCGGCGCGACGCAGGGGAATCTTCATTGCCCACTCCTTGCGTACTTCTTCGGGAAGTGCGGCGGTCATAGCTGTCTCGATGAAACCGGGGGCGATCGCGTTGGCGCGGATTCCGCGGGATCCTACCTCCTGGGCGATGCTCTTGGCGAGAGCTATGAGGCCGGCCTTGGATGCGGCATAATTGCTCTGGCCGGCGTTACCGTGCACGCCGACAACAGAGGCCATGTTGATGATGGAGCCGCTGCGCTGGCGAAGCATGATCGGAAGCACGGCGTGAATAAAGTTGAACGCGCTTTTGAGGTTCACTGCGATTACTGCGTCCCACTGAGCCTCGGTCATTCTCATCATGAGACCGTCTTTGGTGATGCCGGCATTGTTGACAAGAATGTCGATTGATCCGAAATCTTTATGCACTTCTTTTACCACTTCCTCGGTCTGGGCGAAATCAGCGGCGTTTGAGGCGTATCCCTTGACTTTCACTCCAAGGGTGGCGATCTCCTCTTCAGTCTTCTTGCCGTTCTCATCGATAACGAGGTCGGTGAACGCTATGTTGGCACCTTCTTTGGCAAAGCGGAGCGCTATCTCCTTACCGATACCACGGGCGGCTCCGGTGATAAGCGCGGTTTTTCCTTCAAGTAATTTCATGACGTTTATATGATAGTTGTTGTCTGGGATCGTGGGGCGATCCCGGCTATTATGAAGTCTATGATGTCACGCTGGGCGCGTTCGAGATCTGTTGACGCGTCTTCGAGGTTGAGGCTGAGACCCGGAGCGTCGGCTCCTTTCATCAACGTTATGATCATTGCCAGGGCGCGGTCAGCCTGTGGCCCGGAAAACTCGCCGTTGTTTTTCCCCTCTTCGAGGATCTCTTTCAGTATCTCGATTTCCTTGCGGGCAGCCAGACGACGGGTTTTCTCCGCACGGGTCACGTCAAGCCGCATCAGCAGGGGGACAGTCTCCTGGCGTTCACGCCGGCCTGTCGGACAGATGAGTATCTGGAAGCGGGCCTCCATAAACTGACGCAACTTTTCGGAACAAGTTTCCGGCGAGTCGAGGATCTGTTTCTGGCGGCTGACAATCTGGTCGCTCTCACGTTCGATCACCGCCTGGTGGATCTCGCGTTTGTTTTTGAAGTAAGTGTAGATCGTGCGTCGCCCTTTTTCCGAGGCGTTGGCGATGTCGAGCATGGTGGTGTTCTCCACCCCTTTGTGGGCGAAGAGTTGCCGGGCCACTTCTATGAGTTTGTCGCGGGTTTTAAGTGCCATGCCTTCTTCCGACCTGATGTGCTTCTGGATGATTGGTGATAATCTGGGAGAGAGGTCGATTCAATCGGCGAAGTTACGAAAAAAATGGGATAAAAAGGAAATTGGGGTTGAAAAAACGCTTATTTCTATCCCATAGGATTGTTTTGCCCCTGAAAAGTTTGTTTAAAGATTGATTGTTTAGTAAATTCGTAGGCTGAAATGGAGTTGAAAGGATATAACATAACATACGACAGATACGATGGCGACAAGGTAACGCCTCTTACGGAAAATCCGTCGGGACGTAAGCAGGGGGGACGGCTGATTCCTCTAATTGTGGCATTGTCGGTCGTGCTGTCTTCCCTGTCAGCCACAGCCCGGTCTGTAATCCCGTTCTCCCGTGATCGCGCGTCATCGGTGGCAGTGATAGTCAGGGATTTGTCTACAGGTCGTGACGTGGTGAGTCAGAATCCCCACAAGGCGATGCTTCCGGCGAGCACCATGAAATGCCTGACTGCTGCGGCAGCCATTGAGGCCGGACTTGACACGGCGCGTTTCGAGACCCGCGTATATATTCGCGGACGGTTGGATGACGGAGTCTTGCTCGGGGATCTGATAATAGTCGGAAATGGTGATCCGACTATTGAAAGCTTCCAGTTTCCCGGGAATGCCGTTTTCATCAATGAGATAGTACAGGCGGTCAAGAACGCCGGTATCCGACAGATTGAAGGGGAGATACAGATTGACTCTTCCTCTTTTCCTGACAATGGCCCATGTGACCGTTGGGAACTTTCAGATATCAAATATGAATATGGTGCCGGGCTGTATGCGTTGAACTATCGAGACAACCGGGTAGGAGACAAGGCTATGGAACTTCCGTCAGAAGTGTTTGGCGAGGCGCTGGAAAACAGATTGCTTGCCGAGGGAATTCCTGTCTGCTGGCAGACCTCCGACACCGCTCTGATGCCAATGGCCGAGATCCTTGTCCACCGGTCCCCTTATGGGAAGGAGATCCTTGATAACCTCATGAAACGATCTGACAACCTTTTCGCGGAAGGAATGTTGAGATTATTGGCTCCCGGACAGCCGCGTTCCGCAGCGATCGCCCGCGAACGTCGTCTTCTGTCCTCCTGTGGGCTTGATTTTGATATAACAGATATCCATGATGGCTCCGGACTGTCACGAAACAATAGAGTCACCGCCCGGTTCATGGCTGACCTGCTGATGATGATGGCAGGCCGTGACGATTCCGCGAAATATGTCTCTTTTTTCCCCTTGGTCGGGAAGGAGGGCACCGTCAAATCGTTGTTGAAAGGTACGCGTCTTCAAGGGAAACTCGCCCTGAAAAGCGGAAGCATGAATGGAGTGCATTGTTACGCCGGCTACAAACTCGACGATTCCGGGAATCCGACTCATGTGGTAGTTATACTCGTCAACGATTTTTTCTGCAAAAGAGCTGAAGTGAGGGATGCCATTGCCGGTTTCCTGAAACAGCAGTTCTGATATGAATGGTCCGGTCCATACCGGCTAATATCCTTCAGATTCAAACAATGACAACACTAATGAACCCTGTTATAGATCAGATGCTTGGCTTGACGGCGGATATCGCTGAAGAGTTATTGCTCATAAAGGATGCCGGCCGGGCGGATCTACCGGACGGATTGAAGTTGAAAATCATATCGCTGGCCGAATTGGCTGCCACTACAACAGATGAAGCCTGCAACTATGGTGATGAAAAGACTCATGAAGAGGAGTGTCGGGAAGAGCCTGACCAACAGTCCCGGAAACAGCCAGAGGAAGAGATTCCATGCAGTCACCACGGGGAAAGCGACAGTGATGAGGCCGACATTGCCATGATCGCGGAAAGCGCCGAATATGAAGAAAAGGCCGATGCGGATATTGTGACCGATGATGTCTCCGACAACTCCATATCAGATGATGACACAATGGAAGAAGTGTCAGGAATACTTGAGCCGGAGCCGGATACTGATGAAGAGGTGTCAGTCGGCACTCCTTGTTCATCACCAATGGAAAATCATCTGTCTGAATCTGGTTGTGATTCACAAGTTTCTGTTGATGGCGAAGAGTTTTATCACGTCAATCCGGGTGAGCTGCAGCGGTCATTCTCGATAAATGACGCATTTCTTTTCCGAAGGGAAATTTTTGGTGGTTCAAAGTCTGACTTCATCCGGTCTCTTGATCATATCGCCAGGCTGACAGATCGGGAGGCTTTGAAGGAATATCTTGTAGGTAGCCTTCGTTTGAACTTGAACGAGAGTCCCGGAAAGGAATTTTATCAGGCTCTGATGGTATTCTTCAAATAATTGTCCTCGGTGTAAACTGAAACAAAACAAGGCGATATGGCAGATCAAAACAAAGGCGCAGGGAAATTATATGTCGTACCGACTCCGGTCGGTAATCTTGGCGACATGACCCCAAGAGCAGTGGAGGTGTTGCGAAACGCCAATCTCATATTGGCAGAGGACACCCGGACAAGTGGTGTGATAGCCCGTCATTTCGACATACATACCCCCATGTCCTCCCATCATAAGTTCAACGAGCATGAGACCGTGAAGCCGTTGGTTGAAAGAATACTGGCGGGGGAGGTGCTGGCCTTGATCTCTGATGCAGGCACGCCCGCCATCTCCGATCCGGGATTTATGCTTGTCAGGGAATGCCGTCAGTCAGGGGTTGAAGTCGAGACCCTTCCTGGAGCGACAGCTTTCGTTCCGGCTCTCGTTAATTCGGGCCTCCCTTGTGAGAGATTCTGTTTCGAAGGATTCCTCCCTCAGAAGAAAGGGCGCGCCACGCGTTTGGCGGAGCTCGCGGCAGACGAGCGTACATTTATCATTTATGAGTCACCTCTGCGGTTGGTCAAGACCTTGCGCGATCTTGCGGAAGTGTGTGGCCCGGAAAGGGCTGCTTCCGTGTCCCGTGAGATATCAAAGCTCCATAATTCGACTCATAACGCGACATTGGGAGAGCTTGTCGATTACTTTGCCGAAAACAATCCCAGAGGTGAAATCGTTATAGTAGTGTCGGGCAATCGGGTTGCATCCGGTGAAAAGAAAGTTCATCGCAACAAATACCGTCCGGCCGGCATGGAGGAATAGTCCTCCGCCAAGCTTCACAATTAAGAATACAAAACACGTTTTAACTGTTCGATTATGAAAATCATGAAATTAGGCTTAGTGGCCGTAGCGGCCTTGGCCACGCTGGCATCCTGTCAGAACAAAGACGGTAACCAAGCGGGAGTCCCGACGACTTCTGATTCCCTTCATGTCGCCTTGGCTAACCAGGATTCTCTTCTTGTCATCCTGAATGACATAACCGAAGGGATGAGCCAGATCAAGCAGATGGAAAACATTCTTAGTTCAGGAGGTCTCGGAGCCGAGACTCCTGACAAGCGCCGTCAGATCCGCGAGGACATGGAGCAGATACAAAATGCCCTGGAGCAGCGTCGCCAACGTCTGGAACAGCTTGAGCAGCAACTCGCCGCGAGCAACCAGAACAATGCCACCCTTCAGAGGGCCATCACGAACCTGAAAACCCAGATCGCCGATCAGGAGAAGACTATCGAAGGGCTACGCGGACAGCTTGCCGACGCTAATATCCAGATCCAGGGGTTAAGCCGCTCGGTCACCGCTCTGGGTCAGGAAAAGGATTCGCTGACAAATGTCGTCGAAGTGGAATCTACTGCCCGTCAGGACGCTGAACGCCGCGCAGTCGAGCTTAACAATGAAATGAACCTCTGTTACTACGCTATCGGGACCGGGAAGGAGCTGAAAGCCCACAACCTCATGCAGTCGGGCTTCCTGCGCAAGACCAAAATCATGCCCGAGAATTTCGACCAGAACTATTTCACCACAGGTGACAAGCGGTCACTGCGGACTATCAACCTTGGATCAAAGAAGGCGAAAGTCATGACAAACCAGCCGGCAGACTCTTATGAGATCGTCGACGGCGCGAATGGCATGAAGATCCTTAAGATCACCAATCCGACCCGTTTCTGGAATCAGTCTAATTTCCTTATCATCAAGACGGACTGATGGTATAAGCCAAATATCCCAACGGGAATCGTTTCCCGATGACATAAAAAACAGTCCTGCTGATGCTTGATGTATTTGCAGGACTGTTTGTCTGATTTCCAACATCATATTGTTAATATGACTAAAATTACTTATCCTGTCAACCCCGGCGGAGGCAATCTAAAAGGGATACGCGGGCAGATACTGACCTACAAGGCTGATCCTTTCCTCAATAATGAAGAAGAATGTTATGACTATCTCCCTGACGGACTCATTGTGATCCGGGATGGCCATATCTTAGATGTGGACAACTACAATGACATCATAGGACGCTATCCCGGCCTTGTGGATATCGACACCTACACCGACGCGCTGGTGATGCCGGGCTTTATCGATTGCCATGTGCATTATGTGCAGTCACCGATGCTCGGATCTTTCGGTGACACATTGTTGAACTGGCTTAATCAATATACCTTTCCCACGGAGTCTAAATTCAGGGACAAAGCCTTTGCCGACGAGGTGGCGAAGATATTCTTCAGGCAATTGCTTGAGCAAGGCACAACTACCGCGAATGTCTTCTCGACAACTTTCGCCGAGTCAGTGGATGCATTCTTCGAGGAGTCGGAGCGTTACGACACCCGCATGATAACAGGAAAGGTACTCCAGGACCGCAATCTCCCGGATTCCCTTAAGGATGAATCAGCCGAGGAATCCGTGATATTGAGTGAAAATCTGTTGAAGAAGTGGCATCACCGTGGCCGACAGCTCTATGCTGTAATTCCCCGTTTCGCTCCAACTTCAACCCCCGAACAGCTGAGCCTTGCCGGAGATCTTTATCAACGTTACATTGATGACGGGGTGTACATGCATACCCATCTTGACGAGGCGGAGAGTGAGATCGAGTGGGTCAGGCAGCTCTTCCCACAACAATCCAATTATACCGAAGTATACAAGCATTTCGGACTTGTCGGCAAGCGTTCGGTGATGGCTCACTGCTGTCTGGTCGAGGAAGCGGAATGGCAGATCCTTCATGATTGCGGATGTGGTGTCGCTCATTGTCCTTCATCCAATCTTTTTCTCGGAGACGGGGAGTTCAGATACTGGGAGGCGAAAGAACAATCCCGGCCTGTCCGTTTCGGAATCGGCACGGATGTGGGAGGTGGTACGAATTTCTCCATCCCCAGACAACTCGGCGAGGCCTACAAGGTCGCGATGATGAAAGCCCGCAGCCTTGATGCCGTCAGGAGTTTCTATCTCGCCACCCGTGGAGGAGCCGAGACGTTACGTCTCGAAAACACCATCGGATCAATCGCTCCGGGCTATGAGGCTGACCTCGCTGTGATAGATCTTGCTCCGACCGAATATGCATCGTGGAGGATGAAATACACCGGCGACATCTTCGAGAAACTGTTTGTTTTGATGACTCTCGGTCTTGACAACATGAACAAGGCCACCTATGTGGCCGGCAGGAAGGTGTATGACCGTTCCCGTGATAAAAAACATATGTATGCCGCCGAGATTGACGGGTGACGGCAGGCATGATTGAAAACCCGGGCGACCTGTGTTGCGGATGAATTTCAAGACGCAACGCAGGTCGTTCTCTGATTAATTCGCCTGCATCATTGGCCGACAATTGAAAAACTTTCGCTAACTTTGCGGTATGTTAGGAATATCTAAGGATACAGTCCATGCTTTGCCCGAGGTTCATTATCCCGGACGGGTCATCATGATAGATTCCGCAGCCAAAGCCAAGGATGCCGTTGCCTATCTTCTTAAACAGCCCCAGATCGGTTTCGACACGGAGACGCGTCCGAGTTTCCAGAAGAACCATCACTATAAAGTCTCGTTGGTACAGCTGTCAGTCCCCGGAGAATGTTTCCTGTTCCGTCTCAAGCAGATCGGAAGCCTTGATGGTCTGATGTCTATTTTCGAGAACCCCAATATCCAGAAAATAGGACTGTCGTTGAAAGATGATTTCCATTCCCTTGCGAAACTCTGTGAGTTTACACCCGCAGGTTTTGTCGAGCTGCAGACCTTTGTCAAGGACTATGAGATAGCTGACAACAGTCTGCAAAAAATCTTCGCCTTGATATTCGGCCTGCGGATATCGAAAAACCAACGTCTTACCAATTGGGAGGCTTCCGAACTAACCCCCGGGCAGCAGACTTACGCCGCCATAGACGCATGGGCCTGTGTGGAGATATACAATTATCTGTGTGCCGGAAAGTTCCATCCGGAGGAATGCCCATATCGGATTGACGATCAGACAGCCAAGATGCTTCAGAGCTCAGTCGGAATCCGCATGCCCCTTAAACATCTGGAGGGGTATGAGCCTCCAAAGGAAGGAGTCCTGTCTTCCGCCTATTCCGCTCCTCCCGACATAAATTCGGTGCCGGTCAAGAAGGGAAGGCGTAAGAGTGCAGGAGACTCTTCAAAGGGTAAAAAAGAAGAGTCTGTAAAAGTTGCTCCCAAACCACGCAAGTCAGGAGGAAAGAAAAAATCAGAAAAACCGGAGGAGACCAAGGAGCCGAAAAAGAAAAGTGTGACGGCTTCACACAAGGTTGCTCCGCGCAAGACCCCGCCTGCAAAGAAAAATCAAAAAACATCGGCTTCCGGGTCTCAAAAGGAGACAACAAGAACCAAGACCGCGTCATCGGGAACTGCTCCTGTGAGAAAGACCGTAAAAAGAACAAAGAAGAGACCATCGGATGAAGCGTAAAGTAAGGCTCTCAATCTTGTTGCCCGCCGCATTGTCGGTCTACCTTGTGGTCATGGTGGTGTTGGGTTGGGATTCTTTTGTCGCCGGAGCGACATCTCCGTTGCTATATTTCGGTGGTACTGTGATTGTTGCAGGCTGTATCGTATTGCTTCACTTCCATCTGAAAAGAAACGAGAATAAAAGACATCCACGCCAATAGTGACTCCTTTGTCTCACGGGAGTCGTGCGGCCGATATTTGAAATATACCTAATCCTCTTAATTCCAATGGAAAAACTTATAAAATGGCCTGCAATACCGCTGGCAATTATTTCTATGATTATGGCGACATCTTCCGACTTGACTGCATCGGGGAAGCTTGATTATCCGCAGGCTCCGACAGATGTGGTTACTGACGATTATTTCGGGATGAAAGTCCTCGATCCCTACCGCCCTCTGGAAAATGATACGGCAGCTGCCACCATTGCATGGGTGGAGGCGGAGAACGCCGTCACTGAGAACTACTTGTCCCGGATTCCGTTCAGAGGGATGCTGCGCAAGCAGATTGAAAGCTTCAATAATTATGCCAAACAGGGGGCACCATTCCGTTGGAAAGACGGTAAATATTATTTCTATCGTAACGACGGACTTAAAAACCAATCGGTGTTGTACCGCATGGATATCTTGGGCGGCGAGCCGACTGTAGTCCTTGATCCCAACGCACTGTCTGATGACGGGACAGTGGCGCTTACCGGGATTTCAATGTCGAAGGATGGTAAACATATCGCATACACTATCTCGCGTAGCGGCTCTGACTGGACGGAGATATATGTGCTTGACGCGGAGACTCTGCAACCGCTTCCCGACCATATCGAATGGGCTAAATTCACCGGCGCGGAATGGCGGGAAAAAGGTGTTGACGGAGAAAAAGGATTCTTTTACAGCGCTTACCCGCGTCCCGAAGCAGGCAAGGAATTTTCCAACGCGAACGAGTACCATAATGTCTATTTCCATAAACTCGGTACCCCACAGAGCGAGGATGTCGTCGTGTTCACCGACAAGGATCATCCATTGCATTTCCATTCGGTAGGCCTGACCGATGATGAGCGTTACATGCTTGTCTATGTCGGAGGGCAGGGATTCGGGAATGGTGTCATGATGAAAGATCTTGAGACCCTCGGCAGCGAGTGGGTGACTGTGGAGCCGTCACAGGATTACGAGATCGGAGTCATTGATATTGTTGGAGACTCAATATTGATCCAGACCTCCTATAATGCGCCGAAAAACCGGATTGTAGTGGCACCCCTCTCTTCTCCCGAGAAGGAAAACTGGAAAGATCTTGTCCCGGAAGATCCTGACGGTGTCTTGACCTCCTCCTCCCTCATTTACGGTGACCGACTGTTTGTGAATTACGAGAAGGACGCAGCAGACCATCCTTCTCTCTTCAAACTTGACGGTACCAAGATCCGTGACATCAAACTCCCCACCTTCGGATCTGCCGGATTCAGCCTCTCCAAGGAATATCCTGATGCTTTCTATACATTCACATCATTCCTGTATCCGGCAACAGTGTTCGCGTATGATCTTGACACCGATGAGAGCAAACTTTATTTCACTCCGGAAATAAAAGGCTTCAATCCTGATGATTACGTTACCGAGCAGGTGTTCTATCCGTCAGCCGACGGCACCAAGATACCCATGTTCCTGACATACCGCAAAGATATCAAGCGTGATGGGTCAAATCCGGTGTATCTGTATGGCTACGGTGGATTCAATGTCTCGCTGACTCCGGGATTCTCCCCCAATCGTCTGGTCTGGGTTGAGAACGGGGGCATTTATGCCCAGGCTAACCTGCGTGGTGGCGGAGAATATGGCGAAGCCTGGCATGAGGCAGGCACCAAGATGAAGAAACTTAATGTATTCAATGATTTCATAGCTGCTGCCGAGTATTTGATAAAGGAGGGCTGGACCAAGCCTGAGCATCTTGTGATCGAGGGAGGCAGCAACGGTGGCCTTCTTGTCGGAGCTGTTACAAACATGCGCCCTGACCTGTTCAAGGTGGCGATCCCCCGGGTGGGGGTGATGGATATGATGCGCTATCATCTGTTCACCATCGGTTGGAACTGGGCTCCAGATTACGGGACATCGGCTGATTCTCCTGAAATGGCGAAATATCTGCTGGGTTATTCTCCCCTTCACACGATCCGCAATGACGGGACAACATATCCAGCCATACTTGTGACGACCGCCGACCATGACGACCGTGTGGTGCCTGCACATTCTTTCAAGTATGCCGCCACTCTCCAATCCGCTGACACAGGTGCTGCTCCTAAACTCATCCGTATTGATTCAAAAGCCGGTCACGGAGCGGGCAAGCCTGTCGCAAAGGTCATAGACGAGTATGCCGACATTTATTCATTTATCTTTTATAACCTGGGTATTACGCCCAAGGCTGAATGAAATTGAGAAAACGTATATGTCATAAAGGATGGCCGAAAGGGACTCCCTATGGGGGATTCCTTTCGGCCATCCTGCTTTTCCCTCTGTCTTTATTGGTCAACAGCTGTTTCACCGGGATAGAGTCCACTCCTAAAATCACATACAAGGATGTCAGGAAACAACAGGCTGACACCACGCCCGAACAGTATTTCGCCAAGAATTTCAAGTCGGAACCTTTCAGCCTTTGGAAACCGGGCCGTCGGTTTATTCTGACTGACCGGAAGGGTGTCTACTCTTACGCCTCTCCTCCCGGAAAGACGAGTGCTGTAGAGAATGGTGACACTCTAATATATCGCGGACTGCGTGAGGTCGTGTCCATCACGGGTGGTATGGTCGCTGAAATGATGTTCACTGTCGCCGGAGATATGTCAGACACTCTGCTTTATCGTCCTGGAGGCGACGCGGCGGAGCTTGCGGTCCGCGGGAAGGTGAGGTTGCCGTTTCTTGTCGATTTATCCATGATTGACAATGCCGGAAAAATCCTTGTAGGCAGGCATCTTGTCACACGGACAGAGCGATGGATTTCCTCATCTTCAGGCAATGATGTAAGAGGCCGGAAATACCTGAACGTAAAGGTGACCGGAGTTGAGGCCGCCGACGAGAATTATCCTTTCAAGGTCTCGTTTGTCTCTCTTGAAAATACGGAGGAAACAGGAGCATTGCTGATGTCTGTCACCGTCGATGATGGTGTGCCGGCTTTGCGCGGCTTCGAGAATCTTTTCTTGCTTGAGGATCCCCGCGATGATTATCCTTGGATCACGGATGCGAATTGGGAGTTGATACGTCAGGGGAAGGTTACGGAGGGGATGACTGCGCGTGAGGTGTCTCTGTCATTGGGGACTCCTCGTGACATCGATCGGCGGCATGACCAGTCGATGCTTTACGAAAGATGGAGTTATCCCGGAGGAATATATATGGTTTTTGAGAATGGATTGCTTGTAAGGTTCAACCTATAGCGCTATCGGGTTGTTCTCTTTTTGCGGAATTACATTATGACAAGCCACAATATGATATGGAACTGACGTTTCTTGGAACAGGCACATCCACCGGGGTGCCACAGCTCAGATGCGGGTGTCCGACTTGTGTATCCACCGATCCCCGTGACCGCAGGCTGCGGTCGTCAGTCTTGATCGAGTGGAGGGGGAAGCGAATTCTCGTGGACTGCGGCCCTGACTTCCGTGAGCAGATGTTGCGTCACGGGAAACGGTCGGTCGAAGACCGGCTGGATGCCCTGCTTGTCACCCATTATCATTATGACCATGTTGGCGGGATAGATGACCTGCGCCCTTATTGTTTTCAGGAGGAGATGAGAGAAAACGGATTTCCGGTGTATTGTCAGGCTGATGTCATAAGCGATCTCCGGGAAAGAATGCCTTATTCATTCAAGAAACATCCTTATCCGGGGGTGCCGCGTTTCGATCTGCGGGAGATACGTTCAGGAGAATCATTTGAGCTGTATGGAATGACAGTGCTGCCTGTCAGAGTCAATCATTACATCCTTGATATTCTCGGATTCAGGATAGGGAGACTCGGATATGTCACCGATGCCAAGATTGTCCCGGAAGAGACGGTCTCGGCTCTACGTGGGGTGGATACTCTTGTCATCAATGCGTTGCGGCGCAGACATCATATGTCACATATGACCCTCGCCGAGGCTTTGGATGTTATCGAACGTATCGCCCCGAGGGTAGCCTATCTGACCCATATAAGTCATGATATGGGGACTTTCGCCGAAGTCTCGCCTATTCTTCCCCCGAATGTCTTTCTCGCTTACGATGACCTGAAAATAGAGATAGATGACTAATGAGTATGTGGAAGTAGTGGTGCCGCTGCCATTGCAGGCGACATTCACCTATCGCGTCCCGCCGGAAATGCGTTCCCGGCCTATCGGAGTGGGGTTCCGTGTAATTGTCCCCTTTGGGCGGAAGAAGTTCTACACGGGAATAGTCGTGGGAATGCCTGTGTCTCCTCCCGAAGGATTTGAGATCAAAGATATCGCGATGGTGATGGATGAGTCGCCTGTGATACGACATCCCCAGCTTAAGCTGTGGGATTGGGTCGCCGACTATAACCTCTGCTCCACGGGTGATGTCTATAAAGCCGCAGTCCCGTCAGGGTTGAAAATAGAGAGCGAGACTTTTGTGGAGGTTAACCCTGATTTCGATTTCGAGGCTTTCCCCTTGAAAAATGATCTCGAGCATGAGATCTTCCAGTTTGTAGAGCATGAGGAAAAGGTATCGGCATCTGGAATTGTCAGGAAACTGGACCGGAAAGGAACAACGGCGACCATCAACAGGCTGATTTCCCGTGGAGTGCTGATTGTCGCGGAAAAGCTTGTAGAGCGGTATGTCTCCAAAAAGCAATTCTGTGTCAGGCTTGCTCCCGGAATTACGGAAAGCGAGGCATTCAGGCTTGTAGGCACTGCCCGCAAACAAGAGACTCTTTTACTGGCGTTGATTGATCAGATGAGACAGGCTGCCCATACGGCAGACAGGCCGGGGACTGCTGATGTCTACAAAGACAGGTTGCTTGAGAGGGCGCAAGTGAGCGGAACGATACTCCAGGCTATGGTCAAAAAGGGAATCCTTGAGCAATATACGATAGAGATCAACCGATTCCGTTATGACGGGCAGCCGTTGAAAAAACTGCCTGTATTGTCAGAGCGGCAGCAGGTAGCTCTTGAAAAAATCCATCTTCTGTGGAAAGAAAAAGAAGTCAACCTGCTTCATGGCGTGACATCTTCGGGCAAGACTGAAATATACATACATCTTATAAATCATCTTCTCCAGCGAGGAGATCAGGTGTTGTATCTTGTCCCGGAAATAGCCCTCACTGTACAGCTTACCCGCAGACTTCAGGAGGTATTCGGGGAAAAAGTCGTGGTATACCATTCAAAGTTTTCCGATAACGAGAGGGTCGATCTGTGGAAAAAACTCCTTCAGAGCCATGAGCCATTATTGATTCTCGGTGCTCGTTCCGCCGTATTCCTGCCGTTCGCCAGGCTCGGGCTGGTGATCGTAGACGAGGAGCATGAAAGTTCTTACAAGCAATTTGACCCCGCTCCCCGCTACAACGCCCGTGATGTGGCGATGGTGCTTGCCCGTTTTCATGGAGCTAAGACATTGCTCGGGTCCGCCACGCCGTCGGTAGAGACATATTACAAGTCGGAGCAGGGGAAATTCGGACTCGTAAGCCTCGACAAACGTTATAACGAGGTGGCGTTGCCCGAAATTGAGATTGTCAATCTGCGGCAGGCTCGTGAGGCGAAAGAGCTTGACGGCGCTTTCGCGCTTCATACAGTCCGCCGCGCCAAGGAGGCTCTTTCACAAGGGAAGCAGGTGATATTTTTCCAGAACAAGAGGGGATATGCTCCGATGGTCAGATGTCGCCAATGCGCGTGGGTGCCACGATGTGAGCATTGCGATGTGTCGCTTACTTATCACAGAGCGTTGCGTCAGCTGCAATGTCATTATTGCGGCTCTGTTTACCCGCTTCCCTCCGTCTGTCCCCAATGCAACGAACCGGCCATAGAGGAGATCGGCTATGGTACCGAGCGGGTGGAGGATGAGCTGGGGCGGTTGCTGCCGGGAGTGGCGACATTGAGGATGGATGTCGACTCCACACGTAACAAGCATTCCCATGAACAGATAATAGAGTCTTTCTCCGAGGGGAAAGCGAGAGTGCTTGTGGGGACACAGATGGTGACCAAAGGACTTGATTTCAAGGATGTGGATATGGTGGGGGTGTTGAATGCCGATGCGGTGCTCAACTATCCTGATTTCCGGTCAGGAGAACAGGGATTCAACATGCTCGAACAAGTCTCGGGAAGAGCCGGTCGCAGCGATGGCCGGCAGGGGCGCGTTGTGGTTCAGACCTATGAGCCGGAGCATGTCATTTTACGGTATGTCTGCTCACATGACTATTCCGGGTACTATATGTATGAGATAGAGCAACGCCGCAGACACTTCTATCCACCGTTTGTGAGGCTGATATATATATATGTCAAGCATCGTGACAGGCAGACGCTCCGGCGTTTGGCCGACAACTACGCGTCGCGGCTCCGGGAATTGCTCGGCGGACGAGTTTTCGGACCTGACGAGCCTTCGGTCGCGAGGGTGCAGAACCTGTATATAAGACGCATAATGCTCAAGATAGAGACCAATGCGTCCATTTCCAAAATCAAGGAACTGCTGCGTCAGACATATATGGATCTTTATTCCGATCCCGCGATGCGCCAGACCGTGTTGTATTACGATGTGGACCCTCAATGAGAGCTAAAAAAGTTGTTATGGATGGCTCTTTTTTTAGTGGTGAAGTGGGATATTAGGCTTGAATTTGTTAATTTTGTGGCATAATTGTCTCCGACGATGAAAGTTTCAGGATTAAAACGGCATCTATTGCTCGCGGCGGTCGTCTTGACCGGCGTGTTGCTGCCGTTGTCGGGGGCATCCAAGAATGTCGACTCGTCGGGTGAGGAGAAATTTACCCTATGTCTTGATCCCGGTCATGGCGGAAAGGATTTCGGTTGCATAGGAGCCAAGACCAATGAGAAAACGATAGTACTGCGGGTCGCGTCAAAGGTGAGGAAACTTGTCGAGAAGCATCTTGCTGATTATGTCAATGTAGTCATGACACGTGACAAGGATTGCTTTGTCACATTGCAGGGACGTGCCGACATCGCCAACAAGTCACACAGCGACCTGTTTGTATCCATCCATGTCAACTCTGTCGCCAAAAGCAATAAACGGCGCAAGACAATCGCCGGATGTCAGGTCTACACCTTGGGGTTACACAAAACCGCCGAAAATCTCGCTGTCGCCAAACGGGAAAATGCCGCAATGGATTTCGAGCCTGACAACAAGGAGAGTTACGCAGACTTCGATCCCGATTCGCTTGAGGGAGATATCCTTTTTGAATTAACACAGAGCCGGCGTATGGACCAGAGCATCGAACTGGCCGATGCGATCCATCATAATCTGTCGTCAACAGCCTCCCGGCAACAAATGGGGGTGAGACAGGCCGGTTTCTGGGTCTTGTGGGCGACATCGATGCCTGCGGTCCTTGTGGAGCTTGATTTCATCTGCAATCCCGACAGTGAGAATTTTCTCGCATCTGAAAAAGGCTGTGACCAGATGGCCAAAGCCATATACAACGCGTTCAGCAGTTATCTTAACACTTATGGGCCGAGCTTGCTTGGCCGTGAGGTAAAGGCTCGGACGTTATGACAAACACCGCCTGTCTGCACGCTGCGATCAATTATTTAAAACGAACCATCAGAAAAAGAAAATGAATAACATCAAAAAAGAAGTGATAATTGGCTTATGCGCAGTGATCGCGCTTGCTGTCCTCTTTTTCGGAATCGAGTTTCTAAAAGGCGTGAATGTGTTCAAGCCCGCTAATTTCTATACCGCCTCCTATACCAACGTGGCCGGTTTGCAGGTTTCTGCTCCCGTCACGCTCAACGGGCTTAAGATCGGACAAGTCAGGGAGATAAGATACGAATATGACAATCCCGGCCATGTGGCGGTGGAGCTTAGCCTCGACAAGGAGTTACGTGTACCTGTCGGATCCAAGGCGGTAATTGAGCAGGATCTTCTCGGCACATCGACCGTTGCCCTTCATCTTTCAGATTCAAAGGATTTCCATGATGTTGGAAACAAGCTGATAGGGGAGACCGCCGCCGGCATGCTTGACGGGGTGTCGGGAGATCTGATGCCTAAGATCAATTCCATTCTTCCTAAGGTCGACACCCTTCTGACCAATATTAATCTCCTTGTCGCCAATCCTGCCCTGCAGGCTTCAGTGACGCGCCTTGACAACATCACCCTTCAGATAGAGGGAACTATGAGGTCGTTAAACGGTACTGTCGCCCAGTTGCCCCCCGTTGTCAAGAACGTACAAGGCATAACGACCAATGTCAACACCATCACCGCTGATATCGCCGAACTTTCCGGCCAGCTGAAGACTCTCCCGGTCGATTCGCTGCTTGACAATCTGATGGTGGTTTCTGAAAATCTCAAAGCACTGTCGGTGGAGCTTGACAATCCAAACTCGACTCTCGGGGCTCTCACACATGACCGTCAGCTTTATGACAACCTGACCGCAGCATCAGCCTCTCTCGACTCGCTTCTGATAGATGTCAAGCGTAATCCCAAACGCTATATATCGATCAAGCTGCTTTAAAACAATTGCAAATATATCTTACTCACATAATTACCGACCAATAATCGATACCTATGATTCTTTCATTCAACGTCGACTACCGGACAAACTGGGGGGAGGCCATCTATCTGACGGCTGATATCCCGCAGTTTGGCAACGGAGATCACGCCAGAGCCGCCAAACTTGAGCTTTATGGCGAGCAGACCTGGAAAATACAGATCGAATTGCCCGATGACACTCCCGACTTCACCTATCGCTATTTCGTTAAGCATGAAAACGGCTACGAGAAAGAGGAATGGGGGCATGGCCATCTTTTCCGCCGTGGAGACGGTGTGAAATCCTATGAAATTTTCGACCGCTGGCAAGACCAGCCCTGGGACAAGCCGTTCTATTCCGTAGTGTTCACAGACTGCGTATGCCGTCGTGACGGCCGTGCGCTTCCTCCCAAAGTAGAGGCTGCCGGAATGCTGCTGTGTTGCGACGCGCCTATGGTTGCCCCCGACGAGGTCCTCGCTGTTTCAGGCGATTGCGATGCGCTTGGCAACTGGGATCCCGAGAAAGCAGTCGTGATGAGCGATGCGTTTTTCCCTACATGGAGCTGCGCTCTTCCGCTTGACAAGCTCCCGGAGAATGTGGAATACAAGTTTCTTGTCCTTAAAAAAGACAACGGCCGCGTCATCTGCTGGGAAGGGGCTGACAACCGCCATATGGTTGTCAATCCTGCCACCAAGGGGGAGAACATGGTTGTTGCCGGAATGCGCTTTGTCAATCCCAAGACTCCGTGGCGCGGGGCCGGTGTGGCTATCCCGGTGTTCTCCCTCCGTTCCGCTGATGACTTTGGTGTCGGCGAGTTCTATGATATCAAGCTGCTTGTCGATTGGGCAGCAAAGACGGGTCAGAGGTTCATCCAGATGCTTCCCATCAACGATACCACGATGACCCACACCTGGACTGACTCATATCCTTATAATGCCAACTCGATATTCGCCCTTCATCCTATGTACCTGCGCCTGAAAGAGCTTGGTACATTGGCTGATGCCGAACGTCAGGCTTATTACGACAACCTGGCCAAGGAGCTTAATGCCCTTGAGGAGGTCGATTACGAAAAGGTAAACAACGCTAAGAACGCCTTTACCCGCGAGCTTTTCGCCGAGGTGGGCGAAAAGGCGTGCAAGGCCCCGATGTTCCGCAAATTCGTCAAGGAGAACGCATCCTGGCTGACACCATATGCTGCGTTCTGCGTCCTGCGTGATCGCAACGGGTCGGCTGATTTCGGCAAGTGGGGCGAGTTTGCCACATATGATGAAGAAAAAGTCTCTGTCTTTGTCAAGGAGAACCAGAATGACATAAATTATGTCTATTGGATACAATATCATCTTGACAAACAGATGCGCAATGTCCGCGATTATGCCCATGCCCACGGGGTGGCCATAAAGGGTGACATTCCTATTGGAATCTCCCGTAACAGTGTGGATGCCTGGACTACTCCGAGGTTGTTCAATCTCGACTGTCAGGCGGGAGCTCCCCCGGATGATTTCTCCGTGCTTGGTCAGAACTGGGGATTGCCGACCTATAACTGGGAAGAGATGAATCGTGATGGCTTTGCCTGGTGGAAAGCCCGTTTCCGCAAGATGGCGGAGTATTTCGATGTCTATCGCATCGATCATGTGCTCGGATTTTTCCGTATCTGGCAGATTCCGATGACTCAGCTTCACGGCCTTCTCGGAATATTCAATCCGGCTCTCCCGTTCCATCCCGATGAGCTGCGTAACAGCTATGATTTCTGGCTGGATGTCGATCTACAGACGACACCATATATAATGGATTACTTCCTGAAAGATTTCTTCGGGGAGTATACAGACGAGGCCCGCGAACGCTTCCTTGTGGATGCCGGTTACGGACGCTACCGTCTGCGCCCGGAGTTCGCCACCCAGCGTCAGGTCGCCGACTACTTCGCCGGACTGCCTGTCGATGAAAAAAACACACGGTTGTGTAACGCGTTGCAAGGGCTTATCGATCAGGTCCTCTTCGTGGAAGATCCTTATGAGAAAGGAAAATACCATCCCCGCATCTCGGCCCAGTATACCTACATCTACCGCTCGCTGACCGACTATGAGCGTTGGTGTTTTGACCGGCTCTACAATGATTTCTATTATCATCGTCACAATGACTTCTGGTATGGAAAGGCCATGTGGAAGCTTCCCCCGATCATCGATGCCACAGACATGCTGACATGCGCCGAGGATCTTGGAATGATCCCCGATTGCGTTCCGGCGGTGATGAGTGCCTTGGAGATTCTGACCCTTGATATCCAGCGTATGCCGAAGAATCCTCGCGAGGAATTCGGCAATCCGGCTCATTATCCTTACTACACTGTCTGCACTACTTCCACTCATGACATGGCAGGTATACGCCAGTGGTGGGAGGCCGACCGTGGTGCGACCCAACGTTTCTACAACAATATCCTGCATGAAGGGGGTGAGGCTCCATTCTTCGCCGAGCCTTGGGTGTGTGAGAAGATTGTCGAGAGTCATCTGAATTCCCCTGCCATGCTTTGTATCCTTCCGCTTCAGGATTGGCTCTCGATTGACGGGACAATCCGTCGGGAGAATCCCTACAAGGAGCAGATCAATGAACCCGCCAACAACCCTCATTACTGGCGTTACCGCATGCATCTCACTCTGGAGGATCTTCTCGGTGAGGAGCTGTATAACCGCCGTGTCGGGAATCTTGTAACCTCATCCGGCCGATAAATTTGACGAGACATACCGTCAAGTAAGATAATGTGGCGACTATGGCCACGGGCATGAACTGCCCGTAGCCCATAGTCGCCATTTCTGTCACTAAGAACATGGCCATCAATGGTGCTCTGACAGCTCCTGCGAGGATGCCGGCCATTCCCATGAACACATAATCAGAGACCGGCAGCGGTATCCCGCAGAGATATTCGACCAGATAGGCGTAAAAGAATCCGACGACGCTTCCGGCCATGATGGTCGGGGCGAAATCTCCCGCGACCCCTCCGCCGTCGTTGGTGGCCGCTGTCGCGAGGCTCTTGACTGCAATTGTGCCGAATGCCACAAGCAGGAGCAACATGGAGTGGTTGCCTATCCGATGGAATATGCCCCCTGACGAAAGATCTCCCCAGTTCCCGTCAAGAAGATGGGCGACAACTCCGTAGCCTTCTCCATACAGAGGGGGGAAACAGAAGATCATCAGTCCGATCGACAGCCCGGCGAGAATGTTTTTTATCCACGGATTGCGTAGTTTGCCCAGATACCGGTTCACAATTCCCATCGAGCCTGCGTAATATGATGAGTACAGGCCGCACACGACTCCGAACAGCAGTATCAAGGGGAAGTTGTCGAGTGATATCTGTGACGTATTGTGAGACAAGATGTCAGGTGTGCAGCCCGAAAGCAGATATGCTGTGAGTGAGGCGGCCACACAAGCCACGACCAGTGCTGTAACGGCGGCTGTCGTCATCTCTATCCCAATCACTTCGATGGTAAACAAGACACCTCCTATCGGGGCTTTGAATATTCCCGCGATCCCTGCGCCGGCTCCGATCGCTGTTAGCATTCTGACCTGTTTTGGAGAAATTCTGAACAATGCGCCTATATTGCTGCCTATTGCCGCCCCTGAATATGCGATAGGTCCTTCTGACCCGGCTGAGCCCCCGAAGCCCAAGGTGATCGTACAGGCTATCAAGGGATTGTAAGTAAGCGATACCGGAAGATAACATCTGTTTGACGCGAAATCATTGCGCAGACGGTCATCACCATGCGATATCTGCCGGTGGAGAATGTATCGTTGGTATATCCCTGTCAGCACAATTCCTGTTAGTGGCAACAATATGAGCCACCAATTCATGGCATTTCTGACAAATGTCTGGGTAAGAGCACTGCCGACAGCCGAAATTGCCGACTTCAGAAGATAGGCCGCCATCCCTGTTACAATACCTGTCATCAAGGAAATGACCATGAGCATCGCGGGCGTGGTTTCGCGGGATGACAGTTCTTTGATTTCCTCCTGTGAAATCTCCGGGCAACGCTCCGAAATGGTTTGCCCATAACCGGTTATGTCGTTTCTTTTTACAGGGGGATAGAGGAATTCACCGAGAAAAACAGACAGTGGATTTCTCCTGGCACTATTTGGCTCTCTTTTGTCTTGCATGCGGTTTTTTCCTTTCACATCCCTAATATTGACAGGTTGAACGTTTCCCGGTTTTTCATTCCGGTGACATATATAAAACCTGTGGGATAGCCATTTGGTTTTGGCAATAATGCCGTTAAGGTTTGTGTAACCGCTAAAAAAAGAACCTGTCGCCGGTATGATCAGCCGGGGCGGCAGGTTTTTTACGGATTCTAATGAATGTTCGTTGGTTGGATTTTTCAGCGGGAGGCGAGAAGCATCCGCAATGTTTCCTCGTCGGGGTCTGCCATCACAAGCCTTCCTTCAGGGTCGATGATGAATGACCGTAATCCGCTGTTCATTTCAAATGCGTCGCAGAGACGTTTGATCTCTTCTTTGGATTTTACCCTCGTCTGCGAGCTCTCGAGAAGATTGTCGAGATTGATGATTTCGTTCATCAGCGGTTCGCTTCGGTCGAAATTCACCGACAATACTTCTACTTTGGTTTGTTTGCCGAGAGAATAGACTCCGGCAGGAGTCTTGAATTCAATTTCAGCGTCATTGCCGTTGCCATCGTGGTTGTGTCCGTCGCTTGATTTGACGATGGAGGCGATTCTGTTCTGAGTCAGACGTGAAACGGGATCTGTGGAAGCCCAGAAAGAAAGCACAACCCATTTGCCTCGCATGGCCTCAAGGGCCTGGCGCGCGCCCTCCCGTTCTACTACAACGGCGGGTGCCTCTTTGCCGTAGGCCGCCACACGGCGGTCATCGACGGCTGCTGAGAGCGAGGTAAACAAAATGGCGAAGGCGGCAATGAGAATCATTGTCTTCTTCATTACATTTTGTTGAGGTTCATAATTAAGGAAACCTGACATGTTTTATAACATGTTTTTAACAGGGACACTTCCCCGGTTTCCTTGCCGATTTTCGGCATGGAAGCCACCTCTGTGGCCTCCTCTTATTTACTCTTTCGTTTGCAAAGTTACGAAAATAACGTGAGATGGCAAAATTTAGTTCATTATCACTCACCGTTTTAGGTTTTTTAAACATGGAAAATCGCCCTTCTGGGAGGTCTGGAGGGCGATTTTCGGCTAAGTGTTAAAATGGATTAATCAAGGGTGACAGGATTCTTGAAATGATGTTTTATAACATCTTTTTTGATGTCATCCTTGAGTGGTTGACTATGCTTTTTCAGAACTTGAAAGCAACAGATCCGCGCAATGCGAAAGGTGTGCCGGGAGTGAAACAGATGTCGGTGACAGGCTGGCTGTCGCCTGGGATCAAAGTCTCAGTGGCGAACTGCGCTTCCCTCCATTTAGTGTTGAACAGATTCTCGATCGCGAGTCCGAAAGTAAACTTACGCCAAGTAAAAGAACCGCTCATATCCACAATGAAATATGGCGAGGTTGTAAGCGAGTTGTCTTCCGTCGCTGGCCGATGTCCGAGGTAACGCCCGGTGATCCCTGCTTTCCACGGACCGTTCTGATAGTTGAGTCCCGTAAGGAAGGTATGGACCGGAGCGAGAGGAATGTAGTTTTCGCCGGCAGGCTCGTCGATGAAACGGGCATGGGAATAGGTGTAGTCAAACTGGAAATAGAAATTCCTGAGAAATTCCCATCTCATTCCCGCGTCGGCTCCAAAGCGTCGGCTCTTCCCGGAGGGCTCAACTATGGCCTCGTCGCCGACGAAAACCAGTTCATCCTCAAGGTACTGATACCAGCCGGTAGCGTAGAACATGACTGTAGGGAACGGTTTCCAATGTATTCCCAGATCCACACCATAGGAGGAGGGGAGCACGCGATGACCGTCGCTGACGACGACAACGCGGGCATCATTGCTGTGGAATCCTTTTCCCCCTTTGAGGAAAAGCTGCACTACATCAGACGGGTTGTAGATTATATTGAGTTTGGGCGACACTGCTGCCTGCGATTTGTTGGGATCGGAATATTTGGTGGCTGTCTTGTCGGCATAGCTGAACTGGAACCAGTCAACTCTGACTGCGGGGTTTATCATCCATTTCCCGAGGTTCATCTCTATCCCACCATATGCCCATAACGCGCTTTCGCTGACATCTCCGAGGGCGTATGTCCCAAGTTCGGTACGTTGCCGTGTGTGATACAGACCGATATCGTTGATCCGGTCATACCTGAATCCGGCTCCTCCGGCCCATTTCCAACGTTCTTCCCCGACGAAAAAACTGTTGGAGTACTGGCTGTTGCCTCCGGCGATGAAGCGACGTTCCTTCTGGTGGATCTCGTCGCCGTTTTCCTGATCGTTGAGATAGAAAGTGAAGTTGGAATAGAGGTCGAAGGTGTAATATGACAGATACAGGTTTGACTTTACCTCCCCACCGTCGTCGAGATGCACATGGTGCTGGAAGTTCAGGTTGGTACGTGAAGTGGATCCACCTTCCGAAGGATCGAGAGATCCGAACCAGTCGATGACATGGTTGTCAACCGCCCGTTCGGGGATCTGGCCCGAAGCGTTCCAGTTGCTGTTGAAATGCCAAAGGCTGACCGAGTATGAACTTGATTCGGTCCAGCGGGTGAATTTTGACAGAAAGTTGAATCGCTTGAAATTCTGGGGATTATCGAAAAAGCCCTTGTCGGTCAGGAAAGACCCCGACGCATAAAACGACATGTCGCGTTTGTTTATGAATGACATCGACGCGGCATATCTTTGGTAATTGTGCATACCAATTTCAACTCCGACGGCATTTGGCATGCGGTCTTTTGTCTTGAACGCGACATATCCGGCATTGGCCAGATCGCCATACATCATATTATAATTGCCTTTCTCGAATTCCACATTCTCGATCACTTCCGGTTGCAGGAAATGGAGATCGGCGTATCCTTGGCCGTGGGCATGGCTTACCATGTTGACCGGCATACCGTCGACCCACAGGCTGATGTCGGTGCCGTGGTCGAGATCGAATCCGCGCAGGAACATCTGTTCGGCTTTCCCGCCACCTGCATGCTGGGCGATGAAGAGCCCCGGCACAGTCCTTAATATTTCCTGGGAGGATTTGACAGGATTTTTGTCGATGTCGATCTTCGCCACCTCAATGAAAGGGTTGCGGCGGTTGGCCACTACCGACACCTCTTTCAATGAAACCTGGGGCAATGTGTCAGTGACTGTCGGTTGGGGATCTTTGGCATGTTGTGACGGCTCATGGGCTTCCATGCCGAGCCATGATGACATCGAAACACCAACAGTCATGACTAAAGCCATTGTGTTTGAGGCTCTTGAAATAAAGAGCTGTGACATTCCTTGCATTTGCTGGATGTTAAAATAGTTGAACGTGAATTACACCTTTTTAACGATAGGCAATCTATGTTTGTTCGATTGATTAAAAAAATCAGAAAAAGTTTGCCAGATCCAGACATTATTCTTAACTTTGCACTGCATTTGACCCGGAAGGGTGGGTGAGTGGCTGAAACCACCAGTTTGCTAAACTGACGTAGGAGCAATCCTACCACGAGTTCGAATCTCGTCCCTTCCGCCAAACGAAAGTAGCCGTTGATTTTTTCAACGGCTATTTTTGTATGTTATTATTTGTATGTTATTATAAAACTTGGCCGGGATAATGTAGGCTTTCCATCATTACGGCGCTTCGCGGACAATGTTTTGCTGTTTAAC
Organism: Prevotellaceae bacterium; assembly: GCA_021772015.1. GTDB lineage: Bacteria > Bacteroidota > Bacteroidia > Bacteroidales > Muribaculaceae > UBA7173. The sequence goes on along the minus strand of JAETNS010000009.1, from coordinate 182,090 downwards.
AAAATTTAACTGGGGGGGGGTAGAAATTGTGAAATTATATTTAATTTTGTCGGCAAAAACCATTCCGCCACAGTAGGTGGTGTGAGATCATTTCTTGTAAAAACTTATGAAAATCAAGTGTTTGTTATCGATTGTGACATTTATGGCAATCGGTTTCTCCCTCCAAGGTCAAAAGACTGTTAAGGTTGACTTCCAGTCATCCCAGTCAAGGTTTCTTGAGACAAGTCCTAACGCGTATATGAAGCCACTTGTCGCCGAGGTTGTAGTGGATAAGGCGAAGGGGCGGATCCGTGACAGCTGGACAATCGATGCTATTGACTTGTCTTCCCGTACAATCGAAGGGAATCTGGCCGCGACGTTGCTCAATCTGAAAAGCTATGCATTGTTCAAGTCGGCCGAAAAACACAATTGCGACATGATCATTGTCCCGACATTCGATATCCATATCACCAATACAGGTGCGACAATAAGTGTCGCAGGTTATCCTGCCAACTTCTCCAATTGGACCACCGGCACAACCGCCGATTATGATTGGATTCTCCTTGAACGAGGAGAGCAGCAGATCACTCCAGACAACAGCACAATGAAGAAGTAGTAGACATTAATCTGAAAAAATCATACACTATGCAGAAGAAACTATTGATGGCATTGCTGGCAATATTCTCTTTGTCAACAATCGCCAAGGCTGATGTCACCGAAGCCATCTCCCATCTTACCTACACTGAAGTCAACCCTCCCAAACAGCGCAAACAGACCGACCACTTCTTCCTTTTTGGTCTTCAAGGGGGAGTCTCAACGTGTAAGTATTGGAGTACAAGAGGGGGATATGACTATGATGAATGGTATCCCGCTTTTTCTGCCGTCCTTGGTTACAAACATCAGATAAGAAATTCAAACTTCATGGTCGGAGGTCAGTTAACGTTAGGGGGAAGCACGGCTGATCATCGTCAATTAGGCTTCTTTTTTGATGTAGCACCTACAATATCTTATATGTATTTCCCCGGTGGCTTTTATAATTCTTTTGAAGCTACTCTCGGCTTGGGTTTGGGTTATCGGCAAGGTCCAAGCGACACATTCGCATTTGTGCCTGAACTGAATTTCACTTATTGGTTTAACTGGTTTGGGATTGGGGCCACTGCGCGATATTCGCTTCAAAAATCGCATGATTATGAAGTTGCTCGTTATGACTATTTTGGAGATAGCTATTACTATAGTAAAGAATCTGTAAGTGGAAATCAGTTTTCGGCAGCAATTCGTTTCGCTGTTAGATTCTGATCTTAAGTCATAAGAGAGCTACAAGTCCTTATCAGACGTATCTCCCCGGAGGATGGCTGCGGCTATTTTTCGGGGAGTTGCTTTGTAGATTTGGCTCCGAGGTCGAGGATCTTGCGGGCAGTGACGAAAACGTTGCCGGGGCCGTCGGAGAGGCGGATGCGGAGGGTAGTGTAGGCTTTCTGAGTGTTGGAAATATGACGCTCAACATCGTCGAAAGCTTCCATCATGCCGGTGAATTTGTCGAGGAGGCGACCTGAAAGGCGGGCTATCTCCTCGACGTTGCGGTTGACGGCATCCTGCTTCCACAATTGTCGCAGCATCCGCAATACGGATATGAGTTGAGTTGGAGAAACCATTAATACACGCTTGTCATATGCTTCCTGCCAGAGGCTCGGCTCGATCTGCATGGCTGCGATGTAGGCTGCCTCGTTTGGTATGAACATCATGACGAAGTCCATCCGCTTCTTTCCGATAAGATCCTGATAGCTCTTTCGCGACAGTTCGTTGATATGGGCCTTGACTGACGCGAGATGATGGGCGGCTGCCTGTTTGCGCCTCTCCCCGTTGATGTCGTCAGTGTCATCGGCGAGATTTATGTAGTCGATGAAACTTGTAAGGGAGACCTTCGAGTCGATCACAAGGCAACGATCGTCGGGGTAGTAGATGACGACATCGGCGCGCAGGCTTTTACCTTCGGGATCGGTAAGCCGCGATCCGTCGGTGTCGCGAGTCACCTGTGTGTCGAAATGGATCCCTTTCTGCAGGCCTGATTTCTCAAGAAGTTTTTCCAAGATCATTTCCCCCCAGTCTCCCTGCATCTTCGAGTCTGACCGCAGCGCGCGGGTCAGGTCGCGGGCCTCCCGCCCGATAGTCTTGTTCAGTTCGAGCAGTTCGCGCAATTCACGTTGTAGGGAAAAACGTTCGCGTGACTCATTGTTATAAGCGTCTCCGACAGCTTTGCGGAAATTCTCGATGTTCTCTTTCAGGGGGGAGAGCAGATCATTGAGGCGTTGGGATGAGGTCTCGTTGAAACGACGGGAGTTGGCCTCCATTATCTCGTTGGCGAGATTGCGGAAACGCTCCTCCTGCTGGCGCAGGATAGTAGCCTGTTGCTGACGGTTATCCTCAATCTGTTTGTCCTTGGCGGCGATCTGCTCGCGGAGGGCATCGGCGGTGGTGCGCAACGCGGACATCTCGGCAGAAAGTCTTGAGTTTTCGGCTGAAAATGACGCTTCCCTCTTCGAGGCGGTCTCGCGCAACTCCGCTTCACGGGCGGCAGCCTCCTGTCGAAGAGCCGCGTCTCTCATTATCGCCTCCTCACGTTGGGCCGAGAGCCGGGCAATCGCTTCTTTTTCCTGGAAGGCAAGCTTTTCGCGGGTTTTAAGCAAGAGGACAAGTAGTATGACGGCCGCAACAACAGCGGCAATTGCGAATATGGTTGGCATTTATATACGGTTGAATGTTCAATACAAAATTACTCAACCTCTCGGAAAGATGCAATTTTATCCCTAAATAATTCAATCCCCGGACAAGTCAGAGTTGTTAACTTTGTATCATGATTATGAAACCGACCAAGACCAATGGCATGACCGCGACGTTTCATGCTTTATGTCGACTATGCAAAGTGTCCTGCGGGGCTGTGTTTATATTCTCCCTTGTGTCTTGCGCGGGAGCCGGTGAATCATCCCATGAGGGACATGAGGACCATGACCATGAGCCTCATGCCCATCAGCCTGCCGGATCATCGGATGACCATGAGAAGGGGCTGATAGTGCTTGATGCATCCCAGACCGAGAAACTCGGGGTAGTGGCCGAGGAGATCAATCCCGGAGAATTTTCAAACGTCATTAAGGTATCGGGCGAGATTTCCGCTATGCCGGGATCGGAAGGGGCGGTCGCCGCCAGGCAGCCGGGTATTGTCAAGCTCGCGTCAGGGATATCGGTGGGGATGCAAGTTGCCGCCGGACGTACTGTCGCCACGGTCACTGCCCGTGGGATGAGCGGGGGAGATCCGGGTGAGGCCGCCCGTGTCGCTTACCAGTCGGCCAAACGCGAGCTTGACCGATTGACTCCGTTGCATAAAGAGGGGATAGTGTCGACACGCGACTACAACGCCGCGCTCCAGCGGGTCGAGGAGGCAAAGGTTGCTATGGGCGGTCTCTCTTCAGGGAGCGGTTCGGTAGCTGTAGCACCTGTATCGGGTGTGATAACGTCACTTGATGTTGTGGACGGCCAGTTTGTGGATGCCGGACAGACGATCGCGACAATCTCCTCCAACAACGCGCTGACTTTGCGGGCTGATCTTCCGGAGAGTCGCGTGTCGCAGCTCGCGGGGATCACGGGAGCGCGTTTCCGCCCGTCATATTCCGAGGATGTCATAGATGTCATCTCCTCCGGGGGAAAGATGGTGTCGAAACCATCGGCCTCGTCGGCGCAGGGTGGTTACATACCGGTATATTTCACGCTGCCCAAAGGTGATGGCAATCTGATAAACGGCACCTATTGCGAGGTGTATCTCCTTGGCAATTCCCGCATGGATGTCATATCTGTCGGCGAAGAGGCCGTCAGTGAGCAGCAAGGGAAATATTTCGTGTATGTCGAGAAAATGCCCGGACATTACGAGAAACGGCCGGTCACCATAGGAGCGACCGATGGCCTGCGGCGCGAGATCCGGTCGGGATTGCAGCCAGGAGAAAGGGTCGTCACAAAAGGGATGACTTTCGTGAGACTCGCCGAAACCTCAGGCGTGGTCCCGGAAGGCCACTCCCATTCCCATTGAAGTTGACCAATGAATGATATGTTATTAAACATCCGCTTATAATCCAGACTGATGCTCAACCGCATAATACGATTTTCATTGCTCAACAGAGTGGTCGTGCTGGTGCTGGCCGCTGTGATAACCATTGCCGGATGCGTGGTTCTGACCCGCTCGGAGATAGATATCTTCCCTGATCTCAATGCCCCCACCGTCGTTGTGATGACGGAAGCCCCCGGACTTGCCCCGGAGGAGGTGGAGAAACTTGTTACATTCCCGGTGGAGACAGCCATGACCGGCTCGAACGGGGTTAGGCGTACACGCTCGGCCAGTTCTACCGGATTTTCTGTGGTATGGGTGGAGTTTGACTGGGGCACTGACATATACCGTGCCCGTCAGACCGTTGCCGAACGTCTCGCCACAGTCGGAGAGAGTCTTCCCCCCGGAGTCGGCACTCCCGTCATGGGTCCTCAGTCTTCGATTCTCGGAGAGATAATGATAGTAGGTCTGACCCCCGACTCCACTTCGGTTCTCGATATAAGGAACTTGGTGGACCGGCAGATAAGCCGCCAGCTGCTTGCGACACCGGGAGTGGCGCAGGTCTCTGTAATCGGCGGTGAGGAACGGGAAATGCAGGTGCTGCTTTCTCCCGACAAGATGAAATTCCACGGAGTGACGCTTGCTGAGGTTCTTGAGGCTCTGGAGGGAAGCAATGACAATGCGATCGGGAGTGTCCTGTATGCACATGGGAATGAATATCTTGTGAAAGGTTCCGTCAATTCCTCCTCCCCTGAAGAGGTCGCGAATCTTGCGATTCCGTCGGAAGGGGGGCGTAACCTGCGGTTGAGCGATATCGCCACGGTCAAATTCGGAGGGAAAACTCCGAAGATCGGCACAGCTTCCGTCCGAGGGCGCGAATCAGTGATCCTTACCATCACGAAACAGCCCAACACCGGAACGATAGGTCTGACCGAAGAGCTTGACCGGCAGATCGAGGAATTGCGCAAGACACTTCCGCCGGATGTCACAGTCTCGGCCGACATTTTCCGCCAGTCGGATTTCATATCCAACTCAATAAGCAATCTACAGGCTTCGTTGCTCGAAGGGGCATTGATGGTGATCATAGTCCTGTTCTTCTTCCTTATGAACCTGAGGACAACACTGGTGTCGCTTGTCGCCCTGCCGATGTCGATCATAATCTCCATCATAATATTGAGGGGAATGGGGGTGACGATCAATACGATGAGCCTGGGGGGTATCGCGATCGCCATCGGCTCTCTGGTCGATGACGCTATCGTCGATGTCGAGAATGTCTACAAACGTCTGCGTGAGAACCATGCGTTGCCTGAAGGGGAACGCAGAAGTGTGTTGCAGGTTGTCTACGACGCTTCAAAGGAGGTGAGGAAACCTATCTTCAACTCCTCATTGATCATAATAGCGAGTTTTCTGCCATTGTTCTTCCTGTCAGGGATGGAAGGCCGCATGCTGATTCCATTGGGCGTCGCGTTTATCGTCGCTTTGGCTGCCTCGACAATTGTCGCCCTGACGCTTACGCCTGTGTTGTGTTCATATTTGCTTGGAGGGAAGAACGATAATGCCGCTTTGTCCAAGGAACCAAAGTTGACCGTCAGGATGAAAGCGGGTTATGGGAAGGCATTGCAGTGGTGTATGAAACGTCCGGCTGTGGTGTTAGGCTCTGTCGGGATATTGTTTGTGGTGTCGATCATACTGTTCTTCAATCTCGGACGCAGTTTCCTCCCTAATTTCAATGAAGGATCCCTCACCATCAATGTGTCGACGTTGCCCGGAATTTCATTGGAAGAGAGTGACAGAATAGGGAAAATGGCTGAAGAGATAATATTGTCGGTGCCGGAGGTAAAGACCGTAGCCCGAAAAACAGGCCGTGCGGAGCTTGACGAGCATTCCCTCGGGGTGAATGTTTCAGAGATTGAGGCCCCATATGAGCTTGACGGGAGATCACGGCGCGAGATGGTGGCTGAACTTCGTGAGAAACTCGCCGTCATTCCCGGCGCGAGCATCGAGATCGGTCAGCCTATTTCCCACCGCATAGATGCGATGTTGTCCGGAACAGAGGCCCAGATAGCCATAAAGATTTTCGGGCCTGACCTTAACCGCCTTTATGCGACGGGGCAGGCTGTCAAGGAGGTGGTCAAGGATGTGGATGGTGTGGTCGATGTCAATATCGAGCAGCAGATAGAACGTCCGCAGATCGAGATAACGCCGCGCCGGGAAATTCTTGCGCGTTATGGCGTTGCAATGAACCGTTTCTCGGAATTTGTCGATGTCGCCATGGCCGGCAAACAGGTGTCGCAGGTTTATGAGGAGGGTTATCCGGCAGACCTGACTGTCAGATTCGAAGTGCCGGCTGACATGTCGGTCGAGGGGCTGCGGCAACTGCCGGTAGACACCCGTGAAGGGAAAGTGCCGTTGGGCAATCTTGCCGACGTGAAGTCTGTGACTGGTCCGAACACAATAAATCGCGAGAACGCCAACCGGCGACTGGTGGTCTCGGCTAATGTCGACGGGCGTGATCTGCGTGGCACGGTGAATGAAATAAGCCGCCGTGTGGCCCGTGAGGTGGAGATGCCACAAGGTTATCATGTCAATTACAGCGGCCAGTTTGAGAGCGAGGCGGCCGCATCCCGGACTCTCGCGCTTACGTCATTGCTCGCATTGGCCATAATATTCATGCTGCTGTACGGAGAGTTCCGCGACATGCGCGAATCGCTTGTCATACTTATAAATATGCCTCTGGCCATGATAGGGGGAGTGCTGATCCTTGTCCTGACGAGAGGCGAACTGAATATTCCCGCGATAATCGGTTTCATATCCCTGTTGGGAATCTCCACCCGTAACGGCATGTTGCTTATCTCGCGTTACAACCACCTTCGGGAGGAAGGATTTGGTCTGGATGAGCGGATAGCCAAGGGATCAGCCGACAGGTTGACTCCGATCGTGATGACGGCATTGACTTCCGCATTGGCTCTTATTCCTCTCGCGCTCCGGGGCAATGAACCGGGCAACGAGATACAGAGTCCGTTGGCTATAGTGATTCTCGGTGGTCTTCTCTCATCGACGGCGTTGAACGTCTTTGTTGTACCGATTCTATACCGTTTTATAAATAGGAGGAAAAAACGTAACTTTGCCCTCCGAAAAAACAATCACATATCAGATGAACTCACTGACTGAACCTCGTCGTTTCTCAAACAGGATATTGTCAAACATATCGACATCATGGATTGTCAGACCATTGATGTGGCTCGCTGTCACAATCGGGGGGAGCGCGGTAGTATCAGCAGAGGATGCCGTTTTTGCTGACGCAGCCCGTCGTCTTGCTGAGGCATCTTTCCCCGGTGTGTCTGAAAATGCAGCGTTGCAGGCAGAGCAATCTGCCATCCGCGCGGAAGTAGCCCCGGAAGACCCGGAGGTGGAGTTTGAATACCTGTGGCCGTCAGCCACGGGTGAGCGTAACCGCTGGTCTGCCGGGATCAGCCAGCAGATCCCGGATTTCCGCAAGATGGCGGCCTCCCGCAAGATCATAAGGGCGATAGATACCCTCAAGATCCACAAGCGTATGGCGGCTGATGCAGATGCATATTTTGAGGCGCAGACTAAATTAATAAATCTGATCGGGGCGCGTCGCGAGCTGATTTTGCTCCAGGAGATACATGCCAACCTCGATTCCCTTGAAATCGTTTACAACCGTGCCTGGGAGAAAGGAGAGGTGACGATTCTTGATCTCAACAAGATCAGGATAGAGCATGCCCGCGCATCTGCGGCAAACGATGAGGCGGAGGCTACCGTCAGGGCGTTGACCGCTGAAATCATCGCTCTTTCGGGTGGTGTTCTGTCAGCCGGACAGCTCGACCGGCTGATCGATTATCCGATGTTCCCGGCGTTTCCATATGATCATGGCTGTCTGCCCGGCGAAGGAGAGATGGCTCCCGTGGTCATGGCCTCCTCCCAGTATAAGGTTCTGGAAGCGGAAACAGCTGTGGCGTATGCGAAATACAACATGGCATCCAAGGAACGGTTCCCTAAGCTCACTCTCGGTTATGTTCATGCTTATGAGGATGGAAACCATTTCAACGGACTGTCTGCCGGTTTGACATTGCCGGTTTACTCGCGTAAATCCACTGAGGCTGCGGCCGCAGGAGAATGCCTAGCTTTGAAAGTCGACAATGAAATCAAAAAGAACGAGATGATAGCCGGGGCAAACTCCGATTGTGCGAAAGCCCACATACTCGAACGCCGCCTTTCGATGCTTGGTCCGGCAGTCGAGAACACCAACAATGTAAGGTTGCTGAAAATGGCCTTGGAGGGGGGAGAAATATCCCTGCTGGAGTATCTTCAGGAGACAAGCTATTTCGTCGAGGCAGCGAGGGAGTATAACGCCGCCCGACTTGAGTATGCTTTGGTCTTGGCCTCTCTCTCACGCTGGACTTACAACAAGCAGTGCGGGTATGTCCCCTTCGTCGGTGGCAACGGTGACGGCGTAAAGCTTTGATTTTCCTCCCGGCTTTGTTTTTAGCCGTTTGCGCAAAGTGTCAGGTGTGAAGCCTTTCAGATTTCTGACAGCGATATCTGCCTGTGGGAGTGTGCGCCCGATGAGTTTCAGGTTGGAGGAGGTCAGTGGCAAGGATTGTTCGATTTTGTAGACTGTTCCGGGAAATGATTTGACAGCATCCGGTATCGTCCCCTCGATTCCTGATGGATAGACATACAGGTGGGTGTTTGGATGGAGGACCGGTGACGCGAATCTCTGTGCCAACAGATTGAAGGGCGCCGCTTTCATGATGGCGGCAGATGGTTCGAGCAGATATTCACCCTCTTGTGGCAGTCTGCCGAGACGAGGAGCCGGAATGCATTCTCTTTCCTCTGTCGGAGAGAACCGGAATTCTGTCAGTTCCCCTTTCACAAGCCTGTCTATGACTATCTGTGGTTGTCTGTCATCTTTCCTGTCTATGACAATGGCCAATAGCTCCTTGCATTCATTGCCCTCCTCAACCACATGAAGTTCGCTGATTCCCGGAAGGTCACGGATTGTCTGGGTGACATCGAGCATTGGTGACAATTTAGCCATAAGCCGTCGCGACTTATGGCGTATCAGGGGCAGAATCTCTATAAGATCGGGCTGACAGTCATGGAGGTTGTATAGACGTTCCCCCTCTTTACCACGCCTTGCCGGGTCTATGAATACCAGATCGAACGGATCTCCGTCATATTCCTCCAGGAATTTCACGGAATCCCCTTGCCTTACCTCGACATTGGGGAAATCCGCGAAGTTTATCTGGGCGGCGGCCACAAGTTCCTCACGGAGATCGAATCCAAGGATGCGTCTTAATGGATCCATCGCAAGCAGACGGGCATCCATTCCGATCCCGAAAGTCATGTCAAGTACAGTCGTCGCATTTCGGGCGAGGTTGGCATGGAGCAATGCCACTTGGGCGGAAGTGGCCTGTTGGGCGGAAACTTCAAGCGGTATCACGCGCGGAGTCAGGTCGATATCACCTTGCAGGAAAAATTTGCGTTTTTTACGCAAAGCGGCGATGTTGTTTATCGCCAAAGGCAACCACCATCTAAGGTCGCCGTGGTGACGCAGACGCAGTTTCGCCGGGTCTTCTTCCGCGTGTTGATCGACAAAGTCGAGATATTCTCTTGTGAATTCCATTTACTTCTGGAAATACCTCGCCATCGAACGCGCGTCCTCGCGTTCTTTGATTGACTGGCGTTTGTCGTATTCTTTCTTTCCCCGTCCGATCCCGATTACCAGTTTGGCGTAACCCCGGTCATTGATGAAAAGGCGTAAGGGTACGATTGTGAATCCGCTCTCCTTGCCGTTTTTCTCCAATTGACGTATCTCTTTCTTGTTGAGCAGGAGCTTGCGGTCACGGCGTTCGGAGTGGTTGTTGTATGTGCCGTAGAAATATTCGGCTATATACATGTTCTTGATCCATACCTCACCATTATTGACGTAACAGAATGTGTCGACCAGGGAGGCTTTACCCTGGCGGATGGATTTGATCTCCGTACCGGTCAGGACCAGTCCGGCGGTGAATGTGTCGCCGATCGCGTAATCGAAGGTCGCCCGGCGGTTCTTTATGTTGACTTCCTTGAATTTCATAGGATTGTTGAGTCGTTTGGGAGGTGATTCCGCGTTTCCCTCATATTAGAATTGTGAAAAGGAAGCTGAGCCCGTAGACTGCTCCGAGAACTGACGCGGAAGCCATAAGCATGAACGGGCCGATGCTCCGCTGTGGCACACCGATGAAGTCCGCGCCTTTCCAGATTATGAATATGACATAGAAAGGGAGAAACTGTATGAGGGCGAGTTTCACTTTTATGACGTTTCCCAGAAGAAAGATCAATGAGATTACCGAGATGCTGTACAGAACCATTATTGCATCACGCCGTTGGTCCGGTCTCTCCCCGTTGTCGAAAAATCGTGGCATCAGCCATGAGAAGACATATACTGCGAGATGATATGAGAGGAAGAGGGAGAAGAACTCGATTATGGCAGTCTGTAGCGCGCCAAGAAAATCAGGTCCTCCGTCAAACATCATCCTTATGAATGCGGTCAGAGAGCATATCGCGATAAGCGGCAGGAAACAGCGTGTGTAGAGACGGCGTATGTCTATCTCCCCGCGTCGTCCGTCGGGGCGGTAGTCATCCTCCTCAAGGTCTTCCCATCCTTTCTGTGGGGAGAAAATCAGCTGTATGATGTTGCCTAAGAATTTTAGCATTGGTGTCTGGAAGTTTCCGATATTGCAAAGTTACGAATTTTTTCTGAAAACAGATTAACGGGCAGGAATGTTAGAATTATGTGATAAGTAACCGGTCAAAATTATTTTAATGTTTTGCCGAGGGGATTTTTGAGGGTATTTTCATCAAGGAGGAATGAGCGTAGCGGGTTACGCGATTGACGACGAGATGGAAATATACCGAAAAGCCACCGGGAAAACATTGAAATGATGAGATCAGTTATTAAAAATAATTTTGGACAGTTACTTATATTTTCAACACTTGCTTATGATACCTAAAAAGAGGGTTGTAGTCATCGGTGGGGGTTTCGCGGGACTGAATTTCGTGAAACACCTTGATCTTGACTACTTTGATGTTACATTGATCGATCGCAACAATTACCATAGTTTCCCGCCGTTGTTTTATCAGGTCGCATCCTCGGGCTTGGATCCCGCAAGCATTTGTTTCCCGTTGCGTCGCGAGTTGCGCAAACGACATGGCTCGCGGATGAGGTTCAACATGGGTACTGTCGAGAGAGTCGACACGACCAACCGGACAGTACATACACCGTTGGAGGAATTGCCGTATGACATTCTTGTCGTAGCCGCCGGAACCACCAACAATTTCTTCAATATGAGCCGGCTGAAAGATAGCGTCTACACTATGAAATCCACAGCCGAGGCATTGCGTTGCCGAAATGACATCCTCGCGTTGCTTGAGAGGGCTTCCATCGCATCCACATCCGTGGAGAGAAGAGGGCTGTTGAGTTTCGTGGTGATCGGTGGTGGTCCGACGGGAGTGGAGATTGCCGGTGCGATAGGGGAGATGAAGCGGTATGTACTTCCGAGGGAGTATCCTTCGATATCCCAGGATGAGATGACGATAACTATCGTCGAGGGATCAGACCGGCTTTTGCGGACTATGTCAGAGGATGCCTCGTCGGCTGCCCTTAACTCCTTGGAGTCGCTGATGGTAAATGTGCGCCTTGGGGTCAACATGAAGGAATATGAGCCCGAAAGTAATCTCGTGAGACTCGTCGACGGCTCATCGCTTGACGCGTCAATGGTCATATGGACGGCGGGAGTGACAGCCACTTCATTCAGTTGGACTGTCGCGGAAGACACCTCCGCTTCATCGGGTATTCCGTCATTTGTCGGACATGGAGGACGGCTTAAGACCGACAGTCATTGTCGGGTGGAAGGGCTGGATAGTGTATATGCCTTGGGAGATATCGCGTTGATGTCGGGAGACCCCGGATTCCCCGCCGGTCATCCGCAGTTGGCGCAGGTCGCTCTACAACAGGGCAAGCTTGTCGCCCGAAACCTGAACGCCGAGGCAAAAGGCAGTTATGGCAGGATAAAGCCATTCAGATACAACGACAAGGGATCGATGGCGACCGTAGGGCGCAACCGTGCGGTGGTCGATCTTAAGCATTTCCGGTTTCACGGCTTTTTCGCGTGGCTCGTATGGATGTTCATCCATCTCATATCGATTCTTGGGATGAGAAACAAGATCACGGTGCTGGTCAACTGGATATGGGCCTATTTCAATTATTCGACCTCTTTGCGGCTGCTTATCCAGCCGTCACGTCATCCGGATAATGACGAGTTGGGAGTTTTTTCTCCTCGCGGCAAATCAGCCAACGACAGTTGAGCCGGGTAATCGCGCGCCGCGCAGGAACTCGGAGGCTGTCATCGGTTTCTTGCCTGCGGGTTGAAGTCTCAATATCTCTACGCACCCCTCGCCACACGCTACAACGAGGCAACGGTCACTTTCAATGACATTGCCGGGTTCTCGGCCTGTAATCTTGTCATTGACGACACGTGATTCCAGTATCTTGGCATTATAGAGGACCGGACTCTCCGGATTGGCAGCGTCGTGGAATTCGGTCCATGCACAAGGATAGGGGGAGAGTCCTCTGATGAGATTGTGTATGGCGATTGCCGGCCGGTTCCAGTCTATGCGGCATGTCTCCTTGAAGATCTTGGGAGCAGGGGTAGGTTGTTCCCCGTCTGTTAGCAGCGATTCCTGGGGAATGGTTGCCAGATCTCCGGCGATAATATGGTTTACCGTGGAAAGTGTGAGTCTGGCTCCGAGATCCATCAGTTTGTCGTGGACATCCCCGACGTTGTCTTCGGGACGTATTTCGATTCTCTCCTGGGATATTATGTCGCCGGTGTCGATCTCATGTTTAAGGAAGAAGGTGGTCACGCCTGTTTCTGTGTCGCCGTTGATGACCGCCCAGTTGATCGGGGCGGCTCCCCTGTAGCGTGGTAGCAGCGACGCGTGGAGGTTGAATGTGCCCAGTCTTGGCATCGTCCACACCACTTCCGGCAACATTCTGAAAGCGATTACGATAAACAGGTCGGCATCGAGCGATCGGAGTTCGTCGACAAAGTCCGGGTCTTTAAGCTTGACGGGTTGCATCACTTTCAGCCCATGCTCTTTGGCGTAGAGTTTCACCGGCGACTCGAACATGCGGTGGCCGCGCCCGGCCGGTTTATCAGGCATTGTCACTACACCGACTATGTTGAATCCTTCTTTGACAAGGAGATCGAGGCTTTCAACGGCGAATTCGGGAGTTCCGAGGAACACTATCTTTAGGTCTTCTTTAGTCATGGCTGGGATGGAAGTTTAGGGCTTTTAAGGGTTGTAAGGACTATAAAGTCTTTAAAGTTCTTAAGGCCTTTAAGGTCCTTAAAGTCGTTAAGGTCTTTAATACCTATGGGAGCTTAAAGTCTTTAATGGGCTGATATAACTGCTGATGCGACTTCGCCGGCGGCTTGCCAGAGGGGATCGTCAGGGAGGGGGGCGTTAAGGGAGATCTTCTCTTTGCTGACGGGATGGACGAACTCTATGTGTCGGGCGATCAGGGAGATTGAACCGTCGGGGTTTGACCGTTTGTCACCATATTTGAGATCTCCTTTTATCGGACAGCCTATTGACGCGAGCTGCACACGGATCTGGTGCTTGCGGCCTGTAAGCAGTTCCACTTCAATCAGATGGTAGCGGTCCATCGAGCCGAGCAGTCGGTAACGGAGCCGCGCTTCTTTGTAGCCATCTTTCGAGGTCAGGGAATAGAGCGACTTGTTGGTCTTTTCGATGGTCTTTATATAACCTTTCAGTTCCCCATCCGGCGCAGGGGGCAGGTTGCGTGACAATGCCCAATAGGTTTTGTGGACTTTCCCGTCGCGGAACATCTCGTTCAGGCGAGAGAGGGCTTTGGAGGTTTTGGCGAAAACCACCAGGCCGCCGACCGGGCGGTCAAGGCGGTGGACCACTCCACAGAAGACATTCCCGGGTTTGGCATATTTTTCCTTTATCCATCGTTTAAGGGTCTCGACCAAAGGCTCGTCGCCGGTCTTGTCTCCCTGGACGATCTCTCCCGGTGCTTTATTGACCACTATCAGGTGGTTGTCGTCGTAGATCACTTCCATCTTTCAGTCCTCAAAATCGTTTTCGTCAAAATCGAAATCCCAGCCGTCCTCCGTTTGCCAAGGCTGTGATGACGGGCCGGTGTAGATGTCATCCGTGAAACGGGCAAGCTCGCGGCCCTCGCGTTTGGTCGGACGGCCAAGCCCCTTCCGGCGGTCGATGAACCCGGAGATGCGTATCACGTCGAGAAGGTCGTATTGCTCTTTTGGGGTCACATTCTCCATGTACTCCGGCACGAGTTTCGCTCCGAGCCGGTTTTCAGTCAATGCCAGCACCTTAAACGAGTAGGTTACAGGCGGTTTCCTGACAAGGATTACATCGCCGACATGGATCATGCGTGACGGCTTGGCTATCACCTCACCGGCCGGGGTGGAGATTGCGACGCGTCCTTTCTTGCATGAGTCGGTGGCGACTGTACGGGTCTTGAAAATCCTCATGGCCCAAAGCCATTTGTCGATTCTGACTTCGCTTTTCATATCGATGTCGGTTATTTGTTGTTGAAGTCACACATCGCAGTCTGTAATCCGGCCAGCACGAATGTCTTTATTGCATCTACGGCAGTGTCTACTCTTACAGGAAGCTGCTGACGTTGGTCAAGTGTGAAATGCCCCAGCACATAGTCTATCTGGCATCCTCTCGGAAAATCGTTGCCTACACCGAAACGAAGACGCGGATATGCCTGGGAGGCAAGCATCTGGGCGATGTTCTTAAGCCCGTTGTGGCCTGCATCGCTACCGGATGGCTTGATTCTGATCGCGCCGAAGGGCAACGCTATGTCGTCGACGAGCACCAGTATGTGGTCATTCTCGATTTTCTCTTTCTCTTTCCAGTAGCGGACAGCGTTGCCGGAAAGGTTCATGTAAGTGGAAGGTTTGAGGATGACGATCTGCTTGTTTTTCAGTCTCCCGCGGGCAATGTCGCCGTAACGTTCGGTAGAGAATCCAAGATTCAGGCTCTCGGCCAACGCATCGGCCATTCGGAAGCCGATATTGTGGCGCGTCCCCACATATTCAGGCCCGATGTTGCCCAGGCCGACTATCAGGTATTTCATTGTTGGATGAAACTGTTAAAATCAGAGAGGATGCCTGCCGGCGCGTGAAGCGTCGGGAGGGGCATCCTCTCGGTAGGTTTTAAGCGAGTGGTTACTTCTTGGCTGCGGCTGCTTCGGCTGCGGCTGCACCACGGGCGGCGCGGGTCAGCTGGACTGCGCATACAACGGCTTCCTTCGGAGTGACCATGTCGAGACCTTCAAAGTGGAGCTCGCCAACCTGCAGGGTCTTGCCCAGGCCGAGATGGTCGACGTTGATGACAAGACGTTCGGGGATTGCGGTATAAGGAGCGCGTACTTTGATTTTCTTCATCGAGAGGGTCAGCTTACCACCGGCCTTCACACCTTCAGCGTGGCCTTCAAGCTTGACGGGGACAGACATAACCACAGGCTTGTCTTCTTTCACTTCAAGAAGGTCGATGTGGAGGATGTTGTCTTTCACCGGGTGGAACTGCACTTCGCGGAGCACGGCATGCTTCTTCTCTCCGTTGACATCGAGGTCGATTGCGAAAATGTCAGGGGTGTAGATGAGCTTGCGCACGGCATCGTTGGTGACGACGAGGTCGGTGGTGATTATGCCACGGCCATTCTCGATCTCGACGAGTTTCTGTCCCTCCTTGAGAGTCCCCTTGAAGGGGAGTTCAACGATCTCACCACCGTTGAGGACAACGGGGATTTTGCCTTCAGCACGGAGAAGCTTTGCGGCCCTCTTGCCCAGCTCCACGCGGGGAGTTGCTTTAAGTTCGTAGGTCTTCATTTGAATGAGTTTTTGTGTTACTCAAAATTAAGTTAATAATTTCCCATCACACAGGGATTTCCGCGTTTTAGGCGGGGCTTCCGGCGGGCGCGAGGCCGTACCCTCACGAAAACCGCCGCAAAGTTACGAAAAAAATTCCTCCCGAGCAAATAAATCATCAATCCTTCTGCATAAGACGGGCCGCGCGGGGATAAGAGTCGAGTATGGCGGTCGGACGGCGGTTGCGGAAGGCTCCGAGAGCGTACCCCTCACGGGTGCCGTCAGGACATTCTGTCTGGAATGATTCTGGTGCCCAGTAGAATACGCCGGTGCAGGCTCCGTCGGCATCGTTGATCACCGCGTCGAATAGCGAGTTCATGAACTCCAGGCCTTCTTCAGGCCTTGATGAGTCTACGCCGGTCTCGACTATCATCACGTCGCATCCGTAACGGGCATGCAATTTGCGGATGTTTGTGATCGCGTCGCGCAGAGTGGATGCCGCGTCCGGCTCGTGGTTGTATTTGATCGCCCAGTAAGGATAGACGCTCATGCCGATAATATCCCACTTGCCGCCATTTTCCTTCAATCCGTCGAATATGGTCTCATAGGTCGGGTTGTCGAAACCGTTGTCGATATGGACTATGACTTCTGCTTGGGGATATACGCTCTTGACCGCGTCGTAACCGGCGGTGGTGAGTGCGGCATAGTTGGCGATGTTAGACATGTCATCTACATCTATTTTCCCGATCGGCCAGAGGAATCCGTTGCGTGTCTCGTTTCCGACCTGAACCCATTTTACATCTATACCGTTGTCTTTCAGGTATTGGAGAGTCGTGGCTGTATGGTCAGCCAAGGCAGTTTTCATCTCCTCGAGATTGTAGTCTTTCCAGGAGGCTGGGATATTCTGTTTCTCGGGATCAGCCCACCAGTCGGAATAATGGAAGTCGATCATGATCTCCATGCCGAGTGCTTTGGCTCTACGAGCCATCTCAAGGACATCCTCTTTTCCGCTCCACCCTCCATGGGGATTAACCCATACACGCAGTCTCACGGCATTCATTCCATAATCTTTCATCAGACGAGTGTTTTCAGTCTGATTGCCAAGTGTGTCCGTGGAGTAGACTCCACGGGCCTCGTCGTGGGTTGTTCCGCTGATATCGGCACCAAGCCAGAGTTCGCCGGGTTTCTTTGCCTCTGCCGGGCCGGATATGCCTGCCATTATGGCGGCGAAGATAACGCCACGTGTTATGATCTTCATTGTTTTCATGGTAGTGAAAAGGTAAGTATTGTGCAAATCTACGGAAAAATCCGTAAATTTGCGGGGCGAAACCAATCAAATTTAGACTTACGTACAGAATTCCACCATTTCATGAGTAAAGAAAACGCGGTCAAGTTTTTCAGTGGGGCATTGATGGCGGGGGGAGCCATCGGTATCGCCGCCACGGTCTATCTAAAAGTAGGAGGTGTGCTTGGCGCGGCTATGTTCGCGTTCGGGCTTATAGTTGTCGTGGCTATGAAGTTGCCATTGTTTACCGGGCAAGCACAGCATGTATGGAGCCGTAAGGGTGGTGAATATTCCCTTTTGGGGCTGATGCTGCTGCTCAATCTTGCCGGGTGTTTCATCTTGTCGGCATTGACTTGCACGCCTGAGATCTCTGAAGCGTCGCAAGCGATAATCACGACAAGGCTGTCAAAAGGACCGTGGATGTGTGGCCTGCTCTCTATTCCATGTGGATTCATAATGACTGCCGCAGTCAGGGGGGCCGGCATGAAAAACAACTGGTTGCCGCTTCTGTTCGGGGTCCCGGCTTTCATAATCTGCGGTTTCCCCCATTGTGTCGCCGACTCATATTATTATGCATCCTGCGGTCGGGAATTCCTTATGGCTCACGGCTGGAACCTGTTGGCCGCTTATCTTCCGACGGTTGTTGGAAATTACCTGGGATGCAATCTGTACCGCCTGGTGGTCAGTATGCCGGCATGGTTTACTCCCCTCACTGACGAATCTCCGGCTAAGGTGGAGGATGTTGAGTCTCCGAATGTGCCCAAAAAGCCATTGGAGGGGAAAACTGCTCAATAACATGTCTTTATAGCGGTAATTTGTTGAAAAAATGTTGTAAATTTGCATTGATTTTTCTTTGACGACAATCGTCAGAAAGAGCATACGTTAATGCGTGGATGCTTTTTTACTTACATTTCATTCATCAAATTTCAGCATGAGGAAAATATGTTTATGGGTTGTCGCGGCATGTGCCGCCCAATCTTCGTGGGCTGCCGGTGACCAAGCGACAATCACCTCGGATCCGTCACCGGCGGTGGTGAACAGACCCGTGACGGTCACGGTCAACACTTCCGATTTCGGCAGCGAGGTTTATGTCTATTCCTGGACAATAATAGAAGGATCTTCTAAGGAGGCAGCATCTTGGGGCAATACGAATGTGGCCCAATACCGCATGTCAGGCTCAAACGGGGTTTACACCTATCGGGTAGAGGATATCAAGTCGTTTTACAATCTGACGGATGCACAGCTGGCGAAGTTGACCAAGATGAACTTCATTGCCAAGAGTCCGACAGGAGCTCAGACTGAGGATTTGTCGATAGAAGTCGTGCAGGCTCCGATACAGAAGTATTCCGGTGGCGAGGGGACAGACTCTGATCCTTATCTACTCTCGACAACTGAAGATCTTAAGCTACTCTCAACATCAACAATTGACTGGAGCGCATCTTTCCGCCTGGAGGCTGATATAACTGCAGCAGGAATAACGGCTCCTATAGGAAACAGTTCCAATCCCTTCAAAGGGAAATTTGACGGGAATGGAAAATCAATCAAGAATCTGGACCTGACAGGTTCTGTAATCGGAAATGGAACCGGATTGTTTGGAATCCTGGCAGAGGGGGCGGAAATTAACGACCTCGCGGTTATCGACGCTACGGTCAACGGTACGACCTGTACGGGAATCCTTGCAGGTAAGAACGGCGGGACTATTTCGCGCTGCTATTCTGCAGGAAATGTTTCTGCAACATCGATCTGTGTCGGAGGACTTGTGGGAGAAAACGGCGGCAAGATCGTTGACAGTTATTCAGTCGCCGATGTCACCGCCGTCAATGATTATGCTGTCGGTGGGCTTGTCGGTAAAAACACAGGCACAATAACCAATACTGTCGCTTCAGGGGAAGTTGCCGGTCTGGATTATGTCGGTGGGCTTGTCGGCGCGAATTACGGCAAGGTATCCGGCTCTGTCTCGGTCAACTCAAAGATCACATCCCACAACAATTTCTCTGCCCGTTTCGGAGGCAACAACAATAGCCGCAACGTATCCCAAGGCAATTATTCCTGGGACCTGATACCAGCGGGACATGACGCTTGGACTGAGCATGGAGATCACGCGGTTCTCAAAGTCTCCAATGAACTTGTTGTCAAGCAGAGTTATAAGGAATTGTCCGGTTGGGATTTCGACAATGTATGGGACTGGAAGACTGTCGCAGCCCGTTCGTCAGTCCCGAATCAAGGTCCTGTATTGAGATCTTTCGGGGATGATCAGCCGGTGATATTTCCTACTGAATTCTTTAACACCGTGTCATCGGTCGAGGAGGTGTTCAATTCGGGAGATATCATGGTTTCCGTAGCTCCTAATCCGACTGAAGGAATATTATATGTAAGCTCGCCTGTGGCAATAAAATCTTGTTCGGTCTTTAATCTTGGAGGAGGCATTTTGACATCCCTTGAGGGATCCGGCATGAATGAGCTGACATTGGATCTTTCAGGGCTTGCGGCGGGAACTTACATATTGCGTGTGGACAGGAACGGAACTTGTCCGGCAGTTTTCAAAGTTATCAAGAAATGACCTAAACCTAACACCTAACAACGATGAAAATAAAGTATTCATGTAAGAGATTGAAGTCGTTTTTCGCGGCACTCTTTATTTGTGGCGCGACTACATCATTCGCGGCTGTCAACAGCGGAGACGCTTCGTTAGCGACAATTGATATCAGGGTTGGCGGAGAAAATATCGTTGACGGATTCTCATCTCAGACAGTCAGTTATGTCGTAGAGGCAGAAAACTCATTCCCGACTCTGGCGACCTTTTCCGCAGTCCCGGTGGCATCAGATGCCACCGTTGACATAACTGTCAACGGTTTGACCTTAACCAATCACTTTATCGCCCAGCTTGTCAAGGGGGATAACAACGTCTCGTTTATGGTCAGGAGTGGTGGCGCGTCAAAGACATATTCGGTAAGGATCTCTCCGGTATCTGCCTCAAGGACAATCTATTTCAAAGGCACAAGTGAATGGACTTCGACTCCGAGCGCGTATGTTTATTCGGGAAGTGGCGACTCGGCGCAGGAGCATGCCGGTACATGGCCCGGAACGGCAATGTCGACATTTAACGGCTCTTGGTATTGTTACGAGCTGCCGGATGAAGCGGACACGGAGGCAATGGTGATTTTCAACACGGACGGAGGATCTCCCCGTTACCCTGCCGACCAGCAACCGGGAATCAAACTCGATTTCGCCGGACGTGAGGGATGGTACCAGCTTTCAGACCATAAATGGTACGCATCGAATCCCGATGGCCCGCAGAAACCGACAATCTCTGTTTCGCCTGCCGGAGGACGCGTGAGAGGAGAGACTACCATATCAATCAGTTTCACCAACGATCCGACCGTTGTGTCTGGAAATTTCAATGGCCGTGAACTGACACTTTCAACAACTTCGTTGACTTCAATCAATGTCGCCGACTACCTCAATGATGGCGAGAGCGCCACATTGTCGGTGACGGCATCCAATGATGAAGGTGAGACTTCGTTCTCGGCTATTTATAACCGAGATGATTCGCAGCCGGAGATTACTCTTACCGGCGATTGGCGGGAATTGTCGATATATCAGGTGATGGTCGGCTCGTTCCAGCATGGGGAAGGTGGAGCGACGGGTTACTCTGACATGTGGGGACCTGCGGGACACCGCAAGAATGGTAATCTGCGGGGTATCATCAACGCCTTGGATTATATCAAGGATCTTGGCATGAATGCGATATGGATGACACCTGTATTCGACTCGACAAACGGGCAGGGAGGTGAGAAACTCCAGGCAACCGGTTATTTCTGCACCAATTATTTCAAGATTGATCCGAAATTCGGCACCGAGGCTGAATTTGACGAGCTGGTGGAGAAAGCTCATGAACGAGGAATATATATCATACTTGACGGCGTGTTCGGCCATCATGGTGGTGTGAATGAGCCTTCCCCGAATGGCAAATACATAAACACCCAGACATCGGCCAATATCCGTGGGACTGATTCGGGTAACATCTCCTATCCGGGATCTCTGGATTATTTCAAGGAAGTTTTGAGATACTGGATGAACCGTGGTGTAGACGGATGGCGTCTTGACCAATGTTATCAGGTTTATCAGGGCGGTCACAATTATTGGAATGACTTGCGTCTCGAAGTAGAGGCTGTCTGTCAGGAACGCAAAAACCGTGGTGAACAATGGGGCACACTGGGCTACATGGTAGGAGAGGACTGGGCCTCCGCAGGCAATATCACTGTCACACGGCAGGATGGTCTTAAGAGTGTGATGGATTTCGATGGCAAAGACAATCTTGTGAACTTGTCGAGCGGCGTGGGATCGATCGGATGGTTCCTGTCGACCGATGCCGCCGGACGCGGCTATAGCGACGCGGGAGTGAATCCCACAATTTTCCTTAGCAATCATGACACGGCAAGAGTCGGAGACGCGGTTGACATTGACAATGCCACCGAACAGCTCATGGCCCGGCATGCCGCTGTGGCTTGTTATTCCGGCCCTGCCTGCACATATTACGGCGATGAGATCGGAGACAAGCGTGGTGACGGGAATCCCGACAACTGGGCCCGTACTTCCGGTCGGATTGATGTCAACAGCTTCACCGCAAATGAACGCCGGGTGCATGACTATGTCGCCAAAGTCTTCAAGGCGCGTGGTGAGAATCCCGCATTGTGGCGCGGAACTGTTGACCGTCAGCAGGAAACAGGTCTGGAGATCATAACCAAGACCGATGCGCAGACCGGTAACAAAGTTGTCATCATTTTCTCGCAGACAGACCGGAATGTATCGATAGGAGGAACCGGCGAAGACCTGATAAATGGCGGGTCAGTCAATGGTTCTGTTGCAGTGAAGGCCTGGGTTCCTGCGTTCATAAAGATGCGGTAATCCCAAACAGCGGAATAAATTCAGTAAATAGGCATGTAACAAAGCCTTGATAAGATGCTTTACCCCTGTCACAGATGTCTGTGGCGGGGGTAATTGCTTTAAAAGGGGGGTATTGACACGGTTCCGACGAGCCGGAACTTTGAGATGAATGCTTGATATGGTGTTGAATTTATTTTTTGTAAAGTCTTGTAAAATGTATAATTTTGTGGAAATCATTAATTCAAATTTTTTATGGTGTTTTCAATAATGAATGTCTATAAGTTGCGTTGGCTCGTATGGAGTCTTGTTGTCGCTTTGGCTACCGGTGTTGTGTTCTCATCATGCGATGATGATGGCGGTGAAATTATATGGGATATCGGAGGAGTGGTAATCCCGATAAGGATCTTGGATGATCAGGGCGTAAATCTACTCGATCCCGATGTTGAGGGAAACTGGATGGATGAAGCGTTCAGTATCAGTTATAATGACAATCTGTATACAGTCGATTGGGATGGGGATCAGAGAAACGTGGGAGAGGAAGGAAGCCCGATGTCAAGGGCATATCTGGCGGTATTTGAAGGACTGTGTGCTGTCAATGAAAATGTGTGGCGCAAATGTGACTGGGCTACTTCTCCAAACGGTCATCTTCTCTTTATCGGAGAATTTCCCGGTGATAGAGACCAGATGATAACGGTAGATTTGATGGTGCCTGGAATCAACACAGTGTTTCACATAGGGATGACACATACTATCCGTTGGAAGAACAAAGAGCCGGTTTTAAATACTTATTATACTCTCAACGGGCAACCGGTAACAACGTCTGCTGTTACGATTATTCTTCCTCATAAAACAGAATAGGGTGATTGACCCCTGCCGGGCGGTTCAGGGAATACTGCGGGGTACTTCGACGACGCGTAATTTTTTGATTTTCAGCCGGGCTTCGAGATAACGTTGCAATTCGTTTCTGTTAGAGCCGGAAAAACCGGCGGCGGTGTTGACAAGGGCGATATTTATAGTATCAAGGCGACCGTCGGATGGATCCGCGAAGACCGCTTTTGTGATGGCGATCTCATTGATCTTTGGGAACACAACCCGGAGCTCGGGCAGAATATCGGCAGCCGCACTGATGGTGGCCCGGCTCGTTGCGATTAAATTATTCAGCGAGTCTATTTCAGACTGTTTTGCCTGTATGGCGTTCTGCGATATGTGATAGATATCGCTGACGGCTGCGCTTTTGAGCTCATCGGTAGTGGCCGGGGCGTCACCTTGGAATATCTTCAGGCGTGTCCCTTCAAGACCGTAGAAATGCAGCCTGGATGACAGGGCTATGATCAGGGAATCCTGTGGCATCGCTTTCCCTATCAGTGTGAGGTTTATCTGTTTGCCTTCTTTGTTCCAGGTCTCACTTGAGGAAAGCACATGGGTATCGGTCCATTGACACTCCTGGTTTATGAAACGGTCTGCGTTCAGTTCGAAACGATTGAGGCGCATCATGTTGTATGTCATGTAGATGCTTGGCAACAAAGTGAGGAGAGCCAATGTGTATGTTATGCGCCTGATGCGGCGCGCGCGTTCGGGGTTGGCTGCTGTATGAGGCCTGAAATGGAATAGCTTGACTCCGATAAATGTAGCCAGACAGATGAAGATGGAATTTATCAGGAATAGGTAGGTCGCGCCAAGAAAATAATGCATCTGCAGGGTCGCCAGGCCGTAACCTGCCGTGCATAATGGAGGCATAAGGGCGGTGGCGATGGCGACACCGGGGATGACATTTCCTTTGCTCCGGGAGCATATGGCGACGATTCCGGCCCCTCCACCGAAGAATCCGATCAACACATCGTATATGGTGGGCGTTGTTCTGGCCAGCAGTTCACTGTGGCCTTCTGCCACAGGTGAGATCAGGAAATAGAGGGCAGAGGCGAGCATCGAGAATAGGGCCGCCACGACCAGATTCCTTAAAGACCTTTTCAGAAGCTCGAAATCAGTTATGCCGATTCCAAGTCCGATCCCTATGATGGGACCCATCAATGGGGAAATCAACATGGCTCCGATGATAACCGCAGTCGAGTTTGTGTTCAGTCCGAGGGATGCGATGAAGATCGCCAGAACAAGAATTATAAGGTTTGTACCTCGGAACGACACACCTTCCCTGATGGAAGTTTCCGCATCCTGTTGGTTCACAAGATAGGGTGTCAGTGCAAAATAATTCCCTGTCAGGGATTTCAGCTTATTCCAGAAATTGTCAGCCATAACCAAGCATACAGTTAAGAGGACACAAGTAGATCGGCATTAGAACGGGATATTCCACATCTGTTAATCCCAAAAGCAGCAACTCCGGTCAAAATCATTTTGTAATGACTGTACTCAAAAGAAATTTGACCCGTCACTTATGTAATAACAAACCGGAGACAAAAAATATCGTGGCTGCTGACACATTGCCCCCGGTTTTTGATGTGTTACCGTTCTGTCAATAAATATGGTGGCAAAAATACGAAATTCTGTCCGTATGATAACAGATATATTGTGATATTTTGGTTGACATACGGTTGACAGTAATAAAAAGAAAAATCCCAAGTATTTGAATTTCAAATACTTGGGATTTTTCAAGGTGTCCGAAATGAGACTCGAACTCACACGATCCAATGATCACTACCCCCTCAAAGTAGCGCGTCTACCAATTCCGCCATCCGGACAATTATAAACCTTTTGTGGCTCTGCTATTCCCGAGATTCCGAGAGGTGATTGATTTAGAGCGAAAAACGGGACTCGAACCCGCGACCCCGACCTTGGCAAGGTCGTGCTCTACCAACTGAGCTATTTTCGCAAGAAATAGAATCTCATCGGCGTAGCCGTGGGGGAGCATCGCAAAAGATTTAATTCAAAAAGTAAATGTACCAAAGAACCAAGATATGGAACTTAGAGCGAAAAACGGGACTCGAACCCGCGACCCCGACCTTGGCAAGGTCGTGCTCTACCAACTGAGCTATTTTCGCAAAATTTTAATGTTCTAAAACGGTTTGTGGCGCCTTGTAGGGGTCGTTTTTCCCGTTTGCGTTGCAAAGTTAGACATTAATTTTGAACTGGCCAAAAAAATAAGGAAAAAATTTAATAAAAAATCGCGATGATTTATTGATTTAGTTGATTCTTAAATGGTTATAAAATATTGAAATAAATAACATGTGATATGATTCCTTGCGTCAAGGGCAAAATACATGGAATTTTTTCGTAATTTTGCATTGTCGGAATTTGCCACTTTAAAAAAGTTGTTGTTTCGATGAATCCTTAACAAAAAAAGATGGTAGAAATGAGTGATAGCCTAAAACACAGCCCCCGGTCAGTAGACATTTATGTTTCCCATCTGAAAGACACAGACGGCGGAATCACTTGGTTTTGCTGTGCTGACAGAGATGTGAGATTGTTTGAGAAGCAGTATCCTTTGTCTGACGGGATGACCTATAACTCATATGTGATAGATGATGAGAAGCTGGTAGTGGTCGACACGGTTGACCATGCGGTGGCAGCGTCATGGCGTGAGGCCCTTGATGGTTTTCTTGCCGGGAAAGGAGGGCGCAAACCGGATTATCTGATAGTACAGCATCTTGAGCCGGATCATTCGGCCGCCGTTGAGGACTTCATGAGATCATATCCCGGATGCAAGCTTGTATGTTCGATAAAGGCAGCTGCGATGCTTGGTCAGTTCGCCCGTGGGATAGATGCCGGCAGGGTTGTCGCTGTCAAAGAAGGGGAGGGCCTTGATATCGGTTCGCGGAAATTGCGTTTCATAATGGCTCCTATGGTTCATTGGCCCGAGGTCATGGTGACATACGATCCTTTGGACAAAATTCTTTTCTCTGCTGACGCGTTTGGCACCTTCGGAATCTCCCAGGCATCCGGCATATCGTCGGGGATGAAGGATAGCTCATGTCTCGCCGAAGAGTGGGCAGATGAAGCGAGACGTTATTATATAAATATATGTGGCAAGTATGGCGCGCAGGTCCAATCCTTGCTAAAGAAGGGAGGAGTTCTCGATTTGCGTTATCTCTGTCCGCTCCACGGTCCGGTCATTGCTCCTGACAGTTTCAACCCGTTTGGGCTTTATGACAAATGGAGCAGGTATGAGCCGGAATTCCCTATGAAAACGCTGATATTGGCCGCTTCATTACATGGGAACACGGTCGAGGCCGCCGATCGTCTGGCCGAAATGATCGCCGAGCATGGCATCTCTGCGGAGGTCCTTGACTTGGCAGAGGCGGATGCGTCTGAAGCAGTCAGCCAGGCATTTGCTTGTGGCTCAACAGTGTTCATGTCGTCGACATATGACGCGTCTCTTGTCCCTTCAATGAGAGAGATTCTTTCACGGTTGAAGTCAAAGAACTGGCAGAATCGTCTTGCTGCTGTTGTGGAGAATGGGAGCTGGGCTCCGATCGCCGGTAAGCTTGTGTTGAAGGAGCTTGAAGGAATGAAGAATATCGAGGTCGTCTCTCCATTGGTGACGATACGTACGCGTCTTGATGACGTGTCGGAGAATGGTCTTCGCGGACTTGCATGTAACCTTGTCACGGCTGTCAGGAGCAGGTATGCCGTGGATCCGGCTTGTGAATCATGAGGGCGGTGGTACAGCGGGTAGCCCGTGCCTCCGTTGAAGTCGGAGGGGAGGAGATAAGTGCCATAGGCAAAGGCCTGTTGGTGCTTGTCTGTGTGGAGTCTGGAGACTCGGAGGCGGAAATGGATTGGCTCGCCGGAAAGATTGCCGGTCTAAGGATCTTCGGGGATGAAAATGGGGTGATGAATCTTGACATATCGGCAGTGGATGGGAGGATACTTGCGGTAAGCCAGTTCACGCTTGTTGCCGGTACCAGAAAAGGCAACCGTCCGAGCTACATTAGGGCTGCCGGGCCGGATCTGGCAGTCCCGATATATGAGGCTTTTTGCCGTAAATTGGAAGTCTTGACCGGGAAACCGGTCGGTAGGGGTGTTTTTGGTGCTGACATGAAGGTCGGTCTCGTTAATGATGGTCCTGTCACAATAATAATAGATTCACGTCTGAAGGAGTGATCGATGCGATGTCATATCACTGAGGTTACGGGACGCGCAACAGGAGTCGTGTTACTGTGGTTTTTGCAAATTTTAAGTGAGGCCGGTTAATATAGTCTTGTCGCGACGGTGGATTTTTTGTAACTTTGCAAGTTGACAAACCTCCCAGACGATGAGACTTAGGCCATTACTGTATTTCATATTGATGTTGGCTGGCGCGGTGTTGCATTGCAAGGCCCAGTTGAGTTTTTCAGGCAACACGCTTCCGGCAGTCACGGAAACTCCTGACGCTTCATCAGGATTGTCGATGATATATGTTCTTGACCGATCACAAGGGGTGACGGCCAGTTACACAGCAGCGTCGGCTTCAGTCCCGGTAAGGTGGATGAAGTTCAGTTCACTGGGGGGAGGATATGCGGAGGAGGTACCTTCTGTAAGGTCAGGAAATGTCAGCTCCATTATTCTGACCGCTGATGACATGGGATATATGATAGAGGAAGGGACTTCGCGCAAATGCTACTGGATAGTAAACTATTCAAACCACCGGTGTGTGCTTGGAGACCTCTCTATCGCGCCGGAGCAAGACTGCCTGTCAGCCGCGTTATTGTTTTCGGGGAAGGCGGATCGAATCGTGTATTATACAATCAACGGTGTCCCCCGCACCCTTTCGCGTGGCCTTTTATTGGAATACACCACCCTCGTGTTCAATGCTGACCGAAATGTCTACGAGCAAACGATTTATACGCAGGATCTTGAATATCTGTCAAATGAAATACATGTTTCTTCTCCTCTTTGTCAGACGGATTTCCTGCTGACAGGCGACAGATTCCAGATCACTTGGGGAACAGGAAAGACAATAGCCAGCCCGACTTTCGAGCCGATAGCGGTGGAAGCCGTGACTTCTGCAGTCCAGACCTCCCGGTCGATAGACAATGAGCAGAAGAACAACGATGGTGGTGCCCCGGCGACATTGGGTGGTTCAGCTCCGGTGGAGATCACATTCTCGGCGATAGTCACAGACGCAGCCATTTATCACGAATGGCAGTTTTCGGCCGATCCGCAGTTTGATCTGATAGACATTAGAGTCAACGCAACGGAGACAAGCCGTGTGTTCAATGAATACGGCACTGTCTACGCCCGTTTTGTGGCCGGCGATGCCTCCGGACATTGTGACTGGATCTCCGAGACATATACCGTCAATATCGGCGAGTCGAAGCTCGAATGCCCCAATGCGTTCTCCCCCGGCTCATCGGAGGGAAGCAATGACGAATGGAAAGTCTCCTACAAATCCATAATCAGTTTCGATTGCCATATTTTCAACCGATGGGGGGTAGAGGTTGCCCATCTTACCGATCCTTCTCAAGGCTGGGATGGCCGTCATAATGGCAAACTTGTCAAGTCGGGGGTGTTTTACTATGTCATTCAGGCCGAAGGGGCTGACGGCAAGCATTACAAGCTTTCGGGTGACATCAATATCATCCACGCCAATTACAACAAGGGATATCAACAATAATGAGTAAAACAGATATATCACACGACATAAAATTTTCTCCTGCAAGACGCTTGCCCGGCAACCTGTCGGTGGTCGGAGCGAGGGTAAACAATCTTAAAAACATAGACGTAGAGATTCCTCACGGCACTCTGACGGTCATTACCGGTCTTAGCGGCTCGGGAAAGTCGTCCCTCGCGTTCGACACGATTTTCGCTGAAGGACAACGCCGTTATATAGAGACCTTTTCTTCTTATGCCCGCAATATGCTCGGAAACATGGAGCGGCCTGATGTCGATAAAATATCAGGGCTTTCCCCCGTCATTGCCATTGAGCAGAAGACTATAAACCGCAATCCCCGCAGTACTATCGGGACGACCACCGAGGTTTATGATTACCTGCGTCTGTTGTTTGCCCGGGCCGGCGAGGCCCGGAGCTATGTGTCAGGCGAGCCTATGGTCAAATATTCCCCGGAAAAAATAGTGTCGCTTATTCTTGAGGAGTATGACGGCAGGAAGATCTATCTTCTTGCTCCTTTGATTCATAACCGAAAGGGGCATTACAAAGAGCTGTTCGAGAATCTGATGAAAAAGGGGTATCTCACTGTCCGTGTCGATGGTGAGATAATGGAACTTTCCCAGGGCATGAGGCTGGATCGTTATCGTAACCACTCCGTCGAACTGGTTGTTGACAAGCTGAAGGTTTCGGCCAAAGATGAGCGCAGATTGCTTGACTCGGTGGTCAAGACCTTGAAACTGGGTGAGCGTCAGATGATGGTCCATGATCTCGAATCCGGCTACGCCCGTCATTATTCCCAATCGCTGATGGATCCTGTCAGCGGGATATCATACCGTGAGCCTGCCCCACACAATTTTTCTTTCAATTCTCCCCTTGGAGCGTGCCGTTGTTGCAAAGGACTCGGCACGGTCAACATAATCGACCGTGACAAGGTGATTCCTGATGACTCGATATCGATACATGCCGGAGGGATAGCTCCATTGGGGAAATACCAGAACACAACCATATTCTGGCAGGTACAGGCGATATGCGAGAAACATGGCGCTACATTGAAGACTCCTATCAAGGATCTGCCTCAAGAGGCTTTGGAGGAGATACTTAACGGTACGGACGAACGTCTGAACGTCCGTTCGGAAGGTAGCTCCATAGCCAATTATTTCCTGAGTTATGACGGTCTTCTGAAATACATCGAGATGCAACAGGGGGAAGATGCCACTTCCGCCGCCCAACGCTGGAGCGGTCAGTTTTTTTCCCGTAAATGTTGTCCCGAATGCAATGGGGACCGTCTTAACCGAGAAGCGTTGCATTTTTTCATAGACGGCAAGAACATAGCGGAGTTGTCACGTCTTGACATATCGGAACTGCTCGAATGGGCTGAGACGGTCGAGGAGCGTCTTGACCCGCGTCAGAAGGTAATTGCCGCCGAGATAATAAAGGAGATCCGCTCGAGGCTGAGTTTCCTCGTTGATGTCGGGTTGGGATATTTGTCACTCAACCGCGCTTCAGCGACCTTGTCGGGTGGCGAAAGCCAGCGTATCAGATTGGCCACACAGCTTGGCTCGGAGCTTGTCAATGTTTTATATATCCTTGATGAGCCTTCCATCGGTCTCCATCAGCGAGACAACCATCGGCTTATCAGTTCGTTGAAACGACTGCGTGATGCCCGCAACTCGATCATCGTGGTCGAACATGACAAGGACATGATGCTTGAGGCGGATTATGTCGTTGACATCGGTCCGAAAGCGGGTCGCAAAGGTGGAAAAGTAGTGTTTGCCGGAACTCCTGCCGAGATGTTGAAGACAGATACTCTTACGGCCGGATATCTCAACGGCGAACGTGAGATCTCTGTCCCGGCTGCACGGCGTGCCGGAAACGGAAAAACATTGCGTCTCTTGGGATGTACCGGGCATAATCTTAGAAATATCGATTTTACGTTGCCATTGGGAACGCTCACTTGCGTATGCGGAGTATCAGGCAGCGGAAAATCATCGTTGGTGAACGGGACGTTGCAGCCAATCCTTTCCCAGAAATTCTATCGGTCCTCCCAGGCTCCGTTGCCTTATCGGGAAATCGAGGGAATGGAGAATATCGACAAGGTCGTGACTGTCGACCAGACTCCGCTGGGACGTACGCCGCGTTCCAATCCCGCGACATACACGGGTGTGTTCTCGGATATCCGTAACCTTTTTGTCGGACTTCCCGAAGCGAAAATCAGGGGGTATAAACCCGGGAGGTTTTCTTTCAATGTCGCCGGTGGGCGGTGTGAGGCATGTAAAGGAAATGGTTACAAGACAATAGAGATGAATTTTCTTCCGGATGTCCTTGTCCCATGCGAGGAATGTGGCGGACGGCGTTACAACCGGGAGACTCTGGAGGTAAGATTCAAAGGCAAGTCAATCGCCGATGTCCTTGACATGACAATCAATCAGGCGGTGGAGTTTTTTGAATTCCAGCCTTCTATCCTGAAAAAAATAAAAGTGCTTCAGGATGTCGGACTGGGATACATCAAGCTCGGGCAACCCTCATCCACACTTTCCGGAGGGGAGAACCAGAGGGTAAAACTCGCGACGGAGCTTGCCAAGCGTGACACGGGGCGTACGCTTTTCATTCTTGACGAACCTACCACCGGGCTTCATTTCGAGGATATAAACACGCTCCTGAATGTGCTTAACAGGCTTGTAGACAGAGGAAACACTGTTTTGGTGATAGAGCATAACCTTGATATCGTGAAAGTGGCCGACCATGTCGTTGACATGGGGCCCGGTGGAGGGCGCAACGGAGGAATGATCATCACTACCGGTACTCCCGAAGAGGTGGCCGCCACAGATTCACCTACCTCCTCTTATCTCCGGCAGGAACTTAAATTAGAGCCTCGCAAGCACTCATAGCGTTATCCCATGATACAGGAATCCCCATTGTCGTTATGCGACAATGGGGATTCCTGTTGATGTTTTTATTGATCAATCAACTGTGAATGAGAAGCGGATTACACGATGATAGGGGAGTGCCGGGGATAGAAGCTGTGAGGGAAATCCGGGCTTGTTGGGAGCATCGGGGCAGCCCTGGCATTCAATAGCGACAGCGCAATAGTCGGTATATTCCACGCCTTCTTTCCCTGCGGGACATCCTGATACCCAGTTCCCGCCGTAAATCTGGACTGCCGGCTGGTCGGTGGCCACAGTCAGCTTACGTCCGCTTTCGGGATCTTCAAGAGTGGCGATCACATTGACATTGCCGTCAAATTTGTCTGACAGCCAACAGTTGTCATAACCTTTCCCGAAACGGATGGCATCGAAATCAGTTATGAGGGTTTCTGTAGAAGGTATCTCTCCGGCTTTGAAGATTGATTCGCCGACTTTGCGGGATGTCCGGAAATCCATAGGTGTATTCTCGACGGAAGCGGTCTCGCCTGTCGGGACCAATGTGTCATCGGTCGGAAGCCAACGCGAGCAGTTGAGCTTCAGCTGCTGGTTCATCGCCTTGACAGCTCCCGCGCCATGTCCGGCGAGATTGAAATAGCTGTGGTTGGTGAGATTTATCACGGTAGGCGCTTCAGATGTCGCGTCATACTCGATGGTCAGGTTGTCATTGTCGTCCCAGGTATACGTGACATTTGCCTTGATGTTCCCCGGATATCCGGCATCTCCGTCAAGACTGTCGATTGAGAAGCGTATTTTGCCGGGAGCAACCTCCTGCGCATGCCATATGCGGTTCTGATATCCGTCCGGGCCCCCGTGAAGGTGGTTCGGGCCGTTGTTGACAGGAAGTTCGTAGGTTTTTCCTTCAAGGCAAAAACGCCCGTTGGCGATACGGTTGGCATAGCGCCCCGGGGTCTTTCCTGCGCAAGGACCGTCAGCGAGGTATGAAGAAGCCTCAGGATAGCCTATAACCACATCGGCGAGTTTACCATTACGGTCGGGGATACTGATCCCGACGATTCCTGCTCCTAATGAAGAGAGTATGACCTGGCTTCCACGGTTGTTTGTCAGTGTGAAATATGTGGCTTCGCCTATTGGGGTGGAGAAAGTTTCCTTGGTAGTTTTCATGGGAAAGTATTTTAATCGAGATTTGTTTAACAAGATGATTCTTTAGCTTGTTTGCTGTTTGTTGTTGAAAAGCCGTTCTTGGAGGGCGCGTAAGGCTGCCACTTTATCCTCTTTGCTGACCAGGAACGATATGTTGTAGTTGCTGCCGCCATAAGAGATCATCCTGACCGGGATTTCATGGAGCGCGTCAAGAGCTTCTGCCTCGAAACCCTTGTTGTGCCATTCAAGATCTCCGACCACGCATATTATCACCATGTCGCGGTCGATAGTGACGGTCCCGATCTCTTTCAGCTCATCGACTATATGTTCCAGCTTGAGGGGATTGTCGATTGTCACCGAGACTCCGACTTCGCTTGTGGCTATCATGTCGATCGGACGGTTGTGATTGTCGAAGATCTCAAATACCCGATGCATGAAGCTTGACGCGAGCATCATGCGTGATGAGCGTATCTTTATGGCGATTATGTCATCTTTTGCGGCTACGGCTTTTATCCCCTGCGACAGTTCGGTATTGTATATCAATGTGCCCTTGGCTGATGGCTCCATTGTGTTTAGCAGTCTGACAGGGATATTGTTCACCTTGGCGGGCAGCACGCATGTCGGATGGAGGATCTTCGCCCCGAAATAAGCCAGCTCGGCCGCTTCGTCGAAATGCAGCTCCGCAACCGGGGTAGTGCCTTCGACAAAGCGCGGGTCATTGTTGTGCATTCCGTCGATGTCGGTCCAGATTTCGATCTCTTTGGCCATAAGCGCCGCCCCGATCAGCGAGGCGGTAAGGTCGGAACCTCCACGGCGCAGGTTGTCGATTTCCCCGTAAGCGTTACGGCAGATATATCCTTGGGTGATATACAGGTCGGCATCAGGATTCTCCTCCAACAATGCCTGAAGCCGCTCACGGATGAAATCCATGTCTGCCTCACCGTTTTTGTCGGTGCGCATGTATTCCAATGCGGGAAGGAAGCCTGAATTCACTCCGCACTGGCGCAGATACAGATGCATCAGTTTTGTGGAGAGCAGTTCCCCTTGGGCCAGTATCTCTTTCTCCTCAAAAGAAGTGAAGCTGTCGCGGGCCAGTGAGCGTATCAGGGAGAAGACCGCTTCGACCTCCTCGTCGGCTTCCATCCTGATCTCAACCTGTGTGAACAGCAGAGCCACCACGCGTCTGTAGTTGCGCTCCAAGTCGTTTATCACCTCCTTGGCTCCGTTTACATTATGTTTGTAGAGGTAATCGGAGATCTCCACAAGGGTGTTTGTCGTCCCGGCCATTGCCGAAAGGACCACTATGTTCTGTCCTCTGCCGGTGATAAGGTTCGCGACATTTCTTATGCGGTCGGCGGTGCCGACAGAGGTCCCTCCGAATTTCAGTACTTTCATATGTTGTTATCTGGATTCGTTTTCGACGATGAGCTTTTTGTCCTCGCAGCGCAATACCCGTGCGGGATATTGTTCGACAAGCTGCATGTTGTGGGTGGCCATCAACACAGCAGTTCCCTGACGGGATATTTCCCGCAGGTGGTCAACTATCTGCTGGCCCGTCTCCGGGTCGAGATTCCCTGTCGGCTCGTCCGCGAGAATAAGTTTCGGTTTGTTGAGCAACGCGCGGGCTATCACTATGCGTTGTTGTTCACCCCCGGAAAGCTCATGGGGCATCTTGTAGCTTTTGTTCTGCATGCCGACCTGACGCAATACCTGCTCTATACGGTCGTCGATCTCGATCCTGTCTCGCCATCCTGTCGCGTCAAGCACGAATTTGAGATTGTCATAGACAGTACGGTCGGTAAGCAGCTGGAAATCCTGGAAGACTATCCCGATATTGCGCCGTAACATCGGGATATCCTTGCGGCGTATGCCTGTGAGCTGTGTGCCCATTACCTCGGCCTCTCCGTTGAAAACGGGGATTTCTGCATAGATGGATTTCATCAGGCTCGATTTGCCGCTCCCGACACGACCTATCAGATAGGCGAATTCCCCATCCTCGAGCGAAAAACTCACATGTTTCAACACGACAAGTTCTTTTCTCAGTATTTCGACATCGGAATATTTCAGTATGCTCATTTTGTCTGTGATTGTATGATGCAAAATTACACCATATAAAACATTACCCCGGCGGTGGCGATGAATATTAACAATATTTTAACACTTTTGGGGCGTGGGGTATTGTGGAGACGAATTTTTCAGTGTAATTTTGCAGTTTGAAAAATCATATAAAAATTATATAAGCCCAACACAAGAAATGCAAGTCACACTTGAAAAGAACAACAACCTCGACGCGACCATCAAAGTCGAGGTGGTTGAAGCAGACTACGCAAAGAAGGTCGACACTGACCTCCGCGAACTTGGCCGTACCCGTCAGATCCCCGGATTCCGCAAAGGCCACGTTTCAATCGAGCATCTCCGCCGTCTTTTCGGCCGCGACGTAAAGAGCCATGTGCTCAACGACGAGGTCTTCAAGGCTGTCATCGAATATCTCCGCGAAAACAAAATCGATATCCTTGGTGAGCCCCTTCCGAAGAAAGTCGAGGAAATCGATCTCAGACAGAAGGATTACTCATTTGAGTATGAAGTCGGTCTCGCCCCGGAATTTGAGGTTGAGGTCAACAAGGACATCAAGGTGCCGTTCTACACTATCGAAGTCTCCAAAGAGATGATCGAGGAGCAGGACAAAGCCCTCCGCAATCGTTTCGGCTCCCAGATCCCCGGCGAAGAGGTCAACGAGACCGCCCTTGTCAAGGGCGCTATCATGCAGCTTGACGCTGATGGCAATGTGATGACATCCGAGGATGCCATTCAGGTGGTCGCCGGTATTGTCTCACCCCAGCATTTCCAGGACAAGGATGAGGCCGCCAAGTTCCTTGGCAAAAAAGTCGGCGACAAGGTTGTCTTCAATCCCGCCAAGGCCGAGGGTGACAACAAAGTGGCTCTCGCTTCCATGCTCAATGTTGACAAAGCCCGTGTCGAAGGTCTTACCTCTGATTTCGAGATGGCTATTTCCGAAATCATCGTTCTCAAGCCCGCTGAACTTGGGGAGGAATATTACAAGGAAGTATTCGCCGGTCAGGAGATCAAATCGGAGGAGGAATATTTCGATGGCCTCAAAGCCCTTATCGCTCGTGAGCTTGCTCCCAACTCCACATACAAGTTCAACATGGATGTGCAGAAGGAGCTTGTCGAGAAGTTCGGCAATTTCGATCTTCCGGCTGAATTCCTCAAGAAATGGCTCGTGGCCCGCAATCCGGAGCTTACACCCGAAAAGGCCGACGCAGAGTTTGACACGATGGTTCCGTCCATAAAGTGGGAGCTTGTCAAAGGTAAGATCGCAGAAAAGCAGGATATAAAGGTCACTGAAGAAGATCTCCTCAACTTTGCCAAAGGCACCGCCCTGCGTCAGTTTGCGCAGTATGGCATGATGAACATGACCGATGATGTCATCACCGATTATGCGAAACGCATGCTCGAAGACCGCAAATATGCGCGTCAGCTCCACGAACAGGCTTCAGACATGAAGCTTTTCAATGCCCTGCGTGCTCTTGTTGACACAGAAGAGAGGACCGTCACTCTCGACGAGTTCAAGAAGCTCGTCGGTGCTGAATAAACGACGATATTTCAGTTGCCATCACGGCCACAATATTGAACTGCGGTTCCGCTTGCCGGAGCCGCAGTTTGTTTTCATGTCTGCCTGCCTGACGATTTTT
Source organism: Prevotellaceae bacterium (assembly GCA_021772015.1). Classification (GTDB taxonomy): domain Bacteria; phylum Bacteroidota; class Bacteroidia; order Bacteroidales; family Muribaculaceae; genus UBA7173. The sequence goes on along the minus strand of JAETNS010000009.1, from coordinate 145,628 downwards.
TTATGCCGGCAGTGTGATTTTTTATGTCAGGATAGTTGACAGACGGGAAAAAATTCGTATCTTTGAATTAGAAAACAAACAGCAATTGATCAAAATATGAATAACGATTTCCGCAATTACGCCGTAAAGCATCTTGGAATGAATTCCTTGGCGCTTGACAACTACATCTCTGCCTCCGACGCGGCCATCCGTTCCAGCTATATATCCCCCACTATCATTGAGGAGCGTCAACTCAACGTAGCCCAGATGGATGTGTTTTCCCGTCTTATGATGGACAGGATCATATTCCTTGGAACAGATGTAAACGACTATACAGCCAATGTCATACAGGCCCAACTCCTGTATCTCGATTCTGCTGATCCCGGGAAGGATGTCTCCATCTATATCAATTCTCCCGGCGGATCTGTATATGCAGGTCTTGGAATATATGACACAATGCAGTACATTTCCAGCGATGTCGCGACCATATGTACCGGCATGGCTGCCTCGATGGCCGCTGTGCTGCTCGTCAGCGGTACCGCCGGCAAGCGGTTCGCGCTGCGCCACTCGCGTGTCATGATCCATCAGCCGATGGGGGGAGCCCAAGGACAGGCTTCCGATATCGAGATCACAGCCCGTGAGATCCTCAAGCTGAAAAAGGAGCTTTATCAGATCATTGCCGACCATTCCGGACAATCGCTTGAAAAGGTGGAGCGCGACTCCGACCGTGACTATTGGATGACAGCCGGCGAAGCCAAGGAATATGGCATGATTGACGAGGTGCTTTTAAAAGCAAAACATTAATACAAGGAGATAAAATCCATCAAGATTCGCTGATGCGGCGAAAAAACTGAAGGTCAATTTCCAAATGGCAAAAAAGAAAGAAGAAACTTGTGCGTTCTGTGGCCGTCCGGGTTCGGCATCGGAGGTGCTTATCCCGTCAGGAATACAATCCGGAGTCTACCTCTGCGCCGAATGCGCTGACCAGATACATCAGCTGCTTTCCGATTACCGACATCAGGTAGGTTCGGGAAATTCCACCGGTGATCTGACTGACGGAGGCAAAGCAGCTCTTGATCTGGCCAAACTCCCCAAACCCAAGGAAATCTGTGACTTCCTCGACCAGTATGTGATCGGTCAGGATAGCGCCAAACGTTATCTCTCTGTGGCGGTATATAACCATTACAAACGTCTGGCGCAGGAGAAAAACGGAGAAGGGGAGCTTGCAGATGTAGATATAGAAAAGAGCAACATAATACTTGTCGGGCCGACAGGTACCGGCAAGACCCTTCTTGCAAAGACAATCGCGAGAATGCTTGATGTGCCGTTCACGATCGTCGACGCGACCGTGTTGACACAGGCCGGATATGTCGGCGAGGACATCGAGAGCCTCTTGACGCGATTGCTGCAGGTCGCTGACTATGATGTTGCCAAGGCGCAAAGGGGTATCGTCTTCATCGATGAGATAGACAAGATAGCCCGCAAAGGCGACAACCCCTCGATTACCCGTGATGTGTCGGGGGAAGGTGTGCAGCAGGGACTTTTGAAGCTTCTCGAAGGCTCGGTGGTCAATGTGCCTCCACAAGGGGGACGCAAGCATCCTGAGCAGAAGATGATACCGGTCGACACCAAAGACATCCTGTTTATTTGCGGCGGAGCTTTCGACGGGATAGAACGCAAGATCGCCCAGCGACTCAACACCCATGTGGTGGGATATTCCACTGATGCGGCCCGTAACCGTATCGACCGTGACAATTATCTGGCCTATGTGGCTCCGCAAGACCTGAAGTCGTTCGGGCTGATTCCCGAGATAATAGGCCGTCTTCCGATTCTGACACATCTTGATCCTCTCGACCGCGACGCGTTGCGTCGGGTGCTCACTGAGCCAAAAAATGCCATAACCCGTCAGTACAAAAAGCTTTTCGCCATGGATGGCGTTGAGCTGACATTCACTCCTGAGGCTCTTGACACTATTGTCAGCAAGGCCATAGAGTATAAGCTCGGCGCGCGTGGATTGCGTTCGATCGTGGAGACTGTGATGATAGATGCCATGTATGAGTTGCCATCAACCAAGACCAAAGACTTCGAGGTGACAGCTGATTATGTGGCGGAGAAACTTCAGAGTTCCCATTTCGAGCTAAACAAGGATGCCGTAAAGGATGCCTGACTAAAGGAGATCTCTCCGAAAAATAGTCTTTCTCTCTAACCTTAAGATTCCCATGACTGCAAAACAACAACTTGCCAACGCCTTGAAGCAACATTTTGGCTTCGACAACTTCAAAGGCAACCAGGAGAAAATAATGTTGTCGCTCCTGGAAGGCAACGATGTCTTCGTCCTGATGCCTACAGGTGGTGGAAAATCGCTGTGTTATCAGCTCCCTTCGCTTCTGACCGAAGGAACGGCGATCGTGATTTCCCCTCTGATAGCTTTGATGAAGAACCAGGTCGATGCCATGCGCAACTTCTCGGCAGACGATGGCGTGGCTCATTTCCTTAACTCGTCGCTTAACAAGTCGGCGGTGGACCAGGTAAAAGCCGATGTCGTTTCCGGGAAGACCAAGTTGTTGTATGTTGCTCCGGAATCACTCACCAAAGAAGAGAATATTGAATTTTTAAAGACAGTTCCTATCTCGTTCTATGCCGTGGACGAGGCTCACTGTATCTCTGAATGGGGACATGATTTCCGACCTGAATACCGTCGTATACGTCCTATCATCAATGAGATATGCCAGCGGCCGGTCATAGCCTTGACAGCCACCGCGACCCCGAAAGTCCAGCATGACATCCAGAAGAATCTCGGGATGAACGATGCCGTGGTGTTCAAGTCGTCGTTCAACCGTCCTAACCTGTATTATGAGATAAGGCCAAAGACTTCGGCGATCGACCGTGACATAATAAAATATATCAAGGCCCGCGAGGGAAAATCGGGTATCATATATTGTCTTAGCCGGAAGAAAGTCGAAGAGCTTGCCGAACTTCTGAAAGTCAATAATATCCGTGCTTTGCCATACCATGCGGGCATGGATTCAGCCACACGCTCGGCCAATCAGGATGCCTTCCTGCTTGAGCATGTGGATGTGATAGTGGCGACAATCGCTTTCGGCATGGGAATCGACAAGCCGGATGTCAGGTATGTCATCCATTATGACATGCCGAAGTCATTGGAAGGCTACTATCAGGAGACAGGCCGTGCCGGGCGTGACGGTGGCGAAGGAGCTTGCCTGACATTTTATTCCGCCAAAGATCTCAAGAAACTTGAGAAGTTCATGCAAGGCAAACCCCTCGCGGAACAGGAAATCGGGCGGCATCTCCTCCAGGAGACGGCGAGCTATGCCGAATCTTCCGTCTGTCGCCGCAAGACCCTCCTTCATTATTTTGGAGAGGAATACGGCGAGGAGAACTGCGGGAACTGTGACAACTGCCTAAATCCGAAAAAACAAGTGGACGCTAAAGAAGACTTATGCGCCGTGATGGAGACCATCGTGGCCCTGAAAGAGAAATTTAAGGCTGATCACATTATCGATGTAGTCGTTGGAAGGGAAACCAACGATGTCAAGACTTACAAACACAACGATCTTGAGGTGTTTGGTTGCGGTCAGGGCACTGACCGTAAATTCCTCAACGCCGTCATACGGCAGGCGACCATCGCCGGATATCTCGACCGTGATGTGGAGAATTTCGGACTGATACGTCTGACAGACAAGGGAAAGAAATACCTTAAGAAACCCACGGCTTTCAAAGTCGTGGAGGATAATGACTTCTCTGATGTCGAGGAAGAGGTCGTGGTCAAGAGCGGCGCGTCATGTGCTGTCGATCCCGAATTGTATTCCATCCTTAAGGACCTGCGTAAGAAAATAGCCAAGCACCTCAACCTCCCTCCATACGTGATTTTCCAGGATCCGTCACTGGAGGCTATGGCTACGACCTATCCGATAACCATAGAGGAGCTGGCCAATATCACCGGCGTGGGAGCCGGAAAGGCGAAACGTTACGGAGAGGAGTTTGTCAAGGTTATAAAGACCCATGTAGAGGAGAATGAGATCGAACGTCCCGAAGACTTGCGTGTGCGATCCGTTGCCAACAAGAGCCGTATAAAGATCTCGATCATCCAGGCGATTGACCGCAAGATTGATCTTGATGAGCTTGCCAACTCAAAATGTATGGAGTTCGGAGAGCTGCTTGACGAGATAGAAGCCATCGTGTATGCCGGTACCAAGATCAATATCGACTACTTCATAAACGAAGTTATCGATGACGATCATCAGGAGGATATATTCGAGTACTTTAAAGAAGCGGACTCCGACTCCCTGAATGCCGCCATCAAGGAACTTGGCAATGACTACTCCGAAGAGGAAATCCGGCTGATGCGCATCAAATTCCTGTCAGAAATGGGTAACTGATAGAAGACGCTGACACAAATGTTTACCCCTGCCACATGTAGTTGTGGCAGGGGTAAATTCTTATAAAAGGCAATCGATTTCTGACAATCTGTATCTGTCAGGGCTGTTCGGTGACTTTTTGTTCAGCGGGCGAGTTGTTCTGACAGGGCCTCATGGTCTTGGGAGGCAATCTCCCATAAGGACATCGCGTTTTCGAGATCGCGGTTCAGTCTGGCGTGGGTGTTGAAGATGTCGCCGTCAATTTCTCCGGCGGCAATTTTCGTTTCTATGGCGGCAATTTCAGATTCTATCCGGGCAATTTCCGTCTCTGCTTCCTCCACCTTTTTTGCCGAGCGTCGGAGCAACTTGTCGCGTTCGCGCTGCTCGGCGTAAGACAGCTTTCGTTGTGGAGTGACAGGGGTAGGCTCTTTTGCTGCAGGCTGCGGTTTTTGCGGGAGGGGAATGGCAGGTTTGTTGCGTTCCAACTCCCGGAGGTTGTCGAGCTTTTTCTTTTCAAGAAACTCATATATGCCGCCGAGACATTCCCTGACTTTTCCTCCTCCAAACTCATAGACTTTTTCAACCAACCCGTCAAGAAACTCGCGGTCGTGGCTGACCACAATGACTGTGCCGGTGAAATCCTTGATCGCCTGTTTGAGTATGTCCTTGGTCGCCATGTCAAGGTGGTTGGTCGGCTCGTCAAGGATCAGCAGGTTGACAGGCTCGAGCAGCAGGCGGATCATTGCCAGTCGGGTCTTTTCACCCCCCGACAATACTTTCACTTTCTTGTCGGAAGCTTCCCCGCCGAACATGAATGCGCCGAGTATGTCGCGTATTTTGGTGCGGATATCCCCGACTGCTACCCGGTCGATGGTGTCGAAGACAGTTATATCTTCGTCAAGGAGCTGAGCCTGATTCTGGGCGAAATAACCGATTTTCACATTGTGGCCGATCTTAAGATTGCCTGTGAATGGTATCTCGTTCATGATACATTTCACAAGTGTCGATTTGCCTTCACCGTTTTTCCCGACGAAAGCTACTTTTTCTCCGCGCTTGATGGTGAATGTGGCGTGATCGAACACTTGATGATCTCCATATGCTTTGCCCACGTTGTCAGCTATCACCGGATAGTCGCCGGAACGAGGCGCCGGAGGGAAGCGCAGATTAAGCCGCGAGTTGTCTACCTCGTCAACTTCGATGCGTTCTATTTTGGCAAGCTGCTTCATACGACTTTGTACTTGAACAGCCTTTGTCGCCTTGTATCGGAACCGTTCGATGAAAGCCTCCGTGTCTGCTATCTCTTTTTGCTGGTTGAGATAGGCGCGCGTCTGTTGCTCTACACGCTCTTTGCGCAACTCCACGAATTTCGAGTAATTGACTGAGTAATCATATATCTTTCCGCATGATATCTCGATTGTGCGGTTGGTTACATTGTCGATGAAAGCTCTGTCATGGCTCACAAGGACAACTGCGTTTGCTTTTGTGGAGAGGAATTGTTCAAGCCATTGTATGGATTCAATATCGAGGTGGTTGGTCGGCTCATCCAGGAGCAAAACGTCAGGACGGCGCAGCAGCAGTTTGGCGAGCTCTATCCTCATACGCCATCCCCCGGAAAATTCAGAGGTCATACGGTTGAAGTCAGACCGCAGGAATCCCAGACCCATCAAGGTCTTTTCCATCTCAGCTTCTGCGTTCTCGCTCTGCTCCATGGCAAGCCTCTCCGATAGATCGGCGATGTCGTCGATCAGACGTTGGTATTCGGCCGACTCATAGTCGGTCCGTTCGGCTAACTGGGCGTTCATGCTGTCGAGACGTTCTTCCATCTTGTCTACATGAGAGAACGCTTCCCGTACCTCTTCCACAACCGTCCGGGTATCGGACAGCCTCATTTGTTGTGGGAGGTATCCGATGGTCGTGTCCTGCGGGATCGCTACTTGGCCTGATGTAGGTCTTTGCAGTCCCGCTATTATTTTAAGCATTGTCGATTTCCCGGCACCGTTCTTTCCCACAAGGGCGATACGGTCTCGGCGGTTTATGACATAGCTGATATTGTCGAAAAGTGATTTTGCGCTGAATTCTACCGATAGGTTCTGTACTGAAATCAAGGCTGTCTTTTAGGTTTTAGGTGATGAATTACGAGACGGCGGCTTTCGGTTATAACCATGTCTACCGCCACATCGTGCGGCTCGGCCGGTATCTCCTCGTCGATCAGTTGGAAATCGTATCCCACGCCGACTTTGGTCGCTTTCGTCTCTGATAACAGTCGGTCGTAATAGCCTTTGCCGCGGCCGACCCTGTTCCCTCTGCGATCATATGCCACCGCCGGTACTATGATCAATTCTATCTCGGATATGTCGACGGTCTCATCTCCTTGAGGTTCCTCGATGTGGAATGCTCCGAGAGCCATTCTCGATCTGTCGTAAGGAAGGATCTCAAGATTGAGGCCGTTGACACGCGGAAGGAAGAAGTGTTTGCGGCTGCTCCAACGGTCGAGGAATTCCCTTGAAGAGAGTTCATCAGGGAGGGAGTGGTATAGCAGAATGTTTTCTGCAAGCGCGAAAGCCGCCGACCTTTCCAGACGATTGAAAACTTCCCTCGCCGCGCGAGTCTTTTCAGCTGACGACAATAGACTTTTGCGTGCTTTGACGCGGCAGCGTATCTCTTCCTTGTTCATTGCTCTTTGACTTGATGTTTCAACGAGCCGCGTTACCCTCAGGGCTGGCAGAATCCTGCGCAGGCATTATGGGGAAAGCGGCATTGCCCCGTAGCATTTCATCTATGGCGCGTTTGACATTGGTGTCTTGAGTGTTGGATATCTCAAAGTAGGCACCATAGCCGAGCGCGTCACGTGCTATCAAGGCTTTCAGTTGATTAACAATCAGATCATGGGAAATGTTGATATAATACCATCTGGCAGGGAAGCCATTTCGGGATGCGAACAAGACAAACTGCCGTAAGAGGGCATCGTCATTGGGCAACAGTTCGAGAAGTCCTTTCACGTCGGTCGCTTTTTGAAGGGTCTCGCGGTTGTCGTCGACGTAATCGAAAGCGTAACGTTGGAGCAATCCGGCGTTTGCCACATTTATATAATAGGAGCTTATTCCGGATGTGTCGTTGGGGACGAATATGTCAGGCATGATGCCTCCTCCTCCATAAACCGTGCGTCCGTTCAGGGTGGTGTATTTCAAGTCGGTGTTGAGCTTTATGGAGTCAGCAGAGAACATCTCCCCGCGTTGGTACCGGTCGAGTATGTCATGTTCATAGACAGAAAGATTGGAATAATCCTTCTGGATGCTGCGGCCCGAAGGTGTATAGTACCGACCGACCGTCAGCCGTATGGCCGAGCTGTCGGGAAGCACCGACTGGCGTTGGATAAGTCCTTTGCCGAAAGATCGACGTCCGATTATCAAAGCCCTGTCATTGTCCTGGAGCGCTCCGGCAAATATCTCAGATGAGGATGCCGAGAATTCGTCAAGCAGTACCACCACTTGGCTCTCACGGAAAGATCCTGTGCCGTCAGCTGTGATGTGGGTGCCGGAGTTGAAATCACGTCCTTTTGTGCTGACAATGGTCTGGCCAGGTTCAAGGAACTCATTTGCCATCACATAGGCGATTTCCATATATCCGCCCGTGTTGCCACGCAAGTCGATTATGAAATCTTCGGCTCCGTCACGGCGGAGACGGGAAAGCCCTTGGAAGAACTCATCGTAGGTAGTTCGCCCGAATTTGTTGACTTTGATATATCCGATGCCTGGAGAGGCGATGTAAGTGGCATCGACAGTGTTTACCGGGATGTCACCTCGGGTGACATCGTATGTCAGCGGTTTTTTCGAATTTGATCGTCTGATCTGCAACTTTACTTTGGAGCCTTTCTCTCCGCGAAGGATCTGCAGCACTTTCTCGTTGGTTATCCCGATTCCGGCCACATTCTCCCCATCGACTTTTACAATACGGTCTCCGGGCAACAACCCGACTTTTTCAGACGGTCCACCGGGGATTACCTCCAATATCTTTATCGTGTCATTGTCGATCATGAACTGGATCCCGACTCCGCTGAACGAGCCGTCGAGGTCTTCGTTGACGGCTTGTAGATCGCTGGCAGGTATGTATGCCGAGTGGGGATCGAGGTTTGTCAACAGGCTCGGAATTGTCTTCTCAATGAGGCTGTCAAGGTCAACCTCGTCGACATATTCGTTTCGGACGATATTGAGTATGGTCTGGAATTTTTTCTGTGCTGCCGTGGGGCCGTTCTCGCGGTTGACAAGATCTCCCGCAAGAAACCCGATTATGAACATGACCGCGGCTATGACCGGAGTCAAGGCTGAAAGGCTGTTGTGTTTAGACATGATTGCAAAAAGTCTTTAATCTGCTGTTGTCCGTTAAGTAAGGTTTGGTATGTGGACGCATTCTATCCCGGCGCGACGCAACAGGTCAAGTCCGTCGGTAATCCTGTAAAGTTCATGATACACGACTCGTCTGATGCCGGCCTGGATTATCAGTTTGGAACATTCCATGCATGGAGACGCAGTTATGTAAAGCGTCGCGCCGTCAGACGAATTGTTGCTCCTGGCGACTTTAGTTATCGCGTTTGCCTCGGCATGGAGAACATAAGGCTTGGTGAGACCCGATTCATCCTCGCAGACATTCTCGAAGCCGGAGGGTGTGCCGTTGAACCCGTCCGATATTATCATCGAGTCCTTGACAATTATGGCTCCGACTTTCCGACGTTGGCAATAGGAATTTTCCGCCCAGATAGCGGCCATTCTGAGATAGCGTCGGTCTATTGTCTCTTGCTTTGGGGATTGTTCCATTTCAGTCTTTGAAAAAGATCCTGCAAAGATACGCATTTTATGCTTCACGCGCAATATCGTTGTCGGTTAAAACGGTGTGAAACCGAGGCTTTTTTTGCAGATATAGAAATGTTTCGTAACTTTGCCCGGGTGAAAGTAGATTTTATTATAAACTCTCTTGCCAATGATAATGAAACGGATCAAATTTTTTTATTTAATCATGCTTTTTGCGGTTTCCGCAGTAGCTCTTTCCTCATGCGGAGATGATGAGCCGGAGACCGAGGCCAAAGTTTATCTCGCTCCCGGAGCTTCTTCAAACATTGTTCTTGATTATCAGGACAACATGGAGGTGGGCGCAGTCGCGTTCAACTCGACCAGCGATTGGGGCGCGGAGATTTTACCGGCGAATTCCTCTTTCGAGGTTGTGGAGTCAAAGACTTTGAGCAAAGTCGAGTGGCTTGAGATAAATCCGTTCCGTGGAGGCGCGGGTGAAATCCGGTGCACCATTTTTGCTACCCCAAACCATGCCTACGATAGTCGTTATGCCGTGATAGTTGTGAGTTCCGCGACAAACTCTATCCGGTTCAATGTCACTCAGAAGGGTATGGCCAATCCCGGCGGTGGCGATACACCTGCGCCCAACCCCGGAGGAGGAATCTGATATTTTACGGCTCTCTTGCGGGCGGTAATGTCATTTGCCTACTACAGATGGGCATGACTCTTGCATGGATCAATGGCTGAAAGCTTGCCGATGAAAGGAAAAATTCTTAACTTTGTTGGCAGAAGTCTGTCGCCCGGACTTCTCTCTCCAGGGGCGGGAAGAGCGGTTGCTCTTCGCGTTCCCGGAGACTTTTCGTGTATTAATGTATGTCAGAACAAATGAAGTATATCGGCGCACATGTTTCCACACAAGGCGGAGTTGCCGCCACTCCCGCGCTTGCTGCCGGTCTTGGGGCAAAAGCATTCGCTTTGTTTACCCGAAATCCGTCACGATGGAAATCCCCCTCCATTCCAGAGAAGGAGGCGGAGTTGTTCCGGAAGAATTGCGAGGAATATGGCTATTCGCCAGACTTCATATTGCCTCACGACAGCTTCCTTATAAATCTCGGTTCCCCGGATGACCAGAAACTAACGCTTTCCAGAGCTGCGTTTCTTGATGAGTTCAAGCGTTGCGAGCAACTTGGGCTGGCTATGCTTAATTTCCATCCTGGTTCGCATCTGAATCTCATGGATGAGGATGACTGCCTTAAGCGTATCGCGGAATCAGTGAATCTGGTCTTGTCACAAACCAACGGGGTCTGTGCCGTCATTGAGTCCACAGCCGGCCAAGGCTCCAACCTTGGATATCGGTTTGAGCATCTTGCGCGCATTATCGAGCTTGTGGATGACAAGAAGAGGGTAGGTGTATGTGTGGACACATGCCATTCTCTTGCGGCCGGATATGATTTCACGACTCCGGATGCATATGAGGCATCCTGGAAGGAGTTTGACGACGTGGTAGGCTTCGGTTATCTTCGCGGCATGCACCTGAACGACTCCAAAAAAGGTGTCGGATCAAAGGTCGACCGTCATGCCCCGATTGGGGATGGCGCATTGGGCGAAGATTTCTTCCGGCTATTGATGCGGGATCCGCGAATGGACGATATACCGCTGATTCTTGAGACTCCTGATGAAACCCTATGGAGACGCGAGATCGAATGGCTGTATGCGCAGACAGCAGACTGACATCATTCTTTATTCTTTTTTACCTTGATAAACCATCTTATTTACATTCATATAATATAAGACAAACAGTCAACTATCATGAAAACTAAACCCGACCTAAGTTTCTGGAAACTTTGGAATCTCAGCTTTGGGTTCTTTGGCGTGCAGATCGCGTATGCGTTGCAGAGCGCCAATGTAAGCCGTATATTCGCCACTCTTGGCGCTGACCCGCATGACCTGAGTTATTTCTGGATCCTGCCCCCTCTGATGGGGCTTGTTGTGCAGCCTATAGTGGGGACTGCGTCAGACAAGACTTGGAACAAGATCGGCCGTCGCCTTCCTTATCTGATATTTGGCGCGGTAGTGGCCGTCATTGTGATGTGCCTTTTGCCTAATGCAGGCAGTTTCGGGCTGGCGGTTTCCTCTGCCATCCTTATCGGTCTGATCGCTCTGATGTTGCTTGACACTTCAATCAACATGGCCATGCAGCCATTCAAGATGCTTGTGGGTGACATGGTAAATGAGAAACAGAAAGGCTTGGCCTATTCGATCCAGAGCTTTCTCTGCAATGCCGGATCCATTGTTGGCTATGTGTTCCCGTTCCTTCTTACTTGGATAGGCTTCCGCAACACCGCCGCTTCCGGGGTAATACCACAGACAGTTGTGTTCTCATTTTACTTCGGTGCCGCTATCCTTCTGGTTTGTGTCATATACACGCTGATGAAAGTAAAGGAGTGGCCTCCCGAGCTTTATCGCGAGTACAACGGAGGCCCCGAAGTCAAGGCTGACGGCAAAAAAGAGAAAACAAATCTTCTGAAGCTTCTTGTCAATGCTCCAAAGACATTCTGGACGGTGGGTCTGGTACAATTTTTCTGCTGGTTTGCGTTCCTGTTCATGTGGACTTACACCAACGGGACTATCGCAAAAAATGCGTTTGATTGTCCGGAGACCACCACAGTCACCGGCATCGCGCAGCTTGACGCTGACGGGAAACCGGCAGATATCCTTTCTGCCAAGTACATCCTGACTTCGGACAATAAAGTTATCGTCGACCATGGAAAGCCCTGTGTGGCCGGTATATTGACCGCTGAAGGAGAGTTTGTTGAAGGACGGGATATTGCTATCGCAGATACGAATGTCGAGTCTGTGGAGATCAAATCCGGCGGTCTTGACATTCAAGTGCCATCCCAGGGAATAGAGGTTGTTTCTCCTGTGGCAAAGGATGGCATCATCAGCTCAGTCAATGGAGTCGCCGCGTATGAGTTTGGCAAGCCGGTATCTTCCGAGCGTGTTGTCGTGATCGTTGACGGTACACGGCGTATCGAGACCGCATCTTTCGAGCTGGTAGATTATCTTTCACGTATGTCAGGAGAGACAAAGGTCATTCTGGCTGACATCTACACTCATGATCCCAAAACCGGAGAGCTATTTGTTGACGGAGCAAAAGATGCTGTGTTGAGTGATCCTTCTAATGCGCGTTTTGAGACATCAATTGTGCTCAACACAGAGTCTCAGCAATATAATGACGCAGGCAACTGGGTCGGCATTCTATTTGCAGTGCAGGCTATAGGGTCTGTGCTTTGGGCAATTGTGCTGCCACAGTTCCGCAGCCGTAAGTTCTCATACGCCTTGAGTCTCGTTCTCGGGGCGGCCGGCTTCATCTCAGCCGGATATTTCACTGATCCCTATCTTCTGTTCGTCTCCTTCGTGCTGATAGGATGTGCGTGGGCTGCAATGCTTGCATGGCCTTTCACTATCCTGACGAATTCGTTGAAGGGAGGCAACATTGGCGCGTATCTCGGCTTGTTCAATTGCTCGATATGCATTCCGCAGATTGTCGGTGCGCTTCTTGGAGGTGTGATATTGTCAGCTCTTGGAGACGCAGACCAGCTCGCCCCGCAATATATGATGATGGTTATAGCCGGTGTATCACTCTTCCTCGGCGCAGTCGCAGTCGCCTTTATCAAAGAGCATCCGGCTGAATCGAAATCCTGAATCTGCGCTTTTCAAATTGGAATAATTCTAAGGTGTGCTTGAATTTGGCTAAGAATAGGAAAATTCCAAGCTGTATTGCTGAATTAAATAAAAAGAAACCTGAAATGAAGAAAACAATATATTCCATCTTTTTTGCCTGCGTATGCTTGACGGCGTTGTCATCTTGTGGCGGCCATGAGGAATATGACGCATATGTTGCAAAGCTCAAGGCGCAGCCCGCGGTCATCGATACCATATCCTCCCGCGCTTCCTACGCTATCTATCTTGACTCGCTCGCTGTGCAGGCCAATGCTTTTGAGCAGATTGGCGTGAAACTCGATCCGACGCAGAAAGATGAGCTGGCAACCTTGTCAATGTTGATCCAGGAAAAGTTGACGGCAAAGTACAATCAGCTTGCTCAACAACCCGCTATGGCTTATGTCACGCTTGAAGCTTCAATGCCTGTTGAGGCATTTGACGAGGGTGGCAAGGACGTCGTTACTGAATGATGTCAATATAAGACGTGTTACAAATATTTTTGCCATATACATGCTGATTCTTATAGAGTTGTGTATTGCTCTGTAACTATATTGTAACACAATTGGGCCAAATTTTGTGGCCGTAATCGCCACGTTTATAAATTCTTAGATTAACAAAGCTGCCAATGTGATTTGGCAGCTTTGTTAATTTATGGTTTGTTAACATAAGTCATAAAAGTCTTTGAGTTATATTTGCAGCAAAACTTTGATATTAACATGCGGAGCGGCAGGCTTTTCCATCCAAACCGCCATATTCAAGTGCCTGCTGTTCCGCATTTCGTCCAGTTGCCTATCATTTAAGATGGATAAATAGTTTATGATGATACGGGCAGATAGTTGATGATATCTATTGAAAATATATTTAATTTTTACTAACTTTGCAAATCTGAATTCTCTCTGGAGTATTATTCCCCGGGAGTGAATATGCGGAAAATTATTAAAACACAATTAAATAGCCGTGAATCTGATAATAGACCATCTCGAATACCTCCTTCGCTGTCATGACTGCGTGACGGTGCCGGGAATAGGTGCCTTGATGGTCCGCTATAAATCAGCGAGGTTTGACAGCCGCAATTCTCTCGTTTTGCTTCCTCCTTCAAGAGAGTTGGTCTTCAATGGGGCTTTGGTGGAATCAGACGGTGTTCTGGAGTCATCCGTGGCTCGTCGCGACGGTATTTCTTTTGAAGCCGCCCGTCGGATAGTCAAAGAAGAAGCCGACTGTCTGTATCAGCAGCTGATGACGTTCCGCTCATTGGCTCTTGGAAAGCTTGGCGAACTTATTTATACGGAATATGGCACCATCATGTTTTATTCCTATGATATCTCCGGATGGGATTTTAGGTATTACGGCTTGACACCACTTTATCTGCGACACGCGGATAACATCGTGAGATCGGGAGAAAGAGACGGTTCCCCATGTCTCGGAAACGCCATATCACGTTATGCTCCCGACAAAGCATCGGTCTCTTCGATAAAATGGGAGGGAAATACATGTGAGGATGAGAGCACATCCCCGGAGGAAAGCAGGCGTGGACTTTTCAGAAGAAGTGTGGTGGGTATAGCGGCCTCACTTGCTGTGATTGTGACCTTGGCTCTCTTTTTCATCAATCCGGTCCTGGTTGAAAATGAACCGATGAAAGCGTCTATCGCTCCGACGGATAACATAGCTGCCAATTCAGGGGCCAGCCTGACGAACGAAAAACATTCCATTTCTGTCGAAGCAGAGTCTGAAGAAGATATGTTGCCAACAGACAATCTTGAACCGGAGTCAGCGCCAGAATCTTTCGATGACCAAAGCGGGCAAAACGTGGATGTTGCCTCTGGCAAATCACAGAGGACTGAGTCAAGAGCTGCCCACACTGAGACGAGATTCAAAGCTTATGATCCATATTGTGTGATAGTGGCATCTTTCCCGGCAGAGGAGCAGGCAAATCAGTACATGTCTGAAAACAAAGGGAAACGATTGGATGTGTTGCACCAGGATGGCAAATTCCGAGTATATGTTGCCACTGGTAGCACTTACGAGGAGGCTGTCGCGCAGAAAGAGCAGGCGGCTGTCCCTGACGCATGGATTTGCCGCCGTTGATCCTGATGGGAGAGAGAGGCGTTGTTTATCTGGGAACATGTATTTTTCAGAAAAAAGAATCCATATGGAGAACTTCCATGAACTTTTGATCAACCGCCGGAGCATACGTCGTTATACGCCCCAGCCTGTTGATGCCGATCAGGTACGCCAGATAATAGAGGCGGCTTTGATGGCTCCATCATCAAAAAGTGTCCGTCCCTGGCAGTTTGTTGTCATCGAGGATAAGGAAATGCTTGAGAAGCTTAGCCATTGCAAATCGAATTACGCGGCTTCCGTAGCTTCCGCGCCTTTGGCGATAGTAGTGACAGCTGATATCACGAGGTCGGACGCCTGGATTGAGGATGCTTCGATCGCAGCCATACTGATGCAGCTTCAGGCGCAGGATTTCGGACTCGGAAGCTGTTGGGTGGAGGTTCGCGAACGATATGGCGATGACGGTGTCCCGGCTGAGGAGTATGTCAGGGAGGCTCTTGGCATACCAGAGGAGTTCGCGGTGTTATGCATCGTCACCATCGGCCACAAGGACGAGGAGCGCAAGCCTGTAAATCCCGATAAACTTCTATGGGAGAAAGTGCATCTCGGATGTTGGAAACAAGCTGCTGAATGAAGATAGCGATAATCGGAGCCGGAAATGTGGCCACCCATCTCGCGGAGGCTTTTTACGGCAGCGCGGAGATCTGCCAGATTGTCGCCCGAAGCGAGACATCTGCTATGCGGCTTGGCGTGAAGATTAATCAGGATCTTGATTCTTGTCTTCCGGATCATACGGTGTGTGAGGCTGTTACAGACCTACGGGCATTGAGGGATGACATGGATTTGTATCTGATCGCAGTAAATGATGACTCCATCATAGATGTCATTTCCTCCACTCCGGATTTTCCCGGTATATGGATTCATACATCCGGGAGTGTAGGCATGGATGTCTTTTCCGGCAGGAAGAGCAGATATGGGGTTTTCTATCCATTGCAGACTTTCTCGCGTGATGTCGCGGTGGATTTCAGTGACATACCGATGCTGATTGAAGGATCCTCGCGAGACATAGCCGATAAACTGTATGACATAGCATCAGGCATATCCCGCACCGTAATGTTGGCTGGCAGTGATTTGCGCGAGTCGATTCATGTGGCTGCCGTGTTTGCCTGCAATTTCGCCAATCTGATGTGGGCTGAGGCTGATCGCCTTTTACAGCTTCATGGACTTGACATACGCTTCATGTTGCCTTTGCTTAAGGCGACTCTTGGTAAATTGGAGGAAAAATCTCCGGCAGAAGCTATGACGGGTCCGGCGAGGCGAGGTGACATGCAGGTTATAAACAAACATCTTGTTTCCTTGCCGCCCGACTTGAAGCCTGTATATTCTCTTCTGACAGAGAAGATATTGAAACTTTATGAATGACATGATATCCAGAAACACATGAGCAAGATTTCGTATGATCTGACTAAAATCAAAGGCCTCGTTTTCGATGTGGACGGTGTCTTGTCTACCTCTACTATTCCATTGGGAGACAACGGTGTGCCACGCCGGACAGTGAACACCAAGGATGGTTTTGCCATGCAGCTCGCGGTAAAACGAGGGTTGAGGCTCGCGATCATAACGGGGGCGGTGTCGCCCGGAATAACCGAGAGGTTTGAAGGACTTGGCATCACGGAAATTTACACAGGTGTAGGAATGAAACTGCCTGTATTCAAGGAATGGATATCCCGTCATGGTCTGAAGCCGGAGGAGGTTGTCTATTGCGGAGACGATGTCCCCGATTACGAGTGCATGCGGTATGCCGGTCTGGCTGTCGCGCCTGTAGACGGAGCCACAGATGTTATGGAGGTGGCCGGATATGTGTCACCTGTGTGTGGAGGACATGGCGTGGCGCGTGACATATTGGAGGAAGTGATGCGTGCCAAAGGCATATGGGCCTTGACAGACAAGGCGTTCGGCTGGTGAATCGCGCGGAATCGCTGAGTGAGAGTAAATTCGTCGGCTGCAGACATTTAGGAGAAAAATAGAAAGAATGACACCTACAGAAAACCGGTACAAGCCACTTGAGGACTGCAAGATTTTGCTCGCGTCGCATTCCCCGCGACGTAGGGAATTGCTGGGACGACTTGATGTGGATGTGGAAATACTACCGTTGATAGAAGTCAACGAGTCATATCCGGCAAAAATGAGAGCCGAAGAGGTGGCCGCTTATATATCACGCAAGAAGGCTCACCCTTATATGGGACAGCTGAAAGACAAAGAGATCCTGCTGACTGCAGACACGGTCGTCATAAGTAGGGGAGAGGTACTGGGAAAGCCCTCCGATGCGGAGGATGCCGCAATGATGTTACGGCTTCTTGCTGGACATACCCATAAGGTTGTGACGGGTGTGACTCTTGCGACCACTAAGCGTATGGTCACTTTTTCAGAGACCACGGAGGTTGATTTCGCCCCATTGTCTCATGAAGAGATTGACTATTATGTCGATAAATACAGGCCGATTGACAAAGCCGGAGCATACGGCATACAAGAATGGATCGGTTACATAGGAGTGTCAGGTATCCGTGGTGATTATTATAATGTCATGGGGTTGCCATTGCATTCGCTTTATAACCGCCTTGTCACTATCGCCAATGGATTCAGAAAGTCGGGACAGCATTGATCCGGGCTTATTCCCGTTATGACTGACTGCCTGGATATTCCGGGCAAGTGTCTTGTCATAGCCTCCTGGCGATTTCTGACACGGGAATCTGTAATATTATGGGTTTGCCGTCAGGGGTGTATGATGGATCCGGGAGCGCAAACAGCTGTCCCAAGAGACGTTCTGCGTCTGAATGTTGCTGTATGTGGTTGGCGCGTATCGCCGCCGATTGAGCCAGCGAAAGAGCCAGACGACGGCGTAGATCCTCTTCCGGGAGTCCGGAACCCTCCTCCGCGTCGGCGATTATTTTCATCAGCGCCTCCGCTCCGTTGTTGTCGGGAAGCATTGCCGGTATTGCCCGTATCTCACAACGGAAAATCCCTTCATCAGATGCATGGGAGAATTCCAGTTCGTATCCGAGTGACTTTATTTCCGGAGCGATGCTGTCGAGAATCCCTTTCTGCGCAGGAGTCAATTCCACAATATCAGCAAACAGCACTTGTTGTGATTCTCCGACAGATGATCGGGTGCTGGAGAAAAACCTCTCGAACAAGATTTTGACATGTGCTCTGTGACGGTCGACCAGGATCAGGCTGTCATTGCCGATTGTGACGAGGTATCTGTTGGCAAGCTGGAGCAAACCGCCCGATTGAGAGATCGGGCCCATTTCCGGGAGGGTGTTAAGAGCGCTTGCTTCGATGCCGGGGGATGATGCAGTTTCGTCCACAAGGAAACTTTCAGGAGTGGGTTGATGAATTGAGGTCGGGTCTCCGGCAGTTGTGGCGCTTTGGAAATCAGCATAAAGCTTATCCCAGTTGTTTAAGTGGCTGCTCCTTGAATCAAACTCTCCGGGTGTGGAAAACCGGGGGTCAAATGTCTGTCGGGAATTTAGCCGTGAAGGCTCATTCCCGGAGGAAAATGAAGGTGATGGTGTTTCATCCCTGTTGTTGGAAAGATTGTCCCCCTTATTTGTGGCGGAAGCAAACGGGTTATAGGAACTGTCAAGTGATCCAAGGTCAAGCCTTTCGGCCATGCTTGGGTCGAAGACCGGTATTTCCGGAGCGTCATCCTTGTCAAAGTCCAAAGCCGGAATCGCATTGAATTTCCCAAGAGATTCCCTGATCGCAGCCGACAGGATCTGCCAGATAGGTTGCTCGTTCTCGAATTTGATCTCGCTTTTGGTCGGATGGATGTTCACATCTATCGTCTGCGGGTCAACTTCAAAATTGAGGAAATAGTTGGGCTGATGTTCTGCCGCTATCAGTTCTTCGTAACAGTTCATAACTGCTTTATGGAAATATGGATGGCGCATGTTGCGCCCGTTTACGAAGAAGAATTGCTGGGCATTGCGTTTGCGGGCGAATTCCGGGAGACAGACGAATCCGTTGATCTTCACCAAGGGTGTCTCAGTTTCCACGGGTATGAGCTGTTTGTCTATCGACTTGCCGAACAGGCCGGCGATACGTTGGCGCATTGTCCCGGGAAGCAGTTGGTATAGATTGACATCATTGTGGTACAACTCGAATTCCACTGAGGGATTGACAAGGGCGAGACGTTCGAATTCACGGGTGATATGGCCCAGTTCTACGGCATCCTTTTTAAGGAATTTGCGTCTTGCAGGAAAATTGAAAAAAAGATTCTTTACCGCGAGATTGCTTCCGGGGGCGCAGGCATCAGGTGTCTGGCTGACAAATTTGGAAGCCGCCAGTTCGAGGTGCGTGCCTATTTGGCAGTCACGGCGCATTGTCCGCAAATCTATTTGGGCGACAGCGGCTATAGAAGGGAGAGCTTCCCCTCGGAATCCCATGGTGTGGAGTTCAAAGAGATCAGAAGCCTGGCGGATTTTGGAGGTGGCGTGTCGTTCAAAAGCCAGGCGTGCGTCCGTGTCAGACATCCCGCATCCGTTATCCACCACTTGTATGAGGGTCTTGCCTGCGTCACGTAGTATTATCTTGATCTGTGTGGCTCCAGCGTCAATGGAGTTCTCGACCAGCTCTTTTATCACCGAGGCGGGACGTTGTATGACCTCTCCGGCGGCGATCTGGTTGGCAACTGAATCAGGGAGTAGTTGTATTACGTCGCTCATCTGGACTTCTTTGTTTTAATGGGGGTATTCCACGGCCCCCATATGCTTTGATAATGCAAAATTACGGAAAAGTCTGTAATTTTGTGATATGAAACGGTTATTTCTGTTTAATCCGGAGAATGACATCGCTCTCGCAAGCGGCCTTCCCAGAATCACTCCGCCCCGTCAGGCGGCATTGCTTCACAGGGCCGGAGCGATGTTGCCTTTCTGGCTCGGCAATGCCGGAGACTTGATACTGGTGAACGGAGACGACATAGGCGATGTTTGTTCATGGTCCGGTAAATTGACAGATCAATATGGGCTGTCAGGGCCGACGGCGGTTTCCCGTGTGGATGAGGAATCGCGGTTAGAACTGTCTCCCTGGGGATGGAGTCATGATACTGTGGCCCAATTCGAGAAAGCAGGGATCCCGTCATGGACAATGGCGGATATTTTCGGCCAAATGCCAGCGAGGCGAGATCTTTCCCATAGGCGTACCTCTCTGGCTTTTTTGTCATTATGGTCTGCCGGATACGGGTGTCTGCCTTTCAACATGCCTTTGGAAGCACAGTCATTTCAAGTCGTAGAGCGTTTTGTCATGGAAAATGAGTCTGCTATGTTGAAATCACCCTGGTCGTCAAGCGGCAGGGGTGTGTTTCCTGTCACCAAGCTCTCTCTTGATGGTTCACGTCAGAGAATCGAGGGGATAATCAGACACCAAGGCAGCGTTATGGTCGAGCCTTTGATGCCTAAGTTGCTGGATTTCGCGATGCTTTTTGAGTATAGGGAAAGGATGGCGGAGTTTTCAGGGTATTCATTGTTTTATAATTCGACCGCGACAAATTATGGAGGGAACTATGTCGGACCGGATGAGTTGATATTGGATAAGCTTTCATGTCTGGTCTCAAGGGAGGATATTGAGGCTGTTAGAGATAGAGTCGCCAAGATTCTGCCTTGTGTCCTTGGAGATGGATATAGCGGACCGATTGGAATAGATATGATGGTATGTGGAGATGGAAAGGCTGCCGGCTGGATAGCTCCATGTGTGGAAATAAATTTGAGATACACCATGGGATTTGTGGCTCGCGGAATATGGCGTAAACTTAGGAAGACCGGCAGGATGTCAGTTTCTCCAGTCGGTTCATGTTGTGATGGGGAAATGAAAAAAGGGGCAGAGCCGTTGAGGCTCGTCCCCGAAAATCCTTGGTTCGAGATAATGTTTTATCCCGAGACTGTTCAATCCTGATATGACTCTCCCACGGATGTTTCAGGTTCTCTCCGGTCGAGTCTGACCACATTCTCGACATGATGGGTATGGGGGAACATGTCGACAGGTCGTACGGCGGTGACTCTATACTTTGAGTCAAGCAGAGACAGATCACGCGCCTGTGTGGCGGGATTGCAGCTCACATACACTATCCGTTTCGGTTCGGCCTCGAGGATTACATTTATGACATCATTGTGCATTCCGGCGCGTGGCGGATCCACTATCATCACATCCGGATGTCCGTGAGCGGCGATGAATTCAGAAGTGAGGACATCTTTCATGTCTCCCGCGAAGAATTGCGTGTTGTCAAGATTGTTGACCTCGGCATTCAGTCTCGCGTCACGAATGGCATCCTCGACATATTCGATGCCGATCACTTTGCGGGCTTGTCGGGCGATGAAATTGGCGATTGTCCCGGTGCCGGTGTAAAGGTCATATACAAGTTCGTTACCGGTAAGGCCTGCAAATTCGCGAGCCACCTTGTAAAGATTGTATGCCTGGCGGGAGTTGGTCTGATAAAAAGATTTAGGGCCGATTCTGAAACGTAATCCTTCCATCTCCTCTTCGATGTAAGAATTGCCGGAATGAAGAATGATGTCAAGGTCTGTGATTGTGTCATTGGCCTTGGTGTTCACCACATACATCAATGATGTGAGTTCCGGGAAATTGTGGCGCAAATCATCCAAAAGAGCCTTTATCGCATCGGGATTTTCTTCTCCGAATGACAGCACCACCATTGTCTCTCCTGTGGAAGCGATGCGGATCATCATTGTGCGGAGAAGTCCCGTCTGGGTGCGGAGGTCGAAAAATGACAGGCCTTCGGCCTTGGCATAGGCTTTCACATGGAGGCGAAGCCTGTTTCCCAGATCATCCTGTAGATGACATTTCTCTATGTCGAGCACTTTGTCGAATGCTCCGGGTATATGGAATCCGGCAGCATCACGGTCGGGGAATTCCTCTTCAGACCGCATTTGTTCCCATGTCAGCCATTTTTTATTGGAGAAAGTGTACTCCATCTTGTTGCGGTACTCGCGGGTGGCTTCCGAACCGAGGATCGGCGTGATTTCTGGAAGGTCGACCTTCGCGATCCTTCGCAATGCATCCTCGACTTGTTGTTGTTTGGCTTTCAATTGCTCCTCATAAGGGAGATGCTGCCAGCGACAACCACCACATGTGCCGAAATGGGAGCAAAAAGGCTCGATGCGAATGGGTGAGGGCTTTACAAGCCGTTCGATATGCCCCTCGGCATACGAGTGCTTTTTTCGGTCGATTTTCACATCGGCGATGTCACCGGGCGCTCCGTAAGGAATGAACACTACCATCTCTCCATTACGGGCGATGGCGTTGCCCTCGGCGGCAACTGCCGTTATCTCCAATCCCTCAAGCAAGGGGAGTTCTTTTTTCTTTCTACCCATGTCAATGTGTGATCCCCTTGCTCTATACAACGGGAATGTCAATCAATTATAAGTATATGGAAAAATCTTTAATCCGGATAATCCGATACCGAATTATGACGTTATTTAATTCAGTTTGCAAAGTTACGATTTTCCAACAGGTTTTATAATGTTATGACTTAAAAAATTATTCGTCAGTTTGGCGTTTTTCGTCGGATTTTCGTAACTTTGCAGAACGCTCCGGCTCTGTTGAGATTGATGTCCGAAGCATGTATTTCAGATAAATCCAACACAACCGCATATAACAATAATTACTTAAATACTTGACCAGAACGGTTAAAAACTTTAATCTAAACAGTTCAACCAACCCATGGCAAAAAAAATCTACACTTTCGGCGACGGTAAGGCTGAAGGAGATGCATCGATGCGCAATCTCCTTGGCGGCAAAGGTGCCAACCTCGCTGAGATGAATCTCCTGGGGATGCCTGTGCCTCCCGGTTTCACCATTACTACGGAAGTTTGCACGGAATATACCCAATATGGTCGCGACTATGTGGTGAAAGCCATCAAGCCTGAAGTCGAGAAGGCCATTGCCCATGTTGAGACTCTTACAGGAAAGAAATTCGACGATCCCGCCAACCCCCTGTTGGTTTCCGTGCGTTCCGGTGCCCGTGCCTCCATGCCGGGTATGATGGATACTGTCCTGAACCTCGGCATGAATGACGCGACCGTGCAGGCGCTCGCCGACAAGAGCGGCAATCCTCGTTTCGCGTGGGACAGCTACCGTCGTTTCGTGCAGATGTATGGTGATGTCGTGCTTGGCATGAAGCCCAAAAGCAAGACCGAGACAGATCCTTTCGAGGCTATCATCGACCAGGTCAAGGAGGAGAAAGGAGTCAAGTTCGACACCGAGCTGACTGTGGAAGATCTTCAGGAACTCGTGAAGCGTTTCAAGGCTGCAGTAAAGGAGTACACCGGAAAGGATTTCCCTGATTCCGCATGGGATCAGCTCTGGGGCGGAATCTGTGCCGTGTTTGATTCATGGATGAACGAGCGAGCAATCCTCTATCGCCGCATGAACCAGATCCCCGAAGAGTGGGGTACGGCTGTCAATGTCCAGGCAATGGTGTATGGCAACATGGGCAACAATTCCGCCACCGGTGTGGCGTTCTCCCGCGATGCCGCCACAGGTGAGAACATATTCAACGGCGAATACCTCATCAACGCCCAAGGGGAGGATGTGGTCGCCGGTATCCGTACTCCCCAGCAGATTACTGTCGAGGGATCGCGCCGCTGGGCTGCCCTTCAGGGCATCACAGAAGAGGAGCGTGCTTCCAAGTATCCCTCTCTTGAGGAGTCTATGCCTGTCTGCGCCGCCGAGCTTATTGCAATCGCCCACAAGCTTGAGGATCACTACAAGGATATGCAGGACATGGAGTTCACAATCCAGGACGGCAAGCTCTGGATGCTCCAGACCCGTAACGGCAAACGTACCGGTGCCGCGATGGTGAAGATCGCGATGGACCTTCTCCGTGCCGACGAGATCGACGAGAAGACAGCCCTCCTCCGCATGGAGCCGCAGAAACTCGACGAGCTTCTCCACCCCGTATTCGACAAGGATGCCCTTAAGCGTGCCACTGTCGTAGCCAAAGGTCTTCCCGCTTCTCCCGGTGCAGCTACCGGGCAGATCGTATTCTTCGCTGACGATGCCGAGGCATGGGCCGAAAAGAAAAAGAAAGTGGTTCTTGTCCGTATCGAGACCTCTCCCGAAGACCTCCGCGGTATGGCGGTAGCCCAGGGAATCCTCACGATGCGCGGCGGTATGACCAGCCATGCGGCTGTCGTTGCCCGCGGTATGGGCAAGTGCTGCGTCTCCGGAGCAGGTGAGATCAAGGTGGACTATGAAGCCCGTACCGTAGAGATGGGTGGCAAGACCTATAAGGAGGGTGACTGGATCTCTCTGAATGGTTCGACCGGTGATGTTTATGATGGCCAGGTGCCGACTGTTGAGCCTGAGCTTGACGGAGATTTCGGCGCTATCATGAATCTTGCCGCCAAATACACCAAGACTCTTGTCCGTACTAACGCAGACACTCCCCGCGATGCCAAGCAGGCCCGTCATTTCGGAGCACAGGGTATCGGTCTCTGTCGTACAGAACACATGTTCTTTGAAGGAGACCGAATCAAGGCTGTGCGCGAGATGATCCTTGCTTCCGACGTGGAAGGTCGTAAAGCAGCTCTTGCCAAGTTGCTTCCGATGCAGCGTGGCGACTTCGAGGGTATCTTCACTGCTATGGACGGTTACGGCGTGACCATCCGTCTGCTTGATCCCCCATTGCATGAGTTCGTTCCTCATCAGACTGCCACTCAGAAAGAGCTGGCCGATGAGATGGGTATCACCCTCGCGGAGGTAAAAGCCAAAGTAGACGCTCTTGAGGAGTTCAACCCGATGCTCGGCCATCGCGGTTGCCGTCTCGGAATCACATATCCCGAAATCACCGAGATGCAGACCCGTGCCATCATAGAGGCCGCTCTTGCAGTAAAGGCCCGTGGCATTGATGTTAAGCCCGAAATCATGATACCTCTTGTCGGCTCTCTGAAAGAGATCCAGAACCAGGCTGACATTATCCATATCACAGCTTCCAAGGTGTTCGAGGAGCAGGGACAATCACTGCCTTATCTCGTAGGCACAATGATCGAGGTTCCTCGCGCCGCTCTTGTTGCCGACCAGATAGCTACTGTCGCAGAGTTCTTCTCGTTCGGGACCAACGACCTTACCCAGATGACATTCGGGTTCTCCCGCGATGACGCTCCCAAGTTCCTCAAGTTCTACAAGGAGCATGGCATCATCAAGACCGATCCATTTGAAGTCCTCGATCAGGAGGGTGTCGGCCAGCTTGTCGAGATGGGTGTCAAGAAAGGCCGTGCCGCTCGTCCCGAGTTGAAAGTCGGCATCTGCGGCGAGCATGGCGGTGAACCCAGCTCCGTGAAATTCTGTGCCAAACTCGGCATGAACTATGTCAGCTGCTCTCCATATCGTGTGCCTATCGCCCGCGTAGCTGCGGCGCAGGCAGCTATCGAATAAAAGAAGCTATTCTAACATAATCCTACAGTTAGGCTGTAACGCTTTGAGAAATCAGGCGTTACAGCCTAAGTTATTCTTAGGGGAGTGTTGGCGTCGCTTTGAGAGTATAAATGCACGAAAAAAATTCCAAAATCGCGAGACATGTAGTATGAGTCGGAGAGTGAAATCGTAAGACCATAAAAATGAATCCGGAAGTTTGGTGATTTCGCGGAGATTTTGTAACTTTGCGGTCGCATTTCCCGGTCACGCGTTGGCAGGGAGACGCAATACAAACTCATTAACAATATTTTTAATGGCAACAAAAATCAGACTGCAACGTCATGGTCGTAAGAACTATGCGTTCTATCCTATTGTAATCGCCAACAGCAGGGCACCACGAGATGGTAGGTTTATTGAGAGGATTGGCTCTTACAATCCCAACACTAATCCTGCTACTGTCACACTCAACTTTGAGCGAGCTTTGTATTGGGTCAATGTGGGCGCACAGCCTACCGACACAGTCCGCAGCATCCTTTCCAAGGAGGGCGTGCTGTTGATGAAGCACCTTCAGGGCGGTGTCAAGAAAGGCGCGTTCGACGAAGCTGAAGCTCAGCGTCGTTTCGATGCCTGGAAGGCAGACAAGCAAAAAACAGTTGAAGCGGTGAAGGCATCCAACGCCGACAAGAAAGCCGCTGCCGCTAAGGAGCGTCTTGCTGCCGAGCAGGCCAAGAACGCCGCCAAGGCAGAAGAGGTGGCTAAGAAGAAGGCTGAAATCGCTGCCGCAAAGGCCGCTGAAGAGGCTGCCAAGGCTGCTGCTGAAGCTCCCGCAGAGGAGGCTCCCGCCGCTGAAGAAGCTCCTGCCGAATAATCAACTCCGGCTGACAACTTGCTTAACATTTAACAATCCCGGAGGGACTCTTATATATGGGTGCTTCCGGGATAGTTAATTGTTATGATTACACACAATTTCATTTTTCCCGCAGTTAATGAATGCTCCGTTGGTCTCTGTCATAATTCCGAATTACAATTATGCC
Organism: Prevotellaceae bacterium; assembly: GCA_021772015.1. Classification (GTDB taxonomy): domain Bacteria; phylum Bacteroidota; class Bacteroidia; order Bacteroidales; family Muribaculaceae; genus UBA7173. Next base: position 119,240 of record JAETNS010000009.1, on the reverse strand, counting down.
CGTTATCTTCCGGAAAGGCTGGAATCGGTGCTGCGACAGACATTTAGAGATTTCGAGGTCATAATACTGGATGACTGCTCTACAGATGATTCGAGAGCGGTGATCAAACGTTATGCCGATAATCCTATGGTCAGTAAAGTGGTTTTCAATGAGACCAACAGCGGAAATCCGTTTGTTCAATGGGAGAGAGGTCTGGAGCTTGCCAGAGGCAAGTATGTCTGGATCGCGGAGGCGGATGATGTCGCTGATCCCATGTTTTTAGAAAGGACGGTAGCGGCTATTGAGGCTGATGATGAGGTGACTGTCGTCAAGACTATGTCCCGGTTGATTGATTCAGGAGGGGCAGAGTTGCCTTACAATCATCTTGAGCATTCGTCAGGAGATGGCAGCACTGTCATATATGATGGTGATTCGTTTTTGAAAAACGAAGGGATGCTTGATGGCAATCTGTGCTATAATGCAAGCATGATTTTGTTTCGGAAGTCAAAATGGGATGCTTTCCGAAGCAAGCCGTATCTGTCAATGCGATATGTCGGAGACTGGCTTTTCTGGGCTATGGCGATCCAAGGAGGGAAAATCGTTTGGATCAAAAGTCAGCTCAACTCTTTCCGTCAACATTCAATGAGTGTGATCGGCAAAGCCAAGGGAAAGAAAGGCTCCTTTGAGAGTGAAAGAGAGATGATACGGGTGTATATGATGCTTATGGTCGGTGGAAATGATAAGCCGAGATTCCGTTATGAGTGTTACAAGTTGTTGAAATATGTGAAGAGAAACGGTGTGGCCGAACTTGCAGGAAAGCTTGATGACGCAGGCCGCCGATGTCTTTCCGATGTAATGTCCGGGAAAAGGTCATATCTATGGCTCTGGGTGTATAAACACATGATATGGCCATTGGCACATTAATATAGTAATCACAATGGAACAATCCCAATTAAAACCTGTATTCTCCGTTATCATATGCAGTGTTGACCCGGCCAGGGCTGCTGCTACTATTGAAAACATAAAATCAACCGCTGGTGTGGAGTGTGACTTCGTGGTGGTAGACAACCGCCAGCGAAAATGGCCGATAGCGAAAGCCTATAATTTCGGGGCTTCGCAGTCCAAGGCTCCATACCTGTTTTTTGTCCATGAGGATGTGCTGTTTGAATCTGATGACTGGGGCAATGCGGTTGCTGAAAAATTGGCCGAAAAAGAAACAGGAGTCATAGGTTTTATTGGCAGTATGGTCCGGACAGCCGCCTATTCCCCTTGGGGTCAAGGATACGACTATTCTATAGGGCATCTTTATTATAATGACGGGCCATTCCGTAGAATAATACATCAGGGGATGAAGATCGGAGTGATGTTCAGACCGGTCATGGTTGTTGACGGATTGGGTATGTTTGTGTCTCGGGATGTGTGGCGTGAATATCCTTTTGACGAGGCGGCTTTGACGGGCTTCCATTGTTATGACATAGATTTTTGCCTGGAAATATCCCGGACTCATACAAATTATGTTTATTTTGGGGCTGATGTTTGCCATTATTCCAATGGAAGCTACAATCTCGCATGGGCGGAGGCCACGATTGAATTGACCGACCGTAAGTGGTCCAAAATGCTGCCGGCCGGAGTCGACGATGGGGCAAATGCCGATTTTGACGAGATCAAATCACGTATGGATTATGACTTTATACGCACTGCTATCCGAACCCCCGGCATTTATCCTAAAGCTTTTGTGAGGAAGTTGCTTGTAAGATACCTGCGATTGTCCGCAAAGGATCGGAAGTATCGCTCACACCTGTTTGCCATCTTGTGGCAATATGGTATAAAACGGTTGGGGAAATCTGGAAAATCTTGACCCGGCTGTGTTTTTTAAGTTTGCTGGCAAAGTCAAGGTTGTTTTTCATACCGCCATGCCACAAAAGTACTTCAGGATCAAATATTGTTGTGTATTATCCTGAAAAATAGAAATTTTTTGTTAACTTTGTGGCGGTTTTGCGCCTTGATCCTCTGGAATACCCCTCCTTTGTTGTTTATGAGGAGCTTCCGGGAGGGGCTTGTCGCAGATTTTTATTGTTTGGTTGCCATGTTGTTGATGGCAATTGTTTGATAAACAAAAAATAGCAATGATTAACATCACGTTTCCCGATAATTCGGTAAAACAGTATGAGGCCGGGACGACTCCTCTCGAAATCGCCCGTAGCCTTTCGCCGCAGCTTGCGCGCGAGGTTCTCGCCGCAACCGTCAATGACAAGGACTGGGACCTTAGCCGTCCTGTCAATGAGGACGCTTCTCTCAAGCTGTTCAAATGGGAGGATCCTGAAGGCAAGCATGCTTTCTGGCATTCGTCAGCCCATCTTTTGGCCGAAGCCCTGCAGGAACTTTTTCCCGGAGTAAAATTCGGCATAGGTCCTGCGATTGAAAACGGGTTCTATTATGATATTGATCCTAACGGTCACAATATAACAGCTGCCGATTTTCCTGCTATTGAGGCGAAGATGCTTGAGCTCGCCCGCCGCGATGAGCAGATTGTCAGGGCTGATATTTCCAAGGCTGATGCCTTGAAAATGTTCGGTGATCGTGAGGAAAACTACAAATGTGAGCTTATCTCCGAATTGGAGGATGGTTCAATAACGACATACACTCAGGGGGCGTTTACCGATCTGTGCCGCGGGCCGCATCTTCCTTCTACGGGAATGATCAAGGCTTGCAAGGTTATGTCATTGGCTGGTGCTTATTGGCGTGGTGATGAAAAACGCAATCAGCTTGTCCGTGTGTATGGCATCACTTTCCCCAAGAAAAAGATGCTCGATGAGTATCTTGTGCTGCTTGAGGAGGCAAAGAAACGCGACCACCGCAAGCTCGGCAAAGAAATGGAGTTGTTTGCATTCTCCACAAATGTCGGTGCCGGACTTCCTCTCTGGCTCCCGAAGGGGGCGGCTTTGCGTGACCGTCTTGAGCAGTTCCTGCGCAAGATACAGAAAAAGTACGGTTATCTGCAGGTGATAACTCCGCATATCGGCAACAAGCAGCTTTATGTGACTTCCGGTCACTATGCCAAGTATGGCAAAGACTCGTTCCAGCCCATCCACACGCCGCAGGAAGGGGAAGAGTATATGCTCAAACCGATGAACTGTCCTCACCACTGCGAGATATTCAAGACATCTCCGCGTTCTTATCGTGATCTGCCTTTACGTCTGGCAGAGTTCGGGACGGTATATCGCTATGAGCAGACCGGAGAGCTTCACGGGCTTACACGAGTACGTGGCTTCACCCAGGATGACGCGCACATCTTCTGTGCTCCCGAGCAGATAAAGGATGAATTCCTCAAGGTTATGGATATCATCCTATATATATTCAACGCTCTGAAGTTTGACAATTACGAGGCTCAGATCTCACTGCGTGATCCTAACAACAAGGACAAGTATATCGGTTCAGATGAGAATTGGCATCTCGCCGAACAGGCTATCATAGAAGCCTGTGAGGAGAAAGGCCTGAAAGCCCGCAAAGAGCTTGGCGAGGCTGCTTTCTATGGGCCGAAACTTGACTTCATGGTCAAGGACGCGATAGGGCGCCGCTGGCAGCTCGGCACAATTCAGGTGGATTACAACCTGCCTGAGAGATTCCAGCTGGAGTATACCGGCGCGGACAATCAGAAGCATCGTCCCGTGATGATCCATCGTGCGCCCTTCGGCTCGTTGGAGCGTTTCGTTGCAGTACTTCTGGAGCATACCGCAGGTAAGTTCCCACTCTGGCTGTCGCCTGAGCAAGCCATTATCCTGCCTATCTCGGAGAAATTCAATGATTACGCCTATGAGGTTGCCCGTCAGCTCAATGACCTTGATGTCCGCGTGACGGTGGATGACCGTAACGAGAAGATCGGCCGCAAGATCCGTGACAATGAATTGAAAAGAATTCCTTACATGCTTGTTGTCGGAGAAAAAGAAGCTGAAAACGGTGAAGTTTCTGTCCGCAAGCAGGGCGAAGGTGACAAAGGAACCATGAAGATTGCCGACTTCGCAGCAGAAATCGACCGTTTGGTAAAGGAACTCCAATAATTGTAAACGTAATTGCAAAGAGACGGCCTTTATCCCGCCTAAACAACCCGAAAGGCTCAGACGTTAGAAGAAAGAATCACCAACCAACATTTAATGGATAAGAAACCAACGAACTCCGGAGGATCACGACCCTCCAATTATGGGGGAGGCAGCCATAACAACGGCGCTCCCCGACAGGCCGGAAACGGTCAGCACTCCACATCATCCCAAGGTGGCTATGGCCAGCGCAGCCAGGGCGGCTCTCGTCCGGCCGGGGCTTCTGCCCCTCGTCCCGCAGGCTCTACAGCCGGACGACCTGGAGGTTTTTCGGGCCCTCGACCCGGAGGTCCACGTCCCGGAGGTTTCGGAGGTCCCCGTCCAGGTGGATTTGGAGGCCCGCGTCCGGGTGGAATGCGTCCGCCGTTGACCGGTCCGCGTCCTCCACGCAAAGAGGAACCTTACAATATCAACGAGCGCATCCATGCTAAAGAAGTGCGACTTGTAGGTGACAACGTCGAAAACGGCATTGTATCTCTCCAGCAGGCTTTGAAGCTCGCCGATGAGATGGAACTCGATCTTGTCGAGATCTCTCCCACAGCCCAGCCTCCGGTCTGCAAGATCCTGGATTATTCCAAATTCCTGTATCAGCAGAAGAAGCGTCAGAAGGAACAGAAGGCCAAGGCAACCAAGGTGGTAGTGAAGGAGATCAGATTCGGTCCCCAGACTGACGACCACGACTACAACTTCAAGCTGAAACATGCCCAGAGCTTCCTGCAGGAGGGGTCCAAAGTCAAGGCTTATGTATTCTTCAAAGGACGCTCGATCCTTTTCAAGGAGCAAGGGGAAGTCTTGCTGTTGCGATTTGCCAATGACCTTGAGGATCTCGGAAAGGTCGAACAGATGCCGGTTCTTGAAGGGAAACGCATGACAATCATGCTTTCTCCGAAAAAAAAAGCTTGACAATAATGGTCGGTTGATGTTTTTGCAGTTTATGCAGGCAATAAAACGTCACACGATACGTTACTTAAGATGGTGATCCGTCACCAAACTAATCAAATCATAATTTAACAAAAATGCCAAAGATTAAGACTAATTCCGGTGCCAAAAAGAGGTTCGCCCTTACCGGAACAGGAAAGATCAAGAGAAAACATGCTTACAAGAGTCACATTCTGACGAAGAAGACCAAGAAGCAGAAGAGAAACCTCACCCACTTCGGCACAGTCAACAAAGCAGACCAAGCCAACGTGAAGGCATTACTTGGCCTGAAGTAATCGAGACTTAGCCATTTCGATTCTTCAACCCGAAGAGCCTGAGGGTATCCCCAGACACAACCTCCCCGACAGTCCGCGCTACTCTTGACGCCGGATGTCAGGGCGAAGGCAACCGGGCCGGCCTGAGCAATACCAAGTGGTCCGAAATCTACTAACCGGATGTCATGCCGCAAGAGCAACGCCGAATAATTAAGAGGCCGTTGCCGCTGACATTCAAAACTTGTCAAAAAAATGCCAAGATCAGTAAACCATGTAGCGTCACGCGCTCGTCGTAAGAAAATCCTCAAATTAACCCGCGGTTACTTTGGTTGCCGTCGTAACGTGTGGACCGTCGCCAAGAACACTTGGGAGAAAGGTCTCACATATGCATACCGCGACCGTAAGGACAAAAAGCGCAACTTCCGCGCTCTTTGGATCCAGCGTATCAACGCCGCCGCCCGTATGGAGGGTCTTTCTTACTCCCAGCTCATGGGACTCATTCACAAAGCCGGCATCGAAATCAACCGTAAGGTGCTTGCCGACCTCGCTCTCAACAACCCTGCCGCTTTCAAGGCTGTTGTGGACAAAGTGAAGGCATAAGGCCATTATGAATAATCTCTGAATTTACGGAGAGTATGGCGGGAGGTCATTTCTGGCCTCTCGCTTTTTTCTAAACTTAGGGGTGTTTAATAACAGCATATTATTAAAACCCTCTTAAAAAATAATGCCCCAAATTAAGCTTTTATAATGATCAAGATTGAAAGAATAACGAAAGACTGCGATTATGATGCTTTGGCGGGGGTATGGTGTGAATCAGTCAAGGCCACACACGATTTTCTTGCTACTGATGATATGGCATTCTATCATCTTAGAATCCGTTCTGAATATTTACCTCATGTCGATGTTTACGCCATCAGGAATGATGATGGTGAATTGATCGCTTTTATCGGGCTTAGTACTGACAATATTGAGATGTTGTTTGTCCATCCATATGAGATGGGCAAAGGCTATGGCTCGTTGTTATTGGGATTTGCTGTTAAAGAGAAGGGTATAAAGAAAGTGGATGTCAATGAGCAGAACAGGAAAGCATTTGAATTTTATCAGAAACATGGGTTCTCCATTGTAGGCCGTGACACCACGGATGGGGAAGGAAAGCCATATCCCATACTTCATCTGGAACTTCCTGGATTGGAATAAGTCATAAGCAGATGTATGAGTATCGGAAAATGAATCTGACGGTAAACGTTGTCAGATAACAGCCAGTCCGCCTTGGGATGTCTCCTTGTAGAGAGACGGGATGTCATGGCCTGTCTGTTTCATAACCTCTACGATACGGTCGAAATCGACGCGGTGGTGGCCGTCGGAGAATGCGGCATATAGATTCGCATCCAAAGCTCGCGCGGCGGCGTAAGCGTTTCGTTCAATACAAGGAATCTGTACCAGACCACAGACCGGATCGCAGGTTAGGCCGAGATGGTGTTCAAGACCCATTTCTGCAGAGTATTCTATCTGGGCCGGTGTCCCGCCGAAGAGTTGAGAGGCTGCGGCCGCTGCCATCGCGCACGCGACTCCCACTTCACCTTGGCATCCTACTTCCGCACCTGACACGGAGGCGTTGAACTTGACAACGTTTCCAAACAGGCCGGCTGTGGCAAGGGCGCGCAGTATGCGCTGCTCGGAAAAGCCTTTGGAGGTATGAAGATGATACAGCACCGCAGGGACAATGCCGCAGGACCCGCATGTGGGGGCTGTGACGATTTCTCCTCCGGCTGCATTCTCCTCACTGACGGCCAAGGCATACGCATAGACAAGTCCACGGCTTTTGAGTGATGAGTTGTATCCGGCGGCATGGACGTGATAACTTACGGCTTTGCGACGGACACCAAGTCCGCCGGGAAGTACCCCTTCAGCTTCTATGCCGCGTTCGACGGCGGCTTTCATCACCTGCCAGACTTTCTGCAGGTAGTCCCATATACCGGGGCCTTCAGTTTGGCCGACATATTCCCAGTAACTTAGGCCTGTACTTTCACACCAGCCCAATATGTCTTTGATCTTGGTCATGGAATATATGGAGTCTGCCGGTTGACGGCTTTCCCCTTCCTTGACTATGTCACCCCCGCCGACCGAGTAATATGTCTGCGAGGTCAAAAGTGTGTCATCCGCAGCGAACGCGTCAAAACGCATGCCGTTGGTGTGGAAGGGGAGTACTGTTTCCGGCTTCCAGATGATTTCCGTTGGTAAAACCGGGGTCAGGACTTCGAGTATGGCCTTGTCTGTAAGGTGGCCTTTCCCGGTGGCGGCGAGTGAGCCGAAAAGCGTCACTTCAATGCGTCTTGTCTCTGTCGGGATTTCTTCAAGAAACATCTGCGCGGCCTTGCGTGGACCCATTGTATGGGAACTTGACGGCCCGTTTCCTATTTTATAAAGCTGGCGTATGGATTCCATAGTAATAGTATCGGTGTAAAGTGGGCTGATCAAATTTCTTTATGTCCGGAGGTAATGATATAGTTTTTTACTTTCTGGAAAAGACGGGTTGCGAAGACGAAATCATTCAGGGCTTCGTTGGCGGTAGTGAATATGCGTTCTTTGTCGCCGACCCACTCGCGATAGCCTTTGTTGATGAAGATGATGTTTTCCCCAATGCCGAGCACGGAGTTCATGTCATGGGTGTTTATTATGGTAGTGATACCGTACTCATGGGTGATGTCATGGAGCAATTCATCTATGAGTATTGATGTGCGAGGATCGAGGCCTGAATTAGGCTCGTCGCAAAACAGGTATTTGGGATTAAGGGCTATTGCTCTGGCAATGGCTACCCTCTTCTGCATTCCCCCGGAGATTTCAGAAGGGAATTTCTTTTCAGCCCCCTGAAGGTTTACGCGTTCGAGACAGAAGCGGGCACGATCAAGCATCTCTCCTCGTGTCATTGACGTGAACATCATCAGCGGGAACATTACATTGTCAAGTACAGTCTCGGAGTCAAACAGGGCCGATCCTTGAAACAGCATTCCGATCTCCTTTCTCAGCTCCTTGACCTGCCGGGTATTCATCTTGAGGAAATCCCGGTTGTCGTAAAGTATTTCCCCCTCTTCCGGCGTTACAAGTCCGACGATAGACTTCATCAGGACAGTTTTGCCGGAACCGCTCTGTCCGATGATCAGATTGGTCTTCCCGGTATAAAATTTGGCGGATACATCGTGGAGAATGGTCTTCCCGTCAAATGATTTCGTGAGGTTTTTGACTTCGATCATTGCAGCAGGAGTTTGGTCAGTATGACATCAAACAAAAGAATCAGGATTGAAGAGGATACGACCGCGTTTGTGGATGCTTTGCCGACCTGTAATGCTCCTCCTTTTACGTAGTAGCCGAAAAACGCAGCCACGGATGCGATAATGTAAGCGAACACAAGGCTCTTTATCAGGCCATACCAGACATACCATTCATTGAAGAATGCCTGTATCCCATAAGTGTAACGGGTGGTTGATATGAGATCGGTGAAGATCGTTACAAGATAGCCTCCGAGAATGGATGTCCCGATGCAGAAAACGCCCAGTACCGGCATGAATCCCACAAACGCGACTATTTTAGGCAAAACCAGATAGTTGACCGAATTTACTCCCATGATTTCCAATGCGTCTATCTGCTCGGTGACTCTCATGGTGCCAATTTCAGATGCGATGTTGGATCCGACTTTTCCCGCAAGTATCAGGCATAAAATGGAGTTGGAGAACTCCAGCAAGACGATATCACGGGTTGCCAATCCGACGGAATATGCAGGCATAAGCGGATTGGAGGTGTTGAGTTTCATCTGTATTGTGCATACGGCTCCGATGAAGACGGAAATCACGATTACAAGGGGTATGGAATCAACTCCAAGTTTTGTCACTTCCTGGAAAGTCCGCCGGGAGAAGACCTTCCATTTGTCGGGTATGGAGAAAGCCTTGGCAATGAACATGCAGTATTTGCCAAGTTGGCTTAGCGATGACGTTATAATCATAATTCTTTGGTGCTAAGATTTTTGCTCAAACGGTCAAGGCTGCGGAGACATTCTCTGAGACTGCCTTTTCCACTACAAAGGTAAGAAAATTCCAATAAAAAAGGCATCAGACTGTCATTATACCGCGAAATTTTCGTAATTTCGCCATCAAAATAATCCTTTTATCCCAGATAACAATGCTCATCATCGGTATAGCCGGAGGAACCGGCTCCGGCAAAACGACAGTCGTAAACAAGATATTATCGAGCTTTCCGGCAGGAGAGGTCGCCGTTATGCCGCAGGATTCATATTATAAGGACTCTTCGCATGTGCCGCCTGAGGAACGGAGCAAAATCAATTTCGATGAGCCTAACGCTATCGAATGGAGCCTGCTTGTCGAGCATTTGCGCCAGTTGAAAGCCGGCAAGGCGATTGAGATGCCGACATACAGCTACCTGACATGCACCCGTCAGGAAGAGACCGTAAGAGTAGAGCCTCGCGATGTTGTCATAGTGGAGGGGATACTCGTGCTTACAGATCCGGTGTTGCGTCAGATGATGGATGTGAAATGTTTCGTCGACGCTGACGCTGACGATCGTCTGATCCGGGTGATAGCACGTGACTGTATAGAGCGTGGTCGGACCCCGCAGATGGTCATAGACCGATATGAGGATGTCCTTAAGCCGATGCATTGTCAGTATATTGAGCCATGCAAGCGGTTTGCTGATCTGATCATTCCGCAAGGAGGTAAGAATTCTGTCGCGATAGGGTTGCTTACCGATTATATAGACGGACGTCTGAAAAAGGCTGTCGCCAATAAATGAGATGTCAATGGAGGAAAACAAGACTGCTGTGATACAAGAACCGGAGAAGATGGTGCTTCGGACGGAAAATCTTGTGAAGAAATATGGCAGCCGCACTGTGGCAAACCATGTCTCGATAGATGTCACACAAGGTGAAATCGTCGGTTTGCTTGGCCCTAACGGAGCAGGCAAGACCACCACGTTTTATATGACTACCGGTCTGATCACTCCTAATGAAGGTAGAATATATCTGAATGACAAGGATATAACAAAATACCCTGTATATCGGCGCGCGCAGAACGGAATCGGTTATCTCGCCCAGGAGGCATCTGTTTTCCGCAAGTTGTCGGTAGAGAACAATATAAGGTCTATTCTGGAGATGACCGGAATGACGAAAGAGGAGCAACGAGACAAGCTTGAGAGTCTTATAGCGGAGTTTCGTTTGCAGAAAGTCAGGAAAAACCTTGGCGACCAGCTGTCGGGAGGGGAGAGGCGACGTACGGAGATAGCCCGCTGTCTGGCAATCAATCCGAAATTCATAATGCTCGATGAGCCATTCGCAGGGGTTGACCCTATTGCCGTGGAGGATATACAAGAAGTGGTCTACCGTCTGAAAGAGAAGAATATCGGCATTCTTATCACTGACCACAACGCCCAGGAGACGTTGCGCATCACCGACCGCGCATATCTGTTGTTTGAGGGTAAGATCTTGTTCCAAGGTACTTCGGAGGAGCTTGCGGAGAATCCTGTCGTTCGCGAAAAGTATCTTGGGCGCAGCTTCATTTTCTACCGCAAGAAATTCGATGCAAGGGGAAAATGATATTAAGAGGATGTTTAATAGCAGATATTAAACACCCTCTAAGGAAAGACTTTATTTTGGAATACCTTATTTAAATGGTGTCACTTTGTTATATAGGTTGCCTTCCTTGACAGCCTTGCGGTAGGAGATATACATCTTCAACGTAACGATTGTCAGGACCGCCGCTGATAATATAGGCCACCATTCTCCGCCGGTAATGGCTTCGAATATACGGGCTGCAATCACTCCTATACCGTTTATTGTCAATAATAGCCAGATGTTACGTTTTACCTTGTTGCTTACCATGTCAAGATTGTTTAATATGTCTGTCTATTGGACGCAAAAGAGGTGGAGATAGTTCCAGTATAAATGTTCTTTATTGTAACGCGATGGAAAGCACCTCATCGACAGTCTTCACATAGTGGAATTCAACCCCTTCAAGATAAGCCTGTTCAATCTGCGTGACATCCTTGCGGTTTTCCTCACAGATGATTATATCGGTTATCCCGGCTCTTTTTGCCGCAAGGATTTTTTCTTTTATGCCTCCCACAGGCATGACACGTCCGCGAAGTGTTATCTCTCCGGTCATAGCCAGACGAGGCCTGACCATACGGCCTGTGTATGTTGAGGCGATTGAAACGGCCATGGTTATCCCTGCAGAAGGCCCGTCTTTAGGGACGGCTCCTTCGGGGACATGAATGTGTAGATTGTTTTCCTCGAATTTGCTTGACGGGATACCAAGATATTCTGCGTGGGAACGGACATATTGCAGGGCAATCGTGGCGGATTCTTTCATGACATCTCCGAGATTGCCGGTAAGAGTGAGTTTTTCACCCTTGCCGCTTGTAAGGGAGGACTCGATGAACAGGATCTCACCCCCATGAGATGTCCAGGCCAATCCCGTTACCACTCCCGTTACTGACATCGATTCGTAACGTTGGGGAGAGTATCTTTCCGGACCGAGGATATCCCTGACTGTCTCGGGGGTATTGATGTCAAGCGATACCTCTTCTTGTGACATGACTTTGACGAGGAGTTTGCGGGCAATTGATGACAATGTCTTTTCGAGTTGTCTCACACCGCTTTCGGAGGTGTAACTCTCTATTATGAAAGACAATGCTTCGTCAGAAAATGTCAATTTATCAAGGTAGACACCGCCTATATTCCTGACACGCGGCACAAGATGTCTGCGGGCGATTTCGATTTTCTCCTGGAGAAGATACCCCGGGACTTCCACAACCTCCATTCGGTCAAGAAGAGGGCGGGGAATAGTGTCGAGGGTGTTGGCTGTGGCGATGAACAGTACTTTCGATAGATCAAAATCGACATCCACGAAATTATCATGGAATTTGTAGTTCTGTTCAGGATCAAGAACTTCGAGCAGGGCTGAAGAGGGATCACCTTTTATATCTCTCGACAATTTGTCAATCTCATCAAGAAGCAGGAGCGGATTAGAGCTTTTGGCGCGGCGTAAAGCGTCGATTATGCGACCGGGCATTGCACCGATGTATGTACGTCGGTGACCTCTTATTTCGGCTTCGTCGGAGACCCCTCCGAGCGATACCCGTTGATAGTTCCTGCCTAAAGCCCTCGCCATTGATTCGCCAAGGGAAGTCTTGCCCACTCCGGGAGCTCCTACAAGGCATAAGATAGGAGCTTTGCCAGTAGGATTAGCCATTGTGACAGCGACCTGTTCAATAATCCGTTCTTTCACCTTTGACATCCCATAATGGCTGACTTCTAATTCCTCTTTGGCATCAGGAAGGGAAGTGTTCAGATCTGTTTGTACTCTCCAGGGGAGTTCGAGCAATGTTGTCAGGTAGTTGTATACAACTGAATAGTCTGGCGACGAAGGGTTGAGCCTGCGAAGCTGAGCCAATCCTTTGTGGAACGCTTCGGTCGCCTGTGATGACATTTTTACCTTCTCTGCTTGTTTGTAAAGTTGCTCTACATCATCAAGGTCGCCATATAACTCGCGCTGCATTATTTCCATCTGACGGCGCATGAACCCTTCGCGTTGTTCCTGTGTCAGTTCCTCACGCGCGCGTTCCATAATATCTTTGGCAATCGACAGCTTCTGCAGCTCGTCGTTGAGCAGCCGTAGGAGTTTCTCTCCGCGATTTATGACCCGAAATGTCGACAGAAGATCGATTTTGGCCTCGGCCGGAGCGGCAAGATGGGTAGATATATTGTTGATGACTTCGGCCGGATCATTGAACAGATCCGGATTTATGGCCTGAATATGGTCGGAATCGGCGTGAGCCGCCAGCTCTTTGTATGCATGACAGATGAGTTCTGCCAAAGTCTTGGAATTTTCCGATGTGCCGACCATGTTCTCGCTTACGCGGCTTACAGAAAGATTAAGAGGGGAGCCGGCCAGGGATGCTTCTTTGGCATCCCCTTTGACCTTGAATTTGCCTGTCGCCCGAAGAAACGCAGACTGGGTTCCGTCCGGGAGGTCGAAAATTTGTAAAATCTCGACAAATACTCCGTAAGGAGCCACATCATTGTGGTTCGTGGGATTTTCCGTCCGAGGATCAGTCTGACAGCAAAGTCCGATTGTCAGTTTCCCCTCCTGAGCTTTCTTGGCTACGGTGAGGGAGGACTCTCTTACGAGGGCAATAGGGATGGCCACTCCGGGAAACAATACAAGGTTTCGTGTGGCGATAACCGGCAAACGTCCGAGGTCCGGAGCTTTGAATCCTCCAGCCGCCGTCAGGTCGATCTGACCCATGGTTATGATTTTGGGTTCTTTCTTCATAAAATCGCGGAAATGCCCGGACGGGCGAAAATCGGGTGCAAAGTTACGAAAAATCCCCATTTTGTCAAAATTCAGGCGAATATGGAGATTTTTTGCGGAAATGTGTTATGTAACATATGAAAAGTTATTGTTAGGCGCGAGTTTCTTACTAAATTTAGACCGCAAAAATTCTTACCTCAACATAACACCTGATTACCATGAAGGTCTATCAAACCAACGAGATCAAAAACATCTCCTTGCTTGGCAGCAAGGGATCCGGGAAAACCACACTCGCTGAAGCGATGCTTTACGAGTGTGGAGTGATAAAACGCCGTGGCACAATAGATGCCAAAAATACCGTGTCTGACTATTTCCCGGTAGAGAAGGAGTATGGTTATTCGGTCTTCTCCACCGTGTTCTATGCAGAGTTCCTCAATAAGAAACTCAATGTGATAGATTGTCCGGGAGCCGATGACTTCGTAGGCAACGCGATCACAGCCTTGAACGTGACCGACACTGGTGTCATCGTCGTTGATGCCCAGTATGGAGTCGAGGTCGGTACCCAGAACATCTTCCGTACGACAGCCCAATTGAAGAAACCTGTCATATTCGCGTTAAATCAGCTTGACGGTGAAAAGGCTGATTATGACAATTGCATCGAGCAGATGAAGGAGATCTTCGGGTCTCGGGTTGTCCCCATCCAGTATCCCCTCGCTTGTGGCCCGGGCTTCAATGCGATGGTCGATGTCCTTCTCATGAAAAAATATTCCTGGGGTCCCGACGGCGGAGTACCTACCATAGAGGAAATCCCGGCGGAGGAGATGGAAAAGGCGCAGGAGTTGCATCAAGCTCTTGTGGAGGCTGCCGCTGAGAATGACGAGACATTGATGGAGAAGTTCTTTGACCAAGGCCATCTTACTGAAGATGAGATGCGTGAAGGTATCCGCAAAGGGCTTGTCGATCGTTCGATATATCCTGTTTTCTGTGTCAGCGCTCTTAAAGACATGGGCGTGCGGCGCATGATGGAATTCCTGGGCAATGTCGTGCCGTTTGTAGAGGATATGCCTGCCCCGATTGATACCGAAGGAAACGAGGTCAAGCCTGACAGCAATGGTCCGTTGAGCATCTTCATGTTCAAAACTACTGTCGAACCCCATATCGGTGAGGTGCAGTATTTCAAAGTCATGTCAGGAACATTGACCGCCGGCTTGGATCTCGATAATGTCACACGTGGTGGCAAGGAAAGACTCGCCCAGATATTCTGTGTCTGCGGTCAGATCAAGACCCCCGTAGACAAACTTTGCGCAGGAGATATCGGCGCGACCGTGAAACTAAAAGATGTCCGTACGGGCAATACTCTTGACGAGAAAGGTTGTGAGATCGCGTTTGATTTCATCAAGTATCCCGCTCCCAAGTATCAGCGGGCCATCCGTCCTGTCACCGAGAGCGATGCCGAGAAACTTGCCGGCATACTTACCCGCATGCACGAAGAAGACCCCACCTGGGTGGTGGAGCAGTCAAAGGAGCTGAAGCAGGTACTTCTCAAAGGTCAGGGCGAGTTCCATCTCCGTACATTGAAATGGCGTGTGGAGAACAATGACAAGCTGCCGATTATTTTTGAAGAGCCGAAGATCCCTTATCGTGAGACTATCACGAAAGCGGCCCGTGCTGACTATCGCCACAAGAAACAATCCGGAGGCGCCGGGCAGTTTGGTGAAGTCCATCTTATAATCGAACCATACAGCGAGGATGCGCCGGTGCCCGACACTTATCGTTTTGGTAATCAGGAATACAAAATGAGTGTCCGTGACACACAGGAAATTCCTCTTCAATGGGGTGGCAAGCTTGTTGTCCACAACTGTATTGTCGGTGGAGCGATTGACGCGCGTTTTATCCCGGCGATTGTCAAGGGACTCATGGACCGCATGGAACAAGGTCCGCTGACAGGCTCTTATGCCCGTGATGTCCGTGTCTGTATCTATGACGGAAAGATGCATCCGGTTGACTCGAATGAAATCTCGTTCCGCCTGGCTGCCCGAAACGCATTCTCAGAGGCTTTCCGCGCCGCAAATCCGAAAGTTCTGGAGCCGGTGTACGATGTGGAGGTTATGGTGCCTTCCGATGTGATGGGCGATGTGATGAGCGACCTGCAGGGGCGGCGTGCCATCATCATGGGAATGTCCTCGGAAAACGGTTTTGAGAAAATCTCCGCCAAAGTGCCTTTGAAAGAGATGTCGAGCTATTCCACGGCTCTCAGTTCGATCACCGGCGGCCGCTCCTCATTCACCATGCAGTTCTCAAGCTATGAGCTTACTCCCGGTGATGTTCAGGAGAAGTTGCTGAAGGAATACGCCGAGAAGAACAAGGAAGATTGACCACTCTTTTTCTGAAACTAACGACTTATTACCAGTCAACATAAGTAATCCGCAGGGAGCCACAGACAAATGTGGCATCCTGCGGATTTATATTGTTTGTAAATCCGTGTTGGCGATGGACTTTGGCCGAGTTTACAAGCGTTTTATGATCCGTGCGGGATTCCCGGCGACGGCGACATCGGATGGGACATCTTTGGTCACGACAGAGCCTGCTCCTATCACGACATTGTCTCCTATGGTCACGCCGGGGAGAATAGTGGCGCATCCTCCGATCCACACATTGTCTCCTATTTTCACAGGTTCGGCCCATTCCACCCAGGTGTTTCGTTCTTTGGCATCCAAAGGATGGCAGGCGGTAAAGATGCTCACGTTGGGCCCTATGAACACATGGTTGCCGATTTTGACGCGGGCTTCGTCAAGGATGGTGAGATTGAAATTCGCGAAGAAACTTTCACCGATATGGATATTGCATCCATAGTCACATCTGAAAGGTTGGTTTATTATGAACTCTTTGCCGTAACTTCCAAATAATCCGCGTATGATTTCCTTTTGCCTGTCGATTTCAGATGGATGCAGGTTGTTGAACTCATATAGCTTATTCCTTGTGACGGTCAGTCGACGCAGGAATTCAGGATGGGAGGCTTCGTAGATTTCTCCATTAAGCATTTTGTTCCATTCAGTGGCAAAATCGGTCATGATTTGAGTGATTTTGTTTGAAGACGGTGTATCAGCCATATTCCAACAGAAGTTAGAATGACACTGGCAATTACTGCCGTGAGATCGTAAGAAGATGAAATATCCGTGCCGATGTCGTTTAAGGTCACACTCCCGTCAGAAATGTCGGCGGATGTGTCATTCATATATTCGGATATGACAACAATTGAATTGTTTAATACATGAAGCAGTATTGGCAACCACAAGGATTTGCCCCACCATAGCAGATAGCCGAAAAATGCTCCCAGCAACATGCGGGGGATCAATCCGAACAGTTGGAAATGGAAAAGGCTGAATATGAATGCCACGAGCCAGATTGTCACATGTTTGTTCATCCTTGTCTGGCCAATTATCCGTTGAAGGGCGCCTCGGAAGAAAAGCTCTTCACTGAATCCGGCGAGAACTCCCACAATCATCACCGAGACGATCAATGACGGTATGGATGCGCCCTTTATAAGCAGCCGAGTCGTGGCTTCAGCCCCGTCTTCAAGTTGCCGGAAGAAATTCTCCAGGGATGCCATTGATTCCGGGAGATGCCATCCCTCGTTCCACTCGATAACTGCGTTCATGGCCGGGATCGAGCATATGAGGACCAATATTGAGAGCAGGGTGATATTGAGTCGCGGTAGTTTGTCTACACAAAGCAGACGGGCCGGAAGACGGGTTACAATCAAAGCCGTACCTACCGCCGGGACGATAAACATCAATAAATCCTGGATCACTACGGTGATTTTGACAGCGGCTTCAGGACGGCTTATGATACGCGGAATGAATGGCAGCAATACCCCTGATATGACCAGGCAAAATAGAAAAAGACATCCAAGCAAACCGAGGGCGGTCCCGGGACGTTGCAGACGGAAGGGCGTGGCAGATGATGTATTGGCCAGAGGTCGTTTCGTTGACATATTTTAGAAATTCAGATAAAAATCTTTGATAAGTGATGCATATTCCTTTGTGAAGCCGCCGGAGGTGTCGTGGATCGACAGACGGTCAATCACGACCTGTGATCCGGAGGATATACATGATTTCAATTCTGCAAGAATGCGTCGAGGTGGTTTTGTCGGGACTGTTGAGAGCCGGGTCAGCCTGACAATATTGAAATTATTGGTGACGGAATGAAGTTTCAGTTCCTCCTCTCGATCGGCCGGAAGAATCAGGCATAATTCCCCATTGGTTGACAGCAACTGTTTTGACACTTTTATCAATGTCTCAAGAGTCAGGCTCGATTCATGCCGGGCCATTAGTCTGCTTTTTTCCGGGGATAATTCGCCATTCTTGAAAAACGGCGGGTTGCTGACAATGAGATCAAAGATGCCCTTACTTGTTCCCGAAAAAACTGTGTTGAAGTCACCTTCGATCAAGGTCAGCCTGTCGCTCCAAGGAGACGCTTTGAAGTTGTCGTTTGCTTCTTGTGCTGCGGTAGGATCGATTTCTATGGCAGTTATCTCAGCTTCCGGAAAGCGTTGAGCCAACATCAGGGCTATAAGTCCGGTTCCGCATCCGGCATCAAGGATTCTTTCGGGAAGGATAGTGGTATGGTTGGCTTCATTGGCGCAGTCTGTTATGTCAGACAGGCACCAAGCGCCAAGCAACACCCCGTCAGTGCCGACTTTCATGGCGCTCATACGATTAGTCACTTCAAATCTCTTGAATCGGAATATGGTCTCTCTGTCTGGATTTCTCATAGGTGACGAGAAATGTTTTTTCAATGCAAAGGTAGTCAAAAATGGTGGAAATTTGTTTATTATGGTAGGTTTTGTTAATTTTGAAAAAAATTAGAAAGAATGATAGTCAACAGTGCCCGGTTCGTGGTGAGCAATTCCACGGCTAAAAATTGTCCGGATGAAATGCGCCATGAGTTCGCGTTCATAGGCCGTTCGAATGTAGGTAAATCTTCTCTTATCAATATGCTTACCAATAACAAGGGGTTGGCAATGACTTCGTCAACACCCGGTAAGACATTGTTGATAAACCACTTCCTGATAAATGACGAGTGGTATCTGGTAGACTTGCCCGGTTATGGATTTGCAATGCGGAGCAAAGATGACCGAGCCGAAATCGCCCGGATCATCAAAGAATATATTTTGACCAGAAGGCAGATGACCTGTCTGTTCCTGCTGATTGACGGTCGTCATATGCCACAGAAAATTGATATGGAATTCATGAGGTGGCTGGGAGAAAATGGTGTGCCGTTCTGCATAGTGTTCACCAAACTCGACAAGATGTCGGCGACTGCCGCCAAGAAAGTGACCGGAGATTATTGCGGACAGTTGTTGGAGGAATGGGAGGAGCTCCCCCCTGTCTTCAAAAGCAGTTCTGTCGATAAACGCGGTCGCAATGAAATCCTTGATTACATCGGTCAGCTGATCAAATTACCGCTTGATAGTGAAGAGAATGAGGGCAGTTCTGACGAAAACATTCCTTCCGACGGTTTGAAATATTAAACATCCTGGTGGTCATTAACGTTAAACATGGAAAGAAAAGTAATCTCAAACCATAAAACGTGTGACCTATGGATTTAAATGATATCAAAAATTTCGCTTCGGGCGAAAAACTGGCTGACTTGAAGGAGAAGGCCTTCTCTCTGAAAGAGAAAGCGGAAGATGTGGCACATACTGTTGCGGAAAAGGCCGAACAGATTGGCAAAAGTGTCAATGTCGACAGTGTCAAGTCGATGGCAGGAAAAGTTGGCGACGGCGCAAAAAAATTCGCTGATGCCATCAACCATTTTCCCGGTGTGTCTGACAACAAAGCTGATGATGGCAAAGTTGATCCCAAACTGGTGAAGCAAGACACTAAAATGCTGAACAATAATCCGCGAAACGGAGATCAGGAGCAAGCCTGATCTGATATGTGTGGTAGTGCGGTTTTTAAGGTGACAGGAAACTTAGTCGCTACGACAAAAAACTGCCGCACACCCAAAGTTGGACAAAGACTTTTGGGTGTGCGGCAGCTCATTCATGACTGAGACCAATGATTGAAGTGGACAGCTTCAGGATTCCATTTATCTTTTGGCTTGTGATCCCCCAGAGGATAGCCGATGGGTACAACTGCGAGTGGAATGACATTGGCGGGTAATCCGAGCTGTTGGGATACGGCAGCTACTCTTTCTTTTGTTGGATATACCCCGGTCCATACTGCTCCAAGCCCAAGTGAATGGGCTGCCAGCAGGAGATTTTCTGTCGCGGCGGAAAGATCCTGGATCCAATATGAAGGTTCGTCTTCAAATGCTTTTGACAGATCGCCACATGGGACTATGGCGATTGACGCGTGTTCAAGCATTTTGGCGTAAGGAAGTACTTCTGACAGAGAATCGAGAGACTCCCTATTGTCAATTACGATGAATTGCCACGGTTGTCTGTTTACAGCTGTTGGAGCAGACATCGCTGCGCGAAGCAAAAGCTCGACGGTGTCTTTAGGAATAGTCTTGCCAGGAGCATATTGTCTTACGCTTGTGCGCGTCATTATATTCTCGAGGGCGGCATTTCCGGCGGAACTGTCTGTTGTAGCGGGATCGGCTGTAGAAGTTGATTTGCAGGATATCATGGTTATGATCATTGTGGCCATCAAGGCCGTGAATATGGGTGATTTTTTCATGCTCATGTTTGATATTAAACGATAATGGCGGGTGTTAAGTTTTGTATGGATAATAAATGGAGCTGTCGCCGGAGTTTCCGGAGGCAGCTCCATTCTTCTATGCAAGCTGTAATTGAAGGGATTATTCAGCGAAGAGCATTATTATTTGCCCTGATGCTCGTATTTCAGGGTCATTGTCGGCTGGTCGCATACTTCGGCCGGTCCGAAATACTGGATGGGGCCGGGATAAACATATGAGGTGTTTACCGCCCAATCATCGCGTTTTGATGCGAATTTCAGGAAAGGCGCACCATCAAGACGCACGAGGGCTTTCTGGATCACGGGCTTCATCTTCCCGTTACGACGCTCCATGTTCATCATCATCGTGATAGGAATACCACCGGCTATCCATTGTACCGAAGGTTTCGTAAGGTTGCGGACCGAAGACATATATCCTGTAACACCGGCCTTGACGAGACATGCTGCATTATAGCCGAGCGAGTAGCAGTAGTCGGCATCGAAATTGGAAGGATCAGCACAACGTCCTTCATATCCGAAGAAGTGATGCAAAGCGGAGAACTTGCCGTTGTATTTTCCATCGGCAGCCCATTCGGCGAGACGTTTGCCTACCATTTCGGAAAGCAGTTTTTCTGTCTCGATAAGGGAAACCTGCACATTGCCGTGGGGGTCGCGGTCAAGACTGAGCTGTCGGGCGACACCAACGGGAAGCGACTCATATACCGCCGCGTTTTCGTCAGAGAGATGTTTGATGATATAATCGCGCTGGTCAGCAGCCTCGACTCCGGCGAATTCTGCGGCATTCTTGGCCAGAAGGTCGTTGAGCTCGGCGATAAGACGCTTGACTGCGGGGATGAACTCGATAAGCCCTTCGGGAATGAGCACAGTGCCGAAATTCATTCCTTCTGCAGCTCGCTTGGCTACGATTTCGGCAATGTAGTCCACTACCTGCTGCAGGCTCATGTCCTTGGCTTCTACTTCTTCAGAAATGATGCATACATTGGGCTGAGTCTGGAGCGCGCATTCAAGAGCTATGTGGCTGGCTGAACGACCCATGAGCTTGATGAAATGCCAGTATTTCTTAGCGGAGTTGCAGTCGCGCTGGATGTTGCCGATCACTTCGGAGTATACTTTGGTCGCGGTGTCGAACCCGAAAGAGGTTTCTATGACATCGTTCTTGAGGTCACCATCGATAGTCTTGGGGCAACCTATAACCTGTACACCTGCATTGATCTCCTTATAATATTCTGCAAGGACAGCGGCATTGGTGTTGGAGTCATCTCCACCTATGATGACGAGGGCGGAGATGTTAAGTTCTTTTAGTATTTCAAGACCTTTGTCGAATTGTTCCTTGTTCTCGAGTTTGGTTCGGCCGGATCCGATGATGTCGAAGCCGCCTGTGTTGCGGAACTCGTTGATGATAGGAGATGTAAGTTCGACATATTGGTGGTCAACAAAACCGCCGGGACCCATGAGGAACCCGTAGAGTTTTGATTCCTTGTTGACTTTCTTGATGCCATCGAAGAGTCCGCAGATCACATTATGGCCGCCGGGAGCCTGGCCGCCGGAAAGGATCACGCCAACATTGATGGGCTTGGAGGGAGCGGAAGTGGAGGTCTTCTCGAATTTAAGCTCCGGGAGTCCGTAAGTGTTGGGGAAAAGGTTCTTGATGTCTTCCTGGTCGGCGACCGATTGTGTGGGGTGACCTTCAACGGCCTTGACAGCACCGGTCAGCACGATGGGGAGCTTGGGCTGATAAGCGGCACGAGCTTTCTGCAAAGCGCTTTTCTTCATTACTTTAGATATATCTGTTGGGGTTATTGGATTCTACAATACAAAGTTACGAAATAATATGCAATAAGTGTTGTTAAAAGATGCTAACCGGGCTTTCCGCCTGCCAGAGCCGTGACAGATGGAGTCCCGTACATATATCGAGCTGATATTTCGGCTATCCTTTCCGGGGTAATTGTTGATGCTTCCGTAAACTGTCGGGCGTAGTTCTCCGGGGTTAAACCAAAAGAGACAGACTGCTCCATGAAGCTTGATATCGAGAATGGGGAGTCGAGGATTCCGGCAAGGCTGGATATGATTATGTTGCGCACAGTGTCAGTCTCCTCGAGTGACATCTTCTCATCTGCCATGCGGTTGATCTCTCTCCATATTTCGTTTACCACAGCATTGGTGTACCGGTTGTCACATTCACAGCTGATGACGATGTTTGATCCCTCGAGAGACGGTATGAGGTTGGCGCTTATGCCGTATGTGTATCCCTTGTCCTCGCGAATGTTTGTCATGAGGCGACTGCCGAAATATCCTCCGAGAGCTGTTACTGCGAAACGCAACGCTTCATAGTCTGGATGTTCGCGTGGGATAGCCGGGATCTGTATTCTGACACCCGTCTGCATTGAGTCAGGCATCTCTTTGTGGCGTACTTCACGCGAAGAGAATGTAGGGGGCGGTGTAAGCCGTCTGGTTATTCTTCCCGGATTGCTCTCGTCGAAAGGAATAGCGCAGAGCATATTTCCTGTGATTGTTTCCAATTCGGGTGTTATCTTGCCCGACAGGAAAACAGTAGGCTTGTTGGAGAGCAATACGGAACGGTGTAGTTTCACGACAGTGGCTCTTTCGACTGCAAGTATGTCTTCAGGAGTTATGGCTCTTGCAAGCGGGTGTCTTTCTCCAAAAAGGGTCTGTCTTGCCAGAAGCGTCGCCTGATATGATGGCTTGCGTGTGGCAAGCTCTTTTTCCGCCGCGCTTTTTTTCTTTATGCTTTCCAACGGGTTGATCGGGAATGAGGGAGCTGCAATGATGTTGCCTACAAGTGCAAACACCTCATCGGCCGTATGGTTGAGTGAGTGAAGGGTGAGCAATGTCGAATGCTGCGTGGGAGAAATTTTCAACCACGCACCGTTGTACTCCAGGACATCAGTCACTTCTTTGCCGGAAAGACTACCGCAGCCCTCTGTCATGAGGTTGCACATAAGGGCGTATGGGGCCGGGGCATCCACATCTATGAGTCCGGCCGGCCACAAAACAGACAGTCTAGAGACAGATTCATCTCCGGAATCCAGAGTCATCAGTTTTATGCCATTAGGCAATATTGTCTCTTTGAATGCGGGTAAATGGATGTCCTTGAATCCCGAGACATACGGTTGGATCAGACGGTCAAGCATTGTTAAAGAAGGTAAGCATGGACTTGTCGTTATATAGTATAGCTCTGGCGGCATCCAGGTCTGCCGGCGTATCAATACCGACTGTATGGCGATCAGTTATTCCAACCTTAATAGTGTAACCATTTTGAAGCCATCTTAATTGTTCAAGTGATTCGGCAATTTCCAAGGAAGACTGGGGTAGGGCGGTTATGGCGCGCAATACCTTGCTACGGAAGGCATACATTCCGACATGTGTGAGGTATTCCGTCTTTTGTGGCCATTCTTCTTTTCTCGCTCCACGTACAAATGGTATTACAGACCGGCTGAACATAAGGGCATTGTGATTTGAATCAATGACCACTTTGGGCTTGTTGGGATTGTCAAGGCCTTCAAATGAGCCGTCATGTGGATATTGGACCGCCAATGTGGCTATGTCTGTTTCCGGGTCATCAAAACATCTCTTTATCTGCTCAATCTGACAGGGATCCACAAACGGCTCGTCTCCTTGTATGTTTATGACCACGTCCGCGTCGCTGCCGAGATTCTCATAAGCTTCCAAGCATCTGTCCGTCCCGCTTCGATGATTCGGCGATGTCATTACAGCCCTACCACCGAATGCTTTTACGGCATTTGATATTCGGTCATCATCTGTGGCTACCGCAACCTCGTCAAGTACCGAAGAGACACGCCGGAACACATGTTCTATTACAGGTCGGCCGCCAAGGTCTGCCAATGGTTTTCCCTCAAAACGGGTGGAAGCATAACGGGCCGGGATTATTCCAATGAATTTCATTTTATTACTTCTTCCAAGGTACGGATTGCCATATTTATGTATCCCGCCGGATTGGATGTATCGATCGAGGCCCATGAAATCTCGATCCCTTCAATCCCGGTAGCGAGGATTACGGGGTATTCCCGGAACGGGAATTTCCCTGCCGCTACAGCATGTATCTCATTGTTTGCTTTCTTAAGACGATCCATGATCCCGGTATAGAATCCTTCCGGATCCTCTTCAGCAAATGGGGGGATAATTATGTAGTCCACATCAAGCCCTGTCAGGTCTTCCATGGAAGATGAGGAGTTGAATGTCACTCCGAGAATGGCATGTGGCCCAAGATTTTCGCGTGCGGCGATCACATCCCCGCGATTCCAATGAGTCATATGGAGTCCATGTATACGAAGCCGGTCTACAAGCTGTATGTTGTCATCAAGGACCAGTATGGCTTCCGCTTCCCGGCAAATGGGCATTATCTCTTCGACAATGTCGTCAGACAGGTCTCCGGTAAGGCGTATCCACCTACAGCCGGCGTTTATGGCGATCTCCACCTGCTCCTTGACAGAATGTCGGCAGGATGCGCATGTGGCGAACTGTAACATATATCAATGTATTTTGAGTGTTCCAATATATTATTGTGGGCGCAAATTTCGAAATAAATCCCGAAACCTGCAAGAGGAATGAAAAAAACTGCGTATATTTGCACCCTAAATTTTACTTGTTCCGTTATGGCTGAAAAAATCGAAGCAGATATGCCCGAAGAATCTAAAGGGCTGAGTTTTGTAGAACAGATGATCGTTGATGACCTTAAGGAGGGGAAGAATGGCGGCAGACTGCAGACACGTTTCCCGCCTGAGCCTAACGGCTACCTTCATATCGGTCATGCAAAAGCCATTTGCATGGACTTCGGTGCTGCTGAGAAATTCGGCGGCAAATGTTTCCTGCGTTTCGATGACACCAATCCTATCAAGGAGGACACGGAATATGTCGATGCTATCCGTGATGACATACATTGGCTCGGTTTCGATTGGGGCGAGAATGAGCGTTACGCATCCGATTATTTCCCGCAGCTTTATGACCTGGCTGTAAGGATGATCAAGGAGGGGAAGGCATATGTCGATGACCAGACTTCGGAAGAAATCGCTGCCCAGAAAGGGACTCCCACGATTGCGGGGACTGACAGTCCTTATCGTAACCGTTCTGTCGAGGAGAACCTGGATTTGTTCGAGCGGATGAACAAGGGGGAATTCGAGGAAGGAGCCCGCGTATTGAGGGCCAAGATCGACATGGCCTCGTCAAACATGCATTTCCGTGACCCGATAATGTACAGGATCATCAAAACACCGCATCACCGTACCGGGACTAAGTGGAAAGTCTATCCGATGTATGATTTCGCTCATGGCCAGAGTGATTTCTTTGAAGGAGTGACCCATTCGATATGCACCCTTGAATTTGTCCCTCATCGTCCGTTGTATGACTATTTCGTGGATTTCCTGACAGATGGTACCTATCGTCCCCGTCAGATCGAATTCAACCGGTTGAATCTGACCTACACTGTCATGAGCAAACGCAAGCTACTCCAACTTGTTCAGGAGGGGCTTGTCGCCGGATGGGATGATCCGCGCATGCCGACTATCTCCGGAATGCGACGGAGAGGGTTCACCTCCAAGGCTGTCCGCAATTTCATAGACCGCATCGGTTATACCAAAATAGAGGAGGCGATGATCTCTGTATCGCTTCTTGAGCATGCTGTACGCGAAGACCTCAATGCCATAGCCACACGCGCTATGGCTGTCATGAATCCTGTAAAGGTAGTCATCACCAATTATCCGGAGGGACAGACAGAGACAGTAGAGATGGAGAACAATCCTGAAGATCCTTCGGCCGGAACACATGAGATGCCTTTCTCGCGAGAGATATTCATAGAGGCGGACGACTTTATGGAGAATCCGCCTAAAAAATTCTTCCGCCTGGCCCCAGGCACGGAGGTACGTCTAAAGGGCGCTTACATAGTAAAGTGCACGGATGTGGTGAAAGATCCAGACGGAAATATAAAGGAGATCCACTGCACTTATGATCCTGAAAGCCGGAGCGGAATGGCCGGAGCAGCAAGGAAGGTCAAAGGAACTCTTCATTGGGTTTCGGCTCCTCATGCCATAGACGCTACAGCCCGGATATATGACCGACTGTTCAATGTGGAGAATCCATCGGCCGCTGAAGGTGATTTCCGCGATCTGCTGAATCCTGACTCATTGAAAGTCATGGAAGGTATCAAGGTTGAGCCGTTCATCGCCGAGAATGCGCGTCCGGGAGAGAAATTCCAGTTCCAACGTATCGGCTACTTCACACCTGATATTGACTCAACTCCTGAAAAGCTTGTCTTCAACCGTACGATAGCGTTGAAAGACAGCTGGGAGAAGGCTCAGAAAAAGAATGTATAACGACGACGAATCCCGCAAGTCAGACGAAGAATACATGCGCTCTCTGTATGAACGCTTCCGCCAGGAGGTGGAGAGTGGCGCAGCCATAGATTATTATGAGATCAACGAGTTGCTTGACATCTATGACTATGCTCAGGATGAAGGTGACGCGATGGTCCAGATGTTCGTGTTCCTGACCGCAGCCCGTCTTTATCCTGAAAACAGGGAATTCGACGAGCGGATGGCGTTTTTCCTTTCATATGTGTCGCAGGATGCGGCCAATGACATGGCTTCCCGCGAAGGGCGCAAGGAGACGGCCCTGTGGGATGTGTTGCAGATGGGAGTGAAATGCTATCCGGCCGGCAACGCGGCTCCATATCTGGAGGAGATCTTGAGGAAATATGAGTCTCTTGATTGCGAATCCATACTCAAGATCATAGACCTCTTGCGAGAGATCGACCAACGGGATCTTCTTGTGAAGTTCTATCGTGAGTTAAGTGCCAAAGCCGAGGATCCAAGGGGGCTTGCATTTGAGGTAGCCGAGACCCTGAAAGAAGGTGAGGGCTTCCAGAAGGAGGCGCGGAACGTGGCGGAAGATCTCACGAAGATGGAGCCATTCAATATAGAGGCATGGCTCCTTCTTGCGAGAATCGAATTCGGGATGGAGCATCCCGAAGATGCGTTGGCGGCGGTGGATTATGCGTTGGCTATCGATCCGGGGCATTTCAACGCGCGTCTCACCCGAGGTGTGATCATGGTAGTCATGCCGGATAAGCGTACAGAAGCCATAGCCGTTCTTAAAGAGATATTGGAATCCGAGCCGTTTAATAATTTCGCGCTCGAGGGACTTGCGGAAGCATATACCAGAGAGAAAGAGATACACGCGGCTTGCGATGTCTACGCCACAATGCTCCGCAACGATGTCCCGATGGCCAGTGCTGCCAATCCTTTGTCTGTGATTATCGAACTTGATCCTGACAATCTTGAAGAATATCTCCAGATGGCTCTTGACAAAGGGCTATACAGTGAGAAAGATTGGCGACTAATTATCACAGGGGTCCTTGAAAAAGAAAAGTTTTTACCTGCGGCAAAGGCATTGGACTATTATTATCGTAAGGTCGGGATGATTTCAGAACTGGATTTTTACCTGCACACCCTTTACGACGCACAGATGTTTGAACGTTATGTGGAGGTTTTTGAGGAGGTGTTGCACAACAATTCATCTTCCGTGTCGCTTCCAGGATTCCTCACCATGACTGACTATGTATTACTGGCATCAGTGTATTTGCGTCTGGGACGTAAAGAGGAAGCCGCCAAGCTTAGTAGCGCGATAGAGAATGCCAAGGAGATATGTCACTCGGTTGATGATCATTTCAGATGGAGAGGAATACGGTTTACGGCAAGATTCATCCACACTCTCGCCACTACTGAGAATCTGTCGATAGATCTCAGGAATTTCGACCCCTTGACGATCGATTTTCTTTCCTGAGATTCACTGATTGAAAAATATTCGCTAACTTTGCGGATGGAATGGAAAAGGGAACCCCGTGAGATTCGGGGACAGTACCCGCTGCTGTGAGTCCTTTGTCGCTATGATGGCGGCTGAATGATCTTTCGCTGAAAGCCATTGGGGAGAAAAGTCTCCGAGAAGGCGCGGAAGACAGGGGCAAGTCAGAAGACCTCCCATTTCATGAATAACGATAAGCCTACGGGATCATGGGTAACTTTTTCATGACGGGTATTGCCCGAATCTTGTCAGAATTTATGGAAATGAAACTCCGTCACATTGCTGCCGCGCAGGCAGCGATGCTGATCCCGTTGTGTCTTGTCGCCGGTGAGCCGGTGGAAAAGAGAGATACCATATTGCATCTTAATGAGGTGATGGTCACGGCCCGTCGGCCCGCTGATGACATAATCCCCGCTCAGACATTGTCAGGAGAGGAACTCCATAGACTGAATTCCAACAGTGTCGCCGACGCGTTGAGATACTTCTCCGGCGTGCAGGTGAAGGATTATGGAGGTGTAGGTGGCATAAAGACGGTCAATATCCGCTCTATGGGAACCAACCACACGGGAGTCGTCTATGACGGGGTGGAACTTGGAAACGCTCAGAATGGCCAGATCGATCTTGGCCAGTTCTCCCTTGACAACATGGAGGAGATCTCACTCTATAACGGGCAGAAGAGCCGTATCCTTCAACCGGCAAAAGATTTCGGCGCGGCCGGTACGATATACATGCGTACCCGTACACCATATTTTGAGGAAGATGAAAGCTATCATGCCAGGGCTACTGTCAGATTCGGCTCATTTGACCTGATAAACCCGTCAGCACTTGTCGAGCTGAAGCTGTCAGACCGTGTCAACGCGCAATTGAGTGCTGAATGGGTCAATTCAAGCGGAAAATACAAATTCAGATACAGGCGAGTAAATCCTGCGGGGGAACTGGCTTATGACACCACGGCTGTAAGACAAAACGGCGACATAAACGCGACTCGTCTGGAACTGAATCTCAATGGATCGTTGAGCCGGGGATCCTGGCATTTCAAGGCCTATAATTATAATTCCGAGAGAGGAGTTCCCGGGGCTATTGTAAACAATGTGTGGAGAAGGGGTGAACGTGTGTGGGACACTAATTCTTTCATACAAGGGCGGTATACAGGCCATTTTGGACGCTGGACGATGCTCAACAATGTCAAGTACGCGTTTTACCGTACCCACTATGTAAATAATGATGACAAGCAGATAAAGATTGACAATCTGTACAAACAGAAAGAGATCTATGTTTCGACGGCGCATGAATTCAGTATAGCGGAATGGTGGGAGGCTTCTGCCGGCTACGACTTTATGTGGAACACATTGGATGCCGACATGTATGGTTTTGCGAAACCTGACAGATTCAGCAACTATCTTTCATTGGCAACGTCGATGGACTTCGGTCGGTTGAGGATGCAGGGGAGCTTGTTGGGTACTTTTATACATGACAATCTGAAAGGGCTGCAGTCACCTGATGACCAGAAAGTGTTGACTCCGGCTTTTTTCATGACTTTGAATCCATTGCGCAACCGTGATTTTTCTGTGAGGTTTTTTTATAAGAAATCTTTCAGGATGCCCACTTTCAATGATCTTTATTATGCCGACATGGGCAATTCAAAGCTTACTCCTGAACGCGTCACACAATACAACGTCGGAATGGTCTATGATCATTCCTCTCACGGTTTTATATCCGCTGCCAGAGTTAGTGCTGATATCTATTACAACAAAGTCAAAGACAAGATTGTGGCTTATCCCAAAGGACAGCAGTTCCGCTGGACGATGTTGAATCTGGGACTTGTGGATATAAAAGGAGTGGATGTCAGCGCGCTGATAACGTTGAATCCGGTCAGAGACCTTTTCTTGACGGTCCGCGCCCAATATACATTCCAGCGGGCGATCGACATAACCAATCCTGCCGACAACTATTATCGCGATCAGATCCCCTACATACCCCGTCATTCCGGGTCGGCTGTCATGAACGCGCAATGGCGTGGCTGGGGTTTGAATTATTCATGGATATATGTGGGGGAGAGGTATAATCAGCAGGAGAACATACGTTACAATTATACGCAACCATGGTACACCAGTGATGTCTCGATCAGCAAAGATTTCAGATTGGGACGGGTCGCTTTGCGTGGACTTCTGGAGATCAACAACCTGTTCAGTCAGGATTATGATGTAATATTAAACTATCCGATGCCAAAACGCAATTATCGGGTAACAATCACAGTGGAAATATGATGACCAAAATTCAGCATAAGGTATTTTTTTATTTTCTGCCGCTCCTGTTGTGCGTCACGGGCTGTCGTGAAGACGAGCTCGTGGTGCCCACGGAGTATGATGTTATTCCGGAAAGTCCTTCTTCCAATACCTCTATAAGGGGTTTTTATGTTGTAAACGAAGGGAATATGGGATCAAACAAGTGTAGCCTCGATTATTTCGATTATTTCACCGGGTTATATTCCCGTAACATATATGCCGAGCGTAATCCAAACGTGGTGAAAGAGCTTGGCGACGTAGGCAACGATATAGGTATCTATGGGTCAAAACTCTATGTGGTGGTAAATTGCTCTCACAAAGTGGAGGTGCTTGACAGCCGCAGTGGGGTCAGGATAGGACAGGTCGACATTCCCAATTGCCGTTATGTACGTTTCCATAGAGGCAAGGCTTATGTCAGCAGTTATGTCGGTCCGGTATTGATTGACATAAACGCCCCTAAAGGCGCGGTGTATGAGGTAGACACATTGTCACTTGCTGTCACAAGGAAAGTGACGGTAGGTTATCAGCCGGAAGAGATGGAGATAGTCGATGATTACATGTATGTCGCAAATTCAGGAGGGTATCTGGCTCCTCAATATGACAATACTGTCTCTGTAATACAGATGATAGACTTCAAGCAGGTCCGGCAAATACCGGTGGATATCAATCTTCATCGGGTTAAGAAGGATAAGTATAATCAACTTTGGGTAAATTCCAGGGGGGATCATCGTTCGCGTCCTTCCAGGTTGTATGTGCTTTCAAAGAAGCCCGGACAAAACCGGATGTCGGTTGAGGATAGGCTTGACATGGCTTGTTCCAACATGGCGATAAAGGGGGACTCCTTGTTTTATTATGCTACAGAATGGAATGAGTATTCGTCGACAAATGCCATATCATATGGCATTATAGATGTGCGTACCCATGAGGTGATATCCGACAACTTCATAACGGATGGCACTGAAAAAGAGATCACGATACCATATGGCATTGCCGTGCATCCGGAGACCGGCGATATTTTTGTCACGGACGCTAAAAATTATGTGTCATCAGGCACATTGTACTGTTTTGACCGTTATGGCCGGAAGAAGTGGAGCGTGAGGGCAGGTGATATTCCGGCGCATATATGTTTCCTTCCGAGATAGTAATTGATAATGCCGCCGGAGTAAGTTTAAAAATTAAGAATCTATACAAAAATGCTCAATAGAAAGTTGCTTATACCATTGGTCTCGTTGACAATCGTCGGATGTTCTGACGATGTGCCTACAGTCAGCCTCGGCATAGATGACTCATACCGCATTTACAGGATGCAGAAATTACCTTTGCATCCGGAATTGACGGGCTCTTCCTACCGATGGTCGACTCGCGCAGGCGAGATGCTTTCTACCGAGAGGGATTACATATTCCTCGCGGAAAAGGAGGGCGTTTATGAGCTTTCGCTTGACATAATCGATGAACAGACACCATACCATTTCGAATTTTCTGTGACAGTGCTTCATGAGGAAATCGATTACAGCCCGTATATATCCAAGGTTTATGAATACAATCCCGCTCCCGGCCAGTTTATCAATACGATGCCTCAATATGAAGAGGGCGACTCATATGTTGAGATGCTGAAAAAGGTAGAAGAATCGATTTCCGGTACAAATGATGTCATGGTGTCACTTGGCGGGTTCGGCGGATATGTAACTTTTGGATTTGACCATACAGTGGTCAATCGTCCGGGAGAGAAGGATTTCATGATTTTGGGAAACAGTTTCTATGAGCTAATTACCCCCGACAAGAAAGGGGGCTCGTCCGAACCGGGAATTGTGATGGTCAGTTATGATCGGAATTGCAACGGCCTCCCTGATGATGGGTGGTATGAACTTAAAGGAAGCGAATATCACAATCCCGCGACTATTCTTGATTATAAGATAACATACCATAGACCTGATCCTGACAGGGAGGTCATTTCCCAAGGAAATCTCACAGACGTTAATTACATAGCCTGGGAAGATTCAGAAGGGGTAAACTCTTTCATGTCGAAAAACAGTTTCCATCGAAATGAATATTATCCTTTATGGATAAAAGAAGACATTTTGACCTTCTCCGGCTCAAGATTGCCTCAGAACGGAGTTGACCTCTCGGGCACAGGCGCATATTTCATACGCTATTGCTACGATTGGGGATATGCTGACAACCATCCCAATGAATATGCAGACCTCAACAGCTTTGATATTTCAGATGCTGTTGATTCCGATGGGTTGCCGGTTATGCTGCCCGGAGTTGATTTTGTCAGGGTTTACACTGGGATAAACCAGTGTTGCGGGTGGACAGGCGAGACATCGACAGAAATCTGCCGTGCGCAAGACTTGCATATAAGTGTTGGATCCTCTGCCTCCTGTTGTTTTTAAACATTAAGTGACTGGTCAAAATTATTTTGACCAGTCACTTAATGTAATATTTATTATTTGTTTCAGATCAGAAGTATGGATTTGATCTTATCTCGTCGGCGATCGTTGTGGATGGCCCATGTCCGGGATACACGCGGGTTGATAGGGGAAGTTCAATTATTTTCTGATTGATGCTTCTCACAAGCTGCCCGTAATTACCACCGGGGAGATCTGTACGCCCGATGCTGCCCTTAAACAGCACATCTCCGGAGAACAATATGCCTGATGATGGTATGTAGTAGAGTAGACTTCCGGGGGAATGTCCCGGAGCATGCAGGGCAAATACTGTGTCGTCGCCGAGTTTCAACACCTCACCTTCATCAATGAGTCGGTCAACTATAAGTGGTGATAACTCAACCGGCAGATGAAACATCTGTGCCTGCTCCATGCGACGTTGGCCAAGAAACTCGTCCGCTTTGTTTGCAAGTACAGGCGTTTTGTATGTTTCCTTGACATGGTCTACTCCAAATGTATGGTCGATATGAATATGGGTGAGGAGTATGGCTTTAAGCGACAGGTTTTCTGCTTTTATGAATTTGTCGAACTCGATGTTTTCTTTTCCCGAAGACATTCCCGGATCAATCACCGCTCCCTCCAGAGTTATCGGATCCCAGATCACATATGTGTTCTCGTCAAAAGGATTGAATGTGAAATATTTCAGATTTATCATGACGCATGGCTCGGTTGATGTTAATTGAATCAGTTTATAGGGGCTTGTAAATCAGTTTTTTTGTCTCGAAGAACGGCTCCTCAAAATAATCAGAGAGGGGGATCTCCAGAGTGTCGCCTTGTGATGCCTCCATTTCTGATGACAAGTCACCTCCTTTCAAACAAATCAACCCATTGGGAAGTTTATTGCGTGATTCCCGGGAAATATTACGTTTTGCCAAGGGTGATAATGCCTCGAGCCGCATGACAGCCCGGCTGACCACATAATCGAATTTGCGATGGCATTCTCCGGCATCGCCATGCTGGAATGTCACGTTTGAAAGACCGACAGCTTTTGCCACTTCGCTTGCCACCAGGATTTTTTTCCCTACGCGGTCAATGAGATGAAAATTGCAATCGGGCCATAAAATCGCAAGCGGGATTCCGGGGAATCCTCCGCCACAACCAAAATCGAGAAAATCGGTGCCCTCGTTCGGAGTAAGGAATTTGCCTATGGCGAGACTATGAAGGATGTGGTGAATGTATATGTTGCCGATGTCTTTGCGAGAGATTACATTTATTTTTTCATTCCAAGCTGCGTAAAGTCCTCCGAGTTCGCCGAACTGTTGTTGTTGGCGCGTTGAAAGATCGGGGAAATATTTTAAGATGACACTTGTGGGGATGATGTGGTCCATATGAATTATTTTATTGGGTTCACTTATGCAAAATTATGATAAAAAGCTGTGGCGACAAAACCTTTGGATGATTTTTGGTTATGTCGAAAAAAATTGCCAACTTTGCAAATTGTAAAAGTATGCATGCCAAGGGCAGTTCTGGTTCTCTCCCGGTTTTGACAGGATGCTCTTTTGGAATATGGCCTTTCTGGCGATATGGATGAAAAATAAAGGCATGGATGTTATTTATACCAGAAAATGCAGTTTACAGCAGAGCAAATAGCCGCCATGGTTGGCGGTAAGGTTGAAGGAGACGGAAAGGCTGTCGTGTCTACTTTCGCGAAAATAGAAGAAGGAAGCCAAGGCGCGTTGTCTTTCCTCGCCAATCCGAAATACGAGCATTACATATATCAGACCGGTTCGTCGGTGGTTTTGGTCAAAAATGATTTTGTCCCTGAGCATCCGGTGTCGGTCACATTGATCCGGGTGGATGACCCCTACGCCACCATAGCGCGATTGCTTGACTTGGCAGCCGAGGCACTCGAACCAAGGTATGAAGGGATTGAGCAGCCGAGTTATGTCTCTGACGGGGTGGAAATCCCCGCTGATGTGTATATCGGAGCATTCGCATATATTGGCCGTGGAGTGAAGATCGGCCGTGGGGTTAAGATCTTCCCGCAAGTATACCTTGGTGACAATGTGGTCATCGGGGACGGAGTGGTTTTGAAACCCGGAGTCAAGGTTTATCATAATTGCCACATCGGTGATCGTTGTGTGCTTCACTCCGGTTGCGTCGTTGGAGCCGATGGCTTCGGCTTCGCTCCCACCGAAGAGGGCTATAAGAAAATCCCGCAGCTTGGCAATGTAATCATAGAGGATGATGTCGAGCTTGGGGCAAATACGACTGTTGACAGAGCCATGATGGGGTCGACGGTTGTCGGCAAGGGAACTAAGCTTGACAATCTTGTGCAAATTGCCCACAATTGCAGGATCGGGGAGCATACGGTCATGGCTGCGCAGGTCGGCATCGCCGGCTCAACCAAGGTCGGCAGTCATTGTATGTTTGGAGGCCAGGTGGGTCTGGCCGGACATATAACGGTAGGCGACCGGGTTCAGATAGGAGCCCAGTCCGGCGTGCCCTCCAGTATACCTTCTGATGCCCGCATGATGGGGGCACCGGCAATAGATATGAAAAAGTATGCCAGGAATATCGTATACCAGAAAAATCTCGGCGAACTGTTCGACCGTGTGAAGAAACTTGAAAATATCAGCAACCAAAAATAATGAAACAGCTTACTCTTAACGGCGAATTCTCCGTAAAGGGGAAAGGGCTCCATACAGGTCTGGAAATCGAGGCCACTTTTCTGCCTGCCCCGGAAAATCATGGATATAAGATTCAACGTCTTGACCTTGAAGGAGAACCTGTAATTGATGCTTTAGCCGAGAATGTGACAGACACAGACCGTGGCACAGTGCTTGCCAGAGGTGATGTCAGAGTCTCAACCGTAGAGCACGCCTTGGCTGCCCTTTATGCCGCAGGGGTGGACAATTGTCTTATCAAGGTCACCGGGCCTGAAATCCCTATCCTTGACGGTAGTGCCCGCCAGTTTAGCGAGGCGATCGAAAAAACAGGACTTCTGGAGCAGAATGCCGACAAGAATTTCTATGTCGTGAAACGCAAGATCGAGGTGCGTGATCCTCATACCGGCGCTCATCTGACGGTCCTTCCCGACAATGATTTCTCGGTTGATGTGATGATTTCTTATGATTCGCCGGTGCTGTCCAATCAGTTTGCCAGATTGGAGAAGATGTCAGAGTTCCAGAAAGAGATCAGCGGAAGCCGTACATTTGTCTTCGTCCGTGAAATCGAGCCGTTGCTCAACGCCAATCTTATAAAGGGGGGTGATCTTGACAATGCCATCGTCATATATGACAAGGAGATGACTCAGGAAAACCTTGATCATATATCAGACCTTATGGGTGTTGAGCACAAGCAAGTCAGTGAACTTGGTTTCATCAACAATCGCCCGCTTGAGTTTGAGAATGAGCCGGCCCGTCATAAACTGCTTGATGTCCTTGGCGACACGGCTCTTATAGGACGTCCATTGAAAGGACGTATCATCGCTTGCCGCCCGGGTCACAAGATCAACACGACCTTTGCAAAGCAGATCCGCAAGGAAATACAACGTCAGGAGTTACAGGCTCCGTCATATAATCCCTCATTGGCTCCGCTGATGGATATCAACGATATCCGTGAACACTTGCCTCATCGTTATCCGATGCTTCTTGTTGACAAGATCATCGACAGGGGGGAGACTTTTATTGTCGGAGTAAAGAACGTAACGGTAAATGAGCCGTTTTTCCAAGGGCATTTCCCGCAGGAACCGGTGATGCCGGGCGTGTTGCTCATAGAGGCTATGGCCCAGACAGGCGGCCTCCTTGTGTTGGCTACGGTTGAAGAGCCGGAGACTTATTCCACATACTTCATGAAGATCGACAATGTGAAATTCCGCCAAAAGGTAGTGCCGGGTGACACATTATTGTTCCACGTGTCTTTCATGACACCCCTGCGTCGAGGATGCGCTCTTATGAAAGGTGTCGCGTTTGTCGGCGACAAGGTGGTCTGTGAATGCGAGTTCATGGCTCAGATAGTAAAAAACAAGTAACCGCGACGAACGCTTTTCAAATATGAAACAGCCATTTGCATATATCCATCCTGCGGCGAAAATCCATCCAAGCGTGGTCATCGACCCGTTCGTTACGATTGATCAGAATGTAGAAATCGGTGAAGGTTCACATATCTGCAGCAATGTGACGATAATGGAAGGCGCGAGAATAGGCAAGCATTGTAACATCTTCCCTGGCGCTGTGATATCCGGAATACCACAGGATCTTAAGTTCAAGGGTGAAGACACTGTGGCCATTATCGGTGACAATACGACAATACGCGAGTGCGTCACGGTGAATCGTGGCACGGCCGCCAAGGGAAAAACCGTGGTCGGAAGCAATTGTCTTATCATGGCATACTCCCATGTGGCTCATGATTGCTTTGTTGGCAACAATGTGATCATTTCAAACTCCTCTCAGCTTGCCGGTGAGGTCCAGGTGGATGATTTCGCGGTTATTGGCGGAGGCACTCTGATTCATCAGTTCAGCCATCTCGGAACTCATGTGATGATTCAAGGAGGCTCTCGTATAAACAAGGATATACCACCTTTCGTAAAGGCAGGGCGTGATCCTATCGCATATACGGGTATAAACTCCATTGGCTTGCGTCGCCGTAATTTCACCAATGATCAGATCCGTGAGATTCAGGAGATTTATCGTTATCTTTACCTTTCACGCTTGAATGTGACCGATGCGGTTGACCGCATTGAAGCAGAGCTTCCTGCCACAAAGGAGCGTGATGAGATAATAGAATTCATACGCAATTCCAAGCGCGGAATAGTCAGAGGATATGTTTGACAGGCATAGCCTGTCATGAGGCTTAAAACCACACCGGAAGAGTTATAAAGGCTGTTTCGGTGTGGTTTTGTTATATGGTCAGGCGGGTGTTTTCGACAAGTTGTCTATATGATGCGGGGAATCATGCGTCCGGTAGGAAAGACTGGAAAGAATTGTCGGAGTAAAAAACCACAATATTTGTGATTTTTTTATGGGCATCCGGGGAAATTGAAATTCTTTTCTTCTCTAAAGATGGATTTTCGACAGGGGATGCGGTG
Source organism: Prevotellaceae bacterium (assembly GCA_021772015.1). Lineage (GTDB taxonomy): Bacteria > Bacteroidota > Bacteroidia > Bacteroidales > Muribaculaceae > UBA7173. The sequence continues at coordinate 81,358 of JAETNS010000009.1, read as the reverse complement.
GTGGAAGCCGGGGCCGGGGAATGCAAGGTGTGGGTTATGTCATTTGATAGGGGCGTGGTCTGAGGCTGCTGGGGTGGTTGCTGTTGAAGCGGTTGTGGAAATGGTGCTGTTGAAGCCGGCGTTTCCGGAGTATCAAATAATATATTGTCTTTCGGGATATTTTCTCCTGAGGTTGCGCAATCGATTTTGGATTGGATTCCATGTCTCCTTCGCCAAACATTAGCCATAAGATGGATAAATCAGGGAACGCAGAATGGACTTTGTTAATCACTTCGTCGGAAATCCGTTTGTTTCTCCCGTTTATCAATTGTGACATCGTAGGACGAGGTATGCCGCATCTGTCAGCGAATTGAGAGATGGTTATCTGGTGGATATCCATATAATGTTTCAGCCGATTGATCAAGTCCATAGTGGAAATTTTGAAAACACAAATAAAATTATGAGAGAGGGTAAAAATATTTCTCTTTGCAAATTTAGTAAGGAAAATTGTAAAATGCAAATTCGCAGAGAGAAAGTGTAAAAATCGCATTTGAATTTTTGAATAGGTAAAATTTGTAATCTCGAATAGATATAGAGGATTTAAAAACGAGAATAACGGCGGTGTCTTTGCAAATAGCGGTTGGTGGAATTGTTAATTCGTGGTTGTGAACTGTTGTAATGGCTGTGAGTTCTTTATTGAGAATCGTTTATATACAGTGTTCAGATACAAACAAAGAAATCTGTATAGTTTATGAAGCAATAGTTAAGGTTTATTTTTATTATGCTTGGAATATAGGATGTTGTGCGATATATGTGCGCGTGTGATTCGTATATATGGCAGAGCACGCGTTGTTGTTAATGTTTGTATTTATGATATTTTTGTAAGTAGTATGAATTTTAATGACTTGTGTGTCATGTAAACAAATGTTAATGATAGAATCGGGGCGAAAATTTTGGTTTGAGAACATGTCACCCTCCTTCATTTAGTGTAGTAAACGGATGATTTGTTATCGCAATCTGATGATGCGAATATGAATGCAGCCAAAATGCCAGAGTGGGGGCGTTCTAAATGTAAATCGCGTGTTTACAACTACGAATTATGAGTAATGGAAGGACAAATTAAGGCTATTAATATTTGAAAACAGAAGCGTATTAAACTTGAATTACAACTATTCTCAAATCGAAATTAGATGCAAAGGTAAATTGGCGATTATGAGTGGGAAATTAAATAGGCCAAGGTGTTTACAAATTCAACAGATGAGTATATACTAATTTTGGTTCTTAAATTCCAAAAGGTATTAATTCCTGTGCTTGCCGCATCTTGTAATTTCAATAACCATGTTAAATTGTAGCTTCCGACAGAATTGAATTTCGGCTGTTAATAATTTCAATATTCTTGAACGATGGTAGGTCGTCTGATATTTATAACATTCTCGGAGCCTCAAATAGTTGGATTAAGAGGATTTTTTAACATTTAAATTGCTGGATGGCAGTTTTTTGACAGATTAAAATTCATTCATCATCAAGGATGATTTCACGGAGCACAGAGTCGGATGTCAGCCATTTGTTTTCCGGAATACGGTAATTATGACCCTCCGTTGTAATCAGCTGACCATTGACTGAGAGTCGTTGTAAGTTCTGTAATATGATTGAAGCAGCTGGCTCTCCCCATTTTTCTCTTATAAAAGAGGTCGAGATCCCTCGAGAGGTACGCAAGGAGGTGATTATGTAATCATTTATCTTATTGATCCGTGTCTCGGCATCTATAGCTGCGAGAGGCTCGGGGCAGTCACGTGTGAGTGAAGCGATGTATTTGGCTACATTGTTTGGATTAATACGTCTGATATTTCCGTCGAAGCTATGCGCTCCGCATCCAAGCCCTAAATATGGAGTCAGGTCCCAGTACGAAGAATTATGTTTGGCTTCTTGTCCCGGTTTTGAAAAATTTGATATTTCATAATGGTGGTAACCATGTTTGCCGGCAGTGGATGTCAGTATTTTATACATGGCATTTACAGTCGTGTCATCAGTTTCGGATATCGACCCTTTTTCTTTCATGAAATTAAGTTGTGTTCCTGGTTCGAATGACAGAAGGTAGGCCGAGAAATGAGGAGGTTCAAACCCCATCAAAATATTTAATTGCGATTCCCAGCTCCCTGTTGATTGTCCCGGGAGTCCGTATATCAGATCGGCTGAATAGTTTATGCCTGAGTCACGTAGAGCCGTCAGAGCTTCAATGGAAGCGATGGAGTTATGCCGGCGCCGCACTGCTTTAAGTTGGCAGTCGTCGAATGATTGTATTCCAATGCTGATGCGATTCACCCCGGTCTCTTGCAGTCTGCCAAGCAAACCATGGGAAATATCCTCGGGATTAGCCTCTACGGTGAATTCCTTTATGTAGTCATCTGCTCCTTCTTGTTTTCTGTAATTGGCGTTGTGAGCCTCGACAGCTTCTTTTATACCAGAGAGAAATCGAGTCAGAGACTTAACAGGTATGACAGTCGGCGTACCACCGCCGATATATATTGTTTCGATGGGACCTATGAGCTCTGCTTTTCTAAGAATGAACTCGTTTTCCACGGCATGGCAATAATCATCAATTATTCCGGGTCTCGTCTTCAAGAGAGAGCTGATTGAAAGCGAGAAAAAGTCGCAATACGCGCATTTGCTTCTGCAAAATGGAATATGAATATAAAGTCCGGCCATGTGAAAATGAAGTTCGGATTGACAATAGTTTTATATATGCTTAGCCAGGCCTCCGGCGACAGATTTCTGTGAATTTGCAGAATGTGCAGGCATGGTCATTTTCCGCTGCTATGAATGGAATCTCAGGATCGAACATGTCGTTCAGCACATCAAGCATCATGTCGTTGAATTCCAAAACGTAGTCGCGGTAGTCTGATATTTCAGTTTTCCCCCGTGTTTTTTCTCCGGAAGTTTGCGGCGTGGATATTTTCAGAGGGGAGAATGACGATGTCGCAACTTTGCGTATTGAATAAATCCATGGTTGTACAGGCTCGTCAAGGCTCTTTTCCTGACTCAATGCCTGACAATACAGGAATAATTGCAACATGGCTTTGGCGCGTTTCCCGGATGCGCTTCTGGCTTTGAACATGTCTTTTACCTCAACTATGGCAGTTTCGTCCTCTCCGGTCTTGTAATCTATAATACGGAGTATTGAAGATCCGTCAGGTTGTATTAGCCTGTCAACCCGGTCTATCGAATATTTGAAATTGATCTCAATGGAGTTGTCGGTTCCCTGTAGCCTAAGTCGTCTCGGGGAGCCGAATTCCCCGGCCAGATATCTAAATTCTCCGGCCTCGATTTCACGTTTCAAAACCAGAAGTATGTACTTCTTCATGATTTCTCCGAAGATTTCAGCGTCACCTTTGAGTGAATCGAGACAGTTTTCGCCGCGAAAGAGATAATGGCGGTTTATGCGCCTGGTTATGGCTTGCTCGATCATCACATCTTTATTCATGATAGACATCAATGCCTGACGTGTGAACAGCCCGTCAGGCAATTTCGGACGTTCGGCTCCATATATGTCCTCAAGCACTCCGTGAATGATGGTGCCATAAGTGCTTTCATCCATATAGTCATGAAACTCGTCTTCCCGTTTGTATCCCGCTATGTGTGTTAGATAAAAAGACAACGGGCAGTTTATATATAGGTTTATGGCGCTTGCAGACAAATATCTTGGATTCGCCATAGAGAGATATCGCTTTAGTTCGTTGACGATTTCAGGGGTTTTCTTGACCTGTATCCTCATCTCTCGTCGTGATCCCACTTTGTAACCTATGATGCGGTTTGATAGCTCTGACGGCCTGTAAAGATGTATAAGTTGATTGAGGTAACGTGACATCTGGCCGCCTCCGACACCCTGAGTGCGGGTGTCGTATAGCAAGAATACTCTTGATGCCCTTGAAATCATCCTGTAAAAATAATACGAGTATATGCTTTCCTGATGTTCCTGAGTGGACATTCCGTATGCGCTGCGCAGGTGAGGAGGAATGAATGACTTCTGGTAATGTTTTTTTGGAAAAATCTTTTCATTCATTGATGGGAGTATGACATTTTCGAAGTCAAGTCCGCGAGCTTCGAGCACACCCATTACTTGCAGACCGTCAAGCGGCCTTCCCTCAAAGTTTATTGTCTCACCCCCCACGAGTCTTTCAAGGAGGTGAAACATTGTAGTGTCAGAAAGAAAAACATCTTTTTCATTAAGATAACGGGCCGCAAGATATCGCAGGCGTTCAATCGCCCTTAGATATGCTCTCGAGAGCATCCGGTCAACCATGGCACCTGCTTTTGTGTCGGCTAATCCGGTGATCAATGTCCCATCTGCGTCAATTACCTCATCTTCCGGGTGTAATACGTTATCCCATTTAGAAAGTATCCAGCCAAATAATCCTTCAAAATAAGATAATACATCTTCGATGGAGCCGGAATCTTCAACATATTTGAATACTGGAGACAATTCAGGATAATTGTCCTGCAGGTAAGTGCAATCGATGTTGTACCAGCGGTTGACATTTATGTCATAGACTATGCGGCTGCAGATGTCGGGATACGCCTGCCGGATCATAGGATGTGTCAGTACTTTAAGCACATCCTCATGAAAAAATGTAGGATTTGACCCTCGGCTTTTCCTTGAGCGCAGATGCATTGAGACGATGTCTCTGACCAAAGAAGCCGCGCGGCTGTCACGCAATCTATATCCCATTGTCAGGTTGACAGGAGAAATCCATTGCGGTATGGAGGAGACAATGCTCTGGGCCATTGTTTCCTGCGGGAGAATGACCGCTGTCTGGCGTAGATGTTGTGGCTTCCAACCTCCATCCTTCGGATAGAGGCTGCCAATTATGCCACCTGTGATTTTGGCTTGCCCGGCTTTTGATGCCACTCCCGTTATTTCGATTTTAGGGAAATTCCTTATTGGCCGGATGCAGTCATATAGTGAATGGAAAAGTTCTGTATAATGTTTCAGGAAGCCGGATGTTGTATTGCCGGGCATGGAAAATGCCGGTGACGCGTCATCGAAGTAGAAGTCTGCGAAAACATTGTTGTCAAAAAGAGAATCGCCACGCATTTCTTTCATCAGCGAAAAGATCTTTTCCTCAGCTTTAGAAAGCATGTTGAATCCGACGAATATATATCGTTTGTAGTTGAAGTCTTTTCGTCTGCGGCTTTTTATGATGTCGACAGCTTCCCTGTAGGCCATTCCTGGGTAAAACAGACCGGCTTCCGACAGTTTCCTGTGGAAAGTGTCGTATAGCTCTTTCATGACTTGCCATAATCTGAAAAAATGGATCGCTTGTCCCGCATTGGCTCCTTCGGCTTCAATCTTGTCGTCGGCCCCATCTCCTCCGGTGTGGAGTATGTGATTCCAGAAAGATTCATTGTATTCCGGGATCCGTTCAATCCGCCAGTGGCGTTTTATCTCCTCGATTACCTCCGGTTCGAGATAATTGGCCGAGATTTCACGATAATGTTCCAGATTGGGGAAGAGTTGTGATGCATCAACGAGATACATGTCTACATCGTTGAAGTCTCCGATGATCATGTCTGCCCATCTCTGGAATTTGTTGAAGTCCACCATTTCGGCTGTCTCTTGCGCGGCATGGTTGGCTCCCGCGTGGCGATATATGACCTCTTTGTAAGACTGGTACAGTATCAAGACAAGTTCAAGCCGTTCGGCCGGTTTGCCTTTGACCAGATATTCGATAAAGTCTGAGATGGTCATGGAAGCGGGATGAGGAACATGTTCTCCTGCTTCATGTGAGGCGCGTCCAAACGCATGGTGGAAAAAAACACCGCTGCGTTTGTTAGGGAAAATGAAACAATAGTCGGCTACCTCATGAGGCTCATTCTGAATGTATGCCTCAGCGATGCTATATAGAAATGGTTTCATTTTTTCAAAAGCAAGATGACCTTGACTGCCACGTCGAAAAATATGATCTTGCCATTGCCGTTGGCCATAATGTCTTCTTTTGCTTTGTTGAATAAAGCGGAGAGTTGCTCTACATTCCGTTCGTTTATGAACGGTGAGAAATTGCGGCTGAATGCCATTTCCTCCCGGTTAAGATAGTTGAGCTGGTTTATTCTTAGGTTGGCGATGAAATTTTCCCTTGTCAGACGTTGACAATATGCGCAAAATCTGGCTGCCTGCTCGCGGCCCATAGCGGCAGAGTCATTGCTCCATTTTTTCAGGAGCCCGATTTTACGCTGATAGGCAAGGCGCATTAATTTCTGGAACATTTCAAGAAAATCATGAGATTCTCCATTCCTGTCAATGTTTTTGTCTGCGAGGAGGATATTGCCTCCGGAAAGATGTGCCAGGGCCATCGCGTCCACCGGATCCACCGAGTAGCGGGATTGGAGATATTGCGCTACATCATTGTCTGCGATGCGTCTTACCTCGATACGTTGTAGTCGGGAGTAGATGGTCGGCAATATCTCGCCGGAATTGTCTGACACGAATATCAGCTTGACTCCCGGAAGAGGTTCTTCGATTAACTTGAGCAGTTTATTGGCGCATTGGTTGTTCATCCTTTCAGGAAGCCACATTATCACCACCTTGCACTCCGCCCCGTGGGCAGTATAGGAGAGTTTCCGTATTATCTCTTGGGATTCATCGACATATATCACCGGCTGCCCATTCGGATTGCCAAGCATTTTCTGCCATAATTCGTAATCCATATAAGGACTTTCACTCATGAATTTTCTCCACAATGGCATGAAATCATCGCTTACCGCTCCTCCGGCTGATTTCAGCACAGGAAAAGAATATATGGTGTCTATATGGTTGAATGATTGATGTTGTATGCAGGACGGGCATTCCCCGCACGAATCTCCTCCATGACGGTTTGCACAGTGCAGATATTGCACGGCAGCCCGTGCCAAGGCGAATTTGCCTGTCCCGGCTGGACCTTCGAGAACCATTGCATGTGGGAGGCGGTCATTGTCAATCATGGCCCGAAGGCGTTCTTTGACAGACTCATGGCCTAGTATTTCGGCGAATTTCATGGATGCGGAATTAGTGTTTGATGGATAAAGGGGACTGTTATAATCGTGGTATCTCCGACATGGGCAGCAGACCATTTACAATTGCAAAAATTGTCAAGCCGGCTGGAGAATGTATTTGTAGCTTGCCACAGATGTTTCGGCGATGAGTGGCCACGGTATGTACTGACAGATATAGTTGGCTGGCTATCTCCTTGTTTGTCATTCCTTTGGCAATCAGGCATACTATTTCTTTTTCTCGATCAGACAGAGAGTTGAGTTTCTCGATGTCTGTCGATTGGACGTTGTCGCCATTATCATCTTCAGTCGTGTTGTCGCAGTCATTCATAGATGTTGCTTTGTCTTGTCGGGATGCAGATTCCACTTTCTCTAATTTTTCTTCAAGTTGCCTGACTGCGGGAATGAAAAGCTCGTCCTCCACCATGCAATGGGAATGCAGATCTTGTTCACATGTCATGATGTCGAACAACGCGGATGTCAGCAAGTCGCAGCTGTTTTCAGGATAATATCTGACTATCAGGTCTTTTAATTCCTGTAATTTGGGGGCAATGTGAATATGGCCTTTCGCATATGATTTTATGGAGAAGCCTTTGTCAAGGGTGCCATCAAGCAGGGCATCAACGTATGGAAAGACATGGTCGTTTTCGGTTTCCATATGCGATCGCACCTCTGTCGCGTAATCGTCGTAGAACCGTAGTATGAGGAAGCCTATCGAGTCAACGCTTGATATGTCTATGGCTTCGAGCAGTTTGCGCCGGATCATCGGCAGTTGGAATTCCAGAAAATAGTTATGTGCTTTTTTGAGATAGTCCATCAGCTGACCCAGTTCGATGTCATCATGCGTATAAGGATGGTGTGATATGTAGTCGGCTACCGTAAGAAATGTCCGGCAATCTATGTCTTGCTCCTTACATATATCTTCCACAGTCTTGTCGCCAAATCCCAAGGGTATGCCGAACCGGCTCAATACCATAAGCAGCAAAGAGTTGTCAGAGATTAGAGCGCGCATTGTCTGCGAGGGGGAGTATTTGCGGTCAGTCTTGTCTGTTGTCATTTCGTAATAATCGGAGTGTTACGCCGATCTGGCGGTCATATGGAGCTGTGGGGTCAAGCCGGGAGATAGTGGCCAGAAACGCCTCACCCCATCCCATGTCTATAAATAAAGCCAATGGCTGGTTTTTTCTGAGAGGGACATACCCAAGTTTAAGCGATGAACCCTTGGCATTCACATATAAGGCTATGGCGGAGGGGTCAGAGTCGTTGTCAGGTTCCCTGACAAGGGTTACTTCTTGTCCTACCTTTAAGCTGTCCCATGCCAGATCAGCGTCTCCGTAGAGTCGTCCTGCCACGTAAATGTCGAGAAAGTATGCCCTTTCCTTATTCATCGTAGTTGCTTGCGTGCGATAATGTGTTATGTCGAAATTTAAAATGAAAATATTTTTATTTGTCCGACATATACTTAATATTTCACCTCCAAAATTAGCAAAAAAAGCCCGAAAAAACAAATATTAGGGAATATTTCATGAATATCAGTTAGCATTATTTTATTACTCGATTTGGATTTTCGTGGATAAAAGTTGCATTAATGAGAAAAAAATGAGTACCTTTGCACCCTAAACAGGACAATTTCAAACAAACTGAATTTTGGTTATGAAGTTTGACCCCGTGAATCTTGATATGATTTTCGAGACGAGCTGGGAGGTTTGTAATAAAATAGGAGGTATTTATACCGTTTTATCTACAAAAGCCCAGACGCTTCAGAGTCTATACAAAGACAAGACGATATTCATAGGTCCGGATGTCTGGACCGAAGATAATCCCTCCCCGTATTTTTCGGAGGTGCCTTCTATTCTTAAGCCTTGGCGCGACAAGGCGTTGCTCCCCGAAGGAGTCTCGGTCAGGATCGGCCGATGGAACATTCCCGGCAAGCCCATCGTCATATTGGTGAAATTCCAGGGAATGTACAAACTGAAGGATTATTATTATGGTGAGATGTGGGAACGCTTCGGCGTAGATTCTCTCCATGCTTATGGCGATTATGACGAGGGGTGTGCTTTCGCCCTCGCCGCAGGTGCGGTCATAGAGAGCATTTGTTCATACAAGCGTATGCGCCATAAGAATGTTCTTGCCCATTTTGACGAGTGGACTACCGGTATGGGGCTTCTCTATACAAAGTGGAAAGTGCCTTTTGTGGGAACAATTTTCACAACCCATGCCACCTCGATAGGGCGTAGCATATGTGGTAACGGCAAACCTCTGTATGACTATCTTCCCGGATACAACGGTGACCAGATGGCTCGGGAGTTGAACATGGAGTCCAAACATTCCCTTGAAAAGGCCGCCGCTCATGCCGCAGACTGTTTTACCACAGTCAGTGATGTGACGGCTGCGGAATGTGAGCAATTGCTCGAACGTCGTCCGGATATCGTGACGCCCAATGGCTTTCCCGCTGACTGGGCTCCAACGAAAATACGCCAGAAGCGTGCCCGCCAGGCAGCCCGCCAGGCAATGTTGAATGTCGGGTCAAGCCTTTCCGGACATTCTTTGCCGGAGGACACTTTCATTATCGCGACTTCAGGACGTTGTGAATTCCGTAATAAAGGAATTGATATCTTCCTTGATGCCGCCGACAAACTCCGTCAAATGGAGCCAAGCCGCAATCTGCTCCTTTATATATTGGTTCCTGCGTGGCCTAAAGCGCCGCGTGTCGACTTGAGAGAGTCTCTGGATGCCATCGGAGCAGGTAATCAGCCCAAGGTCCAGCTTACAGAGCCGGTCATAACGCACGAATTGAACAATCCGGGAGATGACGCTATATTCAATCGCGTAAAGCAACTCGGGTTCCAGTCCCAGCCATCCGATTCCAAGGTGCAGGTAGTATATGTCCCCTGTTATCTTACAGGAAACGACGGGATATTCAACATGACATATTATGATATCCTGGCAGGATTGGACCTGACGGCATTTCCGTCGTATTATGAGCCTTGGGGGTATACTCCCTTGGAAAGCGTCGCCTTTGGTGTGCCTACAGTGACCACATCACTTTCCGGATTCGGACAGTGGGTACTCTCTTCCGGCCAGAATGGTTTCGATAAGAGCGGAGTCGTTGTCATTCCGCGTAATGATTCCAATTACGATGAGGTAGTCAAGGAGCTTGCAGATGCCATGATGTCAATGTCTAAGGCTTCTTCAGAGGAAACGGCGGCAGACTCCGCCGCAGCCCGAGATACTGCCGATAAGGCGGAATGGGATTATTTCATAACCTACTATGTCGAGGCATTCCGTGTGGCTCTTGCCGCCGCAGACAAAAGGCGCAACGAATTTCCACACTCCTGACTGTTTCCTCATATGGGCTGTTAGAAAGAAATTACATTCATCTTTCATATAAAAAACAATCACACAAAATTATACACCATTTCACTACATGAAACTCCAAGTCAGCAACACTAATGTCCCCGTATGGCGTGACATCACAGTGAAATCCGACCTCCCCTCTAAGCTCAAATCACTCGAAGAGATTGCTAAAAACCTCTGGTGGGTCTGGAACAGCGAGGCCAAGGCCGTCTTCCATGATCTTGATGTGGATCTTTGGCGTGCCACAGGCGAAAATCCCGTTATGCTCCTGCAGCAGTTGTCTTCCGAGCGTCTTGACGAGGTCATCGCCGACAAGAAGATGATGGATCGAATCGAGCATGTGTATTCCATGTTCAAGGAATATATGGCCAAGCCCATGCGCGACGATCTTCCCTCTGTGGCTTACTTCTCTATGGAGTATGGCCTTTGCAATGCCCTTAAGATCTATTCAGGCGGTCTCGGCGTGCTCGCCGGTGATTATATCAAGGAGGCTTCCGACTCGCGTGTACCGATGACTGCTGTCGGATTCCTTTACCGTTATGGTTACTTCTCGCAGACCCTCAGTGTCGATGGCCAGCAGATAGCCAACTATGAGCCTCAGAACTTCAACCAGCTTCCCATCGAGCAGGTAATGGAAGAGTCCGGCCGTCCGATGATTCTTGAAGTTCCCTACCATGACCGAATCATCTACAGCCATGTATGGCGTGTCAATGTCGGTCGTATGAAGCTTTATCTGATGGATACCGATTTCGAGATGAACTCGGAATTCGACCGTCCGATCACCCACAAGCTTTATGGTGGTGACTGGGAAAACCGTATCAAGCAGGAATATCTGCTGGGTATAGGTGGTGTCCTGATGCTCAAGAAGCTTGGCATAAAGAGTGACCTCTATCATTGCAATGAGGGTCATGCCGCACTGCTTAACCTTCAGCGTCTGGTTGACTTTGTGCAGGAGAAGCACCTCGACTTCCAGGTTGCCCTTGAGCTTGTTCGCGCTTCCAGTCTCTATACCGTCCACACTCCGGTTCCTGCCGGTCATGACTACTTCGACGAAGGTCTCTTCGGTAAGTACATGGGCGGTTTCCCCGCCAAGCTTGGTATCTCCTGGAATGATCTCATGAACATGGGACGCGAGAATCCCAATACCAATGAGCGTTTCTCGATGAGCGTTTTCGCCCTCAACACATGTCAGGAGGCAAACGGTGTCAGCTGGCTCCACGGCGAGGTTTCCAAGAAGATGTTCGCCGGAATCTGGAAAGGCTACAACTGGCAGGAAAGCCATGTGGGATATGTGACCAATGGTGTGCATATGCCGACATGGGCTGCTTCCGAGTGGAAAGAATTCTACGGCGACAAACTTGGTCAGGAAGTGTTTGACAATCAGGCTGATCCGGCCAATTGGAAAGGTATCCTCAAATGCACGGACCAGGAGATCTGGAACATGCGAATGACGATGAAGAACAAGTTCATCAATTTCGTTAAGAAGGATTTCAAGGCCAAATGGCTTGCTAACCAAGGCGATCCCTCTTCGGTGATGAAGATTGTCGACAAGATCAATCCCAATGCTCTGATCATCGGATTCGCCCGCCGTTTTGCCACATACAAGCGTGCTCATCTTCTCTTCACAGACCTCGAACGTCTGTCAAAGATCGTCAACAACGAGCAGTTCCCCGTACAGTTCGTGTTCTCAGGAAAAGCTCATCCCGCCGATGCGGCAGGTCAGGGTCTGATCAAACGTATCATGGAGATCTCCCGCATGCCGGAATTCCTCGGAAAGATCATCTTTCTCGAGGATTACAACATGATTGTGGCCAAACGCCTCGTTACGGGAGTTGACATCTGGCTCAATACCCCCACACGTCCTTTGGAGGCTTCCGGAACATCCGGTGAGAAAGCTGAAATGAACGGTGTGCTCAACTTCTCCGTGCTTGATGGATGGTGGTATGAGGGCTATCGTTTTGCGGAGGATGCCGGTTGGGCTCTCACCGACAAACGTACTTATACTGACCAGGGACAGCAGGACAAGCTCGATGCCGCCACCATTTACTCGATGCTCGAAAACGAGATTGTTCCTCTGTACTACGCAAAGAACTCGAAGGGATACTCTCCGGAGTGGGTGCAGTATATCAAGCGTTCGATCGCCAAGATCGCGCCCCACTTCACTATGACCCGAATGATCAACGACTATATCAATCGTTTCTATCTCAAAGAGGCAGACCGTACAAAACGCCTTTCCGCAGACAATTACTCAAAGGCCAAGGAAATCGCGGCCTGGAAAGAAAAAGTGGCTGCAGCCTGGGATGGAATAAAGGTCTTCGACATCGAGACATCAGACATATCCAACTCGACAACCGGTACAGACTACACTGTCCGTGCTATTGTCGACACCAATGGTCTTGGCAAGGATCTTGGGCTGGAACTTGTCATCTACAAGTCAATGGATGGCGAGGAGAAATTCTGCTGTACCAAGCCTTTTGATGTTATCAAAGAGGATGGCAACGTGCTGACCTATCAGCTTAACGCCAAGCTCAAGGATGCCGGTGTGTTCCGTTATGGATATCGCCTCTATCCCGTGAATCCCGCGCTGCCTCATCGTATGGACTTCGCGTATACCCGGTGGATCTGATATTTCCTGTCCAATGACGATAAAAGCCCACTCGCAAGAGTGGGCTTTTATCGTCATTGGACATTGATATCCATGTAATTAGGTTCTCACATAGGATATCTCTCACACAGGATGTTTATTTGCCGAGAATTTCAAGTATCTGCTCGGCGGCGGCTTTTGTATTCACTTTTGTGATTATATGGGTCACATTATGGTCGGCATCGGTTATGAAGGTTGTTCTCACGAGTCCCATGTATTCGCGGCCACACATTTTTTTCATCTGCCATACCCCAAATGCCTCACAAACTTCCCCGCTGACATCTGTCAGGAGAGTGAAGGGCAGTTCATGTTTCGTGGAAAATTTCTTATGGGATGCGGGGGTGTCTCTATTGATACCGATTATCTGATAGCCAAGATCCCTTAGTCTCTGATAGCCGTCACGAAGCGAGCAAGCTTCCGCCGTGCATCCGGGGGTGTTGTCTTTTGGGTAGAAGTAGATGATCAGTGGTTGATGGGCATAATCTCCTGAAGCCGTAACAAGCCGGCCTTCCGCGTCAACTCCTAATTGATTCGGGATAAGTTCTCCTATTTCCATGATGTCGTCAGTTGTTTTTGAAAAAAGCATTGTCAGTCATTCTGTTTATAGATGACCATATATTAGAACAACAATATTGTGTATCGGTTCGGAAAAAACAACCGACAGCTATTCCGCTTGACGGGTTAGCTGTCGGTTGCGTTTTCTTTTCAAGGATTGGTTCCGGATGCCATTCCTTGGCGGTTGAGAGCAATATTATTTGCGGCCCAATGAATCTGACACGGTTAGCCGGGCACGGCCTTTGGCACGTCTGCGTGCGAGTACCTTGCGGCCATCTGCGGTCGACATTCTCTCACGGAATCCGTGCTTGTTAACTCTCTTGCGGTTTGACGGTTGATAAGTTCTTTTCATAGCGCTATGTTGTTGTTTTTATTGTTTACGCAATTCGAGGTGCAAAATTAACATTTTCTCCTGAATAAAACAAATTTTGGGGTGGGAAAATGCTATAGATGTATGATTGACAGTGAATTCGAGGTGCTTTTGGAATGGATGTGGCGATATTATCAAGATATTTGGAATGGAAGGATGGCAGCATAGAACAAATAATAAGTTAGAATTGTAATAAAATAAAGCGATGTCTTATGCTGATTTCGCCCACATCAAAAGATTTTGAGCGATTCAGTCAATATAACAAGTTGATCGACTTGTTAATATATTTAAGGTATAATATCATAAAAAGATGAAAAAGTCATTTCTCGCCGGTTTGGCCGCTACGTTTCTCGGCACATCGGTTCTTTCGGCCCAGACATATTTCTCGCTTCATGCGGGAAGTGATGGGGTTGGAGTGGATGTGTCGAATGTGTCGCCTTATTTTCCTGTTGTTGTCGCGCCCGCTTCGGTTGTCCCTCACGTGCATGTCCCTCTAATGCCGGGATATCTCCCCGACTATGAATACATGGCGGCCAGAAAACATTATCGGAAAGCGGCCAAGGAATATCGTAAAGCGACAAGGCATTATCAGAGGGCTGCCTCCTGGAATGGCCCGTTTGTCGCAGTTCCACAAGTGGTATACTATGGCTATGATGATGATGACATTGAAGACTTCTATGAAGATTATTACAAGCATGTGAAGAAACATGCAAAAAAGCACAAGAAACATGTGAAACAAATGAAGAAGCATTGGAAACATCATCACAAGCATCATCATGATTGACACCTTATGGATTTCGCGGTTTTAAACCGGTTGATTGGCCGAAGTGTTATATACAGGGGTATGTGAAAGCCCCGGAAACCTTAACCAAATTTCAACTATTATGAAAGTTACAGGATTATGCCTTATGGCAGTTGTGACGATGTTGACCCTAAGCGGTTGCGTAAGTCACAAGAAATATAACTTGTTGGAGGCTGATTATAATGCCTCGCAGGTCGCGCTTGCCGAAAGCCGTACGAAAGTGGCCAGTCTGGAGTCACTTCTTGAACAGGCGCGAAAAAACAATCAGGAGCTGAAAGAAAATTATGCGGCGTTACAACGCACTCTTGATCAGAGCATCATGACCAATCAGTCGGGCAACGTCAATATCTCTAAACTTGTTGACGAGATCAATGCCTCCAATAATTATATAAAAAGGCTTGTCGAGGCAAAATCAAAGAGCGACTCCTTGCTGATGGTCCTTTCAACAAACCTCACCCGCTCGCTTGATACCTCCGAACTCAAGGATGTCGATGTGAAGGTACTGAAAGGGGTGGTTTATATCTCATTGGCAGACAATATGCTGTTCAGGTCCGGTAGCTATGAGATTTCGCCCAAAGCGATGGATATTCTTGACAAGATTGCCAAGATTATCAAAGACTACAAGAACTATGATGTACTTGTCGAAGGCAATACCGACAATGTCCCGATCAACAGGACTAATATCCGAAACAATTGGGATCTGTCGGCTCTGAGAGCCTCGTCGGTTGTGCAGGTATTGCAAAATAAGTTCGGGGTAGATCCACAGCGTCTTACTGCCGGAGGTCGCGGGGAATATAATCCTGTGGCGACAAATGCCACTTCCGAAGGCCGACAACTCAACCGCCGTACGCAGATTATCATTACTCCAAGCCTTGACCAGTTCATGGACCTCATAGACAAAGCACCTGATACTGACAATAGTTCGGCCGCAGCAATAAAATGAATACTGCCGTCAATTGCTAACCGCTAATATTGCAAGCAGTCCCTGAAGACTTTTGATAGTTTTTCGGGGACTGCTTATAGTATGCGATTTTAACTGGATTTTAAGACACCGAAGGCTATGGGATGTCGGATTGTCCTATGGGATTAACTGATAGGAAGTCCGCGAGGAACTCAGCAGAATCGGCCACGCATAGATTGCACGCCCGAAGTGGTTTGCCTGCAGTCATGGCTCCTGTCTCTGGATCAACATTTATCCCTTTTAGTTTCTTGCATATGGTTGAGCCGTTGCGTTCCTCGAATCGTTTCAATATTACAGAAACGCCTTTCATTGATTTTACCCGGTCTTTGGTGGCAGTGCCGATGATCAATCCGGCTCCAACCAAGGCACCGCAGGTCGCTTCAAGGCATCCCATGCCATGACCAAAGGCGTTGGCGGCATTGTAGATCTGCTCTTTGTCGGCACCGATGACCGGTGCGAAAGCACAGGCGACAGCTTGGGCGCAATTATATTTGCCTGATGCTTTCAGATTGACAGCCTCTTGAACAAGGGCTTTGGCTTCAATCTGAGATGATGGTGATTCTGACATGTACGTTTAAGATGGAAATTATAAGTTTTCAAGCTCGTTTATTTCTCGGGTTATTCGTGACGCTTCCTCATAGGCTTCTTCCTCTATAGCTTTGGCGAGTCGGTTGCGTAAGACTGTCAAACGGGATTCTGTTGAGGATGTGGTGTCATCAGGATTTGCAGTAGTGTTCCGGTTGGATTCCTCTTCTGTGGATTGTGATACAGATTCCATGGTGAACCCTGTTTCGGAAAGTATTTCTCGGGTGGTGAATATCGGAGCACCTGTGCGCATTGATATGGCTATGGCATCTGATGTGCGAGCGTCAAGCTTTACTTCTTTCCCTTCCATATCTATGAATGTAAGTTCTGAAGAGAATATGCCGTCCTCGAATTTATATATGAACACTTCGAGCAATTGAAGGGCATAGGCATGCATCAATGAGGCGAAAAGGTCGTGTGTCATCGGTCGTGGAGGAATTATGCCTTCGAGTTTTATCGCAATGGACTGGGCTTCCATTCCCCCCACGACTACAGGCAGTCTCATGGGGCCGTCAGCTTCTGCCAGTATCAGGGCATATGCACCTGACTGGATCTGGCTGTAACTTATACCCAGCACTTTCAACGCGACTCTTCCGTCGCCGGAAGGAGATATGTCTGAATTATTTTTGTCGTTCATATTTCAAATATGGATAGCACTTTTTATAGCAGGCCCTATAGTTATAACGATAGATTTATGGATTTATTTGACGTTGGGGATTATGATTCCCGAGCCGTGGCATATATGCGCGTCTTTGTCATAAATAACCCCGAATTGTCCGGGAGCTATACCTTGTATCTGTTTTTCCGTTTCGACAAGAAAACATGTGCCATTCCCGTCTTCATCCGGTAACCGTGTGATTGTGGCACTAAAAAATTCAGGGGAGTGGCGGTTTTTGAAAGTTATCGGCTCATGATCACAAGGCGATCCCTCCCAAGGATCCTTGGTTATGAAATGAGGTTCGGCAAGTCTTATCAGGTTGCCGTATTGCTTCTCCGTGTCATAGCCACGCGAGACATAGATTGCGTTGTCACGTATGTTTTTCCTGACCACATACCAAGGACCTCCACTAAGGCCGAGTCCTTTACGCTGTCCGATGGTGTGGAACCAATAACCGTTATGTTCGCCGATTTTCCGGCCGGTCTCGATCTCTATGATAGGTCCTTTTTTTTCGCCAAGGTGTCGGCGTAGGAAATCATTGTAATTTATTTTCCCGAGGAAGCAGATTCCTTGGGAGTCCTTGCGGTAGGCATTTGGAAGATGTTCTTTTATCGCGATCTCCCTGACTTCCGACTTGGGGATGTCTCCGATCGGAAAAATAAGATGCTTTAACTGGGGATATGTTATCCGGGCAAGAAAGTCTGTCTGGTCCTTGACAGGATCAACAGCGGTCGCGAGGTATTTCAGGCCATCAGATCCCATTGTAGTCGTGGCATAATGGCCGGTCGCGGTAAGGTCGAAATCATGTCCCCAACGATCCTCGAAATATCCGAATTT
Organism: Prevotellaceae bacterium; assembly: GCA_021772015.1. GTDB lineage: Bacteria > Bacteroidota > Bacteroidia > Bacteroidales > Muribaculaceae > UBA7173. The sequence goes on along the minus strand of JAETNS010000009.1, from coordinate 63,587 downwards.
TATCATTCGGTTACACATCATGTCTGGATTCGGGGTCAATCCGGCCTTTACCGTCTTGAGGGCATATTCCATGACATTTTCCCAATATTCCTCATGTAGGGATACCTCTTCCAATGGCAAATTGTATTTTCGGGCTATGGCGCGGCACATCTCCATGTCTTCTTCGGCGGAACAGTCGCCGCGCCCGTCGTCGAGTCCAATGCGTATGTAGAAAAGGGTCAAGTCGTGGCCCTGCTCGATGAGCCGGTGTACTGCCACGGCGGAATCAACGCCTCCTGAAACCAATGTTGCGATTTTCATTTTCAATTCATGTGATACGGGATGATTGTGTGTAGAGATAATGTCTCTGACCAATTACAATCTGTTTACTTATTCTGCAAAATTAACAAAACGGACCCGCTTGCGCAAGTCCGTTTGATAAAAAAGTTTTGAGTTTTAGACGTATGTCTCGTCTTTGTCATTAATTGGAAGACATCATTCAATGTACGGCTACTTTGAATGCGGATCCGTCAACGCGTACTACATAAATTCCGGCGGGAACATTTATTGTAGCCTCTCCGTTGGCAACGGCAGACATACGCCCCTGCAGGTCATATACTTCTGCTGTAAGGTATTCCCCATCGATATTGATAACGCCGTTACCGCCATTGACATTGACGGAGGGAGTTGTCATGTCGGAGCCGATCTCCTCTATGTCAGAAACATTGACGGTGGAGAACACCGCGAAGCAGTGGGGTGGCACAGCCACAGACGCGGTTGTACCGTTTATGTTAAGTTGCGGTGTGAAGCCATAGGCGGATGTGATCAGCTGGCTGTTGGAAGAGGTGAGATATTGTACCGGGACATTTACGGTAGCATTCGAGCCTGTCACATTGGGATTGAACACGCCGATGATCTCCCGATTGCCCTTTATAAGACGGATATAGCGGGGAGATGTCAGAGACGCGGTGAATCCTCCGGTGGAGAAAGACGCGGATCCGTCGAAGATATCTGAATTGTCGCGGCGCAGCCAGCAGAGAGCCTGGTAATTCTCATAGAGGGCATTGCGGCCTTCATTGGAGAACTGATCCCATTTTGGCGCAATTGCGCGCAACTTGTCAAGATCAGAGCCTTGATCGTCATCTGCGGCGATCTCTCCGAACTGCCAGATCATCTTTGCTCCGGGAGACAGAAGCATCTGAGCGGCTAGGGATCCAAGACGCTGTATCGACTGTTTCTTGGGGTTAGAGGTGTATTTCACCGACGCGTGACCGTTTTTCTTGACTTTGTTGGCTATACGTGGTTCGTCGTGGCTTTCGGCATAGTCCACAGTCCCGCCGACGATCTTTCCCCAGTTCGAGGAATAGAATCCCTTGGTATCATCACATTTCTCTGCCCATCCCATAGCGTATTGGCCGGAACCATAATTGATGTTGTTCCATCCTATCTGGGAGCCATTGGCATAGTTGGCATTCTCTTCCTGAGCATAGCCCAACAGCTCATTGATATGGATTCCGTCAGCTTTGACAGATTTGATCACCTCATTTAAGCGTTTCATACGGTTGACGCGGCTTTGATTGTAACCTTCTGTTCCTCCTCCGTATGAATTATTGTCTCCCAGTCCCTTCACGAGATCAAAACGGTATCCGTCGACTTTGTAAGCCTCCATCCAATAACGCAAAACATCTGTCCAATGCTGCTGCAGTACGGGATTGTCCTGACGCAAGTCGTTGAGCACATTATGGTCATGGGGTGACGGATTATTGTAGAATGGATTGTTGGAAGCCGGGTACATCTGATACCAGGGATGGTTGCCGTCTGTCTGGTTGAACACGATATCAAGCACAACAGCCATGCCGAGACGATGACAGCGGTCAACGAATTCTTTCAGATCGTTGGGTGATCCGTAGACTTTGTCAAGAGCCATGTAGCCGTTGGTATTGTAACCCCATGAACTGTTGCCATTGAATTCCATGACAGGAAGAAGCTCAATGACATTTACTCCGAGGTCAGCAAGATACTGAAGTTTCGGCATAGCTGTGCGGAGTGTCCCGAAGTGCTTGCCGTCCTGATCGGAACCGTCGCCTGTAAAGTCGCGGAGAAGAAGCTCGTAAACGACCATGGAGGTCTGATTGGGGGTCTTGAAATTTTTGGTCGCGTCGCTCCAGTTGAAGTTGTCGATGTCGCCGCGATATACTGCCAGCATCACGTCATCGAACTTGTCGTAGGGATATTTGGGCATCTCTTCGGCCCATATGCCGTTGGGCATCCATTTGTCGCTATAACAGTCGAGCATCAGTTTAGCGCAAGGGTCAGCGACTTTATATATGCCGTCAACGAGATAATAATAGGGATAATATACGTTGTCTTTCAGACCATCGACTTTCAGCCAAAAGTAGCGGTAACCGTTGTAGTCCTGATACTTCATGACATTCTTGTTCAAGGTCTGGTAATTGTCCCAGGATGGAACCATTATGACGCTCTTCTTGGAGGGAGCTGCGAGGCAGAAGATGACAGAGCCGTCAGACTGTTTGACCGCGCCCATCTTTGGCACACCGCCGGGATAGTTGGCTTGGGCGGATGCGGTAGGGTAAGCCACAGTCACGGTTTCGGTAAGGGTCTGGTTTCCATTGGTCGCAGTGGCTGTCACTTCATAGAACTTTCCTTGTTCGGCGAAGTTGTGTGCCTTGGAAATAGTGGTGGCGTTAGCTGCCTGTGCGATCACTTGATTGTCAACCTTGATTGTAAGGTTGGCAGCTTGGGTGGCCGACAATGTGAAGGTGATCAACGTTGGAGCACTTATGACAAGATTCTCCGTGTTGTAAGAGAAGTTGATCGCGAAGCCCTCCTCGGCTATGTCGAGGAAATAGTCTTTCGTCTGAGCTGATCCGGTGGGAGTACGGGCTATGACGGCGATTTTGCCGACTTTCTCGCCGGATGCAAGCCCGAAATAGGTGTTTATGTTACCTATAGTCAACTCCCAGAGTCCTGCGGAATTCTTGACGAATTTGTTGGCGGCGGTGTTTTCGCTCCATTCGGTCTTGACATGAGTCCATTCGGAAGTCCCGACAGGGCATACCCCGATATGGGCATACAGTTCGCTGGCGGAAATTAATCCTGCGACACCGCTTTCCTGGGCGTTGAAGATGATTTTGACATTCTGGCTCGACTGTTGGAGAGGAACCGGTGATGTTGTGAACACCTCGGCTTTCAATCCGGTCACGGCAAGCCATACCATTGCCACGAATAGCAAAAGATGTTTTCTCATGGGTAAATGAATGAAAGTATGAATGTTTAGGTTAAAAAATCGTTTGATCTGTCGGTCCCGTCGCATCGATGGGCGAGTAAGGATATAATCTTACGACTACAAAGGTAGACAATTTGCACGAATAAGCAAAATCCCGTTTAGTTGATTTTGCTTGTTTTTCAGTTAATTCGTATGGCGAAACATATTTTTCGTGAAAAATGTTAAAGCGCCTTGACAAATGACAGCAGCCGGAGAATTGATCTTCGGCTGCTGTCATCTGTCTATAATGGGGAATTCAGACTGGATCGGATTGGCTTGCAATGATATTGGTCCAACCACGGAGTCGTGTCTCGGTCAATTCCGGGTGGTTTACTTCATCAAGAAGAAGTCCATATGCTTCCAATGCATTTTCAGGTTTGGCGGCAGACTTGTCAAAGTTGTAGCCGATGGTGTCGTATGGGGCGATGAATTGGGCGCCGGTCTGCATTAGCCGTTCGTGAAGCTTGCCGACACCGGAGCAAAAAGTGTCGCTCATGGTTTCGTCTCCACATCCGAATAGCGCGATCTCCTTATTACCAAGATCAAGAGCTTCCATTCCCTCCAGGAAGTCATACCAATCATCTTCCAGGTCTCCCGACCCCCATGTCGAGGTGCCGAGGATCAGCAAATCATAATCTCCGACCTTGGATGGTGATACTGATGCCACGTCGTGTATGTCGGCGGGGCTTACTCCGAGTAGCTCTCCGATACGGCGGGCAATTTTTTCTGTTGTTCCGGTAGCGGAACCGTAGAATATGCCGGTCTTTTTCATTGTCGCAGTTGAGTGGATTGTTTAGGATCGTTTTATCATTTTAACAATCTACCTTTTATGAAGGTTCAACCTGCGATTGAATACCAATATACAGAGAGGAAAATATGTCAGATCGTGTTATTGATGACGGTCAATGTCTTTCCGTTGGGCTGGCTTATGAGTTTGTCGACATATTCGATTTTGACATATTGTCGACCTGACATGGCATACCCGTAATGGTCGATCATGAATTGTTCGTCATCGGGATTGAAATCCTTCCCTTTAACTACAAGGACTTTAAGATATCCCCTCGTTTCCTGGACATATTGTATCGCTTCATATGACATCTTGCGTTCATCATGGATTTCAAAAGCGTTGGCGGTGGTGTAGCTTCCGTCATGGCGGTATATGATGCTCTTTTCGCGTCGCCCGGAAATGGCTTTGACGGTTGGCTTATCGATCCCGTCTATTGTCATGACTTCGCCGGTAGGCACAGCGTAGTCTCCCGTCCTATACCGCAGCAGGGGCATGACACGGTTGTATAATGTCGTTCCCACAAGCTCTCCCTCTTGGCCCGGATTTGCCGGTTTGCCATCTGGGCCGATGATTTCTGTGAATCCGTATGCCGGCTCTATGGCGAGGATGTCGCGGTTGATTTGTTCGAGAAGGATGAGTTTTTCGGTATGTCCGTAGAATGTCGCTATTTTTATTCCCAGTTCGTCTTCGATAAATGAGTAATGATTTTGCGTCACAGCTTCAGATGTGAGTATGACCCTCTTTATGAATCCGAGATCTGTGCCATGGTCTTTGAAAATATGGAGTAACTGGGAGATTGTCGAGGGATATCCGTATAAGGTATCGACATTGTTTTTCTTTATGACTTTGAGCATTTTGGCGAGGTACCTGTCATCGGTGCGGTAGCCGTCGAATATGATTTCCTTGGTCACAGGATTGACCATATAATCCCTGTTTATCGGCAGGCGTTTCTTCCGGATGGAGGCTTTGATACCATATTTCCATCCGCTATGCTCCAATATGCGTCCTACAAATGCCATCTCTGTCACATACCTGTCTGACGGCATAAGCATTTTCAAAGGTCTCCCGGAAGTGCCGGATGTCGAAAGTGTGACATGAGGTATTTTTTCGGCATCGTCGGAGACAAACTCATTAAAATACTTGACTACTTCCTCTTTGTCAATGAATGAGATGTTTGAAGTAAAATCTGATACGGTCTGGATTCGCAGTCCCTGATATCTTTTCCTGTAATATGGGACATGAGCAATAGCGTAATTGGCCATCTCAATCAACATTCTATCAGGATCCAGATTGGGAATGTTGCGTTTGAAATCAATCGTCCGTTTTCCGTAGACTTTGTCTCCGAACTTGTTTATATGCAGGAGGGGGAGGGTCATCCAGTTAGGAGCTGATTGAATCTTGTTCTTTACGAAATCCGCGAGTCCCATTTTACTTATTTGGAGGATAATATTTCAGTATAAATGCCTTTCAGGCTTATGATCTCTTTGTCGAGGTTGTGGTATTGCCGTATATGTTCGGCGGCTTTTGATGACATGGAGTCGAAGTCATGCATGGCGCATTCCAAGATTGCGTCTGCATATTCTTTTCCTGTAGCGTCAGTTGTAAAAACATACCCTGCGTCTGCCACAACATCTTTCGTGAAGCCATTGTCTGAAGCTACCGGCACCAGGCCGGCCCCCATCGCCTCGATCAGGGAGTTGGATTGTCCTTCTCCGCTCCATCTCGAAGGAAAAATGAAAAATCCCATCTCTTGTTTTTTTACATCAAGCTGTTCGGGTGTAAGAGAGCCGAGATATGTTACGTTGGGGGCTTTTATAATGCTGTCTCGGTCAACGTCATCTGCGATTTTACCGGCGAGGTATAAATGAAATTGGTTGCCAAGGAGCTTGATCGTGTCAAGCATGACATCGATACCTTTCGTGGAGGATATTCTGCCGAAATAAAAAATATTGAATTTTCTGTTGTTCTCTTTTCCTTTATGTGAATCAGAAGAAATGAGCATAGTGTTGGGGAAATAGTGTGGTTTCTTTTTCCCCCGGGTCAATTTATGTATGTAATCCACATATGCTTTACCTTCGACAGTCACTGCGTCGGCATTGTCGAGCATCTTCCTTACGGCAAATCGATATATAGGGCTTCTGTTCTCATAAAAGCGGATGAAAGACCCTGCTCTTATGTCAATCACTGTTTTAAGACCTGCTTTTTTTGCCAACCAGGCGCAAAACAGGCTTGGATACCATAGCAGTCGAGGAAGTGGGGTTATATGTACGATCGTATTCTTGCTCCCGGCGTGTTTTATCAATGCGAATGGATTGAATAACAGCTTGATGTAGACTAATGCGCCAAAGAGCTTTTTAGGCTTGATCGGATTGGGGTGTTCAATGACCTCAACGTCTTGCTTTCTTAAGGCATCAATGTTTTTTCTGTTGGCAGCTTCATATCCTCCAATACTCGGACATCCCTGTTTGGCGATAGGTCCATAATAATGGCATAATATTCGTGTTGGGGAATTTTTAGGCATCCGTCCAGGTGTTTATGGCTCGTTGTTAAAAAATAGGGACGCGGGCAATAGAGATATCTGTCCGCGCCCCGGTATGTGTCAGATAGCCATTAAATGGCGATCAGATTGTTTATTTGCGTTGAAGGATATAAGTACGATGAGGGGCGGCAGCTCCATGAATACGGCCGTTTTTCACTTTGAACTCAATTCCATACACGTTGTCTTTGTATGTGCCGTTTGGCAGCCCTGTAGGAACGTCGACAAAGTTTGCCGAGTCAGAGATATTGACTATGGCCGCACCCTTTTTGCCTCGGTTGACAACCAATATCTGGCCATTGTCATTTGTCTGAATATCTTCCTTCTGTCCATTCATCGCTTGGCGGAACTTGTTGGCTGCCACAACTTCGGGATGGAAAAATTCATCGTTGCCACGAGCTCCGAGAAGATTGTCACCCCAGTAATTCTGACGGGTGGAGTTCATCGGGCGAGAGAAGAACAATGGCACTCCGTTCTGACGCGCTGTCAGGAAAACCCATCCGGTTCGGATCTGGTCGTCGGTAAGTGCCGCGCTTTCATGGGCGTTACAGTATGTGTCGTGGCTTTCAACCCATGTGGTTAGGAATTCGGGAGCTGCCTGATGATCCCAGTTGCGCAGATCTATTCCTTTGGCTGATTTTTTTTCAAGAGCCTCGCGTAGATGGTAGCCGTAGCCGGATGCGGTCTGCCCGAAATAATCGGCATATTCCGCTTCCGGAACATTACGGTCTTGCAACACTTCCCCGTATACGAACAGTGAGTCATATGGCAACACGAGCTTGACTCCTTTGACAGCTTTGCGGCCTGTGGCTACATCCCAGAAATCATTCTCTTTAACTCCCGAAGCTGTGTCGACAGGGTCGGAATGCACTCCAATGTGTTTGGCGGTGTCATATCTGAATCCTCGTACCCCCATGTTGAGGAGCTCGTTTACAAATTCCATGTAATACTTTTGGAAATCGGGGTTTTCGGTGTTGACATCCGGCAGACCGCCTGTGCCTTCGAGAGTGCACTGATGACGGTCATTGTAATCCCGGATAGGGGAGAGGCCCGTCGAGTGATACATCTTGTCACGGCCTCCGACTGCGGCGTAGAATTCAGGGCTGACAGCGTCAATGTCAAACGCGGTATGATTTGGAAGAACATCGACGATGACTTTGACATTGTATTTGGCAGCAGAGTCGAGCATCTGCTTCATCTCCTGTTTTGTCCCGACAATGGCGTTTCCGATTTTCCAGTCTGTGGGTTGATAGTAATAATACCAGTTTCCTTCTTTGCCTTCTTGGTCAAAAAGCTTTTTTGTAGTACCGTAAGGATCGTAGCAATGTTGCACCGGGGATGTCTGCACCATTGTATAGCCGGATTTGGCGATAAGAGCCATGTTTTTGGCGATTGTCGGGAAGTTCCAGCTCCATGCGTGCAAGATGGTTTCCGTGTTGGTCGCATCGGGATTGTGGGTCACGCGGTCTTTGGCTGCCATTGGCAAGGCAACTACAGCAGAAGCCGCGGCAAGTGTGAATGCAAGTTTTCTCATGATGTTGTCAAGTAACTTTTACTTAAGGATTTTCCATTGCAAATTTACGCAAAAATATCCGACACCGGAAACTCCGGTGCCGGATATTTAAGGATTATTCTCAAAATTGGATAGATTCGTGGTATGTCCGTGTGTATTGGCGGAGGATCAGGCGTTTTCCTTGACCTCCGGAGCAATGAGCTTGTATCCCTTTCCGTGGATGTTGATGATCTCGATGGAGGGATCATCTTTCAGGTGTTTGCGGAGCTTGGTGATATAGACATCCATCGATCTGGCATTGAAATAGTTGTCATCGATCCATATGGTTTTCAATGCATAATTGCGTTCGAGGATCTCGTTGACATGGGCGCACAGGAGGCTGAGAAGCTCAGACTCCTTGGTCGTAAGTTTGGTCACCTTGTCGTCGATCATCAGTACCTGCTTCTGGGTATCAAATGTGAACATTCCGATCTTGTACATGGTGACTTCCTTCCCTTTCTTGCCGCGTACACGACGTAAAATGGCCTCGATGCGGAAGACAAGTTCTTCCATGGAGAATGGTTTGGTGATGTAGTCGTCAGCTCCGATCTTGAAGCCTTCGAGAATATCCTCTTTGATAGTCTTCGCTGTGAGGAAGATGATGGGGACCTCGCTGTTGACGGCGCGGATTTCCTGCGCGAGGGTGAAGCCGTCTTTTTTAGGCATCATGACATCAAGCACGCAGATGTCGTACTTCCCTTTGAGGAACGCGCGATAGCCCGCCTCGCCATCGGCATACAGGTCGGCGTTGAACCCTTTGGCCTGAAGATACTCGCGCAGCAGCATTCCCAGGTTTTCGTCATCCTCGCAAAGGAGGATTCTCATACGGTCATCCATAGTCTGAAAGTTTTTATTATATTTATATAAGATTTAACTATTGTGATTTGTTCACGAAAGTAAAGTTTATTTCCTCCTTTTCGTGGAACATGTCATTCTTTCTCCCTGTTCTCATCTTCTGACGAGAGAAGAGGCAACGTGATTATGAAACGGGTCCCTTTGCCAAGGTCGCTTTCGGCGGTTATGGAGCCGTCCATCAGTCCGAGCATTTTGTGGACATACGCCAACCCCAGACCGAATCCTTTGACATCGTGCCTGTTGCCTGTTGAGACCCGGAAAAATTTCTCGAATATTTTTTTCAAATCCTCCTTTTTTATCCCAATGCCATTATCGGCTATAGTTATCAGCAGCTTGTCTCCGGGGAGGTTTTTGGTCGTTATCGTCAATTCGAGCGGTGTGTCTTCCTTGCGGTATTTTACAGCATTGTCAAGCAAGTTGAAGATCACATTTGTGAAGTGCATCTCATCGATATTGACGATAGCGTCTTCTGCGTCGAAGTGGGCGGCTATGTGGCCACCATATTTCTCAACTTTCAGGCGGAAAGTGTTGACCACGTTGGATATAAGCGTGTTGGCATCGACATCTTGCAATCGCAAAGTCCCTTTCTTTTTGTCAAACATTGACATCTGCAACACTTTCTCAACCTGGAACCTTAGACGTTTGGTCTCGTCGTTGATCACGCCGGAGATATGCTGAAGCATTGTCGGAGACTTCCTCACAGACGGGTCGTTCAGCATCTGTGCGGCTAATGAGATAGTCGATATAGGTGTCTTGAATTCATGGGTCATGTTGTTTATGAAATCATTTTTCATTTCAGTCAGCTTTTTCTGACGGAAGGCCAATATGATTGTGTAAAGAAACACTATCAGCAATATGAATGTGAAGATAAATGACGGGATCATGAACTTCAGCGAGCTGAGTATGTATTTGTCTTTTGACGGGAAGTATACCTTAAGGTAATTCTTTTTGTTGGCCGGATCGTTATGGAAAAGCGACTGGACAAACATGGAGTTCTCCATATTCGTGGGGTTCATATTTCCGAATCCCCCGGAGTGGTAAAACACATGACCATTGCGACTGACCACGGCGAATTCAAAAGGAAGATCGAGTCCGTTGTTTGCAAGCTCTTTTTTCAAATAACGGCGCACGGACACGGAGTCGGCGCGTTCCTGGATCGGGCGTTCGGCGGCCTTGTTCATGATGTTGATTATCACATCATCGATTATTCCTTTCTGGTACAAATATTGTCCTTTCAGTTCTTCACGCATCGAATTATAGCTTGTGGCTACATTGTTTTGGTCGTTCTGCAACTTATATATCTTGTCTGCGTCAGACTTTATGGTCACATCGCCGACAAGACCGCTGTGGGTGGTGAAGGAGTATTTTATACCGCCAAGGTGTGGGGTGCCGCCATATTGAGTGTACACCGAGGAAGATTCAACTTCGGCCACATCTTCCTCAAGAAAATATTTGGTCTCGTCTTGTTCCAGAAGGGAAGACACTGCATACAGGCTGCGTCTTACTCCCTCGGCAAACTGGTCGTCGCGCATCCGTATCATGCTCTCCATGTATATTATCTGTATGTAGAGCAGCCCCATGAATGTCAGCGCCATCAGCACAGTGAGCAGCCATATCGTGGATTTTTTCATAATTAGGTCTGGGTTACGGTAAGATCTTATTCATCCCTTTTGTTATTTTAACAATTGGGATGTGTGTATAGTTGTATCTTTGGCATATGTAAATATGGCCTATCCGAGTCAGATCAGACAAATGCCATTACATGTTTAACACTTACTGTCAAAATTAACATATTAATCTTAAATATGTGGCTGTAATCAAACTAAAACACCAATAATAAGATGTTTTGACCAATATTTGGATTTTTAATCGAAAAGTTGTAATTTTGCACGTCATTTACGCCCCGGCTCGTAATAGTACAGTATAACAGAACATTAATAAAACCCCATACAGACTTTTTATGGCAACAACAGCTGATTTTAAGAACGGCATGTGCCTCGACATCGATGGCAACTACTTCTTCATTGTTGAATTCCTCCATGTAAAACCGGGTAAAGGTCCGGCTTTCGTTCGTACCAAGCTTCGTAACGTGAAGACCGGTCGTATCCTTGACAAGACCTGGAACTCCGGTGTGAAGGTGAACGAAGTTCGTATTGAGCGTCGTCCCTATCAGTTCTCCTACAAGGATGAGATGGGCTATCATTTCCTTCATACAGAGACATGGGAGGAGATCATCGTCCCCGGTGAGAGCATCGAAGGTGTACAGTTCCTCAAAGATGGCGATATCGTGGAGGCTATGGTCCATGCCGCATCTGAGACCGTGCTGACTTGCGAGATGCCTGCCAATGTTGTTCTTGAAATCAAATACACCGAACCGGGCATCAAGGGTGACACCGCCACCAATACTCTCAAACCTGCGGAGGTTGAGACCGGTGCAACAGTCCGTGTGCCTCTTTTCTGCAATATCGGCGACAAAATCCGTGTAGATACCCGTTCCGGTGATTATCTCGAACGAGTGAAAGCCTGATCACGAACCACACTGATACAAAGATAAAAATGCCCGGAATCATCATTCGAGATGGTTCCGGGCATTTTTATCTGGAAAGACATACAGGAATATCAGCCTTCGATCGCATTATTGTTGCGATAGTTGGCTACAACTTTCCAGCAGATCACAGCTATTATGGCACCGACTACCGGACCAACCACCATAATCCAGAAATCCGGCCATGCCGCACTGTCCCAAAGGGCAGGTCCGAAGCTGCGGGCCGGATTGACAGAGCAATTGTCAACAGGAATCCCGACAATATTCACCAACCCAAGGGCAAGACCGATGGCGAGACCTGCGAATTTCCCGAATCCAAGTTTCTCATCCGTTGCGCCAAGGACTACAAGAACGAAGAAAAATGTCAACAGACATTCGGCGAGCAATGCCATTCCGGCATTCGCACCCGGCTGGATGACATTGGTCGCGAGCTGACATGCGCCATGACTGCCGTATGCGGCGGTGGTGCCACCAAAAGCAAAATCGGGTGCCATGTTCACAAACCAATAGAGGAATCCCGCGCCGATTGCAGCTCCGATTAGCTGGGCAACAACATAGCCAACAAATTCGCCAGCCTTCATGCGGCCACTAAGCCACATCGCCAGTGAGACAGCAGGATTGACATGACACCCCTAAATGTTGCCGATACAGTAAACGAGACATAGCAGGACAAGGCCAAAACATAGTCCGATACCAAGACCACCGATACTTGGACCGGCAAGTACTGCGCTACCGCAGGCTAAGAGTACGAGAAACATTGTCCCTACGCACTCGGCTACTAATTTTTTCATTCTGTAATACAAATAATGAAAGTGAAACGTTTAATATATAGACACCGAAAACCCATCAAATGTTTAATCTGCAGGGCCGGTGAAAGATGAATTAATTGGACCCGACATATGGAAGATGCTTATAATGAGACAGATATGCCTATTGAGCGGCATCCATGGCCTCCATTTGTCCCTGATGGAGCTAAGGTGCTGATAATGGGGACTTTCCCTCCGGGAAATCATAGATGGTCGATGGATTTTTATTATCCTAACCGCACCAATGATTTCTGGAAAATATGCGGTTTGCTTTTTCTTGGGGATGTAGATGCTCTCTATGACAGAAACTCCCGGACATTTGATGTCTCTGCCATACGAGCGCTAATGACAGAAAAACACATAGCCCTAAACGATACTGCCAGGGCTGTACGTCGTTTAAAAGGAAACGCTTCTGACAAATATCTTGATATAATCGAGCCTGTGCCGTTATATGATCTTCTGAAAGAAATGCCCGCATGTCGGAGTGTTGCCACCACTGGTGAGAAAGCTGCTGGAGTGATTGCCGGAATCACCGGCACGGAAATACCCAAAATGGGAACTATGGTCATCGCACCCGATGGGTTGGAAATATGGCGAATGCCATCTACAAGTCGTGCGTATCCATTGCCATTGGCACAAAAAGCGGAATATTACGCCCGTATGTTCCGTCACCTTGGCATAATCTGATGATCAATATTCCAACGATGGCCATCTTGGGACATTTCCCAATGATGGTTGTTGCGTCATGTCATTCAGTGTGAGATAGGGGTGATATTCCATCTGCTTCTCTTGTCTATTTTACATAATCCCCATTATGTAACTTTTGTCGCCGGAAGGGCGTGAACGGATCTTTATGCCGGATATTTTTTCTGCGGTTGTTTTCGCGGTTGTGGGCGGTATACTCGTATCACGACTTGTAAGTTGTGTTAAAACGAAAATCACAAGGCATAAGGAAACAATAATATTAAAAACTGTCACTGACATACATCGTGGGACAGCTTCTGAGCGAAGATTATTGTTGGATTTGATTAAGGCTGGAATCCCGAAGAATACGATTTTTCATGATCTTTATGTTCCCAAACCGATGCATAGGTATGCACAGGTTGATGTGGTTGTGCCAACACGGGTCGGGATAATAGTTTTTGAGGTCAAAGATTACAAGGGATGGATTTTTGGTAAGGGTTATCAGAAATATTGGACACAAGTGCTGAATTATAGAAGACTTAAAATTAAAAAACAATTTTATAATCCATTCTTTCAGAATAACGGCCATGTTGAGGCTTTGAAACAGATATTAAAGTATTGTGGTGATGTGCCTTTCTTTTCTGTTATCATTTTCTATGGCAAATGTGTTTTGAAAGATGTCAGTCAGTTCCCGGTGAATTCGTATATAGGTAATCCGTCTGATGTAGGAAAGATATTGACAGACATATTGGATAATAATCCGCAGGCGAATTATAATGACAAATGGGAAGTTGTCAACCAATTAAAGGCAGCCGTCATGAATGGGAATGATGAAGAGATCGTTTCCCGGCATATTCTTTCAGTGAATTATCTTGCCAAGTGATTTCAGTCAGTAGCGATATGGTTTTGGCAGGCAGGTACATGCTGTCTTTAATTCCTGTGAGATACTGGGAATGAATATTGACATGCTCTGTATCGAGGAGCATGACAGTATGCCATCCGAGCTTGTTGGGCCAATAGAAGTCTTTTTCGGGATTGTCACCGATATATGTGAACGAGGACTCTGATGGATTTCGCTTCATTATCAGTTCAAATGAAGTCGGCCAATGTTTGTCAGATCCGACTTCTTCCGAAATCATGATGTTGTCAGATTTGATATAGTTGTCAAGTCCTAATGCTCTTATCTTTGCCCGTTGGGTTATGCTACGCCCATCCGTTATCAGGCCGATGGGGATTCCTTTGGATTTAAGCCAGTCAAGTATCTTTAAGGAATCCTCCGGTAGTGTCAATTCCGGGACATGATAGCGGTACACGGCGAGCATACGTTGAATGTCGAAGAGATCGTATGAGTCCGACTCAAGTGCAACTGCCGCGAGTCTGTCGAATCCTGATGCGGTGTCTGGCGCATTTTTGATCAAATCGTATGCTTCTTGCGCAGACATTACTCCGGCCTCTTCTGCATCGATGGCGACGGCTCGGATTCCTGAATCGATGTAATGGACTTCCTTATAAAGGGTGTCATCAAGGTCGAATACTATCATAAGCAACAATCATTTAATTGGCACTTCTTGATAGAATAACAATCGGGAGCCTCTATGAAGTTCATTTCATGGATATGGCGTTTTTTAAAGAGTCCACCACGACAGAGATGTCATTGTCCGTCAGTGACGAGCCGCTTGGAAGGCATAGCCCTCTGTCAAACAACCACTCCCCTATCCCTGTTTCTCCCGTTTGGTTGTCGGCCATTGACGTGTAATATGGGCAGTTTTGGTAAATCGGTTGCATATTCATAGGCCGCCATAACAGACGAGTCTCAATACCTTGGCTTAGTAGCGACTGGCGTATTTCGTCCGGAGTCTTGCCGGTCTTTGCCTTGTCAATGAGAATTGTCGACAGCCAGAAATTTGAGTTGAATTCCGGCGATGGGTTGTCATGAACAGTCACCCCATCTATCTGGCTTAACAACTGGCGGTAAATCGCGTGGATTTGCCGCCGGCGTTCAACCCTTGTCTGTAATTCTTCTATCTGGGCGCACCCTATGGCCGCCGATATGTTGCTTAGACGATAATTATATCCAAGTTCCTTGTGGTAATAATATGGACGATTTTCCCGGGCCTGTGTGGCGAGGAATCTGACGCGGTCGGCTTCCTCCTCTGTCCGGCAAATAAGTGCTCCTCCTCCGGAGGTCGTGATTATTTTATTGCCGTTGAAACTCAAGGCCCCGAAATTGCCGAGAGTGCCACATTTGCGGCCGTTGTATTCCGATCCGAGGGCTTCTGCGGCATCCTCCACCAAAGGTATTCCGTAACGTGATGCGATCTCGGTGATACGATCCATCTTAGCCGGCATTCCATATAAATGGACTGCCACGATAGCTGCAGGGAGGTTTCCAGTGATCCGAAGCCGATCTTCAATGGCATGTTCGAGAAGTTCCGGATCAAGATTCCAAGTATCTTTCTCGCTGTCGATGAAAACAGGTTTCCCGCCAAGATAGACTATGGGATTGCAGCTGGCGGAAAATGTAAGCGACTGGCATATCACCTCGTCACCTGTCTTTACACCGGCCATGACAAGACCGAGATGTATGGCGGCTGTCCCGGCCGACAACGCTACGGCACGCCCTTCTCCAAGATAGGAGTCAAGACGGTGCTCAAATTCATCCACAAAAGGACCCAGAGGGACAATCCATGTCGACTCTATCGCTTGGTTGACATATTCCTTTTCCTTCCCGGCAAGATGCGGCAACGATAGTTTGATCATCTGTGTTTATAGATTTTATGGCACAAAGTTATGAATTTATTCATCCAATGACAAACAAATAATCGGGTATGTAGCGTCAGAATATAATTATTGTGGGAAGTTCGCGTTATTATAACTGATGACCAAGTGATGTTTCATACTTGGTCTCCCATCTATTCCCATTTTGATATCACGATGAGATTCAATACCATATCTTCCAGATTGTTGCTGTTCGTGGCCCTTGTTGTGTCTTGGATCCCTGCTGTCGCGCAGGTCTCCATCCACGGGAAAGTGTCTGACATGGACAATCAGCCGTTGGAGTTTGTTACAGTCAGGATTGCCGGTACGGCTATCGGGACCAATACCGGTCTTGATGGTTCCTATCGGCTGTCGGCTCCACAGACAGATACCCTGACGGTCGTGTTCACATGTATAGGATACGAGGAGCTACGTCGTCAATTGATAAAGCCCAAGGGAGACATGGCTCTCACTGTCAGAATGAAAACCAAGGATCACGCTCTTTCGGAGATAGAGGTTACGGATTTTCGCAAACAGACAGGCCAGATGCAGACGATCAACAAGGATTCATATAAACTGGCTGCCGATGCCACCGGGGGGTCGGTTGAGTCCATGTTGACTACGATCGCGGGAGTAAACTCATCCAACGAGATGTCGAGCCAATATTCCGTAAGGGGCGGCACATATGATGAGAACTCCGTGTATATCAATGGAGTGGAGGTTTACCGTCCTCAATTGGTCTCATCGGGCCAGCAGGAGGGGCTGTCGGTGATCAACCCGGATATGGTCGGAGCTATCGGATTCTCCACCGGAGGTTTCGGGGTGGAATATGGAGACAAGATGTCCTCGGCTCTTGACATATCCTATCGTGAACCTGAATCATTCGAGGGATCTCTGTCCCTGTCTTTGATGGGTGGTTCGTTGACTATCGGGCAAAGTAAAGGGAAATTCTCACAACTTCATGGTATACGTTACAAAAGGAACGCGTCGTTGCTTAGTTCTTTGGAGTCAAAGGGAGAGTATGACCCCAACTTTTTTGACTACCAGACCAACATGGTCTTTAAATTCAATAAAAAATGGAAAGTCTCGTTCCTTGGCAATATATCAGTCAACAACTATAAGTTCGTACCGGTGAGCCGCGAGACCAATTTCGGAACCTCATCTGACGCAAAGTCGTTCAAAGTATATTTTGATGGTGGCGAGAAAGACCGTTTTGAGACATACTTCGGAGCTTTGAATCTGCAATATCAGCCCTCACGTTCTACGTCATTCAATCTTCTCGCGTCAGGATATCTCACGAATGAGCTTGTGGCGTATGATATTTCCGGAGAATACTGGCTTGACCGTGCCGGAACAACCGGCGAGGGCAATCCTGACAATGCCATCGGTGGAGAGCTTGGAGTTGGACGCTATCATGAGCATGCCAGAAACAGGCTGAAGATTTCGGTATTCGGCCTCGGGCTGAGCGGCCACACTTCCATCAACAACCATAACCTTTCGTATGGGATCAATTTCAACCATCAGACTATCATGGAGCGTACTCGCGAATGGGAGCTGCGGGATTCTGCCGGATACACGTTGCCCACTGATGGCCAGAATATACGGATGATATACAATCTGACTTCCAATCATGATGTGTCGACCAACCGTATGGCTTTTTATGTGGCTGACTCATATCGTTTGAACTCGTCAGCCGGATATTTCGCTTTTAACGGAGGAATACGTTTTTCGTATTGGGATTTCAACAAAGAATTCCTGGTGTCTCCACGACTGAATGTCGCTTTTATCCCGGAGCGCAACAACTCTCTGACATTCCGTTTCGCGACGGGCCTTTATTACCAGCAGCCATTCTATAAGGAGTTCCGTCGTCCGGAGGAAGACGGATATGGCAATACTGTCATCTCTCTTAACAATGAAATCAAATCTCAGCAGGCTCTACATTTTATTTTGGGCGGCGATTACACTTTCCGTGCAATGGGGCGTCCTTTCAAACTGTCAGGAGAGGCTTATTACAAAAAGTTGAACCGTCTGATCCCTTATGAGATCGACAATCTGAAGATCGTTTATGAGGGAGTCAATCTTACCGACGGTTACACCATGGGACTTGACTTGAAACTGTTTGGCCAGTTCGTACCCGGAACAGACTCATGGATCAGCTTCTCTTTAATGAAGACCGGCGAAAACCTGAATGGAGTTACTGTTCCTCGGCCTACAGATCAGAGATATTCCTTCGCCCTATACTTCACCGATTATTTCCCGAAATTCCCGAAACTTAAATTCTCGTTGCGGGGAATATTCTCGGATGGGCTTCCAACTACGGCTCCCCATTCTACCCGTGACAAGGGGTATTTCCGCGCTCCCGCCTATAAACGTCTTGATGTGGGGTTGAATTATGCCCTTCTCTCCCCTCTTAAGGAGGATGATGCTCCTTCCGGGTTGCATAAATGGTTCAAAAGCATATGGATCGGAGTAGATGTCTTCAATCTGCTTGATATATCCAATGTTTCCAGTTATTACTGGGTGACCGATGTTAACAACATACAGTATGCTGTCCCCAATTATCTTACCCGCAGGCAGTTCAATATTCGCCTGACAGTCGATTTCTGATGGCTTTGCCGGTTGCTTTCTTGAGATAATAGTACATGTCAAAGTTTAGATTAAAGAAAGAACTTGTCAATATGGAGAAGGACCAGCTTGTACAGCTGATCCTTGACGCATATTCAGCCCGCAAGGAAACAAAAGAATATCTGGAGTTTTATATGGATCCCGATGTCGCCAAGCTCAAGGCAAAATATGAGGCGACAATATCCAAGGAACTGAATCGTATAAGACGAGGTAATTATTGCAAGGCACGTATCTCATATATAAAAAACCAGATCAAAGAGTTCTCATCTTTTCAGCCGGGTTTCCAGCCAGTTATGGATTTGATGTTCTATACATTGCGCTTTGCCATGATGACTGAAAGCTATCTGCATTTTCCTGAGACATTGATGCGGGGAATGTCATCCCTTGTGAAAATGATCGTGGATCTGGCTGACCTCAATCTTATGGCCGACAAAGCATTGTCAGATATTACCAACCTGTTGTCTGATCCGCAGGCCGGGTCACGATATTTCCGCAGGTATCTCAAAGATGAACTCGACTTACATATGATTTCAGCGGGGCTGTCGATTGGCCATCATGCTTAAGGAGATAAGTGAGTCTCAGACTGCTATTGGCTATATAGCTTGATGTAATTTTTGGTGCGTGTGTGCTTTGTGTAGATGAAATTTCAAGCCAGACTGTTAGATCTTCAGAGCAATCTTCTGAATTTCGCTTACATGTTGACTTCAAACAGGGATGACGCGTATGATCTTCTCCAGGATACGACTTTAAAAGCCCTTGACAATGAAGACAAATATGTTGAGAATGTCAACTTCAAAGGGTGGGTGTTCACGATCATGCGGAATATCTTCATCAACAACTACCGCAAGGTTGTCCGTTCGGCCACAGTCATTGACCAGACCGAAGACCTTTATCACCTCAATCTCCCGCAGGAATCCGGGTTTGAGACTCCTGAGGGCACCGTGGCAGCAGGTGAGATTTCTGCTGCGATCAACTCTTTTTCGGAGGAGTATCGGGTACCGTTCACAATGCATGTGGCAGGCTACAAGTACAACGAGATTGCCGAGAAGATGAACCTCCCTCTCGGCACTGTGAAAAGCCGCATATTTTTTGCGCGTCAGCGTTTACAGAAAATGCTGAAAGATTACCGATGATATCAGGTTTATAGGTGCTTCTCTCTTTCTGCCGGATTCAAGTGTTTATTTACTTTGCTTATAGCAACTCATAAAAAATAGTGACACAGACATTATTATGTCGGAAGAAACACGTCATACCGTTTCTTCCGACATTCTTTTTGTGCTTTTTTTGAAGTGATTTTGTTTGGGATTACGAAAATATGGAGTATATTTGCGGTATTAATCCGCAAAAAGTCCGCGGAGATTGAACCCCGTAATCTTTCCATGGAAAAACGAATTATCGAATGTGTCCCCAATTTCAGCGAGGGACGTGATCCTGAAATCATCAAAGCCATCACTTCGGCAATAACTCTTGATGGCAACGCCGAAGATGTGAAACTGCTTGACGTGGATCCCGGAGAGGCCACTAACCGGACTGTGGTCACTTTTGTGGGTGAGCCGGAAGCCGTTGTCGAGGCCGCTTTCCGCGGTATATACAAGGCTGCAGAACTTATAGACATGAGCAAGCATCATGGCGCGCATCCCAGAATGGGGGCGACAGATGTATGCCCTCTGGTTCCTGTTTCAGGGGTAACTCTTGAGGAATGCGCAGAGATGGCTCGCAAATTGGGTCGGCGCGTAGCTGATGAGCTGGGTATCCCGGTTTATGCATATGAAGCATCAGCGCTGAAGCCCGAAAGGAAAAACTTGGCAGTATGCCGCAAGGGTGAATATGAAGGACTTCACTCAAGGCTTGGAACTGACGACGGCGCAGACTTCGGTGACCGTCCGATGGATGAAGCCGTGGCACGTACCGGTGCGACTGCCATCGGGGCTCGAGATTTCCTTATCGCGGTCAATTTCAACCTGAATACGACTTCCACACGTCGTGCGAATGCCATTGCGTTTGACGTACGTGAAAAGGGGCGGCCGCAACGAGAAGGTGGTAAAGTTACAGGGAAACCAATGAAGGATGCCGACGGCAATACGTTGATGATTCCCGGAACTTTGAAAGGGACCAAGGCCATTGGCTGGTACATAGATGAATATGGGATCGCGCAGGTTTCGATGAATATAACCGATTCCTCTGTAACCCCGCTGCACAAGGCTTTCGATGAGGTAAGTCGTGCCGCCCGGGAAAGAGGTGTGAGAGTAACGGGAACTGAGATTGTGGGCTTGATCCCGAAACGGGCTATAATCGAGGCAGGAAAACATTATCTGCGTTTGCAGCAGCGTTCGCTCGGTATCCCTGAGAAGGAAATAATAAAGATTGCCGTGAAATCTATGGGGCTTGACGAGTTGAAACCGTTCATCCCATCGGAAAAAATAGTCGAGGAAATGATAACCGGTGATGATACCGGCCGCAAGAAACTCGTCGACATGAGTTGTGCCGATTTCGCAGACGAGACAGCCTCGGAATCTCCTGCACCCGGCGGCGGTTCTATTTCCGCCTATATGGGGGCGCTCGGGGCCGCTCTTGGCACCATGGTTGCCAATCTCTCAGCCCATAAACCCGGCTGGGATGACCAGTGGGAGTTCTTCTCCGACTATGCGGAAAAAGGCCGCGATATACTCTCACGCCTGATGCGTCTTGTCGATGATGACACGGAGGCTTTCAACCGGATCATGGCTGTCTTTGCTATGCCTAAATCATCTCCTGAAGAGAAAGAGGCAAGGGCACAGGCTCTCGAATCTGCCACCATACATGCCGCACAGGTGCCTCTGTTGACAATGAAAACCGCTTTCGAGGCTTTTGATCTTCTTGAAGCTATGGCAAGAGACGGCAATCCAAACTCTGTGAGCGATGTCGGAGTAGGTGCTTTGGCCGTCAGGTCTGCCATACTTGGAGCGCAACTGAATGTGAAAATCAATGCCGCCGGCATAAAAGACAAGGCCATTGCCCAGCAGCTTGTTGAAGATGCGGAAGAGATTGCCGCATATGCTTGTTCGAGGGAACAAGGTATTCTCAATATTGTCAATGCTGTAATTGAATAACCTCCATTGAAAATGACGACAGAAGAATTTAAAAAAGAGATACAAGGAGGCATACCTTATCCTCTCCCCTCTCCACGCCCTTATGATCCGGATGTCAACCATGCGCCAAAGCGTAAGGACATACTCTCTGATGCAGAGAAAGAGCTCGCGTTGCGCAATGCGTTGCGTTACTTCCCCACGGAGACTCATGCGGAGCTTGCCCCTGAATTCGCGCATGAACTGGCCGAATATGGCCGTATATACATGTATCGCCTGCGTCCTGCTTATGAGATGAGAGCCCGGCATATCGATGAGTATCCCGCGCGTTCACGTCAGGCAGCCGCCATAATGATGATGATTCAGAACAATCTGGATCCGGCCGTGGCCCAGCATCCCCATGAACTGATAACATATGGAGGGAACGGTGCGGTTTTCCAGAACTGGGCGCAATATCGTCTGGTCATGAAGTATCTGAGTGAGATGACTGACGATCAGACTCTGGTCATGTATTCGGGGCATCCTCTTGGCCTTTTCCCGTCACATCCGGGAGCACCGAGAGTCGTGGTGACAAATGGAATGGTGATACCAAACTATTCCAAACCAGATGACTGGGAACGGTTCAACGCTCTCGGCGTGTCGCAATATGGCCAGATGACAGCCGGCTCATATATGTATATCGGTCCGCAGGGGATCGTTCATGGAACGACCATAACTGTCTTGAACGCAGGGCGAAGCCATTTGCCTGAAGGTGAGGATTCCTTGAAAGGGATGCTGTTTGTTACCGCCGGATTGGGCGGAATGTCCGGAGCGCAACCCAAGGCCGGAAATATATCCGGAGTGGTCAGTGTGACTGCTGAAATCAATCCTGCTGCTGTTGAGAAACGTTTCCGTCAGGGTTGGGTGGATGAAGTGCATACCTCGCTTGACGAACTGATGACGCGAATCCGCCAGGCTGTCGCCGACAAAGAGGTAGTATCTCTCGCCTATCAAGGAAATGTCGTCGATCTATGGGAACGTCTCGCCGAGGAAGATGTAAAAGTGAATCTCGGATCTGACCAGACTTCATTGCATAATCCGTGGGCAGGAGGATACTATCCCGTAGGATACAGTTACGATGAGTCGCGCCGGATGATGGCTGAACAGCCCGAAAAATTCCGGGAGGCTGTCAAGGAATCATTGCGCCGTCAAGTAGCGGCCATCAACAAGCTTGCCGACAGGGGGATGTATTTCTTCGACTATGGCAATGCGTTTCTGCTGGAATCCTCTCGTGCCGGGGCTGATGTCATGGGACCCGATGGGAACTTCAGATATCCGTCTTATGTGCAGGATATAATGGGGCCAAAGTTTTTCGACTATGGTTTCGGCCCCTTCAGATGGGTTTGCACCTCATGTGCTCCCCAAGACTTGCGTAAGACCGACAAGATCGCTGCCAAAGTCTTGGAAGAAATGCTGACAGAGGCTCCCGATGATATCCGCGGCCAGCTTGCCGACAATCTTCATTGGATAAAGGAAGCTGCCGACAATCATCTTGTAGTCGGTTCGCAGGCCCGAATACTGTATGCTGATTCCGAAGGGCGTACACGTATAGCGTTGGCTTTCAATGAGGCTATACGCAATGGCGAGATCTCCGCGCCGATTGTTCTTGGACGCGACCATCATGATGTTTCCGGGACGGATTCACCCTATAGGGAAACATCCAATATCACTGATGGTTCGCAATTCACGGCTGACATGGCTGTCCAGAATGTTATTGGCGACTCATTCCGTGGGGCCACATGGGTCTCGCTCCATAATGGCGGTGGTGTCGGTTGGGGCGAAGTCATCAATGGAGGTTTCGGGATGGTAATCGATGGCTCGGAGGATTCTGAACGCCGGATCCGTAACATGCTTCTCTGGGATGTGAATAATGGAATCGCCCGGAGATCATGGGGACGCAATAAAGGTGCTATGGATGCGATCAGAAGAGAGATGACCCGTACCCCGGGCCTTCAGGTGACGCTCCCGAATCTGGTGGAGGATGAGATTATAAAGTCTGCCATCTCCAGGAAGTCATGATCTGCGATCGACATTGTAATTGATGTAACAACAAATTTAACCTTATAGTTATGGACGGCCATCATCAAGACTGCCACTACATATCCTCGGAACTCCTGACTATCGAACGGGTCGGAGAGATTCTCGACAAAAAAATCAAACTCGCTTTGAGCGAGGATGCTGAAAGACGTGTGTCGCAATGCCGCGAGTTTCTTGACAAAAAGATGGAGACGGCTGAAGAGCCTATCTATGGCATAACAACCGGCTTTGGTTCTCTTTGCAACATCTCCATCAGCTCAGATCAGCTTTCGCAGTTGCAAAAGAACCTTGTCATGAGCCATTCCTGTGGAGTTGGCGAAGAGGTTTGTGACGATGTTGTAAGGCTCATGCTATTGCTTAAGATTCAATCATTGAGCTATGGCAATTCCGGCGTGCAGCTTGCTACAGTCAGACGGTTGATTGATTTCTACAATGAGGATATTCTACCTGTGGTCTATTGTCAGGGATCCCTTGGCGCGTCAGGAGACCTCGCGCCACTGGCTCATCTGTCGCTTCCATTGCTCGGACTGGGAGAAGTCAGGTATAAAGGGGAGAAACGGGCGGCAGCAGATGTGCTCAAGCAAATGGGATGGGAACCCATGACATTGCAATCCAAAGAGGGATTGGCTCTTCTTAACGGCACCCAGTTTATGAGTGCCCACGGTGTCTACGCGCTATTGAAGTCAGCTCGTCTACTTCGTCTCGCCGACAAGATCGGAGCAATGTCTCTGGAGGCGTTTGACGGACGTCCTGAACCATTTGGACGGGAGGTCAACGAGGTTCGCAATCATGCCGGACAGATAAAGACAGCCGAGGCGTTCAGAAACCTTTTGAAAGGGAGTAAGCTGTCTTGCCGGAAGAAAGAGCATGTCCAGGATCCCTATTCTTTCCGTTGTATACCGCAGGTACACGGGGCTGCCAAAGACACTTTCCATTTCGTGTGGGAGCGGCTTCAGGAAGAAATCAATGCTCCGACTGACAATCCTACGATATTTCCTGATGAGGATCTGATTGTCTCCGCAGGAAATTTCCATGGCGAACCGATCGCGTTGCCGATGGATTTCCTTGCCGTGGCTATGTCGGAGATTTCCAATATTTCCGAACGCCGTATATATCGGTTGATTTCAGGCGTTAGAGGATTGCCATCGTTCCTTGTCGCGACTCCCGGACTGAACAGCGGGTTTATGATCCCTCAATATGCGGCCGCATCAATAGTAAGCCAGTCGAAAGGCTTGTGTTGGCCGAATAGTGTGGACTCCATTCCGTCATCTCAAGGTCAGGAGGACCATGTGTCGATGGGTGCGAATTCGGCTACCAAGCTGCTTAGGGTAATCGATAACACGGAGAGGGTTCTTGCTATCGAGCTTTTCAATGCTGCCCAGGCTCTTGAATTCCGTGGTGTTGAGGAGTCGTCACCGGTCATCAGCAAGTGGCATAAGGAATATCGCCAAGTCGTGCCATTTATAGAAAATGATTGTGTGATGCATCCTTGGATCGATGCGTCGGTTGAGTTCCTGCGTCAAAACTGAACTGTAAGTAATGATAGCTCGTCTATTGATCAAGAATATCGGAATGCTTGTGGGCGCTTATGATAGCGCTCCGGGCATTCTGAAAGGTGAGGCCATGAACCATGTCCCGGTGTTGGCGGATGCGTGGCTTGCGGTCGTTGGTGAACGGGTGGATTGTTTTGGCCCGATGAAAGATTCACCTTCGGAGGATGGATTCACCCATGTCATCGATGCATGCCACGGATGGTTGTTTCCATGCTTTTGTGACTCTCATACCCATCTGGTATATGCCGGAAGCCGCGAAGGAGAATTCCGTGACAAGATTGCCGGCCTTTCTTATGAAGAGATTGCTAAACGTGGAGGTGGCATTCTTAACTCCTCAGACCTGCTGAATGACACTTCTGAAGATGACCTTTTCAATACGGCCGCCCGGAGATTGAGACAGTGCGCCGCTTCGGGTACAGGATGTATCGAGATTAAAAGTGGATACGGATTGACATTTGAGGGAGAAATGAAAATGCTCCGCGTGATAAGGCGGCTTAAAGAGTTTTTCCCTATGATGGAGGTCAAGAGTACATTTCTTGGAGCTCATGCGGTTGGGCGCGCTTATGCCGGTCGCCAGAAAGAATATGTCGATATGTTGTTGTCTGAATTGCTGCCGGCCATTGCTGCTGAAGGGCTTGCAGATTATGTCGATGTGTTCTGTGATGAAGGCTTTTTCACGGTGGATGAAACCGCGAGAATTCTTTCAGAAGCGGCAAAATATGGCCTGAAAGGGAAGATTCATGCCAATGAACTGGCTGTCTCCGGAGGAGTGCAGGTAGGCGTTGAACATGAGGCCCTGTCTGTCGACCATCTTGAGCGTATAGGAGAAGCGGAGATATCGGTGTTGAAGGACTCCTCAACCATCCCCACCATGTTGCCCGGAGCATCTTTTTTCCTTGGTATTCCATATGGCAAAGGTCGTTTGGTGATTGATTCCGGATTGCCTCTTGCGCTCGCTTCCGACTATAATCCCGGAAGCTCTCCATCCGGCTCTATGCGTTTTGTAGCGTCACTTGGTTGTATAAAGATGAAGCTCACTCCTGAGGAATCATTTAATGCAGTCACAGTCAATGGGGCTGCAGCCCTTGGCACTAAAAATCTCGGGGCAATTTTCCCGGGAGCCTATGCTTCAGTGTTTATGACGGAGCCATTGCCTTCTCTTGCATATCTCCAGTATGCATACACAGAGCCTCTTATAACAAGAGTTATTCTGAAAGGACAGTCTTTGGAATGCTGACTCATTTAGTCTGAAAACGATCAGTCCCGTCTTGCCTGAAGTCAGGCAAAACGGGACTGATTGGTTGGTATGGATATTATTTCAGATTGCCACAGTTCAAGAGGCGTAGATATAGTCAATCAAATTATCCAGATCTTTTTCCTGACGGGATCTGACAAATTCAAAACGTTTGCGGCCGGCTTCCGACAGCTCCTTGTGATATATTGGATCAAGAATCCTGATTATTCTCATCTGTATTTCCTCAATATCATAAGGATTGAAATACAACGCTCCATCACTGCATATTTCTGCGACAGAAGTCACAGGAGAGGCAAGTACAGGTACCCCGAACCTCATGGCTTCCAAGGGTGGATAACCGAAGCCTTCATTCAACGTAGGATAGATGAAACAGAATGCGTCACGATATAAAGCCGCCAGTTTGTCATCATCGACATATCCTGTAAACTCGAATTTGTCGGGATTGTGAAGACGGTATCGAAATGCCGAGGCGTTTTTTACCCCTGTCACCACAGTCTTGGTGTCATCTATCAGATTATCTGAATACAATCTGTCAAGAGCCATGATTGCCCTGAGATTGTTTTTCTCCCATCGGTTCCCACTGACAAGAAGGAAATATCTGTCATGCCGTTTGTCCGGAGCAGGGATTGTTGTAGCTGTACACGGGCTGTAATAGACAGGTATGTCTTTCCCTCTTTGTTCGGGATAGAACAGTTTGATTGACGATTTTGATTGTTCAGAGACTGTCACATATTTAAATGTGCTGTTCTCAAAATGTTTTTGAACCAGCTTCCATTTCCTCTTTTTCCACCGTTTAGGGAAAAGAGTGAATACAACTTGTTTGACAAACTCACGCAGATTGGTTTTGTATCGGAACGCGAACCAATCTACAGGCAGTTCCAGATCACGGAGCCCATGTACCGTTATGACTGTCTTGCAACCGGCCATATCAGTCGAGCCTGAAAACATCAATGGAGAGTAAAGTACGTCGGCTTTCGTCTCATCTGCAATCTGTTGGATCGACTTCCCTGTCGCCAGATCATGCAAGGGGACATGGTTGTTCTGACAAAGCTTCTTCATTTCGGGGTTGAACCATCGGGAGGAATCATAGATAGCCTCTACCGGAAGGTTACGCTCTACGATACGGTTGAAAAGAATCTCACCGTATATCCCGCCTCCGTGACGTTTCACCGTCGCGGTAGGTTGAGTCCTCGCCAGGTTGAACAACAATCGTGTCATATTCCAACAGATTAAGCTTCGTAATCAATAGTTGCGGGCGAAGATGACACGCTGGGCGGATGGTTTTCCGGTCACCATGCATTTGCCGGGAGTTTTGTCTCCTTGGAGAGGAATACAGCGGATTGTCGCCTTCGTTTCGGCCTTGATCTTCTCCTCGGTTTCAGGTGTGCCATCCCAATGACAGAGAAGGAACCCTCCTTTTTCGATCTCTTCCTTGAATTCTTCATAAGAGTTGACCTCACGGGTCATCTCTTCACGGTGACGAAGAGCCTTGTCGTAGATGTTCTGCTGGATATCTTCAAGAAGGTTCTGAATGAATTTCGCGATTCCTTCAAGAGGCTCGACTTGTTTCTCCAGTGTGTCACGACGCATGATCTCGACGGTACCGTTTTCAAGATCGCGTGCGCCGATAGCGAGACGGACAGGCACACCTTTGAGTTCATAGTCGGCGAATTTGAAGCCCGGACGGCGGTTGTCAGCGTCATCATATTTGACACGGATACCAAGTCCGCGCAGTTCATCTATAATAGGATTGACAGCGGATGTGATCGCGTCACGTTGCTCGTTGTTCTTATAGATGGGGATAATAACGACATGGATCGGCGCGATATGTGGCGGAAGCACCAGTCCGTTGTCATCTGAATGTGCCATGATCATTGCTCCCATCAGTCGCGTTGAGACACCCCAGGATGTTGCCCAGACATATTCGGGTTGATTGTCGCGGTTGACGAATGTTACATCGAATGCCTTGGCGAAATTCTGTCCGAGGAAGTGGCTTGTCCCGGACTGGAGGGCTTTCCCATCCTGCATCATGGCCTCGATGGTGTAGGTGTCAATTGCCCCGGCGAAACGTTCGTTGGCGCTTTTCACGCCGGTTATGACCGGAATGCCGAGATATTTTTCAGCGAATTCACGGTAGACTTCCAACATTTCTTTGGCTTTGGCTTCAGCTTCTTCGCGGGTCGCATGGGCCGTATGGCCTTCCTGCCACAGGAATTCGCTGGTACGCAAGAACATGCGCGTACGCATTTCCCAACGCATGACGTTCGCCCATTGGTTGCAGAGGATAGGCAGATCCCGATAGGAATTTATCCAGTTTCGATAGGTGTTCCAGATGATGGTTTCCGAAGTGGGGCGTATGATAAGCTCTTCTTCAAGACGTGCTTCCGGATCCACCACTACCCCATTCCCGTTGGGATCGTTTTTCAGACGATAATGGGTGACAACGGCACATTCTTTTGCAAATCCTTCGACATGCTCTGCTTCTTTGCAAAGGAATGATTTCGGGATAAGCAGAGGGAAATATGCGTTCTGTACTCCTGTGGCCTTGAACATTTCGTCAAGGGTATGTTGCATACGTTCCCATATGGCGTAGCCATACGGTTTGATGATCATGCACCCCCTGACGGGTGATTGTTCTGCCAGATCGGCTTTGATCACCAGATCGTTGTACCATTGGGAATAATTGTCGGCACGTTTTGTCAGGTCTTTTAGTTCTTTTGCCATAGCAAAAATATGATTTATGTTTGCCAACCGGCTTGGTTTGACAAGTTTGCGTTTAAGTTTGCCGCAAAGTTACGAAAAATTGGGCTATCGTCAAAAAGTAAGGGGGACATGTTGCATGTCCCCCCGGATAGTGAGCCAGATGATTTTATCTGGATTTTTTCATCTCTTCAATAAGTCCTTCCGCAGGAACGATGTATATTTCCAGACGGCGGTTCTCGGCGCGGTTGGCGCGTGAGCTGTTTTCTTTCAACGGTTCGTTGCCGGCAATTGGATATCCTATAAGTGAGTCAGTGTTAGACGCATTACTGTCAAAATAGTCATACAGGGCGACAATGCGTTTTTCCGCGAGGGAATTCAAGTATGTTTCTGATCCGGAGTCATCTGTGTGCAATGCCAGTATGACTTTGAATTTGCCGGGGACTTTGAAGTATGGCAGGAATGGACGCAACTGACTTTGGGCGGTTTTCAGCAATACAGTATCATTTGGGGCGAATAGCTTGTCTGTAGGAATTGTCGCTATGACAATTTCTCCTTTCCTCATGGTCTCCACTTTATAACCGGCTTTGTGGAGTGCCAATGCCTCACGTTTCATATAGCCCTTTACAAACGCGTTCTGTTTCTGAGGGACTTGCGGCATGGCAAGAGCTTGCTCCATTGTGACCTCTTCCCCGTTGGTCTCGACAGGAGGATTGGCTTCCTGGGCGATTGCCATGTCACAGCCAAAGATGACTATTGCTAAAGCAGCGAGAAGTCTTTTGAATCCAGCCATATTTCAATGATACTTAAAGTTCTTAAAGAACGGAATCTTCATAATCGACTTCTGCCCGTACCATCAGTGGCACATCGGCAGGATCAATAGACGCGCCTTTGTCTTTGCGTAACATACGGGTTACATAGTCGATCATGTCAGGTTCGATATCATCGTCAGAATCGTCTTCTTCCGTGTCAAGGTCGAGCAAGCCGTTCTCTTCGTAGAAATCCCATATCATGTCGATCACATTCAATACTTCATCTTCGGGATAAGCATTGCGCCCGGCTTCCTGCAGACGATCGTTTATGAAAGCTACTGCTCTAAGTTCATCAAATTCCATAATGAGTGATATTTCTGTGTTATCAAACTGTGGGGATAGGATTCTTGTCAATGATTATTCCTGAATTTCCACCAATCCTTTGGGAAGATCCATTTCGATTTCTTGGTGTTCGGAGTCAATGCCACTGACAAATTCATCCGCTACAGGTATCAACAATTTTTTACCATCGGGGGTTTCCACAATGAAAAGATAATTGGCGGTAGTGTCCTCTATACCGATTATTTTACCGAGCTTCTTGTTTCCTGCAAGAATCACAGTATGTCCTATCAGGTCTTCGGCATAAAAACCGTCATCCTCCTCATTTTCTTCTGACGGAATTTCTGAGCGAAGGACATAAACTGTCTTGTTGGAGAGGCGGCCGGCTTTTGATTCGTCAGATATCCCTTCGATTGAAAACAAGTCGGTGTCAGCTCCTTTATGACGGATTGATTTTAGGAAAAACGGTACAAAAATGCCATCGACATCCGTTATCACACATGAATAGTCATTGAAATCAATGTCGTCGGAATCATGCATGACCGCGATCTCTCCGTTGATTCCATGTGGTTTGAGGAATTTTCCCACAGGCTGTATGTCTGACCTGGATATCATTTGCGTTTTTTCTTTTTCTTGCCGGTCTGAGGTTTAGGCATTTCCTGAAACTCATGTAGCCGGTGTGTCTCCGGATCAAGACGTAATTCCCCATTGGAATACATGGCCAGATCGAGGAAAATCTTCCGGTCATCGACTCCATCGGGATTGAGGGCGAGCATCTGCTTTTTCATATGATTGGCAAGCAGCATGACTACTGCGTCGCGTTCTTCTCCCGGTTCCATGGCTGCGGCTTTTGCTATCATATGCTCGGTGATCTTCCCGTAATGGCGTTGGCGTATACGTGACTGATCGTAGGGGACTTTTTCAGGAATTGTAGTCAGGTCATCCGGTTTGACCACATCTTCGGGGTAATCTATGTCAAGTTTGAAATCAGACATTATTGCCAGATGGTCCCAGACTTTATGTGCGTTTTCCGGCAGTTTGAGTTCCGGGAAAAGCTGTTCCATAGAGCGTATTATTGAACGCGCGCAAGCATTACGCTGTTCGCGGTCCTCGATTGTCAGGCAATGATCCACCATCTGTTGAAGATTGCGGCCATATTCAGGCATGACAAGATGTTTAAGCCTTGTGTTGTACGTCAGCATATTTGTCTTGATTCAGACTTGTTATGGATATATTGACTTCGTTGTCGGAATTTACTTTGTGAGAGGAGAATAGTCACGGGAATATCGGAGCATCTGAGGGATATATTCTTCCTCGTAAGTGACTTTGACATCGGTTATCTCTTCCTCCGTTGTGGTCGGATTGCCATTGGCATCCACTGCGACGTATACCGGATTCACGAAGCCCTTGTAGGGGGCGATGTCAAGAGTCGCATAGCGTGCGAGCACTTCTTTATGGAGTTGAGGATCAACCTTTACAGCATATTTCTCTACCAGAGCTTCACCGGCGGCATAGTCTCCTTCGCTCTTGATACGTTGGATCTCTTTAAGGAGTTGTCCGAACAAGTCACGTAGTTTGGCGTAGTCGTTGATCTGTATGAAAGTCTTGCCATCTTTCTTCACATACTCTACAACGTTTTCGTCAGCCCCGTGTTCAAAAGCCCATTCGGCAATAAGTTTGCGGTTACGCATATGAGCCTCCTCTACTTCTTTTCCGGGTTCGATTCTCATCAGCTGGGTCATCAGGCCGTTAAGCATGTATTTGTAATATTCAGCTTTGTAGGCATCTGGATTGTCGAGCAGTCCGAGTTCGACAAGTTTCGGATCAGCCAGATAATATAGGGCGAAGAGGTCGGCGCGGGTCTCTTCAAGGGTCGATCCATGTGCTTTGAGCGCATCAGGATCAACACCGGGGAGCAGCCTGCCTGACCCATGTCCGAGACATTCGTGAAGGTCGGTATGGAGGTTGTCGGTGATGAAGAGATATTTGTCGAGTAAGTCACGGGTAGGTTGGTCTATGACAAATTCCTCGTTGAAACCGTTTCCATGTGATGCGTCGTCATATGCACGGGTGATATTTTCTATTGTCACTGACTTTGACCCATGAGCGGCTCTTATCCAGTTCGCGTTAGGGAGGTTTATGCCGATAGGAGTTGCCGGGTAGGCGTCGCCGGCAAGGATGGCAGCATTGATGACCTTGGCGCTAACCCCTTTGACATGAGGTTTGCGGAAACGGGGATCGACTGGAGAATTGTCTTCAAACCATTGCGCGTTGGTGGCCAAGGCTTTGGTGCGGGCAGATGCTTTCTCGTCGCGGAAGTTGACAATGGACTCCCAGGCCCCGGTCATTCCAAGTGGATCTCCATAGCTTTCGATGAAACCATTGATGAAATCTACCTGCGAGTCAGTGTCTTCGGTCCAGAGTATGGAATAACTGTCAAATGTTTTCAGGTCGCCTGTACGGTAAAATTTTATCAGTTCCTCAATGACGGCTGCCTGTTGGGGTGATTCGGCATACTTTTTTGCCTTGTCGAGGTTGTCGATTATACGCGCTATAGCATCGCTGTAATACCCCCCGAGCATATAGACTTGCTCTTGGATCGTCCCGTCAGGATTCTTTACCAGGCGTGAATTAAGCCCATAAGAGATCGGAGTCAGGTCTGTAGTGTCTTTGAGGGCGGCATAATACGCCTCTACCTCCGGTTGTGATATGTTTTCGTAGAGATTACAAGCGGATGTTAGAATCAAGTCCTCACCGGCTGCTTGGTTCACGCGTTTTGCCATGAATCCGGGATCAAAGATCACTTTCTCCAGAATGTCGAGGGTGGCGGAACTAAATGGAAGACGGTTGGCTGTCTTCAGATTGGCGACTTCTCCTGCAAACCACTCTTTGGAAAAACCGGGGATGAATTTGTCCATAGAGTAGTGGTGATAAACACCGTTTCCGAATTCGACTTGTTTGAGATAGGTCTCGAAAGCCTTGAAATCGGCAGAGTTGCGATCGCCGGAATAATTGGTATACACGGCTTCAAGCAGTTGACGCAGAGGCAGGTTGTATTTGCCGTTCTGATCCCATAGGATATCACGTCCCTGGAGCGCGGCCTCTGTCAGGAAATAGATCAGTTTTTTTTGATTGAGGCTCAGATTGTTGAAGTCAGGCACGACATAACGCAGCACCTCGATGTCTGCGAAGCGGTCGACGACATTGCCCGACGGATTGGCGGGGTCAAGAGTGTTGGCCATTATGGTTGTAGCTGTGGCCATCGCGCTGGCGAGGGCCAGGGTTTTATGGAGTTTCATTGTCATATATTACTAAGGTTGCTTATTCCACATATAATACAAGTCCCTTTAGATATTCTCCTTCGGGATGATAGATATTGACAGGATGGTCGGCCGGCTGGGTAAGTTGGTGTAATATCCTGATTTTTCTGCCGCATTGGGCTGCTGCGGAGAAGACCGCGAGGCGGAACTGCTCGCGGCTTACGGCCTGTGAACAAGAGAATGTGAAGAGAATGCTTCCGGGTGCAAGCTTCTCCATCGCTTTGAAATTCAACTTCTGATAACCTCGCAAGGCATTGCGCAACGCGCTCCGGTGTTTGGCGAAGGCTGGTGGATCAAGTATGACGAGGTCGTATGTTCCGGGTTCGATCCTGTCAAGATATTTGAAAGCATCTTCCGCGAAAGATTTGTGGCGGCCATCATCGGGGAAGTTCAGCCGGATATTCGCGTCGGTCAGAGTTATGGCTTTTTCGGAAGAGTCCACAGAATGGACAAGTTCGGCATCTCCCCTCATGGCATATACCGAGAATCCTCCTGTATAGCAGAACATGTTAAGGACCTTACGTCCTTTGGAATAATGTTCCAGCAGAGAACGATTGTCGCGTTGATCGACAAAGAAGCCGGTCTTTTGTCCTTTGAGCCAGTCAATGTTGAACTTCAATCCGTTTTCCAATGCCTCATTCCCTGAAAAAGCACCGATGAGATAATCATTCTGTGGATCCAGCCGGGCTTTGTACGGGAGTGTTGTCTCTGACTTATAATACACATTGGTTATTCCTGCTCCTTCAAGGCATGTCAGTTCACGGGCAATGGTTTCACGGCAATAGTGCATACCCGGAGAATGGGCCTGGATAACAGCTGTTGATCCGTAGACATCCACGACAAGTCCGGGGAGGAAATCACCTTCCCCATGTATGAGTCTGTAGGCATTATTGTCGGGGCGTTGCAACCCAAGAGTTTTACGCATCCGGAATGCTTTGTTTAATCTCTCGGCGAAGAATTTTTCGTCAATCTCCCGGTTGGAGAAATCGAGAATTCTCACGGCAATGGATCCGATTTGAAAATGGCCGACCCCAATAAAGCGTCCTGTCGAGGTTTCCACCCCTACAATATCACCTTCTTCAAGATTTTCGGGCAGTAGATCTGTCAAAGCCCCGGAGAACACCCACGGATGATATCTGTCGAGTGATTCTTCTTTACCTTTTTTCAGACGGAGTATTTTCATTGCTTGCGACTTATTTTATAAGGAAGCGGTATATGTCGTTGAAGTTTGCGTAAAGCAGCAGGGCGATCAGGAAGAGCATTCCTGCCATCTGTGCGCGCTCAAGGAATTTGTCTGATGGCTTGCGACGCGTGATTACCTCCCAGAGAAGGAATGCCACATGGCCGCCATCAAGCGCGGGGATAGGCAGCAGATTCATGAACGCGAGGATTATCGACAGGAATGCGGTCATCTCCCAGAAAGTCCGCCAATCCCATTGGGCCGGGAACATGTTGCCTATGGCACCGAATCCGCCGATTGATTGTGCTCCTGTCTTGGAGAAAAGGTGTTTCAACGATCCGACATAAGTCACAAGCATGTCTGTGCCGTTTGTGACTCCCACCGGAATCGACTGGAAAAAGCCGTATCTTGTGGTGTCGCAGACGAAAACCTCGAATGGTTTCTTCAACTCGAATCCGAGCTTGCCGTCAGTGGTCGGGGTGGCAGCCAGTGCAATAGTGTCATTGCCGCGAAGTACCGTGACAGTGGTGGGGCGCCCTCCGTTGAGATACAATGCCTGGGAAAGTTCAGAAAATGATGGTGTCAATGAGTCGCCAACGGCAATGATCCTGTCATCTACCTTAAGTCCGGCCTCCTGCGCCGGTTCCCCGGGCATGATATTCTTTACAAAAACAGGAATGCGGTAGCCCATGAATCCTTGTTCCGGGTCAAGTCTTTCGATTGCATTGGGAGGGAGAGTGATATTTACGGTGTCTCTGTGATTACGGATGACTGTGACGGTTTTGGCTTCGAGAAGTTTGAAGAGATGGCCTCGGTCATTCT
This sequence comes from Prevotellaceae bacterium, assembly GCA_021772015.1. Lineage (GTDB taxonomy): Bacteria > Bacteroidota > Bacteroidia > Bacteroidales > Muribaculaceae > UBA7173. The sequence goes on along the minus strand of JAETNS010000009.1, from coordinate 28,113 downwards.
GGTCTATTTTCTGGTTGTCGGCAAGTAGCAGAATGTCTCCTTTACGGAAGCCCAATTCTACTGCGGCAGGCGCAAAGTCCATCCCTTCGTAGGCGTTCTGATAAGGGATTGTTTTTTCTCCCCAGTACCATGCGATTCCCGCGTAGATTATTATGGCAAGGATAAAGTTGTTTAATACACCTCCTGTCATCACAAGCAGTCTTTGCCAGGCCGGTTTTACTCGGAACTCGTCAGGTTTGGGTGGTTGGGCCATCTGCTCTTTGTCCATAGACTCATCTATCATGCCGGCGATCTTTACGTAACCACCCAGAGGAAGCCATCCTAAACCATACTCTGTATCGCTGTTTTTTGGCTTCCACTTGGCGAGCGTGAACCAAGGATTGAAGAACAAGTAGAATTTCTCGACGCGTATCTTGAATACGCGGGCCCAAAGGAAATGCCCTAATTCATGGATTATCACCAGCAGGGAGAGAGCGACTATCAGTTGCAGGGCTTTTATGAGGAATGATTCCATTTATTATTGATGCGGGATGATGGGACTGTTTGGGATTGGTGATTGAATTTGTTTCACGCGGTGAAGGTCACTTTATTACATGTAACGAAGTAGAGGTGAGGGAATCTATCAGCTCCAATGTTTTCGCACGCGTGATATGGTTGCATTCGACGTAATCCTCATAATCAGGGGTCGGGATGTTTTCATTGAAATTGTTTACAGCCTTAATTATGAGAGGATAAATGTCAATGAATCTTATTTTGTCATGAAGGAAGGCCGCCACAGCGATCTCATTAGCCGCGTTAATCACACATGGGATTAGTCCTCCCCTCTCCAATGCCACATGAGCGAGGGTTATAGCCGGGAAACGGCTTGCGTCCGGCTGTTCGAACGTGAGAGTCGACAATGCCCGGAAATCCAGCCCCGGATTGCTGCTGTTGGGTCGGGTTGCTCCGGCAAGCGCGTATCTGATCGGCCCTCGCATATCCGGAGCGCCCAGTTGGGCTTTTACAGAGCCGTCAATGAATTCGACCATCGAGTGGACGATAGACTGCGGATGTACGATAGCCTCTATTTTTTGTGGGGCCACGTCAAAAAGCCAGCGGGCTTCGATTATCTCAAAAGCCTTGTTGACCATTGTGGCTGAGTCAATAGTTATTTTCGCGCCCATAGACCAGTTGGGATGCCGGAGCGCGTCGGCGCGGGTGGCAGATGCGATCTGGTCGTGAGTCCAAGTCCTGAACGGGCCTCCCGACGCGGTGATGATGAGTCTTTTTATGGCGGATCGGTCTTCTCCGGCAAGACACTGGTAAATTGCGGAATGTTCAGAGTCGACAGGGATCACATTGGATTTGCTTACGGCGAGTTTGCGCGTCACGAGATCTCCGGCAACCACCAGGGTCTCTTTGTTTGCCAAGGCTATATCCTTGCCCGCCTCGATAGCGGCGAGCGTGGGGGCAAGGCCGCTGTATCCCACTGTGGCTGTGACGACTGTGTCGATGTCATCGAGCCTCATGGCTTCTTTTACGGCTTCGTCTCCTGATGCGACTTTAATTCCAGAACCTTCCAGAAGGAGGCGAAGTCGGCCTTCTTGTGAGCGGTCTGCGATGACAGCCATCTCTGGTTTCCATCTGAGTGCCTGCATTGCGAGCTCTTCCGCTCTATGCCCCGCGACAAGTACTGTGGGCCTGAACTTATCGGGATATTCACCGCAGACTTCAAGGGTCTGACGGCCAATAGATCCGGTGGATCCGAGAATAGCTATATTTTTTATTTCCGAGCTGCTTCTTTTCATAAAATCAAGATGGAACGGGTTAACCCGTTCCATCTTGCAAAGTTAAGTATTTTTTTTGAGTTTCACAAACGTCAGAGCCCGAAACGGAAGCCTACCTGTAACAGTCCCTGCGCCCCGAATCCGAGTTCTCCATATAGGCTCACATTTCTTGCTATCTGGGCTTCAGCCCCGAGTGGGGAGATCTGATAAGCGAAATAAGCCTTGTTGTACGAATCATGATATTTGGGCATCATGTGTGAGATTTCCACGCCAAGGCCGAGATGTCCATATAACTTGACTACGCGATTGCTCCAATATTGATAGCGTCCGTTGAGCATCACTACGTTGTAGAGGATAGATGAATGGTCCGGACCTCCTTTGGTGGTTGTGCTGGAAATAGAGTAGCTTGGACCGAGCCAGAATTTGGGCGCGACGTTGAAGTTTACCCCTACGGTTACTGCGCCCCAGGCGGTGTTGACTCCATGCCAGTCGTCGTGCATATTTGTGGCATCCATCTGTGTGTAGCCACCGTAGCCGAAGTAAAGTTCGGCTTTCTGGGCATGTGAAGCAAAAGTGGTCGCAATGACGGCGACAAGCATTAAAAGATACTTTTTCATTTCCGTTAAAACTTTTAGTTGGTAAATAAGTTTTGATCTTCGCTCTTCGGTTCGTTTAGATTATTTTCAACCATCTACACGAATTTTAAACAACCGATAATTGGAAATGGTTCGTAAATTTTAGTAATGCTAATGCCGGAAAAGTATAAGTGTTAGCTTAAAAATGTGGTTGCCAAAGGATTGTCTTTCCTATGCCGGATTTGCCAATGTCTATCAGGCGTTGGTTGGCAGAGCCTCTGAAAAGCAGTGAGAGGTCTTTTTCGCTTTCGATAAAGGGGCCGTCAACCAACACATCAATATGTGTCAGCAATTCTTTGATGGCAGGGCTTTGCCGGATGTTTTCATAGGTGAATCCGGTATAGCACCAGATGTCATATCCTTTTTCTTTTAATTTTTGAGAAAGAATAGTCAATCCCGTCAGTTGATAAAGAGGATCTCCTCCTGAGAAGGTCACATTGAATCCATGACGGTCGATCTCTTGTAATATTTCCTCAATGGACATTTTATGCCCGCCGCTGAAATCCCATGACTGAGGGTTGTGACATCCGGGGCATCTATGGGAACATCCGGCGAAATATATGGAAGTGCGTAACCCCGGGCCGTCGACAGACGTTCCGGGGATTATGTCAAGCACTTGCAAGGTGTCGTGGAGACTCATTGATTTGTCCGGAGATGATGGCTATTTGTGGACTACACGGTCTTTAAGTTCAGCGAGCTTCGCTGAGTTCCAGCGGTCAGTCGTCCCGACAAGATAACCTGTTATTCGCTGTAGCTTGTCTATGTTGCGGCCGCCGCATTTCGGGCATGATTCGAGGTTGTCTGTCGCATCCTCATATCCGCAGTCCATACATCTGTTGCGATTGTGGTTGACAGAGCAGTAACCGATATTGTTTTTATCCATTAGATCGACGATGTCGGCTATCGCCTGGGGATTGTGGGTTGCGTCCCCATCTATCTCTACATAGAAAATATGTCCGCCTCGTGTCAGTTCATGATAAGGGCCTTCGACCTTGGCCTTGTGGCGAGGGGAGCATTTATAGTAAACCGGGACGTGGTTGGAGTTGGTGTAATATACCTTGTCTGTGATGCCGGGGAGTGTGCCGAATGTCTTGCGGTCTTTAGCCGTAAACTTTCCGGAAAGACCCTCGGCGGGGGTGGCGAGTACGGAAAAGTTGTGACCGAATGTCTCGGAAAATTCATTTGCGCGTGACCGCATGTGGGATACTATGCGAAGCCCGAGCTTTTGTGATTCTTCTGATTCTCCGTGATGCTTGCCGGTCAAGGCGACAAGGCATTCTGCCAATCCTATGAATCCTATTCCGAGAGTGCCTTGATTGATTACCGGCTCGATTGTGTCTGTGCGTCCGAGTTTTTCTGATCCGTTCCACAGGCGTGTCATGAGCAGAGGGAATTGCTTGGCAAGGGCCGTCTTCTGGAAGTCGAACCGGTCATTCAACTGCCGGGCTGTTATTTCCAAAATGCTGTCAAGACGCTTGAAGAAGCGTTCGATGCGTTCCTGCTCGTCGCGGATAGACATGCACTCTATGGCGATTCTCACAATGTTGATTGTGGAAAAACTTATATTGCCACGACCGATTGATGTCTTTTCGCCATATCGGTTTTCAAAGACACGTGTCCGGCATCCCATTGTCGCAACCTCATAAAGGTATCTATGCGGGTCTTCCGCATTCCATTTTTCGTGGTGGTTGAAGGTCGCATCCAGGTTTACGAAGTTGGGGAAGAACCTTCGGGCGGTCACTTTGCAGGCTTCGTGGTAAAGGTCGTAATTGGGATCTCCTTTCTCATAGTTCACCCCGCGTTTCTTTTTCCAAATCTGAATCGGGAAGATCGCTGTCGCTCCGTTCCCCACCCCTTCATAGGTGGACTGAAGGAGTTCGCGTATCACGCACCGGCCTTCGGCAGAGGTGTCGGTGCCATAGTTGATTGAAGAAAACACCACTTGGTTGCCTCCACGTGAATGGATCGTGTTCATGTTGTGGATAAAGGCCTCCATGGCCTGGTGTACCCGGCTGACAGTACAGTTCATCGCGTGCTGGGTTGCACGTTCTCTTCCTTTCAAGCCGTCCAGAGGACGTTTCAGATAGTCTTTGACCGGTCTATTGTAGAGATCGGAAAGATCTACATCCATTATAGCCTCGGCTTTTTTCAGCTCTTCAATATAAGAGGAGCGAACGAATGGAGCAAGATAAAAATCGAATGCAGGAATAGCTTGCCCGCCATGCATCTCGTTCTGGGCTGTCTCAAGAGAGATGCAGGCGATCACGCTGGCCGTCTCGATCCTTTTTGCGGGACGCGACTCTCCATGTCCTGCGATAAATCCATGTTGGAGGATATTGTCAAGAGGATGTTGTACGCATGTCAGGGATTTTGTCGGGTAATAGTCCTTGTCATGGATATGCAGGTATCCGTCTTTTACCGCCTGGCGCGCTTCGGGACTAAGAAGATAGTCGTCTACGAAAGGTTTGGTGGTCTCAGAGGCGAACTTCATCATCATCCCGGCCGGTGAGTCTGTATTCATGTTGGCGTTTTCCCGGGTGATGTCGTTGTTCTTGGCCTCGATTATTTCCAAAAAAATGTCGCGTGTCTTTGCCCGCCGCGCTATGCTTCTTTGGTCACGATACGCGATGTATTTTTTTGCGACCTCTTTGCGGGGCGATTTCATCAGTTCCAGTTCGACACGGTCTTGAATCTCCTCGACAGTCATCTGTTCTTTGCCGGATATGCCTATGCGGTCAGTGATTTTATGTATCAGCGACTCATCTTCGCCTAACGGTGTCTGCAGCATGGCCTTGCGAATGGCTGCCTTTATCTTCTCTTCGTTATATCCGACAACGCGTCCGTCGCGTTTGAGAACAGTTTGTATCATGAGTATTCTGAGGTTTTTTACTGTGGACAAAGTTAGTTAGAATTTGATGAATATCAAAACATAAACGGCGAAAATAAAATAAAAGTTTTCGGTTTTGGGCAACTTTTGGTGAGGTGATGGATTTTATGGTATTGAAATATAGCTTGTTATAAAATATTTATGGAAACTTTGTTTTGATCATGGTTGTTTATATTATGTGCGTGTCGTTTTGCGTGATAAACAAAACCGAATGCCTAATGGCATTCGGAGATGATATGGTATGAGGTCGGTTTGTTATGGGGATTGATCAGGACAGGTTTGCCCGGCAAACTTCCACGATTTTATAAATGTATCGCATTGATTCAAGAAAGAAATTGGATTTAACCCCGTTTTTCTTGTATGCCCTCAGATGCTCGGTGTAAATCTGTCGGTGGGAGCTGAAGCCCGAGGAAGAAACTCCGCCTGTACGCATGGTGACGAAATCCATGGGAATGTAGCGGGTTCGGATACGGTTGATGTAGATAAGGCGCAGCAATTGTTCGAAGTCGGCGGCAATTTTGAAGCTTATGTCGAAAAGGCCGTGTTTTCGGTATATTTCTTTGCGGCAATAGAACGAGGGATGGGCCGGCATGAATCCCATTCTCATCTTCTCGCGTGAGAATCCTTTGGAACTGTAATACCTGACGCATTTTTCGAGTTTCTCAGGGTTGACATAGTGTATGTCTCCGTAAACGGCATCGATACCATCAGGGATTTCCTCATAAGATTTGGAGAAAACATCGAATACATGTTGCAGTACAGTAGGCGAAGTGAAGAAATCATCAGAATTGAGCAATCCTACGATATCTCCGGAAGCGAGAGCGATTCCTTTGTTCATCGCGTCATAAATTCCCTCGTCAGGTTCAGACACCCATTTAAGCTCCATCCCCCTGGAGCGATATATGTCGGCATATCTGTGGATTATATCCATGGTCGCGTCATTGCTTTTCCCGTCGATTATTATGTGCTCGATGTTTCCATATGTCTGGCTGATGACGCTTCGCAAGGTGTCTTCTATGGTCTTGCCGGAATTCCATGCCGCTGTAACTATGGAGATTTTCAAGGGGGAATTGATATGATTCATAATGGTTGGATGTATCGGTTGAATAAAAGTCCGTTTTAGGCATTGATGTCAAATTTGGAAGACCATCCGGCTGCGATCGTGAGCCAGAAGATCGGGAACATTATTCCTCCGGCAAACATGAGCCATCCTTCGGTTGTTCCGTTTATCATCAGGAAGCACAACAACGGGCATATAAGTGGAAAATTATTGGTGTGGCGGTTGTGCCACATCTTTCGTAGCAGAAGTATGAAGAACCAGAGAAACACTCCTGAGCCTATCACTCCGCCGTAGCTTAGTAAGGAAAGCCAAGAGGAGCCTGGTTCTATTTTGGATATAGAATTGTTACTGTCTTCTTCATCCTGAAATTCATTCGCATAGCCTATGCCACAAATCGGGGAGCTCTGGAACTCGTTTATGCGCCCCCCCCATTTTGCTTCCCTGGAGAATATCAAGGAGCCGTGAGCCTCTGCTATGGAATTCTTTATATTGATAGTTTCCAATGATACGGGCAATGAAATCACGATTGCCATCACTCCGGCAATAAGAAATATTTTGCCGAGAGGTTTCTTAAGGTGAATGTAGATTTCATGACGGGAGAAAAAAGCGAGCAGGGCCAACGATACGATCAGACCGGCTACCGCACTTCTTGAACCTGCGACCACACACATTATTACCCCGGCAAATCCACTCAAACCCATCAGAATCCTCTGATTGTTGCTATTTGCCCGGAATAGCCTGTATATTGAAATAATGGCGACAACGGCAGACACCGGCGAGAGCGTCATTCCGTGCTGGAAAAGTCCACAATACCCCCAGTAGAAAAAAACGCTGTTTCTGAGCCCTTGTTTTCCCACTGTCATCAAAAGGCAAATCCAGATCAGGAATGAAATGAAGACCATGACAGACAGCATGACAAACATCGTTCGGCCGGTGCAAATCCTGAATTTGGTCAGTCGCGAAGACTCCAACAATGGTGAGAAAAAAGACATTCCTATTGCGAAAGCGACGAACCGCATTATCCTCAATGCCATAGCCGGATATGGGTGAATTGCGATTGTCAGTCCGTAGAACAATATGAAAACCAAGAGAGGAAAGTTGAGGCGCGGTTTATACCGGAGGGCTCCCAATACAGGCACAATGGTAAACAGGGTCAAGAATGGCAGCGGTATTGTCACTCCTAAGAAATGCCGGAGACAAACGAGGATCCCCAGAAGGGAACTCGCTATGCAGAATATGCATACGGCCTTATATTTGGTCGTAAAATGTTGGAATTGCCGGTCTGTCATCGTCTCCTGTTTTTACGAAGCAGTGATACAACGAGCTCACATGTGGAAGTCTGGAATACCACCGCCAGACCTATATATGAAAGCAGTCCGACAAGTATTCCGACTATAACACGCAGCCATTCCCCTTCGATTATGTATGCCACTCCATATACCACTATCCCAATGATCAGAGATAAGAGCAATATCGGTGATATCGTTTTAAGCTGCCGCCATAGTCCAAGCCCGATTGTGGAGCCGGCGACTGTCGCGTTCAGCAGGAAGCTCGCGGCAGAGGCTACGAACAGTCCGCAACATACTGCCGATAGGCCGTAAGGCAGGGATCCCAAGAGCAGTCCTAATCCGCAGATGACATTGAATGTCTGGAGTTTCAGATATGTAGTCCCATAACCTTTGATTTCAAGAATCATGAAATTGATGGAATTGAGAGGATAAAGGAGAAAAGAGAAGCATAATATCCTCAACAGCCGGGCCGTGTAAATCCATTGATGTCCGATCAGGGATACCGTCAGAGGCTCGGCTATGGCGGCCAGACCGATCATCATCGGGGCGATAAAGAATGTGGCAAGGCGCAGATAATCTTTGACCCCGGCACGTAGACGGTCCGGATCATCTTGAAAATTGCAGAACATCGGGTAGGTTGCCCGCTGCACGATATTCGTTATGTTTTCAGATGACATACTGCCTAACTGTCGGGCATTGCTGTAACAGCCCAAGGCATATGCAGAGAAAATTTTCCCGATAAGCAATGTGTAGATGCTTTGATACAGGGATTCAAGAACTTTGCTGGCAAGCAGTTTGGACCCGAAACCGAACAGCTCTCTGAATGCCCTGAATGAGAACATCCATTTGGGATGCCAATCAGTAACCGCCCATAATGTGACGGCGGTGGCGATCTGGTTGGTGAGTTGCAGCCCAACTATTGACCACGCGCCGAAACCATTGTAGGCCATTAACAATCCTGTCACACCGGAGGCCAATGCGCCAACGAGAGTCGACTTGGCTTGGGTCTTGAAATCAAGACGAGATGTAAGGAGCGCTCTATGGATGACAAGGGTTGATTGCACAATGACACACAGAGCGAGCACACGAAGCAACTCCGTAAGTTCTGGCTCCCCATAAAAATCCGATATTATCGGCGCTGTCGCGAACAGGATGGCGTATAGTCCCAATCCTATAGCCACATTTACAAAAAACGCCGTAGAGCAATCTTTTTCCGAACGGTCAAGTTTTCGGATAATAGCTTTGGACAGTCCCCCTTCGGCGATAAGTTGTGAGATGATTATAAAAAAACTTAGCATACTGACCAGCCCGTAATCGGTCGGGACAAGTATGCGTGCCATCAAAACAAAAACCACAAACTGGATTCCCTGAACTGAAAACCGCTCGAACGCGCTCCAGGAAATACCGTTTATGATTCCTCGACTGATGCTTTTTTCATACATCTTATCTGCTCTGTGAAGTCTAAGTGATTGAATGGTTGATGATTGAATATAATAATATCTGACGGGGGTACTCCGTCACAGACCTATATTCATATCGCTTTACTCACCGAGCGACAAAATTACAAATTTTTTTGTTATATAGATGGATTCTTCCTCTTTTTTGATTTAAAAATAATTACCTCGTCGATTTGGCGGTCGCCGGACAACCTTGATATATTTTCCCGGCGACAAGGTCGGAGGTGGCCATGGATCCGACAGTCAGGATAGAGTCGCATCCCACTGTCACGCCCGGGCATACCACACTTTTTGCGCCGATCCACGCTCCATCGTTGACAATTATCGGTTTGACCATGAGGTCAAATGTCGGCAGCCTGTAATTGTGGTTGCCGCACAGTAGCATCGCTCCTTGACTCACACAACAGTTGGAACCGATTTCCACCTGGGCCAGATTGTCTATCCATACATCTTCTCCAATCCAGGAATAATCTCCAATTGTAAGTAACCAAGGATATTTGATATTGACTCCCGGTTTTATCACCACTCCCCTGCCGATTTTTGCCCCGAACCACCGCAAAACCTTGATTCTTAGTCCGGACAAAGGATTGATATGGCTCTTCATGACCATTGCGTTCACGAAATACCACACCAACCGCTTCACGCGACCGCCCCCCGGATCATACCATGAATTGTCGTAACGACTCAAATCCGCAGTCATATAAATATATTAAGGTGTTTACTGGATATATCATCCAGATATCATTATCAATATAATATCACCAACGTCATTAAATAGTACATATGAAATCAGGCTTTTCTCCTCTCTGGAGAAGCCAACGATATAGCTCAAGCATTTGGCCTGCCACTTTGGATGCTTCGTATTTCTGTAACACGAGGTCCCGGCCTCTCATCCCCATTTCAAGGAGTTCCACAGGAGTTTTTGTGGCGACTTCATCAATCACCGCTGCTATTGACTCCGGCGAATTATCACGCCACCATCCGCAATCATGTTCGTTCAGATCTTTCCAAGGTGTGCCGAGACTCGCCATGACAGGTGTGCCGACAAGCAATGCTTCAGGAACAATCATGCCGAAATTTTCCATGTCGCTGGGGACAAACAACGCTGACAGTCTGGCAAGTTGCTCGAATTTTTCCTGTCCCGTGAGGAACCCGGTAAACTTCACCTTGTTTTCAAGGCCAAGTTTGTTTACTTCATCATGCAGGAATTTTTCATAATCCTTGTCGCCTGATCCGACAATTATAATTTCAAAATCTTTTATCTTGCATAATGACGCTCCCCGTAATAAATTCTCGACATGTTTTCTTGGGTGTAACCTGCCAAGAAAACCAAGTGTGGTCTTGTCTGGTTTGACGATCTTGATATTAGAAATATAATTGGGAACAGTGACAGGATTACCGATAACAGCTATCGGTCCACGATAGCCGAATTCCCGCAAATGTTGCATTTCAGTCTCACATGTGGCATGAAGACAAGATGCGTTGAGGATGTCTTTGCGGAACCATATTTTCAACATTGGCCATTTTTTCCAATAGCTCCGTCTTAGGGTTTCCGGATACAGCATCCCATGTGGAGTTATGACATAAGGCCTATAATGTTTCCGGGCAAAACTCGATGTCGCATGACAAATGTGCTGCCATAATCCGTTTATATGATATAGTTCGTAATCTCTGGCTTTAAGTTCTTGAATGGCATTCCTTGAATAATTAACCGGGCCTAAGCCATCATAATTAAAACTACGAACCCATTTGGAATTTTCCCCTAAAAAATTGTTTGATTCCGAATGTCGCGGTGTTAATAACTCAACTGTGTGTCCATTCGATTGCATGGCTTTTAGTAAATCGGAAGTACATGTGGCAATTCCTCCGAATTGTGCATCGAAACCTTCGATTGCGTGTAAAACTCTCATAATTCTTGAATGTTTTTATATGTCTCTTGATACAGTTTACCTATATTTTCTGGTGAGAAATTTAAACTATTCTTTTTACCCCGATCTATTAAATCTGTTCTTAGATTCTCATCCTCTATTAGGCGTTTAAAAGCCATTGTAATTTCAGCCGTACTTAGAGGATCAACAAATAATGCCGCATTTCCGGCCACCTCATGTAATACTGGAATATCACCAGCCACAATAGGTATACCTAATGTGTTTGCTTCCAAAATAGGCATTCCGAAGCCTTCGTACATTGATGGAAAACTCACAAATAAAGCTTGGGCATATAATTTTAGTACTTCCGAATATTCGATGTTATAATGTTCCTCATAATACAAGTGTAAATCACGGGCTATTTTTTTTTGTTGATCGGTCATTTTCCCTAAAATGAGTAGCTTACATTTGAAGCTGGCACAAACAGGCATTGTCCTTTCAAGATTTTTCCGAGGAGCAGTGCCAACATGTAGGATCACTGGAATTGTCTCATCAAACTTGTTTCGCGTTGAATTTGCAGCCTCTAAAAGATTGGAATTTACCGGATTATGAATCACACTTAGTTTATTTGCGCATGATGGAAATTTTGAGACGAGTTCGCTATATGTCGCTTCGCTTATGCATGTGATTTTGCCACACCTCTTAAAGGGCAAAACGAACCATAGCATTTTCTTTATGAAGCGAGTGATCTTGTCGCCGGTTAAGATGGTCTCTACGTCATGTACTGTGATAATAGATTTCTTTCCCAATCCAATAGCTAAGAAATGCACTTCACCACAGATATGATTGATATTCCCTTTATGCTTAATCGCAAAACAGATGTTTTTAACAATATTCATTATCGAACCGCTTGAATAAGGCAGCTCAATAATTTCAACATTCTCTCCTAAAAACGACCTTAGCGGATAGAAAATCTCTTCGATACTACTCGCTTCATCACGCCGTTTTCTCATAAATATCACTGTCTTCATCGTGAGGTTTTAATTTTGACCTTTAGAGTCAGTTTAGAAAAAAACACCCATTCCCACGGCGATTTTTTGGTAAGATGCTATAATTCAGGTCAATATTTGATAGGGCTAAATTGAAGCCAATCATAGTAAAATACAACATGTACGCAAACCAATTGTATAAGCACAATTGAAGATAGAAAGTCATGGGGGTAATTATAATTAATGTTGCCCATGAAAGCATCTTTATCTTGCGATTCCTGATACATCTTACTATTAATAGCATTTTTAACCAGACATAAAATCTGAAGATACTTACCAGAATGAATCCTAAATAGCCAAACTCTAACACGACACGACCAATTTCTTCTTCAAAATCTATTCCGGGACGAGTAGTAAGCATTGACTGAACCGACAGATTTGCAATGCCGATTCCGTATCCAAAAATTCCGGCATCATCAGTCATTCGCCCGTAATCCACCATGCGGGATATTCGGGTATCTGTGTCATTGGCACTGTTAGCCCGGTCAATAAAATTGTCTACTGCCGTAATACCATAGGAATTATAAAAATAAACAGCTATGAACAAAACTGCGATAGCTCCCGCCATCACCGAAAAGCGACGGTTTACAATACTTTCTCGTAATAAAATAAATAGTAGGGATGCCATAAGAAGTATAACTACAGTTCGCCCACCATTCATAAAGGCCACGACTACCGACATTATCAAGACTGTTAAAACAATCAATCTTGACCATTTTGAGTTCAGCCTGGTCAAAAGTAATGACAACATCATAGTGCCGCTCAAAATACAGAAATCTCCCAATGGGGTCAGATATGAAAACACACTGGAAATTCTAACTGCATTCCCTACCATTGCCATACCGGTTTTCAGCTCCTCGGCGTATTTATTTATAGGTGATAAAGGTGGCGAAAAGTACTGTACGCATGCCAACACCAGAACACACATGGCTATTATCAAAAAAACTTTGATGATGGATGAAATATTCCTATAATTCCGTATGACAGCAGGAATAGCATAAATAAGAATAATCGGAGATGCGTACTGCAAAAATGTGATACCAGTAACAATCGGACCATTATAGTACATTCCCATTGTTGCCCCGGAAAATATCAATATAAGGATATATATTCCCAAAGCCTCTTTTATCGATCTCGATTGCGTTGTTTGACGGACAGCAAATTTAGACCTATTGCTGCAATAGATAATTGTTATTATGATCAAAAGGAGATATTTCAGGGCATACAGTATAATGCCAGGAACTCCAGGTAATACCCATTTTCGGAGTACTCCCTCTAAAAATAAATATATAAAAAAAGATACGAGAAAAAATTTCAGGCATCTTCGGGCTATTGATTCAGCTGATTTCAAAATCCAATTGATTTTAAGAATTCGTTATACCGATCACCGTACGCTTCCCATGTGATTTCGTTCAAGTCTTTTTCCGAGAGATATGAGTGAGTGTCTTTTAGTCCTTTGCTTTTCTCCACCGCCGATACAAGAGTGCGGCTCAGACATTCGGCTGTCATATCTTCAGTCTCGAACAGGTATTCCTTGTGTTGTACCAGACTCTTCAGGTCAGGTCCTCCTGTCATATGGCTGTATACCAATGGAAGGCCGCATGCCATGGCTTGGAACAAAACCAGTCCGAAGCCATCTTGTCTGGACGGTAAAGCTAACACTTTAGCTTGATTATAATAATATGTCAACTCATCTTGGTTCACCGGATCGAGATGTTTAAACAAGCTACCTGTGGGGAAAGAGAAATCCCCGATTGCACCAACATGCAATAATGATAATCGCGATAGTTCGCAAGCTTTAGTTAAAATATCCACTCCCTTCTGAAGCGTCCAGTTACCGACAAAAATAACGTCATATTGTTTATCTGCATTAGGGATAGGTTGGAACATTCGAAGGTTTACGCCATATGGATTAGAAAATAATTTAGATGGGGAGAAATCATATTCCATAAAACTTTCTTTCACATGCTTCGAGGGGACTATGATTTTGTCTGCGATCTTATATTGCTCTAATTCAACACGAATGTCAGGTTGATATACTTGCTGAGCCGAAGGAATCTGTGATAGGATTTCTTTTTGAGACAATATGTGACGTGCACCACGGTCGATCAGTATTTGAGCATTAAATTTCTTCTTCGCCTTTTTTATGGCATATAGCGAGCATCCGCTGATAGATACAATGACATCACACTCACGCAAGCGAAACGTTGTTAGGATATCCACAAGCCTACACACCCAATAATATATTCGTCGGTTGAAATCGCCCGGAAAACGGATCTTTCTAAACAAGAACATCAATGGAGCGCAGAAAGCAAAAAATGACACGACATTTTTTCGTGGTAATCCAAATCTATTGCATCTTCCTGGAGAAACCATTGTGTAAAATGTCACATCATGCCCGTACTTTATGAATTCTTTAGCGCAATCGAGCAAATGTGCTCTTCCGGGAGTTACTATAGCTATTTTCATTTTCCAAACCAAACTTTTATGTATCTTACCAAGTCATTTCCTAAAAGAGCATCAATCACAAGATCTGTGTGGGGTGTTTTTCTTATCCGAATGGCTTTTGCGGGATTCCCTCCTACAACTTCAAAATCCCCTACATCTTTTGTCACCACACTACATGCTCCTATGACGGCTCCTTTACCAATTCTTTTACAGGACGGTAATATCGTGGAATATGGGCAGATCCAGACATAGTCTTCTATTATCAGTGGGTCGGAAGGACAAGTGTGTTCCCAGCCGGGACTGTCAATATCATGACTTTCAATGATTAATCTTACACCATCGCCGATAATAACATTGTTGCCAATGCGTACTTCTCGTTCATTATTTGATATTATGAGGTTTCGTGCAATACTCGTATTGTTCCCAACAGAGACGTTGCGCATAAAAAGAGAAGATGGCAAAATTGTGACGTTTTCTCCCAGATTGACTCTCCTGATTTTAAGACGCAGACTACTGTATTTGAATTTCAGAAATTTCGGGAAGCGAGTTATTATTCCTATAAAGAAACTTAAGACCGAGCGTTTTACCACCCTGTCACGATATTCGTTTAAGTCCATTTTGCTACTTGTGACAATAATTTATGTGAAATGATAATTGGTAAAGACAAAACTGTCAGGATCAAGAATCTTTTGAGACTTACCGGAGAATACTTAAATCTGAAGTGTCTAATGTAGGGCCTAAGTTTTTTCAATAGGCAAAGTCGCATTCCATCAGAGAAGTTGGAATCTTTATACATGTTTAATATCGCAAGAAGAATCTGTGAATAACCATTTCGGGTATTTACCAGATTAATATAGTGCTGATCTTCGATATGAAATCGTCTCATTATTATAGGCAGTATTTCACCGAATTCCTTAGACGCTTCTATAAGTTTGTAGACATTCTTTTTACCCAGCCTTGACAGAGAATTACAGGAATCTGCTCCATAAAACATATAATAATAGCCGATATGGCTTGATAGATTTATAGATGTACAAATCAGATAATATTGGTATACAAACAGATGGTCTTCGTGAAAGCTAAGAGATGTTTTGAATCGTAGATTTTCGTTTATTAACAAGCGTCTGTCGAAGAGCTTGTTTGTTGGTCCTCCGTCCCTAAACAAATCATATTTAATTATTAGAGGACCGGCTTTATCAATTTCAATTGAATGAATATCATCGTATGTGTAAGATAGGAATTCTCGTATCGGAGTTTTGGTTTTTATCCCGATCATGCTAAGGCTACCCGGCTGCGGATTACAGTCAACATATGCCTGTAAATAATCCGGGGTTACTATATCATCACTGTCTATGAATGCTACAAAATCTCCTTTTACATTGTCAATCCCGACATTTCTCGCAACACTCACCCCTTCATTTATTTTATGAAAGACCTTGAATTTTTTATTTATTCGAGCAAAATCATCGCAAATTTTGCCGCTTGAATCTGTTGATCCATCATCGATCAATAGGCATTCCCAATTGGAATAAGTTTGACACGCTACTGAGTCCAGGCAATTGCGCAGATATTTTTCTATGTTGTATACAGGTATGACTATTGATATAAAAGGCTGATTCATATTTTGCGTCAAATCTTTAAAGAAAGGTCAAAGATATGCTGACCAATCAATTTTGCCTGCGTAGAATTGTGCTCCAGCTTTTGTAAGATGTCTGCAATCCTGACTTATAAAACGGCCATCATCGCTGAATACCCTCATATTTCCATCAGGCATTCTGGCTATTTCTATGAGATCTAAAAAATTGTCAGGATACATTGATTTGAATTTTTCATTCAACTCTTCGTACCCCGGTTGCATTTTTAATGTGGATTTAAAATAGTCGCCTTGTCTCCTTCTGCGAAAAACTTGACCATTGTTAATCCCGAAATTTTTGGGGCCTACGATGACGAGCTTGCAGTCCGAGGCCATGTTGGATTTTACTTCCCTAATAAGTTTTTCTGTGGCACCGAGATTGGATATGAATACACAGTTGGCCTCGCGTATGCGATTAATATGTTCATTGTCTTTGAATTCATAAGTATATGACAAATCTATGGAATCTTTATAAGCAGATTCTCTAATGATGTTGACAAAATCACGACCAAAACTATTGCCTACTACCAACCACTTCTGTTTCCCTGAATTAAGAAATGGTCTGTCATACTGATAGCCGCTGTCACAATAGGCGCTCCACATTCCTTTCTGAATATTGTCAGCCTTCACTTCCAATTCAGGTATGTCATAGAATATGCCCGCTCGTGCATAGACAGTAAATGCACATGCGTTCAACGCAATGAACGACGAGATTACGATTATTACATATTTACGAGAGAATTTCATGCGTTCAACGTAACGGTATGAGAAATAGGTGAGTATTACCACTATTGCCATGACTATAAGAAATACCGTCATTGATTTCAATTCCGTTGTAAATGAATATCGTGTCAACGCGAATACAATCTGATGCCAAATATACAGGCTGAAACTGGATATCCCAATAACAGCGAGTGGTTTGTTGAACAAAAATTTGTTATTCGAAAATGGCGTTTGCGGGAGGAGATAGACAAGAATGAAAGTAAGTATGACTGTCAGCAGAAGTATATAACTCTTGCCGATAAAATCAATATTGATAAATAATATCGCCAATATAGCAAAGTAAGCTGTAATGATAGCAACATTGCATACTTTGAGATTCAGGATATTGCGATTCATTAATGAGATATAGAATGCGATACATCCGACTCCAAATTCGAAAATCCTGAATGGAATCTCGTAAAACTTTGAGGAATTAGAAATATTTGACAGAAATAGGGCCAATGACGCGATAGAGAATATCGCCCAGAAAATAAGATATGCTTTAGGGGACTTCCCCTTTAATTTGGCAATCACAAGATCTGAGAAGACGAATATCACATAGAATTGCATCAAGACACCAAGATACCATGTATGCATCAACGGCTTGTATTCATTGATTATATCCCAATAGTTCCTGGTAGTGATATCTGCCAATACATTGTTCGCGAAAAAGTTGGAGGCTATTATCGATTGAGAGACGTTCTCGAAATCATCAGGCATCATCAACAATAATCCATACGCCAATATGACAATCTCTGCTATCAATAACAATGGCAAAAGACGTAATATTCTGTTATATATATATTTATCTCTTCCTGTGCCTGTATTTCGCCACATAGATTTTGCGGTGAAGAAACCTGCGATCACAAGGAAGATGTCAACACCAAGATAACCATGCGGACATAGGCCATAGTGATATAATACGACTGCTATTATTGCAATCCCTTTTATCACATCAAAAGCAATATTACGTTTAACTTGAGTCATTCTTTAAAATTGAATAATGGCTTTTATATTGACGGTTGGCTTATGAAGGATATACTTATTAATCCTTTGTAATATATGCTTCAAACTCATGATGGATTCGTTTGTCTTCGGGAGGAAGCGTCATATAATCCCCATATGTGTGTTCGAGATATGTCTTATATCCAACCATTGTTTTATATACACGGTTTTCAAATTTTATGTCAACGGCCTCGGCGATAGCATCAGCATTAAAGCAGCCCTTGATCGAGGGGCCGGCATCTGTCAAATTGCAAACTTGTCCAGTTTTAGATGTGTTTCTTATCAAATCATCGAACCGTTTCAATAGTTTTAACCGGGAAGGCGCCAAACGAGAGTATAGCCTGTATATAATGCCCGTTAAACTCAAGGTTCTAAATATGGCACTCTGTTTTGCAATTAGAAGATGTTTTATTTTGTCCTTTTCTTTAAAAAGCCTTTCGCGTTCTGACAGATCATGGGGAACATAATCAACCGGGAAAATGTCCACATATATTCCGATCTGTCTGTCTGTATGCTCTCTCTCGATAAGCAAAGTTTTTGTATCAACTACTTTCGGGAATGTATAGTAATAATCCTCTGTATTATACCCATTTATAAGACGATAACGACCATTAGAGTTATTGAACTCCTCACAAAATGCATTAAAGCTACTTCTGGGCATGTATATGTCAATGTCATCATCCCATGGGATGTAGCCACCATGACGGACAGCACCCAAAAGTGTTCCGCTTGAAATAAAATATGTTAGTTGGTTTTCTTGACAGTAATTATGAATTTTGTCAAGAACCTGCATTTGTAGTTCCCGAAGTTCTTTTACGTCAGTAATTTTTCTCATTTGTCACCCTAATAGTAACCTGTTAAACACTCTCTTCAACCCGCCATGGCAAATTTGAGGGCCATTGATTTCCCAGTTATCATTCCCTTCTATAAATATGGGGCCAGATTCTCCGATTGATATATCCCACCCGACCGAATGGATATCAGGAAGCATAGAGTGAAGTAATTTGGCTTGCTCTCCTGCTTCTTTCCAAAACGGAATGATAAATTCTGCAAATTTTATATTTGAATCAGGATGAATTGACACTCTACCACCAAATTCCGGCTTAAAGAAGCCATATTCTTTAAGTCTTCCCATTTGCGAATCAATGCCTACAGCGATTCCTCCTTGTGACGTATTATCAACGATCGATTTTCCTGTACCGATTCTTAAAATCGAAGGGAAAAGTTCGATCTTATTGGTTTTGACATTTTTAATCGTCACTAATCGAATCGTGTTAATAGATTCCTTATGAAGCGCAGACATCAAATGATGTTGTTTGACAGTTTCTTGAATAAGGTAGGTGGAATTTTTAATCCGACGTTTTAGTTGTCCGATATCAGATTTGGAATCATCAATGTATATTGTGGCAGCTGTTATTTTAAGTTTGAAAATCCCTTTACCACATTCGCCATTAATTAACTTTACAAAGAATTCCCCGGAATAAGAATTACAGAATTCCTCCAGTGTGATCTGTTTCTTTAAAGCGATAGAGAAAACATTCTCACCAAATGTAATTCCAATATTCTTTCCCGATTCGACTCCGAGATAGTCACAAAACATTCCAAAGAATACCTTATCTCTAAGGATGGCGGTTGATCCGTGTTGTATGTAGTTATACTTATCTCTGACAATCATAAACGGATTGTAATGTAAGTATTCCTGCATTACTTGTTTGCTTTTGACATCAAATCCATATGAAAAATAATATTGATTTGGATATCCGAATTTCCATATCTGACGCAATTGGTCTAAGAGAATTTGTCGCTTATTTTTCTGTTTGTATTCCGGATAATAGGATACATGTCTTAAAAAATGGTCTCCATTAAGAATCAAGCATACTGAAAGTTTCGGCTTAATTGATATGTTTATTATCAAAAACCGATATGCCTCTTTTATGAATGTTGTTAAACGGCTCATTAGAATTGGAATGGTTTAAAAAATGATTTCTAAGATAACATCTTAGTTTGCGTAGTTTTAATTTAGATGAGTAAGCAATTCTGTAAATATTATTTGACCCATTTAACCATGAGTGCAGACGCTTGAATTCATCTATTACTTTAGATTGTTCGTTTTCGTCAATGAACCCCAATATGTTATCTTTGGAGAGATAAGTAAGTTTGTAATCGCTGGATATCTTTCCCGCCTCAATTTTAATCTCCGCAATCATTCCAATACGAGCGAGATGCTTCCAAATCTTTAATGTCGGTTCATCAACATATGGATAACAATCCGTTACAGGGTATCGGGATGTATCTTCTCCCAAAGGTGGATAGTAAGTTGGACGGGGGGTATTTAAATATCTGTCCGGAAAGAAAAAGTTTCCTAAACTTGGGAAGACTGGCTTTCGATTAATTGTGTATGGACATTGTACTCTATGTGGATGGCTCCCAATGATAACATCTGCGCCGGCCTTTATAAGATAATTGGATGCGGCTACTACATTATTGGTCGGCTCCCACACATTTTCAATCCCCCAGTGGGATAATACGAAAATATAATCTACCTGTTTCTTAAGTTTTGCTATTTGCTCTCCTACATTACGAAGAGGATAAAGAGGGGACACTCCGCTTTTAGTTGAAGAGGCGAAAGGAACGTATCCTACAGTCTCGTTTCTGTAGTCGCATACAGAAATGAATGCTATAGAGCCTATTTCGGTGTTAATTATCACTGGTTGTGTGGCTTGCGCAATATTTCTACCGGCTCCACAATGTAAAATTTCATGTTCATCGAGTTGCTTGATCGTGTTTTCAAGGCCCTTAGCTCCTAAATCAAAAATATGATTGTTTGCTAAACTGACAATTTGTTGTTTGCCAAATAGTTTAATTCGTTGTAAATCTCTGTTTTCTGCGTAAACGATATCTTGTTTCCTTCTCATTTTTTCTTCGTCAAAATGAGGGTCATCTCCGATAGCGCATTCTAATGTGCCAACGAATAATGCGACTGATTTCAGATATTCTTGTAGATCCTTCGTCAGATAAGGCCGTTCGGTCTTATTTAGAACACCTCCTGGCATAATATCTCCTGCGCAATGGATTATCATAATAGCGTGAATTATTTATGAAATCGGCTATAAAATAGTGTTTTTAAGTAAATAAATGGTTGGGGCTTGAAAATCATTGACATTATCAAAAAAGAGATTGTATATAAAATTGAACAAGCAACAATATGGATTAAATTGGAATCTATTGGGTTGATTTGTTGAAAAATATAGCATATTGATATGGGAACTATTACAAGACCAAAACATTTTGCAATATTAGACAACTGGGTAATCAAGGTTGTCGAAAGGATGGATGTGGCCAAATAGCCAAATATCATGTAGGAAAACAATGAATAACCAACCATGCTCCATAGTACACCATAAATGCCAAAATATTTTCCACAAATATAAAGGGCACTTATAAGTACGATCAATTTAATTAAATTCATCCAAGTTAAGTTCTTACTTTTGCCTTTTGCTGCGACAACAAAATAATTCACATCTTGAATTGATAAAAATATTCCACTGATACAAAGAACCTGAAAATATGGAATTATAGCTGCCCATTTTGTTGAATAAATCATAATGATAAGCGGCTTGGCAATACATATTAATAATATACAGAGTGCGACGGTTATATAGGAGATTATATAAACTCCGAAATTCAATTTCCGGGTTATTTCTTTTAGATTATCTTGATTGTTTGAATAATCCGGGTATAATACTTGAGAAATTACGGAAGAAATGCTATCGGAAGCGATGTTACGTAGTGTCTTTGCTTGCGTGACATACCCTAATATATCTTGTTTAAATTGTTTCCCGATGATTAATGTTGAAATTTCTTTCGATAGTGTTGTCAAAATACTTGACAATAGCATAAATCCCCCGAAACTGAATAGTTCAGAGAAAGATTTAGAACTAAACTGCCATGATGGACGCCAATCCGAAAGATGCCATAAAATGATGGCAGTCATTACACTTACTATGATGCCTTTCATTGCAAGGCTCCATACACCTAACCCACAATATGCCGCACTTATTGCACATACTGCGCCTATGGAGTTACTGGCAAGGTTGGCAGTTGCAAGCCGCTTGAAATCCATTCTTTTTCGCATTATTGTGGTTTGAATCAAACACATCCCATTCGAAAGAAGTATCAATCCTTCAAACCGTAATAAAGGCGTTAGAATCTCTACACCATAAAAATCTGAAATTAAAGGCGCGCAAACGAACAAGATTAGATAAAGTGATAATGATAGGGTTGCATTTGTTATGAATACAGTTGAGTAATCTACAGTGGTTGCATTTTTACGTTGTATAAGTGCAGAACCGAATCCACTGTCAACAAAAACATTTGCAATAGCAATGAATACCATTAACATCCCGATTGCCCCATAGTCATCAGGTGATAGGAGCCTTGCTAAGACTATATTGGATACAAATGAGACCAGCATTGTTCCAAAACGTTGCAAAGAAGACCATATCACTCCTTTAAATACTTTTGCGTCTGCCATTATCAATATAAAGTAATGATCGACTCGGTAAATTAGTAGGGATAATAAAAAATATTTTGCCGATAGATATTACCGGAAAATATAGATGAATTATTATAAACTCTGTATTATTGTGGATTTTTAAAATTTAACTTGTCAAGTATTTTGCTGGCGAAGAAAATATCATGTAGACCAAGACCGATATTATATGCCAGAATGCGTTCGGTGTCGTTTTCCCGACCGTGCTTTTTCCCTTTTAGGACATCGGAAAGTTCCGCGAAATATCGAAATTGAGAAAAGTATTTAAATCCGCATACATGACCATGATCGTCTGCAATTACTTTGTCGAAAATGGTGTCACAATTCTGGAAACCTCGAGTGTGAACAGGGACAACAAGAACCCCTGGTTTAAAGAGATTCACATCTTCCACAATCAATCCTTCAGCATCGGTTATGCACGAAATTATTACATCTGCATTTCTTGCAAACTCTTCAACGGTATCGACAACAGTGAAGCTAACATTGGGATAATGGCTGTATTCGTCAATTATTTTTTCTGCATGATCTTTGTAGCGCATCAAACGAATTTCCATTTTTGACTTCAGATTAGTTGCTATAAGGCAATCTAATACATTTCGGGCTATTACACCAAGTCCAATGAAAGAATAAATTTGTGCGTCAGTTTTTCTAAGAGTATTGATGGCAATAGCTGCAACGGCACCGGTTCTGCGTGCAGTTATCCAGTCACAGTTGACAAGTGCTATCATCCCACCAGTTAGGGTGTCAAATACCATCATGTCACTTTTTAAAGATGGATGAGTACCTTTAACTCGTGATACAACTTTACAACCGAATAAGTGGTGTTTTTCAGGTAACAAGCACGGCATTGTATTGAAAAAATCATTCCCACGAGGATGAATGGAAATCTTCGGTGGAAGAATACAATTGTCCTTTATAAGGAATGCTTCTTTTGCCCAGTCAACTGATTCGGCGGGGCTAATAAGTAGATCTGCTATTTCTTTGCTTGTGACGAGTTTCATAATGTTATATTAAGTTCAAAATCGAGATAAGTTTATTGTTGTCTTCTTTAGAACGTACAGCGATACGGATGAGATTTTTTCCTCCCATATTATTCTTTCTGCCACAATTGCTGATAAGCACATTGTGATCGAGTAGAATACGCGTAAGCTCTTCTGCGGTGTATCTTTTTATGATTTCGCAAAGAAAGTAATTTGCTTGCGAGGGCATTACATGGAGCCATGGTATCTGTTGGAGTTCTATGAAGAAGCGGTCACGCTCGGCAATGAACTTATGGCACGCTTTGCGATAATCCGCCTCGTATTTTCCATAAATCTGAAGATAGAATTCAGCGAAAGAGTTGATGTTCCATATGGCAACATCTTTCTTCATCGCAGCAATTAAAGTCATATCGGATGTCGCAAACACTCCGAGGCGTAGACCTGGAACACCATAGCTTTTGGAGATTGATTTCATTACAGATAGATTGGGATTAGCCTCCAAAATATCATTATGAATCAGAGAATTTTCTTCAAAGCCATCTGTAAAGTCAACGAAAGACTCATCGACTAATAAGTGGATGTTCCTGTCACGGCACCACTTTGCCAGATTCAAGACATCTTTGATGGGAAGAAAGTTCCCGGATGGATTATCAGGATTGATTAATAGTAACAGGTCTAAATTTTTATCAACAAAATGTCGTTCCAAATCTGCAACGTCATACCTGAAATCCGTTTTTTTAGAAATGAACGGGATTATTTCGGCATTGGGCAACCTGTTAGGGTATTCGTCAAATGTTGGATAGGTGACTCCGATTCGGTCATAACGATGACTTTCTGTGAATGACTTTATCAGTTCGGCAGCTCCATTACCCACAACGATATAGTCTTGTTTGACCCCGAAATATTTGGCGGCAAGCAATGAATTTACCCATTGCCCAGAAGGATATTCTGTCAATAAAGTGTCAAAATTAGCCCTCATTTCATCAATCATTCTCTTTGGCGGGAAAAATGGATTGACCAGATAGCAATAATCGAGCAGGGAAGGGAAGCGCCAATAGCCGCCATATCGTTTATGGTATTCATGATAACGCGTTTCATGATCTGAAAATATAGCCGAAGCTATATCGAGATCTTGTATATCGTCTATCTCATACCACTTTTTCTCGCCGATTGGGAGTGCCTTAAGACTTGAGTTATGAACCATTGTGATAACACGAAGGACTTGTTCATAATACTCATTATTGCCCATTACTTTGGAATATGCCTCCAGGAACGGTACATACTCATTTTTAGAAAACTTTCTGGAGAATTTATAGATGTTTACGGTCTTGTAGTAAACATCTATATCTTCATATCGGAATGCCGCTTTCGGGACAAAGTTGACAATGTTGTCGTCGGCATCGATTCGTACCATCGTCCCGTCCATCCATGTCTCGTATTTTGCCACAAGAGCCAGATTGGGTTCATTGTTGGTGATAAGCATTTCAAGAACTGAATCCTCAAATATTAGGTCTGACTCTAAAAGTATGGTGTCATCTTTGCAAAGATCTTCTTTAGCCAAGGACAGAGAGTAGATATTATTTGTCTTGTCGTATATTGGATTGTCTATATATTCGATTTTCAATAAGGTGTTATATCTGTCTCCAATATATTCTTTAAGCTCCTTCCCTTTGTAGCCGGTTACGATAATCAGCCGATTAAGATTTAATTTCGATAATTGGTGGATCACCCGATCAATGAGTTTTGTGCCGTTAACCTCAATCATGCACTTAGTATGGCCTTTGGTCAGTTCTCCAAGGCGTTTTCCCATTCCGGCAGCTAATATAATTGCTTGCATACTGTTAAATTTAGGTGGTTTTAATTTCTTATTGGTGATTCAGGAATGTCTAAGGATTCCTGAACGTTTTTATTAATCGTTGGGGATCAGGAGAGAGGGGTGGATGAAGGGGAGGGCGATGGCGCAGAGACCCTCGATCTCGACCACTACATGCTTGTTGTTGCGGATACGGCGGGTGTAGCCAGTATAGCCGGCGAAGGGGCCGGCGGTTATCCGGACATGCTGACCGATGTGGAAGTCCGGTTTGCCGTAGATCTCACATTGAATGGTTGGATCGTCTGTTGTCAACAGCCGGAAGAGATTGAATTCCTCGGTCGATATCGGCTGGATTCTATCAGATCCGGGTAGTCGGTATATCCAGAACGGAGAGATGGGACTTCCCTCTTTGTGGCTCTCTTTTTCAAGACGTAATGCGTCTGGTTCGGGAGACAGGAAAAACAACAGATGGGGAGCCGCCGAACGGGTGGATGTCTGTGGGCTATTGTCGGCTGTACGAACACGGATCTTTGGCGCATAAACATCTCGACACATGCTTTCAAGATAAGCTTGTGTCGAGGCTTCGCTGCGCGTTTTTATCGCATACCAATGTAACTGATCAGTGGTGTCTTCCATTCAAGGGAACCAATCATAAGGCGTTTTTCAGAGACAGACGGTATCGATTGCCATATGGGTAATCCCCGGACTCCTCCCCTATACCTGTAATTTTTGCATAGAGAAGTTCTCCAGGATCAACAACCGGCTTTAATGTGTTTGATGCATCTCTCCGGTTTCCGCCATCTCCATATACATGGGCTTTGTCGGCAATCCTGCCCTTAATATATTACGGATTAATCAAATACCTCTATCTCTCAATTGAGAGAGTTAAAGCGACTGCAAAATTACAAACAAATATTTAAATAACCAAACGCTTATCGCGACCTATGCAAAAATTCCGCTGTTCACAGGTTTGCGGTCATATTGGGCATTGAAATTGATGGCTCAAAAGTTAAAATCGAAAAAATATTTTGACAAATCCATAAAAAGTATTAATTTTGGCGAAAAATAAATAATGCCGGTTCGATTGGATCGGTCAGTTATTCTCACATTTTTTTACACACAATGAATAATTTAATTATAAACTGTCCTGTGAAAGGACTGTCAGGAGGCTTATATAGACAGGTCTCCTTACTTTTATGTGCATTGGCATTCTCTCTTATCTCATGCTATGCGCAAGTAACGGATGGCCTTCTGGTTGGTGACAATGTTTCAACTTTCGAGGACATGTTGATTAGCCATTCGGCAGCATCAACAAAGCAATATCTCCATATGGAATCTTTGTGGGAAATGGACATGTCAAAAGCTTCCGATGGAGATGCCGTAGATGATGCCTTCCAAAACAATCATAATCTCTTTATAATTGACGATATCATTTATGTCTATGTGGAGAAATATAATATCCCAGGGGAGAGGATTACTTTAAGGAGATTTGACACTGCTACTGGTTCCTATCTACCGGACTTGCATGCCGATTTCTCCGAAGAGCTTGCAAATACTGCACTCCAACGTTTTGTCATGGCAGACCAAAGGGGACATATTGCGATGATAGGTCTGAATGCTAATCCGATAACAAATTATATCAATTTATATATTCAAGTATATGATTCTGATTTGAATTTCATTAAAACCATCTCATATTTGTCAGGTGAGAAAGAAAAAAGTGATAGGTTTTTGCCAAATTTTGAATGGCTTGGTTTGACGGGAGATCTCATGTCCGGCAATTTCAACTTGGCAATAGGTTGTTGGCACGCTTGGGGCAATGCATGGGGGAACGTTTATTACCCTTCAAGATGCGAATTTGATTTCTCAAAAGCTGCGACAGAACCTGCTATAAATATAACTCGCTATGACAGTGATAAATATGTGTTTGAGTCACGTTCTGATACACCTGCTCAAAAGCCTTGGATTGGTATGTTGTTTTCCACCAAGATAGATGACGATTATCATCTTGTACAAGGATTCGGCACAAATGCCAATCCCGACACCCATTCCCCGGTGCTTTTATATAAGGACAATGGAGAACGGCATTCTTTGTCGGCCAAAGAGCCTTATCTGATGTTGAATCAGACAGATGTGCTCTCAGATAAAAATCTCACATATCATGACACGGGCTGCTTCGGCGCATTCCCGGTCAATGTCGGTGATGAAAAATTGATGATTCTTCCCTACGAGAGGAATGAAGCGTCCGGCATTGTTTTCAAATTGGCACGATGGACGGATTCTTCCTCTTTTTCTTCCCTTTCAAGCCTTTGGCAATTCCCCGACAATGAGACTAAATACCCATGTCCGATAAAATATCAAACACTTCGCCCCAAAGTCGTCACAATCAGTTCCGGATCAACTTCCCGACAGGCTGACACAAATCTCGCGCCTAATGAACAGGACGCTTCCTCCTCCCCAACAGCTACATTTTACGCATACATGCCCGGCTCCTTTTTAGGAGCGTATAAAGTGTCTGTTGTTGATGATCCGATAGCTTCCGGTATCACCTTATTTACTGATGGCACCCATCGGGATTACAGTTATCATATGTCTGGAAGGACTCTTAAGCTCATCTCCCGGAGCTCGGTTGATTTGAAAGTTTATGGCACGGATGGGAGACTGGTGTATTCATCCTGGATTCCCGCAGAAACGAGTGAGATTATCAATTTGGATTTTCTGCAATCAGGAATGTATCTTATCAGTATAAATGGTAGGTGTGATAAATTTGAATTAAGATAATCTCGTACAAATATACGAAGAATTCGCGAGACTATGGCAATAAATGGGGAATAAAGTAATGTGTTGAGAGTTAGGAGAGATTGGCGTTGTTCGTCCGAAGGGTGCTTTCGGCGGAAAATTCGGTTTTT
>JAETNS010000030.1 GCA_021772015.1 Prevotellaceae bacterium | reverse complement strand
TGAGACAGCGCCCAAATCGTTACGCCTTTCGTGCGGGTCAGAACTTACCTGACAAGGAATTTCGCTACCTTAGGACCGTTATAGTTACGGCCGCCGTTTACTGGGGCTTCAATTCATGGCTTCGCTTGCGCTGACCACTCCTCTTAACCTTCCAGCACCGGGCAGGCGTCACCCCCTATACTTCGACTTGCGTCTTGGCAGAGAGCTGTGTTTTTGGTAAACAGTCGCTTGGGCCGTTTTACTGCGGCTCATTCTCATGAGCACTCCTTCTCCCGAAGTTACGGAGTCATTTTGCAGAGTTCCTTAGCTATAGTTCTCTCGCTCACCTTAGGATTCTCTCCTCACCCATGTGTGTCCATTTTCGGTACGGGCTGATGTCAGTTGCTAGAAGCTTTTCTTGGAAGCTTGCTTCACGGACTTCTGTACTTGCCGTAGCGTTCCATACGCATCACGCCTTCGGATTTCGATATGCGGATTTGCCTTCATATCTCCTACCTCGCTTGCACCAGCTATTCCGTCAGCTGGATCCGCTAGCCTACTCCGTCACTCCATCACCTTTCCATCAGGTACGGGAATCTCCACCCGTTATCCATCGACTACGCCTCTCGGCCTCGCCTTAGGCCCCGACTTACCCAGAGCGGACGAACCTTCCTCTGGAAACCTTGGGTCTTCGGTGCGTGGGATTCTCACCCACGTGCCGCTACTCACACCGGCATTCTCTCTTCCAGCCGCTCCACATGTCCTCTCGATCATGCTTCATCGCTGACTGGAACGCTCCCCTACCACTTATATCTCTATAAATCCATAGCTTCGGTATTATGCTTAGCCCCGGTAAATTTTCGGCGCAGAGTCATTCGACTAGTGAGCTGTTACGCACTCTTTAAAGGATGGCTGCTTCTGAGCCAACCTCCTAGTTGTCTATACATCTCCACATCCTTTTCCACTTAGCATATATTTTGGGACCTTAGCTGATGGTCTGGGCTGTTTCCCTCTTGACTACGGACCTTATCACCCGCAGTCTGACTGCCAGATATGTTCCTGTGACATTCGGAGTTTGATTATGTTCAGTACCTCGGGATGAGGCCATCACATATTCAGTGCTCTACCTTCACATAACTTTCACTCTGACGCTAGCCCTAAAGCTATTTCGGGGAGAACCAGCTATCTCCGAGTTCGTTTGGAATTTCACCCCTAGCCACAATTCATCCGCCAACGTTTCAACGGGGGTCGGTTCGGTCCTCCATCGGGTTTTACCCCAACTTCAACCTGATCATGGCTAGATCACTCGGTTTCGGGTCTATGACATACAACTTTCGCCCTCTTAAGACTCGCTTTCGCTTCGGCTCCGTATCTCCTACTTAACCTCGCTGCATATCATAACTCGCCGGCTCATTCTACAAAAGGCACGCCATCACCCTTTAACGGGCTCTGACTTCTTGTAAGCATATGGTTTCAGGTTCTCTTTCACTCCCCTCCCGGGGTTCTTTTCACCTTTCCCTCACGGTACTGGTTCACTATCGGTCACAAAGGAGTATTTAGCCTTTCGAGATGGTCCTCGAGAATTCCGTCAGGATTCCACGTGCCCCGACGTACTCAGGTACTGCCTCGCCCCTTCTCTATGATTTCGGATACGGGAATTTCACCCTCTTCGTTCCACCTTCCCAGATGATTCTCCTATCATAAATCTATCGACTTTATTGGCAGCCCTATAACCCCATCTTTTCGATGGTTTGGGCTCCTCCGCTTTCGCTCGCCACTACTTACGGAATCGTTTTTACTTTCCTCTCCTGCAGGTACTGAGATGTTTCAGTTCCCTGCGTCTCGCCTCATTACACTATTTATTCATGCAATGATGTCAACCCATGACGGTTGACGGGTTCCCCCATTCGGATATCAACGGATCGTTGCCTGCTTACTGCTCCCCGTCGCGTTTCGCCGTTCGCTGCGTCCTTCTTCGCCTCTTTGTGCCTAGGCATTCGCCATACGCTCTTTCTTACTTAACCTAAAGTGTTGTTTCGAGTTTTCTTTCTTAGTTTTTTATTACCTCTTGACTAGATGAATCAACCTTATCTCTTCTTGATCTCGTTTCTTCATCTATCTTCTTCTGTAAAAAAGTTTTCTTGATTATCCAGTTTTCAATGTTCTCCTCGAGCGTCTCCTCTTTCAAGACACTCAAAACTAAACAGATTACACATCTCTCTTCTCCTTAGAAAGGAGGTGATCCATCCCCACGTTCCCGTAGGGATACCTTGTTACGACTTCACCCCAATCATCAGTCCCACCTTAGACAGCTCCCTCCTTGCGGTTGGGCCACCGGCTTCGGGTGTTACCAACTCTCATGGTGTGACGGGCGGTGTGTACAAGGCCCGAGAACGTATTCACCGCGACATGCTGATTCGCGATTACTAGCGATTCCAACTTCGTGCAGTCGAGTTGCAGACTGCAGTCCGAACTGAGAACGGGTTTTTGAGTTTCGCTCCACCTCGCGGCTTCGCTTCCCTTTGATCCGTCCATTGTAGCACGTGTGTAGCCCAGGTCATAAGGGGCATGATGATTTGACGTCATCCCCGCCTTCCTCCTCCTTACAGAGGCAGTCTCGCTAGAGTCCCCATCTTACTGCTGGTAACTAACGACAAGGGTTGCGCTCGTTGCGGGACTTAACCCAACATCTCACGACACGAGCTGACGACAACCATGCACCACCTGTCTTCTCTATAACTATCTATCCATCTCTGGATCCTTTAGATCGATGTCAAGACCTGGTAAGGTTCTTCGCGTTGCTTCGAATTAAACCACATGCTCCACCGCTTGTGCGGGCCCCCGTCAATTCCTTTGAGTTTCATTCTTGCGAACGTACTACTCAGG
>JAETNS010000025.1 GCA_021772015.1 Prevotellaceae bacterium | reverse complement strand
AGTAGAGAAAAAACTCTCCCCAGATATTCTGGTTTGACCGTTTCTTGAAAAATCGCATTTTGCACACCGTAAAATGGAGCGGAAATTCCCATAACAGTACAGCACACAACAAAGACCGGATCAATAATTGCAAAAGCCTATTCCCGCTCTGGCTCAACTGGCAGTACCTCCGAGAAATGTTCATCATGCCAGATGGCCTGAGTGAGGAAAAGACGAAAGATGCAGCCATAGCATACTACTCAAAAATGGAGTTCTACCCCTACAAGATGTACATCAACTGGCCTGCCAGCGA
Source organism: Prevotellaceae bacterium (assembly GCA_021772015.1). Classification (GTDB taxonomy): domain Bacteria; phylum Bacteroidota; class Bacteroidia; order Bacteroidales; family Muribaculaceae; genus UBA7173. The sequence goes on along the minus strand of JAETNS010000025.1, from coordinate 29,391 downwards.
TCAGGGCAACATCCTCTATAACGATAAGAAATTCGTTACCCTTCTCTACAGCTGGCACTTTGAGGAGTTCAAAGACTATGGTAAGGTCTCTGATGCAGGGAGCTACTTCAAAGAAAACATCTACGACTTTATTGAAGGTGGTAGGCAGATCGTAGTCGTTGTGGACTGCGAGAATGTCGACCCCTACAAACTGAGTGCGACGCTTAGAGGCCTGAGTAAGGACAGTCTAAGCAAGGTCTCCTCGATCATTCTCTTCGATGATGTCCATGCATCCTCCGGCTGGGATCTGCTGGAACAGTTCACCAGTATTCCGGTGGAGCATATTGAGATCGAGCGTGTGAAGGAAAACAAATCCTTGGTGGACATGAGACTGGCTCTAAGAGTGAGCCAGGAGTTCTATGAGAAGCAAGTCGACTCCTACGTTTTAGTCTCCAGCGATTCCGACTACTGGGCATTGATCTCCTCCTTGCCAAAGGCTCGCTTCCTGGTGATGATTGAGCATGATAAATGCGGTCCAGACCTGAAGAATGCCCTCGCTGAACATGGCATCTTTTACTGCTACCTGGATGATTTCTATAGTGGCGACTCCGAGGATCTGAAGCAAAAGGCCCTTTTCAGAGAGATGGCAATATACTTGGAGCAAGCAGTGCATCTCAACCTATATGAAATGCTCGACCAGGCCCTCTACACTACACGCATCAACATGACAGATGCTGAGCGCAAGCAGTTCTATGATAGGCATCTGAAGCCCTTGCAGATGAGCATCACGGATAAAGGCGATGTGACCCTATCGATCAAAGTCAAATAAAGAATAAGACCCTCCAGCATCCCATGCTGGAGGGTCATTCTTCTATAAGGGCGGAATATGGTGGCATAAGGAGTCGAACCTTCCTTCCGTGCTATGAACACGACGTCCCCGGACTCTTGGCCATATTCCGCAAGTTGCTTGTTCGGTTTCGTACTCACGGCTTCCTAAACCCCAACCAACCGCCCTCCGTTTTCCGGTCCACAACAGCAACCTATTTGTATTATACCCAGTTTGTGCCGCTTTTCAACCCCCAAGCGGATAAGCCTCTCTGTCACAGCAATCGTAAACCTATCTGCCCAATGATAATTTCGTTATGCAAATCCGCATAAAAATTTTATGCAGATTTGCATAAAACTATTGACAGATAATTTCAATGATGTAAAATATGGGTACAGACGTCGAAGGAGGTCGATGAGATGAACTTAAAATCGTTTCGTGAGGATAAGCTGAAAATCAGGACACAGGCGGAGTTCGCTGACCTGATCGGGGTCGACCAGTCCAGCATCTCCCGCTGGGAGAAAGATCCGAGCAGCATGCCCGTTGATGTTATCCAGAAAATACTGGTCAAGACGGGGGCTACGTTCGAGGAATTGACTGGATGGACGAAGCCAATTCCCAAACAGCTGGATGTCGATGATACCTGGCAGAAGGCAGATTTCACCAAGTGCACTCTGATGAACTACATTTCCAAGGCGCTCGGTAAATACGACTTGCCAGAAGATCTGCAAAAGGCCTACTTAGATGGGCTTAGATCCGGTATTGAGACGAATATGGTGAAGCCGAAGGTAGCCATTGTCGGCCGGTCAGATACTGGGAAAAGTACGATTATCAACGCCTTTTTGGGCAGCGATAAGATGCCCGTTGCCTGGACCCCTACTACTTCAATTGCCGTGTACATCAAGCACATTTCCGAGCGCCCTTCTTTCATCGAGGAGGAAGCTTGGGTATTTGCCAACCGTCGTGGCGATGAGGTCATGTGGGATGAACACAAGCTCACCGATGAAGCCTATTGCCGTGAGTGGAAGATTGCTGCAGGCGGAGTAGAGATCTTGCGGTCATTTGGTACTCGGCAAGGCGAGAACTATGATAAAGCTGCTGGCTCTGCTGTTGTCTTTTTGGATGCCCCCATCCTGAAGACCTGTGATATTATTGATCTCCCCGGTTTTGGAACAGAGACCGAAAGCGATGACAATATCACTTTTGCAGCTGCTCAGAAGGCGGATGCAATCATCTACTTGTCCCAGGCAAATGGTTTTATGCGCATTGAGGACATCACATATCTCAAGCGTAATATTACTCAGCTGCCAGTATGGGAAAGCTGCGGGAGCAATGACCTTGCGCCTCTATCAAATCTATTTGTAGTAGCTTCTCAGGCTCATACGGTCAACAACGGAAATCGAGCTCAACTTACGGAGATTCTGGACGTAGGCTGCAGGAATCTTCTGAAAACACTGCCGGAGGAGTATTGGGCTGAACGGATGGAAGCGTCTGGTTTCACCTATTCTGACGGTGGATGGAGTGAGCTTCGGTCCCGCTTCTTCCCATACACAGTTGATATTCCCGATCTTAGTGAGGCGTTGAACAAGTCTCTAAAAAGCTTGTTGGAAACACTCCCTGTCATCATCGAAGGCAAGGTGAGAGACTTCGTGAAGTCCTATGTGGAATCTCGCAAGCCTAATCTTGAAGCCGAGATAAAGAATTATGAGGGAATTATCGCCGACCGGGATAAGTACGCAACATTGCTCCGGGAGATTGATGATAAGGAAGCAGACAGGGTCAGAGAAAACGATGCTCGGAAAGAGGATGTCAGAGCTAGCATTACTCGCCTCCACCAAGAGTCGGTCAACGAGTTTACCGATTACCTTGCCAGCACTGTCAACGTAGATGCTCTGGTTCAACTCATGCACGAAAAGGGGGTTAAGAACCGGCGTGAAGACGTTGAACTGTTTGGCAGCACCGTGCAAAGCTTGATCCAAGGAAAATGCGAGGCAATTCTGAAAGCTAAGTCCAAGGAACTTGCCGAAAAGACTAAGGATTATGTATCTGCGTTCTCTCAAGACATAGCCGAAACATTTGAAAACAACAGCATCCAAGTCGATTTTGATGCTGGCTGGATTTTCACCTCTGCTTTGTCGGCATTGGGCGCAATAGGTGGCTTCGGAGCATTTCTCGCCTTCACACTCCCGCATACCCTGGCCCTGGCCGGCTTAGGTTTTTCTGCAGGCTCTTCCATCCTGTACGGCATGATGGCTTCCTCTGTTTTTGGCCCGATAGGCCTTGCCCTGGGGCTTATATTCGCTACTTGCCTGGGCATAAGCCTGTTTACCGGAGGATGGGAGAAGAGCGTAGCGAAGAAGATCGTCAAAGCCTTTGACGAGAACGATTTCGCAGTGAAGTTCCAGCGGACTATTGAAGAGTATTGGGACCAGACAGAGAAAGCCTTTGATAAGGCTGCCGCAGATCTGGATGAGAAATGGGATCATTATGTGGCGGATTTGAGGAACCTGCTGGATACCTGTGACATTGATGAAATCCAGCAGAAGATCGCTGCACTCCAGTATATTTCCGATTTTTTCGACAATATCCCGCTGTAAAATACTGGTTTACCCACATTTACAACCGGGAAGTAACGAAGGGAGTTGTTTGCATTGATGACACTATTCAACAGCTATAAGGCCTCTGGAATGATTTCGGAAGCCCTGCTTGTGGGGCGAAATGTTTTTAATAAGAATCCTGGGAACAAAGAGGTGTTTGAAGCATACTTCTCATATCTCTGCAGCCTGGCCGAGACACTTCCATCCATTGATGACAGAAGCCGCTTCGCCGATCAGGCAAATGTTGCGTTGGCCTTCTTCGCAGAGAATGCGGATATGTCTCAGGAAGTAGTCGAGGCAATTCAGTCTTGCCAGGAGCGCATCGACCAGATCTTTAGTGGCATCTACGAGAGCCAGCAGGCCCAGGAGGATCAAGAGCGAGAGAAAGCAAAGCTGCATAATAATGATTGCATTAAGAAGCTTTATGCGCTGAAGGATGACTTGCGGGCCACCACGACACAGGCTGAGTTTGATGCCGTTTTAGCTCGTATCGCCCAGGAGGATAGCGCCCTTATTAAAGATGCCTTTACCCCTGAGCAGAGTAATGCCTATGACGATCTGACCAAGAGTCATACTGACGTAATCAGTGCCAAGATGCGTGAGCTGGAGTTTAAGCGTAATACCGAATACAACAAGCAGGCTGTGGAAGCCTTTACAAAGGCCTTTAGCAGCTTCCGGAACAACGAGGGGAAGTACAAGAATCAGACACAGTTGTTCTCCCTTGTCTCCTCTACCCTCTTTGCCTATGATGCCTCCCGTTTATTCAATGAAACTTTGATCTACTATAACCATGTGTACTCCTACATCTTCAGCAAGCTGGACGATGAAGGGAAGCTGGCGCTCACTCGGTTCTCCATTGAGTGTGAGCGGAAGTTGAGGTGAGAATATGTTGACTGCTATCAAGGGGAATCGCAGTCTTACCTTTTACCAGCAGCCCGTTACTGCAATGAGGAAGGACTCACCAGAATATGCTAAGGGGACTGGTGCTGCTGCAACTGCGAGTATCTCCTATCAGACAAGCTCAATCATCACAGGATACAACAGGCAACTTCAGACCTTTTTGACTGACCTCAATCTGAAGAGATCTTTGGATGCCAGCAGATTAGATCTAACGAAACCGAATAGTGCTGCCCGTAGCCAGGGAGTCAAACGAGCATGGGAATACGAAAAGGCCGATGTTGAAATGGGCGGGAGTGGATCATCTAACTGGTCCAAAGAACAGCGTGCTGAAATCAAAAGGACCGGAAAAGTTCGTGGTGCTGAGGGGCATCATCAAAAAAATGTCGCCGACCACCCTGCTCAACAAGCTGATCCAGACAATATCAAGTTTTATGAAGACAGATCAGCCCATTTGCATCAAGGGCATCAGGGGGACTTCCACAATTCAACAGACGCCGATCCCATTGATAAAAATGCGATGCTCAAGCGGACCAACACAAAGCGTGTCTGGCGCAAGGATATTCAAGGTCTTGGCATGGCAGTAGCAATTGGTGCAGGGATTGGAATGACAATCGGCTTTATCACCACCTTGGCTCAGTCAGGAGTAACTCCAGATACCTTGAAGTTGGCCCTGGCAGAGGGTGCTAAAGGCGGTTTGGAATCTGGCCTATTGGGCGGCGTAGGCTACGGGATAGGCAGAACAGTCAGCGAAGTGATTACCCAAGCCCTTGGAGGGACCTTGGGAAAACTGGCACCTGAAATGGCGCAGAAGCTTACTGGCATGATCAATATGGGGGTTGTTGGAACCCTTACTATTCTGGCTTTCTCCACTTATCAGTTTATCAAGCTCAAATGTCATGGGGTCGCAACGAAAGAAGCACTGATTCAAACAGGGAAGCAAGCCTTGTTCTCCCTTTCGCTATTGGCGGTATCAATAGCCGCTCAAGGGATATGGGGAGGAGCAGCAGGCATGATCGTTTCTATCAGCATTGGAGTGATCTTTATCACTTATTCTGTGGCTGACTCTGTCCACCAGAGGCACTTCGCAGATAAGGTTCGTGTCTATATGATTGAAAAGTGCTGCCCGCAGTATTGATATTTAGGAGGCACAAACGTGGAATTTGCATCTTTAGTCCAGAAGGCACTCGCCCAGGATGGGCGAAATCGTTTTGCCAAGTTCGATGATCCTCTTCCCTTTGTCCCGGAAATCATGCTGCCTTTTTACCGCCAGTTCAATCCAGAAGATGTTGAGGTAGAGATTAACGAGGCAATCGTGCGTCTGATTCCTGCAGCTGAACTGGAGTCAGTCAAAAAGGAGTATCCTGAAATAAGCGACCAGTTCATTTTTGCTACCAGCAATTCCGATCCAATTTTTCTCCATGAAGGTGCAGTATATGTGATCCCACATGGTGTCCCACACCCGGAATGGGAGAAGCTTGCAGACAGTTTGGACGACTATCTGAGTGGGATTTGATTTTGTTGGTATTGAATCATTTTCTTCAAGGGTCCACCGATCCATATGCCTCCTTTTTCGCTCAAATAAGCAGAAAAGCCCCCTGCCCGCACCGAAATGCGGACAGGGGGTTTCTTTGTTCTGCCGTAATACTCTGTGGCTTAGTAGCCTGTCTTGGGCAGCGGGGTGGTGGGCTGGAACCGTCGCACAATGGTGACCCAACTGCTCTTGGCAGTCTGCCACTCGTGGAGATACTTGCCACCCACATCAGCCCGGTTGATGATCTGGTATCCGTTGGATACCTGATCAAGGACCTGGACACGGATAGTCGGGTTGATGGAGCTTGCAAACCCGCTGGCAACCGCGCCGAACTCGAACCGGATATCCGTGACATACTCACCCGTCACCAGGCCAAGGGTATTGGCGTTGAGACTGATGGTGTAGTTGTTGGATGTCAGCAGATCGCTGGCCAGGGTCCGGTAGTCATTGAGGTTGGTCTTGAAGGTCACCTTGTAATAGAGCCTCTGGTTATAGGTTCCGGTGGACAGGCTCATGCCCCGGGTTGCATCAGTCGGGAGCCGATCATGCCAATAGAAGCTGTTGAGCGGCACATTGGAGGTGTTGGCGATGCCGGAGATGGTATAGCTCATGCTCTGGCCGGGCTGCACTTCACGGTTGCCAGTCTTCTGAATGGCCACGCCCAGGGAGACGGGCCGGTCATAATCGGAAAGCTTGATGATCTGGCCGGCATACTCCAGGGTCTCATCATAGACCGCATTACTCAGCTGGAAGTAGGCAGGGGCGGAGACCTCACGGATCTGGTACCGAGTCAGGGGAAGCGGCTTGGAAGCTGCCACGCCCCGGGCATCGGTGGTGATATAGTCCACCACAGATCCACTTCTGGCGTCCGTAATCTCATAGACTGCGCCGGCAAGGGGAGCGCCGGCAGGGGTGCCGGTCACAGGATTGGCTTCGGAGGCATACTTCCGGATCTGGATCTGGCCCGTGACAGCCTTGTTCTCCCACTCGATCTCAACGGTCTTGCCCGCCTGGACATAGACAGTCTTGTACTGGGTATCCAGCTCGTATCCGGGCGCAGCCTCAAGCTCACGAAGGTAGAACTTCCCCTTCCCTTCGGATACCACATCGTCGATATAGACATAGCCTCTGTGGTCAGAAGTGTATTCACCGATGGGCTTGCGGCTGGCATCATACAGCACGAACTTGACGCCATAGATGCCCTTACCTGTGCTGGAATCGATCTTGTGGATGATAATGCCACTCACAGGGTCATTGGTCACAGTCTTTGTGATCTTCCGCCCACCTCGGATCTCAAAGTAGATCGGGGTGTCGTCCAGCTTGAACTCGGACGGGCAGTCGACCTCGACAGCATAGTAGGAACCGTCCTCCAAGGAGGTAAAGACCCGGCCGGTCTTACCGGTGGTAATAGTCTTCACCAGGGCGCCACTCAGAGTGCGGATTTCGAACGTGACATTGGCAATTCGTTCGCTTCGGTCAGCGGAGTTGACCTTGATAATCTCAATCCCCCCGATGGGATCGTTATAGAACGTGAGGGTTTGGGTGTCGTTGGGATTCACCACTACGGTCTGCGTCCGGGTTTTCTCGTTGATCGTGTAGCCATCAATGGTGGCCACCTCTGTCACAACCACAGTGCCCACGATCCCGGAGATCTTGATCTGGCCGTTCTTGTCCGTGGTGTAGAGGCCCCTGGAGGAAAGCTTACCATCGGCGGCATCCACATAGGACCCGTCAGCATAAGTGATCTTGAACTGGACCCCAGCTAGAGGGGACTTATCCGCACTGGAGAGCTTGTTGATGATGAGGTTGCCCTTCTTCTGGTTCCGAACTTCGAGGCTGGCCGCCTGGCCAGCGCTGATCCGGACCACATGAGCCGTGTCGTCCAGCAGATAGCCAGACTTGGCCATGGTCTCTTTAACGATCAGCGTGGTCCCGGGCAAGATGCCGGAGATGGTGAAGGAGCCCGAGCTGTCGGTCTTATAGACGCCATTATTGTCTCCGACCAGGCTTCCATCGGATTTCGTCACCAGGAACTGGACATCGCTGAGGGGCTTATGGCTGTCAGCATCGATCTTCTTGACGGTCAGGGAGCCCTTCGGGGCATTCCCAAAGTAGACGGACACGATATCCTGCTGTTTGCCGGAGATGTAGACGGTCTGCGGGGCAGAGTCCACAACGTGATCCGAATCGGAAGCCAGTTCCTCGATGATGTAGTTGCCTTCCCGGAGGCCCGTGACGGTGATGGTGCCATTTGCCGAGGTGCGATAGGTCCCGATCACGGTGCCACCGGTGCCAGAATTGTTGCCACTCAGGTAGCGCAGCTGGAACACAGCATTCTGGATCGGTTTGGTGGAGTCCTTGGAGTCGTACTTATAGATCACGATGGCACTCAGCGGTGTGTTCTCAAACCGCACCGTCTTGGTCTCGCCACCCTTGATGAAGAACTCCTGGGATACGGGCTCTTTGAAGGAGAAACCAGGAGCGGGCTCCTTCTCAGTCACGGTGAGCCAACCATCCTCCAGGTCCTCCAGGACGATCTGGCCCTTCTCATCCGTCTCATAGGTACCCAGGTTGCGGATCTCGCCGGTGCTGCTCTTGTTGCTCCGCCAGACCACCTCCATAATCGTGTGGGGGATCGGATCATGGGTGATCTCGTTCTCCTTGATGATGATGACGTCCGGCTTGGTGTGGTTGGTGAAGTAAATGTCGCTGTCCCGGTTGGGATGCATCCGGATCAGCTGGGAGGGAGCGTCCAGGAGGTAGGGCTCCGGGACACTCTTCTCGACCACCTCAAAGGTGATCGGCAGGAGGTTCCGGACCACCGCAGTGCCATCCTTGCCAGTCTTAACTTCGGTCACGGTGGAGCCGTCAGCGGCACGGACAGTAAAGACTGCGCCTTCCACAGGCTCGCCGGTGGTAGCATTCGACTTGTGGATGGTGAGGTTCGGGCGTCTGTTGTTGGCAAGGACAACGGTAGAGTCCCGGCCAGCAAAGAGTTCCACATGGTATTCTTTGGGGTCAAGGATGTGAGTCTCCAGCGTTGCGACCTCCTTCAGGGAGTACACGCCAGGGGTCAAGTTATCCCACACGATCTCACCTGTGGCAGAAGTGGTGCGATCCAGGTACCGGGAGCCATCCTCAATCTTGGTCAGCCGATAAGTCACCCCGGCAAGAGGCTTGGCATTGGCATCCATCTTCTGCAGAAGGAGCCTGGGATTCTTGCTGTTCGTGAACACGAACTGAGCATTCTGATTGGGCTTCAGATAGATAATGCGCTCAGCGTCGTCGATCACATAGCCTGCGCACGCCTTCTCACGGACTACCATTGCGGTGGCGGGCAGCTCGCTCAGATCGATCTCACCATTCTTGTCGGTGCGGAACTCCTTGGGGCCAAAGCTTCCATCGACCGCTCGGATCTCGAAAACCGCATTGGCAATCGTCTTGGTGTAGTCGCTGGAATCCACCTTCACAAGCCGGATTCCAGGCTTCAAGTCGTTGAAGAACACCAGTTCCTTGACCCCGTCGCCTGCGTGGAGCTCCACATCCTGCGGAGTTGTGACCAGGATATGCGCAGAGTCACCGGTGTCCTTCTCGATCGCTCGGTAGGAACCCGGCTGGCAATCAGGAAGGAAGATCTCACCGAAGGCATCGGTAGTAAACTGGCCCAAGGACTCATTGTCCCGGAAGATCTCAAAAGTGACATTTTGCATCACCTCATGGGACTTTCGGTCATACTTGATGATCCTCAGGCCAGGGAGCTCTTTATTGGTCAGGGTGACTGTGGAGGATTCGCCTGTCACGACCTTGATTGTCTTCGTGGTCTCGGTGTCTGCGATCCAGCCAGGGATACCAGCGACCTCTTTCACCTCATACTGTCCGGGCGGCACATCAAAGACCGCAACACCTGCTGCGGTGGTCTTTTTGGTGTAGACGACGCCGTTACCGATGTTCTTCACCTGCACAGTGACGCCGCTGAGATACCGTCCGGTATTGCTGAGCTTCTGCACCCTCAGGTACCCAAACGGATCGTTGTAAAAGGTCACGGTGGCAATCTTGCCATACTCCACCGTGACGTTCTGCGTATTGTTCACCGGCATCGTGTGATTGGGGGCGGGCTTACGCTCAATGACGGTGTAATTGCCACAGAGCGTGAGGGGCAGGGCAATAATGCCATCCGAATCCGTGGCGAAGGTCCCCACCGTCGCACCCACAGGATCGATGACCTCGAAGAGAGCACCTTCCAGGGGCTCATCCGTACCGGTCTCAAGCTTGATGATCTTGAGCCCAGTTTCAATGTCGACGACAGGGCTATCGTAGTAGGAACTGATGGCGGACAGGTTCATCGGAGCAGTCGGGTCAGTATCGCACATATAGTTTTGGAGATTCCCATATTTGTTTTTCTCCTGGCACACGGCGTAGTAGATGCCATACCGATAAACTTCCGTGCGGAGCGAGAACTGGACAGCTCCATCTTTCCCCTTGACGCTCTCGATGGGATAGAGGACTTTGAACTGGCCGGCATACCCATTCCCGACATCGGTGGTGGTAATGGTTGTGATGTCCCGGTTGTTCATATCCACGATGCGGGTGCCGGCCGGCACAGCATCGGGATCGGCAAAGCTGACGGAAACGGCGTTGTTGCAGATCCAGGTCTCGGAGTTCACCGTAAAGACCTGCTGCTTGTATTCCTTGCCGTTGATCATGACTTTGTAGGCACTATCCCGATCCGGAGTGCAGGTGAGGTTGGGCTCATAGATCTTGTCCCACATCACGCCCCGGGCATAGATGTCCTTGGCGGCCGCCAGCATCTTGTTGCCTCGGATCAGTTCGTCACCGGTCAGGGACGGGTTGACTTTCAGCTTGGAGATGTCCCAGCCACTGATAATGTAGCACCACAGCGCCATTTTGGTGGCGTAGTATGCCTGGTACTTATTATCAAGACCCAGCTCCTGCAGGCTGCGAGTCGGATAGCCGTTGGCGATGATCCCCATCACTTTTGGATCAGACGACTTCTCCTGGGCCAGGTACTTGATGGACTCCCCCTCACCAACCGTTTGTGGGACTCCATAAAGGTTGGGGTTGACGCAGTACGCAGGTATTTCCTTGGTTTCACCCTTGGAGTTGACGAAGTTATAGTAGGTGTAGAGGAACGACTGCACCCTTCCGTTCATCGACAAATAGGAGAACTTGCTCCCACCATTGTAGATGTCGACCTCGCCCAGCGCTTCGTCCACGCTACCTGCTGCGAAAGCAGAGTGCGGGAGCATTCCCAGCGCCAGGACGATGGCCATAAGCATCGAAAGAAAACGCTTTTTCATATTTACCTCCGGTATTCATTGATTGGATTTGGGCATGAAAAAGGCGATATGCGCTTTCACGCATACCGCCTTTCAGAGCAAACTGGATTATCTGGCTACGACGTCATACTGAGTTTTTTGGAAAACCCCGTCCTTGTAAACGTCCCACGACTCGATGTAGAACGTGCCGAAGGGACAGCTGTTGAACATGCTGACCAAATTCTCCTCGTTCCAAGGCCAGATGCTGAATGCATTGAGGTCTTTGGGAACAGACAGCTGGAACCGGACCATCTGCTTGCCGGTCACGCTGAGCACAGGAGCGCCATCCTTCCAGGTCTCAGGGTTGGCACCCACTGCATTGTAGAGGGTATAGAGCATCCGCCGAGTTTCATAGAGATTCCGCACGAAGCAATACTCCTTACCCTCAATGCTGAAGTGGCGCACCTCAGGAGCGGGAAGCGCAGGCTGATCCAGCAGGGACCAGTCGCAGGTGGCGGCCGGCAGATCACCCAGCGGGCCGGCTGCGAATGCGTTCTTGTCCCAGCGGCTGACATCAGTGATCTCATAGGTTGTCCCATCATCGCACTGCAGAACGTCGCCTACCTTGGGCTCATAGCGGGACCCATCCTTGGGAAGCACAACGGTGCCACCCTGGGCAGCCGTCTTGGCCTCGCCGGAGTAGCTGGCATTGGTGTCAATGTGGATGGATGCGGTTGCAGCATCCCATTCAACACCGAAATCGACCAGCTCGCCGAGGTCCCGAAGCTTGAAGTAGTTGTAGCCGCCAATCGTATAGGCGGGCACCTCCACCCGCTCGCCATCCACATAGATGGGCGATACGTTCCTCGTCGCAGTGATGACCTCAGCCACAGCACTGGCTACGCCTGTGGTGGAAAGAATCATCATACCTACGATCATGCCAATTACGAAATTGAACTTACCTTTCATCATAATCACCTCAAAGATGGATTTCCAGCCGCTCCCATTGGTGATGGCCTTCCTTAGCAGTACTGAAGGCCGAGTTCCAGGATTTCCTCAGCAGTCATCTGCCGATCACGCTCCAGAGCCTTCAGCCGGGCAGCAGTATGTGCCGAGATGTTGATGCGCACCGAGACCGTTTGCCCGGAACTGGGCTTCGTTCGGCTTTCTCGGTTTCGCCCCCGAGAGGGCCTGTTGAGCTTAGGGTTCTTCATGGGGTCTCCTCCATTTTATTTGCACTCTACAGCCTGGACACAGAGCCGCAGAGAGGGCTGGTTGGCAATGCATGTGAACAGGGTAATTCGGTTATCCCCCATCTCGTTGAGCATGGTGTAGTCCGTGCTGGAGATGTTGCCCACATAGGTGACCGTGTAGGTCCTGGTACCCTGGTTGGTCTTATAGGTGACAGTGTCACCGATCTTGACCCTCTTCAGGGCGTTGAAATAGGGATGATTGCCACGGTTGTGGCCGAACAGGCAGACGTTGCCGGTCCAAAGGCCGGAGCCAGCATAGTGGCCTGCTCCCTTTGCCATCGACTCTGTCGAGGCGTCTTCATAGACCTTACAGGACAGGCCCACCCGGGCAATCGAGATGGTTGCGATACTGCCATCAGACTGCTGGAGATCGGACACCGTCAGCTCCGGCCGGTAGGTGTATTCGAACGAACCCCCGCTCGGCATGGAGACCGAGGAGTAGTCCACATCGGGGTAGGTGGTGCTGCTGGGCTGGGAGCCAGGGACACTGAGTCCATACTGGATCTGACCCATGGCGTTGGCAGGCCCAGCCTGGCTGCTCTGAGAGAGCCCAAAAGTGATCTCAGGGATCTGATAGTCGATCAGGTTCTCACCGGCATAATTGTACTGGGCGTTGTAGTGATCCTCATAGGAGGTGCTCTGGTAATACTGAGGATCTTTGCCAGTGCTGATATCGTAGTCGGCCGCATGTGCGGATACCGTGCCGGCAAGGACAGTGAAGACAATGGCGGCCGTACTCAGGAGGCGTTTCATCACTCTGCCACCTCCGGAGCCATAGCGAGGACCTGCTCGCCGTCACCCAAGTCCAGTTTGAACCAGTACTGGCCATCCACTTTGTCGACAATGTGCTGGAAGGTCCGGTCCTGCTTCACCACCGAGATCGTTTTCCCGAAGAGCTTGCGGGCGGTACCAGCATCGATCTCCACGGCAATCATGCCGGAGGGAACGTCACGGAGCTTGTCCAGGTTCAGCACAGGGTTCTTGCTCTTGATCCGGAGCCGGCCGCAACGGTCGAACTCGTTGCCATTCCCTGTGGATTGGTAAACTGTAGTATTCTTACTCGTGCAGATGCAAAATAACAACACACCAGCACCAAAAGCGACGAAAAAGCCAACAATGGCCAGAGGCGTGGGCATCGTCTCGGGCTCCTCAGGGACTTCGATAGGCGTACCAAGGTAGGTCACCGTATAGCGGATGCTGGAAATGCCGGAGGAGGTCACCTTGCCAATATAGTCGGCAGTGGTGATGTATCCGGTGGCCACCGAGGTGCTGGCAGAGGCGGTATAGGTTGCCACAGCAGAGTAGGTTGCGGGAACAAGCTCATCGCCAACAAGGGCTGTGCTCTCAACCGACCATGCGATGTTGCTCAGGCTCAGGGTCCGTCCATCCTTCATAGCGGTCTTATCGATCAGGGCGGAGTCATTGCTGGCCAAGCCGGTGAAAGTCTTGGTTGCGGTCACAGTGTAGCTGCTGCTCTGATACCCGGCCGCTTCGGTCTTGATCGTGTTATGGTCAAGGGCAAGGGTACCGGACCAGGTGCCATCATCATAGGCAATGGTGGGCGCAAGCTCGGCCAGGATGTCTTCCAGCTTCTTGGACTTGGTGGTGATGGTAACCGTCTCGGTATGCTCATTGACCTCGTCGTAGTGCTGCTCCTCCTTGATGATGTCGCTGAACTTATAGAGGGTACCGTCGTTCTCGAACTCGTTCTCCATGAGTGCGGCGGGGTCCTGATCCGGCAGCAGGGTATAGATCTTAACGGCCAGCTGCTGGCCATTGATGTTCTGATAGCTCACATCATCGGGGATATACGAGGCGCTGGCAGCGCCGATCAGCATGCTGGACATGACCATCGTGGTGAGGATGGCCATCAAAGATTTCTTCATGGGTTTATTTCCTTTCTTTAAGTGTTTCCAAGGCTTTCACCTTGGCCCGAACTGCGGTGAAGCCCGCATTTGTACTTGTCGATGCACCGACAAAGGATGTCGATGAGGGTCTCTCGGTCTAACTGGTCATGCCAATGAAGGCATTGCCGGTAGAGCATGACCGGCGCATCTTCGGAGACATGGAGGGCGGTCCAACCCATGGGGACAGCTGCGCTCAGCGTATTCGCAACCTCAAACATGGTGTCGGTGTTCTTCTCAGCAAACATGATCTTATCAGCGATGATGATGGACAGCAGGGACTGGTCCTGGATTAAAGAAACCAGGATCACACATTCGCAATCGTCATCTTTGTGGATCGCCACATAGATGTCATCCCAGCTATCCGCCACATTGAGGCAATCTCGGATCAGCATGTGATAAGCTCCGGTCTGCTCGCCAGCATAATTCTTTTGGCTCATGCTTCTCACCTCAGCTTGGCATGCCGCTTGATGATCCGGGTGATAATGCCAAATGCGACGCCACTGTCCTCGTCGACCCTACGAACGTGGAAGCTGACAGTATCGTGGATGCTGGGGATCTCCTTGGTGCGGTAGAGCTTCGTTTTGGCATTGGCTCCGGCCTGGAGACGAACGAAGATGACGCCGTCGTTCACGCCGGTGACCACACCGAAGTAGTTGGACTTCGGAACCAGCTTCTTCAGATTCTCACGGCGGGGGTCTTCGTGGGCGGCCTTGATAGAAATCTGAGCGGAGTAGCGGCCGGTGGCTTCGTCATAGGATACTTCCTTGACACGACCCACCAGAAGATCGCCTACGGAGTGCAGATCGGCCACATCGGCATACCAGTCATAGGAGACCTCGTTGGTACTGATGAGCGTTTCCACACCGCAAGCCTCCACTACCAGTCGGCCACGACTGATCCCCACGACACGGCAGGCAATGCGGATACCAGGCTTCACACGGCCAGAAGCATAGTACTTCTTCTGCCGATCCAGCATGGCCGCCTTCCGGCTCCCGATCGCTGCCCGGTTCCGGATGTCAACGGCGGCAGGGATGAAATCCACCGTAGCGCCCAGCATCTCACCCAGGCGGGCCCGGACCTGGACAGGGACCGGAGCATCCTCAGGCCACTCCACCAGAGTCATCTCTCGAACCGGGATCACGATGCGGATACCCTCGTAGTCGATCGTGGCCACCATGTTGCCATTCTCCAGCATCTCGGTGCCACTCATGATGCCGGACAGGACACTCTTGCGATGGACTGCGCCGGCAAGGTAGTTCCACTTGGCAGCCTCATTCATCTCAGCCGTAGTGCCTCGCTCCTGATCGCTGATGGTCAGAAGGTCATTGTTCCGGACGCTCCTGCGCTCAGCAGGGGCAGTGCCCTGTTCCAGAGGGACGTTCTCATCCGAGGGGTTGACTTGCATGGAGCCACCTTCCTCAGGGGGCTGGCCAACCTCATCGGCTCCGACCACCTCTTCCCCGGTCTCAGCGGCGGTGTCGGCCTTGGGCATCTCCACAGCATCTTCGAGCTTCTTTTTCTTAGCGGGCATAGGTCAATCTCTCCTTTCACGAAAGAGGGTTTCAATATCATCAATCCGCCTACCGATGACCGGCTGCTGCTCTTCAGACTCAGTGGGTTTCTCCTGGTCTTCTTCGGCACAATCTGGAATCGGAGGGGCAGGTTGAGCAAAATGATAAGAGCCTGAGGTGGGCGCTTGCTGCTCCTGCAGCTTTTTCCACTCAGGCTCATGTAGGATTGCTTTTTCACTTTTAAGCTTCTTGTACTCAGGGTGCTTTGAATAGTCAAACCGCATGGCCCGCAGGACATTCTTGCCTCGGATGAAAATGAGGACGTGATCCAGGGGCAGGCGGAAGATCTCATCAGGGGTCATAAGCGGACGCCGGGAGATGGAGTTGGTTTTTCGGAACCGGGGGGTGTAGTTGGTGATATGCATTGTGTTGAGGTCCCGGGCCTCTGATTCGATCTCGACACTGGCCACACCTGTGCGGTCACTGAAGTACTCTGCCGTAAGGGAATCGTTGCAGCCAAGGAAAACTGTGGTATCGCATGCACCCAGGATCTCCTGCCATTGATCATTTGGGTATCGGTTTTTCATCTGACCTATGCCCTGGAAGAATACTGCGAGCTCACAGCCTCTTGACCTCAGGGTACTTGCCTTTTTGGTCATGTCAGATATCAGGAGGCAATTGGTGAACTCATCAAGCACGAACTTGACTTTGGTATTGAGCATTCCTCCCGGGCAGTACCCGTCAGCATACCGAACCAACCGAATGAACAAGAACGAGAAGAAGAGCGAGCTGAGGAAGTTGAAGGTGTTGTCCTGATCGGATACGATGCAGAAATACGCACACTTCTCCTTTCCAGGCAGCTCCAGGTCAATCTCATCATATGATGTGATATTTCTCACCTGCTTTGACTGCATGACCTGGAGCTTACTGCCAAGGCCGATTATTACGCTGGAACGGACGGTTTCTGATGACTGCATGAAGATGGAGTATGGCGCAAACGCAGGGGATGCCGGAAGCACCTCACCAGTCCTTGGATCAATATGAGGATCTTTGATCCGGTACATGATCTTGGTGAGGCCTTTGGCCCCCTCCTCCGTGAGCAGATCGTAGACCTGGCCCAGGTTCCTTTTCTCCGGAGGCATCTCCATAGCAACATAGAGGACCAGGGCCTTGAGCAGATTAAGCTCGGCATTATACCAGAATGCATCTCCACCCTCGCCTGCAGTATTGCTCAGGACCACATCAGCGAAGGTTTGTGCCATGAGTTCGCTACTCCCCACCTCATTGAGGCAGTTCCATGAATCGCTGTGTTCCATCTCCACCAGGTTGAATACACGAACGATATACCCATTCTCCCTCAGGTAACTGGCCATGGATTCGTAGAGCTCGGACTTGGGGTCTGTGACTACCAGGCTCTGGCCTCGCTTGACCGACTGGAGGATCAGGTTTCGACTGATACTCCTGGATTTTCCTGTGCCAGGAGCGCCGCAGATGGCCAGATTGGCATTGAGGCGAGTGTTGGACCCCAGGGTGATGACCTTTCCGTCCTCAAACATACCCAGGATGTCTCGATCCGTATGACGGGCCGCTGTGACTTCAAATTCCCGCTCGGCTTCTTCTCTTGAAAGATATCCGGCAGTGCCGTAGCTTCCTGAGTCGGAGATGGTGAGATTTCGTTCAGGGTCACGCCTGCCACCAGAGTTCCACCCCAGTCTGAGGCCGAAAACGCAGATGAGGTACACACCTGCTGCTGTGATCCCGAGGGAGAACAATCCTTCCGGGAAATGGAACAACGCCTTGACGACCTCTGGAATGCTGAGAGACGGAAGGCCCGGGGAGACATTGTAGTTGCTCCCAGCCATCTTCCAGGCTTTGATATTGATCATGAACTGGGCAATGATGCCGGCCACATAGAGAAGGCATACTCCCAGGATTACAAAGCTGGCAACGGATGCAAGCTTGTTTCGCTTCATAGAGAGACCACCACCTTCATTGGCCTCACCTCGATCATGGGGCCAATGATCTCCTGCAAGGCTCGGACCTGGTAGTCCAGGCACAGGAGAATCGGGCCACTGGCAAAGCCGTAAGGAGCAGGGTTCACCGATGTAAGGGCCATCAGGTCACACTGGTAATTGAGGATAACAGGCCGGTTCTCCCTGATATCCACCGCATCATACTCTCGGGTTGGGTTCAAAGGGGGTTTTGTCCCCTCAAGGGCCCTTATGGCCACCTTGGCTCCCCGGTCCGGATTGATAATGGTGGACAGGAGCGCATCTCCTTCCCGGTTGTTCACAACGAAGTAGCAGGAACCAAAGAAGTCCGACAGGCTGAAGTACCTCGATTTGGAGCCATCTCGGCGTCTGCAGATTTTCACTGGGACACTCATGTTGTTCCCAATGACGATCTGGTTTCGGCGCTGGATAGCAAACCCTCTGGAGTTGAGCAGAGTCTGAATGGATACTGCGGCGTTCTCCTCAGTGGACTTGAGCCAGTACATCCGAGAGTATCCGGAGTCATACATGAAGTAGACCAGGTCATCTCGGACCAGAATACCAATAATGCGGCTGGTTTTTGCCACAGTATCAGGCTCGTACTCCTCAATGGCATTCCGGACCTCTGCTGGCGTGTAGAAGTACACCTCTCCCTGCTGGGGGGTAATGGAGGAGTGATGCCTGAACTCAGACATCAAAAGCGGGGGTTTCTCTCCGGGGAGGAAACGTGCCCCTGCAGCTTTGGCCATGATGAGGCCTGTTGCCCTGGAATGGAGTCGCAGGATCTTCTCGGGGCTTGATCTGGTGCTCTTGGTGACAGAATCCATTCTGGCGAGCACTTGATTGAGCAGGTCAACGTCCCGGTCCGCTATATAGTCAACGCCTTTCGATGTGAGCCGCAGTGACCGAAGCTCCCGATCCCGAAAACTGCTACGATAGAGTTCCAGGTACCCATCCTGCAGCGCCCTATACAGAACATGCCTATTCCACTCAGGATGACCCCCAATCCTCACCACCAATCGCTTTGGAAACTCCACACAGTAGCCAACAAGCCAAAGAAGCAAAAGCAGTCGATTCTTCTCATCTAAGCCTTGATTCATATCAACCCTCCTTTCAGGCAGCCGGGCAGCGGGATTACTCTCCCGCTCTCAAGACTGGAGGCCTTATCGCCCCCCACTCAAAAATACCCGGGAACTTTTTGGGCTCATTTTGATACCACAATCCCGGCCTCCTGGACCAGGGAGTGGAAAAAGGCGAAAACAGATACCATTTTCCGGCTTCATTTTTTAGGCGATTTCGGTATGCGTTTTGATATGCTGCTGGGCCCACTGAGGCAGAGTTCCAGGCTGCATGAGGAAGAACCTGGTTGCATCCTTTTCGCCCATCTGAGTGGTCTGCAGAACCGAGCAAAGCAGCCCGCTATCGTTGGTCAGCAGCACCGACTCAATCACATCAAGGTACCGTTTGGTCTCGATGTTGTCGTAGTCCCGAACCCTCCTGATGCCTAGGGCCTCATCGTATTGATGGATAATGCAGATGGCACAGCTGGCAAACCTCTCGATCGGGTTTTCCCTTTGAAACTGCACCAGTGCATGCCGCAAGGGTCTTGTCAGAAAGGATTGATTATCCCGGCTATTCCGGTGAGGGAGAATGGAAGGAACCGTAATCTCGATCCATTTGTTCTTTTCCTCAACACGAACACCGACAGACCGAGCGATCTCCTCGTAAAAGGTATTCACGTCCCGCTGTACCAAGCGGCCCGCCAGGTTCCGGAGCTCAACGGTGGAAGATTCGGCGATCCGCACAGCATTGATAGCACGCTCTTCCAAGTTATACTCCTCGTTCTTTTCCAGGAGCCGGGCCGCATTGAAGAGGTTTTGGGCAATCCCGTCATAGGCGGTAGCAACCTCCCGGAGCCCGTCACTGATTTTTCGTTTATACATAGTAGCCTCACAATCCATAGAGTTGAGCGGTACCATCCTTCTCCACCACAATAATGTAGTCATTCTCCTTGCGAGTGGGGATGTCCGAAACCTCGTTCATCGCCTCTGCCACAAAGATTCGGACCAGGTCCTTGGCGGGCGGTTCCTCCTCACGGAGTAACTCCTTGGTCCTGCTGTTGATGGGAATGAGATCGTAGTCCGCTGCCTTCGAAGTGAAGGACAAAATGGCAGGCGAAACGCCTGCGCAGAAGTCAAGCAGAAAGTTCTTGACCCGGATCAGAGCCCAAAAGCACATGACCGAGTCCCTCTTTTCCGCTATCTGCAGAGAGTAGCGGCTTGTGGAAAGGAACCGGCCATCGGGCGTCCGGTAGGCAAGCCCCTCACGCTGCATCTGAGCCATGATTCTTCCATACTGGCCATCAGACATGTGAGAGAAGAGTTCCCTCATCTGCCTCGCTTCCACAATCCCAAAGATAGTCAGGAGCTTGGTCATAACCGCAAACTCACGATCCTTGGTAAGGTGAGCAAAGGTCATATTATCATCTCCAGTGTAAATAAAGAGGAACAGTGAGTGTAGACCCACGAGGAGCCTAACACTCAGTGTCCCTGTAATGTTTCAGGCTTATTTTTACTGTTCTTCTTGCGGACCACTATGATGTTCCGCTTGTACTTCGGCCTCAACAAGCTTGCTGAGGTCATATCGGTCAGTTGTGATGAGTTCCTTCTCCAAGGCCGACGCTCGGAACTCAACGGTGATATGGTTGGAGTTCGTGGAGATGAGCCCTGTGCCACGGTCAAACCTCCGGATGGCCTCCATCTCTGCATCGGTAAGATGTAGAGTATCCTGGACACGGGCAGCCTCTTCATCCTCAAGGTTCAAAATGATCTTTGTCTTGGCGTTGTTGAGTATTCCACGGCCGTATTTCCCACCCTCCAAGGCGAAAAAGTCGTTCAGGTCCTGGGTGGCACAGATCGCAGAAGCACCGTAAGCCCGGCAGGTCTTGAAGATCTCAAAGACGTTCTCCGCTGCCCGGATGTTGCTTCCAGAACCGATCAGCTTCCAAACCTCGTCAATGAAAATGGCCTTCTCCTTGGTCCGATCCTCTTTAACCTTGTCCCATACATAGTCTAAGCACACGAACATCCCAACAGTCATGAGATCACCGGTAAGCTCAGAGATGTCCAGCGCAGTGTATGGGTTATCCAACTGAACATTGGTAGGCTGATTGAACGTCTGAGCGGAGCCATGGACCAAGCGATTGAGGATATTCCCCATGCGCTTTGTCTCCGGGGCCTCGATCAACAGATCATAGACATCGCCCAGCAAAGGCATTTCCCGGTACCTATCAGGGTGCTCGGGGTCTGAAAGCGAGTTGTTGTCATGGGTGATCCCCTTGTTAGCATAAACCCTGACAAGAACCTCATCCAGGAGCTGACGCTCCTCATGAGTCATGTCAGGGATCAAAAGCTCAAAGAAGATCAGAAGCTGATTGATTTTCTTGGCCAGGATTGAGTTGTCGTTGATACCCCCGTCCAGGATGGCATTCGCCGTCTGATCCACCTTGCGGATCTCCATGACATTGATGCACTGTTTGGAGGCTGGGCTGATTGAGATGAACTCACCGCCTATGTTTTTGCACGCTCTTCGCATCTCGTGACCTTTGAGGGGGGCAATGATAAAAACTTGGATACCCTTGCGCCTCATCCTGAGCGCCATCAACTGCAGCGTAAAGGTCTTGCCGGCACCTGACGTACCCAGGATGGCTATATTCGCATTCTTGTAGAGCAGGCCATTAAAGATGTCCACGATGACCAGGCTGTTGTTGTGCTTGTTGACGCCGAGTAGGATACCGTTCTCATCACTCATCTCAAAGCTTGTGAAGGGATAGTAGCTCGCAACGGCGGAGGTGAGCATATTCCTCTTACTCCGCTCGTAGAGGTTTTTGTCCAGACTGCAGATTGGAAGAGAAGACATCATGGCATCCTGCATCCGGAACCGGCAAAGGCGAACTGACATGTCCTGAGAGACAAGTAGCCGCTTGATCTCATCCACACGCCACTCAAGGTTTTCTTCGCTGTCTGCAGTGACGGTAATTAGGATATTGCCGTAGTACATGTCCTCGTAATTGGAGAGGCCCTGCTTCAGGTAGTACCCTGCCTGGATGGCGCTGTCGATGTCATCGAAGTCAGAGTTGGTGTCCGATGTATCCTTGATCCGGCTCCTGTTGATTCTGATCTGCTGGCCCAGCCTGGGCTGGATACGTTCCTTCGGCTCTCTCGTAAAGAAAAAGTCGATGTCGATGCCCTCACCTGCGTTCACCAGCATGGAGGTCCAGCCTGCCACAACTCTGGTGTTGTACCCATCCGATGGGACAATGAGATAGGCATAGTACACTCCATCAATAACAACATAAGAGCCATGGGTGAAGTCGATCGAGTTGGGAGCCAGGCAGTTGGCCAAAGGCAGAGGCTCGGTATGCTCAGCAAGGAGCCACTTGATCTGCTCATCTCGAACCCGCTTCTCCAAAGTACAGTTCTCACTGGA
This sequence comes from Prevotellaceae bacterium, assembly GCA_021772015.1. Taxonomy (GTDB): domain Bacteria; phylum Bacteroidota; class Bacteroidia; order Bacteroidales; family Muribaculaceae; genus UBA7173. Next base: position 7,132 of record JAETNS010000025.1, on the reverse strand, counting down.
GGAGCGGTTGAAGATGGTGTAGAGAATCTCCATCAGGAAGGCATTTTCATCCTCATGTCGGACAATTTCATTGTCGCAGTGAGCAAAATACTGGCGGGCTGTTCTGGCAGCTGTCTCCAGAGTAGATACAATCTCAGCGTAGTCCGTGCGCCTATTGTTGACCGCCTCATACTCAAATATCAACAGGAAACGCCTCGTGATGGCCTCCCGGGAGCCAATGGTCTGAATGAGGCGAGAGTAATCCTCCTGCAGCTCACGGCACTTAGGGTTGGTCTCATTCTGGATGTCCTTCTCAATGGTCTTCAGGTGTTTACTGATGTCGGCCTTCTTCGTAATGACCTTGATCTGCAACCGCACTGGAGATATTTTCAGCCAGCTTGCATAGCTGGAAATGATACTCCGCTGTTCCTTGGGACTCCGAAGCAGGAAGTTGATCGGCTCCACCTCAAGGATCTTGATGTACCGACCATCTGCCATCTCAACGATCCCGTTTCGGATATCCTTTATTGGGATCAGAGACTCAGTTGTGGGTATGCCAGACCCTCGCTTCCCCTTTGCCCTGGTCACCACAGTCCGCTGCTTGGGCTTCACCGGCTTTTGTCGGAGCTCAATTCCAAGCTCGGCAGGCGGTTTCGATGTCGCCCGGCCAAGGGATGCCAGTCCCCGATCACCTATGTCTGCAACCCCCTCCCTCTGAAGGCAGGCTCGCTTCTTGAGCCAACGGACCCAATTGATAAGGAACTCTGTGATGGAGTCACCATCTATGCCGATACAGCCAAGGACAGCCAACGGCAAGGTTGTAAGGCACATGATAATGATCTTGGTGGACAAGGAGAACGGTAACTGGATAATGGGGATCGCAGTGCCTAAGGCCAGGACACCGGCCTCAACCGCATTGCGGATTCTCAGCATGCCGCCAAAAAGGCGGCCACTTGTCAAAAAGTTTGGGGGGATGAAGAACACTTCAAGGTTTTCCCCCTGATTGTTATTGCTCATAGTTGCCTCAATTCATCGAGGGCCAATAATCCAGAATGGTCCATTGGCCGCTGTTGACTTACTTGCTTCGCTCAAAACAACGGACAGATCCCAACTCTTTTCCGACCGGGAAAAGCTTGCAGGATCTGCCACAAAGAGTTGTCCTTCTGCTGTGCAACCACGAAGGACTATGAAATGGCCGGACTTTGTGAAGTGTCCAGGGCCCATGATGGCAACGACCAGTTTCCCTGCACCCAGGGCATCAACGAGCCGTTGAGGCTCCTCTGCCGTACAACCCTCGACCGACAACCCCCAGGCATCTGCAGCTGCTGCTATGAGGGTACGATAGGAACCGTTTCCACTGCACCAGTAGCCGTGATCGTACGCCCAGCCTGCCATTGTGGGAGGGTCAACGGTGTCGCCTGTCAGCGTGGATACCACGATAGACATGGCGGTAGGACCACAGCCATACCCACCGATGTTGTCTGTTCCATAGGCTGCATCCTTCCAGCGGCCATCCAACTGATTGTAGTAGGTCACGGAAATGCCGCCATCTGTGAAGGTCACCCCGTCATAAACGGTACCTGAGAACTGATAATCGCTGTCTGCGAGCACCTGCCGGGAGCCGTCGCTAAGGAAAACAGCCAGATTATGCGCATACTGCTCAGCCAGTTCCTTCTGCGGCTGGGTCAGACGGAAAATCTGATCCGCAAAGTAGCTTTCTCCGTTGTAGGAGATCTCATAGACCCGGATTGTCTCCTCTACAACCTCATCTTCCTCCTCCGGATCGTCACTTGGGATGGTCACCTCATGGGTTTCATCGTGAAAGGTGAAGGAATAGAGCTTATCCACGTTGCTGCGGAGGATAGCAGCCATATCTGCCTCGCTGATGTCCGCCGCAGAGTTGTCCATGGAAGCACAGTATTGGGACAGAATAGCGTTGGCGTTGTAGCGGATGTCTGAGCCATAGGGATTGTTGATTTCCTTGCCATCACACCCTGAGGAGGCAAAGTTCTGATCGATCCGGTCCAGTACCTCCTGGAGCCCCTCAGAAAGGACCTGACTGATGCTCGTGCTCTGGCGCACCATGTTGTCTGTGAGAACCGCATCTGAGGTTATGCCGCTCTGTGAGGCACTCCCATCCCCGATAAGAGAACCAAAGATGATGGATGGGAGCATCGCAACGATGACAATCGGAACCATCAAAAGCGCAAGAATAGGGATCAGAAGCTTTTTGAGCTCACTTCCGGCCGCCACAGTCGCCCCAGTTGCGCCTCCAGTCGCAGCCCCCTTCGCAATTTTTGAGAGGGCCTTGCCGGCCTTCGCTGCAGAAACAGCATTCGAGGCGGAGTTTCTTCTTTCCTCAGCCATCAGACCTTATCCTTTCTTCTCGGGATTTGGGGCATCTGTTGGACGATCTTCTCATCATACTTGACGCCTTGATCCGCAACCTCAACGGGGGTCTTCTGCACTGTCGGGGCGGCATACTGCTTATACCAGTTCTCTCCGTCGACTGTTTGGACCACCTCGTAGTCTCCTGTGGGCTCCATGTACTGACCGGCATTGTACATGGCGAACTGCCGGGCCTCACCGCCACCAGCAGGGGTCTCAATGCCTGTGATCCGGCCACCGCCAATCTCGACATTGGAGAAGGTAGGGGGCTGGAGAGGAACAGACCCAGGTGCATGGGCTTGCTTTGGTGGAGTGCCCACACTCCCCTGGGCAGCCGAGGCCCCGGCCGCAGCCTTGCCGCCATCCAGCGTGATTTCATCCTGGGGCATGCGCACTTGGCCAGGCTGATCTGCTCCTTGGGAATGAGGTCCCTGCGGAATGGATGCTCCGGCCCCATCGGCCATTGGATAGGCCTCTTCACCTACAGCTGAAGTCGCTTGAGCCGTTGGGCCAGCATCCTTGTTGTCGTAGCCAAGATAGCTGCTCAAGGCCTGAGCAGCACGGTCACCCTTCATAAGGCCAACCGAGGCAATACTGCCGGTTGCCACAGCTCCGATCACGCCGATACCGAACTTACCGTTTTTCTGAAGGCTGTTGTCAAGAAGCGCACTTCCAACCGCTCCTCGAACGCCGCTTGCCGTTCCAGTAGCACTACCCGCAGCAGCATTTCCTGCAGCTCGCTGTACCTTTCCTACCAGGCCCCCACCACGGCCGGTGAAGGCTTGGCCAGCTGGTGTTCCAGCAGAAGCAGAACTACTTCTGTGAAAGAAATTGGAGAACCCTCTTACTCCACCACCTGCCACACCCGAAAAGGCACGGCCAGCAATGAGCAGTTCTGAGAGCATGCTGCCTCCTGTCCGACCCACGTTGATTCCAAGTGAACTCATGAAGTTGTCAATCTTCTGACTGATCTTCAAAAAGGAGATTGCGCACAGGAACCATATGAACACGTTCCCCGCAACCTGCTCCCGGCTCGAATTGGCGATCGCAGTTTGTACATCAGCCTCGTCAAGGGCAAACGCACTCCCCGCCAGTGCCAGAGCGAGCAGAACAGTCAGGACAACAGGGATAATGCGTTTTCCCTTCATGTTCTTTCCTCCTTCAGACAGATAGCGGGTTTGCGAGAAAAGTACCCACCATCGAGACAAATAGTCGTAGACACCAAGCATTCATAATGAGAAGGAACAACTGGCCGCCGAGCATCCTGCACCATGAACTGAAGATGTTGGAGGTGCTCTCAGAGGCTCCCGTTGCGAACGCCATGGGCGCAGTATAGATAAGCACTCCAACCATGATGTACCGCTCTGCCGCCTCAAACAGTAGCTTGATGTAGTTCCAGCCCATCACTAAGACAAGGATCAGGACGATGAGAGAGACAGATCCCGATGCGAGGACTCCGACCAGAACAGTAACTGTGCTCCCGAAGCTGGCAAAATCCAGCGCTGGCAGCGATGTGTCTACAACCCAAGTGTACGGCGTCCCAACGATGGAGAGGATGAGAGCCATGATCTGATCGGAGAAGTAGGCAAGAAATATGAAGAGCACAGAACGAATGGCAAGTTTGACCGGGTCCTCCGCACTGAGGCCGATCCCCGCCACATAGTTTTTGAAGAGCTGCCAGACAAGGTTGAGAAGAATAAAGCCAATGGACATGGCAACAAAGACTTCATAAAGGGTCTCTGCCGCAGGGAAGTACCTCAGAAAGGTACTCATATCACAGCCGAGAGCACCAAGGACAGAGCCGGTTGCCATGTCCAGCAGGTTCATGATTTGCGTAGCAATCCACTCTACGATGCTGTCCAGAATCCCCATGTGTCAGCACATCCTATCTGGACTTGTCCGAGAAGTCAGTGCATTCATCAGGGAGCCTGGAAGCTGCCATCAAGCAGGCAGCAGCGCCGGCCAACATTCCCAGCGTGAACAAGAGAATCTTCTTCATTTGGTTTGACTCCTTTCTTAAGGCGTCCAGGTACCGCCCTGAAAGAAGGGGGTAACGTACGCCATAATGAACCCCAGGGAGTTGAGAATAGCCCAGGTGATGACGATCCGCTTAAGCCATGCTCTCGATTCGTCAACCGTCCGGCCCGACTTCGAGAAATTCATGAGCAGCAAGGCAATGGCAGCGGTCACAACGGCAGCGACAGTGGAGATACCAAGGATTTGGGTGTAGACATCCTTCATAATCTCACTCGCCTTGGTCCAAATCGTATCCGCAGCCAGAGCACTGCTTCCGAGGGCTACGGACAGAGTAGGAACCAGAAACGCCATATATAGCGTCTTCCCAGGAGAGGATCTCTGCTGGGGAGATCTCGATTGATCATTGGTCCTTTTCATTGAGATGAGCTCCTTTCATATTTTTGGGCAGAAAAAAGCCCAGCCGGTAGAGAGTGCGCTCTACAGGCTGGGCTTCATGCAGAATCCTTTGGGGGATCGCTGCATTTTCCACGATGAACAGAATACCACAGTTCAAATTCGATTGCTATTAGATCCCCATTCAACTTTCGTACAACTTTAATTAAGTCGATGGGCAATCGGTATCAGGATAGGAAAACCTCGATGATTTCTTTACAGTCTCGGGCTGTGTACCCCCACAGAATGTGATCTATGGCCTTCACTGCCATGTTCAGGTAGCTGTGATAGGTAACCATAGACATGGGGTAGCTGAGCTTGTCCAACTCAGCCAGGATGACCTCCCGGTTCCTGGGCTTTACTGGGGAGAAGTAGGTAAAATAGAGGACCTGGTACATCAGATCCCCATGATCCGGATCGCTTCGGACAGTATTGAGGGCACTCTGAATGATCTGGAGCATCTTACGGCTGCGAATAACGCTCTTGGTATAGCCCTCCAGCTTCGTGCCAGTCAGATCAACCCCAGCCAGCTCAGCGTTTGCTTCAAATGTGGATAGCTTTGTGCCATGCTCCATCTCCATCCTCAGATTGAGCTCATTTTCAGATACCTGAACGGAGTAGGCAATCCTTCTGTACTGTTTGAGCAGAAACTTCGTGTTGTGGAGCCGATCCTCCATGCCACCTTCCTTGTGCTGAGAAGAAGGATCTGCAGGCCTCTTCTTTCCGCTCATGTTATCACTCCTTTCCTTTGGCCCCCTGTTGCGGAGGGCCACGATAGCCTGCTATCCCTTTATTACAACTACTGCTGCCCTTTGAGCTGTAGAAGATTAAAGGAACTGGACGGGCAAAAAAAGAAGATTGCTGCTCCTGAAAGACAGCAATCCGAATGTCTACAGGGCCCTGCGGCTCCTTCTCATTCGATGGGACGCAGGTTTCCACCTTCAGGTCCAAGGCTCCTCTGGCGGAGTCATCGAGCACCAGTGAAGTCATCCCCAGGATCTCCCCGATCCGCTGCAGCTCAAGCTGCTCGGCATCAGCGCCATACAGCATCTCCCGATAACCGCATGGGGAAATAACAGAGCCGTGAGAGCTCGAAAAGCTCACACGGCCAATCAGTCCACTTTCTCCAAGCTTGAGGATAAACCTTCCTACCCGGGACTTAGACCAGCCCCACCGCTTTGCGAGATAGGAGTATGAAAGCAACGGCACACCCCCGAGATCGCTGAAGTAGACCACGGGCATGTAGTTCGACCCTTGAACAGAGTCATCGTTCACAATGGTGTGCAGCCATAAATCCATGATAGCATCCAGCTCACTGAACCTCAGGACCCCGACACTCTTACTCGCCCTGATCAGAATCCGACCCACCGGGAGTGGGAAAAAGAAAAATCCCTTTCCCTTGTAGCTGTAGTAGTTGTAGTCACAGTGAGTGCAATGCCTCTTCCAGTCAGTGATTTCGAACCTGAGGAACTCTTTGCCTTCTTTCAGGAATGTGTAGGAGATCAGCCCCAAGTCAGAAAAGTAGTCCAGCATCGCCAGAGCTTCAGCTTTGCTATGAACCCTCATGATCCTGGGCAGCGAACCGAGATGGCAGATCCACTGGCCAGGGGACTCCATGTACCACTCATCAAGGATATGGCGCTTATCAGAGCGGAAGTTCGCATAGGAGTATAAGGCCATCAGGCTGAACAGGTGAAGAGTTCCTTCGTTCGCAAACTCCTTATGATCAAAATGGTAGCGGAACCAATGCTTTTGGACTCGGACCTTGGGAAAAGAAACCAACTGCTTTTGCTGTGTGCAGCTCATTTCATACACCTCCTCTCGAAGATTTATAAAATAAGCAACCTCAGCCCTCCTGCCAGGAGGACACAGGCATTTCAGCCTCGGCCCATGCTTGTGGGTGCGCCGATCCTGAGCGTGAGCTCAGCCGATCGGGAGTATCATTGTTTTCCCGTGTCTTCTTCGCTTGGGAGTTGGCATCTCCCTTTCACCGGCCAGGTGGCTCAGACACGGTAACGTCTGAGGTTGGTATTCAGTTTTCAAGGTTCACTCCGCTGATTTACCGAGAGGTCAGGTTGGCTCAGTTGAAAACTGATGATTGTCCTCTCGTAATAAATGGAGAAAAACATACCCTATCGACCACCCTCAAAAATAGAAAAATTGAAAAAACGCAAAAAAGAGGGCCAGTGTGCTGATCTCTCAACACACTGGCCCTGTGAAATACCCTTCTTGTATGTACACGGTAAGCGGTATCCTTCGCAAGCGATTTACACTATGCGTTCACATATTCCGATATTTCTACCATGGCAAGGCAGAACTTCTGCTCATTCGTCAACACTGTCTGTGACGGGTCGCC
>JAETNS010000024.1 GCA_021772015.1 Prevotellaceae bacterium | reverse complement strand
GGATGCCGGGGATCGCCATTTTCCACCTCCCCGTCTCCCTCCACCCTTCCTTTCCTCTCTTCCTTCCTCCCTCCCTGCCGGCGTTTCCCCCTTCCCTCCCTCTCATCCAAATCTTTCCTTCCCTCTCTCTTCCCCTCTCCTCCGCTGCCGCTGACCCGGGATCACGCGAGTTTCCGTCGTCCAGTCCGGTGCCCGAGCGGAGCGAGGGGTGACACCCCCTTTCCCCTTCGCTCCGCTCGGGCACAGGACTTGGAGGGGGACAGAATGGTATGGTGAGAGGGATTTACTAGGATTTTACCTTTGTTTTCTTATAGGTGAGGGAAAGAAATGAGTGGCGTATAACCGAGGTGGGGATGGAGGGCTAATATTTGTTGTTTCGAATGCGGTAGAGGGTCTCTTTGGTGAGGCCGAGGTAGGAGGCTATCTGGGTGGCGGTGGCGGTCTCAAGGATGCGTGGATGGCGTTTGAGAACCCATTGATAGCGTTGGGTGGCGTTCATTGTCTGCATTATGTAGATGCGTTCTTCGAGGAATCCTGCGTAACGGATCAGGGAGGCGTTGAAAAAGAGAAGCGAGGAGGTGGTCTCGATGTCGGTTGAATCCGAGAGCTTGTCTTTTATTTTGTGATGGGGAATGTAGATTATTTCTGTTGGTTCGAGAAATTGTATGGCGATGGTGTCGGGTTGATCTCGGAGGGATTGCTGGGTGGTGATGATGAATTCGTCGTCAAATGAAAATGAAAGGGTATGCTCTTTCCCACCGGTTGTGATAAAGACTCTTGCAGCTCCTTTTTTGATGTAGTAGCTGTAGTTTGTCATGTTGACGGCTCCGCGTATTGTGTCTCCTTTTTTGAAGGATTGCTCGCGCATTAGGCCATAGAGGGTGGCTTCTATTTCGGGGGTCATGCGAGCGAAGCTTTTTATGTGATCTATGGGATGCATGGGGTGATAAACAAGGTGTCGGGGAAGATTGTGATATCGTAAGGGGTGGCGGATTTACGGGGTTTATCTCCGTGGATATAGTAATAGCTTTTTTGTGTATCCCATGATTTGATGTCGATACGTCTGGCTTGGCGTGGCGGGATGTCTGTCTTGTGCCTGATTTTCCGTTGATGTATCTGTCGTTTGTCTGAATCGAGGTAGTTGATTGTGAAACTTATTGAGCTTATGGTGGAATCACATAGGTTTTCAATGAAGATTGTTTCACGTGACGTTCTCAATGTCTTTTCATATCCACAGAAACGGACCAATTTTGAGGTATGGTCTGTAATTGTGTCTGCGTATTGATTTTCCTTGGTGTATGCGATGCCAGACTGTAATTCAACTGATGGTTTCAGGTGCTTGCGTGTAGTGACGATCCTGTCGGCCATGGTGTGAATGATACCTGTGATGATGCAGGCGGATATGATTATGCGGCGGGAAGTCATAGGTAGCGTGGTGTGTGTGGATTATGCGGTGTCGGCCATTTTTTCAGGAAGCCGTCAAGATCGCGTGGTGTCTCGTCACGGTATCTGATGCTTCCTCTTATCATATAAGGGAGAAATCTCCAAGGGTTTATTTCGATTCCTTTGCGGATCGCTTTCATGGTCATATGGCCGTCATCTATTAAATGAAGTATGAAATGCCGTGATTTCGCAAGATGATTGCCTTCGCGCTTGGTGAAAATGTATGCGTTATAATAGTTCCGTTTGGCTGACGGGGAGAGCCATCCCATGAGTGTGCCCGGCTGTAGGATCGGATCGGGGGAATCAAGCAACACGATGACCCACTGCTCGGCCATGTTCCTTTCTTTGTCGGGAGGTGCTGTGCCGGTTATCCGCGACCATGCCTGGGATTGCACTATCCCTACTGTTGCGCCATCGTTTGTCGCTGTCCATATTCCCCCGATACGGGATGTCCCTTTTTCGTTGCATATGGTTCTGATAAGGGAATCCACGTCAACTCCTTTGAATCTGACAGTTTCTTCTTTCGGTTGCTGTTTCTTTTTTCCGGCGATCGCGCAAGGGATTGTCCCGGATGTTGTCAGGAAAAATATGAGGAATATGAGGTAGAATCGAGGCATCGGTGGGGCGGAAGTAAAAAAATCAGGAGGTATGGCCTGACTGCCGGACAGTTCCGGGGAAAGGACACACCTCCGTTAATTTTTATCATAGTTTTATGGCGGGGAGAGATGTTGCCGCCACAGACAATTTATTATTCCTCAACACCGGCGATGGCGGGATCCACAAGGATTCGTCCGCAGTATTCGCAGACGATTATCTTCTTGCGCATCTTGATCTCAAGCTGTTTCTGAGGGGGGATACGGTTGAAGCATCCGCCACATGCATTACGCTGTATGTAGACGACACCCAGGCCGTTGCGGGCATTCTTGCGAATCCTTTTGAATGCGTTGAGCGTACGGCTGTCGATCATAGGCTCAAGATCTTTGGCTTGCTGGCGCAGGCGCTCTTCGTCCTGACGGGTCTCATTGACGATTTCCTCCAGTTCGGCGCGTTTCTCGGAGAGGACATGCTCGGTATCTGAAATCTTCTCCTCCGTGACCTCAATGTCGTGGGTGCGGTTTTCGATGCTGCGGGAGTATTCCCCGATATGTTTCTCGCAAAGTTCGATTTCAAGTGTCTGGAATTCCACTTCCTTTGACAGGAGGTCAAATTCGCGGTTGTTGCGGACATTGTCGAGTTGCTCCTTGTAGCGGGCAATCTTGTTCTGCGAGTCAGCGATTTTCTCCTTTTCCTGGGCGAGTTTCTGATGAAGGGTGTCTATATCTGCCTTGAAGTTGGCGATACGGGTGCGGAGACCTTCGAGGTTGTCCTCAAGGTCTTTGACTTCGAGGGGCAGCTCGCCGCGTATAGTCTTTATGCGGTCGATTTCGGTCAGGACCGTCTGAAGCTTGTACAACGAGTTCAGTCGGCTCTCGACGGAGAGGTTTTCAGATTTGTTCTTATCAGTGGCCATGCTTAGAGATGGAAAATATTTACAAAGTTGGATGTGGAGGGATCGGGCTGCTTCAGAGATATACCACAGGATTCCTCTCAACGTTTGATTTCCAGACTGCAAAGTTAGGAAATTTTTCAGAAATCACGCGATAAAAAATCTCTTTTGTGCATTCTTCGGTCTCAAAATGACCTGAATCAACCAAAAGGATATCATCGGCGTGGTCGATGAACTGGTTGAGCTTGCAATCGGCGGTCACGTAGGCTTGCGCGCCACGGCGCAGGGCTTGCGGCATGAATTCCGCCGCCGATCCGCCGCAAAGTCCGACCCTCAGGACGGTCCAGTTGTCGAACGGCACCCGTGAGCATTTGACGCATTCGGCTCCGAAAGTGTCCTTGACCAATTTGACGAAATCGCGCCAAGGCATTGCCGTCTCAAGGTCGCCGATTACGCCGAGGCCCGATTCGTCGAGCTGCTCGATCCCGGATAGTCCCAGTCTGCGTGCCATTTCCCATGAGACTCCACCGGGGGCGCAGTCTGTGGCGGTATGGGAGGAGTATATCGATATCCGGTTCTCAAAAGCGAGAGCAATGCAACGCTCGACGCGGTCACGTTCGGTGATTTGCCTGACCCCTTTGAATATAAGCGGATGATGGGAAATGATAAGGTTGCATTTTTTATCGACTGCTTCTTTTATCACTTCGGGTGTCACATCGACACATACGAGTACCCCGCTGCATTTCGTGTCAGGACGACCTACCTGCCATCCGGAATTGTCCCAGCTCTCCTGCAGGGAGAGTGGGGCGAATTCCTCGATGGCATAGGTTACTTCTCTGTTGGTCATTGACTGTGATGTTTTTGATATATGCTTCCAATCCAACGACCCGGCATCATTTCTCCTTAAGGTCGAGGGCAAGCTGCAGCTCGTCAAGTTGTTTGGGATCAAGAGCTGCCGGCGCGTCAAGCATCACATCGCGTCCGGAGTTGTTTTTGGGGAACGCCATGCAGTCGCGGATACTGTCGAGTCCGGCGAATAGGCTTACCCAGCGGTCCAGACCGTAGGCGAGACCGCCGTGAGGGGGTGCGCCATATTTAAAGGCGTTCATCAGGAAGCCGAACTGCTCCTGGGCTTTTTCGGGGGTGAAGCCCAGGATCTCGAACATCTTCGCCTGAAGGGCGGAATCATGGATACGGATCGAACCGCCACCGACTTCCACTCCGTTGACAACCATGTCGTAGGCATCCGCGCGGACATCTTCCGGCTTGGTGTCAAGCAAGGGGATATCTTCATCCTTGGGATGAGTGAACGGATGGTGCATCGCCATCAGACGTTGCTCCTCGTCAGACCATTCGAACATCGGGAAGTCGACTACCCACAGGCAGGCGAACTTGTTTTTGTCGCGGAGTCCGAGACGAGAGCCCATTTCAAGACGCAGCTCGCAAAGCTGCTTGCGGGTCTTCATCGCGTCATCGCCCGACAGGATGAGGATAAGGTCGCCCGGTTCGGCCCCGAACGCCTGCTTCATTTCCTGAAGCACCTCCTGGCTATAGAATTTGTCTACGGAAGACTTGACTGTGCCATCCGGCTCGACACGTGCGTAGACCATCCCCTTGGCTCCGATCTGGGGACGTTTCACGAAATCAGTCAGCTGGTCAAGTTGCTTGCGGGTATATCCGGCTGCCCCTTTGGCGCATATGCCGCCGATATATGCGGCATTGTCGAACACTCCGAAGCCGTGGCCTTTCAGGATATCCATAAGTTCGACAAACTCCATGCCGAACCGCAGGTCAGGCTTGTCCGAACCATAACGCTTCATTGCTTCCGACCAAGGCATCCTGATGAACGGCTCGTCGATCTCCACTCCCCGGAGCTCCTTGAAGAGGTGCTTGGCCATCCCTTCGAAAAGAGTGATGACATCTTCCTGCTCGACATAGCTCATCTCGCAGTCGATCTGGGTGAATTCCGGCTGGCGGTCGGCACGCAGGTCTTCGTCGCGGAAGCATTTTACTATCTGGAAATATCTGTCCATGCCCGAGACCATCAGCAATTGCTTGAGGGTCTGGGGGGACTGGGGAAGAGCGTAGAACTGGCCGGGATTCATCCGGGATGGCACCACGAAGTCGCGGGCTCCTTCTGGAGTCGAGCCTACAAGCATCGGGGTCTCTATTTCGAGGAATCCTTTTGAGTCGAGATAACGGCGTACCTCCATCGTCATCTTGTGGCGAAGCTCAAGGTTTTTGCGGACACATGGGCGGCGCAGGTCGAGATAACGGAATTTCATGCGGATGTCGTCGCCTCCGTCTGTCTCGTCTTCTATGGTGAAAGGTGGGATTTCAGCGGGATTGAGGATCTTCAAGTCGCCGGCTATTATCTCGATGTCGCCGGTGGGCAGTGCCGGATTTTTTGAGGATCGTTCGGCCACTTTGCCTGTCACCTGTACCACATATTCACGGCCGAGATGATTGGCCTGCTCGCAAAGGCCGGCATTGTCGGCATTGTTGAAAACAATCTGGGTAAGGCCGTATCGGTCACGCAGGTCTATGAAAGTCATGCCTCCCATTTTGCGTGATCTTTGTACCCATCCGGCGAGAGTCACTTCTTTCCCGGCATCGGCAAGTCTAAGCTCGCCGCAGGTGTTGGTCCTGTACATGGTTTATGCTATGATATGGAATTGATTTACATGATCAAAGGTTGCTATCTGTTTGGATAGCAGCAAATCTTTCCGCAAAGGTACACAGAAAATCGCAAACTTATTCAACTTATAAGGCGAAAAATATGACTTCGCCCGTCATGTGTGTCGACCTGTCCGACGCGGGATCGTTGCATTGTACAATTGACACCTTATTGAGGAGTCAGCAATGATTTCACGCGTTCGATAAATGTAGGCCCGATATCTTTGAGGTGGACATGGACCGCTCCGTCTTCTTTAGAGATGAAAATTATTGAGGAGTGAAGGACAATCGCCACAGCCTCGTCAAACTCGATTATGGCGTGGATATGGCTTACGGGTATGGAATGGAATGGGGAGGTTGATTCGATTGAATTTATCACTAACTGGTCGCCGTCTATCTCGATGGCGGCTTCAAGTGGAACCTTCTCAAATAGCAGGGGAATGTCAAGCTCGTCGGGCGATGCAGGCCGCTTTTTGAACTTCTTATATATGGAATCTATGACTTTCTTTTGAATCATACCTTAATATAGATTTAAAGCTCCAGATAAAAAGAGGGATCTCTCCCAGGTTTTAAGCAGATTTCAATCTTTGAAATTGTCAGACTTGGCTGGTCTGATTATAAAACCACTAAGAGTCACAAATTGTTGCAAAGGTAATAAAAATATCCATTTATATAATATGAATTGCATGTGTTTTATTTCCCGTGGATGTGTTAATGTCGCGTTGTTGCGGAGCTATTGATAAGTCATCCCGGGGAATTACAAAAAGTGGAGCTTGTCAGTGGCTTGAATGCATGTATGTTGAAAAACCAAAAGTGAAGATTGTGTAATATGCTGGTAATCAGATGGTATTTTTGCCTGGCTGAAAGATGTAGAGTAATAGCTTGATTTTTAGTTAATTGTGGCAGTGTTAGATTTTTATGGTTTGTAACTGATGTAATATGTTGGTAATTAGTTATTTATGAACTAAAGATGTTAGGTTTTTTCGTTGTGTATTTTTGGCGGCTCTGGCATAAATTGAGTAATTTTGTACAGCTGATGACAACAGGAATTAACGATACTATGATTAGTGTAGCTTCGCCGGAAGTCACAGCGGTGAAGCTTTATCCGGTTGTTGAGTTAAAGGAGTTCCTCCTTTAAACAGCAGTCAGTCAGGGCGCGTGTTTTCAGGTTGTTTTGCTCTGAGAAGTGGATTATCTGGGGTAAAAATCATAATCCGGCACGCGCCCTTTTTATTGTCAATCTCTTTTCAGTATTCATTCATATGAACGAGGATTCCATCATCAATGGAATCCTCTTTTATTCTGTCTCGCGATGACGGTTGTTGGCGGTGGAGCCGTTGGCCGTTTGGGGTATAAAAAACAACGACAGTCGGCCCGGACCGGCTGTCGTTGTCAATAATTCTTATTCTTATCGTCAGGCGAGGAAGCCCAGCAGCACACCGGCAGCGACGGCTGATCCGATCACACCGGCGACGTTTGGTCCCATGGCGTGCATCAACAGATAATTCGATGGATCGTATTCGAGACCGAGGTTGTTTGATATACGGCTCGACATGGGGACCGCCGACACACCCGCGTTTCCGATCAATGGGTTGATCTTCTTGGCTTTCGGCAGGAACAAGTTGAAGAACTTCACAAAGATAACGCCGGAGGCAGACGCTATGATAAACGCCATAAAGCCCAAAGCGAAGATGAAGATCGTCTCTTTGGTTAGGAATGTGGATGCCTGGGTGGAGGCTCCTACCGTCATGCCAAGAAGGATGGTCACGATATCTGTGAGCGCGTTTGACGCGGTCTTGGCCAGACGGGTGGTGACACCGCATTCTCTTAGGAGGTTACCGAAGAAGAGCATTCCCAACAGGGGTATGCCGGAGGGAACCACGAAGCAAGTCAGCAACAACCCGACGATGGGGAAGATGATTTTCTCGCTTTGGGCTACCGCGCGGGCAGGCTTCATCTTTATCACGCGTTCATGTTTTGTCGTCAACAGACGCATGATCGGCGGTTGGATCACCGGCACCAGCGCCATGTAGCTATAGGCAGACACGGCGATTGCACCCATCAGGTTGGGGGCGAGCTTTGACGAGAGGAAGATAGCTGTGGGGCCATCTGCTCCGCCGATAATGGCTATGGCTCCGGCCTGGTCAGGCATGAAGCCAAGCAGCAGGGCGACCATGTATGCACCGAATATGCCGAACTGTGCGGCCGCGCCCACAAGCATCAGCTTCGGGTTGGCGATAAGAGCGGTGAAGTCGGTCATCGCGCCGATTCCAAGGAAGATGAGGGGAGGATACCATCCGGCCGACACCCCATTATACAGGATGTTCAGCACGGAGCCTTCCTCATAGATGCCGATCTCCAGGCCGGCATCGGGATTGAAAGGGATGTTTCCGATAAGCATACCGAAGCCGATGGGAACCAACAACATCGGTTCGAAATCTTTCTTGATCGCGAGCCAGATGAAGAAGAGTCCCACGGCGAGCATCACAAGATGCTGCCAAGTGGCATTGGCGAAACCGGTCAGTTCCCAGAACTGGCCGATATTGCCGGCCATAAAGGATCCAAAATCGTTCATTCTTATGGTATTAGGTCAACCGGGGATTAATCCGGCCGACAGAGTTTTGATAAACGTTGGGGCGAAATTCATTGTTAGAGGATTCCTGTCATATCAGGCTATTGTGAGCAGCACTGCGCCTTCAAGAACAGAATCCCCTTTGTTGACTTCGATGGATTTCACTGTCCCATCCACTCCGGCGCGGATGGAGTTCTCCATCTTCATGGCTTCGAGAACGACAACCTGGTCGGAAGCTTTGACGGCCTGTCCGACAGATACATTGATGTCGAGCACCACACCGGGGAGCGGAGCCTTCACGGGGGATCCTCCGGCGGCAGCCTTGGGAGCAGGTTTGGCGATTACCTTCTCACCGGAGGAGGTGCGTGGGGCCGCTGCAGGTTTCACTGATTTTATTGTTGGCGCTTTGGCTTTTTCGATCTCAACCTTGTAGGGGGTGCCGTTGACTTGCACTTCGGCGATTCCGTTGTCAATGTCGCCTATGCCTACCTTGTAGATCGTACCGTTGATCTTGTATTTGTATTCTTTCATTTTAGGTCTGTGGAATTTTCTGAGTTATGAAATTGAGAGGTCTTTTCAATGCTCAACGCCTGTTAGGCAGCTGGCGCAGAGTGTAGATATGCGAGCTCCAGGGGGAGTATGCCTTGCGGACCTTGTTGATGGTCAGCACAGAGCTTTCCCGGTCGTGAGCATCGAGGTGGTCGTGTAGGGCCATGACGATAGCCGCGATCTCCTCGCCCGAATCTCCTTCCGGATGTTCGTCGGGGTGCAGGTCGGCGGAAGTGAGACCTTGTGCCTCCATCTTCTTGCGTTTTGAACGGGAAGCGTTGAAACGCGAGATGATATAGAAACAGATACTCAGAAGAATCAGGGCCGAGAATACAATGCCCATGGCGGTGATAGTCATAGCAAAACCGTTTTCGTCTTTTTCTTTGAATTCGTCAATTTTGGGGTTCGTGCCTTTGATCTTGTTGGCACTTCCCGGAGTAATGTAGTCTCCCTCGGTTTCGGTACCGTTGCGCACTGACCAGAAATCCGCCTCGTTTTCACCCTCTTTGGCGCCGACTCCGTCGACTTTACGGGCATAGGATTGCCCCGGCTTCAGTACCGGGACCGTGACGCGGTCGATCAGTGTCTTGCCGTCAGCATCATAGATCGCTATGACATTGGGCTTTGAAGGGTCGAGGGTGAAGGTAGTGTGAAAAGTCCCGTCAGTCGGCCGGTTGTCAGCCCAGAAGATGACATGCTGGCGTTTGGGAATTTTTGTCTTGACATCGCCAAGGGGGACGGGATACAGTGTTTTCTGAGTCGTGTCGTTGGTGAGGAACACGCTTGAGATCTCCATCGACGCGTAGTTTGAGTTGAAAAGCTCGATCCAGGCGGCGTGGCGACCATATTCGTCGACGGCATTGGAGTCATTGACAACCATCACCTCGTTTATTTTAAGCCCTTTTCGGGCCTGGGCGGAGATGCTGGCGCAACCTAATGCTATCAACGCGAAGAGCAACAGAAGTTTGCGTTTCATTCTATGATGGCGTTTTAGAGATTGTCTAAAAATTTTTTCAAAGAGATTGTCTGCTGATGTTTATGCTGTTTTGGGTAAACATCTGTAAATTCTTTTGGAAAATTTAGACAATCTCTTAATGATAAGTGATTTAAGGGAGAGGGGACGAGTCCGTGGGGATCCGTCCCCTCGCGCCTATTTCGTGAAACGTTATCTGTTACAGGGGGATGTTGCCGTGTTTCTTGGCAGGGTTGGTGACGCGCTTGGTGGCGAGCTGCTGGAGGGCGCGTATCACGCGGAAACGGGTATTGCGGGGTTCGATGACATCGTCAATGTAACCATATTTGGCGGCGTTGTAGGGATTGCAGAACAGTTCGTTGTATTCCGCTTCCTTTTCCTTGAGAACCTTGGCGGGATCTTCGGCGGCTTTTGCCTCTTTGGCGTAAAGCACCTCGACTGCTCCCGCGCCACCCATGACGGCGATCTCCGCCGAGGGCCATGCGTAGTTCATGTCGCCGCGTAGTTGCTTGCAGCTCATCACAATATGGCTTCCGCCGTAGCTCTTGCGGAGTGTTACCGTGACTTTGGGAACGGTGGCTTCTCCATAAGCGTAGAGGAGTTTGGCTCCGTGGAGGATCACGCCGTTGTATTCCTGGCCGGTGCCGGGGAGGAATCCGGGGACATCCACGAGAGTCACCAGAGGAATATTGAACGCGTCGCAGAAGCGTACGAAACGCGCGCCCTTGCGTGACGCATTTGAATCGAGCACGCCGGCGAGCACCTTGGGCTGGTTGGCCACGATGCCGACCGAACGACCGTTGAAGCGGGCGAAGCCGATAATGATGTTGCGGGCGTAGTCGCGCTGGATTTCCAGAAATTCTCCGTTGTCGACGATCGCGCCGATAACCTCATACATGTCATACGGGCGGTTGGGGCTTTCGGGGACGATCTCGTTGAGAAGATCCTCCATACGGTCGATGGGGTCGTTGCATTCGGCAGCCGGAGCGTCCTCCAGATTGTTGCTGGGGATGTATCCGAATAGCTTGCGGACGATCTTGATCGCCTCTTCGCCGTCTTCGGCAGCGAAGTGGGCGACACCGCTCTTTGTGGCGTGAACGCTCGCGCCACCCAGATCCTCCTGGCTTACATCTTCTCCGGTCACGGTCTTCACGACTTTCGGGCCGGTGAGGAACATGTAGCTGATCCCCTTGGCCATGATGGTGAAGTCGGTGAGGGCGGGGGAGTAGACCGCGCCGCCGGCACACGGGCCGAGGATGGCGGAGATCTGGGGGATAACACCTGACGCGAGGATGTTGCGCTGGAAAATCTCGGCGTATCCGGCCAACGCGTTTATACCCTCCTGGATACGTGCGCCTCCGGAGTCATTGAGTCCGATGACAGGCGCTCCCATCTCCATTGCCAGGTCCATGATTTTGCAGATCTTGAGAGCCATGGTCTCGGAAAGTGATCCTCCGAATTCAGTGAAGTCCTGGGCGAACACATATACCAGACGGCCTTCGATTGTGCCGTAACCGGTCACGACTCCGTCGCCGAGGAAAGTCTTCTTCTCCTGGCCGAAGTTGTGGCAGCGGTGTGTGACGAACATGTCGAGTTCCTCAAACGAACCTTCGTCGAGAAGCTGTGCGATACGTTCGCGGGCGGTGTATTTGCCGCGCTCATGTTGTTTGGCGATGGCTTTCTCTCCGCCGCCCATGCGGGCCTGTTCGCGCTTGGCGATCAGTTCCTGTATTTTTTCAAGCTGGGTGCTCATTCTTTGGGGTGTATGTATGATTTCTTGTTGATTTCCTGTAGATGGCGGTTCCGGGCCGGTTATTTCTTGCGCGGATCCTCGCAAAGTTCCACGAGGGTTCCGACGGTCGACTTGGGATGCAGGAACGCGATGTTCAGTCCTTCAGCTCCTTTTCGGGGAGCCTTGTCGATCAGGCGGCAACCTTTCTCCTCTGCTTCGGCAAGGGCATTGGCGACACCGTCCTCGACGGCGAAAGCGACATGCTGGATTCCTCCGCGTCCACCGTTGTTGGCGATGAATTTCGAGATCGCGCTTTCGGGGGCGGTGCCTTCAAGAAGCTCGATTTTGGTCTGTCCGACCTTGAAGAACGCGGTCTTCACTTTCTGGTCTTCGACTTCTTCGATGGCAAAACATTTAAGGCCGAGAATGTTCTCGTAGAAAGGGATAGCTTCCTCAAGGGAGGGAACGGCGATGCCGATGTGTTCAATATGGCTGATATCCATAAACAGAAATTATTAGGTTGTTTTGAAAACGCTTTTTCCGGGGGATGAGTCATGGCTGCTCAGGTCACGACACACTTCCATTCAAGGCACAAATTTAGCAAATTATAAACAATATTCTCAACTTTTCCTGAAAAATCTTTTCCCGTCGCGCCTTAAATCGTGGCTTATTGAGTAACTTTGCGGTAAAGCGGCGGGAAAAACGCCCGCGAGGATTGTTATAGATAATAAACTTAAGCAATAATAAAAATGTATATCGCATCCCGGAAGCGCAAAGAGAACGTAGCCGAGTACATATTATATATGTGGCAGGTCGAGGATCTGATCAGGGCCAACGGCTGTGACATTGACCTTATCAAAAAGAACATAATAGACCGGTCAGGTCTTGACGGACCGCAGCGCGAGGAGCTGCGGCAATGGTACGAGTCGTTGATAGACATGATGCGCAGGGAAGGGGTGACCAAGACGGGCCATCTCCAGATAAACCATAATATACTAAACCAGCTTGTGCAGCTTCATCAGGCTCTTCTGGCAGATCCGGCTTTTCCCGAATACACGGCTGAGTTCTACCGCGCGTTGCCATATATTGTAGAGTTACGGTCGAAGGCCGGCAATGCCAAGGTCGGTGAGATAGAGACTTGCTTCACGGCTCTTTACGGGATGTTGATGATGAGACTCCAGAAAAAAGAGGTCGGCCCTGACACGCGTGAGGCCATAGCCCAGATTTCACGTTTCATAGCGTTGCTGGCGAAGAATTTCCATCTTGATGAGGAGGACCGGCTGTTCAAGCATGATGATGACACTTCGGGAAAGCCGGTTGGTGATTCAGGGAAAAATTCGTAACTTTGCGGCCGGAAACAATACTGTTGGAATTATGAAGATTCTCGTTACCGGTGCCAACGGGCAATTGGGCAATGAGTTGCGCAATATCCTGGAGGCTGAAATTCCCGGATCCACAATCTATACAGACCGCGACGAGCTCGACCTGACCGACGGCAAGTCTGTCGAGGCGTTTGTCCTTGACAATGACATAACCCACATCGTCAATTGCGCCGCTTACACGGCAGTCGACCGTGCCGAGGAGGAGAAACGCGAATGCGCCGCCATAAATATCGACGCGGTGAAGAATCTGGCGGTGGCTGCCGACGCGAACGGAGCCAAGATCATCCACATATCCACCGATTATGTGTTTGACGGGACCAACCACCGGCCTTACCGTGAGAGTGACAAGGTCAACCCTATCTCGCAATACGGCACATCGAAGCGCAAGGGGGAGACCGCCTTGCTGGCTCTTGCTCCCGAAAGCATAATAATCCGCACGGCGTGGCTATATTCTTCATATGGCAACAATTTCGTCAAGACAATGCTCCGTCTTGCAGACAACCAGAATGAGATACGGGTGGTCAGCGACCAGATAGGCACGCCGACTTACGCCAGGGATCTTGCCCGCGCGATACTTAAAATACTTAAGTCCCATCAATGGGTCGCCGGCATATATCATTTCACGGATGAAGGAGCGGCTTCATGGTATGACTTCGCCCACGCTATTTTCCGCATAGCCGGCAAGAAAGTGAAGCTTACACCAATACCCACGGAGGATTTCCCGACCCCGGCATCACGCCCGGCGTATTCTATCCTTGACCGTTCACGTATCAAAGCCACATATGGAGTGGAGATTCCCCATTGGGAAGAGAGCCTTGAAGACTGCATGAAACTTATCAACCGTCACTGATGTCATTGCAAGAAGAAATAGCGCGCCACCGTACGTTCGCCATTATCTCACACCCTGACGCCGGAAAAACAACCCTTACCGAGAAGCTGTTGCTTTTCGGAGGAGCCATCCATGTCGCCGGTGCCGTAAAGTCAAACAAGATCAAGAAAACCGCGACTTCCGACTGGATGGAAATCGAGAAACAGAGGGGTATCTCTGTGGCGACATCCGTTATGGGGTTCAATTATGGAGATTACAAGATCAACATCCTTGACACTCCGGGCCACCAGGATTTTGCCGAAGACACTTACCGGACACTTACCGCTGTTGACTCCGTCATCATAGTCGTCGATGTCGCCAAGGGTGTAGAGCAACAGACCCGCAAACTGATGGAAGTCTGCCGGATGCGCAATACACCTGTGATCATCTTCGTCAACAAGCTCGACCGCGAGGGCCGCGATCCGTTTGACATCCTCGATGAACTTGAGAATGAATTGAAGATAGCAGTACGTCCACTCTCATGGCCTATAAACATAGGAGCCAAGTTCAAAGGGGTATATAATATATATGAACAGGGCCTTGATCTGTTCAAGCCCGACAAACAGAAAGTAACCGAGCGCATCGAGATCGATGACGTGAATGATCCCGCGATCGATCAGGCTGTCGGGGAGGCGGATGCATCCAAGCTGCGCGAGGACCTGGAGCTTATCGAGGGGGTATATCCCGAGTTTGATGTCGACGCGTATCTGCGTGGAGAGGTGGCTCCGGTGTTTTTCGGCTCGGCGTTGAATACATTCGGTGTGAAGGAGTTGCTTGACTGTTTTGTGAAGATCGCCCCGTCTCCGCGTCCGACTCAGGCGGAGGAGAGGAAGATAGAGCCGCAGGAAGATGCGTTCACCGGCTTCGTGTTCAAGATACATGCCAATATGGATCCCAACCATCGTTCCTGCATAGCTTTCGTCAAGGTATGTTCCGGCAAGTTTGAGCGCAATGCCAACTACAAGCATGTACGTTCCGGCAAGATGATGCGTTTTGCGGCTCCTACCGCGTTCATGGCCCAGAAGAAGAGTGTCGTGGACGAGGCATATCCCGGTGACATTGTCGGAATCCCGGATACCGGCAATTTCAAAATCGGCGACACCCTCACTTCCGGTGAGAATCTTCATTTCAAAGGACTGCCAAGTTTCTCTCCGGAGATGTTCAAGTATATCGAGAACACCGATCCCATGAAGTCCAAGCAGTTGGAGAAAGGAATCCAGCAGTTGATGGACGAGGGTGTGGCCCAGCTGTTTGTCAACCAGTTCAACGGACGGAAGATAATCGGAACAGTCGGCCAGCTGCAGTTCGAGGTGATCCAGTACCGCCTGCTTCACGAATACGGCGCGCAATGCCGTTGGGAGCCGATAAGCCTCTACAAAGCCTGTTGGATCGAGAGCGATGACGCGGCTGCTTTGGATGCGTTCAAGAAACGCAAACACCAGTTCATGGCCATTGACCGGGATGGACGTGACGTGTTTCTTGCCGACTCCAATTATGTCTTGCAGATGGCCCAGGCGGATTTCCCGGCGATACGTTTCCATTTTACCAGTGAGTTTTGACGGATAGGACGGCGTATCTGGCCGTTTTCAGTCCAATCATACATGTTCTTACGGCAAACCGTCCGCGACGGTTTGCCGTAAGTGCCATAATGTGGAGGCCGGAGGTTGTGCAGTACCGTAATAGCCACAAAATCATTTAAAACAGTTTTGTATGTCAAAATTTTTCAGGAAAAAAGACTCCCTAAAATTTGGGAGACCGTATAGATTTGATTAAATTTGTAGCATTGGATGCTATCCGGGGGAAAAGCCCGGATGTACTTGTAAAAGAAATGTTCAAGGCAAACTGGATATGTTGTTTCACAGCACCAACGGGAAGATCCGGGGAGTGACTTTCCCTGAAGCCATACAAAACGGACTGGCTGAAGACGGAGGCTTGTTCATGCCTGAAAGAATGCCGTCTCTGCCGGGGGCTTTTTTCAAGAACATCTCTGAAATGTCGCTCCAGGAGATCGGATATGTCGTATGTGACACTCTGCTTGGCGACTTGCTTTCATCTTCGGCGGTAAAGGCCCTTGTGGATGACGCGCTTGACTTCCCCGTCCCACTTAAGGAGATGGAGGAGGAACAAGGATTGTATGTGATGGAGCTTTTCCACGGACCGACCTTGTCGTTCAAGGATGTTGGGGCAAGGTTCATGTCGCGGTTGTTGCCATTGCTCTCTCCGGGAAGGCAATCCCGGGCGATCATACTGGCTACCTCCGGCGACAGTGGTGGCGCGCTTGCCGACAGTTTCAAGGACAGTCCTGACACAAGGGTGATTGTGCTGTTCCCCAGGGGAGAGCTTTCACGCCAACAGATAGCGATGTTCTCCAACCGTAAGAATGTCACCCCGGTTGAAATCGGAGGGACGTTTGACGACTGTCAGGCTCTTGTCAAACAAGCGTTGCTTGACAAGGAGATAAACACCGCTGTGGCGTTGACATCGGGCAATTCTATAAACATAGCCCGGCAGTTTCCGTCGATCATATATTATTTCCATGCCTATGCCCGGGCGATTGGGAAGGTGCCCGATGCCACAAAGGTCAGGATAAGTGTGCCGTGTGGAAATCTCGGCAATCTCGCGGCAGCGTTGATGGCCAAGAAAATGGGGCTTCCGGTCGAACGTTTCGTGGGGGCCAACAATGCCAACGACACATTTGTTGAATATTTGCAGACAGGAGGTCTGCGGCCACGCCGCGCATTGATGACTCTCGCCAGAGCTATGGATGTCGGCAGCCCGTCAAATCTTGCCCGCATCATCGACCTTTATGGCGGCGATCTTGACCGGTTGCGTGAGGATGTCGAGGGAGTGGCATTCACTGACCGTGACATCGTACAGACAATCCGGGAGGTCTACAAGTCAGAGGGATATCTTCTGGGCCCGCAGTCGGCGACGGCCTTCCGGGCATTGAAGGGGAAACTTGCTCCCCGAGAGGTCGGGGTGGTTATGGCGACAGGCCATCCTGTGAAATTCCCGCAGGCCATCATGGAGGCTATAGGCCACACTCCGGTTCCTCCTCCTCAGCTTGACGGCCTTGACATGCTGAATCTTCCCGCAGTGAAGATTCCTCCGACGTTGCCTGCTTTGGCTAAGATCATACTCAAGTGAAATCAAAATATACCCAATACCTAAAAACAACCGTCATGGCAAACAAAAGAGAACTTAAAAAGGAAATCAGATATGTATGTGGCGACCTGGCCGCTGAATGCCTTCTGGCTAAGAACTTTGTCGAGGGTGTGGACGAGAAGGCGATGACTGAGATCATCCTGAAGATCGCCGATCTGCAGATCTCGGCTCTCAACAATGTGACATTCGCTTTCGACAAGCTGCCTGCCGACTTTGAAAACGGCTACGCCTACCGCAAAGCCCGTGCCGCTTACTTCAAGACAGCTTTCAGGTCTTTGCGTGGCAAGTTTTATGACAAAGTTAACGCTATTGTCAAAGAAATGAACGCCGCTGTGCCTCAGGCTGTCAAGGACAACAACAAGAAAGCTTGACTTCGACATTTGGTCACAAATCGCGATTGTTAAATAAAATAATTCCGAACAGTTGCTTGGCATATGAATTTTGCCGCAAGGATATTGAGATGGGCCGGATGGAAAGTCGAGGTTTCTGTCCCAGACTTCCCTAAAGCAATCATATGCGTGGCCCCACATACCTCCAACTGGGATTTCATCATAGGGGAACTTGCGATAAGGTCGGTAGGCCGCAAAGCAGGTTTCATGATGAAATCCTCGTGGTTTTTCTTCCCCTTGGGTTATCTTTTCAAAGCCATCGGGGGAATCCCGGTTGTGAGGCAGAATAAGAAACAGTCTCTGGTGGAGGCGATGGTTGCCCGTTTCAGGAGTGAGCCACGACTCGTTGTCGCCATAACTCCCGAGGGTACGCGTAAGCCGACATCAAGCTGGCACACAGGCTTTTTGCGGATAGCACGAGAGGCGGGAATCCCGGTCTGTCTCGCTGTAATTGATTTCCGGATGAAGAAAGCCATGATAAATGATGTTTTCCAGCCATCCGGCAATCTTGACGCAGACATGCGGGCTATAAAGAAATATTACAGCCCGTTCACGGGATGTCATCCTGAAAATTTCATTGCCGAATGAGCCGAAATATCTCCATGATGGAAGATGGGAGGCAGCCTCAGAATGATGCTCGGCTGTCTGTGGCGGTATTATCTCTTGATATGGAATCAGGAGATGTGACGGAAAATCTGCGGCGTGTCGCCCGGATGGTCGAGCAGCTCCCCGACAACACCGATATCGCGTTGCTTCCCGAACTGTTCACCACTTCTTTCATGAAAGACACAGACCGTATGCTGCAACTCGCGGAGGATAATGACGGGCCGGCCATGAGGTTGGTTTCCCGTATTGCCGTAGAGAAAGGCATGATGGTCGCGGGAAGTTTTCTTGCCAAAGAGCATATGGGAGATGACGGTCTGAGATATTTCAACCGTGGATTCATGGCGCTCCCGGACGGCTCGATTGTGTTTTATGACAAACATCATCTTTTCTGCTTGTCGAAGGAATCGCAGGTGTTGGTACATGGACAACATCGTCCGCCGTTGGTCAGTTTCAGGGGGTGGAATGTCTCGATGCTGATATGTTATGAATTGCGGTTCCCGGTATGGGGGAGGAATGTAGACATGCGTGCCGATCTGTTGCTTGTGCCGGCCAACTGGCCGGTCAACCGGGGATATGCCTGGAGGCATCTGCTGATCGCCAGGGCAATAGAGAATCAGATCGTGGTTATGGGCGCGGATCGTTCGGGTACGGATGATTACGGGGAATATGACGGTCTGTCGATGATCGTCGATGAGCTTGGCCGTCAGATAGTCCCGCCGCCATCTGTGGCTCCGGAAGGGTGTCCCGTTCCGGAAAGTTACGGCAATGTCATTGATACCCCCTTCGGGCCTGTGTTGACCGCCACGTTCTCGCTTGAGAATGTAAAGAAGCTGCGTGGATGGCTTCCTACTGACCGCGACGCGGACTCTTTCAGTTTCACGGCCAAGAGTGTGTTTGATGACATCTGTAATTAAACACTTTGGATGAAAGTAAATTTTTTCACGATTACTTATGCGTTTTAAATTCTGTCCTGATTGCGGGGCGGCTCTTTCGAGCCGGATACTTGGGGATGAGGGGGAAGTGCCTTGGTGTGATACCTGTGGCAAACCGTGGTTCGACATGTTCCCTGTGGCGGTGATAGCCTTGGTGTATAACGAAAAGGGAGAAGTGTTGTTGCTTCGTCAGGATTATATCTCAAAGGATTTCCATAACCTGGTGTCGGGTTATGTTGTGCCGGGCGAGGACGCGGAGAGCTGCGCCATACGTGAGATTTATGAGGAGACCGGCCAAAAGGTAGAGGAGCTGGAGCTTCTGTTGACCAACTGGTTTGCGAGGAAAGAGATGATGATGATCGGGTTCTTCGCCCGTGTGGACTCCCGTGAACTTAAGCTGTCGGTGGAAGTAGACGCAGCAGCGTGGCATAAGCCGGAAGAGATATTGTCGCTGGTCAGCACCCGGCCCGGTTCCACATCACGTCTCCTTTGTGAGCGTTATCTCGACAGGATTGCGAAAAACCGGGTCTGAACCATTCAGAGGAGTCTCATACAAAGTCAAAGGTGGACGGTCAGGATCTGGCCGTTCCCGCCGATCTCAACCGATGGGATACATGCCGGAATCAGCAAAGTCTGTCCCTGGGGGAGGGGTGTGATTTTGCCATCATGGGAAGTGAGGGTAAGCGAACCGCCTATCCCTATGATGATGGAGAATGAATCGAGTGATGACAGATCGATATGAGCTTTCTGATTGATGTCCCTGACTGCGGTTTTGAAGTATTCGCAATCCACAAGAGTTTTCTCCTCCCCTTTATCTGCTTTGATATTCTTTTTATCGCCGGCGATATCGTCATAGTTTACCGCGTCGATTGATTGGTCTACATGAAGCTCACGGGGATTTCCCTCTGAGTCGCGACGGTCGTAGTCGTAGATGCGGTATGTGATGTCGCTGGCTTCCTGTATCTCTACCACGAGGTTGCCTCGCCCGATGGCATGCACGCTCCCTGCCGGCAGATAAAAGAGGTCGCCTTTCTCCACGTCGAATTTGCCGAGTGCGTCGACGATTGTGTTCTCCTCTATCATCCGGCGGAATGTCGCAGGATCCATTTTTTTGTTAAAGCCCGCATACAGGTATGCTCCCGGTTGCGGATCGAGGGAATACCACATTTCGGTTTTCCCCAATGAATCATGGCGTTTCTTTGCGAGTCTATCGTCAGGGTGGACCTGTATTGAGAGGTCATCATTGGAATCAATGAATTTCACCAGCAACGGGAATTTGCCATGCCATTTGTCATTGACCCTCTTGCCGAGAATTTCTTCAGGGAATCGGGCTACAAGGGCGTTTAGCGTCTCTCCTTTGAAAGGCCCCTCCGCCACTACAGACTCATGACCCGGCATTGGAGACAGTTCCCATGATTCTCCTATGTCGGAGCCAAGAGAGGGTAGGCCTTTGTAACGGGCGATGCGTTCGCCGCCCCATATGACAGATTTGTAGTAGGTCGTGAATCTTAAGACAGGAATCATATTGTTAATGATGAGGGTTGCTGATTTTGAGTTGTAAGATGAAATGGGTTCAACTCTGTTTCATCGGGGCAAAGATAGGTATTTTTGAAGTAATTATCTGACACTATTTTGTCATAAATGGCTATATTCATGTCAAATTTGCCCTGATATGAACAACCGCAGGAGTCGCTGTCTTAAGCGGATCCTGCGGTTGTATGGTTATATTTTATGATGGTTATTTGGCAGCGGGGGTGTCTTTGACTCCGAGCTTTGCCTTTACGAGGGGGGTAACATCGACAACATCATTGGAGATGTATGCGGCAGTCCCGAGAGGAAGTATCATTGTGAAACCGCCCTCTGTTCCGACGGCCTTGATGGCGTTGATGAGCTTCTCTTGCACGGGAGCCATCAATTGCTGCTGCTTGCGGGCGAGTTCCTGCTGTGCGGACTGTGCGAACTGCTCTGATTTCTGGTTCAGTTCCTGTATTTCCTGGGCGCGGCGGTCTTTGATGGTCTGGGGGGTAGTGGAGTCAGACATCACTTTCTGGAACTCCTCATACTTGGCCTTGAATTCCTCCTGAATCTTGGCGTATTCGCTTTCAAAGGTCTTGGATGCCTCGTTGAACTGGTTCTGGGCTTCAACATATTCAGCCATTCCGGGAATAATCGACTCGGGGTCTACCACGCCGAATTTGGCGCTCTGCGCCCATGCACACATGGGAAGGGCCACTGCAAGGGCCAGAAGAATTTTCTTAATCATTTTTAAGATGGTCTATTACTTTGTTTGTTGTTTTCAATTAGCGTATCCGAGTTTTGCAAGTACTTCGTTGCTGACATCGATTCGGGGGGATGCGTATACGATGTTTGCTGAGGAAGCCCGGTCAAAGATGCACTGGTATCCTCTCTCTTCCGACAATTTCTTGACGGCATTGTAGACATCGTCCTGGATAGGTTTCATGAGAGTCTGACGCTTTTTGTACAGCTCTCCTTCCGGGCCGAAGTATTTGTATCGGAGTTCAGAAGCTTGTTTTTCCTTGGCGACAATCTCCTCCTCGCGCTTCTTTGTCTGGTCTTCCGTGAGGAATACTTTGTCTGAAAGATATTTTTTATACAAGGCATCCGCGTCGCGGCTGACAGCCTCGACTTCTTTCTGCCAGCGCAATGAGAGCTGGCGCAACTGCTCGTTGGCCATCTCGTAGGAAGGCACCTGCTTCAGGATGTATTCCATGTCGACGAGGGCGAACTTTTGGGCGGACGCTCCGAGGCAGGCTGCCATAACGACCGCAAGGGTCAACAATATCTTTTTCATGGGTAAGTCGTTTTTGATTTGTCACTTATTATTAAGACAATCCTGTGGCGAAAAGGTTTAAGCCTGTCAGGAAGAGATGGGATCGGGCAAGAGGAGGCTGACATTCTGATGGTTGACTGCCGCCACCTTGTTGTCAGGTCAGAATTCCTGGCCGAGGATAAAGTGGAAGTGGCTGCCTCCTTTCTGGCCGAAAACAGTGTCGAAACCATAGGCCCAATCGATACCCATCATGCCCACCATGGGGAGGAAGATGCGGACACCGACTCCGGCTGAACGTTTGAGATTGAACGGAGAGAAGTCCTTTACGGAAGTCCATGCGTTACCTCCCTCGGCGAAGACAAGTCCGTAGATTGTTGTCGATGGCTGGAGCATGAAGGGGAAGTGCAGCTCAAGGCCGAGGCGGGTGTAGGCGTAGCCTTCACGTCCCCACGGGGTCAGCTGGCCGTTCTCATAACCGCGCAAGGCGATGGTCTCTGTCGCATAGGTGTAGGATCCGCTCATTCCGTCGCCACCGACATAGAATGTCTCGAACGGCGAACGCAGCCATTTGTTGTAGCTCCCGAGCAGACCGACATCGGCGCGGGTCATCAGCACGAGTGTCCATTTTCCGTCAGGATCTGTGAGCGGGGTGTATGTGCGTGATTTGAAACGCAGTTTCCAGTATTCGATCCAGTGGTAAAGCTCTTTCTTGGATGCTGTCGTGTTCTCGTTGTAAAGCTTTTCCCAGTTCTTTTTGCCGAAGAGCGAAGCGGGAGGGGTAAGCTGCAGGTTGAGCGAGAATGTAGAGCCGCGTCGGGTATAGAGAGGGTTGTCGATGGAGTTTCTGGCCAGAGTGAGACCGAGCACAAGGGCGTTTGAGGTACCGTTGTTCATGTAATACAGGTATTCCCAGTTCTTCAGGTAATACCAGTTGTAGCTAAGCTCGGTTGTGAATGTGAAATAGTCGTCAGGCCAGTTCAGACGTTTCCCGAATCCTACGGTCACACCGACCATCTGCAACACCTTGTTGGGGTCATAGGCATTCTCGATGGAGTTCTGGTAATAATCGTTGTAGTAGTTGGAACCATACCCGTATCCATAGCCGTATCCGCCATAAAGGTAAGGATTAGACCAGTTGGAGTTGTAATACGATGAGTTCACACCGGTCTGGCGGCTGTAGTAGGCAGACACCTGCAGGGAGTTGGGCCGTTTCCCTCCGAACCAAGGATCGAGGAAGGATACGGAGTACATCTGATAGTAACGGGCGTTGGTCTGGGCGCTGATTGTGAATGTCTGTCCTTCCCCCTGAGGTATCAATCCTTTGTATGATCCCGGATTGAACAGGTTCTTGATTGAGAAGTTGGTGAATTTCAACGCTACTTTTCCGATAATGCCGGTCTGTCCCCAACCGAGTGACAGCTCGATCTGGTCGTTGGCCTTGGATTCAAGATTGAATACAACGTCGACGGTACCGTTTTCCTCGTTGGGCTGGATATCGGGGTTCATGTTTTCCGGGTTGAAATGGCCTGTCTGGGCGATTTCACGCAATGAACGCATGACATCGTTTTTGCTGAACAGCTCGCCGGGTTTCACACGCAGGTCACGGCGGACAACCTTCTCGTAAAGGCGGTCATTTCCGGTGATCACGACCTTGTTGACGCGAGCCTGCGGGCCTTCAAACATTCTAAGTTCGAGGTCGATTGAGTCGCCGTTGATGTTTTTCTCTATAGGCACGAGCTGGTAGAAGAGGTATCCCTTGTCCATGTAGGCGTTGGAGACCGCGTCATCGTCCATTGTCAGGCGCTTGTTGAGCAGCTTCTGGTTGTAGACATCCCCGGGCTTCATGCCGAGGAGGTAATCAAGCTGGTCGGTCGAGTACAGGGTGTTTCCGACCCATGATATGTCGCTGATGTAATATCGTTTCCCTTCCTCAAGATTGATATACACATCCACTTTGTTTTCCTCGTAAGGCACCACAGAGTCACTGAGGATTTTCGCGTCGCGGTAACCCATCTCATTGTATTTCTCTATGATGCGGTTGAGGTCGTCGCGGTAGTCGCTCTCGACGAATTTTTTCTGGCTGAACAGTTTCCAGATGTTGCTGCCTTCATTGGTCTTTTTTATGACGCGCTTGAGCTTTCCGTCGGATAGGACCTGATTGCCATCGATATAGATCTTATGGACTTTCACTTTAGAGTGTTTGTCGACATCGATATGGACGATCATCTCGTTTTTATGGCTTAGATCCTCCTGAAGCCAGATCTTCACCGTCGCGTTGCCGAATCCTTTGTCGGCAAAGTATTTCTCTGTGATCTGAGTGGCGCGGTTGACGATGTTCTGGGTGATCTGGTTGCCTTTCATCAGCTGCAGACGTTTCTGCAGTTCTTCACGCTCGCTTTTCTTCATGCCGCCATACTGCACTTCCGAGATACGTGGTTGTGTGCGCAGGTTGATGACCAGCCATATCTTGTTTCCCGCGATCTTCTCGGCGAGGATCTGTGCCTGGGCGAACAACCCCTGGCGCATGAGCCGTTTCACAGCGGTTGTGATGTCGCTGCCCGGAATCTCCACCTCGTCGCCGACTTTGAGTCCGGAATATCCGATCACGATGTAATCTTCGTAATTGTCAGCTCCGGTTACCCGTAGACCGGCAATCTCATAGGTGGTCGGTATCCCTGAATAAACGATGGGGGGATTATAGATGGTATCGGTGTGTTCCTGGGCAGAAAGTCCGGGAATGACCGTGGCGAGGAGGAGCAGGAAAAGCGGTAATGACCTGTATCTCATATATGATGGAATGTCAGTGTCGGTTTATTTGTTTGTGCCGTCGGCGGCAATCTGTTCGCTGGTTTTGCCGAAACGGCGTTCCCGTTTCTGGTAGTTGAGTATGGCTTGCAGGAAATCTTCCTTGGAGAAATCCGGCCAGTATTTGTCAGTGACCTCTATTTCGGAGTAGGCGATTTCCCATAGCAGGAAATTGCTGACGCGGAGGTCGCCGCCGGTACGGATAAGCAAGTCGGGATCCTGCTGGGGGAGTGAGGCTGTCGACAGTCTTGATGCGAGGAGATTCCCGTCAATGTCGTCGGGAGCGATCGTTCCTTTCGCAGCGTCGGCAGCCAATAGTCTTGCGGCCTCGACGATGTCCCATCTGCCCGAATAACTAAGGGCGAGATTCAGCACAAGCCCGGTGCAATGGGATGTCGCGTCGAAGCATCCCTGCAGGCGCTTGCGGGCATCCTCCGGCATCCGCCCGAAGTCTCCGATCATTCTCAGGCGGACGTTGTTGCGGATAAGGTCGGGTGTCTCCCTTTCTATTGCGATTCCGATCAGATGCATCAGGGCATCGACTTCGGCCTGCGGGCGGTTCCAGTTCTCCGTGGAGAAGGCATAGAGCGTCAGGCATCCGACCCCGATCTCCGATGCGATTTCGGTGATACGGCGCACAGTGTTGACCCCTTCGACGTGGCCTTCAGAGCGGTCAAGCCCACGGCTTTTGGCCCATCGCCCGTTGCCGTCCATGATTATGGCGACATGGGCGGGGATCCTGTTCCGGTCGATGCTTTCAATCAGTTTTTCCATTGTCAGTCGACATAGTGGCATGTGGCGCAACGCTCTCCAAACTCGTATGTCAGCGAGAAAGAGATGTTGGAGTACCAGTCAGTATTTCTTGCGAAAGAGCTTTCTATCTGATGTAGGTCGCTCAACGGACCGTCCATATGGTCTGAGAACACTTTCGTCATTGAAAACTCAAGGGCGAGGTTAAGGCGTGGTTTTGCCTTGTATTTGATTCCGAACGCCATAGGGATATTGAATCCGGCGTTGGTCTGGCCGGAGCATGTGGATATTGACACTCCGACACCGGCTGCGAGATAGGGGGTCCAGCGTCTGAGACGTTTGTATGTCTCGCCTATGCCGTAGGGGAAGAAGTTGAACTCGACTCTTTCCTGAGCTTCAATAACTGTGGCTTTGAAATCATAGTTGGAAAAGCCGGGGAAGACATCATCCATTCCTCTTGTGTCTCCGCTTATCGACAATACGTTTACCAATGTCCTGAGGCTCCATCTGACATCCGGCAGGTACCGGAAAGTCAGACCGCCGGAAAATCCCGGATGAGAGAATATGCTCGACGACGCGTCGCCGAGATAGCCTGACATGCCTATCTGGCCACCCATGTCAAATCTGTATGTGGACTCCTGGGCGTGCATCCTGTTTGTGATGACGCAACCTGTGAGCAGCAGCAATATGGCAGTCAGACGTTTCATTGGGGGATTGTTGGAAAGGGAGGATGAGGTGTTGATTTATTGGAGAGGTTTGAGTTTCAGATGGTTTACCACGCCGCTCCAGTAAGTGTCCCTGATATTGCCATTTGAATCGTATCCTCCGAACATGTAGAGGTATGGACAGTCCCATGATGTGATCGGCTTTACGGCCAATGGTGTGACAGAGGATCCGGCATCAAGAGTCTTGTCAAAGACCAGCAGTGATGCGCCGGTGGTGAATGGAATATATTCAGGCAATTGGAGGAGTGAGGAGCCTTTTTGCCAGTTCACGCCCATGTCGCGTGAGATCCAGACTTCGCTGACGTTCTTTTCCCCCTGGCCTCCGAAAGCGATAAGCACTTCCCGTTGGGTTACACGCCAGGTGGTTGTGTCTGTTTCCGCCACAATGTACTTGGCCATCGCGTAGCCGGTCGCGGCAGTGAGCCGGTCGCTGACTTTTGCCCATTTTTTGCCGTCGAATGCCCATGTGGCTCCTGTGAAGTTGCCGCCGGTGGTCTTGCCGCCGGTGATGACTATCTGAGGATTGGTTGCCCATTTGGAGTCGAAGACGGCTGCTCCGGATGTCCCTGCCACAGGAAAGTCTGCCGGCATGGTCGCGCCTCCCTGGGGCCACGCGGAGGGGGGATATGCGGCCAATGTCAGACTGCCTGCGTTATCTTTCACTCCGAGTACTGCATCGCGGTAGGGGGCTGTCACGCTTTCCCAATTGTTGTCGACCATAGCGAAATTGGAGCCGTTGTCGGTGCTGCGATATAATGTGCCGTCCTTGTCGATTACATAAAGATCTCCATTCTCTGTGGCTGTGAATGACTCCACATCAAGGAAAGAAGCCGCGTCAACAGCCACTCCGTTGCGGCTGAACACAGGTTCCACTATTGTCGGTCCCCAATTTCCTCCGCCTGTTTTTGTGGCCGGAATGAATTTTGATATGCCTGCTTTCCCTGTGGCAGAGAGGCTTAACATCAGGGCGTTGTCTCCGGTTTTCACTGTCTTGGCGCGCTTCATGGAGGCGACTCCAAACAGAGATCCGGCTTGCAACTCATCCCAATACAAGGAGTCGGACGACTCTTTGGCTACGTTCAGGCTGATCTGGTAATCGCGTTCATGCTGGCCGTCGGCAGATACCAGATGGAGCCTTACCGGACCGTTGCTGAAATCGATTTTCTCGTCGGGAGATGTGAGGTAATTGACAACGGAGGCTTCTTTTTCCTCATCCCCGTTGACATATAATTCGGCAACGGAGCATGCGTCGCTTGATATGCTGACGGCGATAGCGTCAATCTTGGTGTCGAATGGAAGAGGTGAGGCGTTGAAAATCAGGCAATCAACGAGGTCGATCGAAAAATAGACCGAGTCGAGATTGTTGAGCACCGAATTGTCTGCTTTCAGGGAGAACGCCGTCACTGCTGTCCCGGAGAGATCCTGAGGGTCTGTGCCCCAAGTCTCATCGGAATTGCAGCTCGAGGCCGCTGTCGCGAGTGCCATCAGCAAGACAGCCGGTAAATATGAATGGAAGCCTTTTTTCATTGTCAATAATATAAAGATGCAGGGGCAACCGGATCAAGACCCCGGCAACCCGCAACATTTCAAGCTGCAAAGTTAGCAACATTTTTGGAAACTCCCGTTGAAACGCTCCGCAAAATTAAGCCATCCCTTGAAATATACCAATATCACGGAGAGGCTTTAAGTAATTTTTCAAAAACTTTCACCGTTGCTAACAGAAAGATATAATTTACCCGAGTCGGCGCCCTTTTTCGGGGATGTAATGGCGTTGTTTTATGGAGTGTTAACAAATGTTTTCGATGCGGACCTGATGCAAATGCCATGTGATTGGCTCTTGGAAGCAATTTGCTATTAAAAGGCCGGAGGTTGGAGCAAAAAGTTTGTTGTTTGGCCGGTTTGTTGCCAAATGGTGCAAAATAAAGTTAAACCGGTAATGCTTTTTTGCCAAAATCCATTGCGGGGATTGAAATAACCCCTACATTTGCATTGTGTTTTTCATGGTATTAGATTTAAGGTTAACTAAGATTGGTTGTCGGGAGACAATCAATTTTTTTGTGCATAAAGGTCGCATGATCTGACCTCACTTCCATTATCCCGACAATAAATAAACGCAGTGCCAAAAATTTTGACACTGCGTCTCTTATTATTATATTCATGTTGTCATAGAGTCTTGGCCGGTTGCTCTCCTTGAAAGAACGGGATGCGGACAAGATTGTCCCTGAATGTGTTATATGTGCTTATCCCTTTATTGTTGATCAGAAAACCGATCCCACGCGGTCCGGGTGAAGAAAGAGAATTGTTGCAAAGGTTGGTTATCCGGATGCCGTTGTTGTCGGGGGTCTCCACGGAATTCTCGATCCGTATGTCATTGATGATGACATCATATATGCCCATAGCGTAGGCTTCATGAGCCTTGACGTTGTCGGCGACCTTGTAGGCGGCGTATCCGTCGCGGGTTGCGTTCTCGCTACGATAGTCAGCCTGAGTGGGTGCATCATATGGTGTCTCGCATTGATAGAACACCATCCTGCCGTTATCTCCGCGCCATAATGTCTGATATTCCTGGAAATGTTCATTGAAAAGGCCATGAATGCTGACATTGTCGCCATTGACAACGAGTCCGTTACGGGCCGTGTTGATTCTCCATCCGACAGATCCGCGTACGCCATGGTCCGCGCGCCATATCCAGAAATGATCTCCTATCACGTCGTTGCTGTTTATCATGACGGCGTGATCCACATGCACTTTGTCAGGACGGAAGCCTCCGATGCGGAAAAAGAGATCTGACAGCACTGTCGGGTTGGAATCATGCCGTATATCACCGGCTGAGTGTTCATCCCCTATCTTCAAAAGAGTTTTGGATGAATAATGAGCGTCAAACAGCAGGGAAGCTATACTTACTCCATCGACATCATCGACCTCTATCGCTGTGTCGGGATTCTCCGGGCCCGGAATGAGAGTAGCCCATCCGAGGCCTATGATGATGGTGTTAGGGTGCGTTACATGTAGTGGCGTTTCAAGCAGGTACATACCGGGGGTGAACAATACATGTTTCCCTTCAGACAATGCGTCATTGATCTCAGCCGCCGACAGGCTGCCTTTGACGATAAGAAAATTGTCGACAAGGTCAATCTCCTCTCCTTCTCCCATATTATCGCGGGTATATGACACCCCTTTTGAGTCGTGGCGGAGTGCCGGACGGAATACTTTGTAACGTCCGTCTTTTCCCACAAACAGGAATGGTTTTTCGCGCATTGCCGGGGTTGTGCTGATGAAAGTCACGTTTTCCCGGCAAGTGTCTCCGATATATGACCCTAAATCTGCATCTTTCCCAAGCTCCACTCCTTCAAAACAATAATTGTATTTCTCCTCGCGGAATTCGCCACGTCCGCAGGCGAGGCGGCTGTTGCGGGTAAACCATTGTTGCTGGTGGTCAGATCCGGCTGCTGCCTCGAAATCACAGTCGGCTGAAAATCCTCCGCTGACCCATCCGTTACCCCATTGGTTGCGCATGACCCTCTCGGAGTGGATACGTCGTAGCGGGGCTGCCTGCGAGACGGCCCATTTGAAGGTTTCCGGTTCATCATATGTCGCGGGGCCTGTTATGGAGAAATTTTCGGCAGACCGCCAGAAGGTGCATGTGCCGTTCCCTTCAGAAAGATGAGGCGGGGTATGGATATTCGACAACCTTACCTCGTAAGGAGTTTCTCCAAGACCGGCGACATGCACATAGAAGGGCACATTTATCAGCCCCACGGGAGTATAATCTCCCGGTTTGAACATTAAGGCGTAGCGGTCTGAACTGAACTCTTTTCCGAAAAGCTTCCGGTTGATCTCTTCCAACGAAGCGGCCACTGTCTGCGGATCATCGCAGGGAGAGTAAAACAACACATCCTGTCCGAAAACCTCCCTGTCGAGCGACAGAGTGTCTATGGCGATCCCGTCATTGTCGACCAGGCGATAATAACATTTCCAAGGGGAAGGAGCAGGGGAGCGGTCAACGAATTTTCCTCCGGTCATATTCCCGACAGGAGCGTAGGGGGAAAATCGGCCCTCCGAGCGCTCTACAAGGAGAGAGGGAGCGCCTTCGGCGGTGATTACAATTGAGTCGCCGTAAATTGCCAGCGACGGGGCTGCGTAAGACCGGGATGAGGAATTTGCATACGCGCCCAAAGTGGCCGCGCCGACGGCCAGCAATAAAAGAGACTTGTTCATGGAGCAAGATTTGGTGAAGAATGTGGTTTTTAGGGATTGGGTCAGGATCTGGCTGCAAAGGTACGGATATTTCGGGGAATTTCACTTGCAATTCCTCTGAAAATTCAAGAGAAATATTCAATGATATTCTTTATCATCTCCGAGCAATGGCGTTTTTGACTGAAAAACATTGCAGGATTTGAAATAACCTCTATCTTTGCAATGTGTTTTTCAGAGTATTAGATTTAAGATCGGTTGCCGTAAGACATCCTCTTTATTTTCGATACCCGCTATAAAAGTCTGAAAACAGATTGTCATTGTCATGGATTACAAGATTATTAAGGAGCTGCTCTCTGAAGAATGCAGTTATGTGCTTGATGAAGATGTTATGGACCGCTTTCTGGACGGCGGGGAAGTCGTCACGCTCAAGGGTGGGGATATTCTTATCCACGCCGGGCAATATGACCCTAATATATATATTGTCACCAATGGTGTGATAAGGCATACATTCATGAATGGGGAAAACGAGCATACGGCGACTTTTGCGTTGGCTCCAACGATGTTTGTGGAGTATCATTGTTATTACGCCGGAAAACCGTCGTTCTATCAGGTTGAGGCGTGCTGTCATAGTGAGCTGCTGAAGATTCCTAAGAGACATTATGAGATGATGATCGAGCGATATCACGAGTTTGCTAAATGGGCTTTATGTATGGCGGATAACCAGTTTTATTATTATGAATTGAAAAACAGCGTGGTGAATGGCGACGCGAAGCGGCGTTTCGAGGCGATGATAAAGAATCGCCCCGAAATAATTGAGAATGTGCCTCTAAGAATAATCGCGTCATATCTTGGCATAACACCTCAGTACCTTAGCAAGTTAAAAAATGCAAAAAAATGATTGAACTTAATCTATATTAAAATTCACAGCGGCTTCAATCGATATATTTGCGACAGAAATCAAATAAAAGGATATCCTCCGGTCGCGTGACGATTTTGAAGGATACCATAATCAAACACATTATATCTGTGGCAATTATGAAGAAACTGCTATGTCTCTTGATGCTCGCGCCATCCTTGTCGCCAATAACGGCGGAGGAGTTTGACGGCAATTACAGCAGCCCGAAGTTTTACGGCTATCTGCGTTATGACGCAGAAACATTTACCCAGGCCGGTGGCCCTTGTGGCCTTTACAGCATTGACATTGTTCCTGACGGACGAGTCACCCCGGTCAACCTTTCAGTCGGGGGAATCGGAGGCGCTTGCTGGGGCGACGGCAAATATTATGTCATCGATTATACCCAGACCAATCAGGGGGAGCTTACTTCCGTGAAACTGAAAATCTACACTCCCGAAGACTGGTCTGTGATTTATGGAAAGGAGATTCCGCAGACTTCTATTCCCACAACGATGACCTACAATCCGGCCGACGGCCAGATTTACGGGTGTTTTTTCAACAATGACACCGACAAAATGGAATTCGGCATACTTGACAAAGAGGACGGCTCAACCTCAGTAATCAAGGTGCTTGACACCTCCATTACTGCGCTGGCCAGTGATAACCGGGGGACGATCTATGCCATTGATGTTGACGGCGATCTTCTGCGTTACAATCAGGAAATGGATTTTGACAGAATAGGCGCTACCGGATTGAAGCCTAAATATATCCAGGACGCGGCTTTTGACTTCGGTACCAGACAGCTTTATTGGTTCGCCATGACCGGCAATGAAGATGAGGCCGGGGTCTACAATGTGGATCTTACGAGTGGGGCGGCCACACGTCTGACAAGGTATGTTTTGAGCATAGTAAAACGGATATAAGCCAAGCAAAATGAATTAAATGATTGTCAGCGTGTTACGACGATTGGCTTTTGCGGTGAGTTTCTTGTTTTTGCGCCTATT
>JAETNS010000008.1 GCA_021772015.1 Prevotellaceae bacterium | reverse complement strand
AAACTTGCCCAAGTCGTTGCCTATTTTTGTTCCAGGAACATCTGATAAAGCGCGACCGGTCCGTAGTGCCATAATTTTGTCTCCTCGTCTTCAAGCTGACGATAGGTGACAGACTGGTATATACGACTCAAAGCCTCTGTTATGGAAACTCCAAAATCAGAGGCATACATCACCGCCATTTTACTGACCTTCCCGGGCAGTAACAGATAGAGATTATTCGATGTTATCTTGCGGTCTGTCATTTATTTATCATCTCAGCTTTAATAAAACTAATCGCTTTTAATGCCACTTCGGTATGAATCAGTATCTGATTAACCAACCGATACGCTTTTAGTTCGGAAATCAGAGCTTGTTTGCTCAATAACCCTGCCTCATATAGGGCGAAAGAAGCATAGACACGATCATTGGCTACCGGACCTTTTACTATATCATAATCATGGGTAAAATCTTTATCCATGCGGTTTGCCATAACGAAATCAAGCCATTGCTCATCCGGGGTGTCGAAAGACAAAACTGAAAGGGTTGATTCAGCTTCCGGCCTGTACTCATAAACGTTTAACCAACCTTGACTGATATCACCTTTGAATTTACGTCTTACCCAATTTTCCGCTTGTTCACGCGATGAGGTCAAATAAAACCCTGCACCATAATCAAGAGTACGATTCGGTTCTCTGACTTCAGGAAATTCCACTCGATCGAGACTGCCGTGATAAAGTTCTATGACCATTATTGTCGGGTTGATAGATATTCGTTGATTTCCTCAAGAATCCATTGAGGACTTTGGGAATGAATGGATTGAAAATTATCCACAAGAAACTCTGTCAGTCCTGTTTCGGCGAATAGATGTGAAACATCGCCTCCTGTCATACCATTGGCATTCTTATATATTTCGATACAAAACGCCACAAAATACGCCACATCCTCGCTATATCTTTGATCCTCGCTCATATAACGCAAATTTAATCCAAAAAATCCGATTTCACAAACACTCCACCCAAAACTTGCAGATCATATTCTTGTGCATCCCTCTTATTACTCCTTTATGGATTTTCCTATTAAGCGAAATTTTTAAGGTCGAAGAACATAAGGCGGGTTTCTTCATCTTTATCCAGATCAGTAAAGAAACGGAATCCATTCTTTTCATAGAATGGCGCGGCCGACATAAGGGCATCCACCGTTATAAAACGACACCCGAGCCGTTTGACAGTAGTGAACGCATATTTGATATTATCCAGAACAAATGTCCCCACTCCTGTCCCTGCATATTTTTCATTAACAGCCAGCCTGCCAATCTTCACGGCCGGGTAATTTCTGCGACGTTTGGGATTGGGGATGTTGCGGTTCAATCTGTTCCAGACATTCCTCTCGTCGGGATTAAACGAAATCTTGTCAGCAAGCAGACTGAAATATGCTACCGTAACATTCTCCTGCAAATCTTCAAGGAGGTAGGTAACAGCCATTAGTTCTTTCTGAAAATGCTTGGCATCATCAAAAAGAAAACCGTTCAAATCATCTTCTGCGCATCTGAACGGTTTTATCTCTGTGTCATCGGAGAGTTGAATCTGGATCAGTCTCGTAAAATCCATGTCACCATTGGAAATTGCTTATGGACTTCATGACCTCGTAGGCTTTGCGTGCCCTCTCTTTCTCCTCTTCTGACACCGGTCTGGGCTGCGAGATCATTTTCTCGAAACGTTCTGCATCCCTGCCGAATAATTCAGGGGTTTCTTTAATTGGTCGTGCCATAATTGGAGAGTTTTAGTTTCTGACTACAAAGGTACAACAAATTTCTGACATACAGGGTTGTAAAATCAACTAATCCTACATCCTTGATTACAGGTCTGCGGAGAAATAAATAATATGCCTCATTCCGGCTGTCTGTTGGCAAGCTTGTAGCCGATACCCCTGACGTTCAATATGTCAAGGCTTCGGGAGCCGGACAGGTATTTCCGCAGTTTGTAGATAAATCCGTGGAGACGGTTGAGGTTGTTGTAGTCATCGTTCTGCCAGATGCGCCACATCAGAGTCCGGGCCTCCACCACTTCATTGGGATGCCGGAAAAGCTCGTCAAGTATCACCGCCTCGGTATGCGACAATACGACCGTATCCTTACCCGCCGTGAGGCGTTGAGAGGAGAAATCCAAAGCGCAATCCCCAATGACTAACTGCGAATCCTCCGCCCCACCCAGGCTGTTCCTTCTCAACAACGCCTTGATCCTCACCACAAGCTCAAGTATCTGGAACGGCTTACGCAGATAATCGTTAGCCCCAAGCTCGAATCCTCTGACAACATCATCCAGGGCCGTACGCGCGGTCAGGAACAAGACAGGAATCCCCGGAGATGTCATCCTTATACGCCTGACCATCTCAAAGCCATCCATGCGGGGCATCATCACATCTGCCACCACAATGTCGGGATTCTCGCTGCGGAACATCTCAATCCCCTTCTCCCCGTTGGCGGCACAGACTACCTCGAATCCCTCGCGTGTCAGCGCATCCTCGACGATAAACGAAAGAGTCGCGTCATCCTCCACCAGCAATATCTTCTCTTTTTTCATAATAAGCCGTTGTTCAAATTCATTTTGTCCTTATCGTGAAGGTAGTCCCTTTGCCGGGAATGCTCACAACATCTATCGTCCAGCCCAGCAACCCGGATAGCTGTCTGACATAAAACAGTCCGAGCCCATAGCCCCCCACCTCGTAACGGTCGCCGGATGTCACCCTGTAGAACTTGTCGAATATATATGGGAGATGGTCTTTGTCAATACCTATCCCGTTGTCTGAAATAGAAATCATCCCCTCTCCGGCCTTTATCGAGATCTCGACCGAGTCACCCGAATACTTGACGGCATTGTCGATAAGATTGGAAAACATATTGCCAAGATGAAGCGGATCGGCGACCACTGTAAGTCCTTCCGGGATATCCAGCTCAATACTGACCGGCTTCTCCGCCTTTAGCTCGATCATACCTGCGATCTCCTCGACAAGCTGCCTTAAGCCGACAGTCTCAGGATTTAACCGGATGGTCTTGAACCGCTCCATGCTCATCGACAGTATGTTCTCGATCATGCCGGAAAGGAAACCGAGTCTCTGCAATATGATTTTCAGGAACCGCTTGTTTCTCGTCTCGTCGCTCTGGTCGTAATAGCGCAACATGGAGTCAGCCGCTGAGTAAGCGACCGCCACAGGCGTTTTAAGCTCATGTGTCATATTGTGGGTGAAATCATCTTTCATCTGCTCGATGGTCCGCAATTTCCCCACCCAATGCAGCAGATACCAGATCAGGAAACCGGTCAACAGCAGAATCCCCGCCGAAGTCAGTATTATCCCCGCCATCCGGCTCAATATATGGCCATTCAAAGTGCTGACATAGGCGGTGAAGACAGGTTGCTGTCCCTCCGATACCGAGAATTCGACATGCCACAACCCTTCAGTCCCGTCAAGTTTCTCCGAAAAGGGGCGTATCATAGCCCGGCGAGGATGAATCCCCGAGTTCGCCAGTTCTTTCATGAATATGCTGTCGAGCACCGCGTAATCGCGCTTTGGCATCAACGAGTCAGAAGTCTCAATGAAATGGAAATAAACGCTCATGGTCTCCCCTATGTTTTCCAGAAGAGCGGGATACTCGTAAAGCTCTCCATCGCTCTTCTCCCCTTCCACCTTGAGTGTCAAGATTATAAACGAGCGGTCCTCTCCTGACGGGCCACCCAGACGGGATATGATCTCAAGTATATCGGCCCGGCGGACACATTCGCCGACAGACCTCATCGCCTGCTCCCTTATCGAGTCATAGAGAGAGAACAGATACCAGATGTTGCCGGCAACCATCACCGCGATCGCTGCCAGACAGACAATCGTTACTGTACGGAATCGTTTCATGTCACAAATTTAAGTAATTCAGGCGACATTGACCAATCCGGCTAAGACTAACTAAGACTAAAGCAGCCCCGACTAAGACTGCCCGACGCAACGGTGGCGTAATTTTGCATCATAAACAACAGCAACATGAAGAAGAACATCTATTTCACCGCATTAGCCGCGACCCTGCTGTCACTCATGACACTTTCGAGTTGCCATACACAGGCCGGTCTTGTGTTCGCCGACCGAGAGTGGCATATCAGCGACCATTTCGGACAGGTGATCGACCGCGACACCACCTACCGTATGACTTTCGACGAGAGATTGATACCGGTGGAGACACCCCTGATCTCCTGCGCGGATTCCGTTGACAAATATCCGGGAATGGAGCGGTTTCTCGCTGACATACTCCACACCGCCGGTCTCGACAGTGCCGAGATCCTCTTCTACGCCCC
Source organism: Prevotellaceae bacterium (assembly GCA_021772015.1). Lineage (GTDB taxonomy): Bacteria > Bacteroidota > Bacteroidia > Bacteroidales > Muribaculaceae > UBA7173. The sequence continues at coordinate 138,595 of JAETNS010000008.1, read as the reverse complement.
GGAGATGCTCACCATGTTTGTCAGGACGAAAGAGCGCGACCTGCGACAACGGCCATCCTCCATTTCATCACCGCTCCAGGATGAACGTCCGTATACTATGTGGCTGTATGATGATGATCAGGAAGACTGGGACAGGCAACCCTCAGAAATGTACACCTACACCCGTTTCAACAAAAGGAAAAGACAGCTCCTTGTCGTGGATTTCTATGATTACGGCGACGAGCCGGTGGCACAGATATTCATCTATCAGAGCCGCACCAAAGCGACCGACAAAATGAATGTCCCGTCTTACTTGGGACTGCCCTTTTTAAGACACGACCTGCGCGATTTTGAAAAGGATGTGGAGTTCTGGGCGAGTATCATAAACGGTCATCGCCGACTGGCTTTCGCCAATTACAAAATAGGACAGGAACAAAAATCAAGGATAAAATGAAGCGATCCATATCAATATTCATGATTGCCGTAGCCGGTTTGTCAACGGTATGTTCAAAAGAGACCAGAGGAATAGTGATTGACGCTGATTCAATCCCGATGGAATTTGCCAACGTCACCGCGTTTTCAAACGATTCGGTGACAGCAGCCACAATGACCGACTCCATAGGATCTTTCAGACTTGATATCGGCGACAACTGTGACCGCCTAAAAATCTCTTTCATCGGTTATGATGATGTGTTCATCCCACGGCCCGGAGAAAATATTGGCCGGATAATACTCACTCCGACCTCGACAACCCTCAAAGAGGTAGTGGTGAAAGCCCCCTTGATAAGACGCGAAGCTGACCGCATTGTCCTCAACATCGCCGCGAACCCGCTGGCTGCCAACAAGGATGCCCGCGAACTGCTCCGGACCGCGCCGGGGGTATGGGCCGATGATGACGCGCTTTCCATCTACGGACAGTCAGGCACGACGGTCTATATCGATGACCGCAGAGTGAACCTGTCAGGCCAGCAGCTGATGACATACCTCAAGACGTTGCAATCATCCTCCATCGCCTCTATCGAGATAATCCCGAAAGCTGGAGCGGAATACAACGCCGACTCAGCCGGAGGTGTGATACGCATCAATCTGCGGCGCGCCAGGATTGACGGTGTGGCCGGATCGGCCGGAATGTCACTGACAGCGGGTGAGTACAAGCAATTCGCCAACCCTTTCGTCAACATAAACCTCCATTCGGGAAAATGGTCAGCAAATCTGAGCGGGAGCCTCAATGGCAGTCCGTCAGACCGCTCTACCTCTCATGAAGAGTCCACCTCCATGTCAGAGATGCTGACTATTTCCGGCGTTTCCCGCCATAAAAGCAAGATCCTGCAAGGCAACCTGATGACAGGTGTTTTCTATGAGCCGTCAGCCCGTGACAGGTTCGGACTACAGATCGAATACAACCACGACCGTACCCGCCATACCTCCGATTCACGGACAGAAATCTACGGGGAGGAAAATTCCGTGACCAAAGGGGATTACCGCAACATCAGTCTGCTCCATAACCTGAACGCCACTTTCAACTGGATCCGGCAGCTCGACAACGATGGATCCGCGTTGAAACTAATCTCGAATTACAATTACCGGCAGTCATCATCGGATGAAGACAACATTATGAAATGGAGCGACAATCCATCCGACTCCATATTCGAGAATGACAACACGAGCCGTTACAACATCTTTGTAACCGAACTGTCAATCAACAAGAAGTTCGGGACGGGATGGACTTTTGGCGCAGGCGTGAAGTATAACTTCAACAATGTGGCCTATGGATCGCGCCACCGACACCTATCTGACCACGGATGGGTTAGTAACCTCGGTAACAACTATGACGACTCCTATGACGAACACATAGCCGCCGTATACGCCACCCTCAACAGGCAAGCCGGACGATGGAAATTCAAGGCGGGAATCAGGGGGGAATATTATCGGACACAGGGGGATATACTGTCTGCCTCACATCTTGACCTCTTCCCCAACGCGGGAATCTCTCTTGACCTTACCGAAAAAGGGGATTACACAGTATCCCTGGGCTACAACCGGAATATCCGGCGACCATCATTCCAGTCGCTCAATCCCACTGTCACGCAAGTCTCGGATTACTCATACACCGTCGGAAATCCTGACCTTAAACCGAGTTTTTCCGATGGAATAAGCCTCGATTTCCTCCTCGCCGGCAAATTCACCGTCGCGACCGGCTACACGCAGACCTCCAATCCGATCAGGCAGATGTTCAGGTCAAACCCTGACCATCCGGAACGGATGTATCTGACATGGGGGAATGTGGGTAAAGCCCGCAATGGCTTCATCCATGCCGACGGCTTCCTGAGTCTGACGGGATGGTGGAGCCTGTATTCGGGCATCACCTATATCCTGACCTCACAGATTCTTGATGACACCCAAGGCTACGACACATTCGGTTATCTGCAGGTCGTGGCAAGCACCACATTCCGGCTCCCCAAGGATTTATCACTGACCGTCAACTGCTTCTACAACTCCAAAATGAAAATCGGCAACATCTCCGTCTATCCTATCCTGAATCTGAATCCGACTTTACAGAAAAGTCTGGGAAGCAAATGGACTATCTCTGTCGGAATGGAAAACCTGTTGCAGAGGACAACAAGGACCCGCACCTCCTCTTCCGGCTACGACCGTCTGGCGTTCACAAAAGCCCACATGGCGGCAAAGCTATCCGTCACATATAATTTCAATTCGGGCAAGCAATTCAGAACGAGGAGGATAGAGTCAAACGCAGACAAATCCCGTCTCGGCAAGGAATAGCCCCTCGCGTCGGAGCCATCTCATCTTGCAACAGCCTCATAGACAGCCTTGGAAATCCGGGAGATCACCTTCTCGGCATCCTCCTGGCATCCGGCGTAATCTTTGATGAACACAGCGATGGAATAGCTTTTACCGGAGGGAAGAGTGACATATCCCCCGTCATTGACCGCCACGATCTCTCCGCGCGAATTGACATACCCCGACCCTGTCCGATGGGCGAAACCTATCCCTTGGTCTTTAGGGAGACCGGCCTTGATACGATCTGCCCCTGTCTCGCAGTCATACATGGCCTGCCGTATGAACTCCTGCTTGCCTACACTGACAATGCTGTCATTGAATATCCTGTCTACAAGCACCGCATATGCCAGAGGCGAGCTACAATTCTCATAACTTTTCGCAATATCTCTCTTCATGTCAGACTCCCTGTGACTTATGGAAAACTCCTGCGCGGGGATCGCCGACCTTATGTAGAGGTCAGTCTCTACCGGGGACATTATGCTGTCGAACAACAGATTGCTCGCATTATTGTCGCTGTCTATGAGAATGTATCTCAAAAGCCTCTCTACAGACAATGAGAAACTGTCATCGACATACTCCTTGACCATCGGACTCCAGGTCTCCATGTCAAGAGCGCGCCGGTCAATCGTAATGATCGTGTCAAGCCCTGTCTTCCGTTCATCAAGAATATGACAGACTGCCAATGCCTCCTGCAGCTTGAACATGCTCATCAACGGATAATCCGACGAATTGTTAAGCGTCATAGTGTCACGTCCTTCCACAATCACGGCAACCCCGAGCTGTCCCGGCACATCATCCGCGATTTGCTTCAATCGGTTCTCAAGCTGATCTCTGATTCCGGAGAAATCATCCGTGACAGTATCATTCTCCACTCTGCCGCCACATCCACAGACCCCCGTGGCTCCCCATCCGATAGCAATGGCAACCACAACCTTCATTGACAACAATTTCAGATTCATGTCGTTGTTTGTTTTCCTGCAAAGTTAGCGAAAAGATCCTTAACGATCAATATCCGTCATCAGTCAGATGTGTCCCTTCGTTGTAATTCTGATTGTCAGGCAGACCTCCACAGGCAACTCCCGCCGCCATCAGTTCACGCAATTGGGGAAGATAAGACTGGTATATGTCGCGTGGACCTACCCCATGACGGCGACACAGCGACGCGGCCATCCCCACAACCTCACCCATCATCCCGGTCGTACGCATGACGCGCACAGTACCCAAGGCGACATGGGTGCAACTGATATCGCGCCCGGCCATGAAGAGATTCCCGATATTCCTTGAGTACAGACAACGGTAGGGAACCGCATAGGGATGGATGAACACATGGCTGTTTGAGGCGATGAATGCCCCGTCAGGAAACATCCGGCTGTTCTCAGGATCGGGGAAATGCAGATCGATGCTCCATGACGCGGCGAAAGAACCATCCTCATGGTTGACTCGCTTCACCAGATCATCCTCTTTCAATATGTAATCGCCGAGCAATCGGCGCGATTCCCTTTTCCCTCCGACATAAGCGACCCAGTCAAGCTTCCTTTCAGGATACATCCCTAACCTGTTGACGAGGTAGCTCCAGTTTGAATATGCCACTAACATACCGTAATCCCTGACCTTCTCGAACGCGCCGAGCTGATCGCTGTGCATTCCGGTCTCCCAGGTCCATTCACCCATGTCGGTCCGGCGGCAACTCTCGTCAGTGAATGCCAGCCCGTAAACAAACTCCGGGAAACCGGGCTTCTCCCCCTCCTGCAGTTCGCGGCTGCGCCATTGGATCGAAGCTCCCATTGTCATGGAATCACCTTCGACAGGAGCCGACGGCTCGCCATATTCATCGCGTCCCTCCCTGCCTATCAGGTAATGCGCTCCGGCGAGATATCCTACAGTTCCATCTCCCGTGCAGTCGGCAAACAGCGGGGCTGTGAACCTGATCCGTCTGCCGGTCGGTGTCTCCTGCCCGGTCACTGATAATATGATCCCTGTCGAGTCGGTCTCAACCTCATTGACATGCATGTTCAGGAACAGGCTTACTCCCTCCTCCCGGCTGATCCAGTCAAGTTTCAACTTATCCTCATAATATTCCGCCGGACGGGCGTTCCCCTCCCGCGACGGGCCGAACTCCTTTTGCATCGATCCCAGCAAAGGATATTTGCCGACATCCAACGCGCCTCCGAGGTGGACCCTTACCTCCGAACTGTTATTGCCTCCAAGCACCGGCCTGTTCTGCAGCAATGCGACCTTGCAGCCCAGACGTGCTGCCGACACCGCCGCACTCATGCCGGCGATTCCTCCGCCGACAACAACCAGATCGTAATCTCCACCCTCCGCAGTCTCCGGGAAAAGACCATGTTTCCTGCGGAACGCCGTCAACTCATCCTTTCCCACCGGAGGAAGATCGGTCTTGTCTGTTGTGAAATACAGCGCGTCACATCTCCCGTCGAATCCTGAAAGATCTGACAGCGAGATCCTCGTCAGCCGCGACTTGACATCCGCCTCACCGGCATACTGCCATTCCCAGCTGTCGCCGCTTTCCCCCAACACATTCGGCAACGTCGTGCCATCCACAGAGATCCGGAATGCGCCCGGCCCGTTGCCCTTGTGCCAGGGTGATGCCCAGTTGTAACAACGGGCATAGACATGATACCTGCCTTCTGCCGGAAATTCCACCTCCGTGACCGCGTCGGCCACCGGTTCACCCAGACCATGCGCGAGAAGATAAGGGGATCCCATCTCGTCAATGAATTGCGAGTCCATCTTCCATCCGCCGGGATCAGCGAATGACTCGGTCTCGACAAAAAGGCTCTCGGCATTGGTCAGTGGAGCATACGACAAACATAGCCCGACACATACAGCCGATTTTAAAACCGGGAAACGACAGATTGACAGCATCAGATCAATGTATTGCGAATTTCAGGAAATCCGCAGCCACGGATGCCACATAAACACCCCCTGCGAGACCCGACAGATCGATGGATTCCTCCGAGGATAGGATCAATCGCTTCCCCTCCAGAGAGAAGACAGCGACCTGTGTCCCATTGGGATTCAAAAGTGTCTTACCGACAACTGTGATCTTTGAGTCTTCATCACTGTCCGTCATATCAATCCCTGACGTAGAACGGTCCAATGCGACAAGCATCTGCGGTCCTTTCCCGGGATTGGTGGTTGACTCCGATGACGTGAACCGGCTCAACGCGCGCCATTGATAAGGGGTAGTCACCCTGAAAGTCACCTGCTTGGCTCCTTCGGCGGCCTTGGCTTTCACAAAATCGGTGACATCCCATCCCACATATGAACCAAGCATGTTCTGGGTCAGCACAGTGGATGCCACAGGCTCGAAAACATGACTGTGGTGGTTGTCCCAGTTAAGATTGGCGGTGTAAGTCGATGTGTTGCCTCCTAATTCAAGGGTCTCGATACCGTCAAGCGGGCGGTTCTCCGCATTGAGTTTCCCCGGCACGACGCTTTCAAAGTAAAGCCTTACCCCGACGCGGCTGATATTATCCGGAAGATCCTCCAGAGGAAATGTCATGTATATCTTGCGCGACCATCCGTCACCGTTTTTCAGATCAAGAGTCTGGCCGTCGGCGTGTCCTTTGTTTTGTTCAGCCTGATGGACGAAACTGTCATATGACGGATATATGACCTTGTCAGCCAGATGTATTGTGGCGGATGCCGCGCCCGTGGCGGCTTCCGTGCCTTTCGCGTCCATAATGCCTGAGATGTCAAACCTGACATCCTCCTGAGCGTCTGCGACCTCCATGAAATAAGGAGAGGCGGTTATCATCTCTCCGTCACGGGCCGTTTCATGGAACATGAAGGGATAATGACCGCCCCGGAAAGTCAGCATCATCCTGGCCGTCTCCCCCTTTGCCACCAACGGCGAGCAGGGGGAAACGGAATAGTCAAATGCCACATCTATTCCGGCATAAGCCGCAGCCTCCTCCACGAAGATCTGTGCCATGCGCCGCTGTATGTAGCTGTTGCTCCCCCGAAGAGGATGCCACCCGTATTTCACACCATTGATCGTCTCCGTGTCATGGGCGTAAGCCAGACTTGGCTGTGCCTCTCCCGAAGCCACGTCGAGACGTGAGAACCCTATGTTCTCATCGAACTTTATCAGCGGGAAGCCCCATTTATCGGCAAGTTTGCGGATTGCCGGATTGTATGTCGTCCGTGAGTCATGCCAGTGGGTACAGAACATTATCTTCGCCGGCTTACCATCCTCCGTACCGTAATACTTCGATTCCGGGTTGTCCTTAAGGGCGCGGCAATCGGCGATATAACGCTTTATCACATAATCATATGCCACGGAGTAATCAGTCGTCGAGGCGATCGAGGTGTAATCCTCCCAGTTCTCCTTAAGCCATTGCTCATTGGCGACATTCTGGTTATGTACATGACCGATGACAAACACATCGATTTTGTCAAGCTCCTCGGTAGTGTAGAATGTCCCCAGGTTCATCCTGCGGGCGGTATGATAAATGGCCTCGCCGCTGACCGACTTGTTGATAGCCTCAACTCCGAGATCCTCACACCCGATCTCGAACCATCCATTTTCAGGGATGGCGAATGACGCGCCTGTCAGTAGGAATGTCTGTCGTTCGGCCGGGGTTCCATCCTCGGCAACTACAGGGATGACGGCTGAAAAAAGCATTGCTGCCGTTCCCGATAATATTCTGGTGAATCGTTTCATGGTTCTGAAATCGTAATCAATCTTGTTTGGGTTTTGTACGGCTGATCATCTCGCAGCCAGATTGCTGTCAACGCGGAAACGGGTCTTGGCGCGCAGGTCAGTGCTTGACGACCCGGCCTGGATGGTAAACTCATCATCATCCACCACCCAGCGTTGCATGGTGTCGTCGTAATACGCCAGGTCTGACACCGGTATGCGGATTGTGATCTCTTTTGACTCTCCGGGCTGCAAATCCGTCTTCCGGAAGCCTTTGAGCTCCTTTGCCGGACGAGCCAAACGAGGATTTTTCTGTGAGGCGTATAACTGTACTGTCTCTGCCCCACGGCAGCCACCCGTGTTGGTGACGGTCAGCGTGACGGTCAGCGTGTCACCGGGAGCATACTGCTTACGGTCTGCCTCCAGCCCGGAATAACGGAATGTCGTGTAGCTTAGTCCGTGGCCGAATGGATAACGGGCCGGTATCTTCTTTGTGTCGTGCCAGCGGTACCCCACAAGCAGACCCTCGTCGTAATACACCTGTGAGTCAACGCCCGGATACCCGCGTTCCCCGAAAGAGTGGGCCGCGCAATCCTCCAGCCTGCGGGGTATCGAGAATGGGAGCTTTCCTGACGGGGAAAAATCTCCTGACAGGATGTCGGCCAAGGCGACTCCACCCATGCTTCCCAGATACCAGCTCTGCACTATCGCCGGGACTTTCTCTTCCCACGGCATGTCGACGGCATTCCCGCTGACAATTATCACCGCGAGATTGGGATTGACCTCCAAGAGATCTGCAATCAGACTGTCCTGACCGAAAGGCAGCGAATAGGTCAAGCGGTCATCCCCCTCGCAATCCTGTCGGTAATTCTTGTTCAATCCTCCGACAAACAGCACCATATCGGCCATACGGGCCGTCTCTATTGCCGCCAATCGCAAGGAATCAGCGTCATAGGCGGATGGTAGCTCGCACGAATAATTAGGGTCGCCGGAAGCATATCCCAATGAGAAGGATATGTTTTCATCACCGAATCTGGCGCGTAGTCCCTCAAGCGGAGATATCTCGATGCGGGGCTTGAGTTCCGAGCTTCCGCCGCCAATGCTAAGCGTCTTCACCGCGTTCTCCCCTATCACGGCGATTTTCTTTCCGGACTTGACAGGCAGGAATCCTTTTTCATTCTTCAACAAGACGATACCCTCGCGACCGACCTCCCGGGCGACGGCGATATGTCCGGGAGTATGCATCGTCCCCCACGGACGGTTGCGGTTCATATTTGTGCGCAGACAGAGGCGCAGTATCCTCCTTACTTTGTCATCGACCACAGATTCATCCAGTTCCCCGCGACGTATCATCGCCAACAACGGCTGTGCCATATAGTAATTGTCATAGGCGTTGCTTTTCCCCCAGGTAAGTCCGTTGGTCCAGGAACCCATCTCAATGTCGAGACCGTTCAGAGCCGCCTCTCGGGTGTCATGGGCTGACCCCCAGTCCGTGACGAACACTCCGTCAAATCCCCACTGATCTTTAAGGATCTTGTTTACGAGAGTATCATTGTGAGTGCAGTATGTGTCACGGAATTTGTTGTAGGAACCCATGACGGCCCATACGCCCCCTTCAACAACTCCTGCCTTGAAAGCCGGCAGATAGAGCTCATTCAGAGCACGCTCCCCGACCACCACATTCACTTTGTCGCGGTCATGTTCCTGGTTGTTCAGGGCAAAATGTTTAAGACATGCGGCCACTCCGTTGGCCTGCAGCCCCTTTATATAAGGGACTACCATACGGGCGGCCAACAGGGGATCTTCCCCCATGTACTCGAAATTGCGCCCGCTCAATGGAGTGCGGTAGATATTCACACCGGGACCCAGCATTATATCTTTTTTGCGGAAACGGGCCTCTTCCCCGACAACCGCTCCGTATCTTCTGGCAAGTCCGGGATTGAACGTGGCAGCCAGACAAGTCAGAGCCGGCATCGCCGTGCATGAGTCATTTGTCCAGCCGGCATGGGCCCAGTCGTCCCATGTGAATTCCATCCTGACCCCGTGTGGTCCGTCGCTCATCCATATCTCAGGTATGCCCAGACGCGGGCAACCCGGGGTACTGAATTTCGACTGGGCATGTATCATCGCGATCTTCTCTTCAAGAGTCATGCGGCTGATCGCGTCTTCTATGCGCTCCTCGGCCGACAGGCTCTCGTCAAGGTAGGGAGCCGGACCAGCCACGCTGACCATAAAGGCAGCGATCAAGGTCATACATGATATGATGTTTCTCAAATGAAATCTCAATTCCATATGATCTCAGATTATTTGTAACGGTCTCTTAAACGAAATACTGGCCATGAGCTTTCAGACGACGGCGCAGATCAGTCACATCCACTCCATGAATGTCCTTGTCGCCTGACGTTGTAGCCAAAAATGCGGCTATCCCGGCGGCTTCCCCGGTCACGAGACAGGGTGGCATCACCCTAAGCGATCCATAAGCCTCGTCGTCGGTCGATATACAACGTCCGGCGGTAAGCACATTGCGCAAGCCTTTGGGTGTCAGGCAACGGTAAGGGATCCCGTGGCTTTCCCCCCGGTTATAATGGACATGCGGGACACCGCTTTTGTGAATGTCTATGAAATAACAGTTGCGTCCTATCTCGTCATCAAAGGTGCGCCGCGCCCGCCAGTCATCGCCGGTAAACAGATAGTCTCCGACAATCCTGCGGCTGTCTCGTATGCCGGGAATTATCGCTGTCTTGACCACGAATGCGTCACGGAACGCGTCGGGCCGATATTCCTTCAGCATCTCAAGGTGCTGGTCGGCGGTCTGCCGGCCGAGTCTCATAGCGTCTGAAAGCTGACGGGGATCGGTCGTGTCTTTGATCTCGATATGGTTTGCGTTGAACTGCACGACCCCCGGTCCCACGAGATTGTGGCAGCAGTGGGTGTCGAGCAGAGGATAACGCCCGGTGCGGAAGGCCCGAGCCGACGCGCTGTCAGGATTGTGGCCCGAATGAAGCTCCGGCCCTTCAAGATAAGCTTTGGTGTCGACATTGGCGACAGAGAAACAGAGAGTGCTTTTCTGCAAGACCCCCTCCGAATCACCTTTGAGGTAATCCGCTCCGGCCCATGCGCAGATATCACCGTCACCTGTCGCATCGATGAAGACAGGGGCCTTATAGGCGGTAAGTCCTCCCTTGTTGGCGACAATCAACGCGTCGACCGTGTCATTGGAGTCCATCTCCACAGCGGCCACCCGCGAGAAAAACAGTATGTCGGCCCCTGACTCCGAGACCATGCGGTCATAGACACCTATGAGATATTCGGGATTGATCGTGACCCAGTCGAATTTATCGGCAGGCTCATGCGGCACACCTTTCTTTGCCTCACGGAACACCCGCTCGGCCAGACCCCGGTATATGATCTTCTCCCCGTCTGTGAACGGACACCACGCGGGCACCATCCCGGACGTTCCGAGACCTCCGAGATTGCCGGTCGACTCGATCAGCAAGACGCGGTTCCCCTCGCGGGCGGCAGCCGTGGCGGCGGCGCATCCGGCGGGTCCTCCCCCTGCGACGATCACGTCATAAGAGTCATCAACTTTTACATTCTGGTCTTTCAGCTTCATGCTGCCTCTGCGATCCTTGCCTGCGGCAGCCAGCCCCGAAGGGATGGCTGTCGCGGCGGCAAGCAAAGCGGCAGTCTTAAGGAAGCCTCTACGGCTGCATGTCGACATACCTTTCTAACCAAAAACTAATCTTACTAAAAATCTATCAAATTATCCTTTTGGGAACCGGCCCATGACCTGCGTCAACAAGCCTCCCGTAAAAATCAGTCTATGTAGTTGTCACTTCCCTCCCACCCGGGATTCTGGGTCAGGACACCTTCTGAAAGCTGGATCTCCGTAAGTGGAATCGGGAGGAAACCTCCTGTCTCGGGACGGAATGTCACATTCTTGATACGAGGCACCTTGCGGTCATAAATCCTGATCCCGGTCTGGTTCTCGGTGATGAGACGCTCGTCGTGCCAGCGGAGCAAGTCATAGTAACGCTCTCCCTCGAAAGCAAGCTCAAAGCGGCGTTCTTCCTTGATATTGTCGAGTGTGGCGGCTTTGGACGGAAGGTTTACACGCGAACGCACGCGATCGAAATAAGCCTGAGCCTGCGGACAGCCGAGCTCGGCACCCATGAGCAACACGTCGGAGAACCGGATCAGTATGATATCCTGGGTGTTGTTGAGCTGGAAATTGGTCTCGCTCATTCCGTAGAGAGGCACACTGTAGTTCACGACATTCTGATGCGTGTCATCCGTGTAGACATTTATGGGACAATGCTTCTTGTTGATGTAATATGTCTCCTCGCTCGCGTTGCCTCCCCCTTTGAGATAAAGACGCATCTCGGAGCGGTCGTTGCAGTCGATGACAGATCCTTTCTTGCGGATGTCGTTGTCATCCCAGTCCTCCCAGAGTTTGGGATTGACGGTAGCGAAACCCCATCCCTGACCAAAGGGGAATGTATAGAGATAATTGCTCTGGCCGCGTACTCCATAATAGAGACATACCTGGTTGCATTTCTGGGAGATCACATCCCAGGTGCCAAGAGTCGAGTATTTGATGGCCATCACCTCTTCGATGTTGCCGTCACCGGCCCACTGCAGGCCGTTGTCGGAAGTGTATTTGTAATCCTGGACATAGCTGTAAGGCCAGAGGTTGCGGAAATCAGAGAGCAGGTCGTGGCCGCTGTTGGCGATACAGTCAGCGACATAATCCTGTACCTGCTCACGGGTTATCTCACCACCGTCAACAGTCGGCAGGGTGTTCTTCCCGTAATATCCCGTATAGAACAGCCATACTCTGGCCAGAAGAGCTTCAGCCGCCCAACGGGTCATGCGACCGATCTTGCCGCGATCCATGTTGGCGACATTCTCGGCAGGGATCTTCTCAATGGCAGCCAGAAGATCCGAAGCGATGAACGCATAGGTCTGATCGGCCGGGGTCTTGGGTATATTTACCGCCTCGGCGGTCGTCACCAGAGGAACCTCCCCGAACATACGGGAAAGATCAAAATAGAAGAACGCGCGAAGCATGCGGGCTTCCCCTTCGATGCTGTTACGCTGCGATTCGGAATCCCATTCGAGAGCCGGTATCTGCTCCAGCAGGAAATTGGCGCGGTATATACCCATGTAGCGGGCACGCCAGCTCCAGCGGAACATGTCCTCACTTGATTTCTTGAACTGGTCCATTGCCTTGCATGACTTGTCGGCCTGGTCTCCCCCGCCAAAACAGTTGTCACTCATGATCTCGGAGATGAAATATGTGAATCCGAGCGGCTCGCACCGGCCCAACATGGAATACACACCTGTAAGGAGCTGGTCGGCATCCTCCGGATTCTTGGGATAATTGGAGGTGTCTTTCTTGGTGAGATTCTCGGTGTCGAGGAAGTCCTCACATGATGTGATCCCCGCGAGAAGCAATATGATGGTGAAAATTGAAAACAGCTTTTTCATTTTTTCAGGATGTTAAGGTGATGATTTTTAGCGGCGGAAGATCAATATTCGATGCTAAGGCCGATGAGGTAGCTGCGTGAGCCGGGGTAATATCCCAGATCTATGCCTGATGCCCAGTTGTCGCCTCCTCCGTAGCCGATTTCCGGATCCATGCCGGAATATTTTGTAAAGGTGAAGGGATTCTGCACCGCTCCGTAAAGACGCAGCTTGCTAAGAGGCAGACGCGGGAAAAGCCGCTTGAAATCATAGCCGAGCGTGATGTTGGTGATACGGAAATAGTCGCCGTCTTCTATATACAGGTCGCTGACATACTGCCAGTTGATTGCCGAACCGCCAATTGCGGGAAGACGGTTGGAAGTACCTTCCCCATGCCAGCGGCCAAGCATTTCAGTGGTGTAGTTGTCATAAGGTTTGTCGGTACCGCTGCGGTAGGAACGGGCGATCTGGTTGCCTGCGACTCCGTAGCCTGTAAGGGAGAAATCGAAACCTTTGTAGCCCAACAGTATATTGATACCGTAAGTCAGGTCGGGATACGGATTACCGATAGCGGTCCTGTCCTCCGGAGTGATGGTCCCGTCGCCGTCGCGGTCAACGAAGATCACGTCGCCGGGCTTGGCGGAGGGCATGATGGGAAGGCCGGTCGCCGGACTGATATAGTTGTCGATCTGATCCTGGTTCTGGAAGATACCCGCTGTCTCGTAACCATAGAAGTAACCGAGGGGATGACCCTCCTGGGCACGGTAGAATGAAGTGGTGTTCTGGGCGAGGATGTCGGCCTTTCCTTCTATCAGGCCGTTTCCGTTGGCGATCCGCAATACCTCGTTGCGGTTATGGGCCAGGTTGGCCGAGACACTGTAGGTGAAATCTCCGATGCGGTCATTCCATGACAGAGAGAACTCCACGCCGGTGTTCTTTATGTCGCCACCGTTGACATAAGGAGCGCCGGTGCCCCAGATCCCAAGAGCGGTAGGCTGCACGAGCCAGTCGAGAGTCTTCTTCTCATACCAGTCGAAAGTGAAGCCCAGACGGTTTTGGAGGAAACGCGCGTCAAGACCTATATCGGTCTGGCGGGAAGTCTCCCATTTCAAGTCGGGGTTGCTCATGATGTCAGGGTAAGCGCCGATGGTCGGATGGCTCTTGTCATCCCCGAAGTAATACCAGGCGGCATTGGTGGCATTGCCAAAAGCGATGGTCGAAAGATAGCGGAAAGTCGGAATATTGCAGTTACCGTTCTCACCCCAGGAAACACGCAGTTTCAGCATGTCAAGCCATGTCGACTGGTCTTCCATGAACTTCTCGGCGGCGATGTTCCATCCGGCCGAGACCGAGGGGAAATAACCCCACCGATGACCACGGGCGAAGTTTGACGAACCGTCGGCACGCATTGTGACGGTAGCCATATAGCGGCGGTCATAATCGTAGTTGACACGTCCGAACCATGAGACAAGCTGTCCTCGGCTCCAGGGAGCGCCCGAAAGGGTGGTCGAGCCGGAAGCGATGGTCTTGACATTGCTGAGCCAGGCGTATTCGAAACTGTCAAACTCGCTGTCGCGGTTGGAGCCGTTCATGTCCTGTCCGAGACCCCATTTCTCCACGGAGTTACCGGCGAGGATATTGAGATGGTGCCCCTTGACAGTAAAATCATAACTGATGGTATTGTCCCAGGTCCATTGCAAACCGTTGCCCGAACCTTGGCTGACTTTGTCAGTCTTGGCGTAGCTCTTCTCGTTGAGCTGGTATACGGGGACATACTCGCGGGAATTCCAGCCGTTGTAGGCAAACCCGAACGCGCTCTTGAATGTCAGCCCCTTGATCGGCTCGAGGACCAGATACAGATTTCCACGGGCATTGTAGTTCTTGCTCTGTGTGAACGAGCGGAGGTAATACATCTCGGCCACAGGGTTGGTCTCGTCACTGTCGAGCAACACCGGCCACGCGTATTTTTCGGGATTCTCCATAACGGGGAAAAGCGGAGAGGCGCAAAGGGCGTTGCGGACATCGTTCCAGTACATGTTGCCTGTACCCTGATTCATCCCCTTGGAATTTACATGGGCCATTGTCAGGGTCTGGCCGAATTTCAACAGGTCGCGGTCTGGACGTTTCACAATTATATGTTCGGAATTGAAACGTAGGGTGAAACGCTCGTAACGCTGGGTGACATCGTCGGCGGTCACGCCGATGGTCGGGGTCTCGGATGCATAGCTCACACCCAATGAATAGGTAGATCGTTCGCCCCCTCCGTCGAGACCGAAATTGTAACCTTGCTTGAAGCCGTTTTTTTTCTGGATCTCGTCAAGCCAGTTCGTACCGGTGAACTCACCGCTCTGTATCTGTTCCCAAAGCGGCACATTGGCGGCAAAATCAGCGTCGGTCAGGCCGGTATCCTTCATCAGCTCGACATACTGCTGGGCATTCAGGGGGGTTACGGTCTTGGGGATCGACTGCCAACCGAGATACATGTTGAAATGGGCGTTGACCTTCTCCTTGCTACCTTTCTTGGTTGTCACAAGTATGACACCGTTGGCTGCCCGCGCACCATAGATCGCTGCGGAAGCTGCGTCTTTCAGCACGTCGATGCTCTCGATGTCGTTAGGGTCAAGCAGGTTGAGGTCTCCGCCGCTGACTCCGTCGATTACAACCAGCGGGGAAGAATTGTAGATTGTGCCCAGACCACGGATATTGACTTTGAAACCGTCACCGGCTTTTCCGGAATTCTTGACGATGTTCACACCGGGAGCCTGACTCTGGAGCGCCCCCATCGCCGACATGGTGTTCTGGCGGGCGATCTCGTCACCCTTGACCTGCAGGGTCGCTCCGGTGACGAGTTTCTTCTGCTGCACACCGTAACCGATGGCGACGACCTCGTCGAGCACATTCTCGTCAGATTCCAATGTTATAGGTATGTCGCGCCGACCGGCCACTTTGACTGTGGTTGTCTTGTATCCTATGAAGCTGGCCGTGACACTCCCTTTGTCGGGTAGTGTAAGCGTGAAGCGGCCGTCGACATCGGTGGTCGTGCCGTTGCCGGGATTACCGGCTTCAGTCACGGTCGCCCCCGGCAGAGGTTCGCCGTCGCCGGTGACTGTGCCTTGGACTTTGATGTCCGCAGCCAACGCGGACACTGAGATTGCCGGAAACAATATGGCGGCAGCCAACAGGCGGCGCGCCCATCCTGAGCAATGGCTCATGGCAGATTTGAAAGTTGGATTCATGGCAATATGATTGGTTTGTTATTGTCGTTACGACAGTTTGGTTTCCCTGATGCAAAGTTACACCATCCGCGCCACCAACCGATGCTTGATATGCGTATGTTCTTTTGCATATTGTAGGAATGGTTGCGAAAATGACGAAATTTGTTGCACGGATGTAGCCGCCGCCCCTTTTTGGACGTGTGACATTGCTGCATTTTCAAAAATGTGTATTAACTTTGACGCTGCGGATAAAACCGACATTGTTTATTTCACACAATTTTATATTAATCCAAGATCTGTGACTCATACGGCCCTCACCTCACGGAGAGGCTGCCTGACCGATCCCGCCATGAAACCAGACATTTTTTCCAAGGCTTGCAGAACGGCCATGATGATATGGCTGATACTGGTCCATTTTCCCCTCATGCAATCAAAAGGGGAATCACTGACAGGACTGCGGGGAACGCTCTTCGCTGTCTCGAACTCCCATATCAACAAGATATGCCAGGACCATCTCGGCTACATCTGGCTCGCCACCGACTACGGGCTGGCACGTTTCGACGGATCGGAGGCTGTCGTGTTCACACGCACCTCCGAAGCGGGATCGCTTTTGAGCAACACAGTGCTGACCGTGATGGAGGACAGCCGGAACAATCTCTGGGTCGGGACCACCGACGGTATACAGCGATTCGACCGCTCGACCCAGACATTCATCACTCCCAGGCTAAGCTACCCGAATGTCCCCGATTTCAGCTATGTCAACTCGATAATCGAGGACCGTAAGGGTAACATCTGGTTCACAACCTCCCGCTCCGGGGTGGTCTGCATCCGGACAGGGGAGACAGAGCCGGTATGTTACATGACGACAAACTCCCGAATATGCTCCAACAAGACCACCATATTGTATGAGGACAGCTTCGGGAACATCTGGATCGGATCAATGGATGCCGGCATCACGATCTTCAACGGCTCCACAAACACCATGACATCTCTCTCCCACGACCCGGACGATCCCTCCTCACTGT
The DNA here is from genome assembly GCA_021772015.1 of Prevotellaceae bacterium. Taxonomy (GTDB): domain Bacteria; phylum Bacteroidota; class Bacteroidia; order Bacteroidales; family Muribaculaceae; genus UBA7173. The sequence goes on along the minus strand of JAETNS010000008.1, from coordinate 121,445 downwards.
CAAGCGACATGATCTTCACAATCGACCAGACAAATGACGGCAGGCTCTTCATCGGATCGCTCGACGGCGGCATAGACGCTTATGACTATCGGACAAACCGCGTTACCCGAGACGCTGTCAAAGTCGACGGGAATGTCTACATATTGCGCAACTCCCCGGAAGAGAACTCAATGTATATCGGCACTGACGGCAACGGCATAAAGAAAGTAGACCTTGAGACCGGAAGGCTGACCGATGTGATGGTGGGAATCAAGGAGTTCAATCTGGCGAAAGCCAAGGTACACGACATACTGACCGACCGGCAGGGCAACATGTGGCTCGCCATATTCCAGAAAGGCGCGCTGATGATTCCGCGTGATTCGGAGGACTCGATGATAAGCTACTCATACTCACCATTCACCCCGTCGATGAATATCGGTACCGAGCCGGTGCTATGTGCCTTGCAAAGCTCTGACGGCGCATTATGGGTAGGCACTGACGGAGACGGCATATATCACTCCCCTGCTCCCGGAGAGCCATTCCGCCATATATCCTATCCGGCCTCCGGCGCAAGCGCCATACTTACCATTTTCCAGGACAGTCATGGCCGCATATGGGCGGGGAATTATCTCAACGGCCTTTCCCGTTACGATTCCGCCTCCGGAAAATTCCTGCCGGTCACGCTGTCCGTACCCGGCTCTCCCGGAACAAAGGTCAAAGAGGTCAACACTATAACCGAAGATTCCGACGGTAACCTCTGGATCGGCACCAACGGCAACGGCGTTTGTGTCTACAATCCTGAAAACCAGACAACGCGGTTTTATTCCCATGATCCGGCCAGGCCAGCCAACTCACAGTTGCTCTCAAACGCGGTCCACGCAATCCTGTTCGGTCCCGACGGAAAAGTATGGATCGGGACAAGCGATGCCGGCCTGTCTTGTCTCGATCCGAGAACCGATCGTTTCGATCATTACAACAGCTCCAACATGAGGCTTAGCAACAACTGCGTCTTCTCCTTGTATCTCGACTCCGCAGGAGCGGTATGGGCTGCCACACGCATGGGACTCAACCATATAAAGGATGGTCGGACAAGGGTATTCAACGAGACTGACGGGTTGCTAAACAATATCGTGTATGGGATCACCGCCGATGACAAGGGTAATCTCTGGCTAAGCACCGGAGGGGGTATATCGCGCCTCGACCCATCCTCGCTTAAATTCGACAACTCTTTGACCTGCGACCATCTGTCATGCAAGGAGTTCAAACGTGGATCTGTCTGCCGCGGTCTTGACGGCAGACTGTATTTCGGAGGAGTCGGCGGACTGGTCTCTTTCCTGCCCGGACAACCTCACTCCCCAAAAGCGCTCTTGCGAGTGGCGTTCAACGAGTTACGAATAATTGATAACGACGATTCCGGTGTAGGCTCTCGACGGACGGGATAAGATCACACTCACACATGACCAGAACAGTTTCACCATATCGTTCGGAGCGGTTGAATTCGTCCATCCCGAAAATGTCATATTCTCCGTGATGCTTGACGGGCATGACAATGGATGGATCAACCTCCCGCCCGGAGTGAGGACAGCCACTTGGTCAAGTCTTCCCCCCGGGAATTACACTCTCCGCATCAAAGCCTCCATTGATGGTTACCGGCCGGTCGACAAGAGCCTGGAGATCATCATCAGTCCGCCTTTCTATCTGACACCGTGGGCCAAGGCTATCTACGCGTTGATGTCAATAGCAGCGATCATACTCCTTATAAAGGCCATACAATGGAGGATGAGGGAGGTCGAACGCCGCCACCGTCAGATTATGCAAGCACAGACAGCCGAACAAAAATTGCAGTTTTTCACCGATATATCCCATGAGATCAGGACACCCCTTACCATGATCCTCACGCCTCTGGAGTCTCTGCGCGAGAAGACACGCGACAAGCAGTCATTGCATACAATCGATGTGATGCGCCATAACGGGCAGCGGATCCTGCGGCTTATAGATCAGATAATGGACCTACGGAGGCTCGACAACAACCGCATGTCACTGGCTGTCAAGGAGGTCGACATACAAGACTTCATCAATGAGGTCTCCGGGGCATTTTCCAATATGGCCGAACGCAGGGATATATCCTACACCACCGAGATCTCCGCCGATGTCCCCCGGAAAATGCTTCTCGATGCTGACAAAGCCGACAAGGTACTGTTCAATGTCATCTCGAACGCCTTCAAGTTCACTCCGCATGGTGGCACTATCGCGCTAAGGGCCTCTGTCAGTGGCGACAATCTGGAAATCAGAATTTCAGATTCGGGACCCGGCATCCCTGCTGACAGCTTCGAAAGCGTCTTTGAACGTTTCTATCAGGTCAAGGAGAGCTCCCCCGCATCTTTGCCCGGAACCGGTATCGGGCTGCATCTGGCCCGCAAGATGATGGCCCTCCACCACGGATCCATATCCATCGAGAAAAGCAGTTCCGAAGGAACGGTCTTCTTGCTCCGTTTTCCGCTTTCACCGGGCAATTACACCCCGGAAGAGATTGAGAATGAAAAACCTGACGAAACATGCCGGCCGGACTCTGATGATCAGTCAATACAAACCACGACACGCCATACAATCGAGGAGCCACCCTTCGAAATGCCGCGCAAACATGGCGAAGAAGCCTCTCCGCGCCATGCGACCGTGCTTGTGATCGAGGATGACGCTTCAATTCTCGAATACCTTTCGTCACGCCTCTCCGAGCATTACAACGTGGTAACCGCCACCGACGGCTCTGCCGGACTGGAGATGGCCCTGACCCATCATCCCGACTTGATCCTCACCGACATAATGATGGATGGCATAGACGGTCTGGAACTGTGCCGCAAGATACGCGCCAATTCCGCGACCTGCGAGATCCCGGTAGTTATGCTGACCGCCAAAGTGACCCAGGCGCAACGAAACGAGGGGATCCTGGCGGGAGCGGACGCATATATCACCAAACCATTCAATATCAACCATCTGCTCAACCGCGTCAATATGCTGATCCACCAGCGACGCATGCTGAAGGAGAAATACTCCGGCGACACGGCGGTCAACGAGGAGGTCGTGAAAATAAAGTCAAACGACGAACGGCTGTTCGAGCGCGTCCGCAAAGTAGTCATCGAGCAGCTGGCCAATCCCGACCTTTCGGTAGAATATATCGCCCGCGAGATCGGTGTCAGCCGTTCCCATCTCCAGAGGAGGCTGAAAATATCAGCCAACATGAATCCGAGCGAGTACATAAAACGTGAACGCATGCGCCATGCGGCAATGATGCTCTCGACCAAAGAGATCGCCATCTCGGAAGTCGCCTACGCGACAGGATTCTCCACTCTGTCTCACTTCTCGACCTGTTTCCGCGAACATTTCGGGATGTCTCCCACGCGCTATGTGGCCATCCACCAAGGCGGCTCCAACACCCCTGCGGATACTGATCAGGGATAGGACAAAAACTTGCCTCTGACTGCGTTTTAGACATAAATGCAAGGGGTTGCGCCACATCGACGCAACTCCTTGCGACATTTACGACACCTGCGGCGCAACCAAAAGAACATCGTAGCCATTTTCAAAAAGCCCTGGCGGCGTTTATGCCTAATTTTGCATTGTCGGTTTTCACCATCCACACCGACCGCGGCGACATCAGGTGTCAGCCGGCCGCGCCGCCAAAATATGCTTACCCATGAAAAAGTCATCTAAATTCATCTTTACCGCCATCGCCGTCGCCGCCGTAGCGATCACCACCGCCACGGTAATGGCCGATCCGGCAGAGAATGACATTCCCATCCCCGACGGATATTCCAGACTCGTGTTTTCCGACGAATTCGACACAGACGGCGCGCCTGATCCCAAGAAATGGACTTTCGAGACAGGATACATCCGCAATGGGGAACTACAATATTATACTCCTGGGCAAAACGCGACCTGCCGCGACGGGCTGCTCATAATAGAAGCCCGCGCAGACAGCGTGACAATCAATGGCGAACTATGTCCGATAACGTCAGCCAGTCTCACCACCAGCGGGCATGAGGCTTGGAAATACGGCTACGTCGAAGTCCGCGCCAAGCTTCCGGCCTCGCTCGGCACATGGCCCGCGATCTGGATGATGCCCCAGGAGAGCAGCTACGGCTCATGGCCCCGGTCGGGAGAAATCGACATACTCGAACATGTCGGGTATGATCCGGGCAAGATACATTTCTCGGCCCACACCGAACGGTTCAACCATATGAGGGGGACACAGCGCACACACCAGACCGAAGCCCCGGAAGCTGTCGGAGCTTTCCATATCTACGCCTTGAAATGGACCCCTGACCGCCTTACCTGGTATTACGACGGCAAAGAGCAATACGCCATCGACCGCGAACCTGACAGCGACTGGACCACCTGGCCTTTCGACATCGACTATTACCTGATACTCAATCTCGCTTTCGGCGGAGGATGGGGAGGCTCGGAGGGAGTCGATGTGTCGACGCTGCCCCAACGCTATGAGATCGATTATGTACGTGTCTTCCAATAACAGCGACAACATCAGATGAATTCCATCCATCACCAAGAACAAACCCCACAGAAACCATATTCCATGAAAAAAATATTCTCAATTCTCGCCTTGTCTGCCGGACTGATGTCGGCCACCGCCGCAGGTCCTGTCATGAACTTCGCCCGGACGGTGCAGACCACCGACGGCCTTCCCAAATCAAATCTTTCAGTGAAAGTGAAAGTTGTCATCCATGCCGGATCCCCCGACGGCAAGAATGTCTTCGGAGAGGAACACTCCGTGACCACTTCTCCGGCCGGAGTCGCCTATGTGGCCATCGGATCCCAGAATGACAACGGTTCGCTCGATATGCTTGACTGGAGCAACACCGATTATTATCTGGAAACAGCCGTTGACTGCGGGAAAGGATATGAGGACGCTGTCTGCCAGCAGATAATGAGCGTGCCACGCGCCATACATGCGACAACAGCTTCCGCTGTGATCCTTACATCTCCCGCCGGGAAGAAGTTCAAGGTGACCATCACCGACAACGGGGAGATCTCAACCACTGAAATCCGCTGACATGATGAGAACAAGGTTACTTTCCATAGTCGCATTCCTGGCATTGGCCATCTACGGCGCGGATGCCCGTGGATTCCTCCCGGTCGGAGGTTTCACCCCGACATCCCATTATGCCCTGGAGACAATGGCCTCGGGCTTCATCTCCGCAAACGGCACTGTCCTGTCACACGGCTCTCTGCCTGTAGCCGCGACATATACCAGTGGCGTGGAATCGGTTAATGACGGCGAAAAAAGCGATATTTCGTTTCTCCTTTCATCAGACGGATTGACACTCCTTGTCGAAGGAGCCGCAGATGGCTGCCGTTGCCAGATTTTCGGGATCGACGGACGCATGCTCGCCGACTTTCCCCTCCATGACGGAGCGGTCGACATAGCGCGATATCCCGCCGGACATTATCTTTTGCGACTGCTTCCACAAGGAGAAGCCCCCGCAATCCATCATTTCCTCAAAAGAGACCGATAGACCGCCCAAGCCTTTGATATGAAAACGTTTTTCGCTTCCACCATACTTTCAATTTCCGCTATACTCGCGGCTTACGCCGAGCCGGTGATGTATGAGGCATCGCTGACCGACATTTACGGCACACCCTCGCGCAACGAGCAAGTGACCGTGAAACTGTCTCTGATCGACGCGGATGACAATATCCTCTACACCGAGTCCCATACCGCCACAACCGACCATCTGGGCCATATCCAGACCCTTGTCGGATCCGGCAGCGCGACCCTGGGAGCTTACGACGATCTCGTGTGGGGATCAACCGACAGGATGGGTGTCACAATCATCCGCGCGGATGGCTCGGAGATCAGCGACATCGCCAACATCGGCAACACCCCGACGGCGTTACACGCCTCAACAGCTTCCGGGCTGGTCTCCCTATCCGACGGATCAGGCCGATACAGCCTCGTCGTGGATGACAACGGCAATATATCCACCCGCCGCGACAATTTCGACACAATCGAAATCCCCGATGGTTACTCACGGTTGCTTTTCCACGACGAGTTTGACGTTGACGGATTACCTGACAGCCGTTACTGGGGATATGAGGAGGGATATGTACGCAACGGCGAACTCCAGTATTACACAAACGCCCGAAAGGAAAACTGCGAGATACGCGACGGGATCCTCTACCTGACCGCCCGCAAGGAAACTGAAGGATTCACTCTCCCCGACGGCACACAGCCGACCTACACATCCGGCAGCATACATACAAAAGACAATGTGAAATTCACCTACGGACGCGTGGATGTCCGCGCGAAGCTCCCCGCAAGCAAGGGGACATGGCCGGCGATATGGATGATGCCCAATGACAGCCACTATGGCATGTGGCCCCGTTCCGGCGAGATAGACATCATGGAGAATGTCGGCTATGACCCCGACTGGGTTCATTTCACCGCCCACACCTACCAGCACAACAGCACCACCGACAACAAGCACCACATGTCGGCAAAGCTTATCAATCCGACTCCAAGCGAGGATTTCCATATCTATTCACTCGAATGGTCGGAAAACAAACTCAGCTGGTTTGTCGACGGCAGACGGCGATACACCGTGGTCCGCACCTCCCCCACATGGCTTGACTGGCCTTTCGACAAGGATTTCTACCTGATACTCAACCTCGCATGGGGCGGCGGATGGGGAGGACAGCAGGGCACTGATCCGGCATCACTCCCGCAGACCTACGAGATCGACTATGTGAGAATTTTCCAATAACAACCCACTGACAACAACCTAAACAACATAAAAAACCATGAACAAGAAACAGTTACTCTCCATCGCGGCAGCCGCTGTAATCGGCGTATCGCAATCTTTCGGCGCAGTTGAATATTGGGTCGCCACAAACGGTTCTGACGAGAATCCCGGCACCGAGGCCAAGCCATTCGCTACTCCCGAAATGGCAGTGCTCTGCGTGAAAGACAACGAAGAGACTATCATCCACCTCGAGAAGGATGCCACCTTCATGATGGCAGGCCAGCTCAACCTCGACAAGAACAAGATATGCACCATCGAAGGTGACAACACAACTCTCAAGGGCGCAGAGAAGCCCGGTTTTGAGGGAGGCGAGGCAGTCCGCATCTTCCGCGCCGCCGACAACTCGAAAGTGACCCTGCGCGGGCTCAATTTCGTCAACGGCCGTCAGGTTGAATATGTGCTCGGCGGAGCGATCTATTTCGCCGGCGAGGAGTTGAATGTCGATCGTTGCCGCTTCATCGACAATGAGGCCGGATCATGCGGCGCAGCCATCGGCAGCCGTGGCCATATCGTCCGTGTGACCAACTCATACTTCGAGCACAACTATATCATCGGAGGCGGTGCCAGAGGCGCGGCCATCATGCAACGCGGTCCGCAGACAATGGACGGCGAACTGTATGTAGACAACTGCACATTCTACAAGAACTCCCTCGATCAGGGAGGACAAGGCACATGTATCGGCATCTATGACCCCTCCAACCAGCCCGGTGTGAACTTCGCAGGCTGCAAGAAGCTTGTCGTGACCAACACAACATTCGTAGACAACACCAGCAAGGACAACTATCAGGCTTGCATCGACATTTCCGACTCTTCCGACTGCGAGACGATCCTTGCCAACAACACCTTCTACAACAATGACGGCGCGCTCCGCCTTTATTTCCAGCTGGAGCCGATCTACATGTTCAACAACTTTGTTTACGCCAACCGTGCCTGCGTCCTCTCCGAGCTTTCCATCGCCGAGGCTGACCGTCAGGCCATCGTAGCCCGCAACAACATCCTCTACGGAGCCGAGCGCGGTGTCAACGAGAACATGGACGATCCCGACTTCAACGCCAATGCCGCTTCCGCCAACAACACCATCGGTCTCTGCAAGGACCAGACAATGACCGCCCTCGGTGTAAGCACCACCCTCGGCACCCGTGACGAAGGTTTCGTTCCCTTCCTTCCCATCCTGCGCGAGAACTCCCCGCTGGTCAACGCCGGTATCGACAACTCTGCTGAATGGAGCGATGACGTGAACTATATCCCCGCCACCGACTGCCGAGGCTACGCCAACAAGGACGGCAAGGACATCGGTGCTTACGAGTTTGAAGGCAAGGCCGGTGTTGAGTCTGTTGTCTCTGATGTAGAGGATCCCAACGCCCCCGTGGAATACTACAACCTCCAGGGTATGCGCGTGAACAACCCTGAAAACGGCATCTTCATCCGCCGGCAGGGCAACAAGGCAACCAAGGTACGCCTCTAAGAATCATTGAGAGGAGGCGCGGAAAGCCGCGCCTCCTCCATACTTCTCTTAACTCTCTCCCCTCCCCCCACATCTTTCCCTTACCTAAAACATTCACACTGATGAAACGAATATCATTAGTGGCCGCTTTCGCTGTCTCATTGCTGACCGTTTCCGCCGAAAGCGTCACCATCGAACATACCACCGCCGGAGGTCTTGAAGCCGAGCTTAACGCCGCTATCGCCGCCAACGACAACCTGACCTCAATGGCCGACATCACCGACCTGACCATCACCGGTGAGGCCGCCATGAATGCAACCGACTTCGCCGCGATCCGCAAAAACCTCCGCCCGTCATTGCTGGCGCTTGATCTCTCGCAGGCGAAATTCACCAATAACAAGCTCCCCGGCGGAGATTATGACAAAGAAGGCATACTCCAGACCATGAATGTCGTAGAGGTAAAACTGCCGACAACTCTGACAGGTCTTTCTGGCGGCGTATTCTTCAACTGTAAGAAATTAGAATCCGTAAACCTCCCTGACGGCATAAGGGGAATCAACCAATATTGTTTTTCCGGTTGTGAGAAATTACGTCTGCAAGCGCTGCCTCCTTATCTGACCTCTATCTCGGCGGATGCATTCAGGGGATGCTCATCCCTGGAACTTTCCGAACTGCCGGAAACTGTCAGAACAATTGGCGGAGACGCGTTCAACGAGGACAATACCGCGAAAATACCCTTGTCGGGTATCACTTTCTCCAAACTTCCCAGAGATCTGGAAACACTCGGTGAACGTGCATTCAGACGTACCAACTGCACATTCTCAAGCTGGCCTGAGGGACTGAAAACCATTCCAGGCAGTGTTTTTTCCGCCACAAAAGTACAGTTTACAGAATTGTCTCCCAATATAACTTCTGTAGGCACTTATGCATTCCAGAGCGTGAAGACGATGCCGGAATTCACAATAACTGACCAGGCCAATTTATGGACAAAAATCCCTGACGGATGTTTCTTCGTTCAGACCGACGATGTCAAGCGTACATTTATCTGTCGCGCCCCCGCCGCCCCCAAAGCCACTGTCAATGTCGGTTCGGGAGCATGGACCGGCTCCTTCAGCCAAGTTGCCAAGAATCCAAACACTACTTTCAAAGTTCTTGCCTCCGCATTGGAAAGCTTCCGGAACACTGCTCCTTACAACACCATGAACCTTGTGGCACTGACAACTCCGGTAATGGCTCCTGTGGTGGATCTGCCGGAAGAAGTGGACGCTTCTCATGTAAAAGTCTCATTCATCGTCAACGGCACCGCCCATACCGACTTCGCGAATGAAGTGCTTGAAGGTGAAGGACAGTTCAAAGTAGAGTTCGCCGAGGAAGCCGACAACAAACTATATATCGCAGAGATCCGTTTCGCGACTCAGGCCACCTACGCCGAAGATGACGCAGAAGAGGATGACTCCGCCGATGAACCTGCCGACCCCAACCTGCTCTATGCCGCCACAGGAGAGATCGCCGATCTGCAGAAACAGCCTGTGACCGTTCCGGTGACAGTGACCCCGGCAATGAACCAAATCCATGTAAAGGTCGCTATGGGCAATCCCGTATCAGGAATTGAGAATGTCGAGGCCGCCAACGGTAACATCACCCGCCAGGGCGACACATTCTACGCTCCCGTGGCCGGCATCGAAATTTACGACATGGCCGGACGTGTTGTTATCTCATCCGCGTCAAACCATATCGAAATATCTTCTCTCCCCGCAGGGGCATATATCCTCCGCGCCGGCAAATCCGTAGTCAAGATACTCAAATAAATCAAACATTTTCCGTAACTTTGCGGGAGCCGCGCACTTCTTGAACACTTCGGAGTCGCGGCTCCCTGACTATTCCTTAACAACTACATATCCTTAAAACATCCTTGATGAGAATATCATTTGAAAAAATCACAGCCGCAGCCATGTCGGCGTTTGTTGCCGTGGCCTCATGCGTTGCCGCTCCTCCAAAAGACGCGGTCATGGAGGCCAGGATCGACTCTCTGCTTGACCTCATGACCTTGCAGGAGAAAATCGGCCAGCTCAACCAATTTAACACCGCCCAGTTCGACACACTGTCTGCCGCCGTTGCGCAAGGGCGCGTCGGATCGATCATAAATGAGGTCAATCCGGAAGTCGTCAACCGCCTCCAGCGCAAAGCGGTGGAGGAGTCGCGGCTCGGAATCCCCCTGATTTTCGCACGCGACGTGATCCACGGGTTCAACACAGTCTTCCCGATACCGCTGGGACAGGCCGCGACCTGGAATCCCGACCTGGTGGAGGAGGCCGCCCGCATCGCCGCCATCGAAGCGTCAGCATGCGGAATCCGTTGGACTTTCTCCCCGATGATCGATGTCTCCCGCGATGCCCGCTGGGGACGTATCGCCGAATCTGCCGGAGAGGACCCGCTGCTCAACGAGCGGATGGGTGTGGCCATGATCCGTGGCTACCAGACCGACAACCTTGCCGATCCTACAGCCGTCGCCGCCTGCGCGAAGCATTTCGCCGGATATGGCTACAGCGAGAGCGGCAAGGACTACAACACAACCTGGTTGCCACTCCCCCTCTTGGCGGATGTCGTGCTGCCTCCTTTCGAGGCTGCGGCCAATGCCGGAGTCGCGACTTTCATGACATCTTTCAACGACATCAACGGTGTCCCCTCGTCAGGCAACCAATGGCTCATGCGTGATATCCTGCGTGACAAATGGGGCTTCGACGGGGTGCTGGTCAGCGACTGGAACGCCATAACGGAGATGATAAACCACGGGGTGGCTGCCGATAAGAAAGCAGCCGCGCTGCTCGCCGCGAATGCCGGTGTCGACATCGACATGGAGGGACATTCATACCCCGACGCTATGGAGGCATTGGTCAGAGAGGGGAAACTTGACGAGAATGTCATAGATGACCTTGTCAGGAATGTGTTGCGGCTGAAATTCCGGCTCGGACTTTTCGAGAATCCATATATCGATCTGTCAAAGCCTTCACCCTCCTACAGCCCGTCACATCTCGCGGCTGCCACAAAGGCCGCAGAGGAAAGTGCGATACTTCTGAAAAACAACGGTATGCTCCCGTTGGGAAAAGATGTCAGGAGAATCGCCGTCATCGGTCCGATGGCTGACGCTCCTTACGATCAGGGAGGCACATGGGCGCCTGATATCCAACGGGAACATTCCGTGACCCCGTTGGCTGCCCTGCGAAAACTCTACGGAGAGAAGAATGTCTCATATTCTCCGGGGGTGAAATTCACCCGCGACATATCCCTCGACGGTATTCCCGAGGCAGTGAAGGCTGCTTCGGAGGCTGATGCGGTGATATGCTTCCTCGGCGAGGAGGCGGTGATGTCGGGAGAGGCACACTGCATGGCTGATCTTGACCTGAAAGGGGCGCAGACCGCTTTGCTCGAAGCCCTTGACAAGACCGGCAAACCGTTGGCCGTGGTCTTCATGGCCGGCCGCCCGCTGACCATAAAGAAAGAAAACGCCATAGCCGACGCTGTCCTCTACACTTTCCACGGGGGGACGATGGCCGGCGAAGCGTTGGCAAACCTGTTGTCCGGTAAAGCCAATCCATCAGGCAAACTTCCTGTCACAATGGCAAAAATGACCGGACAATACCCGATCTATTACGCCCATAAGAACACAGGCCGTCCGCCGGAGTGGACTGTCGACCTTGATTCTATCCCTCTGGAAGCAATACAGACATCGACAGGTTGCACTTCCTACTATCTCGACGCAGGGAAAGATCCCCTATATCCCTTCGGTTACGGATTGAGCTACACCACTTTCGACATCTCGTCACCGCGACTCTCTTCGGCAACACTCGCCAAGAGGTCCGGCGAGCCTCTGACTGTGGAATGCACAGTGACAAACACCGGCGACCGGGAGGGTCAGGAGACCGTGCAGCTCTATGTCCGCGACATGGTCGGCTCACTCGCACGGCCTGTAAAGGAACTGAAAGATTTCAAAAAGATATCCCTTAAGCCGGGGGAAAGCCAAGTGGTCAGCTTCACCCTTACCCCGGCTCAGCTCGCCTATCACGGTCTTGACGGCAAACCGATCATCGAGCCGGGCGAGTTCCGGGTATGGACGGCAGGTGACAGCGCGTCCGGCACACCGGCGACTTTCACCCTCACCGAGCAGTGACAAACTTCCTTACTTCCATCATTCCCTATGAATCTGAATCCAAGACAATTCCTGATCCCGGCACTATTGTTGCCGGCTCTGCTCTCCTCCTCGGCTGCCGTGGAGGGGAGGATTGACAAAACCAATTTCCGCTGTTGGGAAAAAGGTGAGACCCCTGCCATAACTGTCAACGTCGTAAACCGCGACGCGACTCCCGCAGACGCGACTGTCACCCTTTCCCTGTTGACCGACACCAAACTTCCTGCCGGCGATTTCTCGAAAAAAGCGGTCATCGCGGCAGGAGACTCCACAGAGGTGGTCTTTGATGACCTCTCCCTCGCTCCGGGCTTCTATCAGGCGCAAGTCAAGGTCGGGGAAACAGACCTTAAACCGTTCAATATCGGTTACGATCCGACTTCCATCGTATCCCCGACTGACCGTCAGCCCGACTTCGAGACATTCTGGAAGCAGGCTCTCGACGAACTCGCCACTGTCGCGCCGGAATACAAGCTTACACGCGATCCCTACCGTTCTTCCGCCAACAAGAATGTGTATCTGGTCGAGATGAAATCGTTGCCTGACTCGACAGGCGGCGAACCGGTGGTGATCCGGGGGTTCTATTCCGAGCCGACAGCTCCGGGGAAATATCCGGCCCTCATCACCTATCAGGGATATGACGGCGGTACTTCTCAGATCTATTACGGGAATCCCGACGACAAACCCGGATGGATCGAGTTTTTCCTCTCGACCCGTGGCCAGCTTCTCGACAACCGCGACGGAAAAAACCGATACGGCGACTGGTTCGCGTGGAATTTCGGCGACAAGGACAAATATTATTACCGGGCCGCATTCATGGATGTGGTCAGGGCAATAGACTTCGTGACCTCCCGCGAGAAGACCGACACCACCCGCGTCTACTCCCAGGGGCAGAGTCAGGGAGGAGCTTTCACCGTAGCGTCGGCAGCCCTTGGCGGAGGCCGCATCAAGGGAATAGCTCCCGCCATCACATTTCTGGGTGACTATCCCGACTATTTCCGTATAGTCCATTGGCCCGGCGAAGTAGCCTTGCGCTGCCAGAAAGAGAAAGGACTGTCAGACGAGGAGATGTATAGGTTCCTGTCATACTTCGATACCAAGAACCTCGCCCCGTGGGTGAAATGCCCGGTCCTCGCCACCTTCGGCTTGCAGGATCCAGTCTGTCCGCCCCATACCAACTTCGCTTCGTTCAACCTCTTCGACACCCCCGACAAGCGCTATGTCATCATGCCGGAGAACGGCCACTGGGTCACCCCCGACTGGTATGGCGCGTTCATGGACTTCTTCTATTCCATCATGCCCGAATAAGTAACCGATCACTGAAGATGCAGGATTTCCATGAAGCGGCGGACAGTGGCGGGATCGCCGGTGTACTTACCCTTGTCCTCGCTTAGCTTGCAGGTCGGGCTGTAAAAAGGCCATGATTCCGTTATCTTTACATCCGTAAGCTTTATCACGATATTCCTCGGCTTAACGCCGGGGAAATCGTTTGTAAAATGGGTGCCTATCCCGAAAGAGGGGAGACACCGCCCGGCGGCGTGGCGTTGCAACTCTATTGCGCGGTTGACATCGAGGGCGTTGCTGAAAACGACCTGTTTTGACGCAGGGTCTATGTGGAGCGAGCGATATTTGTCTATTATCAGTTCAAGCTGCTCCAGATTATCACCGCTGTCTACCCGCAGCCCCTTGAACATGTTGGCGAAGTCCTCCGAGAAATTCAAGCTGAAAATGCGCCAGCCGTAAGTGTCATACAGGAATGTCCCCAATGCCCCGCGATATGTCTTGCGCCAGGCGTTCATGGCGATATGGTTGGCCATAAGCGGGCCATACATTCCCGCTATGGCGCAGACAAGCTCATGGGCCATCGTGCCGATCGGGGTCAGGTCATATTTCATGGCGTAATAGACATTGCTCGTGCCGATGAAACATCCCGGACCTTTCATCTCCAGTTGACAGTCATGCATCGCCTTGATGGCGGTCTCCTGACTGCGGGCCGAAGCACGACGGCGCGTGCCGAAGTCGCTGAACACACATCCGGCCTCTATCATCCTGACGGCCTTGTCATATGAGCGGCGGTAATAGTCGTCATAATCAAACCCGGCAGACTCGCCGGTGACCATGTAATATAATTCGGAGACAATGGCAAGCACCTTGACCTCCAACAAGATCGTGTCGCTCCAGTTTCCCTCGAACCCGATAGACAGATGGCCTTCGGCATCCTGGCTGACAGTGACAAGCCGCCGGTCATATCGAAACCCCTTCAGGAAACTGTAGAACCATCCGGGGATATACCTGCAACGGCGGCGCATGAAGGAGATCTCTTCCTCTGTGATAGTGACATCCTCAAGCATCTCCACCTGCTCCTCTACCAGGCGGGCGAAGCCGGGAGGATAGACTGTGGAGCCTCGGTCAATGAAGCGGTATTTCACCATGGTCCGTGGGAAATTCTCGATCACGGCGCAACACATCGTGAACTTGTAGAGGTCATCATCTGTGAAGTGGGTTATAATCTGTCGCATGGCCTGTCAATGAAGAGTATGATATATAAACAAACAACTCCGACAGACAGTTTTCAATTCACCCGCGCCGCAATAACTGCCGGCGATACGGCGTTATATTATGAAAGGCCATCTCATATGATGAATCAACGGGAAAAAGGAATATACAAGGTCACACTGGTCGGCACCGCGGTCAACGCCCTGTTGATCGTCATCAAACTTGTGGCAGGCATCGTGGGGAGAAGTTCGGCGATGGTGGCCGACGCGATCCACTCCCTTTCCGACTTCGTAACCGACATAATCGTGCTGATCTTTGTCAGGATTTCAGGTAAACCCCGTGATGACAACCACGGATACGGTCATGGAAAATTCGAGACCCTCGCCACACTGATCATCGGGCTCATTCTTGCCGGAGCCGGAGTCGGACTTTTTGCCAACGGTCTCGGGATGGTGATCGACAGCTTCCACGGGAGAGAGCTTCCACGTCCGGGGATGCTGGCACTGGTGGTGGCTGTCATCTCCATAATCTCCAAGGAGATCCTATACCGCTATACCGTCATAAAAGGGAAGAGCCTTAACTCCCAGGCTGTGGTGGCAAACGCCTGGCACCACCGCAGCGACGCGATATCCTCGCTCGGCACACTTGTCGGAATTGCCGGAGCGATGTTTCTCGGAGACCGATGGAGGGTACTCGACCCCGTGGCAGCAATTCTCGTCAGCTTCTTCATCGTCAAGACCGGCTATGACATTATAAAGCCATCGGTCATCGAGTTGCTCGAAGGCTCTCTGCCCGCAAACACAGAGAAGGAGATCCGCGACATCGTAATGTCAGTTGACGGGATCAAAGCCATTCACAATCTCCGCACACGCCGCATCGGGAATGACATTGCCGTGGACCTCCATGCAAAAATGGACGGGAACATGACCCTGACAGAGGCACATTCCCTGGCTACCCACGCCGAACGGTTGCTGAAATCACGCTTCGGCGCGGGAACTTACATTTCCATACATATGGAGCCTGCGAAACCTGAATGATCTCGCGATCGTCAGCGGTCAGTCGCCGAGATGACCGCAAAGGGGCTGCTGACTGCCGAATGGGCTGCCTCCTGCGCCATTCGCGCCTCTTGTGACGACATCCCTTCGGGATGATAGGGATTTCCGACCACCGATTCTCCGAAAATCGCCTCAAACCATGTGCAGGCGGCTATGTACCGCCCTGTCACATAATCGAGATGGTAGCCGTCTCGGGTCAGGTCAAGGTTACCGCTCACAGTCCGCGCGGTCTGTATGGCCGTTCCGGCGGGGATCACAAAATCCAATGCGGGATGGTCGGCGATCACCTGACGGCTCGCTCCCATTATGGAATCATACATCACTTTCTGGTCGGAGCCATATGTAGGGAAAGCTCCATGCGTGGAGCCCGGGGAATAGGCCCATGTCTGATGCCACATATAGCGCGGTGAGCCGTCTGACAGGCTGTCAACATATGCCATAAGTGGCTTCAGATCGCCATATGAGGAATAAAGGCCCGAAAGGGGGCTTGACTGCTGGAAGCTGATAAAATCCCACTCATCGGTACGCAACGCGGAGGATAGCCTCACAGGTTCGGCGGTGATCGTCACCCCGTCGAAACCTATGCGGCGGGAACGGTAGGCGGCCGAATCGGTCCGCGCGTTAAGATAATGACGTTCAAGGGGACAGCCGGGGATATAAAGGTCCCCGATAATGACTTTCTTTCCTGCGGCCTCACATATCTCATGGAAATACTGGTCGACCGCATCCTCTGAAAAGCTGTTACCTATCGCAAGGATTCTGACAACAGGGTCATCGACATCAGCCGCATGGGCTGACAACCGCGCCACCATAGCCGTGGCAGACAAGACAAATACTGCTATAAAAAGTTTTTTCATGATTTTAGACAATAAGAGGGTGTTCCACACTACAAATTTAACGATTTTCACCGACTGCCACAAATCAGTCGGCGTGATTGCGGGAGGTTTAAGGAGCATTCTGTTTTTTGGGATTTTTTATGACTATGATTGTCAGATGGTTAAAACCGTGTTAAAGTCTCATGCCGAAATAAACGCCCGAATGTTATACCTGTCAAAGAACCAAACGAAACGAATTGACAACCAATGACCGCCCCGTCCGATCACGGGACCAAGGGAACCAACCGATTCCTTCCGGTCATTAAAAGAATCCATTACGAATTATGAAAAAGAAATTTTTAGGCTTGGCCATTATCGCAATGTCAATGATGTCATTCACCTCAATGGCGCAGACCCCTCAGACCACCGCATGCCCGGTAAACGAGCAATGTACACCAGCCAAAGGTGACTGTCCCCAATCGGCTTGCCCGGCAAATCCTTGCGGCAAATCTGATCCGTTTGCCGGGATGAACCTGACCGACTCGCAGAAGGCGCAGCTCAAAGCCCTCAAAGCAAAGCATGCCACCGCCCGCGCCGAGCAGGCCAAGACCCGCAAGACAGACAGAATGCGCAACGACTCTCTCCGTGTCGCCTCACGTCGCGAGGCCCGGAAGCAGTATCTTGAGGAGGTAAAGGCTATCATCGGTCCTGACCAGTATGTGACCTATCTTGAGAATATCGTCATTGACACTCCGCAGGGACGACCCGCCGGTCACAAGGATTTCGCCAAGGGATCCCGCCACGGGAAGAAAGCCGGGAAGATGGACAAACATCGCCACCACGCATCTGCCCGTAATCAGGCTACTGAAAGCAAAATGGTAGCGAAATAATCTCTGTTTTCAGACAGGGACGACAACCACATAATGGTTTCCATACATTACCGCCCCGCGTCTGCCTGTCCGGCATGACGCGGGGCGGTGGCGTTTGGGAAGCTCGTTTTGGTGTTTAATTGAAAAAGCAGTATATTTGCACCATAAATTCTGAAAAACCTCCCAAAGGATGAAATTCTCCAAGATATTGCGCCTGGGAGCCATGGCCGTCGTGGCTGTCGCTCTGTCGACGGCGTTCCAGTCGTGGGCCGGCATTGTCAACGAGCTCCCGACTATCCGTGTCAACGGTAAAGTGTTGTACTATTACGACACCCAGTCTGGCGACAACATCTACACGGTCGCGGAGAAACTCGGTGTGTCTGTCGAGGATATCAGGGCTTCGAATCCATCGGTGTCAGATGGCGTGAAACCCCGCATGAGACTGTTTTTCCCCACAGATATCAAGTCTGCCGCAGACGGGGATTCCGCCGGACCGCTCACCCATGTGGTCGCCAAGGGGGAAAGCATATATGGCATAGCCCACAAATACGGCCTGACGATGGATGAGCTTGTCGCCTTGAATCCTATCGCCAAGGATGGACTGAAAGCCGGCATGCGGCTACGCCTGCAAAAAGAAGACAGCTCGCGTCAGGCCACTCCTGTCAGACCGGCCGACAACAAGAAATCCGATCCCGCTGCCGTAGCTTCTTCCAATACCGACAAGACGGATCACCCTGCCGTCAGGGAAGAGATTGCCGCCATAGAGGCCACGGCAGAGGAAGAGACACCTTCCGACACTCTTTTAGTGGAGACCTCCGGAACCGACAGCGTTTGCCCGAAAGAGATGAATGTGGCGATCATACTCCCGTTTCTTCTCGAAGAGGAGCAGATGGGACGCCAGACTCAGCTCTACACCGAATTCTACAAAGGATTCCTTCTGGCGGCGGATTCATTGAATCTGCCGGGCCGCACACCTGTCAGGCTCCACGCTTATGACTCCTCGGCCAACACCGACTCCGTAAGGGCGATAATGCGCCGTCCGGAAATGGCCGATATGGATATGATCGTGGCTCCCGACAACGTTTCCCATCTCGACGTGATTTCCCGCAACGCGCCGGAAAACGCCTGGATACTTAACATGTTTGCCGTCAAGGACTCCTCATATATGACCGTGCCGGGAATGGTCCAGACCAATATTCCCCACGACGCTATGTATCGTCACGCCATCGACGGATTCTTTGACACCTTCCCTGATGCGACTCCTGTGTTCCTTACCCGCAACGGCGGACGCACCGACAAGGAGGAGTTTACCGACGAACTTAAGGAGCGTCTCAGTATGGCGGGGCGTGTATACAAAACAGTGAATTTCGACGGTTATCTCGCTGATGCCGACCTGGAGGAATTCAACCCGGAATCCGGCTCTTATGTTTTCATCCCTGTTTCAGGAAGCCGCGACGAGTTCACCCGCGTGCTTCATGCCCTGAAAGCCCTCAAGGGGCGCGCCCTCGACCCTGACGCAATCCGGGTGTTCGGCTATCCCGAGTGGGCGACTTTCCGTGGCGAGCAGTTCGACGAGATCTGCGACCTCGGCACTACAATCTATTCACGATATTCCCCCGTCGAACGCGATCCTGACGCTGGACGCGTCAACGCGGCTTTCAGAGAAGCCTACGGAGAGGGAGTGCTTGACAAACAGATGCCGGTGCTCGGTATCCTCGGCTTCGACACAGGCAGAATGGTGATCGAGGGATTGCGCACAATGGCCGGGACAGACTATTTCCCCTCTGACTTCTCCGGCATACAGAGCGGCCTGCGCCTCGAACGGGTCGGAGACAATGGCGGCCTGTTCAACAACGCCCTGTTCATCATCACCTACCGTCCCGGCGGATTCATTGAAAAGAAACTGAAATAATCGTGTCCCTCAATCATAACATAGTTCCGGCAACCATCAGCCGAGTGGTCCTCTCTTTGCTGATGTCGCTGATGTTTTGGGGGATAGCACCACAGGCATCCGCCCAGCGTCATTATATCCCCCACGTCCATGTCGGGGTTCATGGCGGAGCCTCGCTGTCTCGCCAGTCATTCTACCCCTCGATCAAGGAAGGGATGTTGCCGGGGATGCAGTTCGGGGTCAGCTTCCGTTACGCCGAGGAGAGGCATGTCGGACTGTTGGCGGAACTCAACATCGAGCAACGCGGCTGGAAGGAGGACTTTGAGGAGGCTCCTTTCGCCTACCATCGGAGGCTTACATATATCGAGCTGCCGATAATGACCCACATTTTCTTCGGAAGCCGGACAGTCAAGGGATTCTTCAATCTCGGCCCGGAGGTCTGCTACATGATCGGCGACAAGGCCACAGCCAACTTCCCCTACATGGATCTCCCAAAAGTCCACGATTTCCCCTCCAACCGCCGCTACGAGCAGATGCAGATGGATGTCTCAAACAAATTCGATTACGGCATCACCGCCGGGGCCGGGGTAGAGTTCATAATCCGCCGCCGTCACAGCATCACACTCGAAGGACGCTACTACTACGGCCTTGGCAACATCTTCCCCTCCGCCCGCAAGGATGTCTTCTCCGCCTCGCGCGGCTCCTCCATCCTCATCACCCTCGGCTACCTCTTCCGCCTCAAATAACCCCCTCCCCCCGCCATGAATTCCATAAAGATATCCAATTTCATGAAACTCAAAAAGGCAACAATCGACAATTATAAAAGCATTAAAATCGCCTTAAGTCTCATTTTTCTCTGTATAATTTCTTTTAACGCTTTTTCTACCGACACTGTGAAGATATTCGGGATGGTGACCGATTACAACGGCAATCCTGTCGATTCTTGCTCAATCATTGTATATAATCCGGATTTCTCAGAAGCCTATGAAACATTAAGCGATCCACAAGGTTGTTACTCACTTGACAGCATCGCCAAGGGGAGATATGCTGCAGTGGCTGCTATGCGTGTTAACGAATATCCCCGGATGCTAAAGGTCTCTCCCGAAAAAATGAAACTTGAATTCTGGGCATGGAATGTCATTGCGGATCGTGATATCAAGCTGAATATCAGATATGATAAGATGGAGTTATACGGCACAACGGCGTTTATCGAATATGGAGGCAGGCAGGAAATGCTTGTTTACACACGCCCTATGAGTGTTACCAAAGCTATCGCCTACCAGAACTTTGCTGATAAAGGTGATGCTGAAAAGAATTCCATCGTAACAATCGAACCTCAATATATGACGTTTGAAGTTTGTGCCGATGGGAAGCCCTTGGAAATATATTCGATCCAACCTTTGACAATGCACAACAGCTGGAATAGCGTTGGAAATGATATCTGCTACCTGTTACAGGTGGAATTGCCTAAAGATATTTACACCCATGATGCGCCATATGAAATCAGAGTGGTAGGGCACAATTCCCAATATGATGAACATGGCGAAAGTGTCTATTATCTCGAACCTCCAAAATATACCTGTAAGAAATAATCCGACGCAATACTACCCTTTCATCTGTATATTTGCCTCAGTTAATTTGGATGTGATACATTGACCGACCTCAAGTTCAGTCGAGGAGGGGCTGGATGCGGCGGAGGGCGGCGATGAAGGTGTCGACTTCGGGGAGGGTGTTGTAGAGGGCAAAGGAGGCACGGACGGTGCCTTCGATGCCGAGGGATTCCATCAGGGGTTGGGCGCAATGGTGGCCGGTGCGGACAGCCACACCTAATTTGTCAAGCAGCATGCCCGTGTCGTAATGATGGGCATTGCCCATCAGGAAGGAGATGACGGGAACTTTTCCGGGGGCAGTACCGAAAATCCTCATGCCTGGAATCTCCATCATCTTTTTCGTGGCATAATCAAGGAGCTGCAGCTCATGGGATTCGATTGCTTCCATCCCTATCGACTCTATATAGTCGAGACAGGCTGAGAAAGCCGCGATGTCTACGAAATCGGGGGTACCGGCCTCGAATTTCAAAGGAGGATCTTCATAAGTCGTGCCGCTGAAAGAGACATGTTTTATCATCTCGCCGCCCCCCTGATACGGCGGCATGCGGTCGAGCCATTCCCGTTTGCCGTAGAGTACCCCGACACCCGTCGGGCCATACATTTTATGGGAAGAGAATGCGTAGAAGTCAACTCCGAGGGCTTGCACATCGATATTCATGTGAGGAGCAGCCTGCGCCCCGTCGACAATGACTATCGCCCCTCGGGAATGGGCATAATCGGCCATCTCGCGGACAGGATTGACTGTGCCGAGCACATTCGACACATGGCAGAAAGAGACAATCTTTGTGCGATCGGAGAAGAGCGACTTATAGACCTCCAGATCGAGCGAGCCGTCAGGATGAATCGGGACAACCTTGATCTCTATGCGTTTACGTTGCTGCAACAGCTGCCAAGGGACGATGTTGGCGTGATGCTCCATCACCGTCAGGATTATCTCATCACCATCCTCCAACAGTTCCCCAAGGGAATAAGCCACAAGATTGAGGGCCTCGGTGGTGCCACGGGTGAAGATCACCTCCTCGCGTGATGGGGCATTTATATATTTCCTGACCCTGTCGCGGGAAGCCTCCATAAGATCCGTCGCTTCCTGGGAAAGGAAGAACACCCCCCGGTGGACGTTTGCCTTATGCTCGTAATACATTCTCTCGACAGCCTCGACCACCTGACGCGGGGTCTGTGATGTGGCCGTGTTGTCGAAATATACCAGCGGTTTGCCGTAAACCGTCCGGGAGAGTATGGGGTAATCGCGCCGGAGCGCTTCAACGTCGAGCATGGAGGTAATACTGAAAATAGGTTCTGGAAAAATCTGTTTGTCTATCCCATGATGGCTAAACCTGACGGTCGGCGCGATTGCGGCATGTAGCACAGGCGGCATCGCCGCATGAGCCTGAGAACCGCAGTTCGAGCAGATGGCGCAGACGGTCGCGCAGGCTGTCAAGCCTGATCTTCTCGATGACATCAACCATGAACGCCTGCATCAGCATCTTGCGGGCCTCCGCCAAGGGTATGCCACGACTGCGCATGTAAAACAATGCCGCCGAATCCAGCTGCCCCGTGGTAGCTCCATGTGAGCATTTGACATCATCGTTATAAATCAGGAGCTGGGGCTTGGTGTGCATCCGGGCCCCCGTCGAAGCCAAGAGGTTGCGGTTGCTCTGGTATGCCTCATTGAACCGCGCACCACGCGAGACCTCTATCAACCCCTCGAAAGCACCCGTCGCGTTATCGTCGAGCACATACTTGAAAAGCTGATCGCTGTTTGAGCGGTCCGAACGGTGGGTCAGCCGCGAACTGTTGTCGATATGCTGTGTCCCTGACCCGATTGCCATTCCTGACAGACGGGTCTCGCAATGGTCTCCGACAACATCGATGAGATACTCATTGCGGGTCTTGCCATTGGTAAGGGTCGCGGCACAGATGTTGAGTGACGACCCTGCCTCCTGACGGCAGCGGAACTGACACCAGCGGGAGGTCGCGGGGGAGGATTCCTCCAGATCATACCAGTCGACTTTCGCGCCCTCTCCGGCGAAAATCTCGATGACTTCGGAGGAAGCGAATTCCACTCCGGGAGTCTGGGTATGGTCACATTTGAGGACACTGATCTCCGCACCATCCTCCGCGACAAGCAAAACCCTACGCGGAGCCAACAGCGGTGTCTGTCCGCTGAATATGTCGACTATCTGTATAGCTTTCGGTATCTTTACCCCCTTGGCGACATGAATAAACACACCATCCTGAAGAAGCAAGGAATTGAACGCCAGAGCGGCATCCTCACTTTCCACCGTCTTTCCCAGCCATCGGCCAAGCAGGGCGGAATCAGCGTCGCGCAACGAGCAGACAGTCACCCCCTCTGGAAGATTTTTCATCAATGTCGTTGTCGGGACAAAACGGTCATTCACCACTACCGCCAGCAGTGTGGTGATGTTCGGCACATCGCAACGGAAACTCTCGGCTACATTCACCGGAAAATTGACCCGGTTGACATTCACTCCGTAATCAGGAGCGAACATCTCATCAATGGAGGTTTTCTCATACCCCTCGTCAGACTTCACGGGAAGGCTGCCGGCCGCAGTCAGGAAAACCATAGCCCGGTCGCGCCCGGCGTTCAATGCCGCCGGGGCATTGCCGTCAAGGGCCACACGCTCCTGCCGGAAGAGATCGGTGTATTGTTTAAGCGACGACATGGTCATTCCTCCTTGTGTTTCTTGTCTTCCTCCTCCTTGATCCAGTCATAGCCCCGCTCCTCCAGTTCAAGGGCAAGCTCCGGGCCACCTGTCCTGACGATGCGCCCCTTATAGAGGACATGGACGAAGTCAGGCTTTATATAGTCGAGCAGCCGCTGGTAATGGGTTATGACTATGGTAGCGTTGCGGTCGGTCTTGAGTTTGTTGACTCCTCCGGCGACAACCCGCAATGCGTCGATGTCAAGGCCGGAGTCAGTCTCATCGAGGATCGCCAGACGCGGCTCCAGGACCGCCATCTGGAAAATCTCGTTGCGCTTCTTCTCTCCTCCCGAAAATCCTTCATTGACAGATCGCGAGGCGAGCTTGTTGTCAAGGTCGACAACAGCGCGTTTCTGGCGCATAAGTTTCAGGAAATCGCTCGCCGACATGGGCGGCTCATGGAAGTACTCCCTCTTGGCATTGACGGCGGCACGCATGAAGTTGACCATTGATACCCCGGGGATCTCTACCGGGTACTGGAATGACAGGAAAAGCCCCTCATGGCTACGATCCTCCGGGGAGAGAGACAACAGGTCAACTCCGTGGAAGACCGCCTCTCCACCTGTCACGGTGAAAGCGGGATTTCCCGCCAAAACGCTCGACAGGGTCGATTTGCCGGATCCGTTGGGCCCCATTATCGCATGCACCTCTCCCGGGCGTATCGTCAGATTGATACCTTTGAGGATCTCCTTGTCCTCCACTTTGGCGCGGAGATCTTTGACCTCCAGCAATATATCGTCGCTCATAAGCTTCTGTTTTTTCTTTTGGGAAAAGTTGAAAGAAACGCGTATCGCGCAGGAATCAGCCCACAGACCCTTCCAATGTTATCTGCAATAGCCGCTGCGCCTCGACGGCAAACTCCATCGGCAGCTTGTTCATCACCTCCTTGGCGTAACCGTTGACAATCAGGCCAACGGCCTGCTCAGTGGGGATGCCACGCTGGTTGCAATAGAACAGCTGTTCTTCCGAAATCTTCGAGGTGGTCGCCTCATGCTCCACTACCGCAGTCGGATTCATGACATCGACATAGGGGAATGTGTGCGCCCCGCAGTTGCTCCCCAACAGCAGGGAGTCGCATTGCGTATGGTTTCTCGCCCCCTCTGCGGCCGGGGTCACTTTCACCAGACCGCGATATGAGTTCTCGCTATATCCTGCCGAAATACCTTTGGAGACGATCGTCGAACGGGTGTCGGGAGCGAGATGTATCATCTTTGTGCCGGTATCGGCCTGCTGATGGTTGCGCGTGACCGCCACGGAGTAGAACTCCCCGCTCGATCCCCTCCCCGCAAGCACACATGAGGGATATTTCCAGGTTATAGCCGAACCGGTCTCCACCTGGGTCCATGACAGTTTCGAGTAATCCCCCCGGCAGAGTCCGCGCTTGGTGACAAGGTTATAGACCCCTCCGCGCCCTTCGGCATCACCGGCATACCAGTTCTGTACGGTCGAGTATTTCACCTCGGCGCGCTCCTCGACGACAATCTCGACAATGGCCGCGTGGAGCTGGTTCTCGTCACGCATCGGGGCTGTGCAGCCTTCAAGATAGCTGACATATGAGTCATCATCGGCCACTATCAGGGTGCGTTCGAACTGCCCCGTGCCGGCGGCATTGATCCTGAAATATGTCGACAGTTCCATCGGGCAGCGTACCCCCTTGGGAATATACACGAATGAACCGTCAGAGAAGACCGCCGAGTTAAGGGCGGCATAGAAATTATCTTTGTATGACACGACCGTGCCGAGGTATTTCCTGACAAGGTCGGGATAATCCTTTACAGCCTCCGATATCGAGCAGAAGATTATCCCTTTTTCGGCCAGAGCCTCCTTGTGGGTGGTCTTGACCGACACGGAGTCCATCACCGCGTCGACAGCCATCCCCGAAAGCATCTTCTGTTCCTGCAGGGGGATGCCGAGACGGTCGAATGTCTTCAAAACCTCCGGATCAACCTCGTCAAGGCTCTTCGGCCCATCTTTCTTGACCGGCGCGGCATAATAGCTGATCGCCTGGAAATCAATGTCGGGCATTTTCAGATGACCCCATTTCGGCGGGGTCATCGTCAGCCAGTGACGATAGGCTTTCAATCGGAAATCCAACAGCCATTCCGGCTCGTTTTTCTTTCGCGAGATCAGCCTGACGACATCCTCGTCAAGCCCCACGGGAATCACCTCCGTGTCGACATCGGTCACGAAGCCATATTTGTAATCACCCGTGGTGACATCATCTATCACACGGGAATCGCCGACCCGTTCCGGCGATCTGCCGTCGGATTCAAGTAGGCTTCCTTTATTATTATTGTTTTTTTCGTTTTCTTTATCCATAATCCACTGATACAGGAGATTCGGGAATCATCAGCCAAGCGCCCAACCCAACACCGCCGGTGCAAGCCTGACAATTGCGGGGGCGGCATGGCCGTTGGCAAGAGTTGAAAGCTCGGAAAGCGGAGGATCAGGCTTTATGACAAGCCATAGATTGATCAGCAGGCTCAAAACCAGCATCCACTGGAACAGGCTGAAAACAACCCCTCCGAGGCGGTCGAGGCCTCCAAGCGACAAAGCGTGGGTCGCTTTCTTGAACAGCGAGGCCACCACCCTGACACTGAGATAACCTACTACAAAAGCTATCACCTTGGCCACCACCAGATCCAACGACGACGGCGCGTCATCGCCGGCGATGAATTCCGCCAGAGGCTCTCCCCCAAGCCGGCAAAGCACCACGGCGAACAAGATGGCGGCCACAGCCCCCACCTGGACGATGACACCCCGGTAGAAACCGTATGCCACCGCGCCCACAAACACAATCAATATTATAACGTCAAGTGTTGTCATTGGTTCAGTCCCGCAAAATTACAAAAAATCCCCCATTCCCCCAATCCGGTTCCGGCATCTTATCATACCATATGCATCCTCATAATAAGCATAGAGATCGCTATTAACAAATATTAATATTGGCGTTTTTATTTGAAATACCACTCCATTGATGATCATCTCTCATATTTGAAATTCAACCAACTTAACAACATCATTTACAACCATCTTTTTCCACATCAATCTATAAGATATTCCTAATATACAAGTCGACCTTATTTTATCATCACATCAAAAGAAATTGTTATATTTGCAGACAGAATAAACATTTACTCTCGATTCCCTATGATTCCCTCCGTTCAAAATCCCCCTATGTCCCCGATGGAAATCAAGATTTTCCGTCAGGAGATGTCACGTAGAGTGAAAGGGGAATTGTCTCTGCAAGAGAGACAGACCCATCGCGAAAACGCATCAATCAACCGCGCGGTTTACAAACGTATCATATCCAATAATGGTGGGAAAAACCCCATTCTCGGATTCTGAGCTCATCATCTCCCGGTTAGAAGGAGATGACTTTAGGGCCTTGGCAGACTTTTCTTGCGGGACAGAATGCCTCGACCATTTCTTTCACCATGAAATAGAACTTTGCGCGAAGTACAAATACCTTTCTCCCTATTGTGCTAAAATAAATGGGGAAATCGTCGGAGTCTTCACCTTGGCGACCGACACACTGATGTTGGAGTCGGATGACAAAGAAGATTTCCTAAACATGACCGACGAGTATAAAGATATTTTCTCCCGCCAGACCTCTTTCCCGGCTGTTAATATCGGCCATCTCGGCGTAAAAGTCGGTATGCAGTCAAAAAGGATCGGTGAACAGATCGTCAGGTTCGTAATTGAAACTTTCCGACAATTCAATGGTGCAGGTTGCCAGTTTATCACTGTGGATTCACTGAACAATCCTCGTACAAATGCTTTCTACGGGAAGATGAGATTTATGAACCAATCCCATAACGACAGTACAAAAAGCACCAGGCGAATGTATCTCGACATATTTCTGCCGTTTGAAGAGATTGAGGCAGAAGAGGCGTGATTGAGGAAATTTTTCGTTAATTTTTTCAAAAACGGTTGCAATCCAAAATTATTCGCTATATTTGCAATCAGATAAACCAATCACATTCCAACATAAACTCAACCGAATATGTCAAAAGTAACAGTGGTAGGCGCCGGCAACGTAGGCGCAACAACAGCCAATGTGCTTGTTACCACACAGGTAGCCAGCGAAGTAGTGCTCATCGACATCAAAGAGGGCGTTTCTGAAGGCAAGGCCATGGACATCATGCAGACAGCCAATATCCTGAACCTGCAGACCCGCCTTACCGGCGTGACCAACGACTACTCAATGACCGAGAACTCTGACGTGGTTGTGATCACTTCAGGTGTGCCCCGCAAGCCCGGAATGACCCGTGAGGAGCTTATCGGCGTTAACGCCAAGATCGTCAAGTCGGTCACAGAGAATGTACTCGCTCACTCCCCCAACGCCGTGATCATCTGCGTGGCCAACCCGATGGACACCATGACCTATCTGATCCACAAGATCTCCGGCCTTCCCAAGAACCGCATAATCGGAATGGGCGGCGCTCTCGACAGCGCGCGCTTCAAATACTTCCTCTCCTTGGCTCTCAACGCCAGCGCGACAGAGGTTGAAGGAATCGTCATCGGCGGCCACGGCGACAAGACAATGATCCCCCTGACCCGCTACGCCGCATACCGTGGCATCCCCGCCTCCACTCTCATCCCCGCCGAGCAGCTCCGGAAAGTGGCTGCCGACACAATGGTTGGCGGCGCGACGCTGACCAAACTCCTCGGCACCTCCGCATGGTATGCTCCCGGAGCGGCTTCGGCACAAATGGTGGCCGCAGTCCTTGGCGACCAGAAGCGTCTGATCTCCTGCTCCGCCCTCCTCGAAGGTGAGTATGGCGAAAGCGACCTCTGCATCGGCGTGCCCTGTATCATCGGCCGCAACGGTATCGAGAAGATCGTGGAATTCGACCTCAACGACGAGGAGAAAGCTCTCTTCAAGGCAAGCGCAGAGGCAGTACACGCCACCAACGCCGCCCTCGCAGGAGTACTCTGATCCCCTCCAAGCGACATAAACGAACCAACCCGGAGGGTGTGTCATCTCGCAATCGAATGACACACCCTCCCTGCTTTTACCCTCCAATCTCAACGATAATCCCTTGATGAGCGTTTAATCTTAAACGCCGTATTCAACCATCTTCTAAAAACTCACGAAACAATGAAAAGATACAACCTGTTAACAATCCTCGCCGCAAGCGCAGCCCTCTTCATGACCTCATGCTCCGGCAACGCCGATAAGTCAGAAAAGACCGATCCCCGGGCAGATCCCGCCAACGAAGTCATCGAAAAAGCCACGCAGACACCCGCTGTCACCGCCATCAAAGCCGACGGCCAGATCCCTCCCGCCGACGGCAAACTCATCGTCCTCGACTTCAACGCCACCTGGTGCGGCCCATGCCGCCAGTTCGCTCCCAACTTCGAGAGCGTCGCCGCCAAATACAGCGACCGGGCCTCATTCTACAGTGTCGATGTCGACCAGAATCCCCGCCTTGCCGCCCAGTTCAACGTCCAGAGCATCCCGACCGTCGTCTACATCAAGCCCGACGGCTCCACCTCCTCGACAATGGGTTACATGGACGCGCCCCAGTTCGAATCAGCCGTCGCCGCGCGCCTCAACTGATCATCAAAAAACAGCCTTACCCTTATATAAAAAACTGCCCTAACCTCACGGTCGGGGCAGTTTCCGTTCCGGAGCAACCCGGAACTTTATTTTACTATAACTCTTACTAAATACACTTCTCTCATGTCGGGATCACTATCCCTGACTCAAGAAAAATATATGCGTTTATGTCATTCGACCGGAAGATGAGAGAGGCCGGCCTGACAGTGTTCTTATCAATCAGTCACAAGGAATCAGCGGATGACAACCTTGCTGACCTTGTCGCCCTGACGGCGGAGGTAGATGCCGGGGGCAGGATCACCCATCACGCGCATGCCGGAGATGGTGAAGTATTCAACCTCTGCGTCAGTGTCTGTGTCGACAGCCACGTTGGCCACGCCGGAGACGGGATTGTCCTTGGGAACAGAAATCGTCACCTCTGCTTCGCCGGGAACATATGAAAGCTTCTTTCCTTCGACTGTCACTGCTGCTCTGCCTGCATTGCGGGCCGGGGCATTGGCTGTAACAGGGACAAGCTTGGCTTCGGGATCAACCATGAAAGGATACATGGCAAGGATCTTTCCGGTGATGACATTGTCGGCAAGCTCATCCTTTGAGGCCACGGTCACAACATTGGGAATAAAGAGCGGCATCTTCGAGGTTGTCTTTATCGTCGACGACCAGTCGTTGTTCTCGCCGTTTTCAAACCAGTCCATACCGTCGGCTTCAGGATTCTTCACCCACCCGGCGAGACCGGAGGAAAGCCCAAGGCCGGTGACATAATGCTTGCTGTCTACGATTTCCGCCCCTGCGATATCATAGTCAGGGTAATAATGGCGTACAATATCCGCGTTCTCGTCGAATCCGAACGGGATCTCATCGACAAACACACCATAGACCTGACTGCCTTCGGTCGAGAGGTCCTTGTTGTAGACATACCGGCCGGCAACGGCGACAGCCTGCGGATCTACAACCTTCACGTCTGTCGACAGGTCGGCGCGGCGTGTGCGGGAGTGGAAAGTCAGGTGGTTGATGTTGTTGGTGTACTTGCCGCGCACCTGCAGGTTGCAGTCTTTCGACACGGGGATGAACTCGATATTGTAAGTGCCGGCGACGGCATTGTTGTCCTCGTTGAGCTCGCGGCCGTCAAGAAGCAGCGAGTAAGCCGAGGAGTAGCGGCCGTCATCACTCAGGTGGTTGCCGTCGGCTGCCTTGATTGTGATGTTGGCGTGAGCGTAGTTGATATTGTTTATAAAGATATGGCCGTTGGCCTCCCATGCTGTCAGGTGATTGTCATGGTTGTGGAGCTGGACTGCCTCGCTGTTTTCAAGGGTGGCTATGTTCACGTCGCAGCTGTTGGTTGTCACCTGGGGATGAGGATTGAAGTCGATAAGGCTCACCGACATGCACTCCGAGTGGGAGTCGAACACGAAGTAGTTCTTATCCTTGGGGGTGTCTTTGGGGACGATCCAGTCACCCTGGTTCACGTTGTTGTATTTCACAGAGCGGTTGACAACCATGTTTACAGATCCGGGGGATCCTGCCGAACCGTTGGCGTATGTCGGCTGCCACGAATTGGGGAACTGGGTGTAATCGAAACGGGTGTCGACACCGACAAGGCCGAGGTCGAAAGTGGCCCAGTGACGCGGACGGCCTTTGATACCTTCGTCATAAGTGTCGGCAAGAGTCTTGGCGGCTGAGCCGAAACGGGCCATCTGGCGGGAAGCCTCCCCGGTGTTGACGAAGCTCACCTTGAACTTGCCATCGTCGTCCGATCCGGGCTTGTATACCGGCAGATAGAAACAGCCGTTGTCGGCAGGAAGAGCATACGACTCGGCGGGAACGCCGGGAAGCGACTTGCCGGATTCGATCAGGTTGCCATCAGCATCCTCCGCATCGAATTTCACGCCCCAGCCGACCAGATAGAGATTGCTGCGGCCACCATTGGCGGCATCCCTGTCGTTGAGAGCCTTGAAGTCGGAATATGATATCATTGATTGACAGGCATAACGTCCGGGATTATCATCATTCTGTTTATGTCCTGCCAAAGTCGCCGTAGCATAGATAAAACGGGTCCAGTTGGCTTTGTCATGCCATGCTACCGTACGCGCGTCCTCGACACCATTGACATAGAATGTCGACTTGTGGGAGTGATATTGGATGGGATCGGTGTATTTCCCGGATGCATCCTTGTTGGTATAGAAGTAGAAATCAACAGCGTCGTAAGTCTTGACATCCTGCTCTGACATGTCGTACTTCCAGAGGGAGTAACGGAAGCTTTCACGGGTCATGATCTCCTCGTCAGAACCGAAATCATGTTTTGATTTTCCTGTAGAGGAGTTATAGATATGGCAACGCATCGGATTCAGTATCGGATCAGTCTCTTTCTGTGGAGCATCCTTTGCCTGGTTGGAGTAGTCATACTTCATCTGTATGTAGAGGGTGGTCGGAGCGGGTTCAACCTCCGGCAGGGGGTCCTCCTCTGTCGAGATCAACAAAGTAGATGTCCCGCCGGGGTTATAGGTCAGGGTCATCTTCGCTCCGGCAGGGATATCTTTCTCAAGATTTTTTGCATTACGGTCGGTGGTAAGATTGAACACCTGGTTGTATTCGATCGCGGTGCCTTCCACCTTGCCGAACACAACGTAGCCATCGTCCCATGTACCTTCATTGATCTTCCATCCCGCATCACCTTCTCCACCTGGTTCTGACTTGATCTCATTTTTTGCCACATAAGTGTAAGTCTTGCCGTCAGTGGTGGAAAATTTGTAATCGTCACCTTTCTGTGACCATCCGTTGAATTTGCCGATAAGCCAGAATTCCTTGAAAGTCTCCTGATGAAGCTGACCGCCGGAGACAGAGATGGAGACAGGGACATTGTCGGTAACGTTGAGGGTGAAGGCGACCGCTCCCTCAAGTGTGGCCGCGAGGACAAGGTCGTTGCCGACCTCTTTAAGGGTCTTTTCACCTCCGTTGGTACCGTCGTAGGTCAGAGCGGACTCAAGGTTGTATGTCTTGTCGACAGTGCCGTTCTTGGCGCGCTTCACGCAAAGGGGAGTGTCGGCAGACAGGGGAGTAGAGATGTTGTATGTGAAAGCGTAAGGATTGCTCCCTGTGAAATCGCCCACCTTGCTGTCTCCGTTATAGAGCGAGAAGGAATAAACGTCCACATCACTGCCTGTTCCTCCCGTAATCGTCAAAGCTGTCGGATTTCCGGCGGCATCTATTGTAAGTTTAAAAGTTACAATGCCATAGAGTTTACTTGAGGCATCTGACAAACTAAGGTTTCCTCCATTTGAGCCATTCTCTTTTACAAGAGAGAACGTTTTGCCGGAGTTTGTTGCATCATAACGGAAATCACTCCCGGATGGAGCATAGAACCAACCTTCCTGATTCCCATTTTTTAGTTGCTGGATTCCAAAGTTACCTCCCTTTTTGCCTGTACCGAAATCATAAGTCGCGGTAAGATCCGAATCAAAGTTGAAGCTACCCCAATTTGACGGCAGGTCGCCAAAGTCACCTTTCACGGCATAATTATAAGATGGGGCAACCTCCCCTCCTGTATCTGTCGGGAATTGTTTTGTGCTGGCTTCCATGTATTTGAAGTCATTATGGACTCGATAATAGGTGTAACCTGACAATGGAGAAAGGTCGGCAGCTCCACTCTTAAGGTCGATTTTTTGGTAATCACCGGCAGCCTTCCAATCGCCATTGAAACTCATGCCACCGCCATTGAATTCGTCCCATCCATTACCTGAGGATTCCGCACCCGTGGTAGTTGACATTTTAAACGTTTCTGTGGCCGAAAAGTGGTAATAACCATTCTTCAACTCTACTTTGGTAGCGTTTTTAGGATTCCATTCGCCGAACTCCACCCCACACAAATAAAGCTGTGCGTTGGCGGCGAGCGCGACAATTGCCCCTACCAATAGGAGTAAGATTTTTTTCATGATACAATAATGAAGTTAGTAAGATATTTGTGGTTTTAGATTGGCAAAAGTTAGAATCGAAACTAAAGACGCGCAAAGGTATATAAATTCAATGTCATTTTTACCCCCCCCCGTTAATTTTTGTTAATCGATGCTTAAATTTTGTTAACCACAATAAAGATCCTTTAACGAGACTCTTTTTCGCAGATTATTATATTGATCGCGCAACAGTTATATCGGGAAAAGGCTCTCACAGATTCCACAGATCACACAGATACAATCCGGATTGTATCTGTGTGATCTGTGGAATCTGTGAGAGCCTTAATCTTCAATGATAAAAAACTCCCCGGAGGGATTCCGGGGAGCCACATATTCCAATAAATTTGAGAGGTTCAAATAAGATCGAGGTGATCAGTCGAGGACTTCGGCGGGAGAGATGTCGAGCGAAGCGGAGTCGCCGTTGGTGTCGAGGAATGTCATACGGAAGACCATGTTCTTCTCTTTCATACCCTCGAATCCTTCACGGAACACTTTGTCGACAGGCACTGCCTCTTTGAACTGGGCCATCATGCCGGCTTTCTGGGCATCCATCAGTTCTTTGGTGGCATGTTTGAACGAGAGGCCGGGGATTGTCTTGAAGGTCAGCACGACAGCACCATCCTCAACTTTCGCCTCCGCGTCGGTGAACACACCGCTCTTGACGGTCTGCTCCTTGAAAGTCTCCGAATTCAACTGGTCAACGAATGTGTTGACTTTCGCGTCGGCTCCGCCACCGGAGCAGGATGTCAGGCCTGCGCCAATCACGGCGACCAGACCGATAAACAGAAATAAAAGATTCTTTTTCATGTCAATACAAGTTTAATGAGTTTTCCTGATGGCAAATTTACGATTTTTTTCATTACTATGACGCGCAAAGCGGCGCGATAACAGCGGACGATTCACATTTTTTTGATCCTATTCTTTAAACCTTATAGCTCGACACCTATTCTAAATAATAAAACAAGCCTCAACAATCATTGAAGTGTCATGAGAAAATACTATAGATACATCAGCGCTTTTTTAGTGGCACTGTCTATGGCCGTGATGCCGATGACCGCCCAGCCTGACCACAATGGCGGCAGACAGAGCCATTTCGGACAGTCAAACGGCTCTGCCGGCAAGCCCCGTCCGGGAAACAACAATGGAGGAGGCGGACAAAACCGTCCCGGCGGGAATCGTCCCGGTGGAAACAACGGAGGGAGCCATCGTCCGGGAGGAGGCAACAATAATCATCGTCCCGACAACGGCCACCGCCCCGGAGGCGGAAACGGGAATCGCCCCGGCGGAAACGGCCACCGTCCCGGTGGCAATGGCGGCAACCACGGATGGAAGCCTGATCACGGTGGAGGCAACGGCCATTATCGTCCCGACCACGGCCACAGGCCCGGCCGTCCGACACCGCCCCCACCGCCACCGTCGCGTCCCCACCGTCCGGTGTATTTCGGAGGAGGGCCACACAACCATCATGTGCCTTTCTTCGGCCATTACCGCCGCCCTCTTCCCCCTCCCGCATGGCGGCCTGCGGTATACGGACCTTCCTTCGGGACAATCCTCGGAATAGCGTTCGGCACTACAGTCGATCTCACCTTGCGCACACTCATAAACCAGGGATACAGCGTGACCAGCTACGGCAACAATGTCGTGTATCTGACCAATGTGCCGCAAATGAACTATTACTGGCCTGACGCAGCCCTCTACTATAATAATGGCGCGCTTTGCGGATCGTCGTTCACCTATCCGTCGACATACTACGACATGAGCCGCTACAACGCCCTCTACAACACTTTCTGCGGCCAATACGGCGTGCCTGTCAGCTCGGTCAACCAGGGAGGAGTCATCTCCTCGACATGGTTTGGCAACAACAACCGGTATGTCACCCTGGAGTTCAACTCCAACTACGGCAACTACTACACGACTCTAAGCTTCGGCATGTGACATCGTATGGCAGACAATTATCTTGAGAAGAAAATGGAGGAGCATCGCTCCGGCAAAGCAGCATCCTCCTACCGACCTAAGATCACTCCCCGTGGCAACCGCCCCGGGGAGTTGATCGTTGATTTCACACCCTGCGAGGTGTTTGTCAGCGACATCAGCCATCCCGCCATGGCCGACATCGTGCGCGAGCTTGCCGGAGCCGGATTCAAAGTCTCGTTCACCCTCGACGACCCCCACCGGGGCACACGTCTGGCTTCGACACTGGGGGCGCGTTACCTGCCCCCCTCGCTTCCGCCCGACGGCAACGCCATATTCCTGCTGACAGACGATCACGGCTGGGAATTGCGACGCGGATCCACCGGAATGAGAATCAACATGTCAGGCGCGACCGACCCGCCAACCGACCGGGCCGAATCTACGCCCCCGATGATAAAAACCATCGCGTGGGGAGCCGCCATGCTTGCCAATCTCAACGACTTTCAGGAAAACCTGTTGAAAAACATCAAAATCGAGGGGTTTTCTTTATGAAAAAGTTGTTGTGGAATCAAAAAAAAAGCATACCTTTGCGATTGGACTCCCCGCCCGGGCTTACGGCGGCGAGTCCTCTGTAACCAATCTTTTCCCGAACGCTTACGCTTAAGTCAACTGCAAGTTATGCCTAAAATTCACGGAGCAGTAACGATCGAGAAAGAACGCTGCAAAGGATGCGACCTATGCGTGGTCGCCTGCCCGTGCGATGTCCTTTCCCTGCAACCCAAGGAGGTCAACGATCGAGGTTATCATTTTGCCTACCCCGCCAACGAGGAAGCCTGTATCGGATGCGCAGCCTGCGCTATGGTCTGCCCCGACGCTTGCATCGAGGTTTACCGAGTGGTAGTCAAGTAGTTTTAATTTTCCAGCCATTTCCCCCAGATGAAAGACAACGTAAAACTCATGAAGGGTAACGAGGCTATCGCCATGGCAGCGATCCGCTACGGCTGCGACGGCTACTTCGGCTACCCCATCACCCCCCAGAGCGAAGTCCTCGAAACCCTTGAGGCCCAGATGCCCTGGGAAACAACCGGCATGGTAGTTCTGCAGGCCGAGAGCGAGGTCGCCTCGATCAACATGGTCTACGGCGGAGCCGCAACCGGGAAAGCCGTCATGACCTCATCCTCATCCCCGGGCGTGAGCCTGATGCAGGAAGGTATCAGTTACCTGGCCGCGTCGGAGCTGCCTGCCCTGATCGTGAACGTGATGCGCGGAGGCCCCGGCCTCGGCACCATCCATCCCTCCCAGAGCGACTATTTCCAGGCCACCAAGGGAGGCGGCCACGGCGACTACCACCTGATCGTACTCGCCCCATCCACCGTACAGGAGATGGCCGACTTCGTTAGCCTCGGCTTCGACCTGGCCTTCAAATACCGCACCCCGTCGATGATTCTGGCTGACGGCGTTGTCGGCCAGATGATGGAGAAAGTGGTGTTGCCCGAGCAACGTCCCCGTCGCACCGAGGAGGAGATACGCCGCCAATGCCCCTGGGCTGTCACCGGCAAGGATCATGGCCGCACGAAACGCAACATTGTGACCTCACTGGAGCTTGACTCCGCCGTGATGGAGAAGAACAACGAGCGTTTCCAGCGCACATACCGCGAGATCGAGAAGAACGAGGTCCGTTACGAGGCCCGCTACACCGAAGACGCAGACTATCTCGTTGTCGCTTTCGGATCAATCGCCCGCATCTGCATGAAGGCCATCGAGGATGCCCGCAAGGAGGGTGTCAAAGTCGGCCTCATACGCCCGATAACCCTCTGGCCCTTCCCCTATGACGCGATACGCGAAGCCGCCAAAAACGTCAAAGGGATCCTCTGCGTCGAAATAAACGCAGGCCAGATGATCGAGGACGTAAGACTCGCCGTAAGCGACTCAGTGCCCGTACGCCACTTCGGCCGCATGGGAGGTATCGTCCCCAACCCCAACGAGATTCTCGACGCGCTGCGCCGCGACTTCATTGACAAACCCGCTAACGCCAAGGAGGACTAATCATGACACGCGAGGAAATCATTCGCCCCGAAAACAAAGTCTACAGCCGCCCGAGGTTGATTGACGACAACTATATGCACTATTGCCCCGGCTGCTCCCACGGCGTGGTCCACAAACT
Source organism: Prevotellaceae bacterium (assembly GCA_021772015.1). Taxonomy (GTDB): domain Bacteria; phylum Bacteroidota; class Bacteroidia; order Bacteroidales; family Muribaculaceae; genus UBA7173. The sequence goes on along the minus strand of JAETNS010000008.1, from coordinate 83,977 downwards.
TGTGGCCGAAGTCATAGAGGAGATGGGCCTCGAAGAGAAGGCCATAGGCATTGCTCCCGTAGGCTGCTCCGTCTTCGCCTACAACTACATCGACTGCGACTGGATCGAAGCCGCCCACGGCCGCGCCCCGGCTCTGGCCACAGCCGCCAGCCGCCTCAATCCCGACAAGGTGGTGTTCACCTACCAGGGTGACGGCGACCTGGCCGCCATCGGATCAGCCGAGACGATCCACGCCTGCACACGTGGCGAGAACATCGTCATAATAATGATCAACAACGGTATCTACGGCATGACCGGAGGGCAGATGTCACCCTGCACCATCCTTGGCGCTAAGACCGCAACATCCCCCTACGGCCGCCGGTCAGACCTCAACGGATTCCCCCTGAAGGTCTCAAACGTGGTCGCCCTGCTCGACGGCACATGCTATGTGACCCGTCAGGCCGTCCACACCGTCCAAGCTGTCCGCAAGGCCAAGAACGCCCTGAAAAAGGCATTCAAGAACGCCATCGAGAAGAAAGGCACCTCTTTCGTCGAGGTTGTCGGCACCTGCTCCTCGGGATGGAAGCTCACCCCGGAGAAGTCAAACAAGTGGATGGAAGAGAACATGTTTGTCAACTATCCACTGGGTGACATAAAGGATACCGCCGCCGGTCTGGAAGAGAAGACTGTCGAAGTAAAAAAATCATGAACCTCTAACTGAATTTCCGATGAAAGACGAAATTATCATTGCCGGATTCGGCGGACAAGGCGTGCTGTCGATGGGAAAGATCCTCGCTTACGCCGCCCTCGAAAATGACCTGGAGGTTACATGGATGCCGTCATACGGCCCCGAGCAGCGAGGCGGCACAGCCAACGTCACCGTCATAATCAGCGACGAGCCTATCTCCTCACCGATCCTCGACACCTACGACACTGCCGTGATCCTCAACCAGCAGAGTCTCGACAAGTTCGAGAGCAAGGTGAAACCGGGCGGAGTCCTGATCTACGATCCCTACGGAATCCACCACGCGCCGACACGCACCGACATCACCATCGTGCCGGTTGACGCTATGGAGGCCACAATCGAGATGGGTCAGGCCAAGAGCTACAACATGATCCTCCTGGGAGCGTTGCTGAAGATGCGCCCCGATGTCCCCGTCGAGGCAGTCGTACGCGGACTCAAGAAGGCTCTCCCCGAACGCCACCACCATCTGATCCCTGCCAATGAAGCCGCCATCCGCAAAGGTATGGAGCTTGTCAAGGAATAATCCCTAATCAATAATGAAGCCGGAAGCCACTGACATGGAGGCTTCCGGCTTCATTTCATATCGTTCCCCGCGCCGAACCTGTATCATGCAGAAAAAAGTCATATTCTCCTGGGCAATTGCTATCATTGTCTGTGTCGTCGTCGCCATCATGGGGACTGTAACATATCCTTTTGCTGACGATCTTAAATATTACTACTACAATACCGAACTCCTTGAAAGGATTGGAGAGGCCAATCCTTTACCCGATATCGGGTACATTTTTGCAGACGATTATATCAACTCCAACGGCCGGCTGGCAACTCCCCTCTATGATCTGGCGGTAGCTCTTCTACCCCGGTGGGTGACAGGCCTCGCCGAAGGCATCATATTGGCTTTCATATTCCTGCTGATCTACCGATTGACAATACTGCCCGGCAGATCTAACACCGTGTCTGTGAAAGAGGATGTCAACACCCCTATTGCTATTTCGCTGACAACACTGTTGGTGTTGCTTGGATATCCATGGAACGACAACATGTTTCTTGTAGGATATTATCTCCCCTATCTTGCCGACATAGCCTTGATACTATTCTGCGTGGTGATCTTTTTGAAGAAATTGTGGCTGACAGACCGGTCAACCATATCGACTGTGATCGGATGCATATGTATGCTCGTGGCCGGAATGTGGCATGAGGGGAATGCGTTATGTGTGTTCGGTCCGATGTGTGTGATATGGATGTTCGGGTCAAGTAAAGCACGAAAGCCTATGACCTTGATGGTTATGGCATTATGTATCGGCATAATCTACACACTGATTTCCCCCGCGACCGGAAATCGCACCGATGAGGTTGCGATAACCCTGAATCCGGCCAACTGGTTCCAGCCCTACACCCTTACAGGAGGTGTATGGCTGCTGCCCCATATCGTATTGCCGATACTGTATCTGGCTGTTATTCTCTGTGTCGCAATCCTGAAAAGGACAAGGATTGCCTTCAAAGGTTTTACTTTCAGAAAATGGGTAAAAGATGGATTCCCCGCGTCTCCATCCGTGGTATTGCAGTTGCTATGCGTTTTGGTGACAGCCACAAATCTTGCGATGGGATTGTTTTTCAATATGCCACGCGCTATGATTCCCGGGATCACTTTCTCAATCATCGGACTCGTTTCCCTGACAACCGGTCTCATCCCACGAATAAGACATGACCGTAAACACATTGTCATTGGCTTATGGACAGGAAGCACAATCCTGACGTTGTTCATACTCACCGCCTGCGTGTTCAACATACCGCTACAAATGAAATTCTCCGAAGAGCAGCGTCAAGTCGAAAAACTTATGGGAGAAAGCCCTGACGGCCAAGTATTCTTCGATCCCACTCCTTACCCCCATTACAACAAATATCCTTGGCAATGGGCATGCAATGACTATTACGTCAACTATGTCTCACTGCATTTCCTGACCCTGCATCCGGCAAACCGCAACCATAACCCCGTCCGTGTAATCCCCACCGATCTAAAAGACCTGCCTTACAACATTGTCATCAACGGCATCACACGCCTCGGCGAAAACTTTATCTCCGACAAAGAACCCGCCTATACCTCCGGCTACGATCTTCCCCGCTATGACATCTATAAGGAAGAATATCCCTTCCTTAAGATCAACGCCGAGGTGAAGACCGCCTCGGGCAAGCGAGACATAAGGTTTTTCGAGATCATCCCCTTCACCACCGCCAAAGCCACTTCGGCGCAGCGCGATCTCTATTATTTCCGCCCCGTCTGGCGGTCTTACGCCGAGATAAATGACCCGGCGGTCGATATCCTGACCGTTTCACCCGCCAAATACTGGTAGCCGCCTAAACCAAAAAACACAAGGAATAATAACAAGGAATAATAACAAGCTGTCAACAGCCGGTCCGGTGCCCGAGCGAAGTGAAGGGTTAATCCAATGTATCCAACATCCCGAACGCCACCCCGCGCGAAGCGTCGATCAGCGCCGGCACATGAGCGTCGGAATTGATGATCATCGGGACGGCCGCGCGCCGCAGCCGTCCCCAATATCGCGGATGCGGGAAAAGCCGCCCGGCATGGTCGGCGTAAGCTTTGGTGTTGATCTCTACCGTGATCGGGCGTTCGGGACAGCCAGCGTTATGGGCTATTATGCGGTCAATAAGCCCCTCCACAAGCTCCTGATACCAAGGCTCGTCCTCTATACCGGGCTGATAATCTGACGCGTTCTGGCCGATTTTGTCAAGATGGCCGATTATATCAAGCCCTCCTGCCTCAACCATCGCTACAGACTGGGAATAAAATGTCTCACAGACATACCTTATGTCATCCTCGAAATAATCGCTCATCTTCCTTTTGAACGACTCGAAACGCCCGTCGACATCTATCAGCCGCCCTTTCCGGTTGGGAATGAAATGGACCGACCCTATCACATAGTCGAGAGGAAGCTGCCTGATATAGGCATTGGCCGGACCGAATTCCTCGCCGAGGTAATCCACCTCCATCGAAGCATAGAAACGGCATCGGCCGCCATATTCACGGCGTATCCTGTCGACCTCTCCAAGATAACGGGCGACATCCTCCCTACGCATGTTGCAAGGGGAGACGATCGGAATCGGGCAATGGGGGGAGAAACCGTAATGGGTGAATCCTCGCGCGACCACCTCGCGGGCGAACGCCTCCATCGTCGCGCGCCCGTCGCAAAATTCAGTGTGTGAATGAAATGTGTAATTTTTAGAGCCGTTTAGTTCTTTAAGAAAATCCATCTGTTGACAAATCAGTCTTTCATCAGTTCGACATCGGCGCGCAGTGTGCGCAGGTAATAGCTGAACACTCCGAGAGCCGCCACACAACTCAAAGTGGCCACGGCGAACGACAGGGAGTGATCCAGTCCGAAGCCCTCCGGCCTTGGAGCCAGCAAAATGTACGACACAGTCACCATCTGCATGAACAACGCCGGCAGCAGTGTGATCCAGTAGAATTTACCATTACGGGCAAGATAGACGGTCGAGGCCCAGAGAGTGAAGACCGCCAAGGTCTGGTTGGTCCAGGCGAAATAACGCCATAATACTTCAAAATCGACAAACAGGAGTATGAAGGTTATCGCGAACAGGGGCAGGCAGATGACAAACCGGTTGAAAAGTTTCTGCTGGGGAAGATTGAAAATCTCGGCCAGAGTCAGGCGCGCGCTGCGCAAGGCCGTGTCGCCTGTCGAGATAGGCGCGGCCACTACCCCGAGGATCGCCAGTACCCCTCCGGCTGTCCCCAGCCACGCAAACGACACATCTGTCACAAACGATCCCTGGGAGTTGCCCGGTGTCGCCATATATTCGGCCAGCCCCTCATAACCACCCGTGAAGGCTATAGCGGCGGCGGCCCATATCAGGGCTATGATCCCCTCCGTCACCATCGCGCCGTAAAAGACCGGCCGCGCCAGCCGCTCGTTGCGCAGGCATTTCGCCATCATCGGCGACTGGGTTGCGTGGAAACCGGAAATCGCTCCGCAGGCGATCGAGATGCAAAGCATAGGGAAAAGCGGGCGAAGCCCGTCAGCCGCGTCAGGACGACGGTTATATAGCCCGTCGGCCATTCCGTCGGGAATCTCAACCCCGCTGAAAAGCAGGTAGCCCAACAGGCCGACCCCCATGAACAGCAACGCCGCGCCAAACAACGGGTAGATCCGCCCTATCAGCTTGTCGATCGGAAGCATCGTCGCCAGGATGTAATACAGGAATATGACCAACGCGCAAATCTTCATGGAGAACCAGTCGGGAGTAAGTCCGGCCACAACCTCCGACGGGGTCAACACGAACACCGCCCCTACAAGCACCAGCAGCACAAGCGTCACGATCCTCATCACCTGTTTCACAACCGGTCCAAGCTCGCGCCCGACGATCTCCGGCAGGGACATCCCCCCTGACCGCAGCGAGATCATCGCCGAGATGAAGTCATGGACTGCTCCCGCGAATATTGTGCCGAAGACAATCCACAGGAATGCCGCCGGGCCGAACATGATTCCCATTATGGCTCCGAATATCGGCCCCATTCCGGCGATATTAAGGAACTGGATCAGAAACACTTTCCAGGTCGGCATCGCGACGAAATCGACTCCGTCGGCCTGAGTGACCGCAGGAGTCGGGCGGGAAGCGTCAATGCCAAAGACCCGTTCGGTCAGTTTTCCGTAAATGAAATAGCCCCCTATCAGGATGGCAAGCGAGATAATGAAGGTCGTCATGGTTGAATTTAGGGTTTTCAGACACCGGCAGCATCCGGGTCAATGCAGTTCAAAGTTTATGACTTGGTTTCGCAACAATTTCAGCTCGTCGCGGGCATTGTCCATCTCCTTTTCGAGTTTCAGTATCACTGCCTCCTGTGAATGGTCGCCACGTCGATAATCGGCCCGCAGCTCCTCCAGTCTGGCGAGAACACCCTCTAATTTTTTCTCCTTGGAGAGATAGACTTTCATCGCCTCGCGGGCACGTGGATTGCGGAAATCGCCATACGAAGTGTATACCTTATTGCCGGGAAGCGCCAACAGGAAGTCGACATTGCTTTTCTCCGCGCCACTCATTGACCGGCCCTCCTCTATCGCGGCGAGGATCGCGTTGTAATCTTTCCCCTCTTTCAGGGTAAGGGCGATATTGTTGAGCCTGGCCAGCGAGGCAAGGGCGGGATCATCGACACTTACATTGACGCGCAGATCCTGCGGCACGAAAGTATAGATCGTGACCTTTCCGGGATGACGGTTGCGGTCTGTGGCGAACCATCCGGCCCCGGTGTATTCATCTATCACAAGCAAGTAATCATTGTAGGGGGAATTGAACGGCATCCCGACATTGGCCGGCTGGAGAAACCCATCCTCCCCCATGCGGGTGAGATAGATGTCATATCCTCCGAGCGAGTTCTCACCGTCATTGGCGTAATAAAGGGTTACACCGTCAGGCATAAGATAGGGATAGGCAGCGTCGCCCCCCTCGCCAAGCTCGTCGCCCAGCGACGCCGGAGTCTCCCATTCATTTCCCAAAAGCGCCGACGAACCGTAAAGGCGGCTGATGCCCTCCTCGTCGGAAGCCGACCACACCATACGGTTGCCGCTCTCCGTCACGTGGACGACAGTCTGACCGTCAGCGGGGAATCCCTCGGGGACCCCTTCCTGCCCCATGAAGCGCCCTGCGGCGGCCGACATCGGGTATTGTCTGAAGAACTCCTCCGCGTCGACATCCACCGAGTCTATCACTTCGATGTTCTGCACTCTGTCGAGCATCCCTTCGGCGCGGTCGATCTGATCCTCAAGATTTCCCGACTGATCCTCAGCGATCTGCCGTTTCCCCTTGACAAGGCTCTTGCGATAAGCCGCCAGAAGCTGACGCGCCTCCTCTATGTCATAGCCGGCGAGGGAAATGCGGGCGAGCCGCAACGTCGCCTCACGGTCGCCGCGCTTGCGCAACGACTCCAGCACCTCTATCGCCTCGGAGTCATGGCCTGAATCCCACAGCAGTTCACCCAACAACAACGACGACTCCGCGTCCTTGGGATCTTCCGCCACCAGCGTCCGCAACATCGTTATCGCTCCGTCGATATTTCCGTCCTCAGCGAGGGTCCGGGCTTGTTCGAGGCTCTGGGCGGCAGATCCGGCCACTGCGAGCAACGCAGCAGCTACAACCGCCGTTGCCCGTGATATGATATGATCGTGTATCTTCATGATAAGCAATTCAAAAAATCATCACCATTTCATCCCCGCGCTCCCGATCGGGTTAAGCATATGGAAGCAAAGGTCATGGAGCAAGTCGAATGCGTCCTGGCGCGACCCGTTTCCTTTCGACGCGCAGTCGAACTCCCTTATCAGCGATATTATCTCTATCGTCTGCCAGGGCCCGCACCATTTCATGGCGTTACGGACATCCGTAAGCTGCATCGGAAAACGGAATCCAAGCTCCTGCATCAGACCGCGCTCACTCTTGTCCTGTGCGTAATGCGCCACTAACAGATTGGAGAAAAGATTGAAAAGATTGACTATCAACACCTGCGGGGGATTGCTCTTCGGATCGGAAGCGAAACGCCCCAGAATCCTGAACACCTTCTCCGGCTCATGACGCGCCACAGCAGCGACAAACTCGAAGTTGTTGTATTCCTTGGAGATGCCTATGTTACGCTCCACCGCTTCCGGCGTGATCCGGGCGTTCGGCCCAAGCGTCACCGTCAGCTTGTCGACCTCGTTATAGAGGCGCGACAGGTCGGTGCCGACAAAGTCACAGAGCATAGCCAACGCCTTGGGGTCTACTGTCAGTCCTTTCCCGGTGATGAAATTCGTCACCGTCGATGCGATCATCCTCTCATTGAGTTTTCTCGACTCCAAGGCCACACCGCCCCCCTCTTTCAGGGCCTTCATGAACTCCGCCCCCTTTGCCTGCGCCCCCCGGAAACAGAGACACAAGACAGTGGTCTCCGACGGATTCCTCACATAAGGAGCCAGTGCGTTAAGATACGCAGTCGGGGAAAACCGGGGTTTGTTTCCCTCCTGGATCTCACGGACAATGACAACCTGGCGCGCCGACATCATCGGATAGCGGCGCGCGGCCTCGATGACCGCACCCGGCTCCGTCTCGGGGGCATACAGCATCGTCAGGTCGAAATCCCTGTCATCAGGCGCGACAAGATTCTCCACCTCCTTTGATATCAGGTCGGCATAAAAGCCTTCCTCGCCGTGGAGCAGATAGACCGGAGCCGCCTCACCTTTTCGGAGCGACCTGCGTATGGAATCTGCGGTAGGAGTTTCTGCCATATTGTCTGATGCGATGCTGATTAACAGGATTAGTCACGATTCCGGCCCTGATAGCCGAAATCAATCGCTAAATTACGACATTTTCTCCAATCCACCAAAATCACTTAAAGGCCAAAAATTTAATTTACCTCTGATGACAAACTATCAAGGTGGTCTGCACGTTATAATATATGACTGAAATGTCATATATTATCTAAAAAACACTTAAAACTGAAGATATGAGCGACTTTCAAGAAATCATCAAATCATCGAAACCGACGCTTGTCGATTTCTTCGCCACATGGTGTGGTCCTTGCAAGATGCAAAGCCCAATCCTTGAAAGGGTCAAGACAAGAATCGGAGATGAAGGCAACATAGTAAAGGTCGACATCGACAAGAATGCCGAACTGGCAGCGCGATACCGTGTGCAGTCCGTGCCGACCCTGATCCTGTTCAAAGACGGAGAAGCCGTATGGCGCACCGTCGGAGTACAGCAGGCCGATCTCCTCGAGGCCAAGATCCGCGAGCACATCCCTACCAAATCCGACGAGTGATTACGCGGTACTTTCCTTGGATTCCACGGAGAGATGTGGAATCCAAGGAAAGCGACTCGTTGCAGTCTCGGAAGAGTCCACAACTCCTCCTTAGATTGATTGGAAAGGTCTCGCAGATTACGCGGATTACGCAGATTCCATCTGAATGGCTAATCTGCGTAATCCGCGTAATCTGCGAGACCTTTTCCTTATCGAGGGTTACAGGTTTTGCATCTCGACCAGATGGGAGTAGTAGCCTCCCTGGGCGAGAAGCTGCTCATGGGTTCCGCGCTCGACGATGCGTCCCTCATGCATAACACATATGAGATCGGCGTTACGGATGGTCGAAAGGCGATGGGCGATCACAAGGGTGGTGCGCCCCTTCATCAGCCGCTCGAGAGCCTGCTGAACAAGCTTCTCGCTCTCGGAGTCGAGAGCGGAGGTAGCCTCGTCAAGGATCAGCACCGGCGGATTCTTGAGTATGGCGCGGGCGATGGAGACGCGCTGACGCTGACCGCCGGAGAGGCGGCATCCTCGGTCACCGATGTTGGTGTCGTAACCCTGCTCGGTGGCCATGATGAAATCGTCGGCATTGGCGACACGCGCTGCCGCACGGACCTCCTCGAGGGTAGCCCCCTCGACCCCGAAAGTGATGTTGTTGAAGAATGTGTCGTTGAAGAGTATCGCCTCCTGGTTTACATTACCCATGAGTAACCGCAGATCGTGTACCTTCATGTCGCGGACATCTATCCCGTCAACCGTTATCGTCCCCCTGTCGACATCATAGAAACGGGGCAACAGGTCGGCCATTGTCGACTTGCCGGATCCTGATTGACCGACAAGGGCGACAGTCGCCCCTGCGGGGATCTCCAGGTCGACATCATGGAGCACCTCGTTGGTGCCGTAGCTGAAAGTGACATCCTTGTAGCGGATATCCCCTTTAAGTTTCTCTATATGGCGTGGATTGGCCGGATCCTTGATCGGATTGTCGGCGTTGAGGATTTTGTCGACACGCTCCATCGAGGCCAGACCTTTCTGGATAGAGTACATCGCCTTGGACAGGTCCTTGGCCGGATTTATGATGGAGTAGAAGATGACCATGTAATAGATGAACGAGGCGGCGTTCATCGAGGATGTGCCTGACAGGATCAGCGCGCCGCCAAACCACAGGACGATGGCGATCGACAGCGTGCCGAGGAATTCGCTCATCGGGTGGGCAAGGCTCTGACGACGTGCTATGCGGTTGGAAAGGCGGTAGAAGAGCTGGTTCTCGCGGTGGAAGCGGTCACGCACCTTCCTCTCGGCGTTGAACGCCTTGATGATTCGCAGCCCTCCGAGACATTCCTCGATGTTTGACATCAGGATTCCCCACTGTCCCTGCTGCTCGAGCGACTGACGTTTGAGACGCTTGCCGACTTTTCCCATCACCATCCCTGCCAATGGCAGCAGTATCAGGACGAACAGCGTGAGCTGCCAGGAGATGATGATCATCATCACCAGACAGACGATGATCATGATCGGGTTCTTGAACATCATGTCGAGGGAGGCCATGATGGAGTTCTCGATCTCCCCGACATCACCTGTCATGCGGGCCATGACATCCCCCTTCCGCTCCTGGGTGAAGAAGGAGATCGGCAGGGCCACCATCTTGTCGAAGACATAGTTGCGGATGTCGCGGACGATACCGTTGCGCATCGGGATCACAAAATATGAGGCAAGGAATGTCACCCCGGTCTTGAGTCCGGTCATCACAACGAGGAGTGCAGCCAGAAGAGCGAGCGTGGCTGTCGGGCCATAATGAGCGATCGCCTCCTGGGTATAATAATAGAAGTTGTTGACGGCCACATCCTTGAGCGATGCTGACCCTGTGGCCATATAGCCATAGGTCGCCTCCTTGACCTTGAACAGCATCTCAAGTATCGGGATGATGACCGCGAAGGAAAACAGCGTCAGGAATGCCGACAATATATTGAAGAAGACATTCAGCGCCAGGTACTTCTTGTAAGGCGGCACAAACCGCTTCAATATGGCGAAAAACTCATTCATGGCTATAGATTACACGGATAATCTGGGGCTTGGGTTAATAATCATTGACGATTCGTGTTATTCCACACTGTAAATTTCTGACATTAAAATTAATAAGCAGACCTACTTGTTTATCTGCGACTTTAAGATATGTCAATAATTGCTTTTTGAAAAGATCGGTAATCTCCGAGACACTTTTCAATTCCACAATCACAGAATCTTCAACAAGCATATCCAGCCTGTATTCAACAGAGAGACGATGCCCACGATAAAACACAGGTAAGGCAATCTGCTTCTCCACATGTAATCCCTCTTCATACAATTGATATGCCAATGCCTCCTCATAGATTTTCTCAAGAAGACCAGGACCAAGTTCACCGTGCACCTTGTATGCCGCGCCGATTATTCTATATGTGATTTCATCCAAATCCATTTCTCTATAATTGGTATTGATCAGTCTCGCAGATTACGCGGATTACGCAGATTGCCATCCGGCATAAATCGTAAAAATATTAATCAGACCGTCCAAAAAGATTAAAAATTCTTCCAGATGGCAATCTGCGTAATCCGCGTAATCTGCGAGACCTATATATTTAATAATTCAGCGAGCAAAACAATGCTTGGGTTAGGTCAGGTGAAGCAGAGGATCAGGGCTTGGGCGGCGACCACGCGAAGGAACATCGTCAGAGGATAGACCGTGGAGTAGGCGACCGCCGGAGCGTCGGAGGCGGTGGAGTTGTTGGCATAGGCCAGGGCCGGGGGATCAGTGTATCCGCCCGACATCATACCCATCAGCGTGAGATAGTTGATCTTGAAAAGGCCGCGTCCGATGCAACCGATGATCATCAGGGGCACGAACGTCACGATGAAGCCCCAGATCACCCACCACATGCCGGTCTCGTTGAACACGGTCTGCGCGAAGTTGGCTCCCGCACCGATTCCGACTGCCGCGAGGAACATGCAGATTCCAAGCTCGCGAAGCATCAGCGATGCCGAGGAGGAGGTGTAGGTGACGAGCTTGAACTTATAGCCGAAGCGACTCAGGAAGATGGCGACCACAAGCGGACCGCCGGCCAGGCCGAGCTTCATCCCGAACCCGACATTGATAGAGCCCACGATGATACCGAAGAGGATGCCGACGAAAATCGTGATCAGGTTGGGGGTGTTGAGACGCTTCATCGAGTTGCCGAGCTTGGAGGCCAGACGGTCGATGTCGTTCAGGTCTCCGACCACTGTGATGCGGTCTCCCATCTGGAGGCGCAGCCCGGGGGTGGCCAGCAGGTCGACACCCGCACGGTTGACGCGGGTGCAGTTCAGATTGTAACCCTTATGAAGGCGCAGGTCAGCGAGACTCTTGCCGTTGTACTCACTGCGGGTGATAACGATGCGGCGGCTGACGACTGTCGCGGGGGAAACCTCCTCCCACTGGTCATCTCCCATCTCCACCGACGGACCGACGACGCTCTCGAAACTCTCGAGATCAGTGGCCGTCATGACCACATAAAGTTTGTCTCCGACCCGGATCTGGGTTGTCGACTTGGGGATAATGATAGTGCCGTCCTGTTGCATGAGCCGAGAGACGACAAATTCGGTATGGATGATCTGATGGAGCTGTACAAGAGTCTTCCCGTTTATAAGCTGGTTGGTCACCTCTATTGACGCAAGGTAAGGCTTGGCGGTAGCATCCTCGGCCTCCTTCTCCATGCGTTTGATCTCGTCGTCTACCTTCACGCGGAAGATAAACTTGACAAGCAGCATCGAGGTTATGATGCCGATCACTCCCAGGGGATAAGCTGCGGCATAACCCATCGACATGGTGTTGACAGCCTCGCTGACAGCTTCAGGCGTGCCGACCAACGACTGCTGCGCGGCGGCCAGTCCGGGGGTATTGGTGACAGCTCCCGACATCACCCCGACAAGCACCGTCATGTCGGTCTCGCCGTCGATGAAGAAAATGGCCACAGTGATCGCCACATTGAGCAATATGCCCCCTACGGCGAGCATGTTGAGCCTGACGCCTCCCTCCTTGAATGAAGAGAAGAACGCCGGACCTACCTGGAGGCCGATGGCGAAGATAAACAGGATAAGTCCGAACTCACGGACAAATTTCAGCACTTCCGGGTCTACGGTGTAGCCGAAATGCCCCATGAGGATACCAACAAACAATACGAAAGTCACACCCAGCGATATGCCGGCGATCTTCACCTTTCCGATGAAGATACCTGCCGCTATCACAAACGACAGCAGCATCAGCGTCGAAGCCAGGGATGTGTTTCCGGGACAAAGTATGCCCACATCAAAGAAATCCATAGCAGAATTACTTAAAACTAAAACTCTTTTTTTACCGACTGCAAAGTTACGCATTTCCTGTGACATACGCCTCCCCCTCCCCGAAAAATACATCCTCCTCATGACAAAGCTCTCGCAGATAACACCCAAAACTCTCACAGGTTATATCCAAGACCTCTCATAATGACAGGATCAATACAGGATCTCTCACAGATTACACCGATTGTATGATTATGCGGATTTGCATCCGGATGGCTTCTGTGTAATCGGTGTAATCTGTGAGAGATCCTGTATCATGAGAGGTCTTGTATTATGAGAAGAGGAGAGGAGTGGAGTGGAGACGGAGCCGCCCCGGACTCCCGTGGAGACAGGAGGCCGGGGCGGCTATAGCAAGAGTTAAAGTACCCGATAGGTTACTTGACGATCACTTTGGTGACGGTAGAGCCTTTGCGGAGGAGATAAACACCGGGAGTAGGCTCGTAAACGCGCACACCCTGCATGTTGTAATATTCCCCTTCGGCATTGTCTGCGTCGGCAATCACATCCTCAACTCCTGAGATGATGTCGCCGGTCACTGCGGGCTTTATCTCCTTAGGTAGATAAACACTCGTCACGTGGTAATCAACGGCATTGAGGTTTTCGGGCAGGTCGTTGGTGTAGTCTGTGGCAGCCTTGCGGGGAGCACTCGACGGATTCTCTATCGTCGGGTTCACCTGATAGAAGAAAGGATAGACAGCGTAAACCTTACCTGTCAGAGAGGTTATCTCTTCGCCGGTGTTGGTCAGGTAGATCGAGGCATTCTTTTGGGAATCTGCGAAATGGCTTGACCAGTTGTTGGAGCTGACATTCCCCTGATCTACAAACTGATAGTTATTCTCATAATCGAGGAACGACCATCCGGGAAGATTCTTGTTGCCATAGAGGGTCGGCAATCTCTTGACGATGCGGTGATCACTGTGAAGGATCTCGGCACGCTCACCCTCTTCAAACTCAAAGTCGGTGTAATATACATAGGGGGTCTCGTCGACAGCGAAAGTGATATCCTCGATCAGAACGCCGATACGGCCGGCCATGGCGGGATTCGATTCCACACCCGGATCTTTCACCCTGGTTGCTTTCGCGAAAGCTACGGCTGGCTGCGGGAAATCGGGAGTCGCGCCTGAATACTCTCCCTTTCCAAGCTTGGAGTGGAAAGTCAGGTGAGTGGTCTTATTCTCGTAGGTGCAACGGATACCGACTTCGCCGGAAGCCGCCAGAGGCATGTATTTCAACTTCAGCACCTCATCGGGGTTGTCATGCTCAAGAACAAGGTCGCCATTCATGTACAGGCCGTAGTTGAGGTCGAACTTCTCACGCAGGTTCTCGTGGGATTTCTTGATCGTAACAGTACCGGAGCAGACATTGAGGTCCTGCATGTAGATATGGCCGTTGTATGAAGCTCCGTGGAGGTGTGAGCTGTGATCGCCGTGGAAGATCTTGGCCTGAGCCTCGTTGAGATGGACAGTACCGAAGTCTGTTGCGGTCAGAGATACCGAGGGGTTGGGATCGTAAGGAATCACAGTCACCGTGCGGCAGGTCGAGTGAGGATCGACCACGACAAAACATTTCCCATCGAAATTGAGTTCATCCTTGCTGATGAACCAGTTGTACTGGTTGTAGTTGAGATAGCGGATCGACTCATAGGGCTTACAGAACGCCGAGTTGACGATGTCGCCTTCATATGCCTTCTTATCCATCTCGGGCTTGTCGTAACCGGCAGGATATTCATAGAGGTCATCCACACCGAAGATACCGAGGTCGAAAGTAGCCCATGCACGCGCGGAGTCCTTGGCTCCCGTGGTCACGCCGTTTCGGGTGATGGCAGCGGCGGGGTCGATCCATGACATTTTCCACTGCGCGTCGGCATTTTTGCCGACATTGACCTCTATATAGAAGCATCCTTGTTCGGCAGGCCAAGGTGTCGTCTTAAGAGGATCGCTCCACTGCAACCCGGATATGGCTCCGTCAGGATTACCAAGCAGGTAGACATACGGACGGCCTTGACGGTCAAGCCTCTTGAAATCATCATAGGGAATGAACGACTGGACAGCATAGCGGTTGCCTGAGTCGTCTTTGGCGGTAGCGAAGATATACCGGTCGAGATAATCAGGTTCGGCGAAACCTCCGCTACGAGATGCGTATATCCAAGGCTTGTTGTCATTTCCCATCATCATGAAGCAGACATTCTCCTTGTCTTTGCGCTCCGCACCGGTGAAATCACATTTCCATATCTGGTATTTCTCGGTGATGGTCATCTGCTGCTCGTCAGCCACAGCCATGGCGGGATCCGTAGAGATTGCGGGAGCAAGCTCGGTGATCTGGCTCATTTCCTTGGCTGTGTTCCACATATTCATGAGAACGTCATAGTTGTTCGTGTCGCCAAGGCTGCCTGAATATACAAAACATCTGGGAGCGAACTCAGGCGCACCGTCCTTTATTTTTGAGTCCTTGATCCAGTCCTCTTTCCAGTGCATGTAGAAGGTAGCGGGAACCTCACCGGGCTTGTCGACCAGGTCAGTCTCCTTGAGGTCGGTGCGGGCCTCTGTGGCATCGGAGTAATACCAGCCGCCGTTGACGAATGTCAGGTCGGTATTTTTTTCAGTATACTTGGTATCATCGTTATGGATAATAACATTGTGGGGAATCAAGTGGCCCCATGAGAAAGCAAGCTTGTAGACGGGATAATATTTGCTTCCATCCTTGATGTACTTGCCGGTAGAAACCATCTTCGCCTTGTCTCTCTCCACCTGGTCGTCGGGCCACCAGGTTGTGAACTGGCTGGTCACGTCGCCGGCCTCTTTGCGCCACATGTAGGCATAGGGGGCATTGTGGGTGCCGCCGGAGGTAGTGTCATAGAAGTAGATCACGTAGTCCTGTTCGGGGCCTTCACCAATATGACCGCCCTGGATATGGAAGCGTGTGGGGACACCCTCCTCGTCGACATAGACAGAAATGGTCACCTCGCCGCGGATTCCTTCGGGAAGCACGACGTTGTCAGTACCAGTAGCGTAAAGCTGGTCATAGTAAGTACCTGTGGTCGAAGGCACGTACTCGGCGGAGTTACGGGCCACACACCAACGGCGACCGCTTACGGTCTGGCCGTTGAGCATGCGCTCAACCTTGAAAAGGCGCCCTGTTTCCTCGCCGGTGAAGGTGTACTTCACATCGAAGTGGCCCGTATGGGCGTAGAAAGTCTGGGTCTTCTGGAGCTGAGTGCTGTTGAAGTTGTCCCAAAGGACATAAGTATAGAGGCTCTGGGCGATCTCTCCGCCTGAGATGGTAAGTTCCTTTGGCAGGTTGTCGACCACATTCACGGCGAAAGTGATGGTGCCTTTCAGACCTTTGGGAAGCACGATATTGGCGTTCTCGTCGGAAGGAAGCTCGACAAGGGGGTTGGTGTTGCCCGATTCGAGGGGAACATAGGTCATCTTCTCCGAGAAACCATAACCGACATAGTCATCGGTACCCTGACGGCGGTGAACACACAGAGGCAGGTCGTCAGCCAGCGGGGCATTGATTGTGATCGAAACCTTGTAGGGATTCTCGCCATCCATATCGAACGGGAATATCTGCTGACCGTTGAGCATAGCCATAGTGTGGATATGCAGACGCTGGCGTTCATCATTTCCTCCGGGATTGGTGAGGGTCAGGTTGTTGTTTTCAGGGTCATAAGAACAGTACACATCACCTACATAAGAATCGGCAACGAGAACATGATTGTCATTCGTCGCATCCATCTTGCAAGTGAGAGTACGCCCGTCGAATGTTTTTGAAGCTTGGGAGGAACCTTTCCACTGACCATCGACTTTGATACCTATTTTTCGATCCGAGGTGGAAGAAGTGACAGTATAAGTATAGACATATTTGCCTGTTCCATCATTCGTCATAGTATGGGTATTCCAACCATCAATACCAGACATAATCTCATATTTATGGGTGATTTCACCACCTATATTCTCATATTTGAGGTAAGCGTCGTTGTTGTTGAAAGACAATGTGACTTTCAGGTTGCCGGCTTCATTGATTTTGATACATCGTTTGCAAGTGCCGTAAAGATACACCTTGGGGTTAGAGTTGGCATTCAGAGTTGCGTCATCGCTTTCTTCTCCTTTATAACCTTCGATCATGTAGACATTATTGGAACTGTTGACCATAGCGCTCCAATCACTTTTCGCCTCTTTGTGAACGAAGAAACGCAAGTTCCCGACTACATTGTTTATTGTGATGGAATAGGAGTTGCCATCATCGGATTTCGTCATCTCCTGATTCCAGGTCCAATCATTGCTGCCATTTATGCCATACGAGATAAGAACCTTGCCGGGGTTGTCAGTCGCATAAGCTGATTGTGATACAAATGACAGCATGAGGACGATGAACGTCATCAGCTGAGTAATTTTTTTCATGATAGAAAAGTGAATTTAGTAAGATAAGTTAAAGAAAAACAGTTAATTTTCGAGTTATAGATATGGCCTCAATCATCGGCAGGCATGGGAGAGTCCGGGCCTGATGTTTCAAGAGGTTGTAAGAGTTTGCGTAAGAGTTTATGTAAGAATTTTATTGAAAAAAATCTCAGATGAATGCAGCAACGTTGGCGGGGCGGTCTGACGCGCCCGCGTCGGGCGTCACGGTAGGTAGATTTATGGTCGCGACCGAAACGGTTGCTTTGATCGCGACGCAAAGGTAGTCAAAAAAATATCAAATTTTTACCCCCCCCTCCCGTTAATTTTTGTTAAAAACAACAGATGATTTCACGAATCTGCTGTTTCCCGTCGGATATGATTTAAAATTGGTCTCGCGGATTACGCGGATTACACAGATTTTTTCAACCGAAAGGACCTCTGCGTAGTCGGCGTAATATGCGAGACTTCTGCTCGATAATCCGACACAGTCAATGGAAGCAGGCTTCACCTCACAAAAAAGCTCCCGCGCAAGCGACCCGGATTATGGGTATCGCTTTCGCGGGAGCCTGAAGAAGTTATCTGTCAGATATTATGCGCGAGTATCAGAGCTGAGGACCTGCGGCCACGAGAGCCTTGCCGGCAGCATTGTTCTCGAACTTCTTGAAGTTGTTGATGAACATCTCGGCGAGCTTGGTTGCCTTGGTTTTCCATTCGGCGGCATCTGCGTAGGTGTCGCGGGGATCCAGGATCTTGGGATCAACGCCGGGAAGCTCGGTGGGAACGGTGAAATCGAAGATAGGAATCTGCTTGGTGGGAGCCTTCAGGATAGCGCCGTCGAGGATAGCGTCGATGATACCACGGGTGTCGCGGATCGAGATACGCTTGCCTGTTCCGTTCCAGCCGGTGTTGACCAGATAAGCCTTCGCGCCGGATTTCTCCATCTTCTTGACGAGTTCCTCGGCATACTTGGTGGGGTGGAGGCTAAGGAAAGCCGCGCCGAAGCAAGCGGAGAATGTGGGGGTAGGCTCGGTGATACCGCGCTCTGTTCCTGCGAGCTTCGAGGTGAAGCCGGAGAGAAAGTAGTACTTGGTCTGCTCGGGAGTCAGGATCGAAACGGGGGGCAGAACGCCGAATGCGTCAGCCGACAGGAAGATCACATTCTTGGCGGCGGGACCGTGGCTGCCCGGGGCGATTTTCTCGATGAACTGGATAGGATAGGAAACGCGGGTGTTCTCGGTGACAGACTTGTCGGCGAAGTCGATCTTTCCTTCCTCGTTGACGGTCACGTTCTCGAGAAGCGCGTTGCGACGGATGGCGTTGTAGATGTCGGGCTCAGACTCCTTGTCGAGGTTGATGACCTTGGCGTAGCAGCCGCCCTCGTAGTTGAACACGCCGTTGTCATCCCAGCCGTGCTCGTCGTCACCGATCAGCAGACGCTTGGGATCGGTAGAGAGGGTGGTCTTTCCGGTGCCGGAGAGGCCGAAGAAGATGGCGGTGTTCTCGCCGTTCATGTCGGTGTTGGCCGAGCAGTGCATGGAGGCCATGCCGCGCAGGGGGAGGTAGTAGTTCATGATCGAGAACATACCTTTCTTCATCTCACCGCCATACCAGGTGTTGATGATCACCTGCATCTTCTGGGTGAGGTTGAAGGCAACGCAGGTCTCGGAGTTGATGCCGAGTTCCTTCCAGTTGGTCACCTTGGCCTTGGAGGCATTGAGGACAACGAAGTCGGGGGTGAAGTTGTCAAGCTCCTCCTTGGTGGGGCGAACGAACATGTTGGTCACGAAGTGAGCCTGCCATGCAACCTCCATGATGAAGCGGACAGCCAGACGGGTGTCCTTGTTGGTGCCGCAGAAAGCGTCAACGACATACAGGGGCTTGTCGGAAAGCTCCTTGTCGGCGATCTCCTTCAGAGCGTCCCAGGTCTTGGGAGAGATGGGCTTGTTGTCGTTCTTGTATTCGTCAGAAGTCCACCAGATGGTATCCTTGGAGACATTGTCTTCCACAAAGAACTTGTCCTTGGGGGAACGGCCGGTGTAGATACCGGTCATGACGTTCACCGCGCCGAGCTCGGTCTGCTGGCCCTTCTCGTAACCTTCGAGTCCGGGTTTGGTTTCGTCGATGAAGAGTTCATCCCAGGATGGGTTGTGGTAGATCTTGGGAGTTCCGGTGATACCGTACTGGGTTAAATCAATCTTGCTCATTTTGATATATCGATAAATATATGTGTTGTTAAAGTCCTTGTTGGAGAGAGACTGCGGGCAGTAGACCTGTCCTCGCCTTGTTATTCGGCTACAAAGTTACGCAATTTTTTTTAATTCAATGACTATTTAAGGAAATTTTTCCTTAATGGGGATTTTTTCACTCTGTTATCATCCGCGCGATTGTCTCGCGACATACTCTCGCCTCCTCACAAAGCGGATTCAAACCGCATTATAAACAACAAAGATATCGGCATCAACAGTGTTAAAATAGGTTAATTTTCAAGACTTTTACGAAAGGTTAGCATCCTTGTGAAAAAAAGTTCGTAAATTTGGCGACGATATTTCACCTCCGCCTGAAAGTCAATACCATAGCAGAGATTTAATACCATATATTTACTTACTTCATATCTTAACTTTAAATTTTTCACCACCACATGAAAAAAACATTACTCATGATGGCTGCTGCTCTGACTGCATGGTCAGCAAGCGCGCAACTCTATGTGACCGGCGCTAACGTAGCAGGAGCTTCCGGCCAATGGAATCCCGGAGATCCCCTGGAAGTAGCCGCAGAAAACGGAGAATACACCTTTGAGGCCACCGGGGAGTTCAAAATTTCCATCGCAAAAGGCACATGGAATGATTTCAATGGCGGAGCCTACATGCTCGACGGAGTATGGACCACAACCGACAACACCGCCACTGCCAATCTCAAGCAGGGAGATGCCAACATCACCCCCGCAAAGGCAGGAGTAGCCATAACCTACGTTGTCAAGGATGACCTCTCGGCCATCACCGCCCAGCTTCCCTCTGGTCCTGTGACCCTCAACTTCTATGTTACCGGCGGATTCGCCGACTGGGATTCCGCTCCCGCAGATTACAAAATGACCTCCAAGGGCAACAACGTATACAGCTACACTGCTGTCAGTGAGCTTCCCCTGGGAGATATAGAAGCCGGAGCAGGTTTCAAGATCACAGACGGAACATCCTGGTACGGCACAACCGACACTCCCGCATACAATACCACTCTCAACGCTTCGACCGCCGCGCAGGGCAACTTCGAGATCTCAGTACCTGCAGGTGGCGAGATAATCTTCACATATGTTGAAGGTGGCCAGTCGACCGTTTACATCAAAACCAACGGTGAAGAACCTCCTGTACCCGTACAGACTCCCGACCATCTCTATCTCGTCGGTGACCTCGCAGGTAATGCATGGACTCCTGCCACCGCTCCCGAACTGACCAAAGAGGGAACAGTGTTCTCCATCTCCAATGTGGAAATGGGCACTACCGGCAATTTCAGCTTCCTCACCTCAAATGGAGAGACTGCCTGGGGCGATCTTCGCTATGGAGCCGCAACTGATGGCGAGAACCTTGTCTTCACCGACAATGAGGCTACTCTCAACCTCATCTCCAAGACCGGCGACGTTGGCGCTATCGTAGCAGGCCCCGGCAAGTTCGACATGACCGTCACTTTCACCACCTCCGGAGCTGTCCTCAAAGTGACTAAAGCCGGTGAGGTAGTGGTTGTAGAGGATCTCGTTCTCGTAGGCTCGTTCAACGATTGGGCAGAAAACGATCCCGCTTTCCAGATGACCAAGAACGGCGACACTTACACCTACACAATGGCTGCCGTCGAGGCCGGTGCCGAATTCAAGATCAAGACTGCCGAAGAAGGCTGGACAACAAGCTGGGGCGCCGAAGGCGATCCCTCCTGGACAGAGGCACAGCCTGTTGCCGTTACCCCCAATGTCGCCATCAACGCATGGCCCGGCTCCGGATGCAACTTCATGTTCGAGAACGCTCTCAGCAACGTGACATTCACTTTCGTCCGCAGCAACGATCCCGCTGTCGCTTCCACCCTCACCGTTGCCGGCACTTCAGCTATCGAAGAGGTTGAGGCAGCCGCAACCGACGCTCCCGCCGAGTACTACAACCTCCAAGGCATCCGCGTCCTCGCTCCCGAAGCAGGCCAGCTCTACATCGTCAACCGCGCAGGCAAAGTCTCCAAAGAGATCGCCCGCTAAACCGACTCATCACTGAAAACACAACGCAGTCTCTGACTGTATATCCCTTATCCTGCTGCCCGTCGCGCTCCACTGCGCAGACGGGCAGCACTATTATAAAAAGCTCTCACAGATT
The DNA here is from genome assembly GCA_021772015.1 of Prevotellaceae bacterium. GTDB lineage: Bacteria > Bacteroidota > Bacteroidia > Bacteroidales > Muribaculaceae > UBA7173. Next base: position 62,359 of record JAETNS010000008.1, on the reverse strand, counting down.
TATAAAAAAGAGTCTCGTTTATAAAGAAGAGTCTCGCAGATTACACAGATTACACAGATTCCATCCGGATGGCATCTGTGTAATCTGTGTAATCTGCGAGACCTTTCTTTAAAAAACGGCGAGAGATTTCTTTCTTGCGAGAATTCTTCTTTGGAAGCCCGCGAATCCGCGTGATCAGCGGCCGGAGAAGAGCGCCCCGACTCCGAGGAGACGGTCGTAGCGGTCGCCCGGAGCGCGATAGTAGACGTAGACGAGATATTCGTTGACAGTTTGGTAATGGTTCCCCTCTATATAATCTGACGAACCGGTGGACGAGCCGTCCGTCACTACAAGATACTGATAGTTGTATGCACCCTGTTTAAGGGGGAGAAGCTTCTCATAACGGCCTGTGGATGGATTATAATCCATGCGGGATGTGGAGTCGAAACGTCGCAACATGAAGTCGCCGTCGAGATACACCTCCCCGTCAGGAATCTGCGACAGGTCAAGGGAGAAAAGCACCAGATTGTAATCAGCCTCCACATCGGAGTTCTCCGAGTTGTATTCCCGGATGAAATAACGGCCATGCTGTGTGCTGTCATACTGATACTCTCTGTGGGCGCGAGGTTTGTCAAGGTTGAGGATATGGTGATACCACGGGGCATGGTATTCGATATGATCCACCCCCATTCCCGGATAAAGGTTGTTGACAGTCTCCATGCGGCGGTATTCGTTGCCCGCCGGGAATATCAGCGCGGGGATATGCTCGTATATGGCGCGCGTCCCCATCAGGCGAGTGGGATGAGACAGCACGACGGCATTGTCCTGCCGACCATTCTGGGAGACAACCACCCGCAGGTCGGTATTGGCATCCCGGACACGGGCGTTGCGGGTGTCTATCTCCAGCGACAACTGCTGGTGAGCGTCGTTGTAATCGATATCAGTGCGCGACGTGACCGTGCCGCCGACAGAGACCGCCCCCTCCTGTATCATGAAACGGACCTGTAGCAATGTATTGTCGGGATCATCCTCGGGATAGACTCTCAGCAGATAGTTACCCGAGATCCTGAACTCGAAATCCCGGTTGGGGAGCGTTATTGTATAATGCACATAATGGACTGTCGTGGCCCTCGAGAATGCGTAATCCTCTATGTCGGCATAGTTGAACCCGTCAAACACTTCGGTGTCGACAAGCTCCCCGTCACTCCAGTCGGCATTGCAGTAATCAATGGAGTAACGCAGGTAAAGCCTCTCGTCACCCATCACGTCAAACCCGACCACGAGCCTGTCATTTCCGCCAAGCGTCAACACCGGCGGAGCGAGTCTGTCTCTCTCGATGTTGACTGTAAGCGATCTTACGTCGGGGGAAAATATCATTGTCGGATTATCGACAGCCGCAGAGATGGCAATTACCGCGTAAGCAATAACCGCCACAGTAGCAAGAATTCGTTTTGTCAGCAATAGTCTCATAGATCAGTATGCGTTTACCAGACAACAGGCTCCTCTCCATGCGAGACCAGATAAGCGTTTGCGCGTGAAAAATGGTGATTGCCAAAGAAGCCCCTGTGGGCCGACAACGGCGACGGATGAGGCGATGACAGTATCAGGTGACGGGAAGAGTCGATCAGAGCCGACTTGCGGATGGCATAGCTTCCCCAGAGGATAAAGACGAGATTGTCACGGTCACGCGACAACCGGCTTATCACCGCGTCGGTGAACTGCTCCCAGCCTTGTCCCTGATGTGATCCGGCGCGGTCGGCCTCGACTGTCAAGGTCGCGTTGAGCAACAGCACTCCCTGCCTTGCCCATCGCGAGAGATCGCCGTCCTGGGGGAAAGGCGCGCCCGTGTCATCACTGACCTCTTTGAATATATTGACAAGCGACGGAGGCATGCGCACACCGGGATTGACCGAGAATGAGAGACCGTTGGCCTGACCGGCTCCATGATATGGGTCCTGACCGAGGATCACAACTTTTACTTTATCGAAAGGGCATGAGTCGAACGCCGCGAAGATCTTGCCGGCAGGGGGGTAAACCGTACGTGTGGAATACTGCGCGCGGGCGAACTCGGCGGTCTGTCTGAAACCGGGCGAGTCGAAGATGTCGGAAAGCTCGGCTTTCCATGTGGGGTCGATTCTGACATTCATGGCGGGGAGGGTTATGGGATTTATGGGAATGATGGGAGTTATGGGAGGAACGGGAATTAAGAAAAGAAGACAGGCCCGCTCGCGCGGGGCGGGCAGGCCTGTCGGTGGGTTATAATCGCGCGGGATTATTCTGGCGAATAATTTCCGTGATGGATTATTTCTCCATGATGGTCACGCAACGGTCGAGAGTGAGGCACTTGTCGCCAAGGTCTACACGGTTACCGTTGTTGGTGGTTGCCTCAAGCTGGCTTTCGGGAACACCGTAGCGGAGGAGCTGGTTCTTCACACCGTTGACACGGTTGTGGCGCAGACGTACGTTGATCTTGTCGTTGCCGGTATAGTTGTCAGCCCAGCCGGTGAGGACATAGGTCTTCTTGGTGTCCTTCATAACGTTTGCCACAGACTGGAGAACCTTGCGGTCTACAGAAGTCAGCGAGTAAACGTCGCAAGGATAGTAGATAGTAGCGAGAGGAGCTTCGGGCACTTTCTCTACGACTTTCTCAACGGGACGATTGAGGCAGGCGCGGAGCTGGTTCTCGAGGTCGGCGATCTTGGCGTCAGCCTCGGCCAGACGTGCGCGGTACTCGTCGCAGTTCTCTGCGGGAGGACATACGGGAACGACAGGAGCGCTCCAGTCGGTCTTGTTGAACTTGTAGGTAGCGGTCAGAAGAGCCTCACCGATCACCTGGGTCTTGCCCCATGAATCGGAGTGGTTGGAGATAGCCGTAGCGCGGAGGTCGAGACCGAGAGCGAAGTTCTTTGTCAGGTTGAACTCCTGGGTGAGACCGGCGCGGATGGTGATCACGCGGTCATGGCAGTTGTGCCATTTTGCCTTTGTCTCGCCTTCTTCAGCGTATTTGGTAAGAGTCCAGTAGAGACCACCACCGGCATAAACATATGCGTTGTAAACGCGTCCGGGACGATAGCCACACCACCAGTTGGTGAGATTCAGCATAACGTCGAAGGAGGGACCGAAGTAGTTCTGCTTGGTCTTGTAGTATTTGCCGTCATACATGTGTTCGTCGGGACGTGCGCCGATTGAAACTTCATTGTCCTGAAGTGACAGACCCTTCACGGAAAGGAAGTCAGCACCGCCACGGATACCGAGCAGCGGGGAGAACCACTTGCCGACATAAAGAGAGGCGGCGGGAGCGAAACGATCGCCGAAAGGACGATGGCTGTCATCCTCGGTGAAACCAACGGAGACACCGCCTTCACCCTGGATAAACCAGTTGTCGGAGAACTTGTTGAAGAGATAGCCCTGTGAGGGATCCTCAACGTAAGTTACTTCCTGAGCGTTCTGAGCAACTGCGGTGCCTGCGAGCAGAGCGCAACCGAGTGCTAAAAGGTAACTCTTTTTCATAGATAAGTAAAACGTTGTGTATTTATTGTTTGAATTTTCTTTCGGTTTCTCGACTAAGATTAAGAGACAACGCGCCGGATGAGTCATCCGTCGGGCAGTCTTAATGAAATTCGCCGCTAAGTTACGGATTTTTTTTGATTATTTCACAAAATAAACAACTATATGCGAAAAAAAGTTGAAAAAATGTCGGGATCAGGCAAATCAGTACCACCGCGCCCCTCCTAAGCGTGAGGAAACGCGGTGGAAACAGTTATTTTGCAGAAACGACACCAACCATGATCATATCCGATGGATGAAACGGAGCACCTCGGATGTTATGTTCTCCGGAGTGAAACCGAATTTCTCGTCAAGCACCTTGTAAGGGGCCGACGCTCCAAAATGGTTGAGTCCGTAGACCATCCCGTGAGGGCCGACAACTCCACGCAGGGTCGAGGGGAGTCCGGCGGTCAGACCGAAGACGGGTACTCCTGCCGGGATCACGCTGCGACGGTATTCCTCATCCTGGCTCTCGAACAGTCCGATCGACGGGATCGACACAACCCGGCATGGCACCTCTCCGGCCATGAGCTGCAGGGCAACCTCGCAAAGCAGCGACACTTCCGAGCCATTTCCGACCAAGACGACCTTGGGGTGAGGTGTGTCCATGACCACATATCCTCCCTGGCGCGCTCCTTGCGCCTCCTCGAAACGGTTTCCGGTCGCCGCCGGGATATCCTTCACATCCTGACGGGTGAGGATCAATGCTGTCGGAGTCTTGTCATTCTCCATGGCCATCTGCCAGGCGACCGAGGTCTCGATGGCATCGGCAGGACGGAGCACAAGCATGGAGGGTCGGCCCGACAGGTTGCGCAGCTCCTCCATGAGGCGTATCTGCGCCTCTTGCTCGACAGGCTCATGGGTGGGGCCATCCTCACCGACACGGAACGCGTCGTGAGACCATATATATTTGACCGGCAACTCCATGAGCGCGGCCATACGGATAGCCGGCTTCATGTAGTCGGAAAAGACGAAGAATGTACCGCAGGCCGCGATAAGGCCTCCGTGAAGAGCTATGCCGTTCATGATGGCAGCCATTGTCAGTTCTGCGACTCCTGCCTGAAGGAAGGCCCCGGAGAAGTCTCCGTTGACAAGCTGATGGGTCTTTTTGAGGAATCCGTCGGTCTTGTCGGAGTTAGCCAGGTCTGCAGACGAGACAATCATGTTCTTCACCTTTTCGGCAAGCACTCCAAGCACGGCGGCAGAGGCATTGCGGGTAGCACACCCCTCTTTCTGGACTATGGCGGAATAATCTATCTGAGGGAGCTTGCCATTGATGAACCCGTCAAGCTCTTCGGCGAGCGCGGGATTGGCCTTGGCCCATTCCGCTTCCTGAGCATGACGCTCGGCGACAATCCTGCGCAACTCCTCGTTGCGGTCATCATATAATTTCTTTACTTCAGCGGGGATCTTCCAGGGATCAGCCGGATCCGCGCCGAGATTCTCGATCGTCCTGGCGAAATCCGCTCCCGACTTGCTGAGCGGCTGGCCGTGGGTCGAGCACTGCCCCTCGAAGTTCTTCCCCTCGGCAGTCACCGCGCCCTTGCCCATTACCGTATGGCCGATTATGAGGGTAGGACGCTTCTCTTCGGCCTGAGCCTGACGTAAGGCATCTGCAATGGCTGCGGCATCAGTGCCGTCAACCTCCAGGACATTCCAGTTCCATGCGCGGTATTTGGCTGCGACATCCTCGTCATCGACCGCGTCGACCATTGTCGACAGCTGCACACGGTTACTGTCATAGAACATTATCAGGTTATGGAGGCCGAGGTAACCGGCTATACGGCCCGCTCCCTGCGAGATCTCCTCCTGTATGCCGCCGTCGGAGATGAAAGCATATGTCTTATGGGCGACCACATCCCCGAAACGCGCCTGCAGGAAACGCTCGCCGACCGCGCATCCGACCGCCATAGTGTGGCCTTGACCGAGGGGGCCGGAGGTGTTCTCGATGCCACGATGGGGATCCAGCTCTGGATGTCCGGGGCACACGCTTCCCCACTGGCGCAGCTGCTGCAGCTCGTCGACAGTGTATTTGCCCGTCAGGGCCAGCACCGCGTAGAGCATCGGCGACATATGGCCCGGATCGAGGAAGAACCTGTCGCGGGCGATCCATGTCGGATCGTCGGGATCTGTAACCAGGAACTGGGAATAAAGCACATTCACGAAATCGGCTCCACCCATGGCTCCGCCGGGGTGGCCGGACTTGGCTTTCTCAACCATAGAGGCCGACAGCACCCTTATGGTGTCTGCCGCGCGGTCGATGATGGTCTTATCCATAGAATTTTATTTATAATAATGTTTCACGCGTGGAAAATGTTTTTCATCATCCACGCGTGAAAACGTTTTTTCATTTTCAGAGGGCATCCTCTACCTCGTCATCAACCGGGATGTCGGTGTTGACATTCTTGGACCCGATCAGACCGTAGAACAGAAGGTAGCCGAGACAGCCCACAATCAGCCAGTAGGAGGCCATGTAACCGGCGTTCTTGGCGATCACCTGCTGTACCAGAGGGATCACGCCACCACCGACAACCATCATCATGAAGATGCCGGAAGCCTGGGCGGTATATTTGCCGAGCCCTTCGACAGCGAGGTTGAAAATACCGCCCCACATGATAGAGGTGCAGAGACCGCAGACGATCAGCAGGTAGGCACTTACAGGGACACGGGCAGTGATGATCTCGCCGGTCTGCGGATCAACAGAGCTGTAAAGGAATTCAGGCACGGGAAGAGTGACATCGGAGGGGATGAAGATTGCCGCTATGACAAGGATAATCGCTGTCGACGACACTATGATAAGCTGGCTTTTGGAGGAAACCACCCCGGAGATGAATGACGACAGCGTACGTCCGCAGAGCATCAGCAACCAGTAGATGGCTACGATCGCGCCCGCTATGGCGGAAGCCGAACCGATCACGCCCGCGCCGTTGGCTCCCTGGTCGGCGAGGTAGAAGTTGAGAGTTCCGGGAATGCCGACCTCGATGCCGACATATATGAAGATACCGATCACGCCGAGCACCGTATGGCGGAAATTCCAGGGGCTATGGGTGTACTTGGGCTGTTTGGCACCTTTGCGCAGGTTGGGTTCGGGGATCGACACGAACGATATTACGATAAACGAGGCCACGAACACGCCTATGGCGATCCAGAGAAGCGGCTCCACGGTCGACATAGATGTCGATTTTGACAACTCACCGACGAGGACACCCACGAAGAGAGGGGTCAGGGTTCCGGTCAGGGAGTTGAACGAGCTACCGGCCTGCAGGAGCTGGTTGCCTTTGTTGCCGCCCCCACCGAGCAGGTTGAGCATCGGATTGACCACGGTGTTTAGCATACATACGCAGAAACCGCAGATGAACGCGCCAAGGAGGTAGATGATGAAGTTAAGGTAAACAGAGAAGTGCTTCACGACCTCCGCGCCGTTCTCGTTGATTGTGGAATCCATCGTGAACATCTCGACATCGCCGCCGAGGAAGCTTGAGAGCCACTGCACGACCAGACCAAGCGCGCCAACGGCCATGGCCCAGAGGGCGGTTTTCTTGTAACCGATTTTCTGAAGGAGCTTTCCGGCGGGGATGCCCATGAACAGGTAAGCCAGGAAGTTCATCATGTTACCCATCATTCCGAGCACGGAATTGCCTTCATATTGATATCCCCAGATTGTGCCGATGGGGGCGGCGAGGTTGGTGACGAACGAGATCATCGCGAAAAGGAAGAACATCGCGATGATGGCTATCAGGCGTCCGTTACCGGTGGAATTAGCGGCTGTGTTGGGAGTTGCCATTGTTCAGTTTTTAAGGTGTAATTAGGTTGGTAAGAAGGTTGATTTATTTTAAGATTTATTTTTGCGCAAATTTACGAAAATTTCCCCATGAGTCAATACTCCCGCGGTCCGAAAATCGCAGAACCGACCCTGACAAGGGTTGAGCCGCACTCGACAGCGACGGGGTAATCGTCGCTCATCCCCATTGAGACGATGGAGAAGCCCCGCAGATCCGGACACATTGCCTTGATCTCATCATAAGCGGAGCGTATTGCCCGGAAATCAGCAGCTATCCGCTCCCGGTCGTCGGTGTTGGAGGCCATACCCATGACTCCGCATATGTGGACTGCCTTGAGATTCTCGAACCGACGGTCGCCGAACCATTCGAGCAGTTCTTCGGGGGCAAAGCCGAATTTCGTCTCCTCGCGGGCCACATGAATCTGCATCAGAACGTTCTGGATGATCCCCTGACGGGCGGCCTCCCGGTCGATCTCGTCAAGCAAACGCGCCGAATCGACGCTCTCTATCAACGCAGGGCGCAAGCGCAGCAACTGCCTGACCTTGTTGGTCTGCAGATGGCCGATGAAATGCCAGCAATAATCCCGGTCGCCAAGCTCGGCGACTTTAGCGGCAAGTTCCTGGACGCGGCTCTCGCCGAAAAGCGTCTGCCCGTCCTCGCGGGCCTCGCGCAACGCCTCGACGGGATGGAATTTCGACACGGCCACAAGCCCCACACCCTCCGGCAACGATTGGCGGAGGGTGTCGAGGCGTGACTGTATGGATGTCATCGGAGACATGTCTGTCATGTATCTGTATGTCAGTTTTGTTTCTCCTCAGGCTTGCCGGAAAGGTCTGCGCCATAGACATCAAGATAGGCGGTCTCGGAGATCGACACAATGTCGAAATCGGCCATTGTACCTTTCATCCCCTCCATGAAGTTGTCGTAGGCGTGCTTGAAATTGTTTCCGGCCACGAGGATCAGCGACACCGATTTTTTCTCGGCGGCGGTCTTCTCGTCGATGGTTATGAAAGCCACCTTCACCAGATACCATTTGTCGGCCGAGTCGTCACGGAAAATCTCCGCGATCTTGGTGCTTTTCGCTGACGAGACTACAAAATCTCCCGAAATAAAAGGGGCCTGCTCCTTGGTGATGCGGGCTACAGCCTCGGTGATGGAGAGAGAATCAGCCAGAAACACATCGGTTACTTTTTTCACAGCACCGTTTTCCTGGAGTTTATCATAACGGACCTTGCATTCAAACCAGCTTGCCATATTTCTTGTTTTATTTTTCGATAATATTTGTTAAATTTGCCGTCGGTTACGCCCGCATTCTCCGGGCAATCCTCGGATCTGACCACAAAGTTACTCCGAATTTTCAACCCGTGCAACTTAATAATTATAAATTAATGCACTCTTGCCGACACGACAACCGACCGACCGATCAACCGCGCGGATTCTTCCGACGGGTGGCCGACCTCTACATCGGAGGGTTCCGGGAAATGACTGTCGGCCGCCGGCTGTGGGCGATAATACTTATAAAACTGGCCATCATGTTCCTGGTGTTCAAGCTGTTTTTCTTCCCCGACAGACTCGCCGAGGAATATGACAACGACGCTGACCGCGCCCGCGCTGTCAGGAAGTCACTGGTTGACCGGCCGGGACACAGTGTCAATGACAAAGAAAACAAATCCATAAATCTTTTGCCTAATGAATGATCTGCTGAGCACGGTCGACTGGTCAAGAGGCCAGTTCGCCCTCACGGCGATAGTCCACTGGCTGTTCGTCCCCCTGACGATCGGCCTGTCGCTGATAGTCGCCATCATGGAAAGCATCTATCTCAAGACCAAAGCCGAGAGATGGAAGAGGCTTACCAAATTCTGGATGTTGATGTTCGGAATAAACTTCGCCTGCGGCGTGGCCACCGGCATAATCCTGGAATTCGAGTTCGGGACCAACTGGTCAAACTACTCGTGGTTCGTGGGGGACATCTTCGGCGCGCCGCTGGCGATCGAGGGTATCGCCGCGTTCTTCCTCGAATCCACTTTCATCGCCGTGATGTTTTTCGGATGGAAGAGGGTCAGCCCCCGGTTCCATCTCCTGTCGACATGGCTGACCTCCGTCGGGGTCTGTCTGTCGGCCTACTGGATATTGGTGGCCAACGCCTGGATGCAATACCCGGTGGGGATGGAGTTTGACCCGGCGCAGATGAGAAACGTGATGGTGTCTTTCGCCGATGTGGCGCTTTCGCCGGTGGCCGTCAACAAGTTTTTCCATACAGTGCTCAGCGGATGGGTCCTTGGAGCAGTCTTCGTCGTGGGTGTTAGCTGCTGGTTCATCTGGAAGAAAAGCAATCTGGAATTCGCCAAGGATTCAATGAAGATAGCCTCATGGGTCGGACTTGCGGGAATCATCCTGACAATCTGGACCGGCGACGGCTCCGCCGTCGAGGTATCGAAAGTGCAGCCGATGAAACTCGCCGCCATGGAAGGTCTTTATGACGGCTGCGAAGGACAGGCACTCGTGGGCTTCGGCATCCTCGACCCGTCGAAAGAGCGCACCGACGGCAAGAACCCGATGTTGATGGAGATCGCCATCCCCAAAGGGCTTTCTATACTCGCCAGACATGACGCTGACGCTTTCATCCCCGGAATAAACGACCTCATTGACGGACGCGACACCGGCCCCGACGGCAAGATGGTCCGCGTGGCCAGCTATGCCGAACGCATCGAGGCCGGGAAACGCGCCCAGGAGGCGTTGCGCCGATATGACGCGGCATCCGCTGCCGGAGATACCGCCGGAATGGAAGCCGCATCCCAAGCCCTGAAAGCCGACTTCAGATATTTCGGCTACGGCTATCTCGACTCGGTCGATGAAGCGATCCCGCCGGTAGCGTTGACCTTCTACGCGTTCCGCGTGATGGTAATGGCCGGAGGCTATCTCCTGCTGTTCTTCGTCGTCATGTTGTTCCTTAGCTACCGCAAGCCGCAGCATCTCGAGAACCGCTGGCTGGTCTTCTTCGGCATCCTGACCATCCCTGTGGTATGGATCGCCAGCGAGGCCGGATGGGTTGTCGCCGAGATGGGCCGTCAGCCCTGGGTCATAGAGAGCCTGCTGCCGACCCGCGCCGCAGTGAGCGCGATTCCCGCAAGCTCTGTGCAGCTGACCTTCTGGATGTTCGTCATCGTGTTCTCCGGATTGCTCGCCGCCGAAATCTCGATCATGTGCCGCGAGATCTCGAAAGCATCGAAACGCGACATACTCGCCGGAGATACATCCAAATAAAACATATATTTAACCGATAAAAACGCTACAAAGTGGAAGCTTTACAGATATATTGGTGGTTCGTCATATCGCTACTTGGCGGCCTCCTGGTTTTCCTTCTCTTCGTCCAGGGAGGGCAGACCATGATATGGACGACCAGATCGCCCGAACGCAAGTCATTGCTGGTAAATGCCCTCGGCAGGAAATGGGAATTGACCTTCACAACCCTCGTCACATTCGGGGGAGCTTTCTTCGCCTCCTTCCCGCTATATTACTCGACAAGCTTCGGGGGGGCATACTGGCTTTGGATGCTGATCCTGCTCAGCTTCATCCTCCAGGCTGTCAGCTATGAGTTCCGCTCCAAGCCGGCCAATCTCCTGGGGACCCCGACATATGACCTGTTCCTGTGGATCAACGGATTCTTCGGATGCGTGCTGTTGGGTTGCGCCGTGGGGATGCAGTTCTTCGGGGCTGACTTCATCATCTCCCGCCAGAGCATACTTGACAGCGGCTCGCCGGTCATTTCAGTCTGGAATGACAGCCACGGCCTGGAGCAGATTTTCAGCCTTAAACCGTTGCTGCTGGGATTCGCGGTCTTCTTCCTGGCCCGCACCACCGCCGCGATGTTCTTCGCCAAGAGTGTCGACGCGGGCAATGAAGCGGAGTTCATAAAGCAGATGCGCAACCGTATCCTTATCAACGGCTGCGTGTTCGTGTTGTTCTTTCTGGCCTTCATATACGCGCTGTTCATGAGTCCGGGATATACCCCCCAGCCTGACGGATCGGTCATCGCCGTGCCTTATAAATATTTCTTCAACCTGATAGAACTATGGTGGCTCGGCGCGGCGTTGCTACTGGGTGTGCTTATGGTATTGTACGGCATCCTCCGCGCGAGCTTCGACACCGCCTTCACCCGTAAGGCTTTCTGGTGGACAGCCATCGGCGTTGTAATGGCTGTGACCGCCCTGCTATGCGCCAACGGCTACAACAACACCGCTTTCCTCCCCTCTGTCAGCAACCCGGAAAGCTCCCTGACCATCGCTAATGCCTCATCGACCGAGTTCACCCTCAAGGTAATGGCCTGGGTGACAGTACTGCTCCCCGTTGTCATCGGCTACATCGCCTATGTCTGGCACAAAATGACCTCTCCCGCCATCACCCCTGAGGAACTCGCCGCCGACGACCACAAATATTGATACCCTCCACAAATTGAACTGCGCCACAACAGTCAGGTACAAAACTGTTGTAGCGCAGTTCAATGTGGAAGGCAACATCTATACATTTGTTCGGATTATGCTGGCAGAAGTCATTTGATGGTCAGGGCATCGAGGCGCGAGAGGGCGTAGGCATATGCGCCGATCGAGATGGCACGGGAGGCACCAAGGCGTGAGATGCAGACACCGGTACGCTTCATGGGATCATAGTTGACAGTCTCGTCGAAGCCATAGATTTTCAGGGGACGCGATTCCCCCTTGACAAAACGGCTGAATTCTTCAGGATCATCGAGATCGAACACCTCCATCTGGACGCGGTTGACCCCTACCCCTTCGACAGACATCACTTTTGACTTGAGTTCTTTCAGCAACGACGGCATGATATAGCGGGCGGCTCCCGTCAGCCCTCCACCGATCACAATCAGGGAATCGGTCAGTGTAACCGCTGTGGCCATCGCATCCCCGGCTGCCTCACCGAACCGACGGAACGCTTCCCTTGCCGCCTCCATTTTTGTCTCTGACACTACCGCCGAGTTCCCGGACGGGTCACGCCCATCGGCGATCGCGCAGATATCGCGCGGAGTCAGGCCGTGATCACGACACCCTGTCAATTCCCCGTATACACGGGTTATAGCCCGAATCGCGGCGAAATCCTCCACCATGCAGCCATGATCGTTTCTGTAAGGCAAGCAGAAGGTCTCCACGCAGGAATTGTTGCCCAAATTCAACGCGCCGTTTATCACTGAGCCGACCCCGAGTCCTGTACCAAAGGTGTAGCCCAGAAGATTGTGGTACTGACGATCGCCTCCCATCTCAATGACCTTGGCATTGATTTCCGGCATCACTCCGGCCGTCGCCTCACCGAAAGCAAAGAGGTCGCCGTCATTGTTTATATACACCGGCAGCCCGAAAGTACGGTGAAGGAACGGCCCGAGAGCCACCCCGTCACGAAACGAGGGGAAGTTCGGGAGGAAACCGCCGACAATCCCGTTGGCATAATCGGCCGGACCGGGGAAGGCGAAAGATATGGCGACAGGCTCGCAGTCAAGCCGTCTTATTATCTCGCGGAATCCCGCGACCATCGTCTCCAGACATTTGTCAAGATCATTGGCCCGTGAGGGAAGAGTGAGGGGCTCGACGATGAACTCACATCCTCTCATCGCCCCGAACACAAAATTCGTGCCCCCGGCATCGAGGGTCACAACAGTTCGTTTATCAGTATTGTACATCAGTTTTTCAGGTCAGTTTTGATTCTAAGCAGGAATTACACCACGAAGTTACAATAAAATCGGGATAAATCCGTATATTTGCCGTGGAAGAAGCAAGCAGCTGTCCAAAATTATTTTGACCGGTTAACCGGTTCGCGCAATAAACCATCGAAAAAACACTTTCAGAACATGAAAAAAAGCATACTCTCTTTCTGCTGCGCCACCGTCGCCATAGGTGCGGCCGCGCAGATCCCACTTGATTATTATGCCCCGCTGGACGGCCTGACCGGCCGCGAACTGAAACAGGCTATCCACGAGATTGCAAGCAACGATGTCAAGATGCTGTCATACGGATCGGGCAATCTCAAGACCTGGTGGGCGTTCTATGTCACCGACATGATCGATGGCGGCTATGTCCGCGACCGTTACTCCCCCGATGAATTCAGCTTCGGCAGCCGTGGGGCAAGCGTAAGCGGCATGAACATCGAGCACTCTTTTCCAAAAAGCTGGTGGGGAGGATCGGAGAACAACGCCTACAAGGACCTCTACAACCTGATGCCGTGCCAGACCACCATCAACAACCACAAAAGCAACTATCCGATGGCCAACGTGGATGTCGAGTGGCGAGGCAACGGAGTCACCCGCATCGGCACCCGCTCCGGGGATCCCACATCGCAGGACTACCGCTACTGGGAGCCGGGCGACCAATGGAAAGGAGACTTCGCCAGAGGATATTTCTATATGGCCACAGCCTATCAAGACTTCACATGGAGTGGCAACCAGGCTGTCAGAATCCTGAAGACAGGCGCATATCCCACTCTTCAGGAATGGGCATACACACTCTATCTCGACTGGGCCAAGGATGACAATGTCGACCAGATCGAGACTGTCCGAAACAATGATGTCGAGCGTTTGCAGGGCAACCGCAACCCGTTCGTCGATTTCCCGAATCTCGCAAGATATGTCTGGGGCGATTCCGTAGGTGAGCCTTTCCGGCCATTGACATCGGTCAAAAGCCAGAGTTTCACCGGAGGAGCCACAATCCGCGAAAAAGAGTCTGTCCCGGTCGAACTGTACGCGTCCACATTCCTTGGTGACAAAGGCAATTGCACCGTGGAAACCGCCCCCGGCTCCGCTTCAGGGATCAATGTATGGAGCAACACAACTGACCACGGATGGAAAGGATCAGGTTCGCGCGGCCCGTCGACAAACCTGACATATTACGAGACAGACGCGACATTGCTGACCCCGGAAATCGACCTTGCCGACCACAAAGCGGCATGGTTTGAATTCGATCATGCCGTGAAGTTCGCCGAGGCCCCTTATTCATGCCTGACCGTCGTGGCACAGGTCGACGGGGAAGACCATCCTCTGCAGGTGCGCCGCTGGCCCTTGGGCAACAACTGGGACTTCGTGAACTCCTCCGTGGTCGACCTTTCGCCGTGGGCCGGGAAGAAAGTCAAGGTCGGATTCCGCTACACATCATCCACCGAGGAAGCCTCTACATGGGAAATCAAGAACATGCGCCTGCTTGCAGTCGCCGGCAAATCAGCGACAGAATATATCGAGCAGGACATGCTTGACCCCGAAGACTCAATGCCGGAGGAATATTACACCATCGACGGCCGGCGCATATTCTCAAAAGAGGATGCCCGAGGGATTGTCATAGTGCGCCGTGGCTCCCGGGTCAGCAAAATTTTCATTCCATGAACCATATGAAGCAATAGAGCTTCCATGGAAGTCATCTAAACTTTTTCACGGAAAGAAGCGGTAGTTTGGCAAAAAACACTTATTTTTGCAGCGTATTTCGCCTCTCAAAAGGCAAATTCAGGCATATAGACATACGTTTTGAAACATCTATAAACTTAATCGATTAAACTACAATGGCTTACGTTATCACCGACAAGTGTGTCGCCTGCGGCACCTGTCTTCCCAACTGCCCCGTTGAGGCTATTTCCGAGGGTGACATCTATGTGATCGATCCCGACACATGCATCGAGTGTGGCACCTGCGCTGAAGTCTGCCCCTCCGACGCTATCATCCCCGGCGAATAATCACCGAGACAAACGACAGATATCAAGAAGGCCACCCTTTTCAGGGTGGCCTTCTTGATATCTGTCGTTAAATTTACAAATTCCTTGTTTTCAGCAGCCTGACTGATCCACCGGGATCTTGGCGATACGGCGCGCATGCCGTCCTCCCTCGAAAGAGGTATTCAGAAACGCGTCCACGACTGCCAGAGCCGTGACAGGGTCAATGAACCGGGCCGGCAGCACCAGCACATTCGCGTCGTTATGCTGGCGGGCGAGTTTCGCGATCTCTACATTCCAGCACAAGGCGGCGCGTACTCCCTGATGTTTGTTAAGGGTCATGCCGATGCCGTTTCCTGTGCCGCATATGGCTATTCCGGGATAACAACGTCCCTCCTCGACGGCCAATGCTGCCGGATGGGCGAAGTCGGGATAATCGCAAGACTCCGTGGAATGTGTTCCGAAATCCTCGAACTCCCGGCCTTGGGATTCGAGATAGCCTTCTATGATGCTTTTAAGCTCATAACCGGCATGATCGCTGCAAAGGGCTATTTTCATTGTCTGATTCTTAGATGGTATTTAATAACATTAACAACCGGTCACTCAAAGGGTTCGGTCTCCGTAGACATCGGAGAGACTGGCCTGCGGCCATTATCTGACGGATCCTCGACATCGGGAGCTCCCGGAGGGACTTCCGGCCCCGGCTCAAGCTCGAATCCCGGAGGAAGATCAGTTTCTGTCTTTTTCTTACCCGCAAGCGAGAATGTATAAAATACAGAGAACGAGCCTGTTATTATCCCCTTTCGGGAACCGTAACCGGGTATATACCAAGGCTTGCCGTCAAGCTGGTCGGTCTCATGGAGGATAGTCCTGAACCTGACATTCCATCCCATGGATATCGGCTTCCAGATTTTCACCCGAAGCCCGAATATGACATTGAGATATGTGACCGACGATGTCTGTGTCGGGAAATCCACGATCTGATCCTGCCCCCAGTAAGGATCGCTGATACTTACATTACGCAACTGATAGTCGAACCTTGTCCAGCCGAATCTCAGACCGGCGACAAACTGGTAGTCGGGATTGCTGTTATACAGGAAATTGTAGTTGGCGCCTATCCGGAAATAAGGAGAGACACCGACATGATAAGTGTAGTTCTGGTTGCTGGGAGTGGAACTGGCGTTTCCCAATCCTACCTCCACCACAGGGATATAGCGGTTATGCAGATTGAGTTCGGCCGATAAACCGACCAGACCATAGCTTTGGCCGAAGATCCTCATCATCGGATCCCAGAGATCGATCCCCACCGACGCGCTGAACAGAAGGGGATTGATCATCTTCGGCACACGTCCTTGCGTCACTCCGTCAACCGCCAATGTATCAGGCATCTCCTTGCCTGTGACGGTGTCTACCAATATCTTGTTGCCCTGCTCGTCGGTGACGCTGACCAGCCGTGACCGGTCGATAGAGTCGCCGGGCTGCTTGTTTTCATTCACTCCCGCCAGATTCTTCGACGCAGTCTTTACTGGTGTCACCCTTCTCTGCGCTCCGGCGGAGAAGATCGACATGAAACAGATGATCAGCAGGACAAAACGGACCGGCCTCATGCGTCACCCCCTTCCCGGATATCCTCCGATGGTGTATCTTCTTCTGCCGGCGTATCCTCTCCCGGATTCTCCTCCTCAGGGCCTGATGCGGCCATACGGAAGAAGACCTTTATGCGCTCCATCTCGACATTTGTTATCACCGAATCGACCACTGCAACCGAATCGACAAGATGACGGGTGTAGTCGACTCCACGGATGACATAACGATACATGGCCCCGCATTCGCTCGAAGCGAAATAAGGCTCCACGTCATAATGAAACGTGATTATGTCGTCGAAAGCCGGATCATCGAGCCCTTGCAGCTTGTAATCGTAATGTATGAGAAACGAGGTCGTGTTTGTGTTGTCTCGGAAAGGCAGGTAGACCTGGCTGCATTTTTCCCCCGAATGGACCAGCAGTGAATCGCCGGGAGCACCTATTCCCCCGAAGTCGATTGAATCAAGAGCAACCGACTGCCCCGTGGCATAGTCATATAATCCCATGAGTGGCAATGCGCTGTGATTGTCTGTGCAACCACTTGTGTTGCAGCTTCCGGCGAGCAATCCCAATGGGATCAGCATCACCACGGCCAAGCGGGCGAGTATGTCGGTTTCAATAGGTCTTGACATCTGTTTTGTCATACTAAACCCGCAACAATCAGAACTGTGACTCTATCTCGTAGTCGTTACGACGCGATGAGTTCCTGACGATCAGCTCTCCGAGGAAGCCGGTCAGGAAAAGCTGCGTACCGAGGATCATCGATGTCAGGGAAAGATAGAAATACGGCGAGTCGGTCACAAGAATATAGTGCTGGCCCGTGTGCATCGCCCATAGCTTGTGGAAGCCGACAACCATGACAGCGACAAGTCCCAGAAGGAACATCAGCGAACCCAGCAACCCGAAAAAGTGCATAGGCTTGATGCCGAACTTGTTGGTGAACCAGAGGGTTGCCAGGTCAAGGTATCCGTTGACAAAGCGGTCGAGGCCGAACTTGGTCTTGCCGTACTTGCGGGCCTGATGGTGGACCACCTTCTCCCCTATCCGTGAAAATCCGGCGTTTTTCGCCAGATAAGGTATGTAGCGGTGCATGTCGCCATACACCTCGATATGCTTCACGACCTTGTTGCGGTAAGCTTTCAGGCCGCAGTTGAAATCATGGAGGTTTTTTATGCCGCTGACCTTGCGGGCTGTCGCGTTGAACAGCTTGGTAGGGATGGTCTTGGACAGCGGGTCATAACGCTTCTGCTTCCATCCGCTGACAAGGTCATACCCCTCCTCGGTGATCATCCTGTACAGCTCCGGGATCTCGTCGGGGGAGTCCTGCAGGTCGGCATCCATGGTGATCACCACACGCCCTCTGGCACGCCGGAAGCCGGTATGCAACGCCGGTGATTTTCCATAGTTACGGCGGAAACACACCCCGTGGACGGATGCCGGATTACCGGCAGACAATTCCCTGATGACATCCCACGACCTGTCGGTCGAACCGTCATTGACATATATGACCTCATAGGTGAAGCCGTTCTCCTTCATCACCCTGTCAATCCAGGACTGAAGTTCGGGCAGCGATTCCTCTTCGTTGAACAGAGGGACCACCACCGATATGTCAACAGGATATTCTTCGTTGTTCATTTTGCTCTAATTGATTTTCAGGAAGAGGATCACTGACGGCCTCTCCCTTCGACAGGCACTTTCGCTATGCGGACAATAGCCGCGAGGAACATCGACAGCACCGAGCCGGAGAAAAGCCCCAGCCACATCCATACCATCGCTATCGTGAACGGAGAGGGAGCCAGTTTCCGGTCGATTATAGTCTGGAACTCTTCGGCAAGCTCCGCGCCGGTCCCCGTAGGCTCGTTGCGATAGAACTCCACCCCCATACGGAGGGTGTCAAGTATGAAATCCGGATAAATCCACCGCATGAAGATAAAAGCAGCCGCACATAATATCAGCGATCCGGCCCCGAACGTCAGTATCCCTTGCATCCATAGCGCGGAGTATGTCATCAGGCCGTGTGAGGCCACATATGTGCGCCGCAGGAAGCGGTAAGCGATGAACGGGACCAGCAGGGCCATTGTCAGCACAGCTATGTTGAGCAGGGGGACACGCATCGACGCTACGCTAAGCCCGAACAGCAGCGTGAACCACAGCCCGAGCCACGCGCCGTCTGTCCCGGCCCGCTCGTAAAGCGAGCGTGGCTTAGGCTCATTCGACGCGCCCCATATCCGGCCATTGCGATTGTTGGATTCCATTGGTGCAAATTTACGAATATTTTCGCTAACTTTTCATGATATTGCGGCCATAAAAACACCGCAGAGGTGAAAACTGCAATATTGGTAGCATAATCGGTGATATGTATTAGTCAACAATCAACCATAATCGTTAACTTTGCATTACCTAAAAAAGTTCTGAATCATGCAACACACAGGCAACCATACTGACAACAGTTCCGCGACTCCAGCCCGGCCCGACGTTTTCAAACCGGTGGAGTTTCCCGCCGACATGAAAGAGGTCAATGGAAAAGAATTCGGCGGCGAACGAGCCCTGTTCGCCACCCACCGCCTCCATCTCGACGGCGTGACCTTTCATCCTGGGGAATCAGCCCTCAAATGCTGCTCTTACATCGACGCGTCGCGATGTGTCTTCGAGGGGAAATATCCTTTCTGGCATGTGGACACATTCCGCTGCACCGACTGTCTTTTCCAGCCGGGAGCACGCGCGGCTCTCTGGTATTCGCGTAATCTCGACATGCGCCGCTGCCGGATCGATGCTCCGAAGATGTTCCGCGAGATGGAGAACCTGTCGCTGGAGGAGGTACGCATCCCCGACGCGCAGGAGACCCTTTGGGGATGCCGTGGGGTGAAGTTGCGCGATGTGGAGGTTGCCAAGGCTGACTATATATTCTTCCACTGCTCCGACATCGACATCGACCGGTATCATCAGGAGGGCAACTATTCGTTCCAGTATTGTCGGAACGTGGTCATCCGCAACGCGGTTATCAACTCTCGCGACGCGTTCTGGGAGACCGATGACGTCACTGTCTACGACTCCGAGATCAACGGCGAGTTCCTCGGCTGGCATTCCCGCAACCTCCGCCTTGTCCGTTGCAAGATCAACGGCACCCAACCTTTATGCTACTGCAAGAACCTTATCATGGAGGATTGCACGATGGGTGACGAATGTGACCTCGCGTTTGAGGATTCGGAGCTGACCGCCACCGTGAACTCCGCGATCGTCAGCGTCAAGAATCCCCGCAGCGGCTCGCTCAAAGCCCTCGCTATCGGGGAAGTGATCATCGACAAGAACATACTGGCTCCCGCCGACTGCAAGATAGAGACCGACATATGACAGATTTCAACCACGCTCCCGACCGTCGCGGCTCCGGATCCTACAAATGGGACAGCGATCCCGATCCTGACATCATACCGCTGTGGGTCGCCGACATGGATTTCAAGACCGCGCCATGCGTGATCGAGGCATTGAAGCGGCGCGTAGACCACGGGGTATTCGGCTACACACTGGTCGGAGAGGATTATTACACGGCCCTCACCGAGTGGTTCGCCTCGCGCCACGGATATGAGATCGACCGACGGATGGTCATCTATACTTCAGGTGTGGTCCCGGCAATCTCCGCCATAATCAAGGCAATGACCACACCGGGCGACGGGGTGATAGTCCAGACACCTGTCTACAACTGCTTTTTCTCCTCGATACGCAACAACGGATGCCGCATCGTCGAGAACCCGTTACGGCGAGTCGACCTGCATCCCGGAGAATTCACCTACGAGATGGATTTCGAGGATCTGGAGCGCAAAGCGGCCGATCCGGCCACCCGTCTGCTCCTGCTTTGCAATCCCCATAATCCGGCCGGGAAAATATGGAACCGCGAAGAGCTGTCGCGGTTGGCGGCTATCTGCCGCGACAATGGCGTGACCGTGATAAGCGACGAGATACATTGCGAGCTGACAATGCCCGGACTTGAGTATGTCCCGTATGGGACAGTCGATCCCGGAGGGATCATTTGCCTCTCCCCTTCCAAGGCGTTCAACACCGCCGGACTCCAGATCGCCAACATCGTATGTCCCGACGAGACAGCGCGCCGGGCGATCGACCGCGCCATAAACATCAACGAAGTCTGCGACGTGAATCCATTCGGAGTGGAAGCCCTCAAAGCCGCTTACACCGGGGAGGGATCACGATGGCTCGACGAGTTGCGTGAATATCTCCACGCCAACTACCTGATGACACGCGACATCCTCGCAGAGAGGATGCCCGGCTGTCCCGTCACCCGGCTCGAAGCCTCATATCTCCCCTGGGTCGATGTGACCTCTCTGGAAATATCCTCCGACAAACTTGAGGAGATGCTGAAAGAGAACGCGAAGGTATGGGTCAACAGCGGGGAGATGTACGGGCTTGGAGGCTATATCCGCATCAACATCGCCTGTCCGCGCGAACGGCTGCGCGAAGGACTCATACGGCTGACAACGTTTATCTCCACATTATAGTCTCTATTTAATCACGGTTTGACAGGCATATCACAGATTCAGTCGGGACAGCCCCTCAACCGCCGCCAGTGTCTGATGCTGGCGGCAAAACTGTCATGGCCGGCCATGATGGCCCAGCTTTCGAGCATCGTCATGCAATATATCGACACGGCTATGGTCGGACAGCTCGGAGCCGATGACTCCGCGTCGATCGGACTGATGGCCAGCAGCCTGTGGCTTTTCTGGGGAATCTGCTCCGCGTCGACCGTAGGTTTCTCAGTCCAGGTCGCCCACCGTATAGGCGCGACAGACTATGCCGGGGCCCGGAAAGTCCTGCGACAGGCGATAGGGTCATCTCTTGCCGTGGGGTTGGCCGTCGCTGCTATCGGGTCAGCCATAGCTTTCCCCCTCCCGGGATGGCTCGGAGGGGCGGAGCAGGTGCGCCATAACGCGTCCATATACTTTCTTGTGTTTGTCCTCGCGCTGCCGGTGTTGATCTTCAATTATCTGGGCTGCGGTATATTGAGAGCCTCGGGGAACATGAAAGTGCCGGGTGGCCTGAATGTGATGATGTGTCTGCTTGACGTGATATTCAACTTCATCCTTATTTTCCCCTCACGTCAGGTGTCGCTGTCAAGCATGGAATTCACTATGCCCGGAGCCGGACTTGGGGTGTTGGGGGCGGCCCTCGGCACAGTCCTTGCGGAGATCGTCACTTCATCATTGGTGATGTGGTATCTATGCTGGCGGCAGGAGGGGATGAAAATCTTCCATACGGGAGAACACGGGTCTTTCCGCCCCTCCGGCAACATTATACGCAACGCCTTCAAGGTCTCCGCTCCTGTCGCTCTGGAACACGCCGTAATCAGCGGGGCGCAGATCGTCATAACACTGATAGTCGCCCCGTTGGGAGTGATAGCGATCGCGGCCAACGCCTTCGCCGTCACCGCCGAAAGTCTCTGTTACATGCCCGGCTTCGGCATAGGCGACGCAGCCACCACCCTTGTCGGCCAGAGCTACGGGGCCAGACGGCTCGACCTCGCCAAGAGACTCGGTTATGTGACTGTCGGGATGGGAATGGCTGTGATGACAATCATGGGGGCGATACTCTATGTGACCGCCCCTTATGTGATGGGAATGCTGTCTCCTGTCAAGGAGATCTGTGACCTCGGAACAGAGGTATTGCGCATCGAGGCATGGGCCGAACCTATGTACGCAGCCTCGATAGTGGCCTACGGAGTGATGGTGGGAGTCGGCGACACTGTCATTCCGGCGGGGATGAATTTTGTCAGCATATGGCTCGTCAGACTTCCGATCGCGGCGATCCTCGCCAACTCCATCGGTCTTCGGGGGGTATGGCTCGCCATGTGTATCGAGCTGACATTCAGAGGGATCATCTTCCTCGTGCGCCTCATAAGAGGCAGCTGGCTGAAAAACGGCCTGAAGACCGTATCCTCCGATCCTGCGCAGGAGCCATTCGACCCGGAGCCATAAGAATTAGAGGGTCTATTTTTTATACTACATCTAAGTCACACCTGACAATCAACGACTTAAAACGAGAACATGCACATTGCCCCCACACGCTGCGCCGCCCTGTGTTCTCCGTTGAAATTACGTCGGTAGCCATAGTCATATTCAATACCGACCATCATACGTGGTGTCATATTCCAGAAAATGTTCACAGCCGACATCACTCCATACTTATATGTGTTGCCGGAAACCTTATGACGGGGAAGGAAACGCGTCTGGCTTCCTGACAGACATGCATACAAAGAGGGGGTGATGTTATATTTCAGGCCGAGACACCAGCCGAACGATGGCGGAGCATAGAGCACACCGGGCCGGCCCGGGTCCGCGACAAGATCGTTGGCTCCCATCATAAGATCACCTCCGAGACTGGCGTACCCATGTCCGTAATTGACTGTTGTGAATGTAGTGAGACTCGGATGGGGATGGGTTACCGCGCTGAGTTGCAAAGCCCATCCCGACACATTGTGGTTTTTCTCCTCGATGAGATTCCTGTAAGACAGCATCCTGTATATGCCTGACAACCTCACATGCTGGTCCTTTCCCCACTGAAACTGGGCGAAAGCTGCAAAATCAGGCATCCAGTCACTGACATTCTCCGTGTTCACGCCATCAGCCCCGACCTGGGTGTCGGGGGTCTCGGCGGATATCGCGAAAACCCATTTATCCTTGACCACAGGCATGTACCTGACCAGCACCGAAGTCGGTGTAATCTTGTTGGCCGGCCCCTGGGCATCGACTGTGGGTGGTATGGCGGCGGGATCGGAGAAAGTTGAAGGCGCAAGTCCGACCGTGAAGTCATTGATAGAGGCATACGCTTTTTTAAGTTTGAATCCACGACCTTCATATCCCGTGAAATCAGCCTCAATGTAGAGTTGGTATTCCCCCAAGGTCTTGTTCTGTCCCAACACCCTGAAAAACAGGCATGTCCCGGACGGGGTTGTCCCGAAATGGCGCATCCCGGCCGGATTGGCAGGCATGGGGATCAATGCAGGAGCAAAACCTGCGGCGGGGATAGCTCCTCCCCAGTCATAATAAGCCCTCATCCTCACGGCACCCCCGATTCCCATTGCGAGCTTTGAGTCTTTGCTGAGAAACAGGAAATAAGGTGCGCCAGGATCCAGGAAGTGGTGGAACTGGTCATAATAGAACACTTCAATCCTGCGCCTGATAGAGTCAGTGTATTGACGCAGCTCCCGGCTGTCAACAGGTCTGCCATCGATGAATACCAGTTTGTTGGAGGTGACCAAAGAGTCGACAAAAGCCTCATTCATGGACTTGGCTACGGCCAACGGGGCAATTCCTGACAGGAGCAGGAGAAAGATTGTGACAAATCGCGCCATTTTGCAAGCATAAAAACAGGTTTGGGAGATAAACGCCCCCGAGTCTGACTTTGTTTACCTGCCAGACAGGTTATTTGCCTGCTTTCTTATGTTTTGAGGGTTGGTTGGTCATGGAAAGCACAGGGAGATGCCAGTCCCACTTCAATGCACACATCCTTAAGGCAATGATTACTACCGCACAGGATATCTGGCAACCGACTGCCCCGAGTCCGAGGAAACCCGCCAGCCAATAGACCACTCCTCCGGCGATACAAGCTGTGGCATAGATGTCCTTGCGGAAGAAAAGGGGCTGTTCGTTGATAAGAATATCTCTGAGCACCCCCCCGAATGATCCTGTTATCACCCCCATCACTATGGCGACCCACATAGGATATCCCGTGGCGAGGGTCTTCTGTATTCCGATTACAACGAACAATGCCAGTCCGAGGGTATCGAAAATAAACAACATGCGGTTGTTGCTGACAAGCATTTTCCTGAAAAGTATCACGACAGCGAGCGAGATCCCCGTCACGCCAAGGTAGAGGAATGTCTGCATCCAGAAAACCGGAATGTCAAGAAGAATATCACGGAGTGTCCCTCCTCCGATGGCCGTGACCAGGCCGACAGTGTATGCTCCGAACCAGTCGAAGCGGCGGAAGGCAGCGAGGCGTATGCCGGAAATAGCGAACGCGATTGTGCCTATCACCTCAATCGCGGTCAAGAATGTTGTCTCCAATTCAGTCTATGCTTCCTTTTGTTACTTATGGCCTTTCATTTCGCCTCGCTGTAATACCTGCACCATTCCTTTATGCTGCAGTTGAGACAGTCGGGACGACGCGCCTTGCATACATACCTGCCGTGTAGGATAAGCCAGTGGTGGGCCAAAGGTATCTGCTCCTCCGGGATGTTCCTGACCAAGGCCTCCTCGGTCTGGCGGGGATTCTTGGAACCGGTCGTCAGGCCGATCCGCTCCGACACACGGAAGACGTGGGTGTCTACGGCCATAGCCGCCCGGTTCCAGACTACGGCGAGCATCACATTGGCGGTCTTCCGCCCTACTCCGGGGATCGTCAGCAGATCGTCGATATTGTCAGGCACCTCTCCTCCGAAATCCTCGACGAGCTTGCGGGCCGCCCCCAACAGAGAGCGCGTCTTGTTGTTGGGATATGACACCGAACGTATGTACTCAAAGACTGTAGCCTCATCCGAAGCCGCCAACGTGGCCGCGTCGGGGAAAGCCTCAAACAACGGGGGCGTTACTATATTGACCCTCTTGTCGGTGCATTGCGCCGACAGGATGACCGCCAGCAGCAGATGGAATGGGGTGTCGTAATGAAGCTCGGTCTGCGGTTCAGGCATCTCCAAGGCGAAGCGTTCGAGCACACAACGGTAACGCTCCTTAAGGGATATTCGCGGCATGGCGCGTAAAATATTGCGTTTAGAGGGTGTTTAATAACTGATATTATAAACATCCTCTTAATAACTATTGTCGGGCAGCCTCTTAATGGGCGTGGGTGAACTCCTTCAGGAAGCGGACATCGTTCTCGGAGAAAAGGCGCAGATCGTTAACCCTGTATTTCAGGTTGGCTATACGCTCGATTCCCATTCCGAGGGCAAAGCCTGAATGCTCTTTGGAGTCTATGCCGCAGGCTTCGAGCACATTGGGATCGACCATACCGCAGCCGAGAATCTCCACCCATCCGGTGTGTTTGCAGAAACCGCATCCCTTCCCGCCACACAGGTTGCAGGAGATATCCATCTCCGCCGACGGCTCGGTGAAGGGGAAGTAGCTCGGACGGAGACGGATCTTTGTATCCGGCCCGAACATCTCGCGGGCGAAGTAGAGCAGAGTCTGCTTGAGATCGGCGAAAGAGACATCCTTGTCGACATAAAGCGCCTCGACCTGATGGAAGAAACAGTGGGCGCGCGCCGAGATGGCCTCGTTACGGTAGACTCGTCCCGGACATACGATGCGGATCGGCGGCTGGGAGCGCTCCATTACCCGCGACTGTACCGAAGAGGTATGGGTGCGCAACAAAACGTCCGGATTCCTCTGTATAAAGAATGTGTCCTGCATGTCGCGGGCCGGATGATCCTCGGCGAAATTCAGCGAGGAGAAGACATGCCAGTCATCCTCGATCTCCGGTCCTTCAGCGACGGTGAATCCAAGACGGCGGAAAATCTCCACGATCTCATCGCGTACAAGCGACAGCGGATGACGTGTGCCCAACGCGATCGGGCTGGCCGAACGGCTCAGGTCAAGAGAGTCATCGACCGACTCCACCCTCTCCGAGGCGGCTTTCAGAGCATTGATCTTCTCTGTGGCCAGAAGCTTCAAGGCG
Source organism: Prevotellaceae bacterium (assembly GCA_021772015.1). Classification (GTDB taxonomy): domain Bacteria; phylum Bacteroidota; class Bacteroidia; order Bacteroidales; family Muribaculaceae; genus UBA7173. The sequence continues at coordinate 36,096 of JAETNS010000008.1, read as the reverse complement.
TTGATTTCCATACCGACAGCCTTCTTCTGGTCGGCCGGCACATTCCGGAAATCAGCCATAAGGTTGCTGACCTCCCCTTTCTTTGAGAGGTATTTGATTCTGAGAGCCTCCACCTCTTCCGGTGTGGAAGCGTCAAGAGCCTCGATCTCGGCTTTGAGACTATGGATTTTTTCTAACATTCTTTCAAAAATTTGGAGATTCTTTTTCTGTCGCCGTCTCTATGGCCTCGGCGATATGGCCGAAGATCTCCTCCACGGAGCCACTGCCTTTTATCGGCCGGTATTTCCCCTCCTTGATATAAAAGTCACGCAGAGGGGTGGTGGACTCGTGATAGACTTTGAGGCGGTTCTGGATCGTTTCGAGATTGTCGTCGGCGCGACCGGTCTGCGCCCCGCGCTTGATCATGCGGTCGACCAACTCCTCTTCAGGCACCTCCAGCCCGACCACATGGTGGATTTTCTGGCCGCGCTTGGCAAGAAAGCGGTTAAGAGCCTCGGCCTGTGGTATTGTACGGGGAAATCCGTCAAGTATGACCCCCTCCTTAGCCTTCGGCTCATTGTCTATGATCTCTTCCAGAATCTTGATCATCAGGGAGTCAGGGATAAGCTGCCCCTGATTGATGTAAGTCTTGGCGATCTGCCCGATGGGAGTCTTCCGGGCTATATGGTCACGGAGCACCTCACCGGTCGAGATGTGGTGCAACCCGTATCGTTCAATGAGTTTTTCGCTCTGGGTGCCTTTGCCGCTCCCCGGAGCACCGAAAATCACAACATTCATTTTCAGTAATTACAAAATCTTTTACCTTAGAACCCCCATTACCATCCTGCCCGCGGCGTGTCCTGACAAGCCGGGGGAAGCGATGTACGCCGGGGATGTCACGCCAACAGGCGCTGTCAATCGGCCTGCTCTTTCAAGACGTAGATGTCTTTCAGATTCCGGGCCAGCCCGTCAAGATCCAGCCCGAAGCCGATTATGAACTTCGGCGGGATCGAGAAACCGACATAGTCGGGCTTGACATCACATTGAAGCGATTCCGGCTTGAACAGCAGCGTGGCCACCTTCAATTCCGCAGGATTCTTCTTGCTCAGGTCGTCAAGCAGCCGCTTGATGGTGTGACCGGTGTCGACAATATCCTCCACCACGATCACAGTGCGCCCCTCTATGTTCTCGCCAAGGCCCATCACCTCCTTCACCACTCCGGTCGAGGATGTCCCCTCATAACTTTTGAGGCGGATGAATGTGATCTCGGCATCGGTCTCAACCTCACGGAAAAGGTCGGAGGCGAAGGGGAATGCCCCGTTGAGCACACAAAGGAAAAGGGGCCGTTTCCCACGGCACTCCTCCGTTATGGTCTTCGCCAGCTCCTTGACGCGGGCGTCAATTCTCTCTTTCAGGATATAAGGCTCGAAAGTGAGCCCGTTATAAGTGACTTCTTTCATCAGGTTGGAATAATTGTGCAAAATTAAACAATTTTTCCGCAGGTAACAAATACCCCACGGATTTTTTAATATCTGATTAATGTGGATTTGGAGAATATTCCGTAAATTTGCAGTCGAAGCATATTCCGACTATCAGTCAATGAAATTATTCACCAACGAACAGATACGGGCCACCGAGCGCCACACCATCGAGACCGAGGGGATTCCTCCCGGAGAAATCATCGAGCGGGTGGCCGAGGGGGTGGCCGACGAGATAGCGGCCAGGTGGAGGCCGTCAAAACCCACCATCGTCTTTGCCGGCCCGGGTAACAACGGAGCCGACGCGCTGGCCACCGCCAGGCTGCTCCATGACCACGGCTTCCGTCCGGCGGTCTATTTGTTCAACATCGGGGGAGACAAGCTTTCCGGGGAATGCGCCGCCGTCCGCGACCGCCTGTTGGAAGCGGTTCCCGATGTGGATTTCCATGAAGTGACCAGCCGGTTCACTCCTCCCGACATCACTTCGAGCCATCTTATCGTCGACGGGCTTTTCGGAGCCGGTCTGCGCGAAGAGCTGCGGGGCGGCTTCCAGTCACTTGTCCAGTATATCAACGACGAGAAACCGACGGTTGTCTCCATCGACCTCCCGTCAGGAATGTTCGGCGACTGGAATCCGCGCATCGTCAACCGCAACACGATCCACGCCACGCTGACCCTCGCCATCCAGTTTCCGCGCCTCTGCTTCTTCATCCCTGACAATGCCGAGCTTGTCGGGGAATGGAAGACCCTTGATGTCGGTCTCAGCCAGCAGGCCATCGCCTCCCTCCCGGCGGAATTCTGCCTGGTGGAGAAGCGCGATATCCACCGCCGTCTGCGCCACCGCAAGGAATTCGCCTCAAAGGCAGACTTCGGATCGGCGATATTATATGCCGGAAGCTACGGAATGATGGGCGCGGCCGTCCTATCCGCCAAAGGGGCATTGCGCGGCGGTGTGGGCAAACTTACCGTCAGCTCCCCCAAATGGGGATACCAGATCCTGCAGACCGCCGTCCCCGAAGCGATGTACCGCAACAACCGTGGCGACGCGTGCCTGACCGAGATCCATCCCGAACGCGACTTCTCGGCCATAGCCATAGGGCCGGGCATCGGTACCAACGAGATGACTGTCAAGGCTCTCGAGGATTTTCTGTCGAGCATCGACAAGCCGGTGATCCTTGATGCTGACGCGCTCAACTGTATCGCCTTGCGCCCGGCGATGCTCAACAACATCCCGATCCTGTCGGTGATGACCCCCCACGCCGGAGAGTTCGACCGCATGTTCGGGCCGCAGCCCTCGTCGGAAGCCCGTCTGCGCAAAGCCATCGAGATGGCCAAATATTACAATATCCTTATAATCCTCAAAGGTCGTTATACCGCCATCGTCCGCCCCGACGGCAAGATATATTTCAACTCGTCAGGCTGCCCCGGCATGGCTACCCCCGGAAGCGGCGATGTTCTTACCGGGCTGCTGCTGGCCATGATGGCCCAGGGCTATCCGGCCGAGATCGCCTCGATCATCGCCGTCTACATCCACGGAGTGGCCGGAGAGATGGCCCAGGCCGAGCAAGGAGAATACGGCGTGACCGCCGGCGACATCGCCGCCAATATCGGACGGGCGATACGCGAGACAATGAAATGAACAAGTCCGGCATCGACCGGCTACCTTCAAACGCAACCTGCAGACTTATGAAACTACCCCTGATTTCTCTTATCACAGCTGCCTTAATGACCCCGGCCACAATCTGCGCCCAGCAAGCCCAGAGACTGTCGGCGACAAAAGCCAACGACTACGGGCTGGTCTACTCCCTGCCCAGGACAATGCTCAGCGTCACCCTCGAGGCAGAGATCACTGTAAAGAAACCCGGGGAATTCTACCGTTATGCTCCCAAATACCTGAATGTATCCAATCCTATAACCAAGGAGTCCCATTCGGTCAGACTGCTGTCGGCTGCTATATCTTCATACGGGGTGCAGGACACCGAGGAGACTTTTTCCATACAGTTCAAATCCGGCAGCCCCGTTTATGTGACCCTTGACGAGGCCGGACTCCCATTGGCGATAAACACAGAGGAGGTAGCCGAACGCGATGTTGTCTCCATCCCGGAGGCTATGAAAGCGAAACCCACACCGCTGGAAACCCCGGCGGCCAAACAGGTGATCAGCGAGGAGATGCTGCAGAGCCAGTCGACTGCCAAGCGCGCGGAACTCGCCGCCCAGGCGATCTTCGCCATCCGTCAGACCCGCAGCGACCTGATCACAGGGCAGGCCGACAATATACCCCCCGACGGGAAATCGCTGCAGCTCATGCTTGACAACCTGCAGGCACAGGAGGAGGCCCTGACAGCCATGTTCCTCGGCACTACCTCCGTCTCCACACAGGTGGAGAGCTTCATAGTAAATCCTGACGCGCTTGTAGACAATGACAAAGCGCGCATACCGGTGGCGAGGCTCTCGGCCATTGACGGCATTGTCGACAGCGATGACATGTCCGGCTCGCCCGTATACCTCGACCTCTCAACTATCTCACACGGGGAGATGCCGGTCAATGAAAAAGGACAGACATTGCCATTCCCGAAGAACGGTGTGCCATACCGGATACCGGGCGAGCTGCAGGCGACCGTCCTCTACGACGGCGACATATATGCCTCACGCAAGCTCCCAGCTTCGCAACTCGGCATCGTCTACGGACTCGCGCCCAACTCATTCACAGACAAGAAAGCTCCCATATATGTGATCTACGATCCTACCACAGGAGCCATACTTCGCCAGGGGCCGGCCCAACGCTGACCTCCGGCCATCCCCATAACCAGACAGACAAACCTGATCATTCAACCCTGATTATATTGATGTACCCCACTGCCGACCTTGACCATCGGCAGCATATTAGTTCACTAAATCACTTACAATTATGAGCAAAAAGCTACTCCTCAGTGCGATGCTGTTATGCGCGGCATCAGTCTCATCCTACGGAGCGATACCGGACGGATGGAGCGTACAACCCGGCGACGGGGAGACCGTCGAGGAAATCAAGACATTCGTGGTCAAGAACTCAATCGGTGGCTTCGATCCGTATGTAAACCGGAAAGTCAAAATCAATGGCACCGACTACGCCATCACGCAGAAGGTATCCGGCACCAAGGATGACACCAACACAATCACGATCACAGCCGATCCGATCACAGCCGACGGCACATACGACATCGTGATCCCCGCCGGAACATTCGACTACAATTACAACTGGATGATGGACGAAGGAGATCCCAATCCGGAGATATCCTTCACCCTCACAATCGGCGGCGACGAGCCCGGTCCTGATCCTGATGATTTCACCCCGATTGAAAACGAATATTACACAATCTATCCGGAACAGGGGATTGTAGGCAAGATACAGGAGTTCACCGTCGAGTATGGCCGTTCGGGACTTTTCCCCGAGGGATACGGATCCAACAAGCCAACCCTCGTCAACGAGGAGACCGGCGAGACCGTGGCCACATTCTCCGTTGAGGAAGGGGGCGGCATGCGTGATGTCATCATCTCTCTCCCCGAGGGCTACACTACCCCCGGGACCTACCTTGTCAGGATTCCCGACGCAGCCATATGCGGCTACGACGATGTCGACTGGCCGGCTGCCGACTTCAGATATGTGATCGATTCCGGCATTACCCCCGTCGACCCGGAAGAGACTGTGATCGCAGACCCGGAATCAGGATCAATAGTAAACACTCTTGACAATATAGTGTTGCTCTTCCCCAACATGGCCGAAGTCTACGCGAGCGGGCCTGCAAAAGATGAAGTCACTATCACCCGCGACGGACAGCCCACTGACATCAAGGCATCGTTCAAACTTGATCATTCCACAATGTCCGCTTCTGAAATCGGGCTCGTGCTGACTCCGGCCCTGACCGAGAGCGGCGAATACGAGATCAAGGTCCCTGCAAAAGCACTGTCTTTGAGTGTCTCCACTTTCGACAGCCGCTACAACTACGCGTTCTCTCTCAAATACACTGTCAAAGGTCCGTTGGCCGACGGCACCAAGATCAAGGTCGAGCCGCTGACTTACAAAGTCGTGTCGGGCGTTGACCGTACCCTGTCGGTCACTTGGCCTGACAATGAGAGCGAATACAGTGGTGTGACCTCCGTGCCTGCCCAGGTAGAATATGACGGTGACACCTATACCGTCATAGAGATCGGGAAACTGGCCTTCTCCGAAGTTAAGGGAATCTCGGAGCTGACCCTGCCTTCGACAATAACCACAATCGCAGACGCTGCTTTCTGGGAAAGCTCACTGTCAGCGATCTCGATTCCCGAAAGTGTGACTACTATCGGCGAGAGCGCGTTTGAGGCCACCAACCTCACTGACATCATTGTTCCCGCCAACGTGACTACATTGGGCGACGATGTATTCTGCGGCTGCGTGTCACTTGAGTCTGTGGTTCTGGAGAATGCCATTGAGGCAATCCCCGCCAGAATGGTTTCCGGCTGCTCGGCCCTGACATCCATGATCATTCCCGAGTCCGTAACCAAGATCGGAGAGTTTGCATTTTCGGAATGCGCCGCCCTCGCCAACATCACCCTTCCCGAAGGTGTGACAGAGGTCGGAAGATTCGCGTTCGCTTATACCCCGGAGCTTAAGAAACTCCCGCTGCCCGAGACTGTGACCACTGTCGGCCACGGTGTGTTCTACCAGAGCGGCCTGGAGGAAGCCGCGCTTCCCGAAGCCATCACCGTCATCCCCGACGGCATGTATCAGTGCTGCGCCAACCTCAAGGAATTCGAGATCTCCAATAATGTGACCGAGATCGAGCTTCAGGCCTTCTACTGGTGCTTCGCCCTTGACAAGATCACTTTCGGTGAGAAAGTGGAGGCCATCGGATCTGAAGCATTCAAAGGCGACGAAGCCCTGACAAGCGTCATCAGCCTCAACCCCGCGCCTCCCACAGGGGCCGCATTCGAAGCTGCCGTATATGAGAACGCGACCCTCTCGGTTCCCAATGACGCAGTAGAAGCCTACAAGGCCGCTGACGGCTGGAAAGAATTCAGCCACATAATCGGCCTCGGGTCAGGCATCGACTCAATCGACGGCGAATCAGCCTTCAGCGTTTCCGCCAAGAACGGCATGCTGACAGTCGTTTCCGACGCTGCCGTCACCATCTTCGACGCTACCGGCAAACTTGTTTATTCAGGCAATGCAGGTGAAATCACCCTTCCCGCCGGCTTCTATGTCGTAGTTTCTGGCGAAAACACCGTCAAAGTCACCCTCTGATCCTTACCGGTCATCTGACCGTCCATAAATAAAGGGGATTGTCTCTGAATCCTCGCCACTCCCGGCGGATTCCATGAGACAATCCCCTCTTTTATAAGGGATCTGCGTGAGACCCGGAACATTCGGGGAGCTTAGCGAGCCGCAAATCCGTGAAATCTTTATACCTCTGTGGTATCGGCGGGTGGGAGCAAGGTTGTTTTGTGTTTTCTGTGGTCTCCGTGGGAGCCTGATATAATAATTAGCCAATAAGTGACTGGTCAAAATTATTTTGAACGGTTAATTACAATTGCAGTTGTCACTATTGAACCGACAGGAGATCAAGTAAGAGTCGGGAAGTGAAGTCGGGGTGAAGTTCCCGGATCGGGGCGATGACGAATTTGCGCTCCGTGGCGCGGGGATGAGGCAGAATCAAAGACGGGGAATGATGGCGGATCGGCTTGAGATCCGACGTGGCCATGAAGATAAGGTCGATGTCGACAAGGCGGTCACGGTAACTTCCGTCTTCGTTGCGGTGGGAAGCCGGGGAAATCTCTTTCTCAATTGCCTGGAGACGCGCCAGAAGGGTTTCAGGGGAAAGAGATGTCTCGATCTCCACCCCGATATTGAGAAATCTGTTTGGCGACTCGAAACCCCAGGGTTCGCTATTCACAAATGAGGAACGGCGGGTCAACCCCTCCGACAATGAAAAAATCCCGGCGACAGCCCGCTCGATGACCGAGCGGCTGTCGCCGAGATTAGAACCTATGTTTATATGGGCGATCACATCCTCTTAGAGAGCGCGGGCAACCTCGATTTCCTCGAAGCCTTCGATGATGTCGCCTGCCTGAACGTCATTGTAGCCCTGGATGGACAGGCCGCATTCCAGACCGGCCACAACCTCCTTGGCATCATCCTTGAAACGCTTGAGCGATCCAAGCACACCTGTGTAACGTACGATACCGTCGCGGATGACGCGGACCTTGTTGGTGCGCTTGATCTTCCCCTCACGGACGAGTGCTCCGGCGATAGTCCCGACTTTGGAGATCTTGTATGTCTCAAGCACCTCGGCGGTACCGGTGACCTCTTCACGCAGCTCGGGAGCAAGCATACCGGCCATAGCGTCCTTGACCTCCTCGATCGCCTGATAGATGACCGAATAGAGGCGTATCTCGACACCCTCGCGCTCGGCCTCGCGACGCGCGGCCTGCGAGGGACGTACCTGGAAGCCGATGATGATGGCATCGGAGGCTGCTGCCAGGGAGACATCGCTCTCGGAAATCTCGCCGACAGCCTTGTGGATGACATTGACCTGGATCTCGGGAGTGGAGAGCTTGATAAGTGAGTCGCTGAGAGCCTCGATAGAACCGTCCACATCACCTTTGACAATGACGTTGAGTTCCTGGAATGAGCCGAGAGCCTGACGACGCGCGACTTCATCAAGGGTAAGACGCTTGGAAGTTCGGGTTGAAAGCTCGCGCTGGAGCTGCTGACGCTTGGTGGCAATCTCTCGGGCCTCCTGCTCGGAATCCATGACAGTGAATGTGTCGCCGGCGGTAGGCGCGCCATTCAATCCGAGGATCAATGCAGGTTCTGCGGGACCGGCCTCCTTGATACGCTGGTTACGCTCGTTGAACATCGCCTTGACCTTACCGAAATGGGTTCCGGCGAGGATAATGTCACCCACGCGCAAAGTCCCGTTCTGGACAAGCACAGTGGCCACATATCCGCGTCCCTTGTCAAGCGACGATTCGATGATCGAACCGGTGGCATTGCGGTCGGGGTTGGCTTTGAGGTCGAGCATTTCAGCCTCAAGCAATACTTTTTCAAGCAGCTCTTCCACTCCGATACCTTTCTTGGCGGAAATATCCTGGCTCTGGTATTTTCCACCCCATTCCTCGACGAGGTAGTTCATTCCGGCCAGCTCCTCCTTGATCTTGTCAGGATTGGCGGCAGGCTTGTCTATCTTGTTGATCGCGAAAACGATGGGTACTCCGGCTGCAGAGGCGTGGTTGATAGCCTCGACTGTCTGGGGCATCACGTCGTCATCAGCGGCCACGATGATGATACAGAGGTCGGTAACCTTGGCTCCACGGGCACGCATGGCGGTGAACGCCTCATGGCCCGGCGTGTCAAGGAATGTTATATGGCGGCCATCGGAGAGCTTCACGTTGTAAGCTCCGATATGCTGTGTTATACCACCGGCCTCACCGGCGATCACATTGGCTTTACGTATGTAGTCAAGCAAAGAGGTCTTACCATGATCGACATGGCCCATCACTGTGACGATAGGCGGACGTGCGACCAGATCCTCCTCTTTGTCCTCCTCCTGGGAGATAGCCTCGACCACCTCCGCCGATACGAATTCGGTCTTGAAGCCGAACTCCTCGGCCACGATGTTTATGGTCTCCGCGTCAAGACGCTGGTTTATAGACACCATCACACCGAGGTTCATGCATGTCCCGATCACCTTGTTGATAGGCACATCCATCATCGACGCGAGGTCATTGGCGGTCACGAACTCGGTGAGTTTCAACACCTGCGACTCTGCCGCTGCCGCTGCTGCGGCTGCCGCGTCGCGTTCGGCATTCGCCTCACGTTTCTCTCTACGCCACTTGACACCCTTTTTCTGGCCTTTCTCCTTTGAGGTGAGACGTGCAAGAACCTCTTTTACCTGCTTCTGTACATCTTCCTCGTTGACCTCCGTATGAGGGGCGCGCTTGGGATTGCCGCCTTTGCCGCCACGGTCATTGCGACGGGAGTCACCGCCACGTCCACGGCCTCCACCATTGCCTCCGTTTCCGCCCTGCTGGTTGCCTTGTTTCTCGATATCGATCTTTTCTTTCGATCCTATGCGTTTACGTTTTTTGCGGTCGCCGTCAGATCCGGATCCACCCTGGCCCCCCTGTTGCTTGGCGATGCGTTCGTTACGACGCTCCTCCTTGCTTTTCTTGCGGGGACGGGTCGACTGGTTGATTGCCGACAGGTCGATCTTGCCAACGACATTGATCGTCGGACGGTTCTGGGGAAGGCCTACGGTGAATATCTCCTCCTTCGGATCCTTCTTCTCAGCTTCGGATGAGGAGGGGGAGGAAACAGTGGCAACTGCCTTTGGCTGCGCCACAACTTCAGGAGTCTTCTTCTCGGCTGCCACGGGAGCATTTTTAATCACAGGAGTCTCTTTTTTCTCGGCCTGGCGGGGATTTTGGACGGCTTCTGCTTTATGCTCCGGAGCGACAACCGGAGCTACAGGAGCTGTCTTCTCAACCACTGCGGCAGCCGCCTCTTCTTTTTTCACCTCGGAAGTCTTGTTTTCCTGCGGCCCGGGTTGCGGGGTCGGTGTTTCAGCCACCTTTTCCACCGGTTTCTCCACAGGCTTGGGAGCTTCCACAGGAGCTTCGGCCTTAGTCACCTCGGGAGCCGGAGCCGACTCGGCGTGTTTCACCGGATTGCCATGTTTGTCAAGCTCTATCTTACCGAGGATCTTCGGTTTGTTTATTTCAGAGGAGAGCTTGATTTCATCAATGACAGGCTTGGTGGCAGGCTTTGTTTTCTCGCGCTGCTGCATCCTCTCTGACGAGAACTGCTCAGACTTTGTCTTCTGATCCTTGTCGTTTTTGAATTCCTTCACTAAAAGGTTCACGACATCATCCTCGATTCGCGCATTCGGATTGTCGTCGATGGTGATGTTCTTACCGCGCAGAAAATCCACAACCGTGGGGAGGGCCACGTTGAGATCTTTCGCTACTTTGCTTATCTTAGTTCTCGCCATTGAGTGGGTTTAAGTTTTCTAATATTTTTATTGGAGAGATTCGCCTGAAACGAGACGTTCATGCATAAGTCACTTCCATCTCATGGAAGCGGCTCACTTGGATTGCTCGTCGGCGGCAGCCGCGAGATCGGCGGCGGGATGCTCCTCGACACACGCATCGCTTTCAGGAGCGCATGAAGGCTCCGCCTGGGCGGGTGATTCCTCTGTGGTGTCATCCTCAAACTCCGCCTTGAGTATCTCAAGTACGTTGTCGACAGTCTCCTCCTCAAGGTCGGCGCGGCGGATAAGGTCTTCGCGGGGAGTGTTGAGCACGCTCTTGGCGGTCACGCAACCCATGTCTTTGAGAGCGTCTATCACCCATTCATCAATCTCATCCTTGAATTCATCGAGATAGATATCCTCCTCGTAAACCTCATCGTTATCGCGGTAAACATCTATCACGAATCCTGTCAGCATCGAGGCCAGCTTGATATTCAGACCCTGTTTTCCGATGGCCAGTGAAACCTGGTCAGGCTTGAGGAACACCTCTGCCTTTTTCTCCTCCTCGTCAAGACGTATGGATGACACCTTCGCGGGGGAAAGGGCGCGCTGGATAAAGAGGGAGGGATTGGTGGTGAAGGGGATCACGTCGATGTTCTCGTTGCGAAGTTCGCGGACGATGCCATGAATGCGAGAACCCTTCACACCCACACATGCTCCCACAGGGTCAATACGGTCGTCATAGCTCTCCACGGCGATCTTGGCTCTCTCACCGGGGATACGGGCCACGGCGCGTATGCTGATCAGACCGTCATGGATCTCCGGCACTTCAAGCTCGAAGAGACGGCGCAGGAAATTCTCATTGGTGCGGGAAACGGTGATCTTTGGGTTGTTGTTATTGTTGTCGACATTGGCGATGACGGCGCGGATTGTCTCCCCCTTGCGGAAGAAATCACCGGGAATCGACTGATTCTTGGGGAGAAGCAGCTCGTTTTTCTCGTCGTCGAGCAGCAATGTCTCGCGAGACCATGTCTGGTAGACCTCACCTGTGACAAGCTCACCCTCCAGATCCTTGAATTTCTCATATATGGCCTCTTTCTGGAGCTCGAGGATTTTTGACTGCAAGGTCTGGCGCAGAGTCAGGATGGCACGCCGTCCGAAGTCGGCGAAGATTATCTCCTTGGTGTGCTCCTCTCCGATCTCGACCTCGGGGTCATTGTCGGCGCGGGCATCTGTCAGTGAAATCTGCAGGTTGGGGTTCGAGACCTCACCGTCAGGAACGACTTCGAGGTTCTGGAAGATCTGGACATCCCCCTTGTCGGGGTTCATGATGACATCGAGGTTCTCATCGGTGCCGAACATTTTCGCAAGCACGTTGCGGAAAGACTCTTCCAGCACGCTTATCATGGTTGTCTTGTCGATGTTCTTCAGTTCTTTAAACTCGGCAAAGCTCTCCACCATGTTTGGTGTTTCCTCTTTTTTAGCCATAAGTGGGAAAGTTATATTCAGTGTTGTTTTTTATCGGGATTACAAGCTTGCAGGTCAGACCCGGCAGCTTCTATTTGAATTTAAGCAAGTAGTTGGCTTTCTTGACATTCGAGAAAAGGATATCCTCCTGCTTCTCTACAAGTCGAGGCCGCTTTTCGCCGGGCTGCTTCTCCTTCACCTGGTATTTCACCGTGAAAGCGTCATCGCCCAGGGAGACAAGGACCGCAGAGAATTTCCGGCCGTCATTGGTCAACAGCTCGATCTCGTTGCCGAGGTTCTTCTCCCATTGTCCCCTGACTTTGAAAGGCGCGGTCAATCCGGCCGAACCGACCTCAAGGTCATATTCCTCCAGTTCCGCAGGCAAAAGCTCCTCGATTCTGCGGGTCAGGCGGGTGCAGGTCTCGATGTCAAGGCTTTCCGGGGAATCTATCTCCACGGATATCGACTTGTCAGCCGAGACATTCACATCGACCACAAAAAGGTCGGTGTCTTTGATGGCCTCCTCGACTGCGGAAAGGACTGTCTGTTTGTCTATCATCGGTCTTTATTTTTATGTCGGCATTCCCGCGCAGATGACCGGGCGGCCCAGAGCCGGGAGTGCAAAACGAAATGGAGGAAGCCCCGTGGGCCTCCTCCGATAACCATCTGCAAAGTTACGCATTTCCCGTCGTTTCTCCAACTTTTTCGTCACCGCTTGCAGGCGAGCGATCCGCCGAATCAGCTGTTTTAACATTTAATTTAGGAATATTAAGTATATTTAATACACTTCTGCTCTTCAATATGAGGCTTGACAGGTATACCGTGAAGAGCGGGAACATTATTATTCCCATCAAGGAAAGCAACACCGCGAGCAGTTTACCGGCAAGGGTCATCGGATTGAGCGAGCTGCCGAGGGTGGTGGCCTCCAGGCTACACCACCAGAAAGCGTCCCAATAGCTTGTCACTCCCGGGTTGACCGGTTGCTCCCTCTCATAGAATATCAATCCGGCGAAATAGACCGTGAGCAGCATTATCGACAGATAGCTGACAAAAATGCCTGTTATCCGATTGGATGCTATGTAGTTGAGTACTATCGCCAGAGCGAGGGCACCCCGTGCGAGAGGAAGGAAGCGGGCGAAGTAAAGCGCGTCAGGAACGAGCTGTATCTGGTATGCGTCGATGATGTTGAGGAATGGTATGGACATCAGCAGGAAAAACCATCGCGATTTCATATAGCGCCTGCGCTCACCACGCGGCGTGAGCCACAGCTCTACAAAGAAGTCCGCGATGAAGACCAGACACACAAATAGCTGGAAAGTCATATAGAGGTCACTTTCCAGAAACGGTATGTTTTTGAAGGTGTCGTAGGATATGAACGCGATCAACGCCACCGACAAAATCAATATGACGGCGTGGAAGATGTCAAGGATAAGCTTGCGCGTCTTTGGGCGAGGCCCGCGCCGGCCGGGAGCGGGCGGGATTGTATCATGTCTGTCATTCATCCCTCTGTCGAAAGTTACAGGTTGCGGGAGGTCGTCACACCCCCTCATCATGAAAACAATCGTCGAGAGGGAATGGTTGTCACCTCATAAGGCGATATACCGCCATCGTGTCGACAGGCTGGAGGGGATAATAAGGACCGAAAGGTGTCCCCTTGTTCTCATGGAACTTGCGGCTCAATGTCTCGAGATCAGGATCCTCCACACCAAGCTCTCCAAGCGTCAGAGGCAACCCGATCGACCTGAAAAATCCGCGCAAGGCATCGACAGCCTTCAAGGCCGCCCCTTTGTCGTCAGCGTCCTCTATGCCGAAGACACGGCGGCCAAGCTGCGCGATCTTCTCCGGCTTGTGGGAGGCCATGAAAGTCATCCATGCCGGAAAAACGACAGCCAGTCCGGCTCCGTGGGTGACACCGTACAATGCCGACAGCTCATGTTCGAGGCCGTGGGAAGTCCAGTCTTCGCGGCGGCCGCATCCGCAGACCCCGTTGTGGGCCAATGTCCCGGCCCACATTATGTTGGCCCGTGCCTGGTAATCCTCCGGATCAGCCATCACTTTCGGTGCTTCCGCGATGATTGCCATCAGCACACCCTCGCAGACACGGTCGGTAGTCTCGACATCGCTTGTCGGAGAGAAATACCGTTCCATTATATGCGCCATCATGTCGGCGATGCCGGCGGCAGTCTGCTCCGGCGGCAAGGAGAAGGTCAATTCAGGATTCAGGATGGCGAATTTCGGGCGAAGAGCGAAATCCGTACGCAAACTGATCTTGCGCATCCCCTCTATCTTGGTTATCACGGAGTTGCCGCTGCCCTCGCTCCCGGCAGCCGGTATGGTGAGCACCACACCTATGGGCAATGCCTTCTCCATGACCGCCTTGCCGGCCCAGAAATCCCAGAAATCCCCTTCATAACATGCACCCCCGGCGATCGCTTTGGCGGTGTCGATCACCGAGCCGCCACCTACAGCGAGGAGGCCGTCAATGCCGTTCGACCTGACGATACCGATACCTTCATACACCCGGTCATCGGTAGGATTCGGCTTCACCCCGGTCAGCTCCAGGTATTCAATGCCGGCCTCATCAAGGGTCGCGAAGACACGGTCAAGCAACCCGCTTCGACGGGCAGAGCCGCCTCCGCTGACAACCAGCACTTTGCGGCAGCCTGTGGCGGCCATCATTTTCCCTGTCTCTTTCTCGGTGTCACGTCCGAATATATAGCGCGTGGGAGCGCAGTAGGTAAAGTTATCCATATTATTATAGCGGGGGATTATTATAGAGAGGTTTTTTCAAAGTTTTGGCTCGACCGGCCCTTCCCTTAGGATCTCAGGCTCAGAGGAATCAAGCAGGCTGACAACCGCAGTGGGCAGAAAGCCGCCATCTCCCCCATCGACAATCGCATCCACCGAATCCGAGTAATGCAGGCTTATCGCCGAAGGCAGACACAGATCCTCGTTGTCAGCGTCAGGCCACTCCACGGTGGTGGTGAGCAACGGATTGCCCAAGGAAGCGGCAAGACAACGCGCTATCTCATTGTCGGGGATCCTGACACCTACCTCATGCCGCCCTTTGAACGCCTTCGACAGGCGCGTGGAAGCCGGCAGAATGAATGTGAATGGTCCGGGAAGATTCCCTTTCATGATCCTGAACGCCTCGTTGTCGATCCTGGCATACTCGCTTGCCTGGGATATGTCATCACATATTATCGACAACCGCTGTTTGGCGGGGTTGATATCCTTCAGACGACAGACTCTCTCTACGGCCCTGTTGTTGAGCGCGTCGCATCCCACGGCATACAAAGAGTCGGTCGGGTATATGATCACCCCTCCCTTGCGCAAAAGTCCGGCTATTTCCTCCACATAACGCTCGTTGATGCTGGAGGCGTACATCTTATATGTTTTCATGGTTGAATTCCGAAGAGTCAGATAATCCGGCATTTAAGCCCCATCGCGACAAGAGCGTCGGCTACCTCGCGGCGTTTGTCTCCCTGGATAAGGATCTCGCCTCCACGGGCCGAGCCGCCGGTGCCGAGCCGCTGCTTCAAATGCCGGGCTATATCCTCCACCGCGACATCATCGACAGTGAATCCGGCGACGATTGTGGCGGCTTTTCCTTTCCTGCCTTTTTTGTCGAGGATTATGTCAAGACGGGCTTTCTCCGCAGGCGCAATTAACCCGGAGGCATTCTCCTCCGCCATATCCTCCTCACCTTCAGGCAAATCAGACATCAGTGCTGCCAGAGATGATTTCCAATCCATCAGCAATCAGATTTGAGTGTTTACGAAATGTATGGAGTCTTCAGTGGAATGCTCCTTGGAAAGATCCGGAGGGAAGTCGATCGACCCGCTTATGCGGGTCAGCATCACGAAAGAAGGCACATCCTCAGGAGGCAGGGTGGAGATGAATCCCCTTAGAGAATCCTTAGACAATTTCCACGCCTGACGGACACACTGGGTGGCATCCGCGACATTCTCATCGAGGCCCGCGTCATCGGTCTCCGGCAATTTCATGAATATGACAGCCATACGTCCGAGCTGCCCCTCGTCAAGCTTGTCGAAATCTTCAGCCATAAGACCGGCGCATATCCGGGCCGCCCCTTCGGGATGGCCTTGGGCAAGCATTTCCTCTGCGTCATCAAGCGACGAGTCCACATTGCCGCTTTCAGCCTGCCGGCATCCGGCCATCAGGCATAACATAAACGGGAAAATCAGAGGAAAGACTATTCTGTAAATCAAGATATGAATCATAAGTAACCTTTGATCGCTACAACAGACACTATAATAAGAGGGTGTATCCCCCTCATTCCAGCCTACGATGATAATCGTATGTGATTCCCTGACGCTCTATCGACAATGTCGACTCGTTAAAGTCTTTGATCGGGTATGCCACCCTGCGGGAGACATGGCCCACAAGGCCGGGATCGCCATCCTCGATCGTTATGCTTGTGGAATCGCTTTCTATTATCAAGGAGTCACTGTCGACTTTCCAGACCCCGGTGACGCTGTAGGTGATATCTCCCGGGCGTATGGCCCTCAGCACGGAGGTCCCGTCAGCGTTCAGCTCAATAAGCGGATTAGTGTCGGAAAGGGCCGGAATATAGTACTTCCCGACCATCTTCTTCTCCTGATCACTCAACCCGCCGCAAGCCGGGAGCAACGACAACAAAGGCAGAAACAACGCCGCAAGCGGCTGTTTATGAAAAATTCTTCTCATATATCCAATAAATACGCATGATGACCGGGAAATGACATCTGGTCATCTTCAGATGCAAAGGTACAACCAGAAGCGAGTATTTCCAAAATAAAATCGCTAAAATTTGGGCCGGGTGCCCGTCGCCGACCACTCAATCCGCCATCATGCGCAGTATCGGCAATGAAGGAGGATCGCCGAGCGAGGGATAATGGGTCTGGTAATACAGAAGCAGCCGATCAAGTATGGTGTTACGCTCGAAACGGGAAAAACGGAACAGCTCCAGATTGCGGAAGTTCATGCGGCCAAGCAACATCGCGATTTCAGCCTCTCCGGGAGGAAGATAATTACGGTGAAGAGGCGGAGACTGGCGGAAAATACCATCCGACATGTCAAACACACTCCCCGGGAGATATGTCGGCCAGTCAGGCTCGACACCGAGAAATCGTGAAAGGCGTGTCAGGAAGCAGATATGGAAATTCAGCAATCCGTTTCCCCGCAACCGGCCGCTATCTTTGCCGAGCTTGCGGAGCGAGTCATCGATGAAGTCAAACAGCAACGGATCGGGGATCGGCTCTTTGAGCAGCACCGACAGAAGATCGGCGATGAAAAGCGCGATGGTCGACCGCAAAGGATCAGATACCGGGGGCAACAAGACCGCCCGGACATCACGGATCGGATATATGTCACGTCCGGGCCTTATGTCAGCCACACATTCAAACCGCCCCATCGGCATAAGCAACGCCCGCAAACGGGCAGCCGCACGCCCGGTACCGGCCGGCACCATAAACGACAGCCTCCCGGCCTGCCGAGTGTAGGCGGTCAGTATGGAGTTCCGGTCGGAATAACGAACCGTGCGCAAGGCTATGCAATCAAGGTGTCTATACATTATATTATATGACAAAGCCCGGCAATATACGACAAAAGCAGAAGGCGGAAAGTTTCTGACAACATGCTCCGGACACCGCAAAATTAGCCAAAAATAACCATACCGAAACTTTTTTGCCATAAAATTTGGTCACTTCAGAAAAAGAGATTAACTTTGCAGTCGCAAAATGCCTCCGGGATACCGAGTTAGGCAGTTGCACAGGCCGGCCCATTCGTCTATCGGCTAGGACGCAAGATTTTCATTCTTGAAAGAGGAGTTCGATTCTCCTATGGGCTACTAAATAACAAAACAAGAAGAAAAAGCAACAATAAAAATGGCAAACCATAAATCTGCTTTAAAACGTATCCGCCAGACCGAAAGCCGTCGCCTTCGCAACCGTTATTACGCAAAGACCGCCCGCAACGCCGTGCGCCGTCTCCGCGCCATGACTGACAAGGCCGCCGCTCAGGAAGCATATCCCAAGATCGTCTCCATGCTCGACCGTATGGCCGCCAAGAAGACCATCTCGAAGAACAAGGCTTCCAACCTCAAGAGCAAGCTGGCTCTCCACATCAACAAGCTCGGCTGATACCAACGCTTGTTGCTTCCCGCGCCGACAGGGCCAACCCCCTGACGCGGAGAACCTACAAAGACATATTCTCGTAATTTTGATATCAGGTCCACCAGTTTGTGAAAACTGATGGATTCTACCGAGGCCCATTCGTCTATCGGCTAGGACGCAAGATTTTCATTCTTGAAAGAGGAGTTCGATTCTCCTATGGGCTACACGCGAGCTGCGACTGACATATGTGTCGGTCGCAGTTCGCGTTATATGGCGGCCTACGATACAGCAATATGCGATCCGGCAATGCGTTCGAGATTTCAGCGGAGGGTCAGGCGGATCAGGGGGGTGGAGTCGTAGCGCGGGAGAGCCATCAGCTGTACACCGGCCATACGGGCGTAAGGGGTGTTTGAGCCGTCACCCACCGTAGCACCGGCGGCGGTCAACGCCCGCTCGGCTTCCCGCAAGGCGATCTCGGGAGTGTTATTATCTTTGCTGAGATGGCAGAGAAAGATGTTGCGCAATGTGGGGGAGTATATATCTCCAAGGTATTTGGCTGTCACGGCATTGTCGAGATGACCCGTGGTGGAGCGTATGCGGCCTTTGAGATATTCGGGGTAGGTCCCGGCGGCGAGCATCGCCTCATCATAGTTGGCCTCTATCATGAGATAGTTGGCTTTGCGCATATAAAAATCGGCGCGCTCGGAAATGCAGCCGAGATCAGTGGCCACCACCATGTTATGGTTGCCACGGGTTATGTAGAAACCGGCATTGTCGGTGCCGTCATGCATGACCTCGAATGCTGTCAACGAGAAGTTGCCGATCATGAAAGGATGCTCCTTGTATATAGGATGGTGGTAGTCCTTGATACGGTTGGAGATGTTGTGGCGGCGCAGCATGCCGTTAAGCACGCGGGGAGTGCAGTATACCGCCATGTGGCTGCGCTTGCGTATCAGTTTGTACACAAACCTGACATGATCGGAATGATCGTGGGTAAGCACGATCCCTTTTATCGACTCCATCCTGATACCATGACGACGCAACTCCGATATCACGGTCACATCATCTACCCCCGCGTCAATCAGCAATCCCTGCTCCCCGTCCCCTATGTAAGCGCAATTGCCCGAACTGCCCGAACCAAACGAGATGAAATCAAGGCGGTCGATTGTCGGCAATGCCTCCAATGGAGAGAAATCATCAGAAGAGAAGATCTCCTCCGGACGACGACGCTCGCCATGAAGTTTGCCTCGCAGATTGGCCTCACGCAATGCCGCCCTCTCAATTGCGGGATGAGTAGGCAACGGCTCTGCGTCCGGGAAAAGCACTGGGCTGTCCAGGTCGTCAAACAATCCGGGGAGGGATCCGTCATATCCGGGGCGTTTCTTATAGCGAGCCATCGGCGATAGGGACTTGAAGCTGTTTATCAGCGGGAATTATTATCTGTTGTCTGTTTTTTCAGAATAAAAGGAATATGGCCGGGATCTTGTCGAAATCAAGTTTCTCCTGCTTCCAACGGGAGAGGGGCAACGTCTTTATCCGCTCTTTCTCCCCGGTTAGGTCGGACGCGACACACAATAGCCTGTCTCCGGGCAATGAGGCGGTCAACTCGGCTATCAGGCGGTTGTTGCGATATGGGGTCTCGATGAAAATCTGAGTCTGCCGCTCCCTGACAATACGTCTTTCCATTTCCTTGAGCTTAGCTCCCCGCTGGGGCTGACGGATCGGGAGATAACCGTTGAATGCGAAACTCTGGCCGTTGAAACCGGACCCCATCAGGGCAAGCAGGATGCTTGACGGCCCGACCAACGGTACCACCTTCAAGCCTTTCCGCTGGGCGACAGCCACAAGGTCTGCTCCGGGATCGGCAACGGCCGGACATCCTGCCTCGGAAATCACCCCCATAGGATTCCCCTCTTCCAGGGGGCGGAGGAGCGGGGCGACATCTTCCGGCGCGGTATGCTCGTCAAGCACAGCAAATTCGATCCGGTCTATATCGATGTCGCGGTCACACTTTTTCAGGAAGCGTCTTGCCGAGCGTATATCCTCCACCACAAAATGACGGATCTCCCTTAATGGCTCCAGATTGAAAGGAGGCAACGACCGCCCTACAGGAGCGTCGTTGTCAAGGGGGACAGGGAAAAGATATAGAGCGGGGACAAGCATTGAATGGCGTTTTTAGGATTTCGCTTCAGAATCTCGGAATCTCGGAATTTCAGGATCTTAGGATTTCGGGCTTACCCCCTCGCATAGCGACAAAACCTTGAGCCTCACATTGCGAGGGTAACATCTCCCGAAAGGAGGAGAGAAAGGGTGAAGAGAGGGGAAAGGGAATAAAGAGATAAGAGGGATAGAGAAGAGAGAAGCAGTGAAACAGGAGAGAGGGAATGGGAGGGAGGAGAGAGAAGCCGGAGCGGGGTAGCGGTCAGAGAGATTTGACCTGTTGGGCGAAGGCGTGCATTTTGATGGCGGCTTCGGCGGCTTCGCTTCCCTTGTTGCCGAGGGAGCCTCCGGCGCGGTCGAGAGCGTCTTGTTCATTGTCGACGGTCAGGACTCCGAAGATGACCGGGATGTCGCAGTCGGCATTGAGGGCTGTCACTCCCTGTGTGACGCTCTGGCAGACATAGTCGAAATGAGGGGTACCGCCACGGATGACGCATCCGAAGACTATCACCGCGTCATACATCGAGGACTCTATAAGCTGCGATGCCGCGAATGTGAGTTCTACCGCGCCGGGGACGGCATAACAATCGACCTGGTCATCGGCAAAGCCTTCTGATTTGAAGACTTCGAGCGCGCCCTGTGTCAGGCGGGAAGTTATGTGGCCGTTCCATTCGGCGGCGACAATCGCCACCCTCATGTTGTCTACTTTAGGGAGCTTTCCTTTCGGGGCGGCTCCCACCAAAGATGTTGACATATAATTGGACTGTTTTTTCGTTTCGTTTGAGTTTCCTGCAGTTATTTTCCCTGGCAGCAGCGGGCGGCATGACCAAGATAGCCGCCATGATGACGCAAGGCATATTCTTTGGCGGTGAAGCCGGTCTCTTTCATCACATTGACCACAAGAACATCTCCGATGACCGTCATCATGGTCGTGGAGGTCGTGGGGGTGAGACCGAGAGGACAAACCTCGGGAGCGCCCCCTGTGAAAAGGGTAGCGTCGGCCAGTTCCGCAAGCGGACTTCCGGCGTTGCCGGTGATGACAATGATGGGTATGGCCGGGATAAGGCGGCGAGCAAGCTCGACCAGCTCCACTATCTCGCGTGTCTTGCCGGAATTGGATATCAGGAGCATCACGTCGTTGGCCTGGAGGATCCCCAGATCGCCGTGCTGCGCCTCGGCGGGATGGAGGTTGACAGCCGGTATGCCGGTTGAACAGAACGTGGTGGCGATGTTCATGGCGATCTGACCGGCCTTCCCCATCCCGGAAGTCACAAGCTTGCCTCCCTTGCGGGTTACATGGTCGACGATCAGCTTGACAGCGCGTGGGTAATCGTCGGTGACGGGGATGTTCTCTATCGCGCGACTCTCGGCCAGCAGGATCTCGCGCATTGATTCTTTGATATCCATTATTCAGGAAAAAACTTGGCGGTTGGCCGGCAGGTTCAACACCTGCGGCTTCTGAATACAAAATTAGTTTATTCCGCGCGATTTTCAAAATTTAAAAGAGCCTTTGACCATTTGTCAGGCACAGGAATGCCCGTGGCATGAACAGGATCAAATCCGGCCATCACTGTCTGGGCGACACACTTTACATCTCCCGTCTGCGGGTTATAGATCCTCTGCTCAAGGATGAAGCTGTGGACCGACATCTTCCCCACAGCAGTGGCCACGGTCAACGGCTCATCGAAATAAGCCGGGGAGTAAAACGAGGCGTTTATGTTGACGACTACGACCGTGGCGTCATGCCAGTCGACAGGACCGCCAAGGACTGCCTCGAAATACCTGACTTTTGCCAGGTCAAGCAATTGGAGGTAGACCGAGTTGTTGACATGACCGAATATGTCCACATCGTTGAAGCGGAGCTGCGCCACGAGGCTGTGATGAAACGGGACGGATGGCGCAGGCACTTTAGGGTTGGGGCAAGCAGGTATGTTAACAGTATCCATAAGTAACTGTTCAAAATTATTTTATATTAACTGATCTCATTATTTCAATGGAGGCGGATTGACTTCACCACCTCACGGCCGAGAATTTCGTTTATGGCCTTGGCGATCGCTTCCCTGCGGAAAGACAGCTCGCTTTTCAAAGGACCGGAGGAGATATAGACATGCAAGACACCATCCTTGACATACCGACGGGTCGTATATCTGTTCACCCCCGGCCCGACCACATCGGTCCATAGATAAGCCGCCCTCATCGCGAGCATGTCATCCTTGCGGGCGGAGGCATCCATCACCCGGTCTATTATCTCGCGCAACGACATCGGTTCGGTTCTTTTCATAAGTAATCTTTACAATCAGGAAAAGTGCTGATCCAACGGCTCGAAACTCCCGTCCGTGACCAGCCAGGAACAATGATCCCCGGCTCCGATGCGCGACATTATGTTGTCGAGATGGCTGCGGTTGGTGTCAGTGATGAAGATCTGACCGAAACCATCGCCGGAAACCACCTCCACAAGCCGTTCGACACGACCCGCGTCGAGACGGTCGAAAACATCGTCAAGCAGCATCAGGGGCTTCAGGCCCGAAGCCTCCTCAAGGAAACTGTATTGGGCAAGCCGCAACGCCAGGGTGTAGGTCTTACACTGTCCTTGGGAGGCGACACGCCTTACCGGCATCCCGTCAAGCGACAGCTCCAGATCGTCGCGGTGAGGGCCGACCGAAGTGTGGCCGACAATCTCGTCATGCCTTCTGGCGGAATCAAGCATAGCCCCGAATCCGCGCGGCTCCGCAGCGAGATGGCTGCGCAAGCCGATCGCCGGGGTCTCGCCGTCGGCGGCAATGGCCCCGTAACGGACAGCAAAGATTCCCGACAACTTCTCCACCCATTTGAGGCGGGCAGATGTCAGATAAACAGCCGAACGCTCCATGGCCAGCTCTACTGAAAGGTAAAGCGCGGGGTCGGAGCAATGATCGCGCAACAGCTTGTTACGCTGCTGCAAGGCACGCGTATATCGTATCAGTTGGTCAAGATAGACCGGATCGGCCTGGGAAATGACCATGTCCATCAGCCTCCGGCGTTCCTCTCCCGTTCCTGTCACAAGATCACTGTCAGCCGGGGAGGCAATCACCAGCGGGAAAGCGCCTATATGTGTGCTAAGCCGTTCATACTCCTTGCCCGACCGTTTGAAACTTTTGCGTCGGCCCGGCTGCAGCCCCAGCGACAGCTCCTCATCCAGACCCCGGCGGCTGTATCTTCCCCTGATGGACGCGAAGCCCTCCCCACGCCTGATGAGCTGCATGTCAGTCAGCCCTGAGAAGCTTTTGCAGAAACTCAGATAGTATATGGCATCAAGCAGATTGCTCTTACCCATGCCGTTATCCCCCAGAAAGCAATTGACCTTCGGAGAAAATTCCAGACGCGCTTCCGGGATGTTCTTGAAATTTGTTATCGCAAGTCGGTTAAGCAACATAGGGATAGGATTATGGAGCATAAGGTCTCGATCATCACAAAGCCATGGGGATACTGACTACTACCAGGGCGACAGATAGCAACAGCATCAGAAAGGCTGTCATGCCGAGGGCGGGATTGAGCTTATGACCTTCATTGGCCTTTATGTAACGCCAGAGACAAATATGAGCCAGCAGATAGAGCGTGGGGAACACGAGCCAGACCGTCCCGGCCGAAATCCACAGATTGGCAGTGAGGAGTATGGCAAGGAAACCGTTGACAAGATATGCCCACGCGACAGTCTTTCGCCCGAAAACGACAGCGGTGGTCAGTTTGTTGACCGCCTTGTCATCATCATGGTCACGGTAATTGTTGACTATAAGGATGTTGGCCGACAACAGTCCGAATGCCAGTCCGGCGAGGAAGTCAGCGTATGAAAAGTAGCCTGTCTGAAGATAGAATGTGAAACCGACAGGGATCAGTCCATAGAAAACCACCACCGCTATTTCCCCTAAGGCGTTACGGGATAAGGGAAACGGACCGGCTGAGTAACTCAATGCTCCGATGAGAATGAATATCCCGGCGAGCACAAGCCACCAGCCTCCCCAATAGATCAGCGAGCAGCCTACAAGAGCGGCGATTCCAAAAGCGATGGCCATGGCGCGCTGCATTGCCTGCGGCGTTATGTCTCCCTCTGTCACTCCCCGACGGAAGCCTTCGCGGCCCGGTTTGTCGAGGCCGTCGCGGTAATCGTAATACTCATTGGCGAAATTGCTTCCTATCTGCGCCGCCAGGGCGAACAGCAGGCAGAGCAACGCCGGCAGCCAGTCGAAATGGCCTCGCTGCATGGCCACAGCCACACCGGCCAGGACACCTGCTGCCGAGGCAGGAAGTGTGCGAAGCCTCATAGCCTCGATCCACACTTCTACCCGCGAACGTGGATTTTTCACACCACCATTGGCGGCATTGCCGGCAGAATGTTTCTCTTCTTGTTTCATCTTCATAAAATTAAACATTCCTCTAAACAAGGTCAGCGCGGGGAGAACCGGAGAAGGGCGCGGAGAATCGGCTGTCCTTCCGGACCGAGCAATTCCGCCCTTGTGTCACCCTCCGCCCTGCCGTCTGCCGCGACGGGCGCGGTTTCCAGCAACAAACGCGCCTCCATGTCGTAACGGGCCTCATGGATATAGGCGATCTCGAAACGTGTAAGACGGTTGGCATCATGGAAAGCAAGGCTCCACTGGTTGAGAAGCAGCTCAATATAGCGTGAGGAGTTGACATGACGGTTGAAGTCGATGTCGGTATATTGGAAACGGTATCTGGTTTCCCTGAAACCGGCAGGCACCTCTTTGTCATCTTCCGGGATCGGCACAGGGCGCAACCGCGACGGCTTCTCCACAGGGCATTCGCGAGGGGGGATTAGCTCCTTAATCCATGAGATGCGTGAGATGTCGCCCACCTGACGGCTGCGGGTGTCGATGACAGCCCAGACAGTCCGGGCATGACCGATCACTTCACCATTGCAGCCGCAAATCTCAAAATCGCGCTCGGAGAAGAGCCGGGATATAGAGGATATCCAGGTCGAGATGGAATAATTCTCATTGACTCCGGGATAACGGGTCATCTCTACCGCGACCCGCGACAGCACCCAGGTCTGATGCTCGCGGACGAGAAACGCATACCCTATTCCGACCTGATTGGCATGAAGCGTCGCAACCTCTATCAGGCGGTTGATCAGCAATGTCAGCGGCATCCTCTGCTGGGGGTTGCATTCCCCCGGAGTCAGGAAATACCCGGAAGTGAAAACCTTATCTATGTCATCGAAACAATCAGGACAGTTGGTCAGCGGGTCACGGGTAATCATTTTGTCAGTATGGATATTTGATGTCATGAAGGAATAACGGTCCGGCAGGCATGGAAGTTCCGGCGGCGCATCGGTCGCGACGCGCTATGACCTCACGGAATCCGTCTATTGTCATCTTCCCCCGGCCTACCTCGACGAGAGTGCCCACCACAGCCCTGACCATGTTGCGCAGGAACCTGTCGGCTGTTATCTCGAAGACCCACAGAGTGGATTTTCCGGCCGGAGCGTTGGCAGCTCCCTCACACTCGCATTCACATTCACATTCACACTCGCAATCGCCTCCACCCTGGGCGCGCCAGGCGGCATGGGTCACATGACAGATGTTGGTCTTGACATCGGTATGGAGTTTCGAGAAGGAGGTGAAATCCTCTGTATCAAGCAACAAGGCGGCGGCTCTGTTCATCGCCTCGAAATCGAGACCGGCAGGGGCAAGCCATGACATTCCTCCTGTGAAAGGGCTCCTGACGGTATGCGCGAAATAACGATAAGTACGGCTTATCGCGTCGAAACGGGCATGAGCCTCCGGAGCGACCTCCCATATCTTATAGATCACGATATTCGGAGCGAGCAGGGAGTTGAGAGCCTGCAACACACGCGGCTCCATATCTCCGGTAACCTCCACATCGGGGGGCAGATCGAAATGGGCCACCATCCGCGCCGCGCTCACCCCCGCGTCGGTTCGCCCTGCGCCGGTCACAGCTACTTGCGGCTGCCTTAACACGGTCGCCATCGCCTCCTCCACGGCCTGCTGGACCGAGAGGGCGTTGGGCTGACGCTGCCAGCCGTGAAAAGGCAAACCGTTGTATGCCATGCGCATGAAATAGCGACGTATCGCCGACGGTTCGCTCGAAAAGGTGTCAGTCATTTTCGAGGTAGGTGTATCCATAAAGTCCTGAGCGGTAATTGGAAAGGAACTCGCGGCCCTCTTCGGGGGTTATCTTGCCATCCTTCATAGCCTTTGTGACCCAGGTCTCCACATTGCGGACAAGACGTTTGGGATCATACTGCACATAATCAAGCACTTCCGCCACGGTCTCGCCGTCGATCACCTTGTCGATCTCATAATGGTCCTTGTAACAGGTGATATGGACAGCATTGGTGTCTCCGAATAGGTTGTGCATGTCACCGAGTATCTCCTGATATGCCCCGACAAGGAAGACACCGAGGTAATAAGGTTCACCGGGGCGCAGAGGATGGACCGGAAGGGCCTTTGTCACTCCCTGCGGAGAGATGAAGGTGGATATCTTGCCGTCGGAGTCGCAGGTCATGTCCTGGAGGGTAGCCATGCGTGTCGGTTTCTCGTCAAGACGGGAGATAGGCACGATAGGAAACACCTGATCGATTGCCCACGAGTCGGGAAGCGACTGGAACAGGGAGAAGTTACAGTAATATTTGTCGGGGAGCATCCTGGCGACCTTCCTGAGCTCCTCGGGGGGATGCTTCATCGAGGAGGTCACATTGGCGACTTCACGGGCTATCTCCCAGAAAAGCTTCTCTGCCAAAGCGCGGTTGCGCAGGTCGAGCATGCCGATCGAAAACAGGTCGAGGGCCTCGTCACGACATTGCAACGCGTCGTGCCACGACTCGAAAAGATTCTGCTGGTTGATCTTGTCCCAGATCTCATACAGCTCCTTTACAAGCTCATGCTCGTCACCGCGCAGTTCCTCGGTCTCGCGCCACCGGGGGAGCGAGGAGGTCTCAAGGGCCTCGATGATCAGCACCGAATGGTGGGCGGCAAGCGAACGCCCGCTCTCGGTTATGATGTCGGGCTGGGGAAGACCGTTCTTCACACATGCGTCGACTATAGAGTAGATCGCGTCATTGGCGTATTCCTGGATGGAATAGTTCATCGAGCTTTCGGAAGCCGAAGAGCGCGTACCGTCATAATCGACTCCGAGTCCTCCTCCGATGTCAACGAACTTGACGTTGAAGCCCAGACGGGACAACTGGACGTAAAACTGCATCGCCTCACGCAAGGCGTTTTTGATGCGGCGTATCTTGGTGATCTGGCTGCCGATATGGAAATGTATCAGTTTCAGCCAGTCGGTTATCTCGTTTTTCTTGAAGAAATCGACAGCCTGGAGCAGCTCGGAGGAGTTGAGCCCGAACTTCGACTCGTCGCCGCCCGATTCTTCCCATTTGCCTGATCCGGAGTTGGACAGTTTTATCCTTATGCCTATGGCCGGGGTTATCTTCAGCCTCCGGGCGATATTGAGGATCAGACGCAGCTCGGTCAGCTTCTCCACCACCAATACGATGCGGCGCCCCATCTTATGGGCCAGGAGAGCCAGCTCGATATAATCCTCGTCCTTGTAGCCATTGCATATTATGAGGGCGTTCTCGTCGATGTTGGTGGCCAGCACGGCATGCAGTTCCGGCTTGGAGCCGGCCTCCAGCCCGATGTTGAACTTCTTCCCGTGGCTGACGATCTCCTCGACCACAGGCCGCATCTGGTTGACCTTTATGGGATAGATGACATAGTTCTGGCCTTGGTAGTCATACTCTTTGGCGGCCTGCTTGAAACAACTTGAAATCTTCTCGACACGGTTGTCGAGGATGTCGGGGAAGCGCAACAGCACCGGGGCGGTTATATCCTTGAGCTGCAACTCGTCGAGCACTTTGCGGATGTCGACCGGGGCCACTCCCTGACGCGGAGTGACAGTCATGTTGCCTTTCTCGTTTACCGAAAAATACTGACGGCCCCAGCCGCCGATGTTGTAAAGCTCGGCGCTGTCTTCAACTCGCCATTTTCTCATCGTGTAAAGATATCGTTTAGTAGGTATTTGATTTTTCAACAGCAAAGATACGCATTTTTCCCGACCCTGCGGCCGCAAGGAGCAGGTATTTTTGCCTGCCGTTTTGGCAGTTCGGCCTTTTTTTCGTAATTTTGCGGCGATTATATGGAATCCCTCTTCAATCCCATTCCTTATTCGTAATATCGGATCCGGCGGTTGGATGGGATATCCCCCTTACACCCCCTCGGTAGTTCTATGTGCCCGTTTACGCCAAATAATCTTTATCGCATTCTCAAAGGCGGAATCCTTACCGCCCTGAGGGGTCATTATTCTTTAACATGATGAACGCATGCAACTGGTCTTAATCGCCATATCAGTCTTTCTTGTCAGCTCCATACTGGCGGGTATAATCATACCCCAGATCCTGCTGATTTCATTCAGGAAAAAACTTTTCGACGAGCCGGACGAGAGGAAAATCCACAAAGGCGCGGTCCCGAGGCTCGGAGGCCTGGCTTTCATGCCGTCTATTGTCCTTTCATTGTGCCTTGTGTCAGGCTTCATGCTCCTCAGGGGGGAATCTGTTTCCTCTTCATCATTCCAGGTTTCACAAATACTTGGCAACTCTCTTACCGAAGGTCTTGTCATTCCATTATGTTTCGGGCTATGTGCCTTGATGATGATGTATCTCGTCGGCATCGCCGATGACCTGATCGGAGTTAAGTATCGCGCCAAATTCTGCGCCCAGATACTGGCTGCGCTGATGCTCGCGGCTGCCGGCGTAAGGGTAGACTCACTCAACGGGATGTTAGGCATATATGATCTGCCGCCAATTGTATCATGGACTCTGACAGTCTTCCTGGTTGTGTTCATAACCAATGCCATCAACCTCATAGACGGAATCGACGGCCTCGCATCCGGGCTTAGCGGCATAGCGATGATCTTTTACGGGTTCTTCTTCATGGCAGCGGGCCAGTGGGTCTACTGCATGATATCTTTCGCCGCGCTTGGCACACTCGTACCTTTCTTTTATTACAATGTGTTCGGCAATCCGGCGAGGGGGAAAAAGATTTTCATGGGCGACACGGGGTCGCTGACCACAGGCCTTGTGTTGAGTTTCCTCGCATTACAGCTGACAGGGATAGACAACGGGGGCATTTTCGCGGCGGACACGCTCGTCATTGCCTTCGCTCCGCTGGCCATACCATGTCTCGACGTTATCAGGGTTTTTGTCCACCGCGTCATACGGGGGCATTCGCCATTCCTTCCCGACAGGGTACATATCCATCATAAGCTTCTCGCCCTCGGGTTCCCCCAACGTCCGGCGATGATCACCATCCTCGCCACCTCGGCCGGTGTCATAGGTCTCGACCTGCTGATCTCGCAATCGGTCTCCACTTTCATGATAATCGTCATTGATTTCAGCATATGGGTCATAGCCAATTTCTTACTGACAAAGGCCATACGCGCCAAGCAGCTGAGGGAAGGCATAACTCATGGATATGACTGATCTCTCGACCGCAAACTTTGTTTATAAAAAATTCAACACAGATCATGTTTTCCTGTAAATCGCTTTTTCAATCGATCGGACTGGCCGGGGCTATGTTGCTCGGCCTCTCGTCATGTCATACGCCAACGGATATAACTTATTTCCAAGACCTTGACGAGGGCACCCGCCGCGAGGTGTCTGCCGCCAAGGAGCTTGTCGTAATGCCTGACGACCGTCTGTCTATCACGGTACACTCCAAAGACCCGCAGCTGGCGACCCTGTTCAACCTCCCGATCCAGTCCACCCGTATCGGCGAGACAGCCGCCTCCGGCATGGCACATTCAAACCAAGTGGCCACTTACACGGTCGACACTTACGGCGATATCGAGTTTCCGGTGCTTGGCACACTCCACATCGGTGGCATGAAACGCACGGAGGTGGCTGACTATGTCAAGAGGGAGCTGCTTCAACGCAACCTTGTGAAAGACCCGACAGTAATCGTCGATTTCATGAACCGTTCGGTCAACGTCCTCGGAGAGGTGACCAGACCCGGACGTGTCAGCATTGACCGTGACCGCTTCACCATCCTTGATGCCATTGCCGGAGCGGGAGACCTCACGATACAGGGAAAACGCTCTAACGTGATCGTGCTGCGCATGGAGGAGGGACGGCAGGTCGCCCACACGATAGACCTCACAAACGCCAACGCGACTCTCTCTTCCCCCGTGTATTACCTGCAACAGAACGATGTGATCTATGTCGAGCCGACAGATGTCCGCAAACGCCAGACGACAGCCAACGGCAACTCGGTATTCACCCCCTCGTTCTGGATCTCCATCGCGTCATTCGCAACGACGGTGCTGCTGCTGATAAAGAACTGGTAAATCCGTTCAATTCACATACAAATGTCTTCTGACAACTAACTCTAAAAAACACCTTTCATCGTGCAAGAAAACGACAACAATGCTCCTGAAATCGAACAGGGCATAAACATGAAGGATCTGTTGTGGATGTGCCTGTCGAGATGGTACTGGTTTGTGCTGTCGCTGTTCGTCTGCTGCGGGTTCGCTTTCTACCAAATACTGAAAACCCCTAAAGTATACCAGCGCAACGCTTTGCTGATGATCAAGGATGACCGTCTTGGCGGCACTGCGGGGGGAGATGTCGGCTCTTCTTTCTCCGGTATGGGATTCCTCCAGTCAAACACCAACATCACCAACGAGGTCATCTCGATCACTTCCCCCACAGTAATGTATGAGGTGGTAAAACGCTTGGGCTTGAACGTGAATTATACTGTGCCCGGGATGTTCTATCCCCGTCAGCTCTACGGGGCCAACCTTCCCGTGACCCTGAAGTTCGTGGATGTGGAAGACAAGCAGCCTGTGTCTCTCAAGGCCACCCTCTTCCCTGACGGGAAGATGCAGCTCTCTGACTTCGATCTTGGCAAGACCGACGAAAATGGAGCTCCGCTCGTCTACAAGCCCGTGGTCATCAAGGATTTCCACATGCTCGACACCATCAAGACTCCGGCGGGGAATGTGGTCTATGCGCCAAACGCGGCGTTCCAGGGCACAATCTCGGAGCCTATGGAAATCGATGTAATGCGCAGGTCCGTTCATGACACCGCCCTCGGCTGCGCCAGCAATCTCAAGGCCGAGATCCCTGAAGACTGGTCGTCTGTCATCTCGCTTACCTACAAGGATGTGTCGATAGACCGCGCCGAGGATATTCTCAACTCTGTCATCGAGGTTTACAATGAAAACTGGGTTAGAGACAAGAACCGCATTGCCGTGTCGACCTCCGAATTCATAAAGGAACGTCTGGCGGTGATCGAGCAGGAACTCGGCGGCGTTGATTCCGAGATTTCCTCTTTCAAGTCGACCCATATGGTGCCGGATATAGACGCGGCCGCCCAGGCATACTTCAACCGCGCGTCACAGGCAACAGACGAGGTACTCCAACTCAACAACCGCCTGGGGATGGCGCGTTACATCCGCAACTATCTGGCCAACTCCGCCAACTCGTTCAACGTCCTTCCGGCAAACTCGGGTCTGGAGAACCTCAATATCGAGCAGCAGATCACCGAATACAACCAGAAACTCCTCGAACGCAATAATCTCGTCGAGAACTCATCGACTGCCAACCCGTTGGTGATCAACATGGACAACCAGCTCGACGGTATCCGTCAGGCAATCCTCCAGTCGATAGACAACTACATTGTCACCCTCAACTCCTATATCCGCGCCGCCCAGACAAACCAGGCCACCGCTTCATCGCGGCTGCAGGCAAACCCCTCCCAGGCACGCTACCTGCTGAGCGTCGAGCGTCAACAGAAGGTGAAGGAGAGTCTTTACCTGTACCTCCTGCAGAAACGCGAGGAGAACGAGTTGTCACAGGCGTTCACCGCTTACAACACCCGTGTGATAACTCCTCCGACCGGAAGCAACGCCCCTGTCGCTCCCAATCCTCGTTCAATAATGATGGTGGCCGTCCTTGTGGGTCTTTTGATCCCGACCGGAGCTATCTATCTCTGCGAGACATTCAACACCAAGGTTCGCGGCCGCCGCGACCTCGAACGCCTGTCTGTGCCTTTCATCGGAGAGATCCCCTTGGGCTACAACAAGCGCAAAGGTCTACAGCGTCTGCGCAAAGCTCATGAAGATGAGAAAGACCGTCGCATAGTGATGGTGCGCAAAGGCTCAGGCAACACAATCAATGAAGCTTTCCGCGTCATCCGTACAAACCTCGAACTGATGACCGACGCGGAAACCACAGGTGCCCATACCCTGATGATCACCTCCGCGAATCCGGGCTCCGGAAAGACGTTCATCACCATGAACCTCGCCACCGTGCTTGCCATCAAGGACAAAAAGGTTGTGATCGTCGACCTTGACCTGCGCAAGGCTTCGCTCTCATCTTTCGTTCAGAACCCGGCCGTCGGTGTTTCGGCATATCTTTCCGGCCACGCCACTCTCGACCAGATCCTTGTCCACAGACCTGTTGAGCCGCCAAAACGCATCGACCCGAAACAACCGGCCAAGGATCATTTCGTCGATATCGTCCCTGTCGGAGCCATACCTCCGAATCCCGCCGAGCTGCTTTATTCCCCGCGCTTGAAATCTCTCCTCGACAAGCTCCGTGCCGAATACGACTATGTCCTTCTCGACTGCCCGCCCATCGAGGTCGTGGCCGACGCGAAGATCATCAACCGCCACACCGACATGACGGTGTTTGTCATCCGCGCAGGGCTGCTTGAACGTGAAATGCTCCCGCGTATTCAGGAACTTTACGACAACCAGCGTTACCACAATATCGCTATCATCCTCAACGGCACAGACCAGTCACACCTCGGCCCGCTGTCGTCACGTTACGGATATGGATATGGCTACGGTTACGGATATATGAAAAAGAAAGAATGATAATGACTTCTGTATCCCACGAATAAAACAAGGGCCGGAGAGATTTTGAATCTCTCCGGCCCTTGTTTAGTTTGATTTCCTCCGGTTTGTTTGCCCCGCCGTATCGTTTATTTAACGGAATGTCCGGTCATGATTTCCGGAATCATTCAGACGACAGAGGCTTTCAACGCAAGACCGGTCCTCTCCGATAGGCCGAACAGCAGGTTCATGCAATGGACGGCTGTCCCGGCGCGACCTTTGATGAAATCATCCAATACGGCTGTGATACGGATTGACGGCTCATTGCTACTGGACAAGCCTCCCTCTGTGGAGCGGATCTCCAACAGACATTTGTTGGTATTGGAGATATCCGCTGTCTCGGGATGACGGTCTATCAGGAATGTAAAAGCATGGTCGATGTAAGCCTCCTCATACAGACGGCAGACCTCCTCCAGGCTGACCCCGCAAGACACCTCGGTCGTTACTGTCATTCCCCGCGACATGGCCCTGTCGGTCGAAAGTCTCAAGTTGATGCTCCCATTGAAGGAGGGATCAATCTCTTGCATCTCCTTTTTGATCTCTGAAGCCGCCTGCTCCGAATCAGGCCTATTTTCAGCAGGGGCCACCGGATCAAGGCGTGTGGACAACTGCGAAGCGGCAAAATCATTCTGCGGCATTATAATGGAATCACATGAACGCGACTCGCGCGACCTGCAGACAGTGGAGTCAATCTTGCCTGACAATAGATGATTCTTTGCCAGAGGAAACAGCGACAATTCCACTCCAAGTGCTATCGCCGAAGGAATAGAAGCCCTCAATGCTCCTCTCACAAGGGCTTTCCGATGATATTCAGGAAATCCATATACCATCCCATGTTGGCCGTCAAGGAAACTGCCCGTCATGTCAATGATACGCAGCAATTCCTCGTGATCCCCCTCTGTTTCTGTCTCAGAGCGGTGGGCAGGAGCATTCACCCCCTCCATGAACTCCTGTGCTTGCCAGGATTCACCGACAAGAAACACGCAGTTGAACTTTGACGCGTCAAGACTCTTGACAAAACATAGGTCAGTATCGCCTGTCAGCCCCCGATGGAGACGGTCTACACGCTGACCTGCGTGCTCGGGTGAACACACCCCGCGCAGTACTACATCAGGATGATTTATCAGTATTCTTATAAGTTCTCCGGCAGCTTCTGTCTCGCCGCCGACTATTCCCACATTAATCACTGGATTCCAAAAATGATATTAATGAAGCCGTCATCACCTTGGATGACTTAAATGCAAAAATAGATAATTTTTTCGAGAACAACTCCATATCAGGGAATAATTACGTAATTTTGTCTGGTAAAACAGCACCTATGATACTTAAAGAGGAGACCACAGCGACTGATTCAGAAAAAAGATCCATCAACCCGGCCGCATTGCGTATCGAGGAATTCGACTACCCCCTTCCCGACGAAATGATAGCCAAACATCCCCTCGAGGTAAGGGACGCGTGCAAACTGCTGCTCCGCAGCCACGACGGCCGGATATCCCGGCATGTGTTCACAGACCTTCCTTCCTTGTTGCCGGACGGCTCAATGCTCATATACAACAACACACGCGTCATAAACGCCCGGCTGCGTTTCCGCAAATCCTCATCAAACAGCCATCAGGAAGGAGCCTTGATAGAAATATTCTGTCTGGAACCTGTATCTCCGGCAGATTATGCCCAAAGCTTCGCCAGCACCGCCCATTGCTCTTGGACATGCTTCGTGGGGAATTCCAAAAGATGGAAAGAAGGACAGCTGTCGATGCATGTCACAATCGGCGAAGAGCCACTTATGCTTCAGGCCCGGCGTGTGTCCAAAGAGGGAAACGCCTCCGTCGTGGAATTCTCCTGGGACAACCCTGCCGTCACATTTTCCCAGATCATATCGGCAATAGGGGAAATCCCCATCCCTCCCTATCTCAACCGTCCCACAGAGTCATCCGACAATAAAGACTACCAGACAGTCTACTCCCGCATCGAAGGATCTGTGGCCGCCCCCACTGCGGGACTACACTTCACCGAAAGGGTTCTCGAAGAGATATCCCGACGCGGCATACCGCGCCGGGAGCTGACCCTGCATGTCGGCGCAGGCACATTCCAGCCCGTGAAATCGGAAACCATAGGCCAGCACCCCATGCATGCCGAATTCATCGCCGTCCCCCTCACATTGCTTGAAGAGATCCATGCCCTCCTTGAAGAGAAAAAAGACAAATTCAAGATCATAGCCGTCGGAACCACCTCCGTGCGCACACTGGAATCATTATACCATGCCGGGCGACTTATCCTCGCCGGAAAATGGGAAGGAGAAATCCCTCAGTGGCTCCCATATGAGATACTTCCAGGAGAAACAATGCCATCCCCCTCACAAGCCATTTCCGCCCTTATAACCCATCTTAAAAACAGCCATCAGACAACATTCATCGCCTCCACCCGCATAATAATAGCCCCCGGCTACAAATATCGCCTGGTTAAAGGCATGATAACCAATTTCCATCAACCCAAATCAACCCTCTTACTCCTCGTCTCCGCCTTCACGAACGGAGACTGGCGCCCCCTCTACGACTACGCCCTGACCCACTCCTTCCGTTTCCTCTCCTACGGCGACGCAACCCTCCTCCTCTAACCCCTATTCCCAATCTATTCCCCACCTACCCTTATCCATACCCTCCCTACCCCTCGTCCCTCCCTCTCCTCTCTCAATAAACCCCTCTCGCCATACCATTCTGTCCCCCTCCAAGTCCTGTGCCCGAGCGGAGCGAGGGGTTACTGCCACCTTTCCCCCTCGCTCCGCTCGGGCACCGGACCGGACGACGGAAACTCGCGTAACCCCCGGTCAGCGGCAGCGGAGGAGAGGGGAAGAGAGAGGGAAGGGATGAAGGAGGGAAGAAAAGATTTGGATGAGAGGGAGGGAAGGGGGAAACGCCGGCAGGGAGGGAGGAAGGAAGAGAGGAAAGGAAGGGTGGAGGGAGACGGGGAGGTGGAAAATGGCGATCCCCGGCATCC
>JAETNS010000023.1 GCA_021772015.1 Prevotellaceae bacterium | reverse complement strand
TTTTTTTTTTTTTTTTTATTCATTATTTATCACGCTGTTTGACGTAAAAACAGCCTTCTGGGCGTGGGCTGGCGGTTTCCCCGCCGTCAGGCCACGTCCCTGTTAGGCTTTAGGACAAGTCTGAAATTCAGGTGTCAGACATATTTGGCGAAGTCCACGTTGCGCATGTCGCCTGTCTCGGCGAAAGCTGTGTGGAAAGCGTATGCCGCATTGAGCGTGGCCGGTGTCTGGCCACCTTTGCCCATCTTGAGGTAATCCCACAACAGGTCGCGGTACATCGGGTGGGCGCAGTTCTCTATGATCGCTTCAGCCCTCTGTACTGGATCTTTCGCGCGGAGATCTGCGAATCCCTGGTCTGTCACCAACACATCCACCGAGTGTTCCGAGTGGTCGTGGTGTGACACATGGGGTACGATATTGCTTATCAGACCTTCTTTTGTGATGGAGGGGCATGAGAAGATAGAGATATATCCGTTGCGGGTGAAATCGCCTGATCCTCCGATGCCGTTCATCATTCTGGTGCCAAGGACATGGGTGGAGTTGACGTTGCCGAATATGTCAGCCTCAAGGGCGGTGTTCATCGCTATGACTCCGAGGCGTCTTATCACCTCGGGGTTGTTGGATATTTCCGCCGGACGCAACAGGATCTTGTCATGGAAGAAGTCCATGTCGGCGAACAGCTGTCTTTCCACATCGTCGGAGAAAGTCATGGAGCAGGTGCTCGCGAATGTGCATTTCCCAAGACGGAGCAATTCAAGCACGGAGTCTTGCACGACTTCGGTGTACATCATGAAGTTAGGCAGCTCCTTGTCGACTCCGAGATAGTGAAGCACGGCGTTTGCCACGTTGCCCACACCGCTCTGCAACGGCAGGAATTCTTTGGGGATGCGTCCTTTGCGATATTCGGAAATGAGGAAGTTGACAACGTTTGATCCGATTTTTTCCGAAACCTCGTCAGGCTTGGTGAAAGCCTTCACCCCGTCAAGGGAGTTTGTCCTGACAATGCCTACGACTTTCGAGGGATCGATTTT
Source organism: Prevotellaceae bacterium (assembly GCA_021772015.1). GTDB lineage: Bacteria > Bacteroidota > Bacteroidia > Bacteroidales > Muribaculaceae > UBA7173. Next base: position 35,841 of record JAETNS010000023.1, on the reverse strand, counting down.
CAGTGTCGGGCGACCGGCGCGGTCTTTGGGGGAGAAAATCGGGATTTCCCGGCGATAAGGGGGATCGGCGGGAAGGTATATGTCGTGCATCCCCATGAGGGCCTGGGGAAGGGCTTCGTTCAGTTCGATGAAAATCTTTTTAGCGCGGGGTGCATATGTCGGGATGTTGCCGACACCGCACCCCAGCAGCACCTCTCCGTTTTCGTCTATGGCGGCGGCTTCAATGATGGCGAAATCTATGTCGCCATAGAACCCGTAGCGCATCTCCTGGGCCATCTCGGAGAGGTGGCGGTCGAAGTAATGGGCATCATGGGCGTTGATGCGTTTGCGCAGGTCGGGGGTGTTCTGGTAAGGTGCGCGCATGTTGATGGCATTGTTACGGGCCAGAATGCCGTCGACATGGTCGTTGGTAGAGGCTCCGGTGAATATGTTCACCTTGAATTCACGACCTTGCTCGTGCTCTGCGGCAGCTTTTGCCGCAAGCGCCTCTGTGATACTCTTGGGGTTGCCCGGAGCAGTGAAGCCTGACAGCCCGAGGGTGTTTCCGTTGCAAATCATTCCGGCTGCTTCTGCCGCCGAGATAAATTCGTATGCCATGATGGTTGGTTTCAGGTTTTTTTCGTAATTTTGCGCAAAAATAGGATATTTGTGCATCATTGACAAATTTATTTTGGTGTTTTACGGCAGATTTTATGTGTCGCCTGTTCTAACGCCATAGGAATCAGATGGAAAAGGATAAGAAACTCTTCATAGAGACATATGGCTGCCAGATGAATGTGGCCGACAGCGAAGTCGTGGCTTCCATTCTTGGGGTAGGCGGTTATGTCCAGGCTTCAAATGCGGAAGAAGCCGATGCTATATTGCTAAATACCTGCTCTATACGCGACAATGCCGAGCAGAAGATAGTCAACAGGCTACAGTATCTCGCTTCATTGCGCCGCAGGAAGTCGGGCCGATTGATTCTCGGAGTGATCGGCTGTATGGCCGAGCGTGTGAAAGATTCACTGATAGAGAACTACGGTGTCGATCTTGTTGCCGGCCCGGATGCTTATCTCGACTTGCCGAATCTGTTTGCCGCCGTTGAAGCCGGCCAGAAAGCTATCAATGTAGAGTTGAGCACTACGGAAACATACCGTGACATAATTCCTTCACGCATAGGGGGAAACCGTGTCGGAGGATTCGTCAGCATAATGCGCGGATGCAACAATTTCTGCTCTTACTGCATTGTGCCTTACACACGTGGCCGGGAACGCAGCCGCGAGACCGGCAGCATCCTGAATGAGGTCGCCGATCTAAAGGCGCGAGGATTCAAGGAGGTCACCTTGCTTGGGCAAAATGTAAACTCTTACCGCTATGGGGGGGACGAGGCCGGAGAGTATGCCGCTCCCGGAAAGGAGGTGGTCGACTTCCCCAGGCTGCTCGAACTTGTTGCTCTTGCCGCTCCCGGGATGAGGATCCGTTTCACCACCTCCCATCCCAAGGACATGAGTGACGAGACCATTGAGATGATTGCCAGATATGATAACATCTGTAACCATGTGCATCTCCCCGTGCAGTCGGGGGCTGACAATGTGTTGAAGGCGATGAACCGCAAATATACCCGTGATTGGTATCTGGGGCGTGTGGCTGCAATACGGAGCCGTATCCCGGACTGTGGAATCACCACAGACTTGTTCACCGGTTTCCATGGGGAGACTGAAGAGGAATTCCAGCAGACTCTTTCTCTTATGGAGGAAGCGCGTTTTGATTCCTCATTCATGTTCAAATATTCCGAACGCCCCGGCACATTGGCCGCCCGGACGATGCCTGACAACATTCCCGAAGAGGTGAAAATCGATCGACTCAACCGTATGATAGCCATGCAGAACCGGCTGTCGGCGGAGTCCAACCGGAGGGATATCGGGAAAGTGTTCGAAGTGCTTGTGGAAGGTGTCTCGAAACGCAGCAAGGAGCAATGGGTGGGCCGGACTCAACAAAACAAGACTTGTGTGTTTCCGCGAGGTAACTATAAAGCCGGTGATTTTGTGAAGGTCATTGTCCGGGATTCTTCATCAGCGACTCTGATATGCGACCTTGCGCAGTGATTGGCCCTTTTTAGGAATTTTAATATAATAAAATGGCCATCGCTCTTGACAAGGGCTTCCTGATGTTGTAATTTTGCACGACAATATGGAGAAAAAGAATCATTCCCGCATGGCCGGGATGGGCGACAGAGTGACATCTACCATAAGCGTCACTCTGGTGTTGTTCATCCTCGGGCTTGTGGCGGCGATAAACATAACGTTCAACTCCCTTGACAGGGAACTGAAAGAAAAGATGGGCTTTACTGTCGTCTTGCGCGACTCGGTGGCTTCCGAAGAGATCGGAAAGCTGCGTCAGCTTTGCGTGGAGTCCCCTTATGTTTCAGAATTCAAATATCTTTCGCCCGAGGAGGTGCTCCGGGAGGAGGCAGGCAATGACGGCCCGGCGTTGGTGGAGATGCTTGGGGTCAACCCTTATTCCCCGATGATTGACATCCGTGTCAAAAGGGACTGGGCCAATGTCGACAGTATTGCCGTGCTTGTAGACAAATGGAGCCGTATGGATGGCGTGGGGGATGTCTCGGTCAATACCGACATGGTCAAAAACCTGACGCGTAACGCCCGTATGTTCAATACCGTGATGCTTGTTATCGCGGCCGCCTTGTTGCTCATATCGTTTGTGCTGATCAACAATACGGTGCGACTGACAGTGTATTCCCGGCGTTTCATCATCCATACTATGAAACTTGTCGGAGCCACATCCGGATTCATCCGCCGCCCGTTCATCGTCACCAATCTCATACAAGGCACGATAGCCGGGATGATCGCTTCGGGATTGCTCGCATTGCTTATCGGGTGGGGTAAGAACTGGGATGAGTCTCTGGACACATTGCTGCCTTGGGGGGCTGTCGGTATCATTTTCGGAGCGATCCTGCTCCTTGGTATGGCAATATGCTCTTTGGCAGCGTTGTTCGCGACCAACCGCTATCTGAAGACAGATTACGACGATATGTTTGAATAGCCCCTCGCGGGTCGATGATTGACATAACCGTTTCCTATTAGAAGTTTCCAAATGGTAAAACAACAGAATAATGCCGGTCAACAGCCCGGCAAGCATAAGCCCGACAACAGGCTTGAAAAAGAGACCTCCTCTCAGTTCCCGCTGGGAAAGAAGAATTTCATCATGATGGGAATTGCCGGAGCATTGATTGTGATAGGCTTCCTGTTGATGCTGGGTGGCAGTTCGACTGAGGATGCATTCAATCCCGACATATTCAGTGCCCGGCGTGTCGTCGTCGGCCCGACAATCTCTTTCCTCGGATTCCTTTTTATGGGATATGCGATAATCCGCCGCCCGTCAACAGACAATCAGGGGACGGATGATGATACACAGAATGATGATTTGTAAACAGAAACAGAGTCAGAAATGGATTGGTTAGACGCATTGATACTTGGCATTGTCCAGGGACTCGCCGAGTATCTTCCCATAAGTTCAAGCGGACATATCGAGATATGCCGGGAGATACTCGGCCTTGATTTGCCGGGAGAGGATGCTTTGCAGCTTAATGTGGTTCTCCATGTCGCGACAGTGCTTTCCACTTTGGTGGTGTTGTGGCGTGAGTTTGTCCCATTGTGCACCTCGTTTTTCACATTCCGCAATGATGCGAACAGCCGTTATGTCTGGAAGATCATACTTTCATGTATTCCGGTCGGCATCGTCGGGGTGCTGTTCAAAGATCAGGTGGAGCAGTTTTTCGGTGTAAACGAGGATGGCGGCAACAATTTGTTGCTGATAGGAATCTGTCTCTGCGTCACAGCCACACTGCTGGCTTTCGCTTATTTCTCCAACAGGCGTGCATCCGGCGGGTTGGTTTCTCGTCGTGGGCGCGCTCCGATGCTTAAAGGTGACACCGGGGCGATGGTCGGCCGCAACATAACCTGGTATGACGCGTTCATCATAGGATGTAGCCAGGCGATTGCCGTATTGCCCGGTTTGAGCCGCTCAGGCACTACTATCGCGACCGGCATTATCATCGGAGACCGCCGCGAGCAAGTAGCTCAGTTTTCATTCTTCATGGTCATCATACCCATACTTGGGGAAGCATTGCTGGATTTCCGCAAGATGATCGAGGCTCCTGCAGGCGAGGCCGCTCTTGGCTGGCTTCCATTGTTGGCAGGTTTTCTGGCGGCGTTCATCGTAGGCTGTATTGCCTGCAAGTGGATGCTTGAGATCGTGAAAAAAGGCAAGCTGATCTGGTTCTCGTTGTACTGCGTGATAGTCGGCGTGATCTGCATATGTTGGTGACCTGTCAGAGTTTATACGCTTGAAAGAAGATATTGACATAAAAGCCGGTCGGCTTGACATTCAGGAAGGTAAGATCTGGGCTGTTGACAAGCCGTTGGGTTGGTCGTCTTTCCACGTAGTGAAAAAGCTTCGCGGCGCATTGCTGTCGCGTGTCAGGCATAGTGGCATACGGAAACTGAAGGTCGGCCATGCCGGCACTCTTGATCCTCTTGCTTCGGGTGTGATGCTTATCTGTCTGGGGAAGGCAACCAAGCAGATCGAACAGCTTCAGGCCGGAGTTAAAGAATATGTCGCCGTATTGCAGCTCGGCTCGACAACCCCGTCGTTTGACTTGGAGACTCCTGTAGACGCGACATATCCGACTTCACATATTAACCGCAGTCTTATTGAAGAGGTTATTCCTCGTTTCACCGGGACAATAAGCCAGGTTCCCCCATCGTATTCGGCATGTAAAGTCGATGGTAAAAGGGCTTACAAAATGGCCCGAGGGGGAGAGGCGGTTGAGCTGAAACCAAAGACTCTTGTCATTGATGAGATAGATATAGTAGGATTTGATGAGAAGAAGATGACGCTCGAATTGCGGATTGTCTGTTCCAAAGGTACTTATATCAGGGCTTTGGCCCGCGATATCGGTTGCGCTCTCGGATCAGGAGCCCATCTTGCTTCGCTTCGACGCATCCGGGTCGGCGACTATCATTCAGATGAATGCCTTAAGATAGAAGAGGCTGTGGAGGAAATATATCATTCGGAAATAATCATACCACAGCCAGAGGGGCTCCCTCCGATAGTGCTACCCCCGGAGGATTATGCCCCGGCTTCAAGATCTGACGGGCCGGATGCCCGTGACATACTGACTTATGAAGAGAAAATGGCAATGAGATGATTTCACCATCCCGCCCATCTTGAATATATAGAATATTCTCCATCCAACACCAAATATCCCAGTTACTTCATGAAACTTTCACAGTTTAAGTTCAAACTTCCAGAAGCCCTCATCGCTCAGAACCCTGCGGTTCATCGTGACGAATGCCGTCTTATGGTAATACACCGCAAGACGGGCGAAATCGAACATAAGGAATTCAAAGATGTCATCCAGTATTTTGATGATGGCGACGTGATGGTTTTCAACGATACCAAAGTTTTCCCGGCCAGGCTCTATGGAAACAAAGAGAAGACAGGGGCGCGTATCGAGGTTTTCCTGCTCCGGGAATTGAATCCTGAACACAAGCTGTGGGATGTGCTTGTCGAGCCGGCCAGGAAAATCCGTATCGGCAACAAACTGTATTTCGGAGAGGATGAGTCTATGGTGGCCGAGGTCATCGACAACACGACATCTCGTGGCCGTACCTTGCGTTTCCTTTACGACGGTCCTCATGAAGAGTTCAAGGGCGCACTCTATTCCTTGGGGCAGACTCCTCTTCCCGAATATATCAAACGTGAACCTGACGAAGAGGATGCAACGGCTTATCAGACGATCTTTGCCAAGAACGAGGGAGCGGTTGTCGCTCCTTCCGCCGGGATGCATTTCAGCCGCGAACTGATGAAACGGTTGGAGATAAAAGGCGTTGAGCAGGGCTTCCTGACAGTGCATTGCGGGCTTGGCGCTTTCCGTGAGATCGATGTGGAGGATCTGACCAAACACAGGATGGATTCAGAAGACATGTCTGTCACCGAGGGGCTTGTCGAGATGGTCAACCATGCCAAGGACAACGGCAAACAGGTCTGTGCTGTCGGGACATCTACATTGCGTGGTATCGCAAGCGCGGTCAGCATGGGTGGCCATATGAAAACCTACACGGGCTGGACCAACAAGTTCATCTTCCCTCCGTATGATTTCACCGTAAGCACAGCCCTGATAACCGGCTTCCATATGCCATACTCGACAATGCTGATGATGGTCTGCGCGTTTGGTGGTTATGAGCTTGTGATGAAAGCCTATGACATAGCGGTCAAGGAGGGGTATAGGTTCGGCGCATATGGCGACGCAATGCTGATCATAGACTGATAACAGCCATGATTGTCGAAGAAAGAAAAAGCCGCTCTGAAAGGGTTATAGAGGCGGGGCGCAGGATGATGACGGCTGCCCGGACAGCACCCAAAGCAAAGGGTGTTGATATTCTGGAATGCTGTCTGCTTACAGGTGATGACATAAAGCGCCTGTCGGATGTCATGATGGAACTCCACCTGGAGACCGGGAGACCTGTCTATAAACGTGACAGTGGAAATATACTGCAGGCTGATTGCGTGCTGATTATTGCCACACGCTCACAGATGATGGGACTCAACTGCGGTCATTGCGGTTTCCCCGCATGTGCTGACAAACCTCATAATGTGCCATGTGCCTTTAATTCCACAGATGTCGGCATCGCCATCGGGTCGGCAGTGGCCACTGCTGCAGACGAAAGGGTTGACACCCGTGTAATGTTCTCGGCAGGAATGGGAGCCGAACGCATGAATCTTCTTCCTGGATGTTCGCAATATTTCGCAATCCCGGTTTCCGCTTCCTCCAAATCGCCGTTCTTTGACCGTTGAAATGACGGTAAAGGGCTGTCGTTGACTGAGTGGCGGTAATTATGTTTTATTTTCCGGTTCGGGCACTATATGTAGTACTCACGCCGGAAATTTTTATTTCTCGAGTTTTGTGGCGGCGAGAGAAAGTATCGATAGGCGTAAGCCTGCCGTCGAGTCGAGGAGCGCTTTTGCGCAAGCCATTATTGTCGATCCGGTAGTTATGACATCGTCAACAAGAAGAAGATGCCGTCCAGCAAGTTCTTCCGCTTTTTCAACCACGAAAACATCACGAAGCGCAGCGACGCGTTGAACACCGCTCTTGTGGGTCTGGGTGGAATGACGTTTTGCCGCACGGAGATTGTTTGCGACAGGAATGCCGGTGACTTCGCTTAAACCGGCTGTTATGTATTCTGTCTGGTTATAGCCTCTGCGTAGCCTTTTGGTCCAATGTATGGGTACAGGCATGATCAAATCTATATCATCGAAAAAGCCCGACGAACGTATCTCGAGAGCGTAGTGTCTTGCGAGTTGCCTGTTTATTTCCGGACGACTGTTATATTTCGCGTCGCGGATCATACTGCTGTATGGACTGCTGTTTTTGTAGAAAAAGAAAGCGACGGCTTTCTCAATCGGAACTTTCGGATCGACAAGCTTCTTTATGAGATCGTTTTCGGATTGGGAATGATAGTCGGTGCGGGGAATTTTCCACATGCATTCAAGACATAGAAGTTTCTCTCCCTTGACCAGTGGCTTATGGCAAACAGGACAACATACAGGAAACAGTATCCTTGAAAAATCCCAAGTCAGTTGTTTCAAGGATTCCCATATTTTTTCTCGATTGAATATCATTTGGCAGAGGCAGGTTGATGTGGGATGACTTGGGTGAAATAATTGTCTATGGTTCCTTCTCAGGCCATGTGGCGTGATCCTTAACAATATCGGCGACAAGCGATGGCTCGAAGCCACGGCTTATTCCTGCCCGATAAAGCCTGGTACGTCCTTCATAAGTGTTCCCCTCCTTGATCGTCCGGGCTTTTGTCGTGAGCAGTTCGCGGGCGATCCTCCGGTATTCATCTTCGTCAATCTCATCCAGGGCCTCATGTGTGATGCGGGAGTCAAGCCGTTTTGCTTTCAATGCGAGCATAATCTTCATGCGTCCCCATTTGTTGTATAACAGCTTGTCGCGGACAAAAGCAGACGCGAATCTGCTGTCGTCGAAAAATCTCCGCTCTTCCAACGACTCAAGTATCCTTTCCGATTCTTCCGATGACATTCCCCATTTCCGCAACTTCTCGTGAAGTTCATTCCTGCAATGTTCTCCTGCGGCGCAAAGGCTCTCCAGTTTCTGGAGGGCTGTCGCTTCAGAAATTTTCTTTTTCAGCCGATAGAAAGCGTTGTTTGCCATAAGTATCGCGTGTCAGTGAGACATTTTTGTAGCCAAGTTCCTCGGTGTTATTCTTCAATTCTTCCGCATATAAAGGATTTATTTCAAAATATATGCGGCCGCCCGGGACAAGCATCTCTCCTCTGGCGGCTTCAAGGATCGCCATATAGAATTTCAAAGGATCGGAATCAGGCACAAACAACGCCTCCGAAGGCTCGTAATCAAGCACGTTGCTATCCATCGCCGTTTTTTCTTTCTCGGCTATGTATGGAGGATTGCTGACGATGATATCGAATTTTTCCCCTTTAAGTCCATCAGGAAGCTGTAGAATATCTGCTTTTATAAAATCAACAGCAGCATGGAGGTTTTTCCCGTTCTCACGAGCCACTTCAAGGGCTTTGTCACTGATGTCTATAGCAGTGATTTCCGGGAACAAGAGATTGCGTGCCAGCGCCAAGGCGATGCAGCCTGTGCCGGTTCCGGCATCGAGTACCCGCAGGTCTTTGCCGGGGTTCTCCTTTACGATCAAGTCAACAAGTTCGGCTGTTTCGGGACGTGGAATCAGGGTGTCGCGGGTGACTTTAAGTTTCAGACCATAGAAATCCGCTTTCCCGAAAATCTGCTGGATAGGTTCGTCGTGAAGTAGCCTGTCTACGACAGCATCGACTTTCCCGACGATGAATCCGCTTATAGGTTCATCCTGCCTTATCGCTATCTCCACAGGGTTCCACCCCTTAAGATTCTCGAAAATGATTCGAGCCATCTCGCGGGCTTCTCCATCGCCATATTTTGGCGCGAGGCTTTTTTTTATGTCTGCCATCACTGTCTTGAGTGGGGCGACAGGCTTTTCCGAATAATCCATAAGTAAGTGTATGTCAAATACCAAATCGTGCTATGATCTTATAACACTTGACATCGTTGTTTATTTGTGTAAAAGGATGTCGAAATTTGATGGCGGATCAGATCTCGATCAGATGATCAGCCTTGAAATCACGTATGGCCGGAGTGCCTATCACGCTGTCCCAAAGCATGGGAGATATACCGTTTCCGGGTCGTTTAACCGTCAGGTTCTCTTCGGAAAGCAGTTCGCCTGCCTTTATGTCTCGGCCGGCGATGATGCTTTTACGGGCTACTTCTATGTTGGGGCGTTCAGATTCCGACACATGCTTCTCCCCGTCACCCAAAGCATTCTCGATGTTGCGGATGGCTTTTACCATGGCGGAAAGCTCTGCCGGGTCAAGTGATGCACGGTGATCCGGACCCGGCAGGTTTTTGTCGAGAGTGAAGTGTTTCTCAATGATCTTTGCGCCCATAGCCACTGCGGCAATAGGTACTTCAATTCCGACTGTATGGTCACTATAGCCCACCATGCCGGCATTAAGTCCGCGAAGCTGATCCATTGCCCGCAGGTTTACATCTCGCATGGGAGTGGGATATTGAGTGTTGCAATGCAACAGGGCGATATTACTCCTTGCTATGCCTCCTTTTTCAAGAATCTCTATCGCTGCTTCTATCTCAGGCAGTTCGGACATCCCTGTCGACAATATCACTTTGCCTCCCTTTGACGCTATTTTGCGGAGATATGGCAGGTTGGTAATCTCGCCCGACGGAATTTTCCAATAATCCATGTCAAGAGAAGCGAGACAGTCGATTGAGACCAAGTCAAAAGGTGTCGACATGAATCCGATTCCCACTGTACGGCAAATGTCGGCCAGCGGTCTGTAGTCGTCAAGTCGCAGGTGGATCTTGCGACACATTTCAAGCTGGCTGTCATCGTTGCCTGTGGTCTCTTTCTGATATTCCGCTTTCGGGGCCACGGAAGAGATTACGAGTTCGGGCACCGCAGTCTGGAATTTCACATAGTCGGCTCCCGCAGCCTTGGCGGCATGGATCATTTCTACCGCACGGTCATAGTCGCCGTTGTGATTTACTCCGGCTTCCGCTATTATGATGACGTTGTCTTTTTTCATAGGAAATGATGTTTGGGATGACATCAGGTTATCATCGGTTCATGTCGAATGCCACTTCGGAGAAATACCGGCATATCCTTATTCCCCCTTTCCATGTATCGCAGGGTGTGACCCCTGATCCGAGGAGATCTCGCATTATGAACTCCGGCAGATCCGCTCCGGCATGACAAGAGCATACGGCTCCTCCGCCGAGCCGGGGATTTATCTCCATCAGCATCAAACGTTGGTCGCGCTGGTCTTGCAGCATCTGTATGGTTACGGCTCCTCGCAGTCCGGTCTTGAGTAAGGTCTCGCGGGCAAGTGATTCCACCTCCGCGTTGTGGAATGTTTCGGTGACGGAGGCTTCCCCTCCTTGTGTCTCGATCCGATAACGGGGAACCGCAGTGATCAGTTCTCCCGCAAGAGAGACATAGCAATCGACGGTGATTTCCTTGCGCGGTGAGATGTATTCCTGCAGCAGGTATTCGGAGGCGTTTTCCAGGACATCCAATTCGGCTTTGTCCTTGATGAGCCTTATGCCCTTAGAGGCGGACCCGAAGCGGGGTTTCGCGATCTTAGGGAAGTCTTTGTCTGACGGAACCGGCAAGCCAAGTGTGCGGAACAAGCTGTCGGCTTCAATCTTGTCGAACATAACGGCTGCCGTAGCGGCATCACCTACCGGTACTCCGATGTCCCCGTAGCGGTCGCGGTAACGGGCTGCGATTTCCACGGCTCCGTCAACAAAGGGTATCATGATGTCAATCCCGTTATCCTCAATATGCCGGTGGAGGTCTTCGTAAATTTCAGGATCTTTCCATTTGCGGCCTGTCAGGATGGTTGCTTTCGATGCAATCGGGACTTCCCTTGATAATTCGTAGCTGAAAAGTTTGACTTCCAGTCCGAGACGAAGCCCGGCTCGGATGAATTTCTCTGCCATCGAGACCCTTTTGGCCCCTCCGAGAAAAAGGATATTGACTTTCCTCATCAATTGTCAGCGGTTATAGATATCAGACTTGTATTTCAATAGATTGTCGCCATCGGTAAACCACGCGATGGTGCGTGACAGACCTTCACGTAAGGAGACTTCCGGCTTCCAGGGGGTAAGTTTTTTGATCTTGGTGTTGTCTCCGCATAGACGGAACACTTCACTCTTTGACGGGCGCAGACGCTGAGGGTCCACGACATATTTGACATCGGCATCCATCAGTTCGGCAATCAAATTCAGAGTGTCGGCCATTGTGACCTCAGTTCCGGTGGCAATATTTATTTCTTCCCCCTCCACACCGTCGGCCTCACCAAGGGCGACGAATCCCCGGCAAGTATCCTCGACGAAGTTGAAATCGCGGGTAGGGGAAAGGTCACCGACTTTGATCTCCCGCGCTCCATTGGCGATCTGTGATATTATCGTCGGAATGATGGCCCGCGCGCTTTGACGCGGCCCGTAGGTGTTGAACGGTCGGGCTATGACGACAGGGAGGTTGAACGCGTTGAAGAAACTTTTCGCGATCGCGTCGGCTCCGATTTTTGTAGCCGAATAAGGCGATTGGGGCTGACGGGGATGCTTCTCGTCAATCGGGACATAAAGCGCGGTTCCGTAGACTTCAGATGTGGAGGTCACTATGAGGCGACCTGTGTTGAGGTCTTTCGCCGCCTGGCATATGTTGAGCGTCCCTGTGATATTCGTGTCGACATAGCTTTCCGGGGCTAAATAGCTGTAGGGGATCGCGATCAAGGCCGCAAGATGGAATATCGTGTCTACATCCTTGGCGATATGGCGGCAAAAGGCCGCGTCGCGGACATCTCCGCAAACTATCTCAAGGTCGGGATCGTTTTTCCCTTCGAGCCACCCCCAGTTGTTGAAAGAATTGTATTGAGACAAAGCTCTGACCTTTATTCCTTTGCTAAGGAGGAGGTCTACGAGGTGGGAGCCGATAAAACCGTCGGCTCCGGTGACGAGAGCGTGATGTATTTCGCGTGGCATGGTTGCTGGTGGTGTCAGATTTTATCGTTTACGAAGCAGATAGGTGTATTCCGTGGAAGTTGTCTCATCGACATATTTCATAGTGCAATTTTTCCCGGAGTCATCGCTCAGAGTCAATGTGAACGGCTTGTCTCCCGGAAAATGCAATGCTCCGAACGGGACGTAAAACAATCTGCCTGAATCGTCGCTGTGGGTAAAGTCGAGGATCATGGCGTTGTCAGAGGACTGTTGCCATGTCCCGTAACAATAGTATGTTTCGCGGTCATATCCGGTCGGGCCTACCCATACGAGTCTGATTATGTCATTTTGGAACTCCATGAAAAATCGTGGTTCGTAATCTTCCTCGGGTTGACCGTCAACGCGGATTTCCATGATCTGCCATTTGCCGAACCATTTGCCGATGTCGCCATTGTTGCGGGTGCAACTTGAGGAGAGCAGCATAAGCAGGCAACAGAGAAACGCGGCTTTCAAGAAACCGTAGGCAGGAGTGCCGCCGTTATGGCGGGATATGTCGTGAATGCGAGCAATCATTTTTTGTGTATTCTGATCAGACCATTGAAGCTAACTGTTATCATTCCTCCGGCTGTGTTGCCGTAGAGGTCTCCGTGGTCGAGTCCGAAAGCCGCCTTCACGGTCAGGCCGCTGACTCTTGGGGGCGCGTATGTGGCTTCCAACATGAACGATGTGTCATCTTTTGGCGCAAGAAACGGGATGCGTCCGCTTCCCCATGACCGCCGGTAGCCACCGAGTACGCGATATGACAGCCCTCCACAGATATCTCCTTCGACTCCTATATGAAATCCTCTTACACGGTTGGCCGCGAACTGGAGGAATCCGTCAGTATTGTATATCGGTGAAACCAAGAACGGTGATCCTATCGCCATGCCATAATTGGCATATGAGTTGTATTCATGATTGTAATAATAGTCGTCGGCGCCCTCAGCACGGTTCGGTATGTCTGTGCCGGGAAAGTCATCCGGATCCCAGTGCATGGGCCCCGACTGGTTTGTGAAGTCGAGGTATTCGATAACCGCTCCATTTATCCATCCGTTGCGGGCAGAGGTGAATTGCAAGCCCCACACGCCGTCGAATCCGTTGAGGAATCCGATACCGGAACCATCCTCCCAGGGCTTCTGCATGTATGCTTTGATTGTCGAGCCGTCGCGCAGGCGATAACGCAGCATCAGGTCCCAGCTTCCAAGTGAGCTGCCGGAGTAATATTCCTTGCCTCCGTCGGTCGGCAGGAACATCTTGAAAAACTGTTTGATCCCTTTGGAGAACTTTTTGGTATTGACAAGTTTTCCCCGTTCATACCACTTGCTTTCCCCTCCAAAGAATCCTGCGGTTTGCATGCCGACGGTCGCGGAGAATCGTTCTGACGGCTTTGTCCGGAAATAACAGCGCTTGTATGTGTATAACGCGCCTTGGTTGTAGTGGCTGTCGTAATAATTGTAATGGTTGCGGATCCAGGCGTTGTCTGTCATCTTTCCATATGATATTTCCCCCTGGATCTGGACCCATCCTTTTGTGAAAGGTATGTCCTGGAAATCATTGAATCCGGCTCTTACTTCGGGAATTGGCCGGCTGTTGCCGCTCTCCACAAGATCGCCACTCGAAAGAGTGGGGCTTAACAGAGCGGAAGAATGTTCTTTCATTCCTACGGTTATGAAAACTCCACGGTAACGGATTTCTCCGTAAAGTTGCTGGAGCCATATGCGAGACGGATGCTCGGAGTGGGGAACAAGCCATCCGTTTTTCACTGCCATGCTTCCGGCAGCTTCGTCCGGGGAAAAACGCAGATAGTCGGTGGAAGATGTGTAGCCGGTTATGACATCGGCTCCGAACCCATAGCTGAAACGACGGGATGGGTCGGCTTGTTTGTAAAGTGATAGGCGTAGCAACGCGTCTTTGCTCTGGGTTATGATGCCGTGATGGTTGGACGCGATGTAATATGGCGCGAAGTTTCCGTTGCCTGCCGCGAAGATCCCTTCCACTCGCCCGGTCATACTGAACTCTTCATGGTTATTATCCGTGGCCTGTATTGTCAATATACATGAGAGTAGTGACATTACAACGGTCGCCATTCTTGCCACGGATCTCCGGGCCATATGGGAGTGCATATCTGGATTTCGTCGTAGGTAGCAGGTCATATGTCGGTGTGGTGTTCCCCTTCCGGGTGGTATGAATTTATATGGCGGTCTTTTTTCTCCTCATAGACTTCGGCGATAGTAAGGAAGATGCCGGTTTCCTCCACATCGCCGAACTCGTCGTTGATGGCAGTACCGAATATTTTCAGTGTGGGGCTAAGGCTCATGTATGCGTTGACAAGAGGTGGAATGTTTATGCCGTGATCGCGTATCGCGCTGTTAAGTATCCGGTAATCTTCCTTGAAGTCATGACCGGGAAACATTTTCTCGAATTTCCCGTCACCGTCGCCACGGGTTATGGGCATGAACGGGCGGCACAGGCTGTCGGGATCAGGGAAATGCTTGTTGAGGAAATACAGCAGCATGTCGCGACACTCCCGGTCATAGCTGGGGTACATCGTGAATTTCCCGAAAAGATATTTGATTTCGGGATATTCCACAGTGAGTGCTCCGAGACCGTCCCATAGATTGTCGAGTGCGAATATCGCCTTTGCTCCTGCGCGTGACGACTGGTATTCCAGTCTTACGAAAGAGCGTCCCAACTCTATTGTGCGTGGAAGATATTCGGATATGAAGATCGGCGAGAAGTCAAACATGTGGGATGTGGCGATCCTTGGCCGTCCGTTTTCCATCCGTATCTCTTTTCCCAGGATGAAACGATACCCTCCGATGATTTCCCGGTCTTCAGGCGACCATACTATAAGCTGCCGGCATGGCGGGAACATGGTGTCATATCTGTCGATATCACATGACTTCCCTGTGCCACCACCTGCGTAGCGGAATGCGATCTCGCGCAACCGCCCGATCTCACGCATTGTCTCCGGCGCGGAGTGGGCATCGATAACATATATTTCATTTCCACCCTTGTTGGTCTTTCGGAGAAGACGGTCAGGTGTAAGCTCTTTGACTATCTTGTCGGGTGATACCGGGTCGATTATATTTTCAGCCATCATGTCGTGTGTGGTTGTTTTTCAGGTGTCCCCATGGGGAACAATATCCGTTTGGCCGGGGGCTGGTCGGGATCTACCACATTGAGATGGTAGACCGATGCCCTTACCGAGGCGGCGCATCCACCGGCGTTTCGTCCGGGAGTCAGCATTTCCCAGGACAGCGGGACTCCGAAAGTTATTGATAACCGGCTGTGGGCCATCCTTACCATCTCTCCGGGAAGATATATCATCTCGAAATTGAATTTCATTCCGAGACGGCGGCGCAGATTGGCCATGCGGTAAAAGTGTCTGGAGTTTTCCCCGCTGAAAAACAGCGGAATGATGTCGCGCTTGTGATGGTGGGCTTTGTTGACAAACATCTTGTTCCACGGGAGATCGGATACCATCCGGGTTTTCTTGCCCATGAATGGCACGCGGCGCAGCCTTGACACGAGGCCTGCGGGAAACATTATTATGGGGTCATCTCCGGCGAACGCATCTTCCACTGCTTTGACCGCCTCACGGTTCTGTTTGCCGAACTTGTTGACCGGCAGAAACACGTTTTCCAACGGCTTTACAGCCGACAGCAGGTCGTTGACGATAAAATAGACATTTCCGCCGTGGCGACGTTGCACATAATCGATAAGCGCAAGCCCGTCAAGGCCTCCCAACGGATGATTGCTGACATACAACACGCGCCGTTTCTCCGGCGACGGAAGCCGTTCCTCGAATCTTGCGTCGAGCTGTATGTCAAGCGATTTCAGCGCGCCCCTGCAGAAGTCAGCACCTTCCAGCCCCGCGTTTTCTTCCAGAATGCGGTTAAGCTCATCCTGACATATGGTGCGCTTCATCCATTCCACGGCAAATCGCGGAATGAACTTCGACAGCCGGGGAAGCCGTTGGCGCAATACCCCGTCAAGATCTATTTTTATGACTTCACTGTCTGCCATAGGCTGCTTTACGAGGGGCAAATTTACTATTTTTCAGTGAAACGGGGATGGAAATTCCTTTAAATTTATTAAGTTTGCATCAAAATAGATGACATAGATAGAATAACATTGTCTAATATCCGCATAAGAATGGGTAAATCCGCTATATCCCTCCTGACCGGCTTCATCGGCTCGCTCGGGTCGACAGCTGTCAGTTGCCTGAAGATGTTGCCGTCATTGGGTAAAAACGGGCCTGACAAGCTTGTCTCCGAAGCAAGCCGTCCTCTTGTCATCCTTGGCAACGGGCCTTCGCTCCGACGAAATCTTGAGGAGGATATGGAGCTATTGGGAGAGACTGACACATTGGCTGTCAATTTTTTTGCCAATTCCCCGGAATTCCGGAAAGTCAAGCCAAGATATTATGTGCTTGCCGATCCTCATTTCTTCGAGAAGGCGGAGAGCGATCCGAATGTCTCGCGGCTGATAGCCAACCTGAATGCCATAGATTTCCCGATGATATTGTTTGTCCCTTCCGGCAGGGGAAGGGGGTCGCGCCTGTTTGCCAATCCGCTGCTTAAGGTGAGACAATTCAATTTTATCGCCATAGAAGGCTTCAAGTGGTTTGAGAACGCGATGTTCGGTATGCGGCGCGGTATGCCGCGTCCGCGCAATGTGCTTATCCCGTCGATGATGGTCGGTATATGGCTCGGTTACAGACAGATTTACCTTCTGGGGGCAGATCATTCGTGGCTCTCGACCCTTTCGGTCAATGACCGCAATGAGGTGGTCTCAATCCAGCCCCATTTTTACAAAGAGGATGACAAGGAGCAAAAGAGGATCAGGGAGGAGTATGTCAGGCATCCATTACATGAGGTTCTGGAGAGCATGACGATTGCGTTCCGGTCATATCATCGCATACAGGCATGGGCAGAGAGCTGTGGTGTCGAGATATTTAATGCCACACCCGGTTCGATGATTGACGCGTTTCCTCGTTCTCCGCTTCCGAAACTTTAGCAAACCTGATCAGATGGACACATACCACACCCTCGCCGCCCCCTCCAAGGCCGTATTCACCGAGAAACGGAGCCGCTTCCTGAGCTTCGCGATTCCCGTCACGACCCGTGAAGAGGCCCGTGAAGAGATCAAACGTTTGTCTAAGGAATATTTCGATGCCAGACATGTATGCTGGGCGTTCATGCTGGGGGCTGATCGGCTCGACTTCCTGTCGAGCGACAACGGCGAACCGTCAGGGACGGCCGGCAAGCCTATACTCGGCCAGATCAATTCCTTTAACCTGACTGACATATTGATTATCGTAGTCCGCTATTTCGGTGGCATAAAACTCGGCACACCCGGCTTGATAGCCGCCTATCGGGAAGCCGCGCGTCTCGCCATCGAGGAGGGTGAGATAATAGAGTGCCATAAGAAAGAGACATTCTCATTCACATTCCCTTATCTGGCGATGAACGATGTCATGAAAGTGGTCAAATCCTCTGATGTAGAGATCTTATCCCAGTCATTCGACAACTCCTGCTCGATGACTCTTTCGATGCGGGCCGACATCTATCCCGAAATCTCCGGCCGCATTCTGTCGCTTGACGGGGTCAGCCCGCAGGAATAACGTTGTTTGCAATAATCATACCCCAAGAACAATCGCGGGATCGATGTTGAGTTTCTGGCTTATGACGCGCGCTTGCGGGAGCGTCGGCAGTTTCTTGCCTGAGAGGTATTCGCAGATACGCGAACGGTTTATCCCCAATAATTCCGATAGAGCGGCCTGGTTCAGGCCCATTTCGAACATCCTTAGCTTTATCATGTCGATAAGCGTTGGTTCTCCGATGGCATAATGCTCGTCGGAATAATCAGCGACAAGTCCCGACAGTAAATCAAGTTCGATGCTTCGGGGATCTGACAAAGGCGTGCTGTCCGAGACAAGGGGCAGAAGCTCCTCAACGCGTTCAAGCGCCCAGCGATATTGTTCTTCGTTTTCAATTCGTGTCATTTCGATTCCCTTTCTTTAGATTAAAAACAACCGTCAAGTTTTTGTGTTTAAGCTTGATGGTTTTAATTGTAAGTTATTCAAATTGTTGCGCAATCTATCTTGTCATATTCCGCATGAGTGCCTATGAATCTGATGTATAACCATTGTATTGTAAATTTAATAACTGCCACTATCCGGTATTGATTACCTTTTATATTGAAGACATAATGTTGATTCCCAACGTTGTCTGCGCTATTGAACGTCTTCCTGACATCAGCGAAATTACTCCATTTGGCTGTCTTGACAGTCTTTACCCAGTCTTGTAATGCTGTCCTGCTGTCGGGGTGACGTAGGATAAACTCCTTAAGTGGCTCTTCTGTGATGATACGCATAATACATAAGATTTAATTCGTTGCAAAATTACAAATAAAGTTACAAAATTGCAAATTTAATTTCGGCAAAAAGATGTGTGTAAAAATTGAGGCTTATGATTAGGGATTTATTTGCTGATTTGGGAATAATATTTTAAATTTGTGAATTATTACTCCTCAACGTTATCAAAAATGCTTTTCTCCGAAACACTTGGATCTACACCGGATCGTATTTGCTGTCGTGTTTTACGTCGGGGGCTTTCCTTGTTCCCGCTGGTCCTGCTGTTTCTGATTCCGGCACTCTGTTCATGCCACCGCGAAACGGATACCGACCGACTGCTTGCCGATATCGAGGAGAGGTTCAATGACACGATGCCCGATGTCAGGTTGCTTTTGCGGCAGCTTGATTCAATTCCGTCGGCAAGCCTTGACAATGACCGTCGTCGGGAATTGCATGGCCTTTTGCGGTCGAAAGGAAACATTTACTGTGGTGATTATCCCGAAACTGACTCCGCGCTGACAGCCCATGTGGAGTTTTTCAGAAAAGAGGGGGATGACAGGCATCTGTTTGAAGCGTTGATTGTAAGAAGCTCATGGAATTTATTTAAACGTAATCTGTCGGATGCAATGTCGGATGCATTTGAAGCGAAAGATATTGCTGTGACTGGAATAGATACTCTTCATATGGCTCGTGTAGAGAAAATGCTAATGTATGCATTTGAGCCGGTTTATCAAGATGACTCGGTCCTTTCCCATGCTCAAAAATGCTGCTCATATTATGCTGCTTGTGGCCGCTATGGAGATGTCCGCAGACATAAAAGATTTGTTGCGGTCTATTTGAATGGTGTTGGACGAACTGATGAGGCATTGGCTTTGATGGATAGTGTCGTTCTGGCAACTCCTATTACTGATTCCGTCTCACTTGCGGAGATTTATAATAGCTATATAATGATTTATGTGGCGGGAGATAGTTTGGCACAGGCAGAAAAGTCTTTTCGTAACTCCCTTAAATATTCCGGAAATGATTTTTTGAAGAAAATAGATTGGCGGAATGTTTTGATGATGTTTTATGCAGCGGGCAAGATTGACAGTGTGGAGCATTATCTCCCGGTAATGAAAGATCATTATTATGGGGGTGACGGTAACTTTTATTATTACCGTTATAGTCAGCTTGCAGCCGAGGCACGCGGAGATTATAAACGGGCGTATAAGTATGCGCGGCTTGCCGACAGTATCAGCCAGTTTCGTCATAATGTCACAGTGACGCAAGCCCCCTCACTTGTCACAAGTGAATATTATAATAAAGAAGCCCAGAAGGAGGCTGTAAAAGTAGAAACACGGAATAATGTTATTTTTATAGTTGTGTTGTCTTCTCTTATAGCCATTATATTTTTGATGTTGTTCTTCCGTTTTAGACTAAAGCAGCGAAAAGAGCGTGAAATATCAACATTAATGGAACTTGATAGTGTTAGGGAGCAATTGGAATCTGCTAAAATAGACAGATCGGTCGCGGAAGTATTGTTTAAAGCTGGTTTTGAGTCATTGGATAAACTGATCACGGAATACTTTATTGCTAAATCCACGGGGCGTGGTACTCCAGAATCAGTTATTAGAAGTATGGATTTACAACTTGAAAAGCTGAGATCGAAAGGGTCATTGGATTTGATTAGCGATAAAATAGAGCTACTCTATAATGGAATTTTATCTAAAATCAAGTTAGAGATGCCTAAAATTAAAACCGCCGATATTTATTTTATCGCTTTAAAACTTGCCGGTTTCTCTCCCAAATCGATCTGTCTTTTACTGGAAATCTCCCCAACCAACTACTATACTAAATGGCAGCGGATCCGAGCGCGTATCGCAGAATCCAATGTGCTCACAACAAATGCTGATCTTTTCTCGTAAAAATATCTTACAAACAAGGGCTGTTGGTATTCTTATATCCTTATAAATTACGGGATTGAATAAGTGTGACAAAGTTAATATGTCACAAATCTGTAATGCGTTGGTTGTCATTATATTGTGGTTGTAATATAATAAAACATGTGACAATTTAATTTGAGGAAAAATTTGGTGCAATCCTGATCTTAGGTGTAATTTTGACAATAAAGTCATCAAGTGTCAGATATAAGATGACTCGAAACAATTTTCTAATCAAAAAAGAACCTATGAAAAAAGATTTTTCCATGGCTGTCTATTCCTTTCAGGAAGTCACTCCCATTAATCTTGGCTTTGTCAAAGGAGGCACAACTAAAGGTGTGTGCTGTGATGAGAATTATGGCTGTAATTGTAATGATTTTTGCAAAGATAACAAATCTGGATGCGGAAGTCAGACTGTGGGCTAAAAACTGACTTGGATGAATGGATATCCAAAGGGTATCCATTCTTTAATCATTCGAATATAAGGCGTATCGTAATTGATATGCGATACGCCTTATAAAAATTTTACTAATGATACAATCGATATATACACATATTTTTCAGAGAAAAGGCCATTGTTATTTATACAATGCCATGCATAGGTTTTTCGCGGAGATTAGTGAGGACTTATTCCAGGTATTATATGATAGAGACTATGAGAGTTTGCCATCAGAGGTCCTGGATGATTTATTATCTAAAAATGTTTTGGTGCCTCATGACGATAAATATCAATATTACAACGAATCTCTCATCAAATCGAATATCAGGGGATATAATTTATCGCAATTGAGCTTGGTGTTAGTCCCGACAACTGCATGTAATTTTGATTGCCCATATTGTTTCGAGGGACAAAAGATCGGGAAATTTATGAGTGATGAAACTCAACTTCAGTTAGTTGAGTTCATAAAAAAACGTGAAACTGTAAAAAATATAAGTCTAACATGGTATGGTGGAGAACCATTGTTGGCGTTTCAGCGGGTACAAAAACTTTATAACGCGATAAGAGAAATTGATGGAGTTGAAATAAACGGTCACTCAATTCTTACAAATGGTTATCTTATTAATCGTGAGATCATAGACTTCATGTGCGAGACTGGGTTAAAAAGTATTCAGATAACATTGGATGGTGTAAAAGAAAATCACAATCTGACGAGATGTCTTAAAGGTAGTAGGGAAGGCACATATGAGAATATAATAAGAAACATTGGAGAAATACTGACTAATTTGCCTGATTGTGATTTAAGCATCAGAATAAATATATCAAAAAGAAACAAACGTGATTACATCTCCATGCATAAAGAGCTTAGGCGATTATATCCTGATAAAACATTTGCAATATATCCTGGAATCATCCGTGAGGAAACTCCAGATGGATGTTCCATGTGTTATTCATGTCTTAATCCTGCGGATTATTTTGAATTTCTTAAGGAATGTCATCAAGAAGGAATTTCTGTGGATTTTATGCCGCGAAAAATCGAGGGTAAAGGGTGTATAATTCATTCTCTCAATGCGTTTATCATTGGGCCGGAGGGTGAAATATACACTTGTTGGAATGATGTGAATCATCCTGATAGGGTTGTTGGGAATATACGTACTAATGATTTTAATAATAGACGGTTGTTTATGCATTATCTTTTGGAGACCTCTCCGTTTTCTGATAAAAATTGTAAGGATTGTGTGGTTTTCCCTGCTTGTAGCGGTGGATGCGGTTATTATCGAAGTAAAAACTTAGTACAAAAAGGCCACTATTCTCTATGTCCATTTTTTAAAGATACAAAAATGTTGGAGGAATCTTTGCTGCTTTATTTGGAAAGTAAAAAGAATAATATACAGAAATTCTACTTGTCTATTTGACACATGGAATTTTGATATTTAGCCTAAAGAATCTCATCATATATTTATAATGTGCCATATAATTATGAAAAACATATCACTTCTGATACTTCATGGCATCATCTGTTTATTCAGTTTGACAGCATACGGACAGAGTGTTACAGGTAATGTTGAAGATATTATCTCTTTGGCTCCACTTGAGTTTGTCAACGTTGTGGGGATGGGGGCAGACTCCACATTCGTGGCGGGTACGGTGACAGACTCTGTCGGCAGGTTTGAGTTGCCGGGAAAGGGGATTGAGATGTTGACATTCAGACTTGTAGGGTATGATGAGCAGACTCTGGCTGTCGGGGATAATGACAGGCAGTCATTGATTGTCAGACTTTCTCCTAAAGAAACGTTGTTGCAAGAAGTGTCCGTAACGGCAAGGAAACCAATGACACGTCTTGTCGAGGGGGATATGGTGACATCCGTGGGGAACACACCGCTGGCCGATATGCCGACGGTGTTTGAGACGCTGTCATTTATCCCGATGTTGTCGGTCGAGGGGGAAAGTGTCAGTGTGTTCGGCAAAGGCTCACCGATATTTTATATCAACAGCCGCCGGGTCAGGGATCTGTCTGATCTGAGGGCGTTGCAACCGTCAGATATCGCATCAATAAAGGTTATAACCAATCCCGGAAGCCGCTATGGGGCGGATGTGAATGCGGTTATTCTTATCAAGACAAAGAAACAGGCAGGGGAGGGGCTTAGCGGGTGGATCTCGGAGACGATGGTGTTGGATCCCCGGTTTTCAAACACGATTGGAACCTATCTTCAATACCGTTGGCGCGGACTTGAGCTGTTTGGTCGCATTTACCAGAACCATATTGACAGCGAGACGGTTATGGAATATTACTCTGATGTCTTTTCTTCTATACCGCGTAGGGAAGATTTTTCATCACGTTACATAGACCTACACAATAATGTCAACGGCAAAGTGGGGTTCAGCTATGATTTCAACGCTAATCATTCGGTGGGCGGTTCTTATTATCTTCTCTGGTCAAAGACAAAAAGGGATCTGTCAAGCACTACGAAACAGCTTACACCTGATACAACCGACGAATGGGAGCAGAATGAGGAGGGCGACACCCGTATGTGGCCTTGCCATAACCTCAATTTTTACTATGAGGGAAAAATAGGAGACCTGTCCGTCTCATCTAATTTTGATTATCAGGGGAATGATTCCCGAACCGATACCCGTTATCATGAGTTCGGAGGAACTACTCCGTCGAGGTTTTTCTCAACGCAGGGTACATCCTCGTCGCGCCTGTTGGCCGAGAATGTGATTCTGGCTTATCCGGTAAAAAACGCGGAATTTTCTCTTGGTCAGGAGTGGACAGATACTGATTATAAATCAACGTTCTTTAGTCCGGAGGGGGTGATGAATGCCGGATATTCTGACAATAACGAATCATCGATAGCTGTGTTTGCGAGTTGGAAACAGCGTCTTTCAAAGTTTTTCTGGGAAATAGGACTGAGATACGAACATCGTCGTGTCAAATATTACGGCAGTGATGACTCCTACAAGGAGAATCATGACTATCTTTTCCCTAATATAAAATTCGGAGCGACATTCGGGAAATTTTCATGGAATATAGGCTATCGCTATGACACCTACCAGCCATCCTACAGCATGATGACCGGGCAGGTGAACTATGTCAACCGCTATACCTATCAGGCCGGCAATCCACAGTTGAGGTCGTCGAAATTACAGCGGGTTTATCTCAATGCCCAATATGGGGCTTTCTGGCTTCAGTCGGGTTACAAATATGAAAAATCAGCCATTATCCACGCTTCTGTATTGTATGAGCCTGATCCTGAAATTATTTTACAATATTGGATGAATATTCCCGACATAAAGTCAATGTATGTCAATGCGGGATATGGCACAAAGATTATCCGATGGACTCCCTCATTGTCTATGGGTTTGGAGAAACAATGGTTAAAAGTAGAGTCGGGAGGTCGCCAAGTGGCCCTTTCGCAGCCGATATTCACAGTTGCCTTTGACAATTCCATAGAGTTGCCTTATGGTTTCACTCTTTACGGGCAGTATGTGTTCAGGTCTTCAGGAGACAGCAGGTTAAGTTATATCAGGTATTCCCATCTTCTGAATATCGGCTTGTCGAAAACTTTCCTGAAAGGGATGCTTGCCATACAAGTGTGGGGTCGTGATCTGCTTGATCAACAACGCTTGCATTACACAAGCTACGATCCGGCGACCATAAACAAGGGGATGACCGATCGGTCGTTCCGGGATTTCAAACTGACAGTGAAATACACATTCAATGCCACCCGCTCGCGATACAAAGGACAAGGAGCCGGTGCTTCGGAGAAAAACCGTTTGTAGAAATAAGTTTGGGCTGAAAAACTGTTGGATGAAAAGGAAATTTGACTAACTTTGTGGATGCGATCAAAAATCAAAGGTGCCTTGGTGAGTTTCCCTTTCATGAAACAGCGCGACTCGATGCAGTGCGGGGTCGTCGCGCTCTGGATGGTATGTCGCCGTTTGGGGTTGAGATGTTCTGTGGGGCAACTTGAAGAGCTGTGCTTCCCGACCAAGGATGGGGTGTCGCTAAAAGGTATAGCCGATGCCGCAGGATCGCTGGGACTGGAGGCGAAAGGCGGGAAAACCTCGATTGACAACCTTGTAAGATTGCCGCTGCCGTGCATATTGCATTGGAATCAGAACCATTTTGTGGTGCTTTACAAAGTCAGTAACGGTGGCCGACGTTTCAAAGTCGCCGACCCCGCGAAAGGGAAGGTCACTTACTCCCGCGAGGAATTTGCCGCAGGATGGTTGCCTCCAAGTGATAATAGGGATGAAAGTGGCCGTGAGGGGATCGGGATGTGGTTTACCTCCACCGAGCGTTTTGGCCGGTTGAAGCGGGAGGAGGACCGGAGGGGGAATCCTTTCAGGGTGCTTGCCCGGTATCTCAAGGAGTATCGGAAATTCTTCCTGCAGATATTCCTGGGGCTTTTGGCCGGGTGTCTGTTGCAACTGGTGATGCCGATGTTGACCCAGGCCATCGTCGATGTGGGGATAAGCAGGAAAGAGATAAGTTTCATATGGCTGATACTGTTGGGGGAACTGATGATAGTCATAGGGAGGGCAGCTACAGATTTCATCCGCCGCCGGCTGTTGCTCCACATATCGATGAGGGTCAACATATCATTGTTGAGCGACTTTTTCGTAAAGTTGCTCAATCTGCCGATGGCGTTTTTCGACACGAAGCTCACCGGCGACCTGATGCAGCGGATGGCAGACCATCAGCGGGTCCAGTCATTCCTGACAGGGCAGACCCTCGGGATCATGTTCACGATGTTGAGTTTCCTCGTATTCGGGGTGGTGTTGCTGCTCTATGACAAGCTGGTTTTCGGGGTGTTCCTTGCAGGAAGCATTGTGTATGGGATATGGATCGCTTCTTTCCTAAGGCAGCGTAAGGTTATCGATTATGAACTGTTTGAGAAGCAGGCCGATAACCAGAACAAGACCTTCCGTTTCATCACGTCCATGCAGGAGATCAAGCTGCAGGGCTGCGGCCGTCGCCGTCGGTGGGAATGGGAGGATGTGCAGGCCGATCTCTTCGCCGTACAGATGAAGAGTCTGCGCCTGCAGCAGGCTCAGGAAGCGGGTAGCGTCTTTATAAACGAGGTCAAGAATATCCTGATAACCGTGCTTGCGGCCAAAGGTGTCATCGACGGCAGCCTGTCGTTGGGCGCTATGCTTGCCATCCAGTATATTGTCGGCCAGTTGAATTCCCCCGTGGAGCAGTTTATGGCTTTCATTTATTCCATACAGGATGTCAAGATCTCTCTTGAGCGCATAAACGAGATCCACCGGGGGCGCGAGGAGGAACAGCGGGGTGCGACCGCCTCTGATTTCGGCGGCACGGCAAAATCAATCAGCCTGCGCGGAATCGGTTTCAGATATGATCCTCATTCTCCACAGGAAACCATACGCGGTGTCGATATTGAGATCCCCGCCGGTAAGGTGACAGCCATAGTCGGTGCTTCCGGGTCGGGAAAAACCACCCTTGTGAAGCTCATGCTCGGCTACTATCCTGTGTCGCGTGGAGAGATCATGATAGGGGAGTGGAACTTGCGGGAAATAGATCTCCGATGGTGGCGCGGACAATGCGGAGCGGTGATGCAGGAAGGCATCATATTCTCCGAGTCCATCGCCCGCAACATCGCTGTCGATGACGGCGAAATCGATGGCGGGAGACTTCTGGAGGCTGCTCGGATCGCCAACATCCATGACTTCATCCAATCCCTCCCGTTAGGCTATGACACGGTTATAGGACCCGACGGCACGGGACTTAGCCAGGGTCAGAAACAACGGATCCTGATCGCCCGCGCCGTCTACAAGGATCCTCCCTTTATCTTTCTCGACGAGGCGACAAACTCGCTTGATGCCCGCAACGAGAGGGAGATAGTAGGAAATCTTGATGGATTCTATCGGGAACGAACCGTTGTAGTCGTCGCCCACCGCCTGTCGACAGTCCGTAATGCCGACCATATCGTAGTGCTTGACCAAGGCCATGTTGTCGAGCAGGGCACTCACGAATACCTCGTCGCGCTCCACGGAAAGTATTTCAACCTTATAAAGAACCAACTTGAACTTGGAGGTTAATAGACAGTCCTCTCCGATCAATAATCTCTAACTATTTGCCAATCACCGTTATGAACCGTACTTCCTCACCGCCAGATTCGGCGACGTCTTCTACTCCGATCGAACGTTCGCCTAAAGTAAGCCGTCTGCTCGGACGGCATCCTCTCGCTCTATATCTTTGGGGCTATGTCGCCATCCTGTTTTGTGTGGCCGCTCTTGTGTTCGTTTTCATCCTCCTTGATCTCGACCGCGTCATTTTGACGCGTATAAAGGGTTGGTGACAGCTAAAGACACTTAAAAACGGAGCTAAATTTGTAAGATTATGAAATTATCAGACGATTCTAACAAAAATCCAATGTCCAATGAGGTCTTTTCCGAATCCATTCTGGCTCTATTCAAAGAGCGTTGGATTACTGTTGATATGTTATGTGAAGAACTTTTCGAGAGGTCCAACATGACTAAGTTGCATCCTTTGATAATAAAAAGGATAGAGGAGGAATTGGGCAATATGACTTCTCCTGACAATCTTCGCAAGATTGAGATATCCGTCAATAAATATATGGATAGTATAATGGGCCGTCTTAGAGAACAGTGCCCGTGGCTGTCTTCTGAAGATTTGAAGTTTGTCTTGTTGATCTATGCCGGGTTGTCAACTCGATCAGTGTGTTTCTTCTGTGATCTTAAACTGAAGAATTTTTATACCAAAAGACGGCGTATCGCCGATCGCATTCTATCTTCCGAAGCCACAGATAAGGCATCCTTTGTTTCTCTGCTGGGTGTAAAACATTAATAACCAATATGTTAGCGAGGGCAGACGCGGCGTTTTGGTAACTCGTTGGGGGATAGATAGTTGCAAGGTGTAGAAAATTTATTGTTGATGCGTTTTGTAAATAGCTAAAAATAAACGGGTTATAAATATTGGGTGTGGAATAAATAATCTGTCGAAAATTTGGCGATATCAGATGTTTTATATAATTTTGTGCGAAAACACAAGGCAATAAACAGTATTCTTTGCCAACTAAAAATGATCTCTAATTCCAAGTCGCCTATAGTAAGTTTGCTAAGGTGAATCGTCAATTAATCAATTAACTTCATTATGAACAAGGCAAAATTCTCAATCACCGAACTTCAAGAACTTGAAGCTTTGAAAATCAGGGGTGGTAGCAGTGCTAATCCTTTGGCTCAAACAGAGTGTGTCAATGCATCTAAAGGATGTGGAGCTGGTGTTGATCAGCTTCGATGTCTCAATGCTGTGACTGGATGCGGCATGGCTCCTGTTATCACTCATTAAAAACGACCAACCTCTTTATTTGGGATCGAAATGGTATTCTATTTCGATCCCATTAAAAAATTTGATTATGAAACAAAGCAAATACAATTACATATTATATACTAATGGTAGTGGCTATTGGTATAATGGCCTCACACAATGCTATTTCCAAATATCAGAGAATTTGAGCCGAAAGATTGAAAACTCTATGGAGGATTTAGTGGCGATTAAAGAAACATCTCCGATATTTTATGAAAAACTATTAGAGAATGGATTCATCGTGCCTGAAGATATTGATGAGCGAGATATCATACGCAAAAAATATCATGAAGCTGTAAACGATAAAAATTATTTTCTGGTCGTATTGCCTACACTGAATTGCAATTTCAAATGTTGGTACTGTATTCAGAATCATAAAGTGTCTATAATGAAAGAAGACACAATGAATGCTTTAAAACGTCATATCGATTATATGATAGAAGAGGTTGGGATTGAATCATTACATTTGGATTGGTTCGGAGGTGAACCATTTATGTTCTTTGATCAAGTCATTGCTCCAATCAGTAAATATGCAGTTGAGAAATGTAAGCTCAAAGGATTGCCATATATGACAAGTGCGACGACCAATGGTTACTTCCTGATTCCAAGAGTTTTGTCCCAATTACAGGAGTTAGGGTTTCGCCAATTTCAAATTACGTTGGATGGAGAGAAGCGTGTGCATGATAAGGTGAAATTTACCAAAGGTTGTGACTCTGCGTTTGAGAGAGTTTTGTCAAACATAAATAATATGCTCATTGTCAATAAGAATGTGACATTGTTTTTGAGGATAAATTATACTCATCATAATCTTTCTATGAGATTGGTGGAAGAGGTCAACAAACAAGTTTGCCCTGAGGTGCGTGATCGTATATTCATTTCACCCAAAAAAGTATGGCAAGAGAGTGTTGATAAATCTTTTGGGAGCAGATTGTCTGACGTGGTGAATTGTTTTGAGAATTCAGGATATAAAATCAGTAATGCCATTGGCCAAATAGGTTTTACACCTTGTTATGTAAATAAGAAATACTATAATGCCATAAATTACAACGGACATATAGTAAAATGCACGGCTTGTAATGATCTCTATGAGGAAAAACCTAAAGGGATATTGAAAGAAGACGGAACTATAGAATGGCATGACGATTTTGATTTAAAATGTTTCTCTCCATCGTTTGAGAATCCAAGATGTCTTGCATGCAAGGAGTTGCCGGTGTGTATGGGGTTGTGCCCTAAAAACTTTCTTGCAGGTGAGAATTTCTGCAAATTCGATTCAATGGATGAGGTGTTCGAAGATGAACTATTGAAATTTCTTGTCAAACAATGCACTAAATAAAATAGCTATGTCAATCGGTATGAGAATGGATGTTGTGAAATGGCTGGTGGTGGTCGGTTGTGTTGTCACAATCGGGGGACGGGCGATGGCTGCTGAACCGGTGGATTCAATCGGGGACAGGCATCTTGACGAGGTGGTTGTCAAGGCGGAAAATGTGATCCATCGTGACGGTTGCCAGGTCCTGTTGCTCTCAAAAGAAAACCGGGAGTTTGGCACTAACGCGCTCGACGCGATATCCTCGATGAACAGGTTTGTCCCGTCGCTGAATGCCACGACATTGACGTCATGGGATCGTCAGAACGTGTATGTGCTCATCAATGGTGTTCCGTCTACAGCTCTTGACTTGCGCTCATATCAGGGAGCTGACATAAAGAAAGTCGAGTATTATCAGGTCGCGCCTGCCCGGTATCTGTCGTTCACAACCGGCCCGATCGTGAATGTCATAACAAAGAGACGGTTCGACCGACTGTATAGCGCATACGTCAATGCGCGTAACGCCGTAAATGCCGGGTATGGCACCGATCAGCTCGACCTGACATATGCCGATTCCCTCAATCAGGTCAAAATCGGATATATAGCGGATTACCGCATATACCGTGGCACGGAGCTTAACTCCGATTACATATATTCTCCCGACATGGCCACGTCATATGTTGGCCGGGGCCGGCATCATTGGGTAAACCAGACTGCGTCTGTCTCGTATCAACGTTTTCAGGGGGACCACCTTTTCAACGCCAAACTTTCATTCATATCCGATCCGGCAAATGAACGTTATGACACGCGTTCAGCTCTTGTTGCGGGTCAGGATAAGTTGAGCGGTTCGAGCCGCAATTATCTTGAGAGCGATGCCAAGACAGGTGTGGCGGATCTGTATTATGCCTACACCTTTCCCAAAGGATCATTGTTCGCTGTCAACGTGGTAAACACATTGGGGAAATCCACCTCTACATCGGAGGTCTGGATGGATATCCCATCTACCGATGGCGGCGAACCATTTGGCAACATAGCCTCGGTAGACAACAATGTCTATAACCTGTCGGCCACGGCCATGTTCGTCTCATTTATTAGAGGGGGACAATTCTCGGTTGCCAACGCTTATGATTTCAAGCGAATGAGCCAGTCGGTAGCCGATGTCAGAACCACACCTCATATCCATTACGATTTCTTCAACGCGGGATATGCCAAGAGCTTTCCGAGAGAGAACGCGAGCTTTTCGGCGGCTTTGAACCTTGGCGGTTCGATTTATTCACAAGCCACTTCAGAAAAGAGCCTGACCAACATTTCCCCTTATGTCAGGATATATGGCGACTGGTGGGGTCAAGGGAAGCTTAGCGGCCTGACAGCCCAGTTGACCATGACTCTTTCTCGGCAAACGTATAAACTTGGCGACCTGTCTGGAAGTCCGACATATCTTGACACATGGTTTGTCTCGACGGGGAATCCTTCTTTGAAAAATGACTCATGGCGCACTATGGCGAAGCTTGCCGTGGGGTATATCGGTTCGTCCAATCCCAACCGGTTGATTCTGATGGTTATGCCGGAGTATGATCATCATCCGGCGGTCTCGGTCATCGCGCCCCACGACGGCATCGAACGGATGCGTCCTACGCAGATCTCATCTTCATTCACCAATTATCTTGAGTTGAACGGTAACTGGGCGGTTTTCCCCTGGCTTGAGATTTCCCCGTATGTAGAGCTGTATACCACCCGTTACGACACCCCGTCCCGGCGCGTGAGATCGAATTATCTGCGGGGAGGTGGCTCATTGAAGTTCTCAAAAAACAATTTCGAGGCAGCGGCTCATGTCAACTCCCCGACAAAGGAGTTTGACGGAGACCTCACCACTGAAAGCGGAATGCAATGGGCCATCACGGCGCAATACAAGTACCGTAATTTTTCTTTCGGTTTCCATTTCAACTATGCCGGCTCTCATACGACGGTCACGGGAAAAGGTGTGTCGGCGATGCCCGCTGTCGGTGAGGGTGCTACGGGATTGGTGCCGTGTGATTTCAGTTACAGCCAACGGAAATCATATCATCCCCGGGAAATGTTCAGCCTATCGTTTACCTGCTATTTCTCAAAAGGACGGGCAAGAAACCACGATCCGAAATATCTCCGTGCTGCCCCCGGCGATGACGGCCTGACCGATCAAAACTCCGCCAAGCCTTGACGGGGTGTGATCACGGCTGTGATCGGCCGGCGCGAACATAAAAAAGCGGTGACAGGTAGGGCGGTTTACGGGAAAATTTCGTAACTTTGCAGCTTGAAAATGAACTGAAAATAATTTCAAAGCTGTTTACATCCGTAATGCAGAACATCCGCAACATCGCAATCATCGCCCACGTCGACCACGGTAAGACGACGTTGGTAGACAAAATGCTTTTGGCCGGGCATCTCTTTCGCGAGAATCAGAATGCCGGCGAACTTATACTCGACAACAATGACTTGGAGAGGGAGAGGGGTATAACTATCCTCTCAAAAAATGTCTCCATAAATTATAAGGACACAAAGATAAACATAATCGACACTCCGGGCCACGCCGACTTCGGCGGGGAGGTGGAGCGAGTCCTGAATATGGCCGACGGATGTCTTTTGCTTGTCGACGCGTTTGAAGGTCCGATGCCCCAGACCCGTTTTGTGCTGCAGAAGGCAATACAGATGGGCCTGAAACCGGTGGTTGTCATCAACAAGGTCGACAAACCCAACTGTCGTCCCGAGGAAGTCCAGGAGATGGTCTTCGATCTGATGTTCAACCTCGATGCCACGGAGGAGCAGCTTGATTTCCCGACTATCTACGGTTCGGCCAAGAATGGCTGGATGAGCCTCGACTGGAAGCAGCCAACCGACAATATCATACCGCTCCTTGACGCTATCATAGAGCATATACCCGCCCCCACAACAATCGAAGGTGATCCCCAGATGCTGATAACTTCGCTTGACTATTCGAGTTATGTGGGCCGTATTGCCGTCGGGCGCGTCCATCGCGGAACTTTGCGCGAGGGAATGGAGATCGGACTCTGCCGCCGCGACGGGTCTGTATCGAAGCAGAAGATCAAGGAGCTTCATACTTTCGAGGGAATGGGTCGCAAACGCGTGCAGGAGGTCTCTTCAGGAGATATCTGCGCCCTTGTCGGTCTGGAAGGCTTCGAGATCGGCGACACGGTGACGCTTCCCGACAATCCCGAGCCGCTTCCGAGAATTGCCATCGATGAACCGACTATGTCGATGACATTCACCATAAACGACTCACCCTTCTTCGGCAAGGATGGTAAATTCGTCACATCGCGCCATATCCAGGAACGTCTTACCCGTGAGCTTGACAAGAATCTCGCCTTGCGCGTGACCAAGAGCGACAATGAAGACAAATGGAATGTCTACGGGCGTGGTGTCCTTCATCTATCGGTGCTTATCGAGACCATGCGCCGTGAGGGCTACGAGCTTCAGGTCGGCCAACCCCAGGTCATCGTCAAGGAGATTGACGGGGTCAAATGTGAGCCGGTCGAACTGCTGACCATAAATGTGACGGAGGAGTATGCCTCCAAAATGATCGACATGGTCACTCGCCGCAAGGGTGATCTGGTATCAATGACTACCCAGAACGACCGTGTGCATATGGAGTTCCAGATCCCGTCACGCGGTATCATCGGACTGCGCAACAATGTCCTTACCGGTTCTGCCGGAGAGGCGATAATGGCTCACCGCTTCATGGAGTACCAGCCGTGGAAAGGTGACATTGAACGGCGCACAAACGGCTCACTGATAGCAATGGAGGCGGGAACCGCTTACGCCTATGCCATAGACAAACTCCAGGATCGCGGGCGTTTCTTCATCTTCCCGCAGGAGGAGGTCTACGCCGGACAGGTTGTCGGAGAAAGCGCCAAAGACAAGGACATTGTCATCAATGTCACCAAATCCAAGAAACTCACCAACATGCGTGCTTCAGGCGCTGACGACAAGGCCAAGATTGTCCCTCCCGTCGTCTTCAGCCTTGAAGAGGCGTTGGAATACATCAAAGAGGATGAGTATGTGGAGGTGACCCCCAATCATCTCCGTCTGCGCAAGATCATCCTCGACGAGCTTGAACGCAAACGCGCCAATAAGAACTGATAATTTTGAATTGACATGAAACCCTCCATACCCAAAGGTACCCGTGACTTTTCCCCGGTGGAAATGGCGCGCCGCAATTACATTTTCGACACCATCCGTACCGTTTTCCGGCTCTATGGCTACAATCCGCTTGAGACTCCGGCGATGGAAAATCTCTCTACCCTGATGGGGAAATATGGCGAGGAGGGTGACAAGTTGCTCTTCAAGATCCTCAACTCCGGCGAGTACATGAAGAATGTTGATCCGGCGGAGGTGGCCGATTTGAGTTATCCGAAACTGACATCCAAGATCAGCGAGAAAGGGTTGCGGTATGACCTGACAGTGCCGTTCGCCCGCTATGTTGTCCAGCACCGCAACGATCTTCAGATGCCGTTCAAACGGTATCAGATACAACCGGTATGGCGCGCCGACAGGCCTCAGAAAGGACGTTACCGCGAGTTCTACCAATGTGATGCCGATGTGGTCGGTTCGGATTCGCTGATCAACGAGATCGAACTGTTGGAGATGGTCGACGAGGTTTTCCGCCGCCTTGACATCCGTGTTGTCATCAAACTCAACAACCGCAAGGTACTGGCCGGGATCGCCGAACTGATAGGTCATCCTGACAAGATCATAGACATAACCACGGCAATTGACAAGCTCGACAAGATCGGCCTGGAGAAAGTCAATGAGGAGCTTCTCGAACGCGGATTGTCTCAGGAGGCTGTTGACAGACTTCAGCCGATACTGGCTATTTCCGGTTCGTTGGAAGAACGCCTTTCCCGTCTGGAGACTTTGTTGTCCGGTTCGGAGATCGGCTCGCTTGGAGTCAAGGAGCTTGTGACCGTCATCAACGGTGTCACCGCTCTCGGCCTAACCGCTGTTCTTGATCTGGATGTTTCTCTTGCCCGCGGCCTTAACTATTATACCGGCACAATTATCGAAGTGAAAGCGGCTGATGTCCAGATCGGTTCGATTTCGGGGGGCGGCCGTTATGACAATCTTACCGGGGTGTTCGGAATGCCGGGCTTGTCAGGCGTAGGTGTGTCATTCGGGGCGGATCGCATATACGATGTCCTTCTTGCCCTTGATCTATTCCCGGCGGAGGCTAAAGCTACAGCCACGACTGTGCTTTTCGCTAATTTCGGAGAGTCGGAATCATCATTGGCATTGAAGCTCATCAAGGGCCTTCGTGCAGCCGGTATTCCGGCCGAGGTATATCCTGATTGTGTCAAGATGAAAAAGCAGATGGGTTATGCGGATGCCTCTTCGATTCCATTTGTCGCAATTATCGGTGAAACCGAACTGGCCGAAGGGAAAGTCACGCTAAAGGACATGGCGACCGGTGATCAGCTCTCGGTGAATGCCGATGTTCCTTCCATAATCAATGTAATTCTTCCCAAGTAATGAAACTGCTTAAATATATCCTGGTCTGCCTCCTCCTCGTAGGAGGGGCATTTTCATCAAAGGCGGAATTCCGTTATGGCGCCCAGGTGGGAGCCGGATTCACCACTCTTGACTTCAAACAGGACTTGGTCACGGTTGATGGTGCCGTTGGCCCACGGGTCGGAGTGCAAGGAGAACTGATGTTTCCCGGAATCGGCCTTGGACTTCGTATCGGGGCTTTGTATGCCATGAAAGGGGCGACGCTTGATCTTGGAAGCCGCAAGATATGGGCTGTCGACGGTTATGGCAAAGAACACCTTTATCTGCATACACTTGAAATTCCTTTGAATCTCGAATTCAAATGGACCCGCATGAATGGCTTTGAGGATACCCTCGCCCCGTTTGTATTCGGCGGCCCGGTATTCAGTTTCAATATCGCCCACTCCTCCTGCAAGGCTATGGAATATCCTTTTGGTTCCATCGGATTGCGAGCCGGAATCGGCGCGGAGATCTTCAAGCGCTGGCAGGTGGCCGGTTCCTACACATGGGGTATGACTTATGCCACAAAGGCTGTCAAACTCGAGAATTACTCCGCCCGTAACCGCTACTGGTCCGCCTCCGTCACCTATTTCTTCTGAAACAATTCATCGGTTTGACAACAATATCGCGGGCCGGAAACAGGCCTGCCAGTTTGCGGCCCGCGCTGTTGTTGTCATTTTGAATTAAGGAAAATAAACAGTTGGTATAAGATGTTTATTTTACGAGAACGTCTTTTTCCTTATAAGCTGCTGACTGGGCTGCGTCTGGGGGGT